>NZ_RBEC01000002.1:0-1540083 GCF_045999685.1 Stutzerimonas sp. VN223-3 | reverse complement strand
GCCCTAAATAAAGCTAACCACTTGATTTACAAGAGGTTTAACCAAAGACCTGCGCCGGAGAAGGTGCGCATTATAGGGGCTCAAAACGAGGCGTCAATGGTTGTTTTCAGGATTGCTTCCGATGATCCTTCCACGCTTCGACCTGCCGAACATGCTCAGCCTCTTTTTCATGACCGGCAATCGCGCTAATAGCAGCATGGCGGCAACCGTAGCGTAAGCAGCCCATCGCCCGGCATCCGCTCGGACGACCCATAGCATGTGCAGCAGAACGATAAGAAGCACCGGATAAATAATCCGATGCAGTTTCTTCCAACGCTTGCCCAGCTTGCGCATGCTCCAGCGGGTAGAGGTTGCAGCGAGAGCGAGCAATCCCAGCAATGCTATCGCGCCAACAGCTATATATGGACGATCAACAAGCTCAGCCGTAAAGCCTGTGAAATCGAGCCCGAGCAAGAAATAAAGATAAGCCGCAAGATGCAGCACTGCATAGCCGAAGGACCACAGGCCCAACTGACGACGGAACGCGATCCAGCCCGACCATCCGGTGAGCGTCTGCAAAGGTGTCATTGCGAGCGAGCACAACAGCAGCACCAGAGCACCCTGCCCCAGATTATCTACCAGCACTTTGCCGGGGTCCGGCCCTAGCGCAGCGATCGCCCCCAAGTACAACCAGTAACAAGGCACGCTCGCTATACCGACGAAGAGAAGTAGCCGCCAGCGGGGATACCGCATCAATAATCCTTGCTCAGATCCATTCCGGCATACAGGTGTGAGACCTCATCAGCGTAACCGTTGAACAAAATCGTTTCGCGAACGTTGGGTTTGAACAGACTACCAGGGAGCCTACGCTCCCGCGCCTGCGACCACCGAGGATGAGAGACGTGCGGATTGACGTTGGCATAGAAGCCGTACTCCTGAGGCGCCATGGTTTCCCAAGTCGTAGCCGGCTGATCACGAACGAAACTGATGCGAACGATGGATTTGATACTTTTGAACCCGTATTTCCAAGGAACGACCAGACGAAGAGGCGCGCCATTCTGATTTGGAAGGACGCGCCCATACATACCAACTGCCATCAGACTCAGTGGATGCATCGCCTCGTCCATTCTCAACCCCTCGACATAGGGCCAGTCGATCAAAGAAAAGCCAGCACGCATCCCTGGCATTTGCTCGGGCCGGACCAAGGTCTCGAAGCGCACATACTTCGCATTGGAGGTTGGCTCCAGACGACGAACCAATTCAGCCAAAGGAAAGCCCAGCCACGGAATGACCATTGACCACGCCTCGACACAACGTAAGCGATAAATACGCTCTTCAAGCTGAGTCGGAGAGAACAAATCATCCACTGAGTACCGCCCCGGATTCGCCACCTCTCCATCGACCATGACAGTCCAGGGCTCGGTCACCAGCTTCGGCGCGTGACGGGCAGGGTCGCCCTTATCCGGACCGAACTCGTAGAAGTTGTTGTAATGGGTAGCGTCTCGATAAGGCGTAATGGATTCGCCGTCGGCGGTGACTGCTTCCCAGTGCGCTTGGTCGAGCTTTGCATCGAACCATGCGGGAGCATCGACTGCATCTACCTGCGCATAACGCCCCTCGTCCGCACGCGCCAGTACCGGTAATCCGCTAGCAGCCACTGACAACATCGACCCCTGCAACAATTGCCGGCGATTCAGATATAGCGCTTCGGGAATGACCTCTGATTCGCGGCAATCGCCGCGACGGGGAATTTTTATAAACATGAAGTGCTCCGCTGCCTAAGGCCTGGCTCTCCAATAGACAGCGGATCACTGTAGAAATCAACTTTAGACGCGCTTGCGACGACGCATCAAAAATTGCACGGGGCCCGAAACGGCATAGGCAAGAAAGATCAAAAGTAGAATACGAGGAGGATCGCTGAACACTACGGCGAAAACCAAGACCACCACGAGGATTGCAACGAAGGGCACCCGGCCTTTGAGATCGAGATCCTTGAAGCTGTAGTACTTGATGTTGCTGACCATCAACAAACCTGCCGCCGCTACTAGCAACGCAAACAGCATTACCACCGCAATGGGAAGATCCACGCCTCGAATGCCCGGCTCGTCCAGCGCCCAGACCGCCCACACCGAACCGGCAACCACACCAGCCGCCGCAGGGCTGGCCAGACCGATAAACCAGCGCTTGTCGACTTTACCGATTTGCGTATTGAAACGCGCGAGACGCAACGCAGCACAGGCGACATAAATGAACGCCACGGTCAGCCCTACATTACCCAAGCCGGACAGCGCCCATTCGTATGCCAACACGGCGGGTGCCAGGCCAAAGGCAACCATATCGGACAGCGAATCGTATTCGGCACCGAACGCACTCTGGGTGTTGGTCAGCCGCGCCACTCGTCCGTCGAGGCTATCCAGTACCATCGCCACGAATACCGTGGCGGCAGCGACATAGAAGTTACCGTTGATCGCGGCAATTATGCAGAAGAAGCCAGCAAACAAATTGGCGGTAGTGAAAAGGTTTGGGAGCAGGTAAATGCCACGATGGCGAACTTTTCGACCGTCGGAATCCTGGATTTCTTCGACGTGCTCGTCGATAGGCAGAAGACTTTCCGGCTCGACTGGCTTGCTCGGCTCTTCGGGGTGCTCACTCATGTAAATTCACCTTACAACAGGTTTGAACAATTTCGACAGATCCTGGCACAGCGGGTTCATCTGGCCGCCAGCATCGGTTTATATCAGATGCCCGCAGGCATAACGAAAGAACGCGGCCTAGGCCGCGTTCTTTTCAAACAGAACCAGTATCAGTTCTTACTCTTGTCGACAATCTTGTTAGCAGCGATCCAAGGCATCATGGAGCGCAGCTTTTCACCAACTACTTCGATGCCATGGGCAGCGTTGTTGCGGCGATAGGCTGTCATCGACGGATAGTTGGCTGCGCCTTCGGTGATGAACATCTTCGCGTACTCGCCGTCCTGGATACGCTTCAGCGCATTGCGCATCGCAGCACGGGACTCGGCGTTGATGACTTCCGGACCGGTGACGTACTCGCCGTATTCGGCGTTATTGGAAATCGAGTAGTTCATGTTGGCGATACCGCCCTCGAACATCAGGTCGACGATCAGCTTTAGTTCGTGCAGACATTCGAAATAAGCCATTTCCGGCGCGTAGCCGGCTTCGACCAAAGTTTCGAAACCAGCTTTGACCAGCTCGACGCAACCACCACATAGAACGGCCTGTTCGCCGAACAGGTCGGTTTCGGTTTCGTCCTTGAAAGTGGTTTCGATGATGCCGGTGCGGCCGCCACCAACACCCGAGGCGTAGGACAGGGCAACGTTCTTGGCATTACCGGACGCATCCTGATAAATCGCGATCAGATCGGGGATACCACCGCCTTTGACGAACTCGGAGCGCACGGTGTGACCTGGCGCTTTTGGCGCGATCATTATCACGTCCAGATCAGCACGGGGCACGACCTGGTTGTAATGGATCGAGAAACCATGAGCAAAGGCCAGCGTGGCGCCCTTTTTCAGGTTCGGCTCGATCTCGTCACGGTATAGACGGCCCTGGAATTCGTCAGGGGTAAGGATCATTACCACATCGGCCGCAGCAACTGCCGCTGCGACATTGTCAACTTTAAGACCATGGGCCTCGGCTTTGGCAACGGACGGGGAGCCAGCGCGCAGGCCGACAGTCACGTCGACACCGGAATCTTTCAGGTTGCAGGCATGCGCATGGCCCTGAGAGCCGTATCCAATGATCGCGACCTTCTTGCTCTGGATGATGGAAAGATCACAATCTTTGTCGTAGAAAACTTTCATGGAATTACCCCTGTTACTGGCCGTTCGGGCCATTCGATAAATCGTGTTAGATGCTCAGCACTTTGTCGCCACGGGAAATCCCGGTGACGCCGCTGCGCACGACTTCCAGAATCGATGTAGTGCCGATGGCCTGGATGAAACTGTCCAGCTTGTCGGTCGTACCGGCCAACTGGATGGTGTAGACGTTTGAAGTCACGTCGACGATCTGCCCACGGAAGATGTCAGTGGTGCGCTTGACCTCGGCACGCTGCGCGCCGGTAGCCTTCACCTTGATGAGCATCAGCTCGCGCTCAATGTGCGCACTCTCAGACAGATCCACCAGCTTGACCACTTCGATCAGCTTGTTGAGATTCTTGGTGATCTGCTCGATCACCTCCTCGTGGCCCGCGGTGGTCAAGGTCAGTCGCGACAGGGTCGGATCTTCAGTCGGCGCAACGGTGAGACTCTCGATGTTGTAGTTGCGCTGCGAGAACAGGCCCACCACGCGGGACAACGCACCTGGTTCGTTTTCCATTAGCAGAGAGATGATGTGTCTCATGATCAGGTCCGCTCCGTCTTGCTGAGCCACATGTCACGCATGGCGCCATCTTTGATCTGCATTGGATAAACGTGCTCGCTGGTATCAACAGCGATATCGAGAAACACGAGCCGGTCCTTCATGGCGAAGGCCTTTTCCAACTTCGGCTTGAGATCCTTCAAGTCGGTGATGCGCATACCTACATGCCCGTAGGCTTCGACCAGCTTGACGAAATCCGGCAGCGATTCCATATAAGAGTGCGAGTAGCGGCTGCTGTACATCATGTCCTGCCACTGGCGAACCATGCCCAGTGCACCATTGTTGAGATTGATGATTTTCACCGGCAGGTCGTACTGCAGGCAGGTCGACAGCTCCTGAATATTCATCTGGATGCTGCCTTCGCCGGTGACACAGGCAACGTCAGCCTCAGGGAAGTTCAGCTTGGCACCCATAGCTGCCGGGAAGCCGAAGCCCATGGTGCCGAGACCGCCAGAATTGAGCCAGCGATTGGGCTTGTCGAACCTGTAATACTGAGACGCGAACATTTGATGCTGACCAACATCAGAAGCCACATAAGCGTCGCCCTTGGTCACTTCGCACAACGCTTCGATAACCGCCTGCGGTTTGATAATCGTACCGTCACCCTTGTCATACGGGAACAGGCCGCGATTACCACGCCACTCCTCAATCTGCTTCCACCAGCTTGCAACCGTCTCGGCATTCGGCATTTGGCCGATTTCCTTGACAATGGCAACCATCTCGGTAAGTACGCTGTCCACCGGACCGACGATCGGGATGTCAGCTTTGATGGTCTTGGAGATCGATGCTGGATCGATGTCGATATGAATGATTTTGGCGTTCGGGCAGAACTTAGTCGCGCCATTAATGACGCGATCGTCGAAGCGCGCGCCCACGGCCAAGATCACATCGGAATGATGCATCGCCAGATTGGCTGTATAGCTGCCGTGCATGCCGAGCATGCCGACGAACTGACGATCGCTGCCCGGATAGCAACCAAGCCCCATCAGTGTATTGGTAACGGGCAGATTGAGCATTTTCGCGAGTTCGGTCAGTTGCGGCGAAGCACCACCCATGATCACGCCGCCACCGGCGTAAATGATCGGCCGCTTGGCTGCCAATAGCAGTTCCGCAGCCTTGCGGATCTGACCGGAATGCCCCCGCACGGCCGGGCTGTAGGAGCGCAGCTTGGCCTTTTTCGGATAGATATATTCAAATTTTTCGGCGGGATTGGTCATATCCTTCGGGATATCGACGACAACCGGGCCGGGACGACCGGACTGAGCCAGGTAGAACGCCTTCTTCATCACTTCGGGGATTTCCGAAGGATGCTTGATCATGAAGCTGTGCTTCACGATGGGCCGGGAGATACCAATCATGTCGGTTTCCTGGAAGGCGTCGGTGCCGACCATGGTGCTCGGCACCTGGCCGGAGATCACCACCATCGGAATCGAGTCCATATAGGCGGTGGCAATGCCGGTGATAGCGTTGGTGGCGCCAGGGCCGGATGTCACCAACACGACACCGGCCTTGCCGGTGGCGCGAGCGTAACCGTCAGCCATGTGAGTAGCGGCTTGTTCGTGACGCACAAGGATGTGCGTGACTTCCTTTTCCTTAAACAGTGCATCGTAGATGTGCAGCAAGGCGCCACCCGGATACCCGTAGATGTACTTAACGCCCTCGTCGCGCATGAAGCGGACGACCATTTCAGCGCCGGATAAAAGTTCCACGTTGTTCACCTCTAAACGCCAGATAGCCGCTCCGCGTCGGACCGGCCAGAAATAGGTTTACTGCCAGGCAGCGCATGAGCGACGGTGGTCGCCGACTACGTCAGCTGCTGATTAGCAAGTATTAGGAAACCCCAAGTGTTGCGGGGCGTTCCTCCCAGCGCGAGGTAACGCGTTGCGGGTGTTACAGTCGGCGCGGGTGTGCACCTCATGATTGCCTACTAAAAGGCGCGCTTGCGACGGCCCTTCAGAACAGCAAGCATGGAATTGTTCGGATTAGGCCCAGTCAAGTCAAGTCTGCTGTTGCCCTTCAACTGTTTTCAGCTGTGATCCAGCGCAGAATGAAGGCTCACGGCTTTTGCGTATAGTACCGGCTGGCTCTACCACAGAAGGGATTAGCATGCGTTTGACGATTCTCGCGGGCGGACTGTTGCTTGTTGCATTGAGCAGCGGCGTCATGGCCAGCCAGGTTTATAAATGGGTGGATGCACAGGGGGTAACCCACTTCGGTGCACAACCACCGGAGGGTCAATCCTCCGAAGTACTCAACACCGCCACGCCACCGCCCAAGCCTAGCGCGGCAGAGCCGGTCGAGCCCGCGCCAGCGGGCGTATCCGAACAGCGCAGCATTAATCGCCAGGTCAAGAAGCAGGTGGCCGAACAGGAAGCAGAACGCCAGCGCTACTGCACAACGCTACGAACCAATTTGGCGCAACTGCAGAACAATCCACGGGTGCGCGTGGAAGAAGAAGGAGAGATGCGGCGCCTGAACGAAGAAGAGCGCCAAACTCGTATCGGCGAAACCAAACAGAAAATCGCCGACACGTGTGATTGATGTATATCGGGCACCACATCAGTCTCGCGGACTGACGCGCATCAAGCCTCGCCGCGGCTGATCAGCACATCAAACCTTTCCAGCGCCTTGAGCAGGCCAGCCACTTGCTGCGGCCGGTCCCGATAGACCATTTCCGCCATCGCCAGAATCCCCGAAACGGTCGGCAGCGCCTCACCGCGTTCGAGGATGGTCTTCATTCTCGGCAGGAATAGCCACTGCAGCCATTGATCGAACGACAACGTATCGACGCAAAACGGCTCCTGGCTGACCAAAGCCTGCGCATCCGGCGGCGACGCTGCCCACACGCCGAGCACACGCAGCTCTTGTTCTATCAGCAGCAACTGTTCAGCCAGTTCCGGGATGCGTTGATCCATCACATCGCAACCTTTGCCCGCTCACGAGCCTGCGCGGCACCCGCGGCGTTACCCTGACGCTCACGCGCCTGAGCGATCAATTCCCACAGACTGGCCTGCAGCGCCGGGCGATCGTTGGCGTAACTCAACCCCCGCCGAGACAACTGCTCGGCCTGTACTGCATCCCCCTGAGCAAGGCGCACCTGAGCCAGACGGTACAGCACCTGCGGCTCGCGCGGCGCAATACGCTGAGCACGCTCGAGGCTGGACGCTGCACCATTCAGATCACCACCGCCCTGTTGCTGCTGAGCCGTGGTCAGTAGCGCCAGCACCGGTCCGTCAAGCCGCTCGTCAGCAGACAACGTTCCACTATTGGAAGGGATACCATTGGGCACCGGCTGGCGCGGCGTCGGGCCTGGGGCCGGTTGCACCGGCGGGGTCCATTGTCCAGGCGCATCGGAAACCGGGCTCGAAGAACCGGAGAAGGTGATATCCGGCGCAGCGAACGTTTGCAAAGGTTCGGAGTTCTGCTGCGGCACCATGACCATTACGCCGGAGTCCGCGGGCGCAGAGCGCGTCGTCGGCGCGGGCGAGTTGCCGACGCGAGAAGGTTGCCGCGCCGACACTTCTTCGGAAACCGGAGCTCCCGAATCGACGACGGGTATTGCGCCCCGCTTGACCGTTGCGCAGCCCTGCACCACCGTCGCGGCCGCCAGAATCATAATCCATCGCTTGCTCAATATTCGAACCTCTTGAAATGCCGTTCAACTGGTAAACGCTTATGGCAACCAGCCACGAACCCAGTCCATGACCGACTCAGCCGGAGCCCGAATGCCGCAACCAGGACCCACTGCGGGCTCGCTGCCGCGAATATAAGGAATCTGCACAGCGTCAGGGCAATTCTCCAGCGTACCCTGCCCCGTCTGCGCATCCACCCACACCATCTCAACATTGTCCGGCATTGGCGACTGCAGCGGCAGCGGATCGGCACGCCGCATGAAGTCTGCCCAGACCTGCAATGCTCCGGTGGCCCCGGTCAGCGAAGTTTTGCCATTGTCGTCACGGCCTAGCCAGACCACAGCCAGTAAGTCCTGACTGAACCCGGCGAACCAGCTATCGCGCGAATCATTGGTAGTGCCCGTCTTGCCCGCCAATGCCAACGACTTTGGCACGTAATTGTAGGCCGAGCGTCCTGTGCCCTCTAGCATGGTGCGCTGCATGGCGTACTGAGTCAGATAGATAGCACCAGCATCGAAACGCTGTTGGATCTTGAATGGATAACGGCTGAGCGGCTCGCCGTCGGCAGCGACGACGCTGCGAATGGCTCGAAGCGGTGTATTGAAACCACCGTTGGCGAGTGTCTGGTACATGCCCGCCACCTCGATAGGCCGCAACCCGCCAGCACCCAACAGCATCGAGGGATAAGCTGGCCACTCTGGTGAAACACCCAACCGCTCAAGCGTTTTCAGCACGTGTGGCACACCCAAATCGAGGCCGAGGCGAGCCGTGGACAGATTGTAGGAATGAGCCAATGCCTGATAGAGATACACAGTGCCGTGAGCGGTACGCCCATAGTTTTGCGGCTTCCATACTTGCCCATCGGCACCTTTGACCGAAAACGGTTCGTCCTCCAAGAGACTGGTCAGGGTGTACTGGCTGGGCTTCTCCAAAGCGGCGAGGTAGATAGCCGGCTTGATCAGAGAGCCAATGGGCCGGGACGCATCCAGAGCACGATTGAATCCCGCGAACCCTGGTTGACGGCCGCCGAGCATCGCTTGAATCTCGCCGGTCTCGGGGTTGGTGACCAGCATCGCCCCTTCGACTTTCTCCGCAGCCTTGCCGAGGCGCTTCAGCGTCTCGCTCATCGCCTTCTCGGCTTTCACCTGCAAAATCGGATCGAAACTGGTAAAGACCCGTAGGCCCTCCTCCGTCAGGTCTTCCTCGCGGTAATCCTCACGCAACTGACGTTTGACCAGATCCAGGAACGCCGGATAGGAGCTATCGGCAAGACTACCCCGCTGTGTAACGCCAAGCGGTGTCTTCCGCGCTGCCGCGGCTTCCTCAGGGCTCAGAACCTGTTGCTCAGCTAACAGATCGAGAACAAGATTGCGACGTTCCAGTGCCCGTTCCGGATGGCGCCGAGGGTTGTAGTAAGTCGGTCCCTTTACCATGCCAACCAGCAGCGCAACATGCTGAACCTTTAACTCGGCTAGCGGCCGACCAAAGAAATACTGGCTGGCCAGGCCGAAACCATGAATGGCTCTGCGGCCGTCCTGACCGAGAAATACCTCGTTGAGGTAGGCCTCGAGAATTTCCTGCTTGTCGTAATGCAGCTCCAACAGCACCGCCATCATCGCCTCAAGGGCCTTTCGGCTAAGGCTGCGCTCGTTGGTCAAGTAGAAGTTTTTGACCAACTGCTGGGTCAGCGTGCTACCACCTTGGCGAACCTCGCCTGCGGTCAGGTTCACCCAGACGGCACGAGCGATGGACTTGGGCGACACGCCAAAATGATCGAAGAACTCCCGATCTTCAACGGCGACCAAGGTTTCCGCAAGGTACGGTGGCGCCTGGTCGAGCTTGATGAGAATACGATCTTCGTTATGCGCCGGATAAAGCCCGCCGATCGTTAGTGGTTCGAGACGCGCAACCGGAAGCTCGCCACCATTGGCGCGCGCTAGGCCAGCAACGAAGTCGCCAGAGAACCGCACCCTGATGCGCTGCGACTCTTCAGCACCCTCATAGAAGCGGAATCCGCGCGTATGAATTTCCACGGCATTGCCAGCCACCGAAATGCTGCCGGGACCACTTACCGTATTTTCGCGGCGATAGCCCAACGCATCGAGCTCGGTCAGGAAATCATTCTTTGCGAGCTTCTGCCCGACGAACAATTCGAGCGGCCGGGCATAGACCGTTGCCGGGATAGTCCAGCGTTTGCCGGAGAACTTCTCCTGCACCACGGCATCGAGGTAAACGGCGACACCTGCGAGTATCACCAGAGCCACAATAGATAGTTTGATAACCCAGCCCAGCCAGGGGCGGGAGCCACCGGAGCGGCGTTTCGAACGGGAACGAGGAGAGCGTGCTTTAGTCATGGCGGCGCATTATACGCACTTTGATTTGCCCGCAAGACCGCCTCTTGGCGGTTTGCAGGCCCATCACAGAACGACATAATGAGGCGGTCTCAGACTGTGTGAACTGTATCCCGATGTGCTCACACGCCCATTCAAAAAACTCTACAAGGAATGACTGTGAGCCAAGCATTGGTCGCCGCGCTGCAGAACCCGGCCCTTTATCCCCACCCGGTCGAGGGTTTCAAGGTCATCGAAACCCATATTTCCTGGGTAATTCTCACCGGCACTTACGCCTATAAAATGAAGAAGTCTGTGGACTTCGGCTTTCTCAATTTCACCGATCTGGCGGCTCGCAAGCATTTCTGCGAGGAAGAGCTACGCCTGAATCAACGCATGGCACCTGACCTGTACCTGCAAGTACTACCGATCACTGGCAGCGCCGACGCACCCATGATCGACGGTAGCGGTGAGCCGATCGAGTACGTGCTGCAAATGCGCGAGTTCCCACAGTCACAGCTGATGGCCGAAGTGCAAGCTCGCGGCGAACTGACCGACGCCCATATCGACGCGCTCGCCGAGCAAATCGCGCAGTTTCACCTAAGCGTTCCCCAAGTGCCTGCAGGGCATGCGCTGAACAGCGCTGAAGCAATCGTCGCACCGATGCGGCAGAACTTCGAACAGATCCGTCCTCTACTGACAGAGCAGGCCGATCTGCAACAACTCGATGCGCTGTCCGACTGGACCGAAACGAGCATTGCCCGCTTGCAGCCACTGCTGGAGCAGCGTTCCCGGCACGGCTTTATTCGTGAATGTCACGGTGATCTGCACCTGGGCAACGCCACGATCATTGAAGACAAAGTGGTGCTGTTCGATTGCATCGAGTTCAACGAACCCTTCCGTCTGATCGATATCGCCTGCGACGCAGCATTCCTCGCGATGGATCTGGAAGATCGAGGACTGAAATGCCAGGCGCGGCGCTTTATCAACGGCTGGCTGGAACGCACCGGCGATTACGCCGCACTCGAACTGCTCAATCTGTACAAAGCCTATCGCGCGCTGGTTCGCGCCAAGGTCAACCTGTTCCGGCTTTATCAGGAGCAGGACGCCGTTCAGCGTCGGGTCATCCTGCGCCAGTACCGCAGTTACGCCAATCTGGCCGAAAGTTACAGTGCGATTCCGTCTCGCTTTCTGGCCATTACCCATGGCGTCTCGGCGGTGGGCAAAAGCCAAGTCGCGCTACGCCTGGTCGAGGCGCTGGGCGCGCTCAGGCTGCGTTCGGATGTCGAGCGCAAGCGGCTGTACGGGGAGCAGCCGCAAGCACAATCCAGCGAGATGGATGCTGGCATCTACAGTGCCGAAGCTGGCGAAGCCACCTATAAGCGACTGCATTCGCTAGCCGAGACGGCACTGAATGCGGGCTTCTCGGTGGTGATCGATGCTACCTATCTCAAGCAACAGCACCGCCAAACGGCCTGGCAGGCCGCAGAATCCACCGGAGTGCCGTTCGTGATTATCGATTGCGAGGCTCCCGACGCGGTCATCGAACAATGGCTCGCGCAACGACAGGCCGAAGGCAACGACCCATCCGATGCGACCATGGAGGTAGTCAAAGCGCAGCAGGCGGCACGCGAGCCGTTGACCGAGAGCGAGCAACTGCTCAGCCGACGGGTCGATACGCCCGATGCTGGCAGCCTCGACAATCTGGTCAGCGCGATTCGCCTGCGCCTTCCTGGCATCTAAAGATTCGAGAGCTGGCGGCGTTGCGCTGGATGCGACAACATTGATCAAGCACCGCTGCGGGCAGAAGCCGGCGGTGCTTCTATACTTGCGCAGGTCTGCCTGCGGAAATTGACCATGCCCCACTGCGTTCTGCTATTGCTGCCACCGGATCGCCACTATGGGTGATAGCGTCCAGCTTTTCTCGATCCGTTCGGAAGATTACGCCCAGTTCCGGCCAACTTACCCGGACAGTCTGTTCCGCTGGCTTGCTGAGCAATGCGCACAACCCCGCTGCGCTCTCGACATCGCCGCCGGTAGCGGCCAGGCGACTCTTCCTCTACTGGCCCACTTCGATACCGTGCTTGCCTGCGATGCCAGTCCTGATCAGTTGATCAGCGGCAGGACCTGGCAATCGGCACAGCGTTTCGCTGCTCGGGCAGAGCAGCTGCCCCTGCGCGATGGCTTGGCTGATCTGATTGTGGTTGCCCAGGCGCTGCACTGGTTCGCTACTCCAGCGTTCTTTTCAGAAGCGACTCGAGCGCTCAACCCGAATGGTCTGTTCTGCGCGTGGTGCTACAGCCTGCTTCGTATCGACCCTGCGGTGGATGCCGTCATTGCCCGCCTACATGGCGAAACGCTGCGCGGCTACTGGCCGCAAGGACGTGCCAGCGTCGATGCCGGCTATCGCGACATTCAGGTGCCCTTCGAAACCATCGAACCGCCGGATTTTGCCATCGAGGCGCTCTGGAACCTGCCCCAGTTGCTTGGCTACTTGCGCACCTGGTCGGCAGTGAGGCAATGGCAGCAAGCCCACGGCAAAGATCCGGTGACCCAGCTAGAACCCGAGCTTGCAAGCCTGTGGGGCGATCCGGATCGACAACGCAGGGTTCGCTGGCCGCTTCACTTCCTCGCCGGTTATCCGGGCCGATAGGAGCCACTCATGCACGACGAGCTGCTGACCTTGAAGAACCTGGGCAAGACATCTGCGCAATGGCTGCACGCGTCAGGCATCCACACCGCCGATGATCTGCGCCGGCTCGGTTCGGTCAGCGCCTACCAGGCGGTCAAATCACGAGGATTCAATGCATCCCGAGTATTGCTGTACGCCATTGAAGGAGCTCTGCGTGACACGAACTGGAAAGAACTGCCAGATACCCTCAAGAGCGAGCTGAACCAGCATTTGAATAGTTGTCACCACGGCAACAAGAGCTAGCTCACAACCTCTACGTGGCGAGATTTACTCCTTAGCACCTGCGGCCTTATTGTCAGCGCGCGCATCGCTCAACCTTTGCAAGCTCGCAGGCTCAAGGACTACCGTCATGTATCTACTCGGGGAACAACCGGCCTACGCCGATCGACTGATCAATCGCCTGCAAGGGATCCCCGCCCAGCTATTGGAAGGCCTCGCACCCTCCGGCTCTGCTATTGAAGTCAAGTGTTCCGATGATTTGAGCAGCGAGCTGCCTGAACAGCAGTTGTTCGTCATCGAGAGCGGGCTGCTGCATGCGCTGGTGGACGAGCGGCCACTGTTCTACATGCAGGAAGGAGACATCCTGGGTCTCCGCCAAGGCATCGAGTTGCCGGTCTGTCGTTATCGAAGTGAAGAGTCGATTCGCCTGATTCCCTACTCGCGCAGTGCGGTATTCCAACATATTCACGCCGATCAACGCCGACAGGAACTCTTTACCCAATATCTGATTGGCCAGACGGCCCTGCTGTCCGATGCCCTCGCCCGGCTGCAGCAACCCGAGATCCATCCGACGACGGGTTTTCAGCATTTCGCGGCCGGCGAAGAACTGATCCATCAGGGCGACGATGCAGATAACGTTTTCATCATCATCGAAGGGCACGCCGAAGCGATTGTCGACGGGCAAAAGGTCGGCGACGTGCAACGCGATGAAATTTTCGGCGCGATGGCTGTATTCACCCGCGAAAAACGCAGCGCAACCGTCGTCGCCACCGCGGCCTGTACCGTCATGGTGATACCCAAGGATCAATTTCTCAGCTTGATGCAGAGCAATCCGAAAATTGCCCACAGCCTGATAGAAAGCATGGCCAGACGCATCGATCTGCTCAACAAGGAAGTTACCCAGTTGCGGCTGCCGATCTCCGCTTGAAGGCTCACTAGAGGCCTTTCTAGTCTGATAGTTATTCTCAAATCAATTGTTGACTATGAAATGAGAATTGTTATTATTAGCACCACTGGTCGCGAGGCCAGTTGGTAAGCTGAAAGACCAGGCAGTCGGACTTTCAGATTATCTCCTCATCAGGCTAATCACGGTTTTGACCCGGCTCTTGCCGGGTCTTTTTTTGCCTGACAAAAATGCACTCGCCTTAATTCTGGTTTCTGAGCTTTTCGGGAAATGCATTACAAAGGTCTTGTCGCGCCTGGGCCGGAGTAAACCAGACGAAATCGGCTTGTTTCGCCTCCACCGTTTCCCCGGTCTCGGCAAGCATCAATACACGTACGTCGGCGGCTCCGCCATTTCCTAGATGCAAAGGCACCCCGAGGTCACGCCTTACGTGAAAGGCACCAGCCAACAACATTGCAGGCTTCGGCGCCACCTCTAATTGCTGAGCCATTCGGCGGTCGCGTTGCTGCTGCACTGCAAGCATTGCCGGTAGTTGCGCCTCGGGCAGCAGGCCGCAGTGAGAAACCCGGATCTGCGCCAGCAGAGTGTCTTGTACCTTCGCCGTAGCGGCCGCACCGGTAAGCAGCGGCTCGCTGCGGTAGATGCTGGATATTTCCGCATGATCAAGGTTCGCCTGCAGTAGTGGATAAGGCTGTGCCAGAGCGTACTCGACTAGCGGCGCGTACAGCTCCCATTTCCAACCGCTCTGCCATCCCAACGCCGCTGGCAGGTCCGCTGGCCGCCGCCCTCGCGCAATAAACTCCTGTACGCTCGCAACCCTCTCCTGCTGATCGGGGTTGAGCATTTCCAACAAAACGCTGCCCTGCTCGCGCCGCTGTGCCAGCGCTTGAAGTAGCCAGCGCTGCAGGGCGTGATGGTCAGGATTGTCATGACGTTCACCAACCAGAACTCGATCGGCATCGGCCAGTTCGTTCAATAGCTGTTGCGGCGAAAGCCGCTCGCCGCTGCGCAGATCAACGATCTGGCCCAGATCCGGATGATCGAGGCCTTCGGGGCTCTGCCAAGCCGGCAGGGATGGCATCGATTGGCACGCGGTGAGCAGGATCACGGCGACGGGCAAGAAAAATCGCATCTGCACCCCTCAACGGGCAATGACAAGTGGATGACCACGCTCCGGGTGCTGCTGTATCAGCACCTCGAGACCGAATACGGACTTCAGCGGCTCAGCACGCAGCACTTGGTCCGGAGCACCACATAACCGGGCGCGCCCATCGGCGAGCAGCAACAGGCGATCACAATAACGCGCGGCGAGATTCAGATCGTGCAGGATCACCAGCGCCGCGCCGCCCTGCTCGGCAAAGCGCCGTACCGACTGCAGAATGCTATGTTGGTGCGCTGGGTCGAGCATGGCGGTGGGTTCGTCGAGCAGTAGCACCTGCCCGGATCCACCCGGCCAAAGTTGCGCGAGAACGCGCGCTAAGTGCACACGTTGTTGCTCGCCGCCGGACAGCGTCAGGTAGTTACGTCGGGCCAGATGTTGGACGTCCGCGGCGTGCAATGCGGCCGCGATGATCTGGTCATCGAACTCGCGGCCGCTGGCATGGGGCAATCGACCGAGGCCGACTACGTCCTCCACCAAGAACCCGAAGCTCAGACTCGAGCTCTGCGGCAGCACCGCCAAGCAGCGCGCCCGCTCTGGGCCATCCCAGGCGTGCAGCGGCTTTTGATGCAGCAGTACCTGTCCGGTACCGACCGCCAGCTCGCCACTCAGAGCGCCGAGCAAGGTGCTTTTGCCAGCACCGTTGGGGCCCAGCACGCCTAAGACTTCGCCAGCCGCCAATTGGAGGTCAATATCGTGGAGTACCGTCGCGGCACCGCGGCGTACCGAAATCCCCTGGGCCTGGAGCATCAGCGTCGCCCTCGCAGCAACAGGTATAGAAAGAAGGGTGCGCCCAGCAAAGCGGTAACGATACCGATCGGCAGCTCGGCGGGCGCCAGCATAAGCCGCGCCAGCACGTCAGCCAGCAGTAGCAGACTACCGCCCGCTATCGCCGAAGCTGGCAGCAGTAAGCGGTGGTCGGGTCCGACCACCAGACGCATTAGATGCGGGACCACCAGCCCGACGAAGCCGATCAT
Organism: Stutzerimonas sp. VN223-3; assembly: GCF_045999685.1. Lineage (NCBI taxonomy): Bacteria > Pseudomonadati > Pseudomonadota > Gammaproteobacteria > Pseudomonadales > Pseudomonadaceae > Stutzerimonas > Stutzerimonas sp. VN223-3. Next base: position 1,523,815 of record NZ_RBEC01000002.1, on the reverse strand, counting down.
GCCGGCTGCGGCCACTGCCGCGCCGACACCCATTGCCGTGCAGAACACCAGTTCGCGCTTGAGCCGCTCGACGTCGACCCCCAAATGACGCGCCTCAGACTCTCCAAGCAACAGCGCATTCAGCGCTTGGGCTCGCCGCGGCAACCAGAAGGCGACTGCCACCGTCACCAGCAGGAGCGGCCAGAGCCGTGCATAGCTGGCACCGTTGAGGCTGCCCAGATTCCAGAAGGTCAGGGCTCGCAGTGTGGTGTCATCGGCAAGATAGGTAAAAAGCCCGATCGCCGCGCCAGCCAGGGCGGTCAGCGCGATGCCAGCGAGCAGCATCGTGGCGACGTGAGTGCGACCATCGCGACGCCCGAGGCGATACACCAATGCGGTGACGCCGAGACCGCCGATGAAAGCGCTAAGCGACAGCAGATAGGGCTCCAATAACGTCGGGATACCGCCTGCCAGCTCACCGCCGACAATGGTCACGGCGGCGCCCAGCGCGGCACCACTGGACACTCCGATCAAGCCCGGGTCCGCCAGTGGATTGCGAAACAGCCCTTGCATGGCGACACCGGACAACGCGAGCACCGCGCCGACGGCCATCCCGAGCAAAGCACGCGGCAAACGTATCTGCCCGAGAATGAGCTCGGCCTGCCCGACTTTTTCACCAGGCGGAATGCCAAGCAGACGAAGCATGGCTTGCAGAGTGTCGTCGAGCGACAGGCTGACCGGCCCCAACGCGAGCGAAAGCCAGAAGGCAACCAGCCACAACAGGCCCAGCGAAAGGAACAAGGGGCGTGCAGATAGCACAGAGCTCATCAATAGCGTCGCCAGTTGGAAGTCGACGCGAAGAATAAAAGCCATCCCATAGGTCTGCCAGCACTAATCCGAACAGAGCCCTGCGCTAAATGGAATTGCCTAAGCGATAATCCCGGTTCCACCGTGGAGGTAACATGATCCGATTGTGCGCCGCGAGCGAAGTCGCGGAAGGCAATAGCAAAGGCCTGGAGATAAAGGGTCAACGTCTGCTTGTCGTGCGCAAGGACGGCGCCCTGTATGGCTACGAAAATAGCTGTCCGCACCGCGGAACTCCGCTGGAATGGCAGCCTGACCAGTTTCTCGACAGCAGTGGCAGCCTCATCCAGTGCGCCATACACGGTGCGCTGTTTCTCATCGATAGCGGTGAATGCGTGGCAGGCCCCTGCACCGGCCAGGCGCTGCGCGCGCTAACCATTGTCGAACGCGACGGCACAATCTGGTTACAGAACACGCGCTAGTGCGACGTTGCGCCCGGGCGGCGATTCATCACCTTGGGTATCATGCCGCCATTGTTACCTGTGAGATGACTATGCGCCGTTTGCTGAGTCTGCTGATCCTGCTGTTCGCCCTGCCCGCCGCCGCCGGCCTGTTCGATAGTCGTCCCAGCGCCACCCTGGGCGGGCTGAACAACAGCGCAGACTTTCTCCCGGTGCGCGAGGCGTTCCGCCTGAGTCTTATCGACACGACACCCGAGCAGATCAAACTGCGCTTCGTCGCCGCGGAAGGCTATTACCTCTATCGGCACCGATTCCAGTTCAAGGCCAGCGACGCGGGCGTGGTCATCGGCGAAGCAAGCCTACCTGCAGGCAAGCAGAAGACGGACGATTATTTCGGCGAGGTCGAGGTGTATTACGGTGTGCTCGACATTGAGCTGCCGGTGCAGAACCCCGACAATCGACCGTTCGTGCTGCAGGTCACTTACCAGGGTTGTGCCGATAAAGGCCTGTGTTATCCGCCGGAAACGGAATCGCTGGATATCGGCGGCACGCCAGCCCCCGCCTCTTCAGATTCCAATACCGCCAGCGCTGACAGCGATAGCGGTGCATTATCCTGGCGATCGGTGGCGCTGTTCTTCCTCGCCGGGCTGGGTCTGACCTTCACACCTTGCGTGCTACCGATGCTGCCGATCCTCTCCGGCGTGGTACTGCGTGGGCAGACAGGCGGCATGCGTAGCTTTCTTTTGTCGCTCGCCTACGTCCTGCCGATGGCCGGCGGCTTCGCCCTGCTGGGCGCGCTGATGGGCGTGTTCGGTGCCGAGCTGAATTTGCAGGCACGTCTGCAATCACCCTGGGTTCTGGTGCCCTTCGCATTGTTCTTCGTGGCTTTTGCCCTGGCCATGTTCGGCCTCTTCGAGTTGCGCTTGCCGCAGGCATTGCACAGTCGTCTCGACCACCTGGCGGGGAATGCCAAGGGCGGTTCGTTCATGGGCGCCGCATTATTGGGCGCCGTATCCAGCCTGCTGGTCTCGCCTTGCGTATCCGCGCCGCTGGCCGGCGCGCTCCTCTACATCAGCGCCAGCGGCGATGCGCTCGGTGGCGGCCTGAAGCTTTTCGCTCTGGGTCTTGGCATGGGCGCTCCGCTGATCCTGTTTGCCACGGGCGGCGGCGCGCTATTACCCAAGAGCGGACCCTGGATGGTCGCTGTACGCAATGTCTTCGGCGTGCTCTTGCTCGCGGTTGCGGTATGGATGCTCGAACGCGTGCTGCCAGGATCGCTGGCGCTGGCGCTGTGGGGCTTGCTGGCGGCTGGCACGGCGTTGTTTCTCGGAGCGCTCGAATCTACCCAGAAGACGTCGAGGCAGAAGCTCGCGCAATTGATTGGCCTGGCACTGCTGGTCTACGCACTGGCAGCGTGGATCGGCGCGCTGCAGGGCGGCTCCGACCCTCTGCGCCCGCTGCCACGCTCGACGTTCGTTGCGGCAGGAGGCGCCGCCAGCGAGGTCGCGGGCTGGCATACGGTTTCCACACCAACGGAACTCGACGCCCAGCTCGCCGCGGCCCGCGCGGCGGGACAGCCATTGATGCTCGACTGGTATGCCGATTGGTGCATCAGCTGCAAGGTGATCGAGCGTGAAGTGTTCGCCGACCCGGCGATCGCGCCACGCCTCGCCGACTATCGCTTGATTCGCTTCGATATCACCGACAGCAACCCGGAACAACGCGCGCTACTCGACCAGTACAAACTTTTCGGTCCGCCCGCGATTTTGTTCTTCGATCGCACCGGCCGGGAAATGGCAGACGTACGCGTCGTCGGTGAAATCGACGCGAGCCAGTTCGCTGAACGGCTGAACCGCGCCAAAGCCTATCTTTAGACAGGTTCCTTGCCGCAATCTCCAGACATAATGCGGCCATTTACGCCGATCAAGACATGACTGGACAGTCAGCCCTCGCTTCGTGCATAGTTTTTCCCCCTCACCGGATCGAGCGCTAACAGGGCGCCTTCCGGACAGAACAACAAGGAATACTCATGGCGACGTTTCTGGTCCTCCACGGCCCGAATCTGAATATGCTCGGCACCCGCGAACCCGGCGTCTATGGCGCGGTTACGCTGGAGCGGATCAATCAGGACCTTGAGCAGCGGGCCCGCGACGCCGGCCATCACCTGTTGCACCTGCAATCCAATGCGGAGTACGAACTCATCGAGCGAATCCATGCCGCCCGCAGCGAAGGCGTGGACTTCATTCTGATCAATCCTGCCGCTTTCACACACACCAGCGTCGCGCTACGTGACGCGCTGCTGGCTGTGAGCATCCCATTCATCGAAGTGCACCTGTCAAACGTGCACAAGCGTGAGCCTTTCCGTCATCAGTCCTACTTCTCGGATGTCGCGGTAGGGGTGATCTGCGGCCTTGGCGCCAGCGGCTACCGCCTGGCATTGGAGGCCGCCCTGGAACAACTCGCTGCTTCCTGACAGGACCGCGCACAGCGAACGTGCCCGGCCTCGAAGAAGCGAGCAGCAATGCCCTTTGAACTTACTTGGGAGTCACCGCTTCATGGATATTCGCAAAGTTAAAAAGCTGATCGAACTGCTGGAAGAGTCCGGTATCGACGAACTGGAAATTCACGAGGGCGAAGAGTCCGTACGCATCAGCCGCCACAGCAAGCAAGTCGCCATGCAGCAGCCCTACTACGCCCAGGCGCCGATGCCAACACCGGCCGCCGCGCCAGCTGCTGCAGCTCCCGCTGCCGATGCTGCTCCGGCACAGCCTAAGCTCAACGGCACCGTGGTCCGCTCGCCGATGGTCGGCACCTTCTACCGCGCCTCCTCCCCAACGTCTGCCAACTTTGTTGAGGTCGGTCAGAGCGTGAAGAAGGGTGACATCCTCTGCATCGTCGAAGCGATGAAGATGATGAACCACATCGAGGCCGAAACCAGCGGCACCATCGAATCCATCCTGGTGGAGAATGGTCAGCCGGTCGAATACGACCAGCCGCTGTTCACCATCGTTTGAACCGCGGAGAGCCAGCGATGTTGGAAAAAGTACTAATCGCCAACCGCGGTGAAATCGCACTGCGGATTTTGCGAGCCTGCAAGGAGCTGGGGATCAAGACTGTCGCGGTGCACTCCACCGCCGACCGCGAACTAATGCACCTGGCCTTGGCAGACGAGTCCGTCTGCATCGGCCCAGCCCTTGCAACCAATTCCTACCTTCACATCCCGGCGATCATCGCCGCAGCGGAAGTGACCGGCGCAACGGCGATTCATCCGGGCTACGGCTTCCTCGCTGAAAACGCCGACTTCGCCGAACAGGTGGAAAATTCCGGCTTCGCCTTCGTTGGACCGAAAGCCGAAACCATCCGCCTGATGGGCGACAAGGTGTCGGCCAAGGACGCAATGATCAAAGCAGGCGTGCCAGTGGTGCCCGGTTCCGACGGCCCGCTGCCGGAAGACGAGACCGAAGCCCTGCGCATCGCCCGAGAAGTCGGCTATCCAGTGATCATCAAGGCCGCTGGTGGCGGCGGTGGTCGCGGTATGCGCGTGGTTCATCAGGAAGAAGACCTGATCAAGTCGGCCAAGCTGACCCGTACCGAAGCCGGTGCTGCGTTCGGCAACCCGATGGTCTACCTGGAAAAATTCCTCGGCAATCCACGTCACGTGGAAGTCCAGGTGCTTTCCGATGGTCAGGGCAACGCGATTCACCTGGGCGACCGCGACTGCTCCTTGCAGCGTCGCCATCAGAAGGTTCTGGAAGAGGCGCCTGCCCCTTACATCGATGAAAAGGCCCGTGCCGAAGTACTCAAGCGCTGCACCGACGCCTGCGTCGAGATCGGCTACCGTGGCGCCGGAACCTTCGAGTTCCTTTACGAAGACGGTCGCTTCTACTTCATCGAGATGAACACGCGCGTGCAGGTCGAACATCCGGTGACGGAAATGGTGACTGGCGTGGATATCGTCAAAGAGATGCTCAGCATCGCTGCCGGAAACAAGCTGTCGATCAAGCAGGAAGACGTCGTCATCCGGGGGCATTCTCTGGAGTGCCGGATCAATGCCGAGGACCCGTCGAACTTCCTGCCCAGCCCAGGCAAGGTCAAGCATTTCCATGCACCGGGCGGCAACGGCGTACGCGTCGATTCGCACCTGTATAGCGGCTATTCGGTTCCGCCGAACTACGACTCGCTGATCGGCAAGCTGATCACCTACGGCGCCACGCGTGAAGAAGCCATGGTGCGCATGCGCAACGCGCTGGACGAAATCGTCGTCGACGGCATCAAGACCAACATTCCGCTGCACCGGGATCTGGTTCGTGACGAAGGCTTCTGCAAGGGCGGCGTGAATATCCATTACCTCGAAAAGAAGCTGGGTATGGATAAGCACTAAACTGCGAGCGATATGATGTGCACCCAAAGGGAGCGGCATAGCCGCTCCCTTTCTTTTTCTTGCAGCTTGAGATCTGTCGATTGAAGCTGCTCTCGAAGGGAGTTTCGCATGCCCTGGTTACAACTTCGTCTTGCCATCGCTCCAGAACAGGCGCAAACCCTAGAGGATGCACTGCTGGGCGTCGGCGCGGTATCGGTGACCTTCATGGACGCCGAGGACCAGCCCATATTCGAGCCCGATCTGGGCACCACGCCGCTGTGGTCGCACACCCACCTGCTGGCCTTGTTCGAGGGTGACGTCGAGGAAAGCAACCTCCTCGCCCATCTGCAGCTATTGATCGGAGACGAGCTACCTGAGTATCAATTGGAACGCATCGAAGATCAGGACTGGGAGCGCAGCTGGATGGATAATTTCCACCCCATGCGCTTTGGTCGCCGCTTGTGGATCGTACCCAGCTGGCACGCCGCACCCGAACCGAACGCGGTGAATCTGCTGCTCGACCCCGGCCTCGCCTTCGGTACGGGCACCCACCCTACTACTGCGCTATGCCTGGAGTGGCTGGATGGGCAACGATTGACCGGCATGCAGGTACTCGATTTCGGTTGTGGCTCAGGGATCCTTGCCATCGCCGCACTGCTGCTCGGAGCCGAGAAAGCGATCGGTACCGATATCGATATCCAGGCCATAGAAGCATCCCGCGACAATGCCGGGCGCAACGGCATCGACCCGGCCCGCTTCCCACTGTTCCTGCCTGAACAATTGCCGGATGGTCAGGCCGACGTGGTCGTTGCCAATATCCTCGCTGGTCCACTGGTGGCGCTTGCGCCGCAGATCACCGCGCGGGTCAAACCGGGCGGCCGCCTGGCCCTATCCGGCATCCTCGCCGAACAGGCCGAAGAAGTCCGCGCCGCCTACATCGAGCAATTCGATCTTGATCCCATCGCAGATAAGGATGGCTGGGTGCGCATCACCGGCATTCGACGGGTCTGAACCACGCGGCGGTTTGACACTCCGGAACGCGACAGCAACGTTGCGTTATCCGCGAGCCCGCCACTGCCGCGCATGCGCTAGACTAACCGGCATTTCCGCCGGACCAACGCATGACCAATTTCGTCACCCAGTGCCCGCATTGCCGCACCAGCTTCCGTGTCAACCGCGCCCAGCTCGCCGCCGCCCATGGCGTAGTGCGCTGCGGCGCGTGCATGGAGGTGTTCAATGCAACCCGCCATCTGCATGGGGACGATCTAGCGCAAAATGTCGTTGTCGATACAGCAGAGCCGATACCATTTGCCGTTAGCGAAACGCCACAGCCTCGCCCGCAACCACCAACGAAGCCGCAAGCGGAAGACAACACGCTGTGGATCCACGACGATCTCGACCTGGACAGCCTCGATCTGGACGAGGAACTGGCAAAGCTCGAGCGACAGGAACTTGAATTGTCGCGCGAGTTCCTCGAACTGGAGCCGCAGCCCGGAGAAAGCCTTCGACCCTACGATAACGATCAGCCGACCGCCGATGACGAGGCCTGGGCTGAGCAGCTGCTGAGTGAGGAAAGCGATCAGGCAACAGCCCCGACGCCCAGAACCGTAATGCCAGCGGAACAGCCCTTCCCTCCCGAGCCGGATCTAGATGCGACGGAACTGCATTTCGCCCCTGTTACGCGTGAACGCCCCGCACCGCCGAGCCCGCTCGCGAGTTCCCGCGGACCACTGACCGAGCATCTGGACTCGCAGAATTCACGGGAACGCGTCGAACCAGCCATAGGCAGCATCGACGAGACAGACGATGCGCTGCCGCAAACCGACCCTGCAGCCGACGCTGCACCAGACCTTCAACCCAGCCAGCCGCGCCGAGAACGGGATGACCCGCTGTTCGAGCTCGATGATGAACCTTTGCAACTCGACTGGGAGGCCCGACGTCGACCATGGGGCCGCTGGCTGGGTTGGGGCGCGTTGAACCTGATCGCCCTGCTGGCACTGGGCGGGCAGTATGTAGCGTACAACTTCGACGAACTCGCGCGGCAGGACGAATATCGCCCTTGGCTCGCGCAGCTCTGTCCTTCTCTGGGCTGCGAGCTACCGCCAAAGGTCGACATCAGCCAGATCCGGAGCAGTAATCTGGTGGTTCGCAGCCATCCCGACTTCGCTGGTGCGCTGGTAGTCGATGCGATCATCTACAACCGCGCGGCCTTCGCGCAGCCGTTCCCGCTGCTGGAAGTCCGCTTCGCCGACATCAATCAGCAGACACTGGCGAGCCGCACCTTCAAACCTGGCGAGTATCTTTCCGGAGAGCTTGCCGGGCAAAGGGAAATGCCATCGCAGATCCCCATTCACATCGCTCTGGATATTCTCGACCCAGGCGCCAAGGCGGTTAATTACAGCCTGAGCTTCCGGTCTCCCGAATAGCCCCTAGCCGGCTTTCGGCGTCGCGCAGCCTCCGAAGGCGATCACCGTCGGTCGCATCGGCGTGCCAATTCAGCCGCCGGTTATAAGCTTGAGGCTGTTCAGAATTTGTTCAAAACAACCTTTAACCCGTCATCCGGAGCGGGTATTATGCACACCCTTTTTTGCTGTCCCGATCGACCTAACAAGCAGGCTCCAAGCAGGGAATCTTCATGTCAGCGGTACGCATCGGTCCTTATACCCTTCCGAATCGATTGATCCTCGCGCCCATGGCCGGCGTGACCGATCAGCCGTTCCGTCAGTTATGCCGACGCCTCGGTGCAGGCTTGGTCGTTTCGGAAATGGTGACCAGTGACATACGCCTATGGAACAGCCGCAAATCGCGCCTGCGCCTACTGCATGAGGGTGATCCTGAACCGCGGTCCGTGCAGATCGCGGGCGGTGATCCGCAGATGCTCGCCGAAGCCGCGGTTCGCAACGTCGAGCTGGGCGCGCAGATCATCGATATCAATATGGGCTGCCCGGCGAAGAAAGTCTGTAATAAGGCCGCCGGGTCGGCGCTGATGAAAGACGAATTGCTGGTCGCCGAAATACTCGAAGCCGTTGTAGCCGCGGTGGATGTTCCAGTGACTTTGAAGATCCGCACCGGCTGGGACAGGCAAAACAAGAATGGGCTCACGGTAGCGAAGATCGCCGAACAGTCGGGAATCGCGGCGCTGGCCGTGCATGGCCGCACACGCGCCGACCTTTATACGGGCGACGCCGAGTACGACACCATTGCTGCAATCAAGCAGGCAGTATCGATACCGGTATTTGCCAATGGGGATATCGACACACCGCTGAAGGCCAGTCAGGTGCTGAAAGCAACGGGTGCCGATGCATTGTTGATCGGCCGAGCAGCCCAGGGCAGGCCTTGGATCTTTCGCGAAATCGATCATTATCTCGCGACCGGCACGTTGTTGGCTCTGCCGGATCTGGCCGAAATCGAAGCCATCCTGCTGGAACATCTGAGCGCTCTTCACACCTTCTACGGCGACGTCATGGGGGTGCGCATCGCACGCAAGCACGTCAGTTGGTATCTCGCAACACTTCCTGGCGCGCGCGAATACCGCGCCCGGTTCAACGGTTTGGAAGACAGGGACGCGCAATGCGCCAGTGTTCGAGCGTTCTTCGCCGAACGCCGAACAAGCCCTGACTCGGGGGATGGAAAAGGGGTGGCTGCATGACGCTGTTGAACGAAACATTGGTAACTGGAACAACATCCGTGAGCGACAACGTGAACCTCAAGCAGCACCTCAACACACCAAGCGAAGCAGGTCAGACCCTGCGCGGCAGTGTGGAGAAGGCGTTGCACAACTATTTTGCCCATCTTGAAGGTGCAGACGTCACGGACGTTTACAACCTGGTGCTTTCCGAAGTAGAGGCGCCGCTTCTGGAAACCGTGATGAATTATATCAAGGGTAACCAGACCAAGGCGTCCGAACTGTTGGGCCTGAATCGCGGCACTCTGCGCAAGAAACTCAAGCAGTACGATCTTCTCTGAGCCACAAGTCTCAAGTTACAAGCCTCAAGTGGAAGCGCTTTTCTCTTGCGGCTTGCAGCTAAACCTCTGATGGAACCGTTATGACCGATCATTCCCTCCGCCTTCCCGTTCGCCGCGCCCTGATCAGCGTGTCCGACAAGACCGGCGTCGTTGAATTCGCCCGCGAGCTCGTCGCCCTCGGTGTCGAGATCTTGTCCACAGGCGGCACCTTCAAGCTGCTACGTGAAAATGACATCGCCGCGATCGAAGTCGCCGACTACACCGGCTTCCCGGAAATGATGGACGGCCGGGTGAAGACGCTGCACCCGAAGATTCATGGCGGTATCCTCGGACGTCGCGATCTCGACGGCGCGGTCATGACGGAGCACGGCATCAATCCGATCGATCTGGTCGCGGTCAATCTTTATCCCTTTGCCGCCACGGTCGCCAAGCCTGGCTGCACGTTGCCGGACGCCATCGAGAACATCGATATCGGCGGACCGACCATGGTCCGTAGCGCGGCGAAGAATCACAAGGACGTCGCCATCGTCGTCAACGCCGATGATTACGCCAGTGTCATCGAGAACCTGCAGGACGGTGGCCTGACCTATGCGCAGCGTTTCGACCTGGCTCTTAAGGCTTTCGAGCACACCGCGTCCTACGACGGCATGATTGCCAACTACCTGGGCACCGTCGATCAGAGCGCTGAGAACCTGTCCACCGAAGGCCGCAGCCTGCTGCCGCGCACCTTCACCACCCAGTTCGTCAAGGCACAGGACATGCGCTACGGTGAGAACCCTCACCAGATAGCGGCGTTCTACGTCGAAACCGCCGACGAAGCCTGCGTCGCCACGGCCCGCCAGCTGCAGGGCAAGGAACTTTCCTTCAACAACGTCGCCGATACCGACGCCGCACTGGAATGCGTGAAGAGCTTCGTCAAGCCGGCCTGCGTCATCGTCAAGCACGCCAACCCTTGCGGCGTCGCCGTGGTGCCGGAAGACGAAGGCGGCATCCGCCAGGCCTACGAGCTGGCCTATGCCACTGACAGCGAGTCGGCGTTCGGCGGCATCATCGCCTTCAACCGCGAGCTGGACGGTGAAACCGCCCGCGCCATCGTCGAGCGCCAGTTCGTCGAAGTGATCATTGCGCCGAGCATTTCCGCCGAAGCCCGTGAGGCCGTCGCCGCCAAGGCCAACGTGCGCCTGCTCGAATGCGGCCAATGGCCGGCCGAACGCGCACCGGGTTGGGATTACAAACGGGTCAACGGCGGCTTGCTGGTACAAAGCCGCGACATCGGCATGATTACTGCCGAGGATCTGAAGATCGTGACCCAGCGCGCCCCGACAGAGCAGGAAATCCACGACCTGATCTTCGCCTGGAAGGTGGCCAAGTTCGTTAAATCCAACGCCATCGTCTACGCCAAGAATCGCCAGACCGTGGGCGTCGGCGCCGGCCAGATGAGCCGGGTCAATTCCGCCCGCATCGCCGCGATCAAAGCCGAACATGCTGGCCTACCGGTACCCGGCGCGGTCATGGCCTCGGATGCCTTCTTCCCCTTCCGCGACGGCATCGACAATGCCGCCAAAGCCGGCATCACCGCGGTGATCCAACCAGGCGGTTCGATGCGCGACGCCGAAGTTATCGCCGCGGCAGACGAAGCCGGCATCGCCATGGTGTTCACCGGCATGCGCCACTTCAGACACTAATAACGGTCGCATTCGGACAGGCATCTGCGGCGTTGCCCGGCTCTTCCCCAATACTCATTGCCAAACGGCAACTCCGCTGGGTGAAGAGCCGGGCGCGGTGCATCTACCGACCCGATACGACTTCGAGATTCGTAGATTGGGAAGCGAAGCGATACCCAACGATCCGGCATCGTTCGGACCCACCAGGAGATTTTCATGAACGTACTGATCATCGGCAGCGGCGGGCGCGAGCACGCACTGGCCTGGAAGGTGGCGCAGGATCCTCGGATTAAAAAAGTCTTCGTCGCCCCCGGTAATGCCGGCACCGCAACTGAAGCGAAGTGCGAGAACGTCGCCATTGATGTGCTGGCTATCGAACAGCTGGCGGATTTCGCCGAGCAGAACGTGCAGCTGACCATCGTCGGCCCGGAGGCTCCACTGGTCAAAGGTGTGGTCGACTTGTTCCGTGCACGCGGCCTGGACTGCTTCGGCCCAACTGCCGCCGCCGCACAACTGGAAGGCTCCAAGGCCTTCACCAAGGATTTCCTGGCCCGCCACAAAATTCCTACCGCCGACTACCAGAACTTCACCGAGATCGAGCCGGCGCTGGCTTATCTGCAAGAGAAAGGCGCGCCTATCGTGATCAAAGCCGACGGCCTTGCTGCCGGTAAGGGCGTTATCGTCGCCATGACTTTGGTTGAAGCCGAGGAAGCCGTGCGCGACATGCTCTCCGGCAATGCCTTCGGCGATGCCGGTGCGCGGGTGGTCATCGAAGAATTCCTCGACGGCGAAGAAGCCAGCTTCATCGTCATGGTCGATGGCGCCAACGTCCTGCCGATGGCCACCAGCCAGGATCATAAGCGTGTCGGTGATGGCGATACCGGCCCGAACACCGGCGGCATGGGCGCCTATTCGCCTGCACCGGTGGTCACCGCCGAGGTGCACCAGCGCGTCATGGACGAGGTGATCTGGCCGACCGTCAAAGGCATGGCTGCCGAAGGCAACGTCTATACGGGCTTTCTTTACGCCGGCCTGATGATCGACCGCAGCGGCGCGCCCAAGGTCATCGAGTTCAACTGCCGCTTCGGCGATCCGGAAACCCAACCGATCATGCTGCGACTGCAGTCCAGCCTGATATTGCTGATCGAGGCAGCGCTGGCTAAGGCGCTGGATAAGATCGAAGCGCAATGGGACCCGCGCCCCAGCCTCGGCGTGGTGCTAGCCGCCGGCGGCTACCCGAACGACTATGCCAAGGGCACACCGATTCGCGGGTTGGAGGCTGCAGCAACGCTGGAAGGCAAGGTTTTCCATGCTGGCACCGCCCTGAAAGGTGACGAGATTACGACATCCGGCGGCCGAGTGCTCTGCGCTACGGCAATGGGCGACACGGTTTCCGCTGCCCAGCAGAACGCCTATGCTCTGGCCGCACGTATCGAGTGGGATGGTCATTTCTATCGCCACGACATCGGCTATCGTGCAATCGCTCGCGAACAAGGCGAAAGCTGAGCACAAATATCAGGGAAACGTGCGCGACGGCCGATGCAAAGCGCCGCGCACATTACAGCGTTCGGTTGCCGCGGCTATAATCGGCCGTCACACAGATGAAGGGACTTCAATCGTGCGTCGACTCTGGGTCGCCATTGCTTTTGCCTTCGGTCTATTACTGACTGCGCTGAATGCTTCGCCTGCATTTGCCGTCACCTCAGTATCGCCCCCCTCCCCAGCGCAACCCGTTGCCGACGCTACACAAGCGACACAGCCCAATTGGCGATTGCTCATCGATCAATCCGGTCTGCTCACCCTTGATGAAATACTGGATCAACGCAGTCTGTTCCAACGTATCGACAAGCTCTCCTACTCTGCCCCGGCGAATGACAACGCCATCTGGTTGCAAGTGAGCCTACCGGCCCTCAGCCAACCGAATTGGTTACGAATATTTGCCCCGCGCGTGCAGTATGTCGATTTCTACTTGCTCCGTGATGGACAACTTGAGCGCCATGTAGAGACCGGTGAGCTAAGGCCGTTGGAGTCTCGACCCTTGCCTGCCCGCGCTTACCTGTTTGCGCTGCCCAACGACGGCGCGCCTCGCGAAGCGTATATCCGCTTACAGTCATCACACCCGATCATGGCTTGGTTTCAGACCGTCGACGAGCTTGGCCTCGTCGAGCAGGCCCGTCCCGCTTATCTCTTCGGGGCACTGTTCGGCGCTCTAGCACTGCTCACGATCTACAACCTGCTGCGCTTCGCCTACACCCTCAGTTACAGCCATGTGTGGCTCGCCTTGCTGCATGGCGCGCTGCTTAGCTGTGCCGTGGCGAACCTTGGTCTGCTGGCGGTGTGGTTGCCGAAACTCATCTACAGCCAACCGCTGATAGCTGACATGTCAGCGTTGCTGGCCTGTATTTCCTTGCTGGCCTTCACCTTCGGTTTCTTTCACCACCGCAGAAAACCCTGGGTCAGCTGGCTGCTCGCACTGCAACTAGGCATCGTCACCGCGCTGGCGGCAACGATACTGCTCACCGGCCAGCTCTGGTTCAGCTGGTTGATCTATGCCATGGTGCTGGGCGCCGCTGTCAGTGTTACGGCGGTGGCGATCCGGTATTGGCGTCAGAACTACGATCCGGCCCGGCTGCTCGTCGCCGGCATGCTGCTGTTCGATGCCGGCTTTGTCTTCGTTCTGCCAACCCTGCTTGGCCTCAACCAGCTCGATCCCGACTGGCTGACCGGCGTAGTGTTCAGCATGACGACATGCTCAGGGCTGATCCTCAGCTTTGCCCTGCTCGAGCGGCAGCGCCAGATTCAGGCTGACAACCGAACCTTGCATACCGCCGAAGCAGTCACCAGCGCCGAGCTACGGACCAAGGCAGACTTCCTGGCGAAGATCAGCCATGAAATTCGCACACCCATGAATGGCGTTTTGGGAATGAGCGAGCTCTTGCTCAGCACCTCGCTGTCAGCCAAGCAACGTGACTATGTGCAGACCATTCACAGCTCCGGCAACGAGCTGCTCAACCTGATCAACGAAATTCTCGATATTTCCAAACTGGAATCCGGGCAGGTCGAGCTTGACGATGTTCAATTCGACCTCAACGCGCTGATCGAAGATTGCCTGGGCATCTTCCGCGCCAAGGCTGAACAGCAGAAAGTCGAGCTGATCAGTTTTATCCAGCCACAGATGCCGCATGTCGTTGCAGGCGACCCGACCCGCCTGCGCCAAACATTGCTGAATCTGCTCGAGAACGCCTTCAAGCAGACCGAGGAAGGCGAGGTACTGTTGATCGCTGCCGTGGACGACAGCGAGGCGCAGCCACGATTGCGCATCACCATTCAAGACAGTGGCCGCCCGCTGGAAGCGCAGGAACGCGATGCCCTGCTCAACGCCGCGCTGGACAGCCGCGACTTTCTCGCCGCAACCCGCCATGGCGGCCGTCTCGGATTGATCATCGCGCGACAGCTGGTTCACCTGATGGATGGTGAGTTCGGCATCCGGACCGGCGGCATTACCGGCAACATCTTATGGATAAGCCTACCGTTGGGGGTCGATATCTCGGAGCAGCCCAACAGTGATCTCGATGGCCCCCTGCGAGGGGCGCGTTTGCTGATAGTGGACGACAACGACACCTGCCGCAAAGTACTCAGCCAGCAATGCAGCAGTTGGGGAGTTGACGTCAGTGCTGTGGCTTCAGGCAAGGAAGCGCTCGCCCTACTCCGCACCAAAGCGCACTTGCATGAATATTTCGATGTCGTCCTACTCGACCAGGACATGCCGGGCATGACCGGCATGCAGCTCGCCACCAAGATCAAGGAGGACTTCAGCCTCAACCATGACGTTCTGCTGATCATGCTGACCGGCATGAGCAGCGCGCCGAGCAAGGTCATCGCGCGCAACGCCGGCATCAAACGCATCCTGGCCAAACCCGTTGCCGGCTATACGCTGAAAACCACCTTGGCGGATGAACTGGCTCGCCGCAATACCCGCGCAGTCGCACAGCCTTCCATCACTCGATCCAGCACTTCATTTTCGGTGCCGGACGACTTTCGCATTCTGGTGGCCGAAGACAACAGCATTTCTACCAAAGTCATCCGTGGCATGTTGAACAAGCTCAACCTAAAGCCGGATACCGCCAGCAATGGTGAGGAAGCGCTCGCAGCAATCAAGGCACAACCCTACGACCTGGTACTGATGGATTGCGAAATGCCGGTCCTGGACGGCTTCGAGGCAACAGCGCGACTACGTGCCTGGGAAGCCTCTGAGCGCCGCCCACATACTCCAGTGGTGGCGCTTACCGCACATATTCTCAGCGAGCATCGCGAACGCGCCCGCGACGCCGGGATGGACGGGCATATGTCCAAACCTGTCGAGATGTCCCAGCTGCGCGAGCTCATCGAACATTGGGTTGAAATCAGAGCGGCCGCCACGGATCGCTCGTCGCTCCTCTGACCGCGGCCGGTTTACGAGTTCGGCTGCAGCAGCGTGACGCCAGTGATGATAAATAGGCTTTCCGGTTGCGCAGGCATTCGTGACTCGTGCATGCGCAAATCCTGCGCAGGTACCGCATAGTTCATCCGGCGCGTCAGCATGCGCAGCGCACTCATCAGCAACGCGATTGCCAAAGGCTCGCCGGGACAACGATGCCCCGTCGCTGCATCACCGCCGCCCTGGGTAATGAAGTCGAAAGCTCCACCATCCCACGCGGCAAAGCGCTCGGGGCGGAACTGCTCGGGCGCTTCCCAGAGCCGTGCGTCTCGATTGGTGCCGTACAGATCCAGCAACACCCGCGTGCCTTTTGGAAAGTGATAGCCCTTCCATTCGAAATCCTTTCGTACACGCGCGGCGGTAAACGGAAAGAATGCATGGAGCCGCCGAACTTCCTGGGCAAAGGGCTCCAGCACGGCGTCATCCCACTGCAATCGTTGGCGCCACTGTGGATGGGCCGGCAGTTCCAGCGCGGCATAGATAACAAAGCGTGCTACCGCTACGGTCGGGCGCAGCAGATTGAGCATTTCCACGGCAGCGACCTTTTCGTCCAAGGCCTGTCCGTCCGGATCGACATATCGAGCAACAACCGCCAACGCCCGAGTCTCGTCAAGAACCAGTTCCCCGGTGCGCACCTGCCTGAGCAGCTCCACCATCCAACATTCCGCCTCTTTGCGTGCTTTGCGCGCGCGCCAATGACGAGCGCCAACGCCGCCCGCACCGTCAATCATGGCTGCCAGTTGATCGCGCCGTAGCTGCAGCTCCCCAGCGGCGAGCGGCACGCCAGCCCACTCACATACCGAACGAGCAAGAATCGCCTGCACCTCAGGCAGCAGCGTGACGCGATCACAGCTTTGCCACGTCGCAATAGCGGCCTGCCAATTTGTTTCGCTCAACCGCACCAGCTCGGCAATGGCATCGCCTGTCAGCAGCGAAAGGAATAGCCGCTTGCGATGTCGGTGGGCCGCATCATCCAGACCTTGCACCCCACCCTGGCCAAACAGGGTCTTTTTCAACATGCGCGGCGCCGCGTGCTGCCGCTGAAACAGCTGGTCATCGTAAAACAGCCTCGCTGCGTCCTCTCCAGTCATGCAAATGGTGTTCTGCATCAACAGGCGGACCTGAAATATGTCGGACTCGAGCCGCTGACAGCGATTCGGAATGAACGAATAGCCCTCGCTGAGCAGCGATAGAGAACTGTCCACACCTGGATCGCGGGGAATATCTGGCATAAGCACACCTTTTCACCAATCGGCTCTTTGATGGACCTCTTGCCACTCCGTGGATGCCCCACCCCAGCGCCGCCGCGTAGAATGAACAAAACGCACAGACCGGTGCCGATAAACAGACCGGCCGAATATTCCGCGATGCGCCGATCACCGATTGTCCGAGCTTTCGCTTCGAGGCAAAAAGCCTTCGCCAAGGAGCCAACACGATGATGAAGAGGAGCGATGTCGCCTGGACCCTTGTCGGCATCACGGCGGTGTTGCTTTCCGGCTACCTGCTCTATCAGGAGATTCGCAATATCTCGTTGGCTGAGCTCACCGAGAGCCTTGAAGCCATCAGCTATCACAATTGGCTGCTGGCCGGCCTGGCTACGCTTGGCGCCTACGTCGCGCTGGCCTGGTACGATCGAATAGCCATAGCCCATCTAGGCAAAAAGATCTCCTGGTGGTTCATCACGCTTTGCTCGTTCACCACCTATGCGCTGGCCCACAACATAGGCGCGTCTGTATTTTCCGGTGCGCTCGTGCGTTACCGTGCGTATCGCAGCAAGGGGCTTACGCCGCAAGAAATCGGCGTGCTGATCGTGTTCTGCTCGCTAACGTTCGTCCTCGGCACTCTGCTAGCCGGCGGCACTGTGCTGGTCCTGCGACCAGAACTGCTGAACAGGGTCATAGACGCCGAACCATGGCTATCGATTGCAGCCGGCTCCTTCCTGCTATGCCTGGTCGGACTTTATGTGATCGGCGCATGGCGACATTTTGCGCCACTGCATGTCGGCAAATGGCGAATCGACTATCCGCGCCTGCCAATTGTTGGCAGGCAGCTCGTCGCCGCACCGCTGGAACTCGCCTGCGCCGCCGCGATCATCTATTTTGCGCTTCCTGCCATGCACAATCCCGGGTACCTGGTGATCCTCGGGGTGTTCCTTGCTTCCTTTTCGCTGGCCTTGCTATCCCATGCGCCCGGCGGACTTGGCGTGCTGGAAGTAACCTTTCTCGCCGCATTGCCAGAATTGAATACCGCTGACGTCTTGGCGGCATTGATCGTGTTCAGGGCTTTCTATCTACTGCTGCCCTTCGCCCTGGCAATCCTCATCGTAACGGTATTCGAAGCCGCGCAATGGTCGGGGAAGCGAAGAAGCAGGAGCGCTGCTTCTGATCAGTAACCTGCCGTCACGGTACACCACCATTGCCCTATGGCTAAGCATGCGCGCACGGGCGATCATTCACCTTCCTCCGAGAAGAACCAAATCACATGACCGATACCCGCACCAATCAACCGGACGCTGATCAGCCGACCGAGCACAAGCCCCGGCCCTTGATTGACCTGGCAATAAGCATCCTGATCCCTTCGCTGATTCTGATGAAGCTCAGCGGTGAAGAGCGCCTCGGCGCGGACGGTGCGCTATTGCTGGCGCTGGCATTCCCCCTCGGCTGGGGCCTGTTCGAGCTGGCGAAGTACCGCAAATATAACTGGATCGCCTTGTTGGGCCTGCTCAGCGTATTGCTAACCGGAGGGATCGGACTGCTGCAGCTGGACCCACAATGGTTGGCGATCAAGGAAGCCGCGATTCCCGGGATCATCGGCATTGCCGTACTCGCCTCCACCCGCACACGCTTTCCACTGATCCGCACGCTGCTCTACAACCCCAAGGTGCTTAACGTCGCCAAAGTCCATGAGCAACTCGAGCGCAATGGCCAGATCGATCACTTCGAAACTCGACTATTGCGCGCCACATACTTGCTCAGCGGCACCTTCTTCTTTTCGTCCTTCATGAACTACGTGCTGGCCAAGTGGATCGTTCACAGCCCGGCCGGTAGCGAGGCGTTCAATGCAGAGCTGGGTCGCATGACATTGCTCAGCTATCCGATGATTGCCATTCCCAGCATGTTGATGATGATGGCGATCTTTTATTACCTGTGGCGCACCATCCACGGCCTGACCGGGCTGCGCCTTGAGGACATCATCGCCCCTAACATGCGTGCCGATCAGCATGGCGAGCGCCCCTGAACAAGGGCGCATTCAGGCAGATATCAACATCATCCACAGCGGTAGACTGACAGCCGCTAGCACGGTCGACAGGAACACGGTCGAGCTGACTGCGCGGGTGTCCTCCTGGTTGACCACGAAGGCCAGCACATTGACGCC
This sequence comes from Stutzerimonas sp. VN223-3, assembly GCF_045999685.1. NCBI lineage: Bacteria > Pseudomonadati > Pseudomonadota > Gammaproteobacteria > Pseudomonadales > Pseudomonadaceae > Stutzerimonas > Stutzerimonas sp. VN223-3. The sequence goes on along the minus strand of NZ_RBEC01000002.1, from coordinate 1,504,729 downwards.
GCTCGGGCAGGCCGCCAGGAGCACCAGAACCCTGCGAGCCTCCTCATTCAGCCCCGGCAGTATTCCGCTGATGTACCACACCAGTAGCGGAAACAGGCCCAGCTTGATCAATGTCAGCCCCAGCGAAGTGAGACTGGGACGCAAACGGTAGCGCGAGAGACTGATACCCAGCACCATCAGCGCGCAAGGCAGCGCCGCCTGCGCCAGCCAGTCGGCTACGCGCCAGATCGGCTGTGGCAGATTGATGCCTGAAGCGTTCAGCAGAGCGCCAAGCAACAAACCGACAATGAGCGGGTTGGCGAGATTCTTCAGTAGAGCCTTGCCGCTGACCTTCTGCCCCGAGCCGAACGCGCTGTAGAAACTCTGCAGCGAAAACAGGATCAGGCTGTGGAAAACCAGGATGGCGAACACGTATACCAGGCTCGCCGACCCTAGCAAGGTAGTCACAAGAGGAATCCCGACCAGCACGTTGTTCGAGTAGGCGGCCGTAAGTCCCAGCGGAGAAGCCCGCCCGAGCAAACGGTGTGTGACCAGCCCGACCGCGACGAGGATGGCAAGTACCGGTCCGAAATACGCCAGCAATAGCATGGACGACATGCCATCGCTCAGTTGCGCTCGGGCGATACCGGTAAACAGAACAGCCGGCATGAACAACTTGAACGTGATATTCGCGAGGCCGGTAGCGGCTTCGCCGGCGAGCCAGCGCCGCCAGCCGAGCACGTAGCCAAGCATGATCACGCCAAAAATAGGCAAAATCGCCTGAAACACGACCACGCGGCATTCTCCAGCAACCGGCGCGACCTCTTGTCGCCCCGCAAAAAGGCGCAAAGAATACTCCGACTTCGGGGCGAGATCATCAATCAGCTAACTGTTCGAATCCGGGACAGCGTCGTCCGATTGTCGAACCCGGATAGGTCAGCGAATCAGGCTTGAGAGTGGTGGGCAGCTAAACTCGCCGGATAAGCATCTGTACTGCCCAGCGCATCGAGCACGGCCCCCAGACCTTCATGCCAATCATGTGCGGCAATGCCAAAGGTTGTTTCGAACTTGGAGCAATCTAGAACTGACCAGACCGGACGGCGCGCGGGTGTCGGGTATTGCGCGGTCGTGATCGACGACACCTGCGGCTGCTTGGGAAGAATGCCCTTGGCCTCTGCCTGGCGGAAAATTTCCACGGCGAAATCGAACCAGGAGCAGAACGATTGACCGCTGTAATGGTAAAGCCCCCAGGCGAGCGTACCTTCGCGAGCATAACGCTGGGATAGCTGCAGCAAAACATCGGCGATGCCGCCTGCCTGGGTGGGGCATCCGAACTGATCGGCGACCACCGATAGCGAATCGCGCTGGCGCCCCAGGCGCAGCATGGTTTTCACGAAGTTATGGCCATGCACTCCATAGACCCAGCTGGTCCGCAGAATTACATGCTGGTCTAGAACAGCCTGAATGGCCGCTTCCCCCGCCAGCTTGCTCGCGCCGTAAACGCCAGTTGGCGCGACCTCGTCCGTTTCGTTGTAAGGCGTCTGGGCTTCGCCGGAAAAGACATAATCGGTCGAAATGTGCAGCAGCGGAATAGCTGCCTCCCGGGCTGCTTCAGCGAGCCGTGCGGCACCATCGCGATTGACGGCGTAAGCCTGATCGCTATGCGTCTCGGCGTTATCGACATGGGTGTACGCCGCCGCGTTGATGATCAGCCCGGGCTTGAGCTGACGGATTAGCTGTCGAACCTGACCACTGTTGGTGATGTCCAGCTGCCTCCGGGTCATGCCAAGCGCCTCGAGACCATATGCACGGGCACGGTCTACCAACTCGTGGCCGACCTGGCCACTGGCACCGCATACAAGGATTCGCATCTGGTTATCGCCTCATCGAAAGCCCGCCGGTTAAAGCGGCAAGCATGGATTTGTAAAACAGATTCGATACACGTCCATCGAGCTAAAGCACCGAGCTAGCGCGGCGCGTGCTTTGTTCAGGCCAACATAAATGGTTTTTGTTCCCCCGAACCAAAGCCTGCTGACAATTATATTTCCAGCTATATCCGACCTTGCTCGCATAGCCATCGCTGACGTCCTGAATCATGCGAGCTAGAACGGACCGGTGCCGAACGAGGCGCGTGATGCTAACACGAGTGAAACTCCCAACTTGCCATGTGGACCAAAACAGAACAGCAAAGCTGTAGCGGACCAGTTTTGCAGTCAGGCATCTGCGGCCCGCGGTCATCCCATACCTGCACGAGGAGAGAGGTCATGCCCAGAGGCGAAAAATCCAAGTACACGGATAAACAGCAGCGTAAAGCCGAGCACATCGAAGACAGCTATGAAGATCGCGGTGTACCGGAGAAGGAAGCCGAAGCGCGCGCCTGGGCCACGGTCAACAAGCAATCCGGTGGCGGCGAGCGCAAGGGCGGTTCAGGGCAAAAGAAAAGCGAGACGGCCAAGCGAGCGGACCGCAAGGATTCGGCGCACCGAGCGGCAAAGACTCGTGACGGCGACTCGCCAAATAAAGGCTCGGCGCGCAGCAACCGCTCGGGCAGCACGTCACTCACCGACCTCACCCGAGATGAGTTGATGCAGAAAGCCCGTGAGCGTGACGTTCATGGACGCTCGAAGATGCGCAAAGACGACCTCATCAAGGCGCTCAGCTGAAGGAACACAACCATGCATGAACCCGACCCTCGAGATGACGGCACGCCAAGCCCCATTCCGGTGCCAGAGCGGAAAGAACCCGGCGAACCGGTCCCCATTGAGGAGCCGGGCAAACCTGATCGGCCAGCGGACGAAGCCCCTGGCTAAACTTTTCGTCTGTCCATCTATCACAGCTAACGGCCCAGAGAGACGCCAATAGGCGCAGTGGTCAGAGCGTGGCTGAACAATAAGCCACAGCCCAGCATTCAGGAGACCATGATGAGCTACGTACAATTGAGCGACAAACAGACCCTGCGCGAGCGCGCTCGACAGCATGTCGAAAACGGTGCGGTGACCGAAAGCTATTCGGCGGATCGCGACACCGTGATCAACTTGCTCAACGAGGCATTGGCGACCGAACTGGTCTGCTACCTGCGCTACAAGCGCCACTACTACATGGCGACAGGACTGAAATCCAGCGTTGCCGCCGATGAGTTTCTCGAGCACGCCAATGAGGAGCAGGAGCATGCCGACCGACTGGCCGAACGTATCGTACAGCTCGGTGGCGCGCCGGACTTCAACCCGGACAGCCTGAGCGAGCGGGCACACGCGCAATATGCCGAAGGCAATGGACTGCGCGATATGGTCTTCGAAAACCTCGTCGCCGAACGCATCGCCATCGATAGTTACCGAGAAATCGTCCAGTACATTGGCGACAAAGACCCCACCACAAGGCGCATCTTCGAAGATATCCTCGCGCAAGAAGAGGAACACGCCGACGACATGGCCAGCCTGCTCGACGGCATGAATTGAAGCTACTAGCTGAAGAACATTGGACCGGTCCGGACGCTCAGGTGCCAGCCGGTGGCAAAGGATAGCGGGGTCAGCGTGTGGTTCGTAGATTAGGGCGTTGATGCCGCTTCTTGGAAACTTGAAGCTAAAAAAAAAGCCACCCGAAGGTGGCCTCAAAAAGGAAAGAGAGTACTACTCAGCCGGCAGCTGCCGGGCGCATGTAGGAGATCGGTGCGGTCTGGGAATCATCGAAGGTCACCATTTCCCACGCATCCTTCTGTTCCATCAAGGTGCGCAGTAAACGGTTGTTCAATGCATGTCCGGATTTAAAGCCGCGGAATTCGCCGATCAGGCTGGTGCCCAGCAAGTACAGATCACCAATTGCATCGAGAATCTTGTGCTTCACGAATTCGTCCTCGTAACGCAGGCCGTCTTCGTTGAGCACATGGTCTTCATCGACCACGATCGCATTGTCGACACTCCCGCCCAGGGCCAGGTTGTGCGAGCGGAGGAATTCGATGTCGCGCATGAAACCGAAGGTTCGTGCACGGCTGACTTCCTTGACGAAGGAAGTGCTGGAGAAATCCACGCTGGCGGTCTGGGTGCGACCACGGAAAACCGGGTGGTCGAAATCGATCTCGAAACTCACCTTGAAGCCTTCGAATGGCAGGAATGTGGCGCGCTTGTCGCCATCCTCCACTGTGACCTCACGGATGATACGGATGAACTTCTTGGGGGCGTCCTGCTCCTGCAGGCCGGCCGATTGAATCAGGAATACGAAGGGTCCAGCGCTGCCATCCATGATCGGCACTTCCGAGGCGGAAAGCTCGACACAGGCATTGTCGATTCCAAGTCCAGCCATTGCCGAAAGCAAATGCTCCACCGTATCGACCTTGACGTCACCGCTGATCAGCGTCGTCGACATGGTGGTTTCGCCAACGTTCTCAGCCCGCGCGGCAATCTGCACGGGTGGATTGAGATCGGTGCGACAGAACACTATCCCGGTGTCCACTGGGGCCGGCTTCAGGGTGAGATACACCTTCTCTCCCGAATGCAGGCCGACGCCGGTGGCGCGAATGATGTTCTTTAAGGTGCGTTGTCTGATCATGGCTTGGTTTCGCTATTGCGCTGTTGCGAATGGTTTCCAACAAAGGTGGCGATCATAGCAGAAGCCCACTTTGCTGAATACCAATCACCCCAATAGTCCTGATACATGCAATCAATCAGCCTGACGACGCAAGAATGCAGGAATATCGAGATAGTCCAGATCCTCCTGAGGATGCATCTTTGCTGCCGTAGCGGCCGCGTGGGCCTGGTTGCGCATGACGGTCGGACGCTCCAGGTCACGGTAATTCACCGCTGCCTGATCCTGCCGTGGAGCCGGCGCGGCCTGAGGCGCGACAGCAGCGGTCTGCAGTGTATTGTCCACAACCTTGACCGGCTTCTCATTACGAGGACCGAGACCAGTGGCAACAACGGTAACGTGCAGCTCATCGAGCATGTCCGGATCAATGACGGCGCCGACCTTGACAGTCGCCTCATCGGACGCGAAGGCTTCGATGATCTCGCCGACAGCTGCATACTCGCCGAGCGAAAGATCCAGACCAGCGGTGATATTAACCAGGATCCCACGAGCGCCCTGCAGATTTACGTCCTCGAGTAGCGGGTTGCGGATGGCCGCTTCGGTGGCTTCGCGTGCGCGGTTCGGGCCAGTAGCACAACCGGTACCCATCATGGCCATGCCCATTTCGCCCATGACAGTTTTCACGTCGGCAAAGTCGACGTTCATCAGGCCGGGACGCTGCATGATGTCGGAAATGCCGCGCACCGCGCCGGTGAGCACGTCATCGGCCTTGGCGAAGGCGGCCAGCAGGCTGGCATCCTTACCGAGGATGGTCAGCAGTTTTTCGTTGGGGATGGTGATTAGCGAGTCAACGCACTCGGACAGCTGACGAATGCCTTCGTCTGCAACCTGCATACGGCGGCGACCTTCGAACGGAAACGGACGCGTCACCACGGCGACGGTCAGGATACCCATTTCCTTGGCGACCGAAGCGATGACCGGGGCGGCGCCAGTACCGGTACCACCGCCCATGCCGGTGGTAATGAATACCATGTCGGCCCCTTGCAGCACTTCAGCGATGCGCTCGCGGTCGTCCATCGCGGCCTGACGGCCGATGTCGGGATTGGTCCCGGCGCCCAGGCCCTTGGTGATGGCGGAACCCAGTTGCAATACGGTCCGCGCTTCGATTTTCTTCAACGCCTGGGCATCGGTGTTGGCGCAGATGAATTCCACGCCTTCAACGCTGTTGCGCACCATGTGATTGACGGCATTACCGCCGCCGCCGCCTACGCCAATGACCTTGATCACTGCACTCTGCGGGGTATGATCTACGAGTTCGAACATTTCCCTCTCTCCTTCCAGCTTTCTAGTTTTAGGTACAGCCGCACTGCTCAGAAATTGCCCTGGATCCAGCTTTTGAGCCGGTCCACGACAGATGTTTTGGGTTCTTCGGCGACACTGCCGAGACCGGACATGGAGATACCGTCGGTCTGCTTGCGCATGCCGTACAGCAACAGGCCCACACCCGTTGAATAGATTGGATTACGGACGACATCCGTGAGTCCGTTGATGCTGTGCGGTACGCCCAGGCGCACCGGCATGTGAAAGATTTCTTCAGCCAGCTCGATGGCTCCTTCCATCTTCGCTGTACCGCCTGTGAGGACGATCCCTGCCGGAACCAGATCCTCATAGCCGCTGCGACGCAGTTCGGCCTGAATCAGCGTAAAGAGCTCGTCATAACGAGGCTCCACGACTTCGGCCAGAGCCTGCCGTGAGAGTTCCCGCGGCGGACGGTCTCCGACGCTCGGTACCTTGATGGTTTCTCCTGGGCCAGCCAGTTTGGCCAGTGCGCAGGCGTAGCGAATCTTGATCTCTTCGGCATATTGGGTCGGGGTGCGAAGCGCCATAGCGATGTCGTTGGTGACCTGGTCACCAGCGATCGGAATGACCGCGGTATGGCGGATCGCGCCTTCGGTGAAGATGCAGATGTCAGTGGTACCACCGCCGACATCCACCAGGCAGACACCCAATTCCTTTTCGTCATCGGTCAGCACTGCATGGGCCGAAGCGAGCTGCTCGAGAATGATGTCATCGACTTCCAGGCCACAGCGACGCACGCACTTTTCGATGTTCTGTGCCGCGTTCACTGCGCAGGTGACCACATGAACCTTGGCTTCCAGACGCACGCCGGACATGCCCAGCGGCTCGCGGACGCCTTCCTGATTATCGATTACGTAATCCTGGGGCAAGGTATGCAGCACGCGCTGATCAGCCGGGATCGCCACGGCCTGGGCGGCATCTAGCACACGTTCGAGATCGGCATTGCTGACTTCGCGGTCACGAATGGCGACGATGCCGTGGGAGTTGAGGCTGCGGATGTGATTACCGGCCAGACCGACGAAGGCAGAGTGGATGCGGCAGCCGGCCATCAGCTGCGCTTCTTCGACGGCTCGCTGAATCGACTGAACGGTGGACTCGATATTGACCACCACGCCTTTCTTCAACCCACGCGACGGATGTGTGCCGATTCCGACGATCTCGAGCTCGCCGTCCGGCGTCACTTCGCCCACCAGCGCCACCACCTTAGAGGTGCCGATATCGAGACCGACGATCATCTTGCCGCTTTGCACGCTAGACATGTGTTTCATTCCTCAATTCTTCGCAACGACGGGTTCTTCCGTCGTGGTCGGACTCGGCTCGCGCCAGGCCACGGCCAGGCCGTTGGCGTAGCGGAGGTCGATCCGCGCAATTTTCTCGCTCTCCTGCGCCAGCGCTTGCTGGTAGATGGCAGTGAAGCGACGCATTTTTTCGATTATCTGGTCCCTGCCCAGCAGCAGCTCGACGCCCTGTTTGGTCGTCACGAACCAGCTGCCCCTTGCACGCAGCTCTAGGCGAGCGATGGAAAAGCCGAGCGGCCGCAACATCTGGTTGAGCACTTGGTACTGCTGCATCACCCGCTGCTGGGCCCGCTTCGGACCATACAATTGCGGCAAGTGTTCATACTGAGTCAGGTCATTCGGCGCAAAGGCCTGACCGTTGTTGTTCAGCAGCGCCTCGTCGCCCCAGCGGGCGATAGGCAGCTGTTCATCGAGGCGAACCATGACCTGGTCCGGCCAGATCCGACGTGCCTCGACATGCGCTATCCATGGCATCTGTTCAAGGTCGTGACGCAAGGCATCAAGATCAACCTTGAAAAAACTGGCCTCGACGAACGGCGCCATACGCGCCTGTACGACCTGCTGATCGACATAGGTCAGCTCGCCACGAACGCTGACCTTGGCGATTGGCCTATCGGCATAAGGCGCTAGCCGCTCGCCCAGCTCGTAAAGCCCGACCACCAGCGCCACCAACAGCACCGGCCAGAGGACACGCTTAAGCGAACTCAGGCTTGGGCGCGGCAGACGCGCCGAAAGCGGCTCACGTTGCACCAGGCGACTCGCACCGCGCTGTGCCGGCTTGCGCGAGGCGCGACCAGTGGCGGGTTGTGAGTGACGCAGCGTGGTGATCATGGTCAGTTCCCTACCGCCAGGCTGGCATCGAGGATGGCCAGCACCAATTGCTGGAAATCCAGCCCTGCAGCACGTGCAGCCATCGGTACCAGACTGTGATCGGTCATCCCCGGAACGGTGTTCACCTCCAACAGCCAGAAAGCACCGGCACCGTCCTGCATGACATCGACACGCGCCCAACCCTGGATACCCACGGCGTCGCAGGCACGGGCGGACAGATCCTTGAGTTCCTGCTCCTTAGCGGCATCCAGACCGCAGGGAATGCGGTATTGGGTATCGTTGGCGACATACTTGGCGTCGTAGTCGTAGAAGCTGTGCGGCGTGCCCAACCCGATCGGCGGCAATACCGAACCGCGTAGCGTAGCGATGGTGAACTCAGGTCCCTGAACCCACTGTTCGACCAGCACTTGAGAATCGTAGGCACTGGCAGCACGCCAGGCGGCGATCAGCTCTGCGATGCCGCCGACTTTCGCCATGCCTATGCTCGACCCTTCATGGGCCGGTTTAACGATCAGTGGGAAGCCGAGATCGTTGGCGGCTGCCTGACAGTCAGCCTCGCTGGCCAACACAGCATGACGCGGTGTTGGCAGGCCGAGGCTCTGCCATACCTGCTTGGTGCGCAGCTTGTCCATGGCCAGTGCAGAAGCAAGGATGCCGCTGCCGGTGTAGGGGATCCCCGCGCATTCGAGCAGGCCCTGCATGCTGCCATCTTCGCCGCCACGCCCATGCAGCACGATAAAGGCGCGATCGATGCGCTCGGTGCTCAGACGCGTCAGCAGATTATCGCCAACATCGATGCCGAAGGCATCAACTCCCGCGGCCTGTAGCGCCGACAGCACCGCAGCGCCGGATTTCAGGGACACTTCGCGCTCGGCACTCTTGCCGCCGAACAGCACGGCAACCCGGCCGAACGCCTGGGGATCACGAGTCGATTGCAGGGCAGTCATTCGCTCTTCCTCGCGGCGATTGCATCGCCAGCAAACTGGGGACTGTTGATCAGTTGGGGAGCCAATCCGCCGATATCGCCGGCGCCCTGGCAAAGCAGAATGTCGCCCGCACGCAGCAGCGGCTTGACCAGGGGCGCCAGTTCAACTCCGCGCTCGATGTAGATCGGATCGAGCTGGCCGCGCTGGCGGATGCTATGGCACAGGTGGCGGCTATCAGCTCCGGGAATGGGTTCCTCGCCGGCCGGATAGACTTCCATCAGCAACAGCACATTGGCGTCGGTCAGCACCTGAACGAAGTCGTCGTACAGATCGCGGGTACGACTGAAACGATGGGGCTGATAGACCATCACCAGACGACGTTCGGGCCAGCCGCCGCGAACAGCCTGGATCACCGCTGCGACTTCGCGCGGGTGATGGCCGTAATCGTCGACCAGCATCACGCTGCCGCCGTCTACCGGCAGCTCGCCATAGACCTGAAAGCGCCGGCCGACACCGCCAAACTCCGCCAGTCCCTGGACAATCGCGTCGTCATCGATGCCCTCGTCTGTGGCGATGGCGATTGTCGCCAGCGCATTGAGGACATTGTGATTGCCTGGCATCTTGACCGACACATCGAGCGCATCGAATCCATCGCGCAGCACGGTAAAGAAGGTACGCATGCCTTCCTGACGAATGTTGATAGCGCGCACGTCGGCATCTTCGCTGAAGCCGTAAGTGGTAATCGGGCGGCCGACCTGGGGAATGATCTCGCGCACTACCGGATCGTCGACGCAAAGCACCGCGAGCCCGTAGAACGGCAGGTTGTGTAGGAACTCGACGAAAGTTTTCTTCAGCCTGCCAAAGTCGCCGCCATAGGTGCTCATATGGTCGGCGTCGATATTCGTCACCACCGCAACCATCGGCTGCAAATGCAGGAAGCTGGCATCGCTCTCATCGGCTTCGGCAATCAGGTAGCGGCTGGTGCCCAACTGTGCATTGGTTCCCGCCGCAGTTAGACGGCCGCCAATGACGAACGTCGGGTCAAGCCCGCCCGCGGCAAACACTGAGGCCAGCAAACTCGTCGTGGTGGTTTTGCCGTGAGTGCCGGCAACGGCGATCCCGTGGCGGTAGCGCATCAGCTCGGCAAGCATCTCGGCGCGCGGTACGACAGGAATCCGCTGCTCAAGCGCGAATGCGACCTCGGGATTGGCAGCGTTGACAGCGCTCGATACCACCAGCACGTCCGCCCCGGCCACGTTGCCGGCCTGGTGTCCAATAAAAATCTGCGCGCCGAAATTCTGCAGACGCTCGGTGCTTGCGGAAGTCTTCAGATCCGAACCGGAGACGTCGTACCCTAGGTTGAGCAACACCTCGGCTATGCCGCACATGCCGACACCGCCAACGCCGACGAAATGAATTCGGCGGATACGGCGCATGCGACGCACCTCGGCTTTTACCGCTGCGGGGGATTTAGCCATGCGCCACCTCCAGGCAGATATCGACGACGGTGCGGGTGGCGTCCGGCCGAGCCAGACGGCGCGCCGTAGCTCCCATGGCCTTGAGTTTTTCCGGCTGCATCATTACCTCGGTCAGCTGCGCGGCCAGCGCGGCAGCATCGGTTTTTGCTTGGGGGAGAAGAACGGCTGCGCCCTCCTTCGCCAGATATTCAGCATTGCGGGTCTGGTGATCGTCGATCGCGTGCGGTAACGGCACCAGAAATGAAGGCAACCCGGCCGCCGCCAACTCGCAGACAGTCAGGGCGCCAGCGCGGCAGACCACCAGATCGGCCCAGGCATAAGCGCGGGCCATGTCTTTAATGAAGGGGGCTACTTCGGCCTCGACTCCGGCAGCGGTATACCGCTCCTGAGTAATGCCGGCGTGCTGCTTGCCAGCCTGATGAAAAACCTCGGGACGCAGCTCCTGAGCCAGCTGACCGAGCGCCTCCGGCAGCAGCTTGTTCAAGGGCTCGGCACCCAGGCTGCCACCCAACACCAGCAGGCGTGGCCTGCGGTTGAGCAGGGTCTGCCTTGGTGTTTCGACGAACAGTTCGTGGCGCACCGGATTACCGGTCGTACGCCGTTTGTCGCTGTTGTTGAATGTATTAGGAAAGGCTTCGCAAACGCGCTGTGCAAATGGCACCAGGCTACGGTTTGCGGTACCGGCCACGGCGTTCTGCTCGTGAATGATCAGCGGTATCCCGGCAAGCTTCGCCGCCAATCCTCCGGGACCAGTTACGTAGCCACCGAGACCCAATACGCAAACGGGCTTAAGCTCGCGCATGATGCGACGGGCCTGCCACAACGAACGCAGTAGCTGTAACGGCGCCTTGAGTAAAGAAGCCACGCCCTTGCCGCGCAGCCCGCTGACATGAATCAAGTGCAGCGGCAAGCCAGCCGCTGGAACCACTTCGCTCTCGATGCCGCGAGGCGTACCCAGCCAGTGCACGCTGTAGCCACGGTTCTGAAATTCCTGGGCGCAGGCCAGCGCCGGGAATACATGCCCGCCGGTTCCGCCGGCCATGATCAGCACGTTAGCGCCCATCTGCGACCCCCTTGTTCCTGGCCGCAGGCACTTCGGCGAAATCGTCTTCGCTGAACTCAGCATCTTCGCTGCCCAATACGGTGCGGCTTTCCCACTCGATGCGCAGCAACAACGCCATGCTGGCGCAGGTCACCACCAGCGAGCTGCCGCCATAGCTGAGGAATGGCAGAGTCAGGCCTTTCGTTGGCAATAAACCGACGTTCACACCGACGTTGATTAGGAACTGCCCGAGCCAGAGGAATGCGACACCCCAGGCGATATAAGCCGCGAAGAACTGCCGCGCCCGTTCCGCAGCTAGACCGATGTACAGGGCGCGCACGCCAACGAACGCAAACAGCAAGATGGTCAGCAAAGCGCCAACCATGCCCAGCTCCTCAGCCAGAACCGAAAACACGAAGTCGGTGTGCGCTTCAGGCAGATAGAATTGCTTCTGCACGCTGTTTCCTAGCCCGACCCCCAGCCATTCACCGCGACCGAACGCGATCAGCGCCTGGGTCAATTGATAGCCGGCACCGTACTGGTCAGCCCAGGGATCGGTGAAAGTGATCAAGCGCTGCAGGCGATATTCCTGTGTCTGTACCAGAACGAACACAGCACCGACGGCTAACAGCACCAGCAGGCTGAATCGGATCAAGCCGACGCCGCCGAGAAACAGCATCGCCACCGCCGCGCCCATCATAACGACGGTTGCGCCAAAGTCGGGTTCAAGCAGAAGCAGCATCGCCATTGGCAGCAGCACGAGAAACGGCTTGAGGAAGCCCCAGAAACTTTCACGTACCTCTTCCTGGCGGCGCACCAGATAGCCCGCGAGGTAGACCACGACAAATAGCTTGGCTATCTCCGAAGGCTGCACGTTGAACGCGCCGAAGCCGATCCAGCGCATGGAGCCGTTGACCTCACGACCGATGCCGGGAATCAGCACGAGAATCAGCAAGGCGAACGCGCCCAGCAGTAGCATCCAGTCCAGCCGTTGCCAAGCCGACAGGGGAACCATCAACACAACAGCAGCAGCGCCAAGGCCAAGCAGTATGTAAACAAGATGGCGGACCATGTGATACATGGAGTTACCGGCATTCACCGCAGCGACTTCGGAAGACGCCGAGGTGATCATCACCAGGCCCAGCCCCAGCAGCGCCAAACAGCCAGCGAGCATCGGGAAGTCGAGGTCCAGACCGCGGCGGCCGAACAGGGGCGAAGGTGCAGTGCGCAGGAAGGCGAGCATCAGTTGAGCGCCCCCACCGCAGTGGCGAACTGACGTCCGCGATCTTCGAAATTGACAAACATATCGAGGCTGGCACAGGCCGGTGAAAGCAGCACCGCATCGCCTGCTTGCGCATTTCTGGCCGCCAATTGCACGGCTTCCTGAAGCGTCTGAACACGATGAATCGGCGCCGCGCTTTTGAGGGCAACAGCCAGAAGTTCGGCATCACGCCCAAGCAAGATGACTTCGCGGCAATTTCGTGCGACAGGGTTGTGCAGAGCGGAGAAATCCGCGCCCTTGCCGTCACCACCAGCGATCAGCACCAGTTTGCCGGCGATGTCGCTGCCCAGCCCATCGATCGCTGCAAGCGCGGCGCCGACATTGGTGGCCTTGGAATCGTCATAGTAAGCAACGCCCTTGCGCTCGCCGACCCACTGACAGCGGTGCGCGAGCCCGGCGAAGCTGCGCAGGGTCGCCAGCATCGGTTCGAACGGCAGCCCTACCGCATGCCCGAGGGCCAAGGCAGCCAATGCATTGGACTGATTGTGCGCGCCGCGGATCTTCAACTGGTCCGCTGGCATCAGGGCGTCGAATTGGAAGGCCAGGTACTTCTGAGCATTTTCCTCGAACAGTCCGAAGCCCTTGAAATCGGGTTTGCCGAGGCCGAACGACCAGATCGGGACGTCATCGCCAACTAGCGGACGGCTAAGGCGATCGTCGCGATTGATCACGACTTGGTGCGCACCGCGGAAGATCCGGTGTTTGGCCTGATGGTAGGCAGGCAGCCCGTCGTAGCGATCCATGTGGTCCTCGCTGACGTTCAGGCAGGTCGCGACTTCGGCATTCAATTGGTTGGTAGTTTCGAGCTGGAAGCTCGACAGTTCGAGTACATAGAGTTCGATGTCATCGCTAAGCAGATCCAGTGCCGGGGTGCCTAGATTTCCACCCACCGCCACCTTGCGACCGGCTGCGACGGCCATCTCGCCGACTAGCGTGGTCACGGTGCTTTTCGCATTGGAACCGGTGATCGCGATGATTGGCGCCTTGGCTTCGCGGGCGAACAGCTCGATGTCGCCTGAGATTTTCACGCCTCGGGACGCGGCAACCTGCAGCGCCGGCGTACTGAGCGGCAGCCCTGGACTGATCAGCAATTCGCTGGCGCGGCAAAGAAACTCGGGATCAAGCTCGCCACAACGCACTTCGATGCCCGGATATTGCGCTTGAAGAGCGGCAAGTTCCGGCGGGTTCGCGCGCGTATCAGCCACGGCAAACGGTACGCCATGGCTCGCCAGATGACGAACCAGGGACATACCGCTCTTGCCGAGACCGACGACGATGCGGAACTGATCGGAAGCGATGAGCACTCTTTATTACCTCAGTTTCAGGGTGGCGAGACCGACCAGAACCAGAATCACCGTGATGATCCAGAAGCGCACGATCACACGGGGCTCGGGCCAGCCCTTGAGTTCGAAGTGGTGATGAATCGGTGCCATGCGGAAAACCCGCTTGCCGGTCAATTTGAACGAGGCGACCTGAATTACTACCGACAGGGTTTCCATCACGAACACGCCGCCCATGATGAACAGCACGATTTCCTGGCGGACGATCACTGCGATAGTCCCCAACGCGGCGCCGAGCGCCAGCGCACCGACGTCACCCATGAAGACTTGGGCCGGGTAGGTGTTGAACCATAGAAAGCCCAACCCAGCGCCGATCAGCGCGCCGCAGAACACGATCAACTCGCCGGCACCCGGTACGTAGGGAATTAACAGATACTCGGCGAAATTCACGTTACCCGACAGATAGCAGAAGATGCCCAACCCGCCACCGACCATCACGGTCGGCATGATCGCCAAGCCATCGAGCCCGTCGGTGAGATTCACCGCATTGCTCGAACCGACGATGACGAAGTAAGTCAGGACTACGAAGCCAATACCCAGCGGTATTTCGATGTTCTTCAGCAGCGGCAGAATCAGTGTCGTCTCTACCGGCGTTTGCGCAGTCATATAAAGGAAGATCGCAGCACCGAGACCGAACACGGACTGCCAGAGGTACTTCCAGCGACTTGGCAAGCCGCGGGAATTCTTTTCAATGACCTTGCGATAGTCATCGACCCAGCCAATCGCGCCGAACAGCAACGTGACGGCCAAGACCACCCAGACGTAGCGGTTGGCCAAGTCAGCCCAAAGCAGCGTGCTGATACCGATGGCACTGAGGATCAATGCCCCGCCCATGGTCGGCGTGCCGGATTTTGACAGGTGCGACTGCGGACCGTCAGTACGTACAGCCTGACCGATCTGGCGCAACTGCAAGGTGCGGATCAACCAGGGCCCCATCCATAGGGAGAGCACCAGCGCGGTGAGTACGCCGAGAATTCCACGCAGGGACAGATACTGAAAGACCGCGAAGCCCGTGTGGAATTGTTGCAGATACTCGGCGAGTAGCAGCAGCATCAACGTTTCTCCGTGCTGGATGCGGAAAGCGCAGCGACGACCTTGTCCATCGCGGCGCTCCGTGATCCCTTGATCAAAATAGTGGTGGCGTTGCCCTGCTCCAGGCGCAGGGCCGCGATCAGGCTTTGCTGATCGGCAAAATGACGACCACCAGCACCGAAGGCATCGACGGCATGCTTCATCAGCGGACCGACGGCAAATAACGTATCGACTTTGCCGATCGCATAGCTGCCGACTTCGCGGTGCCCCTGCTCGGCCCAATCGCCCAGTTCGCCCATGTCGCCTAGCGCCAACACGGTGCGCCCGGCAAAGCCGGTCAGCACGTCGATGGCCGCGCAGATCGATGCCGGATTGGCGTTGTAGGTATCGTCGATAAGGCGCACGCCATTGCCTAGCATCTGCGCAACACCTCGGCCCTTGACCGGCTGCAAACTCTCCAGGCCGGCGACGATGTGTTCCGGCGCGACACCCAGCGCATGCGCCGCGGCCGCTGCGGCGAGTGCATTGGCCACGCTGTGGCGGCCGAGCAGATTAAGCTGCACACGCATGGATCCGGAGGGCCCGTTTAGTACGAAATTCGGGCAACCGCGCGGATCGTAGGCAATCGAAGCGGGATGGAAATCAGCCAGGGGACTCTTCGTCGCGAAGCTTAGCACGCGTTTACCGGCTGCCCGTCGCTCCCAAATCGAATAGGCCTTGTCGTCGCGATTGAGCACCGCGATGCCATCGGCGCCGAGTCCGTCGAGTATCTCGCCCTTGGCCTCGACGATTTTCTCGGGCCCGCCGAACTCGCCGACATGGGCGGTACCGGCATTGGTAATCAAGCTGACATCTGGTTGCGTCAGGCTGACCGTATATGCGATCTCTCCGGGACGCGATGCGCCC
This sequence comes from Stutzerimonas sp. VN223-3, assembly GCF_045999685.1. Classification (NCBI taxonomy): domain Bacteria; kingdom Pseudomonadati; phylum Pseudomonadota; class Gammaproteobacteria; order Pseudomonadales; family Pseudomonadaceae; genus Stutzerimonas; species Stutzerimonas sp. VN223-3. The sequence continues at coordinate 1,488,738 of NZ_RBEC01000002.1, read as the reverse complement.
AACTCGATCACCGCTGCGCTGTGTTGTGGTGCCAACTCGAGCAGAGTCAACGGAGCGCCAAGATCGTTATTGAGATTGCCGCGAGTGGCGAGCACCGCGTCGGCACCGTAGGCGGCGCGTAGGATGCTGGCGAGCAGCTCCTTGACGCTGGTCTTGCCGCTGGAACCGGTAATTGCCGCTACAGGCCCGGCAAAGGCAGCGCGATTCATCGCACCCAACTGGCCCAAAGCGATGCGGCTATCCGCAACCACCAGTTGGGGCAACGAAACATTTTCCACACGCCGTTCGACCAAAGCGGCGGCGGCGCCTTTTGACGCGACCTCGGCCAGGTATGCATGACCATCGAAACGAGGGCCGGTCAGGGCGACAAATAACTGCCCCGGCGCGATCGCACGACTATCGGTGCTAACCGAGCTGAATGACACATCAGCACCCACCAACTCAGCGGGTAGTGAGGCGACAAGATCCGTCAAACGCATGGCTTCAAGCATCGGAGCCCCTCCACGCAGCCAGGGCGATCGCGGCCTGGTCGAGATCGGAGAACGGCAAGCGCTCTCCCTTGATTTCCTGGTAATCCTCATGGCCTTTGCCGGCCAGCAACACCACGTCGTCGACATGGCTAGCCGCGATGCAGCTCGCTATGGCTGCGGCGCGCCCCGGCGCAAAGGTCGCGTTTTCCGGTGTGCTGAAGCCGGCACGGATCTCGTCGAGAATCTGTATGGGATCCTCATTGCGTGGATTGTCATCGGTCACCACGACTCGATCAGCCAACCGCTCGGCGACTTCAGCCATCAGCGGACGCTTGCCACGATCACGCTCGCCGCCGCAGCCGAACAGGCACAGCAGCTTGCCGCGGGTATGAGGTCGCAGTGCCCCAAGAACCTTCTCCAAGGCATCGGGCGTATGTGCGTAATCAACCACCACCAATGGGCGATCGCCGCCGCCCAGACGCTGCATGCGACCGACAGGACCCTCGATCTCCGGCAATACGGAGAGAATTTCGTCCAGCGGATAGTTCATTCCCAGCAGCGCACCTATCGCAGCAAGGACATTGCTGACATTAAAACGGCCCAGCAGCGGGCTGCGCAGCGAACGCTCTCCTTGCGGTGTGATAAGGCGAGCATGAATCCCATCGTCGTCCAGCCGCGCCTGCGTGCAGTAAAGATAAGCGGAGGCATCGTCCAGGCTGTAAGTGATCAGCCGTGATTCGCCTTTTTCAGCAGCAAGGACGCGCCCGAACGCATCATCGAGATTTATCACACGGCAGCTGAGCCCGGGCACCGTGAACAGTCGCGCCTTGGCCTCACCGTAGGCCTCCATCGATCCGTGATAATCCAGATGGTCGCGAGACAGGTTTGTGAATACGGCAACATCGAACGCCAGCGCTGCAACCCGGCCCTGATCCAGACCGTGGGATGACACCTCCATAGCCACGGCGCGTGCGCCCTGTTTGCGCAGGTTCGCAAGATTGGCCTGCACACCGATCGCATCCGGGGTGGTGTGCTGGCCGAGCACTAGCTCACCATGAAAACCAGTGCCGAGGGTACCGATGATCCCGCAACGTTCGCCCAGACGATCCAGCGCTTGGGCGATCAAATAGGTCACGCTGGTTTTGCCGTTGGTTCCGGTAACCCCAGCGAGGTGGAGGCTGCGACTTGGCTCGCCATAGAAACGTCCAGCGATCGCTGACAACTGCTCCGCCAGGTCGCGGACCGGCACCAGCACAGCGCTTACTGCCGTCATTTCGGCCGCGCCGTCAACTTCGTAAGCGACCGCGGCCGCGCCGCGGGAAATCGCATCCGCGATGTGCAAGCGACCGTCCTGCTGCAAGCCAGGCACAGCGAGGAACAGGTCACCCGGACGCACCTTGCGGCTGTCCAGCGTCAGCTCACGGATCAAAGTGGCGCTGCCGGCCTGCGGTAGCAGTTGATTCAACGGCATCGGCATCAGATCCGCCCTCCCTTCGGCTTGGCCGTCTCGGCCGTCTGGACTTCTTCCACTGGGGGCAGATTGTCGGGGGCAACATTCATCAGGCGCAGCGCGCCGGACATCACGCGACTGAATACCGGAGCCGACACCAGGCCCCCGTAGTAACCGCCCTTGCTGGGCTCGTCGATCACCACCGCAATGGCAATGCGCGGATCGCTCATCGGCCCGAAACCGGCAAACATCGAGCGATAGGCATCTTCCTGGTAGCCCCGGCTGCTTGACGATGCCTTACGTGCAGTACCGCTCTTACCCGCCACGTGATAACCCGGCACCTGGGCCCGGAACACGCCGCGCGGGGCCTCGATGACCTCCTGCAGCATGCCTTGGACCGTCTTGGCAACCTCTGGCGGAACCACTTCGACGCCCTCTGGCTGCTGATCGACGCGGGTCAGCGACAAGGGCACAAGGCGACCATTGTTGGCCAGCGCGCCATAGGCATGAGCCAATTGCACCGCGGTCAGCGACAGGCCGTACCCATAGGAAAGCGTGGCGGTCTCGGCCCGGCGCCATTCGCGATGACTGGGAAGGTTGCCGACTCGCTCACCGGGGAAGCCCAGGCCGGTCGCCTGACCGAAACCGACCTTGCTCATGACGTCATGAATGGCTGCGCCACCGATATCGAAGGCGATCTTGCTCATGCCAACGTTGGACGAATTGATGAGGATGCCGGTCAGGTCCAGTTCGCGCCCTTCGGATCTGGTGACATCACGAATGGTGTAGCGACCGATGCGCAACCAGCCTGGCCAGACCTCGACCAGATCACTGGGCTTCCAGCGGCCCGTTTGGAGCGCCGCGCTCATGGAGATAGGCTTCATTGTCGAACCCGGCTCGAACAGGTCTGTCAATGCCCGGTTACGCATCGCAGCCGGCTGCAGGTTGCGGCGATTGTTCGGGTTGTAGGTCGGCTGGTTGACCATGGCCAGCACCTCCCCGGTCTTTACATCAAGCATCACCAGGCTGCCGGCCTTGGCGCCGAACTCCAACAATGCGTTGCGCAGCTCGCGGTGCGCCAGATATTGCAACCGCAGGTCAATGGAGAGCGCCAGGGCTTTGCCGGCCTTGGCATTCTTGGTCACCTGTACGTCCTTGATCAGCCGACCACGGCGATCCTTGAGCACCTGGCGTTTGCCGGGGACGCCTGCAAGCCACTCGTCATATGCCAGCTCCAGGCCTTCCCGACCACGATCATCGATATCGGTGAAGCCGACTACATGCGCAGCAACTTCGCCCGCAGGGTAGAACCGGCGGAATTCTTCTTGTGAGTAGACGCCCGGAATATCCAGGTCCAGCACGCGCTGCCCTTGCTCGGGGGTCAGTCCACGCACCAGGTAGATGAATTCACGCTCGGCCTGCCCTTCGAGGCGCTGCTGGACAGCGCCCGGCTCCTGCCCCAGCGCATTCGCCAATTCGGGCCAACGTGCCTTCGCCGCCTGCAACTCCTGCGGGTTGGCCCAGAGCGTTGTCACTGGAGTGCTGACCGCCAACGGCTCGCCGTGACGATCGGTGATCAGACCGCGATGCGCCGGTATGGGAATGTGCCGCACGCTGCGCGCATCACCTTGGTTTTTCAGGAAGTCCTGATCGATCACCTGCAGGTCGACGATACGCCATGCAATGGCGCCGACCATCAGGGCCAGCAGGGCTAGCACGATACGAAAACGCCAAGGATAGAGCGCGCCCTGGAGTTTCATGGCGCCACCAACCTGACATCCGCCGCTGCCGGAATTTGCATTTCCAGTTGTTCGGTGGCGAGCGTCTCGATGCGGCTATGAGCGGTCCATGTGCTCTGCTCCAATATCAGGCGACCCCACTCAGCCTGCGTCTTGTCGCGCACGCTGAGCGCGCCATAGAGCTCATTTAGCAACTGGCGATTCCAATGCGCGCTGTAGGCAACACCGATTGCCGAAAGCAACACAGCAACGAACAGCACCAGCATCAACAGGCTGCCGCGCGGCATCGATCGCCGAAGCTGGCTCATCGCAGCTTCTCCGCAACGCGCATCACGGCGCTGCGCGAGCGCGGGTTGGCCTTGATCTCTTCAGCAGAGGCGTATTGAGGTTTACCCAAGAGCTTCAGACGCGGCACGAATTTCTCAGGAATGATCGGAAGGTCGCGCGGCAGGGTGTCCGCCTCGCCCTTGGCATGACGCCGCATGAACTGCTTGACGATGCGGTCTTCCAACGAATGAAAGCTAATTACTGCCAGCCGGCCGCCAACCTCGAGCGCCTCGATGGCAGCCTCGAGCCCAGCTTCCAGATCGCCGAGTTCGTTGTTGATGAAAATGCGTAAGCCCTGAAATGCACGCGTCGCCGGGTTCTTGCCTTTCTCCCAGGCCGGATTGGCGACAGTCAATACCTGAGCGAGATCAGCTGTCCGCTCGAAGGGCCGTTCGGCTCGACGCTGCACCACCGCACGCGCCATGCGCTTGGCGAAGCGCTCCTCGCCGTATTCCTTGAATACCCGAGCGATGTCGTCTTCGGCGGCAGTCGCGATCCACTCGGCCGCGCTGATTCCGCGACTGGGATCCATACGCATATCCAAGGGGCCATCATTGAGAAAGCTAAAGCCGCGCTCCGGATCGTCCAGCTGTGGCGAAGACACGCCTAAATCCAGCAGCACGCCACTCAAGGTGCCGGTCCAGCCGCGTTGCGTAACCTCGGCACCGAGCTCGGCGAAACTTCTCTGCACAACGACAAAGCGGCCATCCTCGGCCGCCAGTGCTTGCCCCGTAGCGATTGCTAGCGGGTCTTTGTCGAAACCTAGCAAATAGCCATCAGGCCCAAGCTGCCGCAGCAAAAGACGGCTATGCCCCCCACGTCCGAACGTTCCATCCAGATAGCGGCCATCCGAGCGCACAGCGAGCGCCGCAACGGCCTCGTCGAGCAACACGGTTATGTGGTTATAGCTGGTCTGGCTCACAGGATTAGGTCACGCAGTTCTTCCGGCAAGGCACCGGGTTGTTTAATGGCCGCCAGGTCCGCATCTGCTTGCGCGTTCCAGTCGTCCTCGTTCCACAGGCTGAACTTGTTCAACTGCCCGACCAGCATGGCTCGCTTGTCCAACCCGGCGTACTCACGCAAACGTGGCGGCACCAACACGCGGCCGCTGCCATCCATTTCCAGATCTACAGCGTTGCCGATAAGCAGGCGCTGCAACCGGCGGCTCTCTTCACGCAGTGACGGCAATTCGCGGAGCTTGGCTTCGATCAGTTCCCATTCAGGAAGTGGGTAGATACAGAGGCAGCGATCAACAGCGTCGATTGTGATGATCAACTGTCCCTCACAGCGCGAAACGAGCTCGTCACGATACCGGCTGGGCATAGCTAGCCGCCCTTTGGCATCGAGACTGATGGCGTTTGCTCCGCGAAACACGGCTGCGCTTCCCCTGAAATTAGTTATTCATACCCATAAATACCCACTTCATTCCACTTTTTACCACTCGTGCGCACTATAGAAATGCAGCGACCCCACCGTCAAGGTGCGCTTGGCGGGAAAAACCGTTATGTGACGGGGATTTAACGAGCAAAGAGGGGATAAACGGCAACGAGGGGAAGAGATCGGTAAAATAATCTCAGGCAGCCCAAAAACCTGCACTTCAAAGTTAAAGTACTTTGTTAAGAGCAAGAATATTTTGGACTAAAAAGAGAAGGTGTTTCGGAAGAAGTCGGAGAGTCGATCTGTAAGCCGGGTTCTGTCTAGAACAGTCATTCCTCTACGACAGCCATCACTGACTGCCTCTAGCAACCTACCCGGATCCAGCGCGGGCCACGCCAATGGATCCCTATTTGGTCTTGCTCCAAGTGGGGTTTACCTAGCCACGGACTGTTGCCAACCGTGCGGTGCGCTCTTACCGCACCTTTTCACCCTTACCGGCACCGAAGCGCTTAGGCGGTTATTTTCTGTGGCACTTTCCGTAGGCTCGCGCCTCCCAGGCGTTACCTGGCACTTCGCCCTATGGAGCCCGGACTTTCCTCCCTCCCTTCTTGCGGAACAAAAAGAGACAGCGACTGTCCGATCGACTCTCCGGCCGTCAGGGTACTTTGCCGTGCATTAGCCTGCAAGCTGCAGCGTGCAGCAGGGCCGCAATAAGCTTCGGCAAGAATCGATCTAACGGCCTTGATTCTTGTCTTCCAGCGCAAGCTGATAAAGCAGATTTTTCCTGACGCCGGTTATCTCCGCCGCAACAGCCGCGGCGCGCTTCACAGGCAATTCCGCCAATAGCAACTGCAGCACTCGGCGCACATGTGCATCGACCGCATCTCCGCCCTGCGGTGCCTGCCAGCCGCCAACCACGAGCACGCACTCGCCCCGCTGCTGATTGCTGTCGGACTCCACCCAGGCACGCAGCTCTTTCAAAGGCAGCCCCTTCAAAGTCTCAAATGTCTTGGTCAGCTCACGCCCCAGCACAGCGGGCCGTTCCGCGCCAAACACCAACTCTAGGTCCTGAAGGCATTCGAGAATGCGATGCGGCGCCTCATAAAAGATCAGGGTGCGCGGCTCTTCCTTCAAATACTCGAGCCGCGTACGACGTGCCGCCTGCTTTGCGGGCAAAAATCCTTCGAATATAAATCGATCGGACGGCAAACCAGCAGCCGAAAGCGCCGCGATAAGTGCACAGGCACCGGGTAGCGGAACGACCTGCATGCCTGCCGCGCGCGCCCGCCTGACCAGGTGATAACCGGGGTCAGATATCAGTGGCGTGCCGGCGTCGGAGATGAGCGCCACATCATCTCCAGCCAGAAGCCGCTCGATAAAGCGCCCCCCTTCATCGCGCTCGTTATGCTCATGGCACGCAGCCAATGGCGTGGCAATACCGAAGTGCTGCAGCAGTCGAGCCGAATGACGAGTATCTTCCGCCGCAATCAGCGTGACCTCCGCCAATACCCGCAGCGCGCGCGCGCTGATGTCCTCGAGATTTCCAATAGGCGTAGCGACAACATAGAGCGTGCCTGTAGCGGAATTCACGACATCTGATGCAGTCACAGGGCGTACCTCAATCAGGTAAAACGCGCATTGTAGCCCGTTTAGCGGTCACAACATCGCAGCCCCTACGAGGCTTGGGTACAATCCGTCGACACCCGCCAGTGCTTCCAGGAATGATCACATGATGGTTCGCTTTCGCCCGTTTCTCTTCTTATGTATTGCCGCCGTGCTTTCGGCCTGTGCCACCTCGCCGTCCTCGACCTTAGGCGAGCTACCGCGCACCCCGCAGGCCTCGACGCAACAACTGCTGAAGGAAGCCGATGCCAGCGATCCAGCCGAGGCTGCATTGCTGCGGCTGTCCGCAACTGACCAAAGTATCCAGCAGGGCAACCGAGCCCAGGCACGACAGATTCTTGAGCAGATCACCATAGACCAGCTGATGCCTGCACAGCAGATGTTTGCGCGGACGCTGCAAGCCGAACTGGCATTGGCCGACAAAGACCCGCAGCGCGCCCTCGAAGCTTTGCAGCATCCAGCATTCGAGCGCCTCGCAGAGCTTCCCGTAGACCAGCAACTGCGCACTCAGCTGGCGCGGGCGCAAGCGTTTGAGGCAAACAACCAGCCCCTCGACGCGGCACGCGAACGAACCTTCATCGCACCACTGTTGAGCGGTGAGTCGGCGAAGCAGAACCACGAGGCCATCTGGTCACTTGTTTCCATGCTACCGGCAGACCAGCTACAACCGACCGCAGACACGGATCTTTCCGGCTGGCTGACCCTTGCAGCAACCATAAAGCAGGCCGGCACGCTCGGGCAGCAGCAACGCGCGATCGACGCCTGGATCCAACAGAACCCCAACCACCCAGCCGCACGACGCTTACCGGATCCATTGGTTAAGTTGCGGGAATTGGCTGACCAACCGCTGTCACACGTAGCGCTTCTATTGCCAATGGAAGGCCCCCTGGCCAGCGTAGCGCGCGCTCTGCGTGACGGCTTTCTCGCCGCTCACCTAAAAGCACAGCGAGACCTGAAGATCGAGTTGTTCGACAGCTCCCGCCTATCCTCCCTGGATGACTTTTACCGGCAAGCAAGCGCATCGGGTGTTGAACTCGTTATCGGCCCGCTGGACAAGGATCTAGTCCGTCAACTGGCCGATCGGGAGCAACTTCCGATCACCACCCTTGCGCTGAACTACAGCGATGCAAACCAGAAGGTGCCACCGCAACTGTTCCAGTTCGGCCTTGCCGCGGAGGACGAGGCACGCGAAGTAGCGCGCCGGGCCTGGGCCGACGGGCACCGCCGGGCAATAGCGTTGACGCCTCGTGGGGAATGGGGCAATCGGGTATTTGAAGCCTTTCGCCAACAATGGCAGGAGCAGGGCGGAACAGTGGTTGCTGCCGAACCCCTCGCCGAACCGATCGAGCTGGCCAGTCAGATAGCCGACCTGCTGCAGGTACGCAGCAGCCCCAGCCCCGAATCGAAGCCAACGCGGCGCCAGGACGTCGATTTCCTCTTCCTCGCGGCGACTCCGCAACAGGCTCAGCAAGTAAAGCCCACATTAATATTCCAGTACGCCGGGGATCTCCCGGTCTACGCCACCTCCCATCTGCATGCCGCAACGGATAACCGCACCCAGTACCTTGACCTGGAAGGTATCCGCTTCACCGAAACGCCATGGCTTCTCGATCCCCAGCTACCACTTCGCCAGGAGATCGAACGCAAGTGGCCACAGGCCCGCGGAAGCCTCGGCAGGCTCTATGCGATGGGTGCCGATGCGTACCTTTTGGCACCACGCCTGAATCAACTCCTGGCCTTGCCGGAAACACGGCTGGAGGGGCTTTCGGGAATTCTCAGCCTGACTCCTGAACAGCGTATCGAGCGTCGTCTTCCATGGGCCGAGTTCCATGACGGCGAGGTCCAGCCGCTCAGGGAAACGTTGTATTGACAACCACCGACAAACAGCACAGCGGGCAACTGGCGGAAACCTATGCGCAACGTTATCTGGAGCGACATGGCCTGCGCCTGCTGCATCGCAACTGGTCCTGCCGTAGCGGCGAGCTTGATCTGGTCATGCTAGATGGCGATACAGTAGTATTCGTCGAGGTTCGCTATAGGCGCCACGCCGCTTGGGGCGGCGCACTTGAAAGCGTCGACCAACGCAAACAACGGAAGCTGATCAAGGCTGCTCAGCTATTTCTGCAGAAAGAAGGCCGGTGGTTTCGACACCCGTGCCGCTTTGACGTTGTCGCCATCGAGGCGACCGACACCGCAGATACACCTAACTGGATCCGCAACGCGTTCGATGGCTGAGCCCGACATTCGCAACCGCACCGGCAGCTCCAAGATCGTTTACGGCATGGCCCACGCGGGCCAGCCCGTCATTTGAAGGTCAAACACCGATGGACATGCAAACCCGTATACGCCAACTTTTCCAGGCCAGCATCGAAACCAAGCAGCACGCGATGGAGGCACTTGCTCCCTGCATCGAGCAAGCCGGACAAGTAATGGTCAATACGCTGCTCAGCGAAGGCAAGATCCTGACCTGCGGCAACGGTGGCTCTGCGGGCGATGCCCAGCATTTTTCCTCCGAGCTGCTCAACCGATTCGAGCGCGAGCGTCCCAGCCTGCCGGCAATAGCCCTGACAACCGACAGCTCGACAATCACCTCGATTGCCAACGACTACAGCTACAACGAGGTCTTTTCCAAGCAGATTCGTGCACTGGGTCAACCTGGCGATGTGCTTCTCGCGATATCCACCAGCGGCAACTCCGCCAACGTCATCCAGGCGATACAGGCCGCTCATGACCGTGAAATGCTGGTGGTAGCACTGACCGGTCGCGATGGTGGCGGCATGGCTTCGCTGCTGCTCCCCGAGGATGTCGAGATACGCGTACCGGCAAAGGTGACCGCGCGCATCCAGGAGGTGCATCTGCTGACGATTCATTGCCTTTGTGATCTGATCGATAACCAACTGTTCGGGAGCGAAGAATGAACCCGGTTCGATTGCACGCGTTTACGCTTGCGCTATGCCTGGCAGCCACGGGCTGCAGTTCAGTACTCACCGCCACGCGCGATGACCCCATCAATGATGACAGGGGAACCCGCACGATCGGCAGCAGGATCGACGACTCGCTGATCGAGACCAAGGCCGCGGTAAACATAGCCAAAGCCCACCCCGACCTGGACCAGGCGTCGCATATTGTCGTTGCCAGCTATAACGGCGTGGTGTTGCTCGCCGGACAGACGCCGCGCAGCGAACTCAAAGAAGCAGCCGAACAGGCGGCAAGCTCCGTCCAGCGCGTCAAGCGCGTGCACAACGAGCTTCAGGTATTGCAACCTTCCTCAGCACTAGCCCGCAGCAATGACTCGTGGCTGACCACCAAGATCAAGGCACAGATGCTGACTGACGAAAACGTACCGGGCTCACGCATCAAGGTGATCACTGAGAACGGCATCGTCTACCTGCTCGGCCTCGTCACTCGCCAGGAAGGCAACCGCGCCACTAGCGTGGTGCAAGGCGTTTCCGGCGTACAACGCATCGTGAAGCTGTTCGAGTATATCGATTAGCGGCAGCCCTCGAGCCTCAAGCCTCAAGCCTCAAGCCTCAAGCCTCAAGCCAGTTGATCGGAACAAAGCCCCGTCAAACCGGATAGCTTTGGTCCTTACTTATGGCTTGAGGCTTGCCGCCGCTTACTTAACGACTTTCAGGCTAGGGCGCTTTGCCGAAGCTGGGCGCGACGATGCGCCTGAATCAGTCGAGGAATCGTCACTGGGCGTATCGTCCTCGGGCGGCGTCGACTCGATCTCAAACACCATGCCCTGCCCGTTCTCACGCGCATAGATCGCCATCACCGCAGCGGATGGCACATGCAGCCTGTGCGGAACGCCACCGAAACGTCCCTCGAAACTGATCGCGTCATTGTCCATTTGCAGCTGGCGTACGGCACTCGGCGCAACGTTCAATACTATCTGCCCGTCACTGGCAAAACCCGCCGGCACTTGAACCCCAGGGTGCTCGACATTGACCAGCACGTGTGGCGTGTACTCGTTGTCCACGATCCACTCATACAACGCCCGTACGAGATAAGGACGACTTGAAGTCATATACAGCCTCTCTTAGCGCATGCCGCGCTCAACGGCGGATAGACTGACCCGGAAGGCCTCACGAGCAAAATTAGTCTCCATATAGTCGAGCAGCGGTTTGGCCGCCCGTGGCAACTCTATTCCGAGTCTGGGCAAACGCCACAGGATGGGCAACAGACAGCAATCTACCAGACTGATCTCGTCGCTCATGAAGAAAGGTTTTTCAGCGAACACTGGTGAGACCCCCGTGAGGCTCTCACGCAACTCCTTGCGTGCCTGAGCCCGCACCGCGTCGGCGGTACGGCGATCAGCGATTTGATCCACCAGTGCGCACCAATCCCGCTGAATTCGATGCACCAGAAGTCGCGTATTTGCCCTGCCCACCGGATAGACAGGAAGCAACGGCGGGTGCGGATAACGCTCCTCCAGATACTCAGTGATCACATTAGGCTCGTACAGCGCCAGATCACGATCCACCAGCGTAGGCACGCTGGCGTACGGATTTACCTCGATCAACCTGCCCGGGCAATTTGCCGGGTCGACGTCAATTATCTCGACGCTGACGCCCTTCTCGGCGAGTACATAGCGCACTCGGTGCGAATAATGGTCGGCGGGATCGGAATAGCAGGCCAACCGATTGGTCGCGGCCATAGGGTCCCTCCTTTGCTGAATTATCGAATGGCAGAAAAACGCGCGCGCCCAGAAGGGCGCGCGCAGGGTACCGCAAAACAGCTAAGGGTCAGTGGACGTCTTTCCAGTATTCGCGCTTGAGCAAATAGGCGAACACGAAGAAGAACGCCAGGAACAACAGCACGTAGGTACCGATGCGCTGGCTTTCCAATTTGACCGGGTTGGCCGAGTAAGCCAGGAAGGTCACGAGATTCTTGATCTTCTCGTCGTACTCCGCTTCGGTCAGCTCACCAGTGCCTTTCACGACCGTCAACACGTGGCAATCCTCGTGCGTGATCGGGGTGCCGGTGAGTGGATCGAATTGCTTGCGGCCATCTTCAACGACCTGAACCTGCTTGCATGCAACCGACTCGCCCTCAGGCAACTTGCTCGGCAGCACCTGACGGCCCTGAAGCGGTGCCAGCACGTGAGGCATGCCCACGTTCGGGAACACGGTATTGTTGACGCCGTAAGGACGCGTAGGGTCTTCATAGAAGCTACGCAGGTAAGTGTACAGCCAGTCATTACCACGAACTCGCGCTACCAGCGTCAGGTCCGGCGGAGCCGCACCAAACCAGCCTTTGGCATCTGCCGGCTTCATCCCGATCTTCATGTGGTCGCCGATCTTGGCGTCACTGAACACGACCTGGTCCAACATCACTTCCTCTGGAATACCCAGATCGGTCGCAACGCGCTCGTAACGCTGATATTGCGCGCTATGGCAACCCATGCAGTAGTTGGCGAAGGTTCTCAAGCCATCCTGCAGCGCAACCTTATCGGTCAGGTCGACATCCACTTCATCAAGGTGAACGCCACCGCCAGCGGCAAAACCGAATGCCGGCACGAGTGCAAGAATCAATGCAGCAAATTGCTTTTTCATCAGCCAGCCACCCTTTGCGGAACTACTTTGGTCTTCTCGAGCTTGGTGTAGAACGGCATCAGGATGAAGTAACCGAAGTAGATAGCAGTACAGATCCGAGATACCAACGTGCGCTCAGGAGTAGGAGCCAGCACACCAAGCACGCCGAGGATGACGAAGGAGATGCAGAACAACACCAGCGCGATCTTGCTCATCCAGCCTTTGTAGCGCATGGATTTGACCGGGCTACGGTCCAGCCAGGGCAGCACGAACAGCACGGCAATCGCGGCGCCCATGGCGATAACACCGAGGAGCTTGTCCGGGACCGCACGCAGAATCGCGTAATAAGGCGTGAAGTACCAGACAGGCGCGATGTGCTCAGGCGTCTTGAAAGCGTTCGCAACCTCGAAGTTCGGCTTCTCCAGAAAGTACCCACCCATCTCCGGAAAGAAGAACACGATGGCGCAGAACACGAATAGGAACACCACCACACCGACGATGTCTTTGACCGTGTAGTAAGGATGGAACGGAATGCCATCAAGAGGCACTCCCGCTTCATCCTTGCTCTTCTTGATGTCCACACCCATCGGGTTGTTCGAACCCACTTCATGCAGAGCAAGAATATGTAGCACTACCAAGCCGAGAATCACGATCGGCAGAGCGATGACGTGCAGCGCGAAGAAGCGGTTGAGAGTGATACCCGAGATCAGATAGTCGCCACGGATCCATTGGGTTAGATCGTCACCAATAACCGGAATGGCACCGAACAACGAAATGATCACCTGGGCGCCCCAGTAGGACATCTGGCCCCACGGCAGCAGATAACCCATGAAAGCTTCAGCCATCAGCGCCAGATAGATCATCATGCCGAAGATCCATACCAGCTCACGAGGCTTCTGGTAGGAGCCGTAGAGAATGCCGCGGAACATGTGAAGGTAAACCACGACGAAGAACGCCGATGCACCGGTGGAGTGCAGGTAGCGAATGATCCAGCCGTACTCCACGTCACGCATGATGTATTCGACAGACGCAAACGCACCCTCTGCCGACGGCTCGAAGCTCATCGTCAGCCAAATACCGGTGAGAATCTGGTTGACCAGAACCAACAACGCCAGGGAGCCGAAGAAGTAGAGCACGTTAAAGTTCTTCGGTGCGTAGTACTTACTTAGATGGTCTTCCCACATCTTGGTCGCGGGGAAGCGCGCATCAACCCATTCCATGAACTTGCTCATCACGCGCTCTCCTGATCCACGCCGATGACGACTGTGGTGTCCGTCTCGTACGTATGTGGGGGAACCGGCAGGTTCAAGGGAGCCGGCTGCCCCTTGAAGACGCGGCCAGCCAAGTCATATTTCGAACCATGGCACGGGCAGAAATAGCCGCCGAGCCAATCAGCGCCTAGATCGGGGGCCGCAACTTCTGGCCGGAAGGATGGTGAGCAACCCAGGTGCGTACAGAGCCCAACCACAATTAGCAGCTCTGGCTTGATCGAGCGAACCTGCGGATCGACGTAGGCTGGCTGTACGGATGCTTCAGACTTCGGATCAGCAACCCTATCGGTGAGCTTGCCCAGGTTAGCCAGTGCCTCCTCGGTACGACGCACGATAAACACCGGCTGGCCACGCCATTCAGCGATCATCTGCTGGCCCGGCTCGATCTTACTGATATTTACCTTAACCGGTGCGCCGGCCGCCTTGGCCTTGGCACTCGGGAACCACGATCCCACAAACGGGACCGCGGCGCCCACCGCTCCTGCAGCACCTACTACCGAAGTAGCGGCTACAAGGAAGCGACGCCGGCCAGCATTCACGCCGTCATTGCTCATTCAGTCGTCTCCCATCAGTTTCTTATGGCCTACCGAAAGCAGGCGTCTACTACGTGCGTCTACCGTAAAACGAGGCCGCGAAAAAATTCGCCAAATGGTAAAGAAAAGCCCCTCGCATGACAAGGTAATAACCTGACACAACCCAGCTCAAAGCCCCGAAAATCGGGGCATTGAGCGCGCGACAAGCTGTCGCAGGGTTTGCTATCGCCCATAAAAAAACGCCCAGTTTCGGAAGAAGCTGGGCGTTTTTTGTGAAGCTGATTAGCGCTTCGAGTACTGCGGACGCTTACGCGCTTTGCGCAGACCGACTTTCTTACGTTCAACTTCGCGAGCATCGCGAGTAACGAAGCCAGCCTTGCGCAGAGCAGGACGAAGAGCCTCGTCATAGTCCATCAGTGCACGGGTGATTCCGTGACGGATCGCACCAGCCTGACCACTTACACCACCACCGAGAACGGTGACGTAGATGTCGAATTTCTCGACGGTCTCGGTCAGCTCCAGCGGCTGACGAACAACCATGCGAGCGGTTTCACGCCCGAAGAAGTTATCCAACTCACGGTTGTTGATGGAAATCTTGCCAGTGCCCGGACGCAGGAAGACGCGCGCGGTTGCAGTCTTGCGACGGCCAGTGCCGTAATTTTGAGTCGCCGACATAATGAACTATTCCGTTAAATCTTCAGTTCTTGGGGCTGCTGAGCGGTATGCGGATGATTGGCACCCTTGTACACCTTCAGCTTACGATACATGTCGCGACCCAGCGGATTCTTAGGCAGCATGCCTTTGACCGCGGTCTCGATCACACGCTCTGGCGCCTTGGCGATCAGCTTCTCGAAGTTGATCGACTTGATGCCACCCGGGAAACCGGAGTGAGAGTAGTACATCTTGTCGGTGGTCTTGGCACCGGTAACACGTACTTGCTCGGCATTGATAACGACGATGTAATCACCGGTATCGACGTGAGGGGTGTATTCCGCCTTGTGCTTGCCACGTAGGCGGCTAGCGATTTCGGTTGCCAGACGACCCAGGGTCTGGCCGGCAGCGTCGACGACGAACCAGTCGCGCTTGACGGTTTCCGGTTTAGCAGTAAAAGTCTTCATTCGTTATAGCCTCAGGGGCCGCCCTGAAAATAAGACGGCGAATCTTACTGAATGGTGCTCGCCCTGGCAAGGCCAGGACAGCCGGAAACAGACGCTATCGGGGGCTCGGGTCAGCGCGTCCGCTACGGCAGTGTTTGGTAGGCTAGGCATCCCCTACCTTGTTTTTGCGTCAGCGGGCTAGGCATCCCCGGCGACAGGCTGCGGAATTATCCTGATTACGAGCAAAATAGCAAGCCGCTTCGACTCTCAAGGCGGCGAAGGCGGCAATTTCCGCCTGAGCCGAAGCGATCGCCAGAATACTCCCCAGCTAGCAAGCTTTAGAGAGATGCTCCAAGCCAGCCAGACAGGTGGCGGAGCAGAAACTTATCAGTCAGCAAACCATCCGACACACAAGATCATCAAAAGGACACCGTATGGAACAGCGCCAGCTAGGCCGCACCGACCTAAAAGTCAGCTCACTTTGCCTAGGCACAATGACCTGGGGCGAACAGAACGAAGAAAGCGAAGCCTTCGCCCAACTGGATCGCGCAAAGGGAGCGGGAATCAATTTCATCGATACCGCAGAAATGTATCCGGTGCCGCCGAAGCCCGAGACCTATGCGACCACCGAGCGTTTCATTGGCAACTACTTCAAAGCCCGCGGGAACCGAGCCGACTGGATCCTGGCGAGCAAGATTGCCGGACCGGGCAATGGCATCAGCCACATTCGTGACGGCCAGTTGAAGCTAAACCGTCAGCACATCGTTGCCGCCCTCGACGCCAGCCTGAAGCGTCTCCAGACGGACTGGATAGACCTCTACCAACTGCACTGGCCCGAGCGTAGTACGAACTTCTTCGGCCAACTCGGCTACCGGCATCAATCAGAGGATTTCACTCCGCTGGAAGAAACGCTGGACGCACTAGACGAGCAAGTAAAGGCTGGGAAAATTCGCCATATTGGCCTGTCCAACGAAACCCCATGGGGCATGATGAAATTTCTGCAGTTGGCCGATTCCAGAGGCTTGCCGCGTGCAGTGTCGATCCAGAACCCTTACAACTTACTCAACCGCAGCTTCGAGGTGGGCCTGGCAGAAATAGCGATCCGCGAGCAATGCGGCCTGCTTGCCTATTCGCCACTGGCGTTCGGCATGCTCAGCGGCAAATACGAGCAGGGCGCACGCCCCGCCGGCGCGCGCATAACCATGTTCAGCCGCTTTGCCCGCTATACCAATCCACAGGCACAGGCGGCCTGCTCCCGCTATGTCGCCCTCGCTCGCGAGCACGGTCTGGATCCGGCACAGATGGCCCTGGCGTTTGTGACGCAGCAACCCTTCGTGACCAGCAATATCATTGGCGCGACATCGCTCGAACAGCTGGATAGCAACCTTGCGAGCTCCGATCTGAAGTTATCTGCCGAGGTGCTTGCGGCGCTAGAGTCAATCCACAGCGCGCAACCCAACCCAGCCCCCTGATGCAATTGCCTGGTATCCAAACGCGCGCCAGCCCAAGCTCATAGCCGCAGCGTTATACTGCTGCGGCTGTTAAAGCCTGATTAGAGCCGCGCCGAGGAGAAGCGAGGATGATTGCTGCCGAACTGCTCGCACCGTCCAGCCTGCTCACAGGCTGGCTGCTATACGCCGCCGGCCTGGTATGGGCTTGCGTGCGAGCGCCCTGGGTGGAGCTCTTCAGCGACATCCGACGCCAGCATCTATTGTTCGGCGCTGTGCTGGCAATTTTTCTGCTCTGGCTGGTCCGACGGGATTTCGACTCCGGGCTGTCCTTCCACTTTATCGGCCTGACTGCCGTGACGCTGCTGCTGGATTGGCCACTGGCCATCCTCGCGGCGTTCATTGCACAGCTCGGCCTGACCGTAACAGGTCATCAGCAGTTGATTGCACTAGGCGTCAACGGTGTATTGCTGGTGTTGATTCCTGTCACGGTAACCGAACTCTGCGCGCGACTGGTCGAGCGATTGCAGCCGCGCAACCTGTTCGTCTATATCTTCTTTTCGGGCTTTTTCGCAGCCGGACTCGCCGCGCTTTTCTGCATTCTTGCCGGGCTCGGAATCTTATTGATCGATGGCCGCTATCCGATGCCGCCCTGGCTCGATGACTTCGCCGGCTACATCTGGCTGGTGATGTTTCCCGAAGCGTTCATCAACGGAACCATTGTCAGCGCGCTCGTGGTGTTTTATCCCGACTGGATGGAGACCTTCAACCGCAGCCGCTATTTGCAAGCGCCGTGGAAAGACAATGGTGACAAGCAGGCCTGATCGGAGCTACATCGACCGCTCTACCAAACAACTGAGACCCTCGCATCAGACTCAATGCTGGCGAGGCGGCATATCATCCGAAAACAGATCATCTTCGAGCTCATTACCCGGGATCGCATGTTCCTCCGATGCCCAGGCGCCGAGATCGATCAATTTACAGCGATCGGAACAGAAAGGCCGATTTGGGCTCTGCACGCCCCATTCGACCGGCGCACCACAGGTAGGGCATTCAACAATCGTAGTACTCATTCCTGACCTCCTCGTAGCGTCAGATAAAATTTATGCAGACGTTCAACCTCTGCCTTCAGCCATTCAAGATCACGGTCGTTGACCAATACGTCATCTGCATGACGCAAGCGGTCGTCCCGACTGGCTTGAACCTTGAGGATGGCGCGAATTTGCTCCTCGCTGGACTGATCCCGCAGGACTGCGCGTTGCAGCTGTACCTCTTCAGGCACATCGACCACCAGCACGCGGTCGGCCTGCCGGTATTGACCGGACTCGATCAATAACGGAGACACCATAATGGCGTACGGAGACTGCGCGCGAGCCAGGTGCTCGGCGATTTCCTGACGAATCAAAGGATGCAGCAGTTGCTCAAGCCATTTGCGCTGCTCTGGATCCTTAAAAACCAGTCCGCGTAGTACCGCCCGATCCAGGCTGCCATCGGCTGCTAGAACGTCCGCACCGAAGCGCTCAGCAATCAGACTCAAAGCCGGCCTGCCGGGCTCGACTACCCAGCGCGCGGCATGGTCAGCATCGACCCAGTGCACGCCGAGCCTACCGAACTGCTCGGCCACCGCACTCTTGCCACTGCCAATCCCACCCGTCAAACCGAGGATCCACGGTTTCATCGTCGAACCATTCAGAGAAAATGACGCGCAGTAGTAACGCGTGAAAACCGTGGATGCAAGGAAGAAAATCAGAGCCGATAAAAGCGCTAGCAGGACGCTCCCTCGGCAAGCAGAACGCTCAGGCCTTTAGAACCGGGCGAACTGAAGATAGCTTGAGGTGATCTGGTCGCCCCATAGCATCGCAATCCAACCGGCAATCGCCAGGTAGGGCCCGAAGGGGATCGGGGTGCTACTTTCAGCTTTTTGCACACGCAACATGATCGTTCCGAGCACCGCACCCACTACGGAAGACAGAAGAATCGTCAACGGCAAAACCTGCCAGCCGCCCCAGGCGCCCAGCATGGCCAGTAACTTGAAATCGCCGTAGCCCATACCCTCTTTGCCAGTGATCAGCTTGAACACCCAGTACACCGACCACAGGCTGAGGTAGCCAATAATCGCTCCCCAGAGCGCATCCGAAAGCGAAGCAAACAGCCCGAAGCTATTGACGATCAGCCCCAGCCACAGCAGCGGCAGCACGATCGAGTCCGGCAGCAGCTGATGGTCGACGTCGATCATACTCATCGCCAGCAAACCCCAGGTCACCAGCAGCATGGCGCCGGCCTGCCAGGAAAAACCGAGATGCCAGGCGACATACGCCGACAAGAGCCCGCAAAGCAGTTCGATAATAGGATAACGACGGTTAATCGGCGCCCGGCATGACGAACATTTGCCACGCAACGCCAGCCAACTCACCAGCGGAAGGTTCTCCCACGGGCGAATCTCATGGTCGCAATGCGGACAATGAGAATTCGGTAGGACGAGATTGAACGCCGCGCCGGTGGGTTCGGCCGGAAGATCTAGGAAGTCACGCGCCTGAGCGCGCCAGTCCCGCTGCATCATGATCGGCAGCCGATGTATCACCACGTTGAGAAAACTGCCAACCAACAGGCCAAGCACCAGCGCGCACAAAACAAAGGCCAGCGTATTGCTGGCCAGAAAGGTGACTACATTCATGTTTAAACCACAGAGCCCAGCTGGAAGATCGGCAAATACATGGCGATGATCAGGCCGCCAACCAGCACACCGAGAACAGCCATGATCATGGGCTCCATCAGCGCAGTGAGGCCGTCGACCATGTTGTCCACTTCGTCCTCATAGAAAGTAGCAACCTTGGCGAGCATCTCATCCAGCGAGCCGGACTCTTCGCCAATGGCCGTCATCTGGATCGCCATACTGGGAAAGGTGCCGGTCGTACGCATCGAGAAATTCAGCTGCATACCACTGGAAACGTCATTTTTTACTTTCGCCGTAGCATTGCGAAACACCACGTTGCCTGTGGCGCCCGAGACCGAGTCCAACGCGTCCACCAATGGCACACCCGCAGCAAAAGTGGTGGAAAGAGTCCGAGCAAAGCGAGCCACGGCGGACTTATACAAAATATCGCCAACGACCGGCACCTTCAGCAGGACCCTATCAAACCAGTTACGGAATTTCTCGGACCGTGTATGCGCCTGTTTGAAAGCATAGGCGGCACCAATAAGGCCGATCAGCACGACATACCACCATTCTTGCAAGGCTTCCGACAGGCCGATCACCATCAGGGTAAAAGCGGGCAGTTCCGCGCCGAAGTTGGCGAACACATCCTGGAACTGAGGAACCACCTTAATCAACAAGATCGCCGACACGATGATTGCAACCAGGACAACAGCGATGGGGTAATTCATCGCTTTTTTGATTTTCGCTTTGAGCGCCTCGGTCTTCTCCTTGTAGGTCGCCACTCGATCAAGCAAGGCTTCCAACGAGCCGGACTGCTCGCCGGAGTCAACCAGGTTGCAATAAAGATCATCGAAGTATTGCGGCTTCTTGCGCAGCGACGAAGCAAAGCTGTTACCCGCCGCGACCTCCTGTTTAAGGTCGTCCACCAGTTTGCGCATATTCTGGTTATCGAACCCCTCACCGATAATGTCAAAAGACTGCAGTAGCGGCACGCCAGCTTTCATCATGGTCGCCATCTGCCGGGTGAACAGGGCGATATCCATCGGCTTGATCTTTTTTCCGGCACTGAACAGCGAAACCGACTTTTTGCGAACCTTTTGTGGATTGACGCCCTGCTTGCGCAATTGAGCCTTGACCAGCGCCGGGCTGACGCCGCTCAGCTCGCCTTTTACCTTTGCGCCTTGCTTATTCGTTCCTTCCCAGGTGAAGACACTGGTTTTTACCGCTTTCTGCGCCATGTTAGTCCTTGGTCACCCGGTTGACTTCTTCCAGGCTGGTCACGCCCTGCATAGCTTTTACCAAAGCCGAAGTACGCAGATCGTTGAAGCCGTCTTTACGCATCTGGGTGGAAATGTCGATGGAGTTGCCGTCCTCCATGATAATCCTGGCCAGCGACGGCGTGTTTTTAACCACTTCATAAATACCGACACGACCTTTGTAACCGCCTTTGCAGTTATCGCAACCAACCGGGGCGTAGATTTTGAAGGTACCGATCTTATCGGCCGGGAAGCCCTCTTCCAGTAGGGCATCGCGGGGCAGCTCGACTTCTTTCTTGCAGCTACTACATAGCTTACGTGCCAGCCGCTGGGCAATGATCAGGTTCACCGAAGTGGCGATGTTGAACGCCGCCACCCCCATATTCCGCAGCCGCGTCAAGGTTTCCGCAGCACTGTTGGTGTGAAGCGTCGACATCACCATATGACCCGTCTGCGCTGCCTTGATGGCGATCTCGGCCGTTTCCAGGTCGCGAATCTCCCCGACCATGATGACGTCCGGATCCTGACGTAGAAAGGCCCGCAACGCTTGGGAGAAGTCCATGCCCTGCCGAGGATTAACGTTGACCTGGTTGATGCCCTCGAGATTGATTTCCACCGGATCTTCAGCCGTGGAAATATTCACATCCACGGTATTAAGAATGTTCAAGCCAGTATAAAGGGAAACCGTCTTGCCCGACCCAGTAGGACCGGTCACAAGGATCATCCCCTGTGGCTGCTGAAGCGCCTGCATATACAGCGCCTTTTGATCCTCTTCATAACCCAGCGCATCGATGCCCATTTGAGCACTGGTCGGGTCGAGAATCCGCATCACGATTTTTTCACCCCAGAGCGTGGGCAAGGTATTGACGCGAAAATCGATTGCTTTGCTCTTGGACAGCTTCATCTTGATTCGGCCATCCTGCGGCTTACGCCGCTCGGAGATATCAAGCCCAGCCATGACTTTCAGGCGCGCCGAGATACGTGGAGCCAGCTGAATCGGGGGCCGGGAAGCCTCATGAAGGATGCCGTCTGTACGAAACCGCACGCGATAGGCTTTTTCATAGGGTTCAAAGTGCAAGTCCGATGAGCCCCCGCGAATGGCGTCAAGCAGCATCTTGTTGACGAAACGAACGACTGGGGCGTCGTCCGCAGCCTCACCGCCCTCTTCCGTCTTTCCATCATCGCTGACGGTCTCGACATCGACGCCATCCAGATCGACCTCACCCAGATCTTCCAGCCCTGTTGCGCCGCTCTCGTATAGCTTGTCGATGGCATCGCCCAGCTTGTCGTCCTCGACAAGGATCGACTCGATGGTCAGGCCGGTACTGAACTGGATATCGGAGATGGACTGGTGGTTGGCAGGGTCGGAGATGGCTATATATAGCTTGGTGCCGCGCCTGGAGAGCGGCAGCACACGGTGCTGACGTGCCAATTTCTCGCTGATCAGGTCCTTGGGCAGCGAATCCTTGTCTAGCGCAGAAAGGTCCAGCAATGCGACGCCAAATTGGTCGGACGCGAGCTCGGCTATGGCGCGGCCTTTGGCCAATTTGTTCTGGACCACATAGGTAACCAGGGATGATTTGTTGCGCAGCGCTTGCACCTGCGCTTGCTGGGCCGTCTTTTCATCCAGCACTCCGGCCAGCACCATCTGCCGGGCTAGGCCGGAAAGAGAAATATTGTCGCTCATGGCGGTCTCGCTCCTACTCTATGCCCGCCTTATAGCGCAGATGCGGGTAGCTGCAAACAAGGGCGGCAGCAAGTGACGCTATTGGTCACATATCGCCAGCAAAGAGCCGACTAAAAACCGCAACAAGCGAAGAACTAAACTTCATAACGAAAGTTTCGGTGTCTGAGGAGCCAGCAGCGCGCCTGGAAAGCTCCTGGGCAGCGACAGTAAATTGAGATGCCTCACATTATTGCCCGCCGCGTTCAGTACGAACAAAAGCTGGCACGCCAACTGCTTTGTCTCTGGCAGGCTCACAGCCTTAACACTTAAAGGAGATTCAAAATGAAAGCTCAGATGCAGAAGGGTTTCACCCTTATCGAACTGATGATCGTGGTTGCGATCATCGGCATCCTGGCGGCCATCGCTATTCCGCAGTATCAGAACTACGTAGCCAAATCTCAGGTTAGTCGAGTTATGAGCGAAACCGGCGCTCTGAAGACCGCTATCGAAACATGCATGATGGAAGGCAGAGATTTCTCCACTACTCCGGCTTGCGAGTTGGGTTGGACTGCTAGCAACCTCATTGGCGACGAAGGTGAAGGTGAAGCGGGCGGAACTCCCCAAGACGGCCTGACCGTAACTATCTCCCTCTCTGCCAACACCGCTTCTGTAGCTGCTGATTTCGGTGGAAATGCTGCGGCTACTCTGAGCAGCAACTCCCTTACTTGGGCACGTAGCGATGCCGGCGCTTGGACTTGCACAACTAACGTTGATGCAAAATACCGCCCATCTGGCTGCGGTGAAGCGGCAGCCAACTAATTCCTCGTAACGATCAAGTAAGTTAAGCCCCGCCACTGGCGGGGTTTTTTTTGTAAGCAACTTATCTAGGAGCCTGCATGCCGTTCAGGCTGATTCACCTTCTGGGGATGGTCGCCATCGGAAGCCTAGTGTTGGGTTTGCCGACTTATTTCTGGATCGGAGATCGACAGCAGGTATTGCGCTTTCTTTATCCCGCGCAAGCTTTACTGACGATGCCGACACTCTCGTGCTCTTCTGGAGCACCCGTCTGGCTAAAGTCCGCAAGCAGGTTTGCATTGCGCGACAACTCTTCGCCATCCGGCCAGTTGGCACATGTTGAGGCCAACGGAACGCTTCATGAGTGCCACTATGGCTGGCGAGGAACACCCCTGCTTTCTGAGCGAATTACGAACGACAGCCGTTTTCGCTATGCCAGCATGACCAAAGCACTAACAGCCGATGCCGTCCTGCGACAGGTGCGTGCTGGCAACCTCGCTCTGAGTGAGCGCCTCCTAGAACGGCTCCACCTTAACGGCAAGATAGGCGATGCCCGGCTGAAGGCAATAACAGTTGAGCATTTACTTCGACATAGTTCGGGCTTCGACCGCCTACGCTCGGAAGATCCGATGGTCATCAGGAAAGTAAAACCTTGGTGCCCATACACCGCCACCCCCTTGACCAGCGTGAACTTGGACTTTGCACCAGGTGAGCGATATGCATACTCCAATCTTAATTACTGCCTACTGGCAATGGTGCTGGAGCGCACATCTGGACTGCCTTTCCGGCTGCTTATGGAGCGCGAATATCGTTTACGTGCACGCGGGATACGTTTTATCGACGGACCGTATCTCGCCGACGAGGTGAGATACGACTTTCGAAATAGCGGATTTTACGGAGCCGATTACTGGCGCTATTTCGACTTCCAAGCACTGTCGTCTTCGGCAGGCCTTTCTGGTAGCGCCTCCGCATTTGCGTCTTTGTGGGCGACGCTGCGTGACGAGCGAGGGTTCGCTGTTGAACACGCCGCTGCGGAGGAAATCTGTGAGCCAGACCGGTTGCGAGGTTGTTATGGTTATGGCGTATTCAGCTACCGAGAACCTGCTAGCGCGTTGACGCTTCAGGTTCAACCAGGTTTTTTATATGGCAGCCCGTCCGTCTTACTCCTTGACAATTATGGAGGTGTCACAGTCTGGGTCGGCAACGGCGTGAGACGCAACGGAAGCTCGACCGACTCAATGACTCAGCTCCTCTATCGAAAATTGAGTGCCTACTATGCGTCGAGGATGCTGCAATGAGGACTCAAGTCTATAGCCCACCGCTGGATGGCATCCGCGCGCTAGCGGCATTAACGGTAGTAGCCTATCACGCCCGCCTTCCAGGGCTGCCGGGTGGCTTTTTCGGCGTAGATGTATTTTTCGTACTGTCGGGGTATCTAATCACCCGCTTACTCTTGGATGAATATGCTCGGGAGACCGGTTTGAAGCTTGACCGCTTCATTTTCAGACGAATGCGTCGCCTATTGCCGGCATTGCTGGTGATGTTGCTGGCATATCTATCGACAGCGCCTTGGCTGTTTCCCGATGTAGCCCTCTCCAAGCATTTGCGCGATACGCTCTTGTCTGCGGTTTATATTGTGAATTACGCCACAGCGTTGGGGGCGCCAGTGTCTGTGCTGGGACATGTCTGGAGCCTGGCGGTGGAGATGCAGTTTTATCTACTGTGGCCGCTGGTTTTGCTGGGATTGCTTCGCTTACCCCGACACTTAGCGTTGGGCCTAATCTTTATGCTTTATTTGCTGGCTACCGCCCTGCGCTGGTGGAGCGGCGAGAAATTGGGCGCTTGGGCATTTTATCCGCGCACGGAAACCCATTGCAGTGGATTATTACTGGGATGCTTACTGGGATACGCAGGTGTGACCATTCACCGCTACTGGGGTGTCGTTGGCCTTTCCCTATTACTTTTTTCGATGACTTTTTTCAGCACTGTATGGATGCCCACGGTTTTGTATGGTTTTACAATCGTTGAAGTTGGGGCGGCGCTATTGATAGTGGCGCAGCCCACCTGGCTTGGCGGAAGCTTATTGGCTTGGTTGGGGCGAATGTCCTACGGGCTCTATCTGTGGCATTACCCAATAATGCGCCTGGTCAGGGACAAAGATGGCTGGGAGTGGCCGGAAGTACTGCTACTGGGCTGCGGATTGGGCCTGCTACTGGCTGCGCTCAGTCACTATTTGCTGGAGCTTCGATTTTACCAATCTCACCTCTCTAAGACTCGTAATGGTCTGGCCTGATGTTTGCCTTAGGTCTGAAAAGGGAGGACGCTCAATGCGAAATATCAGCAAGGGATTTACATTGATTGAACTGATGATTGTGGTCGCAATCGTCGGCATTCTGGCTGCTATAGCTATCCCGGTGTATCAAGACTATGTCGCACGATCACAGGTTACGCGCGCCTATATAGAACTGTCCGCTTATCAATCCGCTGTCGAGGAGCATTTGAGCAGAGGCCGCCACATCATGAGCAATACGGATCTGGGTTATGTCCCCTCCGATGTGACAATGGCCGCTTCCGGCGATATCGCTAGTTTTTTGTTCGACGGCTCTGGCTCTCTGGAAGTGACAATTGGGGGCAATGTTAGCTCGCTTGTATCAGGCACCCATATATCCATTTCACGCTCTGCGAATGGTGCCTGGAATTGCGATATTGATGAGTCGGGAGCAGGAGCCTGGAAGGACTTCTACATGCCGTCAGGGTGTTTGTAATCCCAACCCCTCCCCCGCGCAGGGTGTACCCCACCCTACGCCATTCCATCGGCGCAGGGCACGGGCTGCAAATTACTGCGAGATCAGATTGCCCGACGCTCGCGCAACAACTGAATCACCCGCGTTACCCCCTCGTCCAAAGTCGACGTTTCGCTATCCACCATAAGATCGGCACTCAGCGGCACATCGTACGGGAAGGATTCACCCGGAATATTATCCCCACCGGCCGCGTACAACCCCTGCGGATCCCGCTGGCGGCAAGCTTGGGGGGACGCCTGGACGTAGACGGTAATTAGGCGTTCATCCCCGATCAACGCCTTGGCCTGTTCCCGGCCTTCTGCGTCCGGTGCGACGAAAGCTGCCAATGTAATCAGACCCGCCTCGTTGAACTGACGGGCCACGTGAGCGGCACGGCGCCAGTTCTCGGTACGTCCGGCGCGGTCCTGCGGCAGGCCCTTGTTCAGGTCGTGGCGCAGATTCTGGCCATCCAACACATAAACAGCACGTCCCATATCGAACAGCTTGCGCTCAACCGCGTAGGCCAGCGTGCTTTTGCCGGCACCGGACAAGCCGGTAAACAGCACCGTAGCCGGCTGCTGGCCAAAGCGGGTCGCGCGCTCGTCGGTGGAAACGTGCGCCAGCGCGCCGTGATGCCCGGAGGAGCCCTGAGCAATCGGATCAGCGATGATCATGCCCGCGCCAACGGTGCCATTGGTGAGGCGATCGATAACGATAAACGAGCCAGTGGTGCGGTTTTGTGCATAGCCGTCGAGGGCGATCGAGGCATCCAGGCTGACCTTGACCCTGCCAATCTCGTTGAGCTGCAGACTGCTGGCGGAACCATGTTCCAGAGTATTTACGTCGACCCGGTGGGTGATGCTGGCGATGGAGCCCGGCACGTAGCTGGTCGCACGCTTGATGTCGTATTTCTTGCCGGGCAGCATCGGCTCGTCAGCCATCCACACCAGCATGGCGTCGAAGCTGTCGACGATGCGCGGCTGGTTGTCAGCGTGCACCAGCATGTCGCCGCGAGACACGTCGATCTCGTCTTCCAGCGTCACGGTGATCGCTTCACCCGGGGTCGCCTGCTCCAGCTCGCCATCGAAGGTGACGATGGACTTGACCTTGCTGCGCTTGCCGGATGGCAGAACCGTTACTTCATCGCCTTTGCGCACGATGCCGCTGGCGAGCGTGCCGGCGAAGCCGCGGAAGTTCAGGTTGGGGCGGTTGACGTATTGCACCGGGAAGCGCAGATCGTCGAAATTGCGGTCGCCAGCGATCTCGACGCTTTCGAGAATCTCCATCAGCGACGGGCCTTCATACCACGGCGCTCGCTCGCTGCGGTTTACCACATTGTCGCCCTTGAGCGCCGACATCGGTACGAAGTGTAGCGACGAAGGCTGCAGCTCGATGCGCTCGGCAAAGGCGAGATAGTCGGCCTTGATGCGCTCGAAAACGGACTGATCGAAGTCCATCAGGTCCATTTTGTTGATGGCCACGACGATGTGCTTGATGCCCAGCAGCGAGGTGATGAAGCTATGGCGCTTGGTCTGAGTTTGCACGCCGTAACGAGCATCGACGAGGATGATCGCCAGGTCGCAAGTCGAAGCACCCGTCGCCATGTTGCGCGTGTACTGCTCATGGCCCGGGGTGTCGGCGATGATGAATTTGCGCTTGGCCGTCGAGAAATAGCGGTAGGCGACATCGATGGTGATGCCCTGCTCGCGCTCAGCCTGCAGGCCGTCGACCAACAATGCCAGGTCGACGTCATCGCCAGTGGTGCCGGATTTTTTCGAATCGCGGGTGATGGCTTCGAGATGATCTTCATAGATCATTTTCGAGTCGTGCAGTAGGCGCCCGATCAGAGTGCTCTTACCGTCGTCGACGTTACCGCAGGTCAGAAAGCGCAGCAGTTCCTTGCGCTCATGCTGGGCCAGGTACGCGAGGATGTCCTCGCTGATCAAATCAGACTGATGAGACATGATGCGGAATCCTTAGAAGTAGCCCTGACGTTTCTTTTCTTCCATCGAACCGGCGCCATCATGATCGATGACGCGGCCTTGACGTTCGGAAGTACGCGTCAGGAGCATTTCCTGAATGATCTCCGGCAGCGTCGCGGCGGTGGATTCCACCGCACCCGTCAACGGGTAGCAGCCGAGGGTGCGGAAGCGCACCATGCGCTTTTCGATACGCGCCTTCTCATCGTCGGAGAGGTGCTCGAGGATGCGCTCGTCGTCGATCATGATCAGCGTGCCGTTCTTCTCGATGACTTCGCGTTCAGCAGCGAAGTACAACGGCACGATCGGAATCTGTTCCAAGTAGATGTATTGCCAGATATCCAGCTCGGTCCAGTTCGACAATGGGAAGACGCGGATGGATTCGCCCTTCTTCACCTTGCCGTTGTAGACATTCCACAACTCAGGGCGCTGATTCTTCGGGTCCCAACGATGCTTGCTATCACGGAAGGAATACACCCGCTCCTTCGCCCGCGATTTCTCTTCATCGCGGCGCGCACCACCGAAGGCGGCGTCGAAGCCATGCTTGTCAAGCGCCTGCTTGAGGCCCTCGGTTTTCATGATATCGGTGTGCTTGGCGCTACCGTGGGTAAACGGATTGATGTTCTGCACGACGCCGTCCGGGTTGATATGAGTGATCAGGTCCAGGTCCATCTCGGCGACCATCTTCTCGCGAAAGCGGTACATTTCCTGGAATTTCCAGCGCGTGTCGACGTGCATCACCGGGAACGGCAGGCGACCAGGAAAGAACGCTTTGCGTGCCAAATGCAGCATTACGGCGGAGTCTTTACCGATGGAATAGAGCATCACCGGATTGTTGAACTCGGCGGCCACCTCACGAATGATGTGGATGCTTTCCGCCTCCAGCTGTTTCAGATGCGTCAGTTTGTCGACCATAGCTACTCACGAATTGGCAGATGGACGGCCGCGGGCCGGAACGAGGGCGCAACTTTAACACGGCGTTAAATTCTAATCAGGCGGCCTTTTAGATCTAAATCTTCTAGCTTTATATCGGCTGAAAAACGCCTGGATATCGGCCAAGGTCTGACGAATTGCGCAACTCAGGCCGGGTTCGGGCAATCGATAAACAGGTGTTCGATGGCGAAACGTCGGGCCAAATAGTCTCCCAGAGCCTGCACGCCGTAGCGTTCCGTCGCGTGATGGCCTGCGGCGAAGAAGCTCAGACCGTTTTCCCGAGCGATATGCACAGTCGGTTCCGACACTTCGCCAGTCAGATAAGCATCGACGCCAGCAGCCACGGCCTGTTCGATATAGCCTTGGGCGCCGCCGGTGCACCAGGCTATCCGTCTGATCGGACCTGCGCCTTCTATCATCAGCGGTTCGCGCCCCAGCGCAACGTGAACCCGGTGCATGAAGTCAGCCGGTGCCAACGGAACGTCCAGCGAGCCGACAAGCCCGACGGAGCGAGGATTATTGGGCTCCAGCGGCCCCTCTATGATCAACCCGAGCAGCCGTGCCAGCTGGACGTTATTACCGACTTCAGGATGCACATCGAGTGGCAGATGATAAGCGAGCAGACTGATCTCGTTAGTTAGCAGGGTTTTCAATCGCCGCTGCTTGATACCCACCACGCGCGGGTCTTCGTTCTTCCAGAAATAGCCGTGATGCACCAGTACCACGTCGGCCTGCGCGTCGACCGCAGCATCCAGCAGTGCCTGGCTCGCGGTTACGCCGCTGACAATGCGGCGCACCTGTGGTCGTCCCTCGACCTGCATGCCGTTCGGACAGTAGTCCGAAATCTTCGCGGCATTCAGGTAACGATCGGCTTCCTCGACCAAAGTGGTCAGTGCAACGGCCATGCGACATCCTCTCGTAAAATGAAAAAACTGACCTCAGCCTAAGCGGTCGTTACGCTAGCCAAGAGCGTGATCTAACCCGCCCTGCCAACTCAGCGCAGATTAGCAACTGGCGAAGCTGCAATTCGCCACCAGCTTCGTATAATGCCGCCACCTTAAGGGGGCGCTATCGACCCCTGCAACCTGCCCGGATTCTAAAATCGCGATGATCAATGCCCTGCGTTCTCTTGGCTGGCCGTTGCTGGTAGGCCTGCTCATGGCCCTGCTGATCATCCAGCGCTACCCGCATCTGGTAGGGCTGGGCACGCAACCTGAATACACCTTGCGCCACACGCCGGTGGTGGGGATACCGCAGCAGGGTCCTTATTCATACGCCAACGCGGTAAGTAGCGCGGCACCCGCCGTAGCCAACCTCTACACCACGAAAGTGATCGACCAAACCCCGCAGCAGCCGATGCTCAAGGACGACCCGCTGTTTCAGCGCTTCTTCGGCGACAACCTGCCGCGGCAGCGGCGCATGGAGTCGAGCCTCGGGTCGGCAGTCATCATGAGCCCCGAAGGCTATTTGCTGACCAACAACCACGTTACCGCCAACGCCGAGCAGATAGTCGTAGCCCTGCGAGATGGCCGCGAAACGCTTGCACGGGTGATTGGCAGCGACCCGGAAACCGATCTCGCGGTACTGAAAATCGATCTGGAGAATTTGCCAGCGATGACCATCGGGCGCTCCGATAGCATCCGCATCGGCGATGTGACGCTAGCGATCGGCAACCCGTTCGGGGTCGGCCAGACGGTGACCATGGGCATTATCAGCGCCACGGGACGCAACCAGTTAGGCCTCAATACCTACGAAGACTTCATTCAGACCGATGCAGCGATCAACCGCGGCAATTCCGGTGGCGCACTGGTCGATACCGCCGGGCAGTTGATCGGTATCAACACGGCGATTATTTCCGAATCCGGCGGCTCGCAAGGTATTGGCTTTGCGATTCCGGTGAAGCTGGCAATCGAGGTGATGAAATCAATCATCGAACATGGTCAGGTCATCCGCGGCTGGCTCGGGGTCGAGGTGCAATCCCTGACCCAGGAGCTGGCGGAATCCTTCGGCCTGACCGGACGGCCGGGAATTGTCGTCGCGGGTGTCTATCGCGACGGCCCGGCTGAGCGTGCCGGGTTACTGCCGGGTGATCTAATCCTGAGCATTGCCGGCGAGCAAGCCAGCGATGGCCGCACCTCGATGAACCAGGTTGCGAGGGCGCGTCCTGGCGATAAGATCGATATCGATATCCTGCGCAACGGCAAGCCACTGACACTGACGGCTGAAGTCGGGATGCGACCGCTGGTGGAGAAAGGTCCGCAATAGCTGTTGCAAGCTGCAAGCTGCAAGCAAACCATGATGCAAGTGATGACATTCTGCTAAGCACCGCATCCGCTTCTACTTGCCGCTTGAAGCTTGAGGTTTGCCGCTACCTCTAGAGCGCTTGCAACAGCGCCTGATTCTGCTCAGGCGTACCGATAGTGATACGCAGGAACTGGTCGACACGCGGCAGCTTGAAGTGCCGCACGATCACGCCCTGCTCGCGCAGCTGCTCCGCCAGCTGCCTGCCGTCACGCTGAGGATGACGCGCGAAGATGAAGTTGGCGGCTGAAGGCAGCACTTCGAAACCCAATTTTTGCATCGAGGCAATTAAGTCTTCGCGACTGGCAATTACTTGTCGGCAGGTTTGCTCGAAGTATTCGCGATCCTCAAACGCGGCGGCGGCACCGGCAATGGCGATACGGTCCAGAGGATAGGAGTTGAAGCTGTTCTTGATCCGCTCAAGCGCCTCGATCAAATCAGGATGCCCAACGGCCAGACCGACGCGAAGCCCTGCCAGCGAGCGGGATTTAGACAGCGTCTGGCTCACCAGCAGGTTCGGGTAGCGGTCCACCAAGGCAATCGCTGATTCGCCGCCAAAGTCGATATAGGCCTCATCCACCAGGACGACCGAATCGGGATTGGCCTGCAGCAGGCGCTCGATCGCTTCCAACCCCAGCAGGCAGCCAGTTGGTGCGTTGGGATTAGGAAAAACGATTCCGCCGTTCGGCCGTGCATAGTCGGCCACATCGATCTGAAAGTTATCGTCCAGCGCGATAGCTTCGTATTCGATGCCATACAGACCGCAGTAGACCGGATAAAAACTGTAGGTCACGTCGGGAAACAGCAACGGCTTACCGTGCTGGAACAGCCCGTGAAAGGCATGCGCAAGCACTTCATCCGAGCCATTGCCTACGAAGACCTGCTCCGGCCGCACACCGTAATGCTCCGCAACCGCGCGTTTGAGGCGCTCCCCGTTCGGGTCGGGATAAAGGCGCAGGCTATCGCTCAACTCGGCTTGCATTGCGGCGATCGCCTTTGGCGATGGGCCGTAGGGATTCTCGTTGGTATTGAGCTTGACCAGCTTGCTCAGCTTGGGCTGCTCACCCGGTACGTAAGGCACCAGATCTTTGACAAAGGGGCTCCAGAATTTGCTCATGCCCTTTCTCCTTGGTGTTCAAATTGTTTGATCGCAGAGGCTGGAGACTGAAAGAGCCGACGCGCAGGAACCATGCACCGCCCAACCCGTAGGAGCCAGCTTGCTGGCGAAGCTTTCAAGGCGGTTCGCGAGCAAGCTCGCTCTTACACGTCCAACCTCCAGCGCCTTTTTCGTCTTCTTCGTTTTACCGCTTTATCCGGTACTCAGCGCTGCGTGCGTGCGCCGTCAGCGATTCGCCGCGGGCCAGGACCGAGGCGATCTTGCCCAGCTCCGATGCACCCTCGGCCGAGCAGTTGATGATCGACGAGCGCTTCTGGAAGTCATATACGCCCAGCGGAGACGAAAAACGCGCCGTGCCGGATGTCGGCAAGACGTGGTTTGGCCCAGCGCAATAATCGCCCAGCGCCTCGGCGGTGTAGCGCCCCATGAATATCGCTCCGGCGTGGCGAATCTGCGGCAGCCATTGATCGGGGTCGGCCACCGACAACTCAAGGTGCTCAGGCGCGATGCGGTTGGCGACGTCGATCGCCTGCTGCATATCGGCGACTTGAACCAGCGCGCCGCGGCCCTGAAAGGAGGCTCGGGCAATATCGGCGCGCTCCAGAGTCGGCAGCAGCCGCGCAATGCTTTCGGCAACCTTGTCGAGAAACGCAGCATCGGGGCTGACCAAAATGGACTGGGCGTCTTCGTCGTGTTCGGCCTGGGAGAACAGGTCCATGGCGATCCAGTCGGGATCGGTCTGGCCATCGCAGACCACCAGAATCTCCGACGGTCCAGCGATCATGTCGATGCCGACCTTGCCGAACACGTGACGCTTGGCCGTTGCGACATAAATATTACCGGGGCCGACGATCTTATCCACCGGCGGCACGCTTTCGGTTCCGTAGGCCAGCGCCGCGACGGCCTGCGCGCCGCCAATGGTGAAGACCCGGTCGACGCCGGCAATGCAGGCCGCCGCCAGCACCAATTCGTTCAGCTCGCCGCGCGGTGTCGGCACGACCATGACGACTTCCGGTACACCGGCAACCTTGGCAGGAATGGCATTCATCAGTACGGATGACGGGTACGATGCCTTGCCGCCCGGCACGTAAAGCCCGGCACGGTCGAGTGGGGTAACTTTCTGGCCCAGCACCGTGCCGTCGGCTTCGGCGTACGACCAGGAATCCTGTTTCTGCCTTTCATGATAGGTCCGCACGCGCTCAGCGGCCGCTTCCAGCGCTTGGCGCTGCGCCGGGGTAATGCGCTCCAGCGCCAGTTCGAGGCGCTCACGAGGCAGGATCAGATCGGCCATCGACGCCACTTCGAGGCCGTCGAAACGCTGGGTCAACTCGACCAAAGCCGCGTCGCCGCGCTCACGTACCGCCTTGATGATTTCGAGTACGCGCTGATTGACGCCATCGTCGGACACGCTTTCCCAGCTCAGCAGATGATCCAGGTGTCGCGAGAAGTCCGGATCAGCAGCATTGAGTCGGCGGATGTCGATGGAAGCGGTCATAACAGGCCTCATGAATGGATGCGTCGAAGCGGATTTTCAGGCGCCACTAGATTAACAAGCCAACCGCGTGGGCACCTGAAAATTTAGGTTATGACACGGATAGGCGGGCCGGGCTGCAGCGCAGACCGGAGGGTTCTCAACCGTGATGTTCGATCGCGCCCTGCAAGGCGTCGATTAATGCCTGGATGCGGGCGTGCTGCATTTTCATAGAGGCTTTGTTGACCACCAGGCGCGAACTGATCATGGCGATCAATTCCTGCGGCTCCAGGCCATTGGCACGCAGCGTATTGCCGGTGTCGACGACGTCGATGATCTTGTCCGCAAGCCCTACCAAGGGCGCTAGCTCCATCGAGCCGTAGAGCTTGATGATGTCGACCTGGCGGCCCTGCTCGGCGTAGTAGCGTTTGGCAACGTTAACGAACTTGGTCGCAACGCGCAGCCGGCCCTTTGGCTCTGCAGCACCGACCCGCCCTGCTGTCATCAGCTTACAGTTGGCGATTTTCAGATCCAGCGGCTCGTACAGGCCCTGCCCGTCGTATTCCATCAATACGTCCTTGCCCGCGACACCGAGATCCGCCGCGCCGTGCTCGACATAGGTCGGCACATCGGTGGCACGGACGATCAGCAAGCGCACGTCATCCTGCGTAGTCGGAATGATCAGCTTGCGGCTTTTTTCCGGATTCTCGGTGGGAACGATACCAGCCGCGGCGAGCAATGGCAGGGTGTCGTCGAGGATACGGCCTTTGGAAAGGGCGATGGTGAGCATGGACGGTTTGTTCCTTGAAGCCTATTGGTGGCGGCCGTGGCACAGGCATGGGCAGAGCCGGGTTGGCTCACCGGACCGGGTGTCGCCGCCCACAAGCTGGCGACTCCGGCCTGGTGGGACTAGCCCGGTACGCGGCGGATCTTGGCGCCCAGCAGCTGCAGCTTTTCTTCGATGCATTCGTAGCCGCGATCGATATGGTAGATACGATCGATCAGCGTATCGCCTTCGGCCACCAGACCGGCGATGACCAGACTCGCCGAGGCACGGAGGTCGGTCGCCATCACGGGAGCGCCCTTGAGCTTCGGTACACCGGTCACGATGGCAGTATTGCCTTCGACGAGTATCTGCGAGCCCATGCGGTTCATTTCGTACACGTGCATGAAGCGGTTCTCGAACACCGTCTCGATGACCGTGCCAGTGCCTTCGGCGACAGCGTTCATGGCGATGAACTGCGCCTGCATGTCGGTGGGGAATGCCGGATACGGCGCCGTACGGACGTTGACCGCTTTCGGCCGGTTGCCCTTCATATCCAGTTCGATCCAGTTGCTGCCGGTATCGATGTGAGCGCCAGCCTCCTCGAGCTTGTGCAATACAGCCTCGAGCAGCGTGGCATCGGTATCCTTGAGCTTTACGCGACCGCCGGTTGCGGCGGCGGCCACCAAATAGGTGCCCGTCTCGATGCGGTCCGGCATTACGCTGTAGCGCCCACCACCCAGACGCTTCACGCCGTCGATAACGATGGTGTCAGTTCCGGCGCCGGAGATTTGCGCACCCATGGCGTTGAGGAAGTTAGCCAGATCGACCACTTCCGGTTCACGCGCAGCGTTTTCCAGTACGCTACGACCGTTCGCCAGCGCCGCCGCCATCATGATGTTCTCGGTGCCGGTCACGCTGACGATATCGAAGAAGAAATGCGCGCCGCGCAGGCCGCCAGCCGGAGCCCGCGCCTTGATATAGCCACCTTCGACATCGATCTGGGCACCCATCGCTTCCAGACCGCGGATGTGCAGGTCGACTGGCCGCGAGCCGATGGCGCAACCACCCGGCAGGGCCACTTCCGCCTCGCCGAAGCGTGCCACCATCGGTCCGAGCACCAGAATCGAGGCGCGCATGGTCTTGACCAGCTCGTAAGGTGCCACCAGCGTCTGAATGCTGCTGGCGTCGACTTCAACGCTGAGTTTTTCGTCGATGACCGGTTGCACGCCCATGCGACCGAACAGTTCGATCATGGTGGTGATGTCATGCAGGTGCGGCAAGTTGCATACGGTTACCGGGGTATCGGCAAGCAAGGTAGCCGCCAGAATGGGCAGGGCCGAGTTCTTGGCGCCGGAGATGCGAATTTCGCCGTTTAGGCGGGCACCGCCGGTGATGATCAATTTATCCATGAATGTTCCCGTAACCCGCAGGCTCGAAGCACTGTCGAAGAGGAGCCGTACGCGGCTTCAGGGACTGCGCACTGGCTGAAATATGTCTATCGTGACCGGCAATCAGCTACGCGCAAGCCAGTCGGCACGGCTGAAGAACTTCATAGTGACGGCGTGGATGCTGCCGTCGCCGATCCAAGGATTCAGATGAGCATAAATCTGCTGCTGGCGCTTGACCGGGCTCAAGCCGGCCAACTCATCGCTAATCACGTTCAGCTGGAAGTTGCAGCCTTCGCCCTCGACTTCCACCTGAGCACCTGGAAGCTTCTCTTCCAGAAAATTCTTAACTTCTACAGCCTGCATGTTCAACCTCGATCGGCGCCGGACGCGCGCGGCCGGCCATCATACAAAAAAGCCCGAAGGCTGCGAACCCCGAACCCACGTGGGGTGACGAAGCTCACTCAGTCGAGCGTTTCCGCCTCGCTGTCACGCAAACGCTGAGGTCGGTTGCCAGCAGCTACCGCTGGAAATTTCGACGAGGCAAAACGAACAACCAGTATCGCCACTGCTAGCAGCAGGATCGCTCCGGAAATATAGACTACGCCCATGTCCGGACGGTGGTGGTGCGATACATCCGCGATCAGCAGACGAGTCAGCGCGGTGATAGCCACGTAGATAAGGAAGCGCACGGGCATATGGTTGGTCTTGAAGTAGATGCCAACCATCGCGCCGAGTTCTAGATAGATAAACAGCAGCAGAATGTCGTCGACGCTGATGCTGCCTTTCTCGATCATGCCCAGAAACGCCACCACCCCCGCCCAGGCGGTGACTGCACCAATAGCGAACAGCGCCAGATAATGAAAAGTTTCGACCAGAAGATTTCCCAGCGACTCGGCCACTGCATGAACTTTGCCGCGCATCGATTCAGCCCAGCGCAGTAGCATCAGCCCGCTTCCCGTGCTTCGTCTGTCAACGAAAGAACATTCAGCAGGCCAGACACCCTAGCAATTTCACGCATATCGCTGGGCATACCAACGATCTCCACCTCCCGGCCCGACCCGATTGCATCTCGACTAAAAGCCAGCAACAGGGAAAGCCCGACGCTGCTGGATTTCTCTACCGATGAGCAGTCGATCAGCAGCCGTTCGCCGTTACTCGCACGGATCAATGCCTGGCCGTCACGGCGTAAAGCCGGGCCGGACTGGTAATCGAGCACGCCGGAGAGCAGCAGCTCGCCGCCAGCGCCCATCTCGACACGCCCATCACTCATCGCCCGCCGCCTGCTGACCGGCTTCGGTGTCCTTGGCCCGCGCGACCACTTCGGCCCAGCCCTCGATGGTCTTGTCCAGATCGCCATTATTTTTCTGCATGGCGTCGGCGAACTGGTCACGGAACAACTTGCCGATGTTGATGCCATTGATGATCACATTTCGAACCAGCCATTCGCCGTTCTGATTGACCATGGTGTAGGAGACCGGATAGATCTCGCCCTGGCGACCCGTCACCTCCATGCCAACGCTGGTGCGCTCGGCATCCTGCTTGCCGCTCGCAGGTAGCACCCGGATCTGCTGATTGTCGTACTCCAGCAGGGCGTTGCCGTAGAACTGCATGAGGCTGCGCTTGAAGTTCTCCTGAAAGCGCTTCATCTGCTCAGGGCTGGCGCCGCGCGAGTACTTCACGGTCATGATGCTGCGGGAAATTCCTTCGGCATCGACCACCGAGCCGAGAATCTCGTTGAGCGAGTCGTAAAAGGCATTCGGATCCTGACGGTACTGCTCCTTGTTGGCCTTAAGGTCGGCGAGCAGTTCATCTGTGGTCCGCTCGATCACTTCATGGGCGCTCGGGGCCGCCTGAACCAGTAGAGGCAGGGCAGCGAGCAATACCAGCAAGCCGCGACGCAGGACAGTCATCATATGAACACTCCTCACTCTTTGTTTACCGAATTGAGTAGAAATTTGCCGATCAGGTCTTCCAGCACTAGCGACGACTGGGTATCGCGAATGGTATCGCCGTCTCCTAGCGTCTCTTCTTCGCCACCCACGCTGATGCCTACGTACTTCTCGCCCAGCAGCCCAGCGGTCAGAATCGACGCAGTGGAGTCGGCCGGCAGGATGTCGACATCCTTCTGCACTTCCAGCGTGACACGTCCGGTGTAGCTCTCGCGATCCAGGTCGATTGCGGTCACCGTGCCGATGGTCACGCCGGCCATGGTTACTTTGGATCTGACACTGAGACCGGCAATATTGTCGAAATAAGCGTAAAGCTTGTAGGTGTCGGTCCTATCGACGCTCAGCCCGCTGACCCGCAGCGATAGCAATAGCAGAGCCAGCACGCCCGCCAAAAGGAACAGGCCAACACCGATTTCCAGGGTGCGGATACGCATCAAAAATCTCCAAACATCAACGCGGTCAGAATAAAGTCGAGGCCGAGTACCGCCAGCGAGGCGTAGACCACGGTTCGGGTAGTGGCGCGACTGATCCCCTCGGAAGTCGGCTCGCAGTCGTAGCCCTGGAACACCGCGATCCAGGTGACTACCACGGCGAACACCATGCTCTTGATGACTCCATTGAGCACATCCGAGGTGAAGGTGACGCTGTTCTGCATATTGGCCCAGAACGAGCCTTCGTATACGCCAAGCCAATCCACCGCAACCATCGCACCGCCCCAGATGCCGACCACATTGAAAATCACGGTCAGCAACGGCAGCGAGATGAAACCGGCCCACAGCCGCGGCGCAATTATGTACTTCAGCGGATCGACGCCGATCATTTCCAGGCTGGACAGTTGTTCGGTGGATTTCATGTTGCCAATCTCGGCAGCCAGCGCCGACCCGGCGCGTCCGGCGAACAGCAGCGCGGTGACCACCGGCCCTAGCTCGCGCAGCAGCGTAAGGGCCACCATTTGCCCCACCGCCTGCTCGGATCCATAACTGTTGAGAATGCTATAGCCCTGCAGCGCCAACACCATCCCGATGAAAATTCCCGACACCACCACGATTGCCAGCGACAGCACCCCAACCGAGTAAAGCTGTCTGATCAGCAGAGAAAAGCGATTGCTCAAGCCGCTAGGGCCGAACAGCGCGTGGAATAGAAACAGCGTCGCGCGGCCCTGCGCGGCCACCACATTCATGCCGGCTTCACCGAGCAGACGGACTCGTTCGATCAAGGAGCGCTTACGCATCGGAGCCTCGCAACAGGTCGTCGGCATAGGCCGGTGCAGGGAAATGGAAAGGCACCGGGCCGTCTGCCGTGCCTCTCATGAACTGCTGGATACGTGGGCTGGCCGATTCGCGAAGCTCGGCAGGCGTACCCTGCCCGAGCACTTGGCCATCGCCAACCACATAGATGTAATCGGCAATGCTGGCGGTTTCGGCCAGATCGTGGGAAACCACGATACTGGTGATACCCAGCGCATCATTGAGCAGGCGAATCAACTGCACCAGAACGCCCATAGCAATGGGGTCCTGGCCAGCGAAGGGTTCGTCGTACATGAGTATCTGCGGGTCCAACGCGATAGCGCGCGCCAAAGCCACACGGCGCTTCATCCCACCGGATAGCTCATCAGGCATCAGCTCGATCGCACCCCGCAGCCCTACTGCCTGTAGCTTCATCAGCACGATGTCACGAATCATCTCTTCCGGCAGCTTGGTATGCACGCGCAACGGAAACGCAACGTTTTCAAATACATCGAGGTCGGTGAACAGCGCGCCGCTTTGAAACAGCACGCCCATTTGCTTGCGCATATCGAACAGCTCACGGCGCGACAGGGTCGGCAGGTTGGTTCCCGCCACCCAAACTTCGCCGCTGGCCGGCTTGAGTTGGGCCGCAATCAGGCGCAACAGTGTCGTCTTGCCGCAGCCGGACGGCCCCATGATGGCCGTTACCTTGCCTCGCGGTATGACAATATCGACGTTGTTGAAAATGCTCCGCTCCCCGCGCTTGAAGGTGACACCCTTCAGCTCGACGGCGTTAGCGTTGGCGGCGCTCATTGGCTCTCCTTGGCTACAGTCTGCGAATCAGACGCCCCCCAGCTTTCCGGAGATACTTCGCGGCGACCATTTTCGGCGGCGAACTATAGCACCGCGCTGCCAAGCGCCCCAACACGCGACTGTGTCGGCGCATGAGCGAGCACATGTCACTCAGCGAGGGTTTAGCTTCGCAAGCGGCTATTCGGAACTGCAGCTTTTCGGTGAGCGGCGATCGGTTTGCCGTTATAATCCCGCGTTTTAATTCAGACGATGACGTGAACATGAGCCAGAGCAGCCAGTTGATCGAGACTGCCCAGCGCACTATCCGCATGGAGATAGACGCGGTCGAAGAACTCAAGACCCGCATCGACGAGCAATTCGTTAAGGCTTGCGAGCTTATCCTCCACTGCAAAGGACGCGTCGTCGTGGTTGGCATGGGCAAATCGGGCCATATCGGCAACAAGATTGCCGCCACCCTCGCCAGCACTGGCACCACCGCATTCTTCGTTCACCCGGCCGAAGCCAGTCATGGCGACATGGGCATGATTACCCGAGACGACGTGGTCCTCGCCCTGTCCAACTCGGGCTCCACCAGCGAAATAGTGACACTGCTACCGCTGATCAAGCGCCTCGGCATCACCCTGATCAGCATGACCGGCAACCCCGATTCGGTGCTCGCCAAGGCGGCGGCGGTCAACCTCGACGCGAGCGTCGCCATCGAAGCCTGCCCACTAAATCTCGCGCCCACCTCCTCGACCACCGTCAGCCTAGTACTCGGTGACGCCCTAGCGATCGCCCTTCTGGAAGCGCGCGGCTTCACCGCGGAAGATTTCGCTTTTTCGCACCCTGGCGGCGCACTTGGTCGGCGTTTGCTGCTCAAAGTGGAGCACGTCATGCATTCGGGCGACCGCCTGCCCCAGATCACCCGCGGTACTTCTCTACGCGATGCGCTGCTTGAGATGACTCAGAAGGGTCTCGGCATGACCGTGGTCATAGAAGGCAACGGCAGCCTGGCCGGAGTATTCACTGACGGCGACCTGCGACGCACTTTGGATAAAGGCATCGATGTACGCCAGGCCACTATCGACCAAGTGATGACCCTCCACGGCAAGACAGCCAACGCCGACATGCTTGCCGCCGAAGCCCTGAAAATAATGGAAGACAACAAAATCAGTGCGCTGGTGGTGGTCGACGACAACGACCGCCCCATCGGCGCTCTGAACATGCATGATCTGTTGCGCGCAGGAGTGATGTAAGTGAACGATTTACTGCGGCGCGCCCGTAATATTCGGCTGGCTATTTTCGACGTCGACGGCGTACTGACGGACGGCAAGCTGTACTTCCTGGTCGATGGCAGCGAGTTCAAAACCTTTAACACGCTCGACGGTCACGGCATCAAGATGTTGATCAATTCCGGCGTGCGCACCGCAATAATCAGTGGTCGTAAAACACCTGTGGTCGAACGCCGCGCGCAGAACCTGGGTATCCAGCATCTCTATCAGGGACGCGAGGACAAGCTGGTGGTCCTCGATGAGCTGCTCGCCGAACTCGGAATCGACTACGCTGAAGTCGCCTATCTAGGTGATGATCTGCCCGACCTACCGGTGATCCGCCGGGTGGGCCTGGGCATGGCCGTCGCCAGCGCCGATGCGTTCGTTCGCCAGCACGCTCACGGGGTCACCAGCGCCCGCGGCGGCGAAGGCGCCGCGCGGGAGTTCTGCGAACTGATCATGCGCGCCCAAGGCAACCTTGAAGCCGCTCAGGCTGCCTATCTCTAGAGGTTTCAATGCTGAGCCGAATCCGTTTCCCTGCCATCCTGCTGTTGATTGCATTACTCCTGGTAGCAGTCGGCTACTGGAACATTCGCCCGGAAAGCTTCATGCAGGAACCGGCTGCGGCCACAGGTGAGGAATCGCCGATCGACTTTTACGTAATCAACTCCAGAACCGTCCAGTACCAGCCGGATGGCAAGCGTAATTACGAACTGTCTGCGGAGAAAGTGGAGCACGTCAAGGCCAGCGATGTAAGTCTGCTGACCCGACCCGATCTGCATTCTTATCGCGGCACCGAGCTGCCATGGCATGTGACTAGCGAGCGCGGCGAAGTCGGCCCGCAGGGTGTGGAAGTGGAGCTGATCGATGATGTCAGGATCGAACGCAACGATGCCAAGGGACGTCCGACAATCATTACCACCAGCAGAATGACGGTGCTCCCCGAGAAGGATTATGCCGAGACCCGCCAACCCGTTAGAATCGTCGCCGCAAATGGTGTGACCACTGCCACGGGCATGAAAGCGTATCTGAATGAAGGCAGGATGCTCCTGCTATCCAACGTAAGAGGCCAGCATGAGCTGCGTTAAGACCCTCCCCTTTTTGTTCGGCTTGAGCATTTTTCTGTTCGGCTCGAACGCCCATGCGCTTCCCGAAGACCGTAACCAGCCGATCCGCGTCCAGGCCGACACCGCGGAGCTGGACGATCGACAGGGCGTTGCCGTATATCGCGGCGATGTGGTCATTACCCAGGGCAC
Source organism: Stutzerimonas sp. VN223-3 (assembly GCF_045999685.1). Lineage (NCBI taxonomy): Bacteria > Pseudomonadati > Pseudomonadota > Gammaproteobacteria > Pseudomonadales > Pseudomonadaceae > Stutzerimonas > Stutzerimonas sp. VN223-3. Next base: position 1,446,261 of record NZ_RBEC01000002.1, on the reverse strand, counting down.
CATGAAGATCACCGGCGACACCGTCACGATCACCCAAAACGAGAATGGCGATGTCGAGGTTTTCACCTCCATTGGCAAACCCGCGTACTACGAGCAGAAGCCGGCGGTGGACAAGGAAATCGTCAAGGCGTATGGACTGACCATCCAATATTTCGCAGCTAACGAGCGCATCGTCCTGATCGATCAGGCGAAAGTCGTCCAGGAAGGCAACACCTTCGAAGGCGAGAAGATTGTCTATGACACCCAGCGCCAGATCGTCAACGCCGGCCGAGCCACCAATACCGACGTAACCACCCCGCGCCCTCGCGTGGACATGGTCATCCAGCCGCGCAGCAAAGACCAGCCGGCAGCGGAGCAGACCGAGTAATGGCGATTCTCAAAGCCCAGCATTTGGCAAAAAGCTACAAGAGCCGTCAGGTCGTGCGTGATGTAAGCCTGTCCATCGAGAGCGGTCAGATTGTCGGTTTGCTTGGGCCGAACGGCGCCGGCAAGACCACCTGCTTCTATATGATCGTCGGGCTGGTAAAAGCCGATCAGGGACGCGTGTTGATCGATGAACAGGATGTCACCCACCTGCCCATGCATGGCCGCGCCCGCGCCGGTATCGGCTATCTTCCACAGGAAGCGTCGATTTTTCGCAAGCTATCGGTGTCCGACAACATCATGGCGATTCTCGAAACCCGCAAGGATCTGGATCGCAGCGGTCGCCAGCAGGCGCTGGAAAGCCTACTGCAGGAGTTCCACATCAACCACATCCGTGACAGTCTCGGCATGAGCCTGTCCGGAGGCGAGCGGCGTCGCGTCGAGATTGCCCGTGCACTCGCCACCGCCCCTAAATTCATCCTTCTCGACGAGCCCTTTGCCGGTGTCGACCCGATCTCGGTCGGCGACATCAAGCAGATCATCCATCACCTGAAGGCCAAGGGCATCGGCGTACTCATCACCGATCACAACGTGCGCGAAACGCTGGACATCTGCGAAACCGCTTACATCGTCAACGATGGCCAGCTGATCGCGGAAGGTGACGCGGAGGCGATCCTGGCCAACCAACTGGTCAAGGAAGTCTACCTCGGACACGAATTCCGTCTCTGAAACCGATTTTTCCGCTCACACCGTCGCCCGGGACTAGGCAAAGGCTTCATTCGCAGGCATATAATTTGCTTACATCGGGCGTGCACAGCGCCAGCGAAATCGGAACAGGCGCGGTTGCGCCGGCAAATAAGGTTCGAAGTCCTCTGCCATGAAACCATCGCTAGTCCTGAAGATGGGCCAGCAGCTGACGATGACACCGCAGCTGCAACAAGCCATACGATTGCTCCAGTTATCCACGCTCGATCTCCAACAGGAGATACAAGAGGCGCTGGACTCCAACCCCATGCTCGAGCGCGAAGAGGACGGAGACGACTTCGACAACTCCGATCCGATGGCCGAGTCGGTCGAGAAGAAACCCGAGAGCAGCACCTCGACCGAGCAGGACACGCCTGACAATCATCACGAAGAACCCGTCAATACGGTGGAAAACCTTGAAGAAGGCGATTGGGGTGATCGCATTCCTGATGAACTTCCGGTCGACACCGCGTGGGAAGACATCTACCAGACCAGCGCCAGCAGCCTGCCCAGCAGTGACGACGACGAGTGGGACTTCACCACCCGCACCTCCGCCGGCGAAAGCCTACAAAGTCATCTGCTCTGGCAGCTCAATCTTGCGCCAATGAGCGACACCGACCGCCTCATCGCCGTAACCCTGATCGATTGCATTAACCCACAGGGCTACCTCGACGAAACCCTTGAGGAGGTACTCGAGTCGTTCGACCCCGAGCTGGAAATCGAACTCGATGAAATCGAGGTCGTGCTGCGCCGAATCCAGCAGTTCGAGCCCGCCGGCATCGGCGCGCGCGACTTGCGCGAATGCCTGCTGCTGCAATTGCGCCAGCTACCCGAGCGAACGCCTTGGCTGAGGGAAGCGGTACGCCTCGTGAGTGATCATCTGGAGACACTCGGCAGCCGTGACTATAACCTTCTGATGCGCCGTATGAAGCTCAAGGAGGATGAGCTGCGCCAGGTGGTGGACCTGATCCAGACGCTTAACCCCCGCCCCGGCTCACAGATCGAAGCGAGCGAACCGGAATACGTCGTGCCAGACGTAATCGTGCGCAAGCACAACGATCGCTGGCTGGTGGAATTGAACCAGGATGCGATGCCGCGCCTGCGGGTGAATGCTCAGTACGCCGGCTTCGTCAAACGCGCCGACTCCAGCGCCGACAACACCTTCATGCGTAACCAGTTGCAGGAAGCACGCTGGTTCATCAAGAGCCTGCTCAGCCGCAACGAGACGCTGATGAAGGTCGCCACGCAGATCGTGGAACATCAGCGCGGCTTCCTTGATCACGGCGATGAAGCCATGAAACCGCTGGTGCTGCATGACATCGCCGAAGCGGTAGGCATGCATGAATCGACGATTTCACGCGTCACGACACAGAAGTTCATGCATACCCCTCGTGGAATCTACGAGCTGAAATATTTCTTCTCAAGCCACGTCAGCACGGCCGAAGGCGGCGAATGCTCATCCACCGCCATCCGCGCGATCATCAAGAAGCTGGTGGCGGCGGAAAACCTGAAAAAGCCATTGAGCGATAGCAAGATCGCTGGTTTACTGGAGGCACAGGGTATTCAAGTTGCACGCCGCACCGTCGCGAAGTACCGCGAATCATTAGGTATCGCGCCGTCCAGCGAGCGTAAGCGGTTGTTGTAATGCCAGGCGACCTGGTCGATCTCTTCCGGTGGCGGGCGCGCAGCCTGTCAATTCGCACGTGGCAAAAGGAGATGCAGTATGCAAGTCAACATCACTGGCCTTCACCTGGAAATCACAGAAGCCCTGCGTGACTACGTCGAGGAGAAATTCGAGCGACTGGAAAGACATTTCGATCGCATCATTGCCGTTCAGGTGATTCTGCAGGTCGAGAAGCTCAGGCAGAAAGCCGAAGCCACGCTGCACGTTGCCGGTCGCGAAGTCGTCGCCAACGCAGAACATGAAGACATGTACGCTTCCATAGACCTGCTTGCCGACAAGCTCGACCGGCAGCTCATCAAGCACAAAGAAAAACAGCTCGACCATAACCAGGGTGCTCTCGCTCGCTGACCCATCATGATCCGAATCGAAAATATCCTGACCCCCGGACGTTCCTTGGTGAACGTACCGGGTGGCAGTAAGAAACGCGTCCTGGAACAGATCGCCAAAGTAATTGGCCAAGACCTGCCAGACCTTGATCCTCAGACCATCTTCGAAAGCCTCATTGCCCGCGAAAAGCTCGGCTCTACCGGCTTCGGCAACGGTATCGCCATCCCGCATTGCCGCATGCCCGGCTGCGTGTCGCCGCTCAGCGCGGTGCTACGGCTCGACGCACCGGTTGACTTCGACGCCATCGACGGCGCGCCGGTCGATTTGCTTTTCGTACTGCTGGTACCGGCAGCGGCGACGGACGAACACCTCGAACTGCTTCGTCAGATCGCCAGCATGCTGGACCGTGAGGAAGTGCGTGAGCGCCTGCGCAGAGCCACCACCGGGCAGGACCTGTATCAGACCGTCGTCGATATTCAGAGCGGTAATTAGCGCAACGGCATGGCTGTTCGCCCCGCGTAAAGTGAGGAAAGAGACGTGTCCGTAACCTGCCAATTCTCAACCCAGCAGCGCATGCAGCATGGTTCGCGTGTTCGAGCCCGCCCCCTGACAAACCTCGCTCCGCAATGCGCCTGATCATCGTCAGTGGCCGTTCCGGGTCAGGCAAGAGCACGGCACTCAATGTGCTCGAGGACAACGGCTTTTATTGCATCGACAACCTTCCCGCCGGGCTTCTGCCAGAGCTGGCGGAGCGAGCATTGCTGCACACCGAACTGCTACACCCGCAGGTCGCTGTCTCCATAGATGCACGCAACCTGCCAAGTCAGCTGAAGCGCTTTCCCGAGCTGCTTGACGAGGTTCGTGCTCGGCACATTCAGTGCGACGTGCTGTATCTAGATGCGGCGGACGAGACGTTGCTCAAGCGCTTCTCGGAAACTCGGCGGCGGCACCCGCTGACGAATGAAAACCGCTCATTGGCCGAGGCCATCCATGACGAGGAGCTATTGCTCGCTCCGATCATCGACCATGCCGACCTGACGCTCGATACGACAAACCTCAACCTCTACCAACTGCGAGATACGCTGAAACTGCGTCTGCTGAACAAGCCTGAACCGGGGACCGCGTTCCTCTTCGAGTCCTTTGGCTTTAAACGCGGCATGCCGGTGGATGCCGACCTGGTATTCGATGTGCGTTGCCTACCTAATCCGTACTGGAAAGCCGAATTACGAGATTTTTCCGGACTGGATCAGCCCGTCGTCGACTACCTCGCCATGCAGACCGATGTTGAAGAGATGTTCCAGGACATCTTTGTCTATCTGAACAAATGGCTGCCGCGGTTCGCCGCCAGCAATCGCGCCTATGTCACCGTTGCCATCGGCTGTACCGGCGGGCACCACCGTTCGGTCTATCTGGCGGAGCGACTCGGCCAGGCACTGCGCGAGCCCCTGAAGAACGTTCAGGTGCGCCACCGAGACCTGGCTTAGGAATCCACATGCCGTCTTGCGAAATCACCATCATCAACAAACTGGGCCTGCACGCCCGTGCGGCAGCCAAGTTCGTTGGCGTTGCCAACCAGTTTCCCTGCAATGTCCGCGTCGGGCGCTGCCCGGCCAGCCTGATCGACGGCAAGAGCATCATGGCGGTGATGATGCTCGCCGCGAGCAAAGGCACTACCCTCCATCTGCACGCCGACGGCGAACAAGAACAGGAGGCGATCGATGCGCTGATCGCACTGATCGAAGACTATTTTGAGGAAGGGGAATAAAGCAGCTGCAAGATAATCAGTATGCAGGCGAGCGCCGAGAGACAGTAAAGCGCTTACGCTTCCACTTGTTGCCAGCAGCTTGAAACCTGCTGCCGCTACTGCCCCGCCACCTTCATTCGCTCGATCAGCACCGAGCCGGCGTGAATGCTACTGCGTGTCTCGACATCGCAGCCCACCGCGACGATCTGCCGGAACATATCGCGCAGGTTGCCAGCAATCGTAACTTCCTGGACCGGGAACTGGATCTCGCCGTTTTCCACCCAGAACCCGCCAGCACCGCGCGAATAGTCGCCGGTAACCAGATTCAAGCCCTGCCCCATCAATTCGGTAACCAGCAGCCCGCGGCCCATGCGACGGATCAGTGCCGCCTGGTCCTCATCACCGTGGGATACGAAGAGGTTATGCACCCCGCCAGCATTGGCCGTGCTTGGCATCCCGAGCTTGCGCCCGGAGTAGGTACCCAACACATAGGACAAGAGCTTGCCGTTCTCAACGAACGGCTTGGCGTAGGTCGCCAAACCATCGCCGTCATAAGCCGAACTGGCCAGCCCGCGCCGCAGGTGCGGGCGCTCGTCTAAGGTCAGCCACTCGGGGAACAGCGTTTGCCCCAGCGAGCCTTCTAGGTAAGACGCCTTGCGATAAAGATTGCCACCGGAAATCGCCGCGAGAAAATGGCCGAACAGACCAGTCGCCAGCTCCGACGAAAACAATACCGGGACATCACACGTCGGCACGGGGCGGGCGCCGAGGCGGCGAACGGCACGTTCTGCGGCACGTCGACCGATCGACTCGGGACCGGCCAGATCACTGGCGATGCGGCTGACATCGTAATGATAGTCGCGCTGCATCTGCCCCTCGGCCTCGGCGATCATCACGCAACTCAGGCTGTGGCGAGTGCTGCAGTAGGCACCAATGAAACCGTTGCTATTGCCATAGCCGCGGCATCCCTGATGAGTGCTAAGGCTGGTGCCATCGGCATTGAGGATACGGCTGTCGGTTGCGAACGCTGCCGCCTCACAACGGAGTGCCAGCTCGACAGCCTCATCAGGGGAGATATCCCAAGGATGATAAAGATCCAGATTCGGTGTGTCTTTCGCCATCAGAGCCGGATCGGCGAGCCCGGCGAATTCATCCTCCGAAGCATGCTTGGCGATCGCCAGCGCCGCCGCCACGGTTTCGCGAATCGCCTCGTCGCCGCCGCCCGTGGTGCTCGCCGATCCTTTACGTTGCCCGACGTACAGCGTAATGCCGAAACCTTGATCACGATTGAACTCGACCGTCTCCACTTCCCGCTGGCGAACCGTGGTGGACAGGCCTTGCTCCATCGAGACGGATACTTCGCAAGCGCTGGCGCCCTGCCGGCTGGCCTCTTCGATGATGCGTGCGACCTTTTCGCGTAATCCGGGCAACGCGTGCGGACCGATCCCCTCTACTTCACTCATAAAACACTCCAAACCACAGATTCGATCAATCGCAGCCAGCGAGGCGCAGCTGAGCTGCATAGCAAGGCTGCTGTTATCATGGCGGCATTTCCTACTGGACCAGCCCCATGTCTGATATTTCCGATCTCGACGACTTCGAGGAAAAAAGCAAAACCCAGGTCAAGCGAGAGCTGCATGCACTTCAGGACCTCGGTGAGCGCCTCACCACTTTCAAATCCGACGTGCTTGATCGCCTCCCGCTCACCGACGCCTTACGCAAGGCGTTGGCCGATGCGCCGAAGCACACAGCGAATATCGCGCGCAAACGCCACCTGCAATACATCGGCAAACTGATGCGCGACCAGGATATCGAAGGCATCCTGGCGCTGGTCGACCAACTCGACGCGTCCACCCGCCAGTACAACGAACGCTTCCATGCATTGGAACGTTGGCGCGACCGCCTGATCGCCGGTAACGACGAAACCCTCGAAGCCTTCGTTACCGAATATCCCGACACTGACCGCCAGCAGCTGCGCAGCCTGATCCGCCATGCCCAGCACGAAGCTGCGCGGAACAAGCCGCCAGCTGCCAGCCGCAAAATTTTCAAATACATCCGCGGACTGGACGAGACACAGCGCGGGCTGCGCTGAAAAAGAGCTGCCCGCAACGTGCTCGCTGCGATTGGTCCGCAATTCGTGTCGCGTCGGATGGCTGCTTTGCGCTTGTCATAGCTCTCAGGCTCCGGTACCACCAACGGTAATACCATCGATTTTCAAGGTCGGCTGACCCACGCCGACCGGTACGGACTGACCATCCTTACCGCAGGTGCCGACACCACTGTCCAACGCCAAGTCGGTCCCGACCATTGAAACCTTGTTCATCACGTCCGGCCCATTGCCGATCAGCGTAGCGCCCTTGACCGGCGCGGTAATTTTGCCGTCCTCGATCAGATAGGCTTCGCTGGTGGAGAACACGAACTTGCCGCTGGTGATGTCTACTTGTCCGCCGCCGAGGCTGGCGCAGTAGATACCCTTCTTCACCGAACGAATGATTTCTTCCGGGTCGCTTTCACCCGCCAGCATGTAAGTGTTGGTCATCCGCGGCATCGGTAGATGAGCATAGGATTCACGCCGACCGTTGCCGGTTGGCGCAACGCCCATCAAGCGCGCGTTGAGCTTGTCCTGAATATAACCCTTGAGTATTCCGTTCTCGATCAGCGTGGTGCACTGAGTGGGTGTGCCTTCATCGTCGACGCTCAGCGAACCGCGGCGATCGGCCAGCGTGCCGTCATCGACGATGGTGCACAGCTTCGAAGCGACCTGCTGACCGATACGGCCACTGTAAGCCGAGCTGCCCTTGCGATTGAAGTCACCCTCCAGGCCATGGCCGACCGCCTCGTGCAGTAACACGCCGGACCAGCCCGGACCAAGCACCACCGGTAGCGTGCCGGCCGGGGCCGCCACCGCTTCGAGGTTCACCAGCGCCTGTCGCAGCGCCTCACGGGCATAGCCCATTGCACGATCTTCGCTGAAAAAGTAATCGTAACCGGTACGTCCACCGCCGCCCTGTCCGCCACGCTCGCGACGTCCGTTCTGCTCGACGATTACGCTCACGTTGAAACGCACCAGCGGGCGTATGTCGGCAGCCATGACTCCGTCCAGCCCCGCCACCAGAATGTGCTCCCAGACACCCGCCAGACTTACCGTGACCTGCTTGATTCGCGGATCCAGCGCTCGCGTAGCGACGTCGATACGCTTGAGCAGCTCGACCTTCTCTGCACGACCGAGCCCATCCAGTGGATTCTCTGGGCTATACAGCGGGGCAAAAGCGGCCTTCGAAAGCACCTCGACACGACCCTGCTGGCCGCCACGGGCGATTGAGCGGGCAGCCTCGGCTGCCTGACGCAACGCATCGGCGGTGATCGCATTGCTATAGGCGAAGCCCGTCTTCTCGCCGGACAACGCGCGTACGCCAACGCCCTGCTCCAGGTGGAAGCTGCCTTCCTTGACGATGCCGTCCTCCAGCACCCAGGACTCGGTGACCTGATCCTGGAAATACAAATCCGCCGCGTCGATGCCAGGGCCGGCCAGCTCGCCGAGCAAACCCGGCAGATCATCGATACCCAGTCCGCCCGGCGTCAGGAGGCGCTCGGTGACAGGTAACAGCAGTTCACTCATATCTACTCCAAAATGCGCGATGCAATACGGGGCGTGGTGAAACGGCGGTGGCTCAGTAGCGGCATACGCTGGCGCATCGCATTCTGCTCGGCCGTTTCCCGAGCAGCGGTGAGTGCGGCTTCGCCTGTCGCCTGCTCGTTCAGCACGCGCCCCCAAAAATCAACGATAGACGAATGCCCGTGGGTCAATCGTCCGCCAGAGTGCTCTCCACCCTGCGCTGCGGCCAGCATATAGCATTGCGTCTCGATGGCCCGCGTGCGTATCAACATCTCCCAGTGCGCCTGGCCGGTCACACTAGTGAACGCTGAGGGAGCACTGATCAATTCAGCCCCGGCCTGACGTAAAGCCAGGTACAGCTCCGCGAACCGAAGGTCATAACAGACGCTCATGCCCAAGCGCCCCACCGGTGTATCGACGACGACCAACCGCTCGCCAGCGGCGTAATCATCTGACTCACGGTAACGTCCACGCGCATCGCTCACTTCGGCGTCGAACAGGTGCAGCTTGTCGTAACGCGCGACGCGCTGGCCCTGGTCATCGACCAGTAGCGAGCAGGCCCGGACCTTCGCTTGCGGCTGATCATCCGGAGGCAGCGGCAGCGTGCCGGCCACTATCCACAACCTGAGGTCGCATGCGACCTGTTTCAACCACGGCAGTATCGGCCCGGCACCCTCGGCTTCGGCCCGGCCGACCGCCGGTAGATCACTTCGCCCCATGGCGGCGAAGTTCTCCGGCAAAACCGCTAGCCGCGCGCCAGAGGCAGCAGCCTGCTCCAGCAGCCGTCGGGCGGTGGCAAGGTTCGCCTGTATATCGGCCTGACTGGCCATCTGGATCACGGCTAGTGTCATGCATGGATACCGTAGGCGGCGCAGAGCCGCATGTTTTAAAGGAGCGCTCAGTTGGGCTTTTCGAAGGGTTTGTCGAACGTGATCTTAGGCGCTCGCCACGGCCCTTCTACGTTGTACTGAACGGTGGCGAAACGTGCGACCTTATCACCCAGCAACTTGTCGACGACGAACAACGCGCCACCGATAGCCGGCGCGCCAACAATCAGCGCGGCCAGCGGCAGGTTATTGCTGACCGGTAGTGTGACCAGCAGCTTGGCGTCGATCTGATCGTTGACCATATCGATCCGGCCGTCCAGCTCCAGATTGCTAGAGGGTCCGGTGACCGTCAGCGGCTGCGACGTGACGTAAACCCCGTCGGTAGCGACCAATTCGCCCTTGATTCGATCGTAGCTCAGACCTTTGCTGAACAAATCGGAGAAATCCAGCCGCAGCCGTCGCCCGATGGACGCGAAGTTGAGTAGACCGAAGACTCGCAACGCCTGAGCGCTACCGTCAACCTCGCGCAACTGGCCGTTACGTAGGCTGCCGTCGAGTCGACCAGACAGCCGCTGCAAACTGAAAGATGCAGGTGATCCGGGCCAGTTGCCGTCCACATCGAGGTGAAAGGATTCGCTGGTGGTGGAGGGTGCAAACCCCCAGGCTAAAAGCACATCGGCCAGATCGGTGCCCTCCATCCGGCCTTTGTACCAGCTCTGCGAGCCTCTCCAACCACCGTTACCGCCGATCTTGAGCCCCTTCAAGTTCAGGTTTAGTTCTGAGAATTCGACACCATTTTCTTTCGGCCGCATCTTCAACGCCCAGGCACCCAGCGGCTGGTCGCCCTGCAGCACCTCGGCTACCGTAATATCCATCGCCGGCAGGCTCTTCGGATCGACGGTGGCCAGCGGATCATCCAATATTCCTGAGGGTTTGCCTGGCTCTGCCGCAGGGAGCTGCAGGCGCGACAGATCTAGTACGATGGGCTCGCCGACGGCATCAGGCAGCCGAGCGGTGCCGGCGACAGTTCGACTATCCAGCCCCAGCGACCAGCCAGCCGGAAGGCGCTGCAAGTCCACGCCGAGATCGTCGACTTGGGTGCCGAAACCCACAAACGTCCCGATATCAAGCTGAGCGCGCCGCAGCAGTGAAGTGGCCTGCTGGCCTTGCGAAACGTCGCTGTAGACATTCAACAACGCCTTCCATTCGCTCAGATCAAGCCGCGGTATGTTTCCGCGTACATACAAGCCCTTATCGCTGCGTAGGTTCGCAGCGCCACCGCCCAACACCAGCTCACCGCCACCCTCGGTCCAGCTACCGGCCGGCGCGACGAAGGTCAGCGCCGCCAGCACGCCATGCCGAAGACTGTAATTTTGGCGCTCGCCGCCCAGCGTCATTCGCAGCGTGGTATCGCGCCGTTCGTTGGCCGTCTTGCCGAATGGCGTCGGGAGCGCCAGCGCTGTGCCCAACAGCGATGAATCCACCTGCAGGTTGCTGTCGACGCCATCCAGGACCAGATTCAACCGAAACGGTAGCTCCCCGGATGCAGGCACAGGCTGTTCGATTTTCCGCCAGGCCAGGAGTCGCTGCAGCGCCACCGTTCCGGTGGCCTCGATCCGCGTGGAAGGATTGCCTGGCTGCCCGGTGGCGATGGCTTTGCCACGCACAAGGCTGCCAAGGGCGCGACCGTGAAGCTCCGCAGCGCTGAAGCCGCGCTCGCTGTCATAGCGAAACTCACCAGCCAATCCTTCGAACTGCAGATCCGCCTGCGTAACGAACAGCGAAGCATTGGAGCTGGAAAAATCCACAACAGCCTTCGGGCGTTCACCCTTTGCCAGCGGAATGTCCAGATTGAGCGTTCCGCTCAGAGGCCCCTCAGCGCGCCAACCGGCGAAGAGATCGGCGGTGCCGACCGGTGCCTCTTGCATCAGTGTCAGCGCGTCTCGCAGATTGCCATCGACCTGTCCTTCGATATCCAGCCGCGGCGGCTGGCCGTTTTGGCTATGCGGAATTTCGGCTGTAGCGTCATGCACGCGACTGTCGAGCATGCGCGCCTCGGCAAGACGTACCCGCGCCCCGCTGTCCTCGATCAGTACCTCGCCACGGCCCTCACGTAACACGGGCCAGCCGGGCTGAAAGGCAAGCTCGGCGTCCTTCACCTTGAAATACAGACTGAGGCTGCGAGCGGTATCGGTAGCGCCTTTGCTCAGCGCGCCCTGATACTGAAAATAGCCCTGCTCGACGGTACCGCCGCGAATCGCCGTGTTCAGCCAATCGCTCAAAGCCGGGCTCAGGGCTGGCGAGCGCGTCGGCAGGTATTTCTCGGTGTAGCGGGCATCCCCGTCGCGGATACCGACGCGCAGATCCATGTAGTCCTCTGCCGCCGGGTCGCGCATCAGGCGGATCAGGAAATCGCCAGCGATGCGCCCCTCTTCGCCCTCGACCTGCAAATAGGGCGCGGCGAGCGTGAAGGCTTGATCATTTAGCGTCCAGACGAGACTGCCGCGGCTACGGCGATAGTCCCAGGGATTCGGAAACAGCTCAGCCAAATGCAAACTGAAGTCCCGGTTGTCGAAACGCAGCTCGCCCCCGCCGAGATTACCCTGCACCACGCCGCTGACGTTGCGCACCGCGGGTATCCAGTTATGCGCGGCGATGCTGACCGCATCGAGATTGGCGGCAAATGCCAGGCGCTCGGAACTCGGCGCTGCCGGACGGTAGTCGAACTGCAAATTACGCAGCATTCCGGTCGGCGCAAGGCCGAGCAGATACTCGCTAGCCATATCGGGCAAAGGCGCTAATGCATGAATCAGCTCGGCCACTGGTGCGACCGGAATGCGATCAGCCTGCACGCGCCAGCGATCCTCGGCGATATCCTGCTGGACAACCACTGTCGTGTCCCGCCAGCGGTTGCCTTCAAAAGTGAAGGCCAGACCAGCGACCTGCATTCGATAGCCCTCATCCGCCCGATCGAGATAGGCGTTCATCGCCAGATCCTCGATCTGCACCGGGTCACGCTGCAAATGACCTACCTGCACTGCCGGCGCGTTCAGCCGCGCAACGGCACGCGCCAACCCGCGCTCGCGCCAATCGAGCCATATCTCGCCACCAGCCTGTAGCTGTCGGACCCTCCATCTGCCGGTCAGACTCGTCGGCAGCCAGGCGGCCCAGTCGCTCTGCGGCAGGCTGAGGTACAGTTGCGCCTCGCTGGCCCGCCAGTCTTTCGGTCGCACCAAAGCCTGCGCACGCATTCTCAGTGGCTGGCCATCCGGCAACAGCACCCGCCCGTCCAGGCGCAGGCGTTCACCTGCGGTGCGCAGTTCGAGATTGGCGTAGGTCAGGGTCAGCGGCGCTTCAGCGTGCGCCTCAAGGGTGATCTGGCTGTCGAGCAGCAATAGGCGCCCGATTCTCTGCAGCTCCCCAAATAGCTTCTGCGGATCCGCTGGCGTTTGGTCGCCGCGCTCGGGCAATCCGCCGACACGCCATTTGCCCTCCGCATCCTGCACCAGGCTTAAATGGGCGCCAGTGAATTCCACCGACTTCACTTGAAGCTGCCGAGACAAGAGGCTGGCCATCACGTCCGGCACCAACGCCAGGCTATCGAGACGCATCGCCGCGTCTCCTTCCCCAAGCACCACGTCGTGCGCCAGCAACCGCGGCGAAAAGCCTTCCCAGCGACCTTCCAGTTTTCCGAGCGCCACCGGCATGTTCAGCAGTTCGCGCGCCTTGTCTTGCGCCTCGAGCCGATACTCCGCCACCAGCGGCACCAACTGGCGGCCAAGGCTTACGTAAAAAGCAAGCAGCACCAGGCCGATAGCGCCCAGCCAGAGGCTACCGCGCAAGAACGCAAGGGCAAGGGCAAGGAGCCGACTCATACGGATGCGCTCCAGTCATCCGGGCCAACATGGCCTGGCTTGCATCTAGGGTCTGTTCCCGTTTCGTCGCGGCCGCGACGGAGCCGGTTTTTGCGCGAGACAAGACACGAGTCGCGCAGTTTGGTCGTTCCAAATAAGCGACGAGAAACGCCGTATCGCACAAAAACCGGCCCGTCCCTACGGGTTGCGCGGCAAATCTCGCCATGCGGCGTTGCGGGACTTGGTAAGGGAGCGACCATTACCTGCGTCCCGCGCCTTGCCTGGCGAGATTTGGCGCAGCAACGCGGCTCGCAGCGAAACGGCAACAGACCCTAGTCAGAGCAGCACCACGTCGTACTGTTCCTGCGAGTACATGGTCTCCACCTGGAACTTGATCGAACGGCCAATGAAGCTTTCGAGGTCGGCGACATTGCCCGACTCCTCGTCGAGTAGCCGGTCGATCACTTTCTGGTTCGCCAGTACGCGATAGCCCTCGGGCTGGTAAGCGCGGGCCTCGCGAAGGATCTCGCGGAATATCTCGTAGCAAACGGTTTCCGGAGTTTTCAACTTGCCGCGCCCCTGGCAACACATGCAGGGCTCGCACAGTACTTGCTCGAGACTTTCACGAGTGCGCTTGCGAGTCATCTGCACCAGGCCCAGCTCGGTGATCCCGATGATGTTGGTCTTGGCGTGATCACGCTCCAGCTGCTTTTCCAGCGTGCGCAGGACCTGACGGCGATGTTCTTCGTCTTCCATGTCGATGAAGTCGATGATGATGATCCCGCCGAGATTGCGCAGCCGAAGCTGACGCGCAATGGCGGTAGCAGACTCGAGGTTGGTCTTGAAGATGGTTTCCTCGAGCGTGCGATGGCCGACGAAGGCGCCGGTATTCACGTCGATAGTAGTCATCGCCTCGGCCGGATCGATGATCAGATAGCCGCCGGACTTGAGCATGACCTTGCGCTCGAGCGCCTTCTGGATTTCGTCCTCGACACTGTACAGATCGAAGATCGGCCGCTCGCCGGGGTAATGCTCGAGCTGCTCGCTCAACTCCGGCATCAGCTCGCCGACGAACTGGCTGACCTTCTGGAAGTTTTCTCGCGAATCGATACGGATCTTCTCGATACGCGGATTGACCAGATCGCGCAGGGTGCGCATGGCCAGCGACAGGTCTTCATAAATGATCGAGGGCGCGCCGGCGGTCTTCATCTGGCCGTCGATCTGCTCCCACAGGCGACGCAGGTAGCGAATGTCCATGAGGATTTCGTCGCTCCCTGCTCCCTCGGCGGCTGTGCGCAAGATGAACCCGCCGGCTTCCTTGATGCCTTCGGCCGCGACACATTCGGCGACCACCTGTTTGAGTCGCTCGCGCTCGGCCTCGTCTTCGATGCGCAAGGAAATTCCGACGTGACTGGTTTTGGGCATGTAGACCAGGTAGCGCGAAGGTATCGACAGCTGTGTCGTCAACCGTGCGCCCTTGGTTCCGATCGGGTCCTTAGTGACCTGGACGACCAGCGCCTGCCCTTCATGGACGAGCGCACTGATGGGCTCGACCGCGTTGCCTTCCCGGCTGGAAATTTCCGAAGCGTGGATGAATGCCGCACGCTCCAGGCCGATGTCGACGAAAGCCGCCTGCATCCCGGGTAGCACTCGTGCCACCTTGCCCTTGTAGATGTTGCCGACGATGCCGCGACGCTGGGTGCGCTCGACATGCACCTCCTGCAGGACACCGTTTTCCACCACCGCCACCCGTGATTCCATGGGGGTGATGTTCATCAGAATTTCTTCGCTCATTGTTATTCTCGGCCGATGGCGGTGGGGTGAAACAGCCGAAGCTGACGAGTGGGCTCGATTCTACGGCATACGCCGCCAAGCCACAGGCTCTAGATTGAGCTTTTAGTCCAGTACTCGAGACCGTATGCATCGAGCAGCTGTGCCGTTTCACATAACGGCAGACCGACCACGCCGGAGTAGCTGCCCTCAAGGGCGCTGACGAAAACCGCACCCCAACCCTGAATGGCATAGCTACCCGCCTTGTCCCGTGGTTCGCCGCTGGTCCAGTAGGCCTCGGCTTCTTCCGGCCGAACGGGCCGGAAGCGTACCCGACTGCTCACCAGACGCACCACGCAATCTGCTTGACCAGCCAACGCGACCGCCGTCAGTACCTGATGCTCGCGCCCGGACAAGGCTTGTAGTGTCGCCAGTGCATCCTGCTTATCTATCGGCTTACCAAGAATCCGCTGATCCAGCACTACCGTGGTGTCGGCACCCAGCACGTACGCCGAGGCGTCATCGACCAGAGCCAGGCCCGCCAGGGCTTTCTCTCGAGCCAGACGCTGAACGTAGACGTCCGGCGACTCCACTGGATCGGGTGTTTCGTCGATGGAGACCGCGAGAAGGGAAAACGGAACGCCGATCTGCGTCAGCAGTTCACGACGCCGGGGCGACGCGGAGGCGAGAAACAATGCGGGCATGCCTGCTCCTAGGATAAAAACTATCGAAGCAGATTCGCATATCTAGGCGGCGCTCGGAAGCAACTCGCCTGATCGCGGAGACGGTCAGTAGACGTTGAAGCGCCGCCGCGCCCATTGCAGGGCAATGAAGACCCATGGCCAGAGCAAAGCGCTGACCGGGACGGGGACGAGAAACAGAAGCGTCGGCGGACGATTGCCTGTCAGCGTATTGAGCCACAACTGCACCAATTGCCCGATTCCTAGAATCACCAGCAGTACCAGGCTTTGCTGCAATAGCGGAAACATACGTAGGCGCTGCTGAAGGTTGAGCACCAGAAAGGTGATCAATATCAACGGCAGGCCGTTCTGCCCCAGCAGGGTGCCGGACAGCACGTCGAGCATCAGCCCGAAGAAGAATGCCGCGACCATACCGCCTCGATGGGGCAAGGCGATTGCCCAGTAGGCGATGAACATGGCGAGCCAGAGCGGACGCCCCAGCCCGATGCTGTGCGGCATGGGTGCCACGCTGAGCAACAGCGCTATCAACAGTGATAACCAGATCACCCAACCATTATTCAGTCGCCCGCTGATCATGGCTGCTCCTCGGCGTCCGGTCGCGTCGTATCCGGCGTCGCCGGGGCAGCGTCAGGGGTTTCCGGCTCAGAGATCGCATCGGCAGCAGCCGGCTCCGCCTGCTCGGCGGCCTCGCGATCGGCCGTCTCCTGAGCTTCGGCAGCGGCTGTGACACGTTCCTCCGGTGTCCGCGAATCGCTGAAGACAAGCAACAAATAGCGGCTGCGATTGAGCATCGCAGTGGGGATGGCACGAACGATCAGGAAGGGTTGCCCCGAGCCCCGCACCACCTCGGTGACCTGGGCGACCGGATAACCACTGGGAAAGCGCTGCCCCAATCCCGAGCTGACGAGCAAATCGCCTTCCTTGATATCGGCCGTCTCGGCGACATGACGCAGCTCGAGATAATCAGGACTGCCAGTGCCGACCGCAATCGCCCGCAAACCGTTGCGATTGACCTGCACCGGAATGCTGTGGGTCACGTCCGTCAGCAATAGGACCCTGGCGGCGTAGGGCATAACTTCGACGACCTGCCCCATCAGCCCGCTGGCATCGAGCACCGGCTGGCCGAGGAAGACACCGTCACGCTCGCCCTTGTCGATGAGAATGCGGTGAGTGAAGGGGTTGGGATCGAGGCCAATCAGCTCGCCAATGATCACTTTGTCATCGACCAATGCGGCGGAGTTGAGCAGCTCGCGCAGGCGCACATTCTGCTCGGTCAGCATCGCCAGCTTCTGCAGACGCCGCTGCATGAGCAACGCTTCGGCTTTCAGCTTCTCATTCTCGGCGACCAGGCTGGTGCTGCTGCTGATCTGCTCGGTTGCACGCTGCCAGGTGCGCACCGGTAGATCGGCCAACCAATAGAAAGGCGTCAACACCAGGCCCATCTGGCTGCGCACAGGTTTCAACGTCTCGAAGCGCGCGTCGACCACCATCAGCGCGACACAGAGCACGGAGAGCACCAGCAGGCGAACTCCGAGCAAGGGTCCTTTGGCAAATAGTGGTTTGATTGACAGGTCCTCGCAGCTGCAGGCTTCAAACTAAACGCGACAAGCCGAGAGCAGAGTGTGGCCCTGCTTTCGGCTTGCGCTTGGAGCTTACCGCTTGTAGGTCACTCCGTGGACAGCAGATCCATGGCGTGACGGTCCATCATTTCCAGAGCCCGGCCGCCACCGCGTGCGACGCAGGTCAGTGGCTCTTCGGCGACGATTACCGGCAGACCGGTTTCCTGGGAAAGCAGCTTGTCGAGATCACGCAACAGCGCGCCACCACCCGTCAGTACCAGGCCGCGCTCGGCGATGTCGGACGCCAGCTCCGGCGGCGACTGCTCCAGCGCGCTCTTGACCGCCTGGACGATGGTGGCCAGGGATTCCTGCAGCGCCTCGAGCACTTCGTTGGAGTTGAGCGTAAAGCTGCGAGGAACGCCTTCAGCCAGATTACGGCCACGAACGTCGACTTCACGCACATCATTGCTCGGAAACGCGGTACCGATCTCTTGCTTGATACGTTCGGCGGTGGATTCGCCGATCAGGCTGCCATAGTTGCGACGCACGTAGGTGACGATGGATTCGTCGAAGCGATCGCCGCCGACACGGACGGACTCGGCGTAAACCACGCCATTGAGGGATATCAGCGCGATCTCGGTGGTACCGCCGCCGATATCGACGACCATCGAACCGCGCGCCTCATCGACCGGCAGGCCGGCACCGATGGCTGCCGCCATTGGCTCTTCGATCAGAAAGACCTCACGCGCACCAGCACCCAACGCCGATTCGCGGATCGCACGGCGCTCGACCTGAGTGGACTTGCAGGGAACGCAGATCAGCACGCGAGGGCTGGGCTGCAGAAAGCTGTTTTCGTGAACCTTGTTGATGAAATACTGCAGCATCTTTTCACAAACGCTGAAGTCGGCGATCACGCCGTCTTTCATCGGGCGAATCGCGTTGATGTTGCCAGGAGTACGGCCAAGCATGCGCTTGGCGTCGGTGCCCACGGCGACCACGCTTTTTTGATTGCCATGGGAGCGAATAGCCACCACGGACGGCTCGTTCAGGACGATGCCGCGGTCGCGCACGTAAATAAGGGTATTGGCAGTGCCCAGGTCGATCGACAAATCGCTGGAAAACATGCCACGCAGTTTCTTGAACATGGGAAAAGGGCCCTGGGGCAAACGCGTGGGGAAAAAAGTGCCGCAAACTCTAACAATGGTGCGAACTTAGGGCAAGGCGCGAGTCCACGCTTGTCTGGCCAGACGTGAGCTATTGCGCGAAAAAACGATCAGCGAAGAAAAAACACAGTGCACCCGGCAAGCCGCAGCCGTGCTACCGAGAACACCTACAGGCATGTAAGATTGACGGCTTTTCCGGGCTCGAATGCCCGCTGCCGCGGCTCGACCTTGCTGCTCTGACGCTGGCCTTTGCCGACGGAAGGCGCACCCGATTCGCCTCACGCTGGAGAATTCCGATGGCGCTTGAACGCTCCGAGGTGGAAAAGATCGCTCATCTGGCCCGTCTGGGCCTGAATGAAGACGACCTGCCCCGCACCACCGAGACCCTCAATAACATCCTCGGCCTGATCGATCGCATGCAGGCGGTCGACACTAATGGCATCGAGCCGCTGGCCCATCCGCTGGAAACCCACCAGCGCCTGCGCGCCGACGAAGTCACTGAGAGCAACCAGCGCGAGGCCTACCAGGCAATAGCTCCGGCCGTGGAAAGCGGCCTTTATCTGGTCCCGAAGGTGATCGAGTAATGAAGGACGCCGACATGCACCAACTGACTCTCGCCGAAATTGCGCGCGCCCTGAGCGAAAAGCGCTTCTCTGCAGAAGAACTGACCCGCTCGCTGCTGACCCGTATCCAGCAGCTCGACCCGCAACTGAACAGCTTTATCACCGTCACCGAAGAGCAAGCCATTGCCCAGGCCAAGACCGCCGATATGCGTCGCGCCAGCGGCGAAAGCGGCGCTCTGCTGGGCGCACCGATAGGCCACAAGGACCTGTTCTGCACCCAGGGCGTGCGCACCAGCTGCGGCTCGAAGATCCTCGACAGCTTCAAATCGCCCTATGACGCCACGGTGGTTGAGCGGCTCGCCGCTGCGGGCGCGGTATCGCTGGGCAAGCTGAACATGGACGAATTCGCCATGGGCTCGGCCAATGAGTCGAGTTTTTATGGCGCGGTAAAGAACCCTTGGGATCCGACCCGAGTCCCGGGTGGTTCGTCCGGCGGTTCGGCCGCAGCGGTTGCCGCACGTCTGCTGCCAGCCGCAACCGGCAGCGATACCGGTGGCTCCATTCGCCAACCCGCCGCGCTGACCAACCTTACAGGACTGAAACCGACCTACGGACGCGTCTCGCGCTGGGGCATGATCGCCTACGCCTCCAGCCTCGATCAGGGTGGTCCGCTGGCCCGTACTGCCGAGGATTGCGCATTGATGCTCGGCGCCATGGCCGGCTTCGACCCGAAGGATTCCACCAGCGTCGACCAACCGCTAGACGATTATTTAGCGGCGCTGAGCAAGCCGCTTAACGGCCTGCGCATCGGTCTGCCGAAGGAATATTTCGGCGCAGGGCTCGATCCGCAGATCGCCGACGCTGTAATGGCGACGGTCGAGGAGCTGAAAAAGCTCGGTGCCACGGTGAAGGAAATCAGCCTGCCAAACATGCAGCACGCAATCCCCTCCTACTACGTGATCGCGCCGGCCGAGGCCTCTTCCAACCTGTCGCGTTTCGACGGTGTGCGCTTCGGCTATCGCTGCGAGAACCCAGCGGACCTTACCGACCTCTACAAGCGCTCGCGCGCCGAAGGCTTCGGTGACGAAGTCAAACGCCGCGTCATGGTCGGTACCTATGCATTGTCCGCCGGTTACTACGATGCCTACTATCTCAAGGCGCAAAAGATTCGCCGCTTGATCAAGAACGACTTCGTCAGCGCCTTCGATGAAGTCGACGTGATTCTCGGCCCGACCACGCCGAACCTGGCGTGGAAGCTCGGCGAAAAGAATGCCGACCCGGTCTCGGCCTATCTGGAAGATATCTACACCATCACCGCTAACCTGGCCGGCATTCCGGGCATTTCCATGCCAGCTGGATTCATCGATGGATTGCCCGTAGGCGTGCAGTTGTTAGCGCCCTATTTCCAAGAGGCGCGCTTGCTCAACGTGGCGCATCAGTACCAGCAAGTGACCGATTGGCACATGCGCGCCCCGGCCGGATTCTGAGGAGATTGAAGATGCAATGGGAAACCGTGATCGGGCTGGAAATCCACGCACAGCTCGCAACCCAGTCGAAGATTTTCTCCGGCAGCGCCACCACTTTCGGCGCCGAGCCCAACACCCAGGCCAGCCTGGTTGACCTGGGCATGCCCGGCACGCTGCCAGTGCTCAATGCCGAAGCCGTGCGCATGGCTTGCAAATTCGGTCTGGCAATCGATGCCGAGATTGCCGAAAAGAACGTCTTCGCCCGGAAGAATTATTTCTATCCCGATCTGCCGAAGGGTTATCAAACCAGCCAGATGGATCATCCCATCGTCGGCAAGGGTTTCCTCGACATTACCCTGGAAGACGGCACGCAGAAGCGCATCGGCATTACCCGTGCGCACCTGGAAGAAGACGCCGGCAAGAGCCTGCACGAAGATTTCCACGGCATGAGCGGCATCGACCTCAACCGCGCCGGCACGCCGCTGCTGGAAATCGTCTCCGAGCCGGATATCCGTAGCGCCAAGGAGGCGGTGGCCTACGTCAAGGCGATCCACGCACTTGTCCGTTATCTGGGAATTTGTGATGGCAACATGGCTGAAGGCTCGCTGCGTTGCGACTGCAACGTCTCGGTGCGCCCGAAAGGCCAGACCGAATTCGGCACCCGCGCCGAGATCAAGAACGTCAACTCCTTCCGCTTCATCGAGAAAGCGATTAATCACGAAGTGCAGCGGCAGATCGAGTTGATCGAAGACGGCGGCAAGGTGGTGCAGGAAACTCGCCTGTACGATCCGAACAACGACGAGACGCGCTCCATGCGCAGCAAGGAAGAAGCCAACGACTACCGTTACTTCCCTTGCCCCGACCTGCTGCCGGTAGTCATCGAGCAGAGCGTTCTCGACCAGATCCGTGCCAGCTTGCCAGAACTGCCGGTTGAGAAGCGCGAACGCTTCCAGCGCGAATTCGGCCTTTCCGCCTACGACGCCGATGTACTGGCTGCCAGTCGCGAGATGGCCGATTACTTCGAGCAGGTGCAGCGCACTTGCGGCGATGCCAAGCTGTCCGCCAACTGGGTGATGGGCGAACTGTCCAGCCTGCTCAACAAGGACAACCTGGATATCGAGCAGTCGCCAGTCTCTGCCGAGCAGTTAGGCGGGATGATCCAACGCATCAAGGACAACACCATCAGCGGCAAGATCGCCAAGATGGTCTTCGAAGCCATGGCGACAGGTGAAGGCTCGGCAGATGACATCATCGAGAAAAAGGGCCTCAAGCAGGTCACCGACTCGGGTGCCATCGAATCGATGCTGGACGAGGTGCTGGCAGCCAACGCCGAGCAGGTCGAACAGTACCGCGCCAGCGACGAAGCCAAGCGCGGCAAGATGTTCGGCTTTTTCGTCGGCCAGGCGATGAAAGCCTCCAAGGGCAAGGCCAACCCTGCCCAGGTCAACCAGTTGCTGAAGAGCAAGCTCGAAGGCTGACCCAACGAGGCGGGTCTTTCAGGACCCGCCTCGTCTCCGGAGCTCATGACGATTGCAACGCTTCGGTGTCGATCGACCCGTTGAACGGCTGCGTCGGTTAGCGCTCAATAAGACCGTATAGCAATCCACTCCCGGCAGTTGGTGCCGCGCCTGCATTCATTCAGGGAGATTGGCTCATGCAAACCAGACTGCTGGTTATACCCTTCCTGCTCGCCCTGGCTAGCGGCTGCACCGAAAAGCAGGATGAGGTTTCGAAAGCCAAACGCACCTTCATCCAGCAGGGCAAGGCGTCCTATTACGCCCGCAGTTTTCATGGCGAGCAGACCGCGAGCGGCGAAACATTCAATCAAAACGAGCTGGTCGCTGCGCACAAAACGCTGCCGTTCGGCACGCGCGTAAAGGTGACCAATCTCGAAAACGGCAAACAGGTAACGGTACGCATCGTCGATCGCGGCCCGTTCAAGCCGGGGCGGATCATCGATCTGTCACGGGTCGCTGCCAGCAAGATTGACCTGATCGAGGACGGCGTGGTCAACGCCAAGATCGAAAAAGTAGACTGACCGGGAGCGCCGAATACCGATGGAGTTGCAATGAGTTTAATGACGTTCGCCTATCTGATCGTCGGCCTGGTCTTGCTGATGACAGGTGCCGAAGCCCTAGTCCGTGGCGCCGCAAAACTGGCTGCGCGCTTCGGTATCTCTCCGCTGATCATCGGCCTGACCGTCGTCGCGTTCGGTACCAGCGCACCGGAGGCGGCCGTCAGCATCCAGGCCTCGCTGAGCGGCAGCGGCGACATTGCCGTAGGCAATGTGATCGGCAGTAACATTGCCAATATCCTCCTGATTCTTGGCCTTTCGGCACTAGTCGCGCCGCTGCTGGTGTCCCGCCAACTGGTGCGCCTCGACGTGCCGGTCATGATCGGCGCCGGCGTGCTGACCTTCTTCCTCGCCTGGAACGGCCGCGTCAGCCGGCTGGACGGCGGCATTCTGATAGCCTCGCTGTTGCTCTATACGGTGTTTCTGATCATCGCCAGCAAGCGCGAGAAAAGACGCGCGCCGGTTGACGAGTTCATCACCGAATACGGCCCCGAAGGCCAACCGAAACCACTCGGCTGGCTCGTCCAGCTGTCGATGATAGTGCTCGGGCTGGGCCTGCTGATGGCTGGCTCGAATCTGCTGATTGAAGGTGCGGTGGCCCTGGCACGCGCACTGGGCCTGTCCGAACTGGTGATTGGCCTCACCGTAATCGCGGTCGGCACGTCCATTCCCGAGCTGGCGACCTCACTGCTGGCGGTTTATCGCGGGGAGCGTGATATCGCCGTTGGCAACGTGGTCGGCAGTTGTATCTTCAACCTGCTATTGGTGCTCGGTGCCGGAGCGTTGGTTTCGGCCGACGGCCTGTCGATTTCACCCAATGCGCTGGCCTTCGACCTGCCGGTCATGCTCGCCGTGTTTGGTGCCTGCCTGCCGATCTTCTTTTCCGGATACCAAATCAAACGCTGGGAGGGCACGATGTTCTTAGGCTACTACCTGGCCTATACGCTCTATCTGGTGATGTTTTCTACCGGCCTGCCGGCCATCAGTCTGTTACGCCATGCAATGACTTGGTACGTATTGCCCTTGACGGTCATTACGCTTTTCGTGATCTTTCTGCGCGCCTGGAAACACCAGCGCTGACCCACCTCGATCCCCTCTGGAGCTCCCTTCGTGACCCTGATGACGTTTGTCTATCTGATAGCCGGCCTGGTGCTGCTTGTCGCTGGCGCCGAGGTTTTGGTGCGCGGCGCTGCCAAACTGGCAGCCCAATTCGGCATCCCGCCATTGATCATCGGCCTTACCGTGGTCGCCTTCGGCACCAGCGCGCCAGAGACGGCGGTAAGCGTGCAGGCATCGCTGAATGGCAGCGGCGATATCGCCATCGGCAACGTGATCGGCAGCAACATCGCTAACGTCTTGTTGATTCTTGGCATGACGGCGCTTATTGCGCCGCTGATCGTTTCTCGCCAATTGATCCGCCTCGATGTGCCGATCATGATCGGTGCCAGCCTGGTCACCTATGCATTGGCTTGGGACGGCACGCTCAGTCGCCTCGATGGCGCCCTGCTATTTGCGGCCGTCATCGGCTATACCCTGTTCCTGATCATCAGCAGCCGCCGCGCCAATGCAGTCGCAGCCGCTGATGACGAGTTCACCAAGGAGTTCGGTCTCGATGGAAAACCAAAGCCCTACGCAAGCCTGATCAACGCCGGCCTCGTGATTGCCGGCCTGGTGTTGCTGGTGACTGGCTCGAACTTTTTGGTGGAGGGCGCCGTATCGCTGGCCCGTGCGTTGGGCCTGTCGGAACTGGTGATCGGTTTGACCGTGATTGCCGTCGGCACTTCCCTCCCCGAACTGGCGACCTCGATACTCGCCGCCATCCGGGGTGAGCGCGATATCGCCGTGGGCAATATCGTCGGCAGCAACATCTTCAACCTGCTCTGCGTGCTAGGGCTGGCCTCGCTGGTATCGCCAGAGGCAATCGGCGTCGCAGCCAGCGCCCTGGCCTTCGACTTCCCGGTAATGATCGCGGTTGCGCTGGCCTGTCTGCCGATCTTTTTCACCGGCTACGCCATCAACCGCTGGGAAGGTCTGTTGTTCCTGGCCTACTACATCGCCTATACGGTCTACCTGGTGACGGCCAGTACCGGACGCCCGTTTGCCGAAACCTTTGGTGACGCGATTATTGGCTATGTTCTGCCGCTGACTGCTGTGACATTGGTGGTGATTTCCGGGCGCGCCTGGAAAAGCCAACGCGTCTGATGCTCATGGCCGGCTGGTCAGATCCAGCCGGCCCAGCGGAGCAGGAATAACCCGGTATTGATCGTCACCGCCGCGCCGAGCGTTGTGATGACGATGATGGTCGCGGCTAATTGATGATTGGAATTGACCGCGCGCGCCATGACAAAGCTGGAAGCCGCGGTCGGGCAGCCAAAATACAGAAACAGGATACCGAGCTCGGCGCCGCGAAAGCCGCATAGCCAAGCGCCCAGCGTAGCCAGCGCCGGAAACCAGACCATCTTCATCATGCTCGAGCTCATCGCAATGCCGCTGCTTTCACGCAACACCGCAATCGAGAGTGTGCCGCCGATGCAGATCAGAGCCAGCGGTAGCGTCAGCTGAGCGAAATATTGCCCCGATGTCATCAGCCAATCGGGTAGAGGAACCTGCCAATAGGCGAAGGGTATCGCTGCGGTCACGCCAATGATCAAAGGGTTGCGCAGAATGCTGCGGATGATCGCCCGGGCATCTGCGTGGCCATCGGGGCTGTAGATCGCTAAGACCACAGCAGACAGGCTGTTATACAAAAGGATTACCACACCGGCCAGCACTCCGCCGAGCGAAAGCCCGTAGTCGCCATAAAGACTGGTAGCCAATGCCAGTCCGATCACTCCGTTGTTGCCGCGAAAAGCCCCCTGCACGTAGACGCCGCGATCCGCCACCGGACAGCGCCAATGCGCCCAGGCCCAAGCCAGCAAAAAGCCACCCACCGTAGCGGCTATGTAATAGATAAGCAGTGTCGGCTGTAGCGCGGCGCTTAAATCCGCCTTGATGACCGAAAGGAACAGCAGCGTTGGCATCGTGGCGTTGAACACCAACGTCGATGCCGTATGGATGAATGCACCATCGATCCAGCGCAGGCGCATCAGTGCGACGCCGGCAAACAGCATTACGAAAACCGGTGCGGTGACGCTCAGGGTCTGCAGAACCAGGGGGAGCATGGCAACGCTCGAAAAGAAGTGTCGTGGATACCAACAGGGTAAACAAAAACTGCCGGATCGGGACGCAGGGCTGGCCGTCGATCTGGTATCGACAGCGCAGTGCCAACATCCAAGACGGCTGCCGGCGCTGGCTGAGGGCGATCAGCGCCGAACCGGGCGCTTCTGCAGCTTGCGCTGCAAGGTCCGCCGATGCATGCCCAACGCGCGCGCCGTGGCGGAGATGTTGCCGTCATGCTCAGCGAGCACGCGCTGGATATGCTCCCACTGCAGCCGGTCCACCGACATCGGGTTTTCCGGCACCAGCGTATCCAGATCAGCATGTTTGGAAAGCAGTGCGGCGAGCACGTCGTCAGCGTCGGCGGGTTTGCACAGATAGTTGCAAGCACCGCGCTTGATCGCCTCGACCGCGGTGGCGATGCTCGAATAACCGGTGAGGATCAGTACCTTCATCTCCGGGTCCAGCTCGAGCAGTTTAGGCAGCAGTACCAAACCTGAGTCGCCTTCCATCTTCAGGTCCAGTACCGCGTAATCGGGCAATTCTTGCTGCGCCATCTCCAGGCCTTCCTCGGCCGATCCGGCGATGCTGACATGCAAACCACGGCGGCTCATGGCGCGCGCCATGACACGGGTAAATGTCGGATCGTCATCCACTAGCAGCAGATGGGGCTGATCGTCGCCTTCGTGCTGCAACTCTTCGGTCATGTCTGGATTCCTCGCATCATTGTCACGTCAGTTCAGGCCCGTACCGAGCCATGCGGCAGGCGCAGCTCGGTCAGAGTGCCACCCTTTTCGTGATTGTAGAGTTTCACCGTACCGCCGGCGCGCGTCACGCTGGCCTGGCTCAGGAACAGGCCGAGGCCGAAGCCTTTGCCCTTGGTCGTGATGAAGGGTCTGCCGATCTGCTCGGCAATAGCCAGAGGCACACCGGCGCCGTGATCGCGAATGGTCAACTTGATCCATTGTGCGTCCCAGTCCAGGCGAATCTCCAGATCATCCGGGCTGGCATCGGTGGCGTTGTTCAGCAGGTTAAGCAGCGACTGACTCAGATCTGCCGGCGGCATCAGACGCGGCGGCGTGCCTTTACCGAGGCACTGAAAGCGATAGGTTGCCTCTGGATGCATCAGATGCCAGCGCTGCAGCACCGATTCGGCCCACTCGCGCACGGTCTGCTCGACGATGGCCTGGCGGCGATCGGCTTCGGCGGCACGAACCAGCTGACGCAGGCTTTCCTTGCAGAGCTGGACCTGTGACTGCAACAGTTCGAGGTCTTCGCTCAATTGCGGATCGCGGTATTCCTGGCGCAACTCCTTGAGCAATACGCTCATGGTCGCCAGCGGCGTACCCAATTCATGCGCGGCGCCAGCCGCCTGCGTCGCCACGGCCAGAAGCTGCTGGTCACGCATGCTTTCTTCGCGGCGCTGGGCCTGGAGTTGCTCCTGACGTCGTAGTTGCTCGGCCATACGCGCGACAAAAAAGGTGATCAGCGCAGCTGCCAGGGCGAAACTCAGCCACATTCCATAGACCAGCAATGTGGTGCGATCGACCGGCGGTGCGATGACCGGGTCGTACCACACCAGCATCAGCGTGTAGCCCGCAAGCGCCATGCCGGACAGAACGACTGAGTACAGCCACGGCAATGTGGCCGCAGCGATCGTCAGCGGTACCAGATAGTAGGAAACGAACGGGTTAGTCGAACCGCCCGAGTAATACAGCAGCGCGCTGTGAATCAACAAGTCAGCAGCCAGGTGAACCGCGTATTCGAGTTCGGTCACCGGCCAGGGCCCTCGCAGCCGTAAAGCCGTGCCCAGGCAAATAAGCGCGGAGATCGCCAACGTGATACTCAGATGCGCCCACGGCAAGACGAACAACTGCGTGGCATAGGCGAGCCCCACCGCGCCCGCCTGAGCAGCAAGCACGAGGATGCGGATCAGGGTGAGCAGACGGAGATTCTGACGGCTGGCAGACAGCAGGTGAACGGATGCGTACATGGGTTCTCCAAACGAATGGCGAGTATAACCAAGCGATTCGGGAGGCAGCCCTTTCTGCGTCAACGCGACGCACAGAAAAACTGCGTAACGGCCCTCAAAGGGCTAAAGTCTCTGCGCCGCACCGGTGGTGCACTGAATTCAGGAGCTCTCATGTTCGTTACAGTTCCCCGCAGCGTCGCGCTGCTGGCCTGCCTTGCCTGCTTTCCGGTTGTTGCCGACGAGCAGCACTACAACCAGATTTCCCTGCGTGCCGAGGCCAGCAGCGAAGTAGCCCACGACCGCATGCACGTCACGCTTTACAGCGAAGCCCAGCACGAGGACCCGGCGCAGCTGGCCGCGCAGACCACCGAAGCCATGAACAAAGCCTTGCAGCGCGCCCGCCAAACGAAAGGCGTCGTCGTCAGCCAGGGCAGCCGCAGCAGCTATCCGGTCTATGAGGAAAAGGGCCAGCAGATCACCGCCTGGCGCGAACGCGCCGAGCTGCGCCTAGAGAGCGGTGACTTCACTGCTCTGTCCAAACTTACCGGCGAATTGATGCAGGAGCTGAAGATGGGCAGCATGCACTTCAGCGTCTCCGACGCGATCCGAAAGCAGAACGAAGACGCCCTGCTGAAGGATGCCGTCGCCGCCTTCCGCGCCCGCGCACAACTGGCTACCGAAGCGCTTGGCGGCACTGACTACCGGATCGTCAACCTCAATCTGAACAGTGGCGGCAGTTACCAGCCGGTGATGCGCAACTTCGCGATGAAGAGCATGGATTCCATGCCGACACCGGAGGTCGAGGCCGGGACCCGCCAGGTCAGCATCAATGCCGACGGTGTCATCGAAGTTGAGATGCCGTGACGTCGTAACCCCCAGTTTGGCGGGGTTGCACGCCCCGCCACACGACCGAGACACAACCGGCTCGAAGCGAGCCATGCCGTATCGAGCACGCTTTCAGACGTCGCACTCCATTCAATGACTGCCAACCTGGCCCTCTAAACCAACGAGAACCGGAACTCCTGACCGTCGTTTAATTTCGCTCACGCCGGCAACACGCAGCCTCTCGATGCGAATGTATAACGTCTGTAAATTATTAGCGTTTGCCTCCAGCGCCCCCTAGAATCTTTGCCGCCCTCGCTCCAAACAAGGATCACCATGCGACTCTGGCTCGGCACCCTCCGCCAATGGCACTGGATCAGCTCCGCGCTGTGCCTGGTCGGCATGCTCCTATTCGCGATTACCGGCATCACGCTCAACCATGCAGGGCAAATCGAGGCCAGCCCCGTCATTTCCGAGCGTCAGGCTCATCTTCCTGAAGCGTTGCGGACCAAGCTGCTGACGGAGTCGCCAGAGGCTGGTTTGCCTAGTCGATTGCGTGTCTGGCTGGAGAATGAGCTGAACATCGAGCTAGCCGATCGCAACGCCGAGTGGACCGATGGAGAGTTGTATATCGCCCTGCCCCGCCCCGGTGGCGATGCATGGCTGAGCCTCGAACTGGAAAGCGGCGAACTGCTGTACGAATCCACCGATCGCGGTTGGGTTTCCTATCTCAACGACCTGCACAAAGGCCGCAACACCGGCACGGCCTGGAGCTGGTTCATCGATATCTTTGCCACCGCATGCGTAGTTTTCAGTCTCACCGGCCTGTTGCTGTTGCAGCGCCACGCCGCCGGGCGACCCATCACCTGGCCGCTGGTCGGCCTGGGCCTGGTTGTTCCCGTGCTGTTGGCCCTGCTGTTCATTCATTAAGGATCTGCGATGCGTAAACGCTTGTTGCTACCCCTCACTCTGATCAGCGCGCCAATTATGGCGGCTGACCTACAAGTCTCCGTCGAGATTCCACGGTTGCAGGTCGCCGAATATCACCGCCCCTACGTCGCACTTTGGCTGGAACGCCCGGACCAGAGCCATGTCGCCGATTTGGCCGTGTGGTACGACGTGAAGCTGAAGGATGAGGAAGGTGAAAAATGGCTCAAAGATCTGCGTCAGTGGTGGCGCCGCAGCGGTCGTAGCCTGGACCTTCCGGTCGATGGTGTCAGCGCTGCGACACGTGCCGTCGGCAGCCATGAACTGAACTTCGACGACAGCAAGGCCCCACTCAAGGATTTGCCCGCCGGTGAGTATCGCCTGGTCGTGGAAGCAGCCCGGGAAGTCGGCGGTCGCGAATTGCTGCGAGTGCCATTCAGCTGGCCGCCACAGGAAAAACAAAGCCATCGAGCCCAGGGCGAAAGCGAGCTGGGCAACATATCTCTCACCCTGAATCCCTGAACTAGGAGCCCGTCATGAAACCCATGATCAAATGGACCGCTCTGGCCCTGGCCGTGTGTCTGCCAGTTTCTGCCCAGGCTCACCGCGCCTGGATGCTGCCATCGGCGACCGTCCTGTCTGGTGAAGATCCATGGATTACCGTCGACGCCGCGGTATCCAATGACTTGTTCTATTTCGAGCACGTCCCACTGCGCCTGCAGGGCATCGGCAACCTCGACCAGGCGCCGGCTAGCGGTCCGCCCGGCATGCGCGCACGGCCCGCATCGCAGTTGCACGTGATCGCACCGGACGGCTCGCACATCCAGGCCGAGAATGGCGCCATCGGCCACTATCGCAGCACCTTCGATGTGCATCTGACGCAGAAAGGGACCTATAAGCTGGCGGTGGCCAACAACGGCCTGTTTGCGCGTTGGAAGGAAAACGGCCAGATGCGTCGTTGGATGGGTAGCCCCGAGGCGTTCGCCAAGGAAGTCCCAGCCAAAGGCGAGGACCTCAAGGTCAGCCAGAACAGCAGCCGCATGGAAGTGTTCGTTACCTCCGGCAATCCCTCTGAGGAAGTGCTCACGCCCACCGGCAAAGGATTGGAACTGGCGCCCGTTACCCATCCCAACGACCTCTTCGCCGGCGAAGCAGCGGAGTTCACCTTCCTACTCGATGGCGAACCGGCCGCGGGCGTGAAGATCAGCGTGATCCCCGGCGGCAATCGTTATCGCGACCATTTGGGCGAGATCCACGCAACCACCGACGAACAGGGCAAGGTGAGTATCACTTGGCCGGAAGCGGGCATGTATTGGCTGGAAGCCGAGATGATCAGCGACAAGGGTGTCTCGAAGCCCGCCACCGAACGCCGCGCCACCTATAGCGCAACCTTGGAAGTACAGGCGCCCTAGAGAGCGCGCAACGCACGCTGCTTCATATGGGGCAGCGCTGGAAGGTGGATCGGACCGCGCAGATACAATCCTTCAGTGCCGGAACAGCTCAGCCCGGCAGTTGCTGCAACATCCCCTTGCGTTCGAATTGCCTCCAAAACCGCTCGCGTCACCACACTTGAAACAAGCCAATCCCCGGAGACGGCTCATCTTGCTGCATTCATCAAAGCTCGTGCGCCACATGCCTTCGCTGGCGTGCCTGTCGCTCGCCACGCTGCTGTTCTGGTGGCAACCGGCCCGGGAGCTTTCCGCGACGCTGGTGGCGATGGCCTATCTGGGAGTCTGTCTGCATCTATGGCAGCACCACCGCCAAGCCGTTCCGCCGCACGAAACAACATCTAGCGCACTGCTGATCGCCTATGCCAGCCAAGGCGGCCAGGCCAGAGAACTTGCCGAGCGCAGCGCCGACCAACTTCGCGGCGCAGGTGTCGCGACCAGCGTTCTGCCCTTGAACGGCCTCAGTCCTGAGGCCTTGCACGATCACCGCCGCGTTCTGTTCATTGTCAGCACCTACGGCGAGGGCGAGGCGCCGGAAAACGCCGCACGCTTCGAACGCCAGTTGCTGAATCAGGCGCGCGACCTGTCGCACCTGGAATATGCCGTCCTCGCGCTGGGCGACCGTCAATACAACCACTTCTGCGGATTTGGCCGACGCCTCGATACCCGGTTGCGCGAGCTTGGCGCCTTGCCGCTATTCGATCGACTGGAGGCCGACCGTGGTGACGCCGGCGTGTTGCGTCATTGGCAACAACAGCTCGCCCATGTGGGCGGCAACAGCGACTTCTCCGACTGGCAGCCCGCACCGTACCAGCGTTGGCGCCTCGACCTGCGTGAATGCCTGAACCCTGGCAGCCAGGGTGCGCCGGCTTTCCATCTGGGCTTGAGTGCAGGCGATGGCAGACACAACTGGCGCGCCGGCGACATCGCAGAAGTTGGCCCGCGGCATTCGCTAGCCGAGATGGACGCGTTACTACGGCGCCTTGGTCACGATCCACAGGCATCCATCGACCAGCTAACACTCGCCGATGCATTGTCCACGCGGCGATTGCCCGACGACGAAGCAGCGCTACTCGGTCTTGATATCGATGGGCTATTGGCGCTGCCGCTGTTGCCGCATCGCGAATACTCCATCGCCTCGGTCCCCGCGGACGGCCAGTTGCAGCTACTGGTTCGCGAAGCGCGACACGCCGACGGTAGTCTGGGAATTGGCTCCGGCTGGCTTTGCCGGCATTCGGCGATCGGCAATGAGCTTGACCTGCGGGTACGCAGCAATCCGGGTTTTCACGGTCCGGCTGCAGACACGCCGATGATCCTGATCGGCAACGGCACCGGCCTGGCAGGGCTACGCGCGCACCTGCGCGAACGCGCCGGCACGCCGGCCTCCATGAACTGGCTGGTGTTTGGCGAGCGCAGCGCACAGCACGATCAATTCTTTCGTGACGAGCTGCAAGCCTGGCTGATATCGGGTCATCTACAGCGACTGGATCTGGCGTTTTCCCGCGACCAGCCGGGGAAAATCTATGTGCAGCATCTTCTGCGCGATGCGGCCGACGAATTGCGGCGCTGGATCGACGAAGGCGCCGCGCTTTATATCTGCGGCAGCCTCGAAGGAATGGGGCGCGAGGTGCAACAGATCCTTGCCGGTGTGCTGGGCGACCAGCAGCTGCAACAGCTGACCGAGCAAGGGCGATACAAACGGGACCTGTACTGACGCAGAAGACTGGCAGCAGGCGCTTGGCCCCATCAGCCGTTCCAGGCGTTACCATCCGCGACAGCGAAACAGGTCCGACAGGCACCAGCGCACACTGAAAAGAAGCAAAAAAATGCCCGTATCTCTCGATACGGGCATTTTTATTTTGCGGCCACCCTCAGCTATACGCGATGGCGCGGCACTCGCTGCTTCGCTTAGAAGTGGAAGTTAGTACTCAGCAGCGCAGTACGGCCCGCGGCCACGTGTGCCATATGGCTGCCGTAAACCTGGTCGAAGTAACGCTTGTCGGTCAGGTTCTGCACGTTCAGTTGCAGATCCAGATTCTTGCTGACGCGATATGCGGCCATCGCGTCGTAGCGCCAGTAGCTCGGCACCTCGATGGTGTTGGCCGTATTGCCGAAGCGTGAATCGACGTAGTTGGCGCCGCCACCGACGGTCAGCTGCGGCAGCAGATGATAGGTCGTCCAGAAGCTGAAGCTGTTTTCCGGTGTGCTAGGGATTGCGTTCCCATCGTCAACGCCTGTTCCAACACCCTTGACCAACTCTCCATCGAGGTAGGTGTAGCTGGCAAAGGTTTGCCACTTCGAGGTGAGCTGGCCGTTGACGCTCAGCTCGAAGCCGGTGACTTCCGTTTCGCCAATATTCATCGGCAAGCCGTTTGCGTCGTTGACTCGAGCGTTGGTCTTTTCGGTCTTGAACACAGCCGCATCGACGCCAAGGCGATCATCGAGGAATTCCCACTTGGTGCCGATCTCAACGTTGCGGTTACGTTCCGGTTCAAGATCAAGCGTGTTGTAGGCAACGTTGGACGAGCCCTCGCCGCTGCTTTCACCGACCGGGTTACTGGAAGTCGACCAGGCTACATAGATGCTGCCATTAGGTAGCGGATTGAAAACCAACCCCGCTTGGTAATTCCAGAAATGAGAGCCGCTTTCTCGTTCGAAATCGCCGCTCGGCGATCCGCGGCCCGCCAGCGAGCCGTAGCCGCTGGATGTCGTTTCGTAGTCGTCATAGCGCAACCCAAGATTCAACGACCATTGTTCGTTGAACTTCAGCGTGTCGAACACATAAGCCGCGAGCGTCCTGGTGTCGGTATCGGTGTAGTTGTCACTGTCTTCGATCGTTCCATTCCAGGCGGCGTCGTAGTTCGGGTTCGCCAAGTCGGCGCAGTCCGGGCCAATTGCCGTACAGACACGACCGCTGGTGCTGATGACATACGGCCGGTTGTGCGTACCTTGATCACTGATTTCCACACCCGTCACCACGCTATGTTCGACGCTACCAGTGTCGAAGCGCGCGCTCAGGTCCGTCTGGTTGACCCAACCTTCGGAAGTCGAGTTACGGCTCTTCGGCGAGCGAAAGACCAGCCCTTGATCCAGATTGCCGGCTACGGAGTCATTTGGCGTGGTGACGATGTAATCGAGCGTGGTCCGAACAACGCGGGTCGTGTTGGACAGCGTCAAGTTGTCGTTGAGGTCATGTTCCAGCTTGATGGTGCCGGCATCGGTGGTGCTTTCCCGGTAGTCGCGGTGGCTCAGACCATAAAAATTGTCGCGATCGACACTCACAGGCACGCGGTTGGGATTTGCCGGTGTGGCATCGGTCAGCGGAATACCGTAATCCGGCACATCGTCGGTTTCCAGGTGGTAGTAGGACAGCGTCGCGCGCGTCGGAGTGTCGAAACCGAAGGTCACGGTTGGCGCCACGCCCCAGCGGCTAACCTCAACGCCGTCGCGGCCAGCGACGTTGGCTTCATGCTTCATCAGGTTGAGACGGCCGGCGACGTTATCGCTGATCACCCGGCTCACATCGAGGGTGTAACGGCGGGTCTGATCGGAGCCGTAAGTGAAGCTGGCATCACCGAAGTTCTGGCGCTTGGCCGTCTTGGTGATCAGATTGAGGCTTCCGCCGGTTGAACCAGCCCCTGTATAGGCCGAGCCCGGCCCCTTGCTCACTTCGATTCGCTCGATGTTGAAAATCTCGCGGGTTTGCGAGCCGATGTCGCGCAAGCCGTCGATGAAGGTATCGCTCTCGGCATCGAAGCCACGAATGATCGGCCTATCGCCAGCCGGGTTGCCACCCTCCCCGGCGCCAAAGGTGATGCCTGACGTAGTGCGCAGAGCGTCGACCAGCGACAACGCACCCGTGTCACGGATCACCTGATCGGTAATCACAGTGATCGACTTGGGTGTTTCACGCAGCGGCGCGGTGTACTTCTTCGATGCCGAACCATCAGCCTTGTAGCTCTGCTCTTGGTTACCAACGACGGTCACCGAATCCAGGGCGACGGGCTCCTGATTGTCAGCGGGCGCTTTTTCCGCGTCCTGCGCGACTGCCGGTGCGGACAGCGCAGTAAGGGTCACGCCGATGGCCGAGACCAGCAAGCGGGGGTTTGGAGAGAGCTCTAGAGACGGACGCGACATCGGAAACAATATCCTTCAAAAGTTAAACGCTATCGATAATTGCTATTATTAGCGGCCGGCATTCTGATACATTTCGTTGCATTCCGAAACATTTAAATGCGAACAGCTATCATTTATTCGCCATCACCTTCCGGTGCACTCATGCTGTTATGCATCTCCCAGGTTTTTTCCGCAGACGAAACGCTCAGGATCCGCACTGCGCTGGAACAGGCGCAGTGGCTCGATGGCAAAGTCACGGCCGGCTATCAGTCGGCCAAGGCCAAACACAACCTGCAACTATCCGAAGATGACCCGCTGAGCCGTGAGATCAGCGAAGCCATGCTGCAGCGGCTCTGGGAGCATCCTCAGTTCATGTCCGCTGCACTGCCAGGCAAGGTCTTTCCGCCGCTGTTCAATTGCTACACGGCCGGCGGCAAGTTCGGTTATCACATCGATAACGCCGTGCGACAGGTTCGCGGCAGCGCCGAACGGGTACGCACGGACCTCTCGGCGACGCTGTTCTTCAGCGAACCAGAGGACTACGACGGCGGCGAGCTGTTGATCCAGGACACCTACGGCACCCAGCGGGTCAAACTGGCCGCTGGCGACCTGGTGCTCTACCCCAGCACCAGCCTGCACAAGGTCGAAGCGGTAACCCGAGGTGCGCGATTCGCCTCGTTCTTCTGGATTCAAAGCCTGGTACGCGAAGATGCGCAACGCACCTTGCTCTATGACATGGACCAGGCGATTCAGCAGCTCAATCAGGACGTTCCGGATCACCCTTCGCTGGTGCAGCTCACGGGCACCTACCACAACCTGTTGCGGCGCTGGGTCGAGGTTTGATGGGCGCTCACCATCTGCATCGCGACGAGGCATTGAGCCTCGACCAGTTCGGCCTGGACCTCGAAGAGCACCCGCGGCGTGCCGCTCGCTGGATCATCCATGCCGCCAGCCAGGGCGAGCTGGAGGCCCAAGCATTGCTGGGGCAGATCCTCCTCGACGGGCGCGGCATCGAACAGGATCAGGCGCTGGCGCTGCAGTGGTTCAGCATCGCCGCAGAACGCGGTCATGCCATGGCAGCCAATATGGCGGGGCGCTGTCACGAGCATGGCTGGGGCTGTGTAGCCGATCTGTCCCGGGCGGCCCGCTATTACCGAAAAGCTGCCGGGCAAGGCCTCGACTGGAGCCTTTACAACCTCGCAAACCTGGTCGCCACCGGCCGTGGCGTTGCGCAGGACCAAGCGTCTGCCTTTGCGCTTTATCGCCGCGCCGCCGAGCTTGGCCACGCCAAGTCGATGAACCTGGTCGGGCGTTATCTGGAAGAAGGCCTGATGGTGCCGGCTGATCGGGCGACAGCCTGGGACTGGTACCGACGCTCCGCCGAGGCGGGAGATTTTCGTGGGCAGTTCAGTTACGCCGCCGTGCTGATTAGCGAGCAGCGCTGGGATGATGCCCGTCACTGGTTGATCCAGGCGCTGTCGCTCGGTCACCTGAAATTTCTGCGCAAAGCCCGAGACGAACTGCTCGCAGCGAAGATCGCACCGATTGCCGACATCACTGCAAAGTATGCGGCACGGTGCGCCGAAATCGGCGATCAGAGCGATACCCAGATCGCCGCTCGGCCTGCTGCAACGCAGCCCGTCGCGGATGCACGAATCACGTAGCGCGGTTTCCCGCAGCGTCAAGTTAGCGCTGTAGGGTGGGCTTCAGCCCACCACAAGCAGATGGCGATCCTGTCACGGTGGGCTGAAGCGGAACGCCGCCCGGCCCACCCTACCTCGCTGGCCGTTTAGCGTCGCTCCCCCGAATCGCAGAAACAAAAACGCCGCGAAGATCGCGGCGTTTTGCATAGAGACGATGCTTAGAGGTAGTACGCCTTCAGCGGCGGAAAGCCGTTGAACTCCACGGCGCTGTAGCTGGTGGTGTACGCACCCGTCGAGATCCAGTACATGCGATCACCGATGGCCAGGTTCAGCGGCAGGCCGTACTTGTAGTTCTCATACATGATGTCGGCGCTGTCGCAGGTCGGGCCAGCGATCACCACTTCCTCCATCTCACCCTTCTTCTCGGTCCAGATCGGGAACTTGATGGCTTCGCCCATGGTTTCGATCAGGCCGGAGAACATACCGACGTCGGTATAGACCCATCGCTCCACCGCGGTACGCGACTTACGCGCCACCAGCACCACTTCGCTCACCAGGACGCCCGCGTTGGCGATCAGTGAACGGCCCGGCTCGAGAATGATTTCCGGGAGGTCGTCGCCGAAGTCTTCCTTGAGGAAGCGGATGATTTCCTCGGCGTAG
The DNA here is from genome assembly GCF_045999685.1 of Stutzerimonas sp. VN223-3. Lineage (NCBI taxonomy): Bacteria > Pseudomonadati > Pseudomonadota > Gammaproteobacteria > Pseudomonadales > Pseudomonadaceae > Stutzerimonas > Stutzerimonas sp. VN223-3. The sequence continues at coordinate 1,409,062 of NZ_RBEC01000002.1, read as the reverse complement.
GTTTCCAGGCTGTTGGTCCGGGTGATGTAGTTGGCCGGGAAGCCGCCACCCATGTTGATCATCTTCAGCTCGATGCCGTCTTCTTCTTTCAAGCGCTCAAAGATCACCTTGACCTTGGCGATCGCGGCATCCCATACCGAGATATCACGCTGCTGCGAGCCAACGTGGAAGGAGATGCCATAAGGCTCGAGCTTCAGCTGACGCGCAAGAATCAGCAGGTCCATCGCCATGTCGGTCTGGCAGCCAAATTTGCGCGACAGTGGCCAGTCGGCGGTGGTCGAGCCTTCCGTCAGGATGCGCACGTAGACTTTCGACCCCGGCGCGGCCTTGGCGATATTGCGCAGGTCGGCTTCCGAGTCGGTGGCGAACATGCGCACACCCTTGTCGTAGAAGTAGCGGATGTCCTTGGCTTTCTTGATGGTATTGCCGTAGCTGATGCGCTCCGGGCCGACACCGCGGGACATTACCTTGTCCAACTCGTAGATCGAGGCGATATCGAAGTTGGAACCCTTGCTCTTGAGCAGATCGATAATCTCGACCGCCGGATTGGCCTTCACCGCGTAATAAACCTTGGCGAACTCGAAACCGGCGCGTAGATCGTCGTAGGCGGTGCTGATGGTTTCGGTATCGATAACCACGAACGGCGTTTCGTGCTGGTCAGAGAAATCCTTCATCTTCTGGAAGGTGGAACGGGAATAATAGTCTTCGATATTGATCGACATGCATGGCTCCAAATCGGGAAACGTAAAGTCGGATTGGGGACTTGCGTCTGTTCTGCTCGCTGCGAGCAGGCCAGACCTAACATGAACGCCTGATCAGTTTCCCCACTTTGGTTCGCCTACTTCCCAAGGCATGTCGCCGAGTATTACGGCCAAGCCAAATGACAACCGCTGCATTCGTTCATGCTGCGTTGTCGCTGACCTGGTGAATCGTAATCTCTCGTCGTCAGTACTTGAGCCGGATGGATCGTTGCCAGCATGGACGTTCGGGCGCGAACTTTAGAACCACAGCTGTTACAGATCAACGAAAAATCCGCACCCGCTCCATTTTTTGCCGCGTTGGCGAACCTACCCTATTCAAACCGACAGATGTGCTGCGGTGATGTTCCATCCGTCTCGCCCCGCTGCGGACTGACGGAGTCTTGCGAGACCACCGGAGCCCCCCTTGACGGTCCACGCGTGGAACGCCCTTTGCGCTATAATCGCCGGCTTTTTTCCGACACGCTTTCTATACCGGGACCGCCATGACCTCTCAGGCCGCCGAAGTCGCGAAGCGCCGCACCTTCGCCATCATTTCCCACCCCGACGCGGGCAAGACCACGATCACCGAAAAGCTCCTACTGATGGGCAAGGCCATTGCCGTGGCCGGTACCGTGAAATCGCGTAAATCCGATCGTCACGCAACGTCCGACTGGATGGAAATGGAAAAGCAACGCGGTATCTCCATCACCACCTCGGTAATGCAGTTCCCCTACCGCGAGCACATGATCAACCTGCTCGACACGCCCGGCCACGAAGACTTCTCGGAAGACACCTACCGCACCCTGACCGCGGTGGATTCGGCGCTGATGGTCCTCGACGGCGGTAAGGGCGTCGAGCCGCGCACCATCGCGCTGATGGACGTTTGCCGTCTGCGCGACACGCCCATTGTCAGCTTTATCAACAAGCTCGACCGCGACATCCGCGACCCCATCGAGCTGCTCGACGAGATCGAAGCGGTCCTGAAGATCAAGGCCGCGCCGATCACCTGGCCGATCGGTTGCTACCGTGACTTCAAGGGTGTGTATCACCTCAAGGACGACTACATCATCGTCTACACGCCAGGCCATGGGCACGAGCGCACCGACGTGAAGATCATCCAGAACCTGGACTCCGATGAAGCGCGCAAGCACATCGGCGACGAATATGATCGATTCGTCGAGCAGCTGGAGCTGGTGCAGGGTGCTTGCCACGAGTTCGATCAGGACGAATTCATCAAGGGTCAGCTGACCCCGGTGTTCTTCGGCACCGCCCTCGGCAACTTCGGCGTCGACCATGTGCTCGATGCGGTCGTTGACTGGGCGCCGCGCCCACTGCCGCGTGAGGCCAACGAGCGCGTGGTCGAGCCGGTTGAAGAGAAATTCACCGGCTTCGTCTTCAAGATCCAGGCGAACATGGACCCCAAGCACCGCGACCGCATCGCCTTCATGCGCATCTGCTCGGGCAAGTACGAAAAAGGCATGAAGCTGCGCCACGCGCGGATCGGCAAAGATGTGCGCATCGCAGACGCCCTGACCTTCTTCTCCAGCGAACGTGAGCAGCTGGAAGAAGCCTGGGCCGGCGACATCATCGGCCTGCACAACCACGGCACCATCCAGATCGGTGACACCTTTACCGAAGGCGAAAACCTCGGCTTCACCGGCATCCCGCACTTCGCCCCAGAGCTGTTCCGCCGTGTGCGCCTGAAGGACCCGCTGAAATCCAAGCAGCTGCGTCAGGGCTTGCAAGAACTGGCCGAGGAAGGCGCGACCCAGGTGTTCTTTCCCGAGCGCAACAACGACATCGTCCTCGGTGCTGTAGGCGTACTGCAGTTCGACGTCGTCGCCAGCCGCCTGAAGGAGGAATACAAGGTTGAATGCGCCTATGAGGCGATCAACGTCTGGTCCGCCCGCTGGATCGAGTGCGACAACGAGAAGAAGCTCAAGGAATTCAGCGACAAGGCTTATGAGAACCTTGCGGTCGATGGCGGCGGCCATCTGACGTATCTGGCACCAACGCGGGTGAATCTAGCGCTGATGGAAGAACGTTGGCCTGACGTGAAATTCAGGGCGACGCGCGAGCATCATTGAGTAACGCGACGATGCAACGGTTCGCCGGCGCGCTGTAATGTGCCTGTTGCATAAAAGCTTCGCGAGCAAGCTCGCTCCTACAGGCCTGACTCAGCCTCACTTGTAGGAGCGAGCTTGCTCGCGAATGAAGCGCCGCCGCTTTTGACCCCAGGCATCAACAGAAGGACGCAACGGAATGCGCTTTCATGGATGCGACCTACGCAAAGGGCGAGTCAGTCTGCCCAACCAGACCTATGTGCTGACCTGCGTGACGCTGAACCGCACCGCCCTGTTCACAGACTGGCCTGCCGCGTCGTCGTTGGCGTGGGAAATCCACCAGATCGGGCAGTCGGACGCAATCGAGTCCTTGGCCTGGGTAGTCATGCCCAACCATCTGCATTGGCTCGTGCAGCTGAGAACTGGCTCGCTGGGCCAGCTGATGCAGCGCCTGAAATCACGAAGCGCGATTGCCACCAACCGTCTCAACGGCGGCCAAGGCGCGATCTGGCAGAAGGGCTATCACGACCGCGCCATCCGCAACGAGGAAGACCTGCGCAACGTTGCGCGGTACATCGTCGCGAACCCGCTGCGCGCCGGGCTGGTCAAGCGCATCGGCGACTATCCGTTCTGGGATGCTGCGTGGTTGTGATGATGCTTACTCGTCTAGCGACTTAAAAGCTTCACCAGCAAGAACTCGGCGTCCCCCTTGCTCCTACAAAAGCATCAGCGGCACCGAAACTCGTAGGAGCGAGTTAGCTCGCGAATACCTGCACATTGCCAAAGCTTCGCCAGCAAGCTGGCTCCTACAAAAAGCGAGAACGGAGCCAAGTCTGTAGGAGCGAGCTTGCTCGCGAATTCTTTTACGCGATCGATGAGCTATTGGGCGTCCTCATCCAACGTCCACGCCACCACCGAATCGCCGATCTTGGTCCCGAACGACCCGTGCCCACCGGCCATTTGCACGACGTACTGCTTGCCGGTCTTCTCCGAAACATAAGTCATCGGCGTCGCTTGCCCACCCGCCGGTAGCCGCGCTTTCCAAAGCTCTTCGCCGGTCTGCAGATCGTAGGCGCGCAGGTAGTAATCCAGCGTGCCGCTCATAAAGGCCACACCGCCTGCGGTGACGATCGGGCCGCCCAGTGCCGGCGTACCCACCGGGAACGGAATGCCCAGCGGCGCACTGTCGCGGCTGGTGCCGTTCTTGTGCATCCAGACCTTCTTCATGGTGCGCAAATCAACTGCGGTGACGAAGCCCCACGGCGGGGTCTGGCATGGCAGGCCCAACACCGACAGAAAAGGCTCCAGCCTGACCATGTAGGGCGCGCCGAGGTTTGGTTGCAGACCGGTCTCGCCGCCGCCGGAACGCTCATCGGGATCGACTTCGCTGCGCTTGACCATGGTCGAGACGAACGCCAAGTAGTTCGGCGCACCGAACAGCAGCTGCCGGCTCGGATCGACCGCCACAGATGGCCAGTTGAAGGTGCCCACGTTGCCCGGATAGATCAGCGAGCCCTTCTGCGACGGCGGCGTGAAGTCACCGTCGTAACGCAACTTGCGGAACTGGATCCGGCACATCATCTGGTCCAGCGGGGTGCCGCCCCACATGTCCTTCTCATACAGCGGTTCGTCGGGCGCATAGCTGAGCGCCGACGCCGGCTGAGTCGGGGCAGTGAAGTCACCGTAATCGGTGCCCTGCGGCACGGAAAACTCATCCACCGGCACGATGGGCTCGCCTGTGCGGCGGTCAAGCACATAGAGGTCGCCGCGCTTGGTCGGCTGGATGATTGCCGGGACCTTGCCCTGCGGTCCGTCGATGTCGACCAAGGTTGGCTGGGACGGCAGGTCGCGGTCCCAGAGGTCGTGATGGACGGTCTGGAATTCCCAGCGCACCTTGCCGGTCGCCAGATCCAGTGCGACCAGAGTATCGGTGAAGCGCTCGGATTGCGGCGTACGCGGTTCTGCCCACTGGTCCGGCGTCTGGTTGCCTGTGGGGATGTAGACCAGGCCCAACGACTCGTCCGCCGTCGCGGTGGTCCACCAGTTCGGCGTGCTGCGCGTATAGGTTTCGCCTGGCGGCAACGGCTCGGTAGCGTCCGGATTGCCCGGATCGAAGTTCCAGATCAGCCGCCCATTGCGAACGTCGTATGCGCGAATAACACCACCGGGAGAATCCACCGAACCGTTATCGGTAACGGACCCTCCCACGATGACCAGTTTCTCGGTCACCACGGGCGGCGAAGTCGGCAGATAAACGCCCAGCGCGCCATCACCCAACCCGACTTTTAGATCCACCACCCCGGAATCGCCGAAATCTTCACAGGGCTTGCCGTCTTCTACGTCGAGGGCGATCAGTGTGGCGTCGTTGGTCGGCAGGAAAAGCCGGCGCTCGCAGCGTGCAGCGGGCTGGTCCGGCTGCCCGGTGGTCGAGACCGCCGCGGCATAGCGGGTCGCATCATGGAAGGCCAGGCCACGGCAGGTCATGTGCTGGTAATACTTGGCATCGCGGTTGATGTTCGGGTCGTAGCGCCAGCGCTCCTCACCGGTATCGGCATCCAGCGCAATGGCGATGCTATGCGGCGTGCAGATATACAGGCTGTTGCCAACCTTCAGTGGCGTCACCTCGTAGGTGAATTCACCCGGATCGTTCGGTCCCGGTAGATCGCCGGTGTGGTATTCCCAGGCTTTTTCCAGCTTGCCGACGTTCTCCGGCGTGATCAGATCCGCCGTCGAGTACCGGTCACCCTGCTCGGACCCGCCGTATGACGGCCACTCGCTCTCGGAGCGACCGGCCTGCCCTTGCGGGTCGAGACCCTGCATCTGGGCGTCGCTGAATTCGCCAGTGATCGAATGGTAATCCTGCGCCAGCGAGTAAGCCGCCATCAGCGCCCCGGCCAGCAGGCCGAGCCCGAGCAATCCGCTGGCACCGTCGCGCCAGACCAACCGGTCGCTCACGTAGCGATTGACGAAAGGCAGGATCAGCCAGAGGCCGAGAATACACCAGAGATCGATCCGCGGCGCCAGCTGCCACCAGTCGAAGCTGACTTCGTAGAGCGCCCAGACCAGTGTCGCCAGCAGCAGCACCGCATACAGCCAGATAGCCGCACGGCGCCGGGCAAACAGCAGGCCCGCCACCACCAGCAGTCCGATGCCGGCGATCAGGTAGTACCAGGACCCGCCCAGTATCGCGAGGTAGCCGCCGCCGACCGCCATCAGCCCGCCCAGCACCAAAACTACTAAGGCAGTCAGGGTGATACGCAAGGGTCGTGGCCCGTATTCGATACTCATGCAACGCTCTCCTGCCGATTCGTTCTTCAAAGCAAGCTGGCGAAACTTTCTGACACAAAGTCTCGACCAGCTTTTAGTGGATACGGCGGGAAGGGCTTTAGTTCAGCATTTTCGGCCCGCCGATCAGGTTGCTGCCCCAACGGCGAGCGGCTGAGCCTCGGGCTGCTTGATCACGGCGTAAATCACCCCAGTCACCAAACTACCGGCGAGGATTGCGAGCAGATACAGCAGCGCATGGTTGATGGCGTTGGGAATCAGCAGCACGAATAGGCCACCGTGGGGTGCCAGCAGCTTGGCGCCGAAGGCCATCGACAGCGCACCGGTCAGCGCGCCGCCGGCGATGCTCGCGGGAATCACGCGCAGCGGGTCTTTCGCGGCGAAGGGAATCGCGCCCTCGGAGATGAAGCAGCAACCGAGCACCAGCGCGGCCTTGCCGGCTTCGCGCTCGCTCTGGGCGAACTTGCGCCGGGCGATGATGCTGGCGATGCCCATGCCGATCGGCGGCACCATACCGGCGGCCATGGTCGCGGCCATCGGTGCGTAGCTTTGCGACGCGAGCAGTCCAACAGAGAAGGCATAGGCCGCCTTGTTCACCGGTCCGCCGAGGTCGACGCACATCATGGTGCCGAGCAGCAGCCCGAGCAGGACGGCGTTGGACGTGCCCATGGTGTCGAGAAATTCGGTGAGACCGGCGAGCAGCTTCGCCACCGGCGTGCCCACCACGTAAATCATCACCAGGCCGGTGACCAGGCTGGCCAGCAACGGGATGATCAGGATCGGCTTGAGCGACTCGACACTGGCCGGCAACGGAATCCAGCGACTGACCGCCTTGGCCGCGTAACCGGCGACGAAGCCCGCGATGATCCCGCCGATAAAACCCGCACCCAGCGTGCCGGCCAACAGCCCGCCGATCATGCCAGGCGCGAGGCCAGGCCGGTCGGCGATGGAATAGGCGATGTAACCGGCCAGCAGCGGCACCATCAACTGGAAAGCCGTTTCGCCGCCGATCTTCATCAGCGCCGCGGCCAAGGTGCCTTCCTCCTTGAATGCTTCGATGCCGCAGACGAAGGACAACGCGATCAGCAAGCCGCCGGCCACCACCATCGGCAGCATGTACGAAACGCCAGTGAGCAGGTGTTTATAGACGCCGGTTTTCTCGCCCTTCTGCTCGCCGCCGCTGGCACTGACCGCGGCGCCGCCGCTGAGCACCGTTGCTTCTTCCAGCGCGCGATCCAGCGTCGCATCGGGTTGTTTCAGCGCTACACCGGTGCCGCAGCGAAACACTCGCTTACCGGCGAAGCGGGCGACGTCCACCTCGATATCGGCGGCCAGCAGCACCGCATCGGCCTCTTCGATGGCCTGCGCGTCGAGCACATTGCGTGCACCCACCGAGCCGCGGGTTTCCACCTGCAAATCGTAACCCTTGCGGATCGCCGCCTGCTGCAGGGCTTCGGCAGCCATGAAGGTATGCGCCACGCCAGTCGGGCACGCGGTGATGGCCACCAGCTTGGGTTTGCTGCGGGACTGGGCTGCATCAGCCTCGTCATCCTGTTGCAGTTCGCCGGCCGTCTCGGCGGCGCTGCGCAGGAAGCCTTCCGGGTCAAGCAGGGCTTCGGACGGCGTCGATTGAGCGACGCGCTTACCGATGAAGCGTTGCAGCGATAACGGCCCGGTCTTGACCACCACGACCAGGTCCGCATTGGCGATCTGCGCGGGCGTCAGCGGCGAGCCGATAGCCTTGGGGTCGTGGACTTCCACGGCGGTCGACCAGCCCAGACGATGGGCAGCCGCTTCGAGCAAGCGCGACGTAAGCACGCTGGTGACCATTCCGTTGGGGCAGGCCGTGACGATGAGAAGATTCATTCCTTTCACCTCTTATTGGAATTATTGGGTCAGCGGCTGAAGCCGGACTGCGGCTTCCAGCTCGGCGAGTTGTGCCGGGTCGGTGATGCCGAAGCCGACCTGCCCAACTGCCTGCGCGGCGATGGCCGTGGCGTGGCTAAGGGTGCGTTCGGCGGGCCAGTTTTCCAGCAAGCCGTGAAGCATGCCGGCGAGCAGCGAGTCACCCGCACCAACGGTGCTGACCACCTGCACTCTTGGCGGACAGGCGTGCAAGCCAGCGCCCGGCGAGAACCAGCTCACGCCCTCGGCGCCTTGTGAGATGACCACGTGCTCAACGCCTTCGACCTGCAATCGCCAAGCCTCCCGGGCGAGCGCCTGCGCATCGGCGGATTGCATTTCGCGGGCCTCGGCCAGCTCCTCTTCGTTTGGTTTGATCAGCCAGGGCGCCGTCGCCAAGCCGGCGCGCAGCGCCGCGCCACTGGTATCCAACGCGACCCGCACGCCGAGTTGCTTGAGCGAGCGCAGCAGCTCGACGAACCACTCCACCTGAACACCGCGCGGCAGGCTGCCGGCCACCACCACCAGATCATGTGCGGGCGCGAGGCGCTTTAGCTTGGCCAGCAGTTCGACGCGCTCCGCCTCGGCGATCATTAGCCCAGGACCGTTGATGTCAGTGATCTGTCCGCAAGCTTCGGCCAGTTTGATGTTGCTGCGGGTTTCCCCTGCCACCCGAACGAACTCATCGGCAAACCCGCGCGTCTCGAACAATTGCTCGAACGCCTGCGGATTGTCCGCGCCGAGAAAGCCGGTCACGGTCAGCTGGTGACCGAGGTCGGCCAGCACCTGCGCCACGTTGAGGCCCTTGCCGGCGGCATGCACCTGCAAGCTTTCGCTGCGGTTGACCTCGCCCAGGCGCAGCGATGGCAGTTGCACGGTCAGGTCGAGTGCAGGATTAAGGGTGACCGTCAGGACGCGTGCCATCAGCAATGCTCCCCGACAAAAGCCCGCACTTCATGCGCACCCGGTAACAGCAATGCCTGCCTGGCCAGCCGCTGGCAGGCGCTGAAATCCAGCTCCCGCACCCGCGCCTTGACCAGCGCAATGCTGCGGGCGGACACGCTCAGTTCGTCGACACCGAGACCCACCAGCATCGGCACCGCCAGCGCATCGGCGGCCAGCTCGCCGCACACCCCAACCCACTTGCCCTGCGCGTGCGCGGCTTCGACGGTCATATCGATCAGCCGCAACACCGCCGGATGCAAGCCATCGGCCTGACCGGAAAGGGTCGGATGCCCGCGGTCGATGGCCAGGGTGTACTGGGTCAGGTCATTGGTGCCGATGCTGAAGAAATCCACTTCCCGAGCCAGCACCGACGCGATCAGCGCGGCGGACGGAATCTCGATCATGATGCCCACCTGCAGATCGGCCACCGGCAGCTCCGCACGCAGCCGGTCGACCATGGCTTTGGCGGTGCGCCACTCATCGATGTTGCCGACCATGGGAAACATGATCCGCAACGGGCGACCGTCGGCGGAAGCCAGCAGCGCGCGCAGCTGGGTTTCGAGAATGTCCGGGCGTTGCAGGCTCAGGCGAATGCCGCGCACACCGAGGAACGGATTTTCCTCGGCGGGCATCGGCCAGTACGGCAACGGCTTGTCGCCGCCGACGTCCAGCGTACGCACCACCAAGGGCCGTCCTTCGAGCGCTTCCAGCACGCGGCGATATTCCGCTTCCTGAGTCCCCTGGTCCGGCGCCTGGGAATGATTCATGAACACCAGTTCGGTGCGCAGCAGGCCGATGCCTTCGGCGCCGAGGGAGACGGCGTCGGCGGTCTCGCCGGCCGCGCCGATGTTGGCGGCGATCTCTACCGGATGACCGTCGCGGGTGATCGCCGGCTCCATTCGTCTCTCGTTCGCCAGGCGCTTGCGTTCCTCGCGCTCGGCGCGTTCGCTTCGGGCGTCGGCCAGTTGCGCATCGCTCGGCGCAACCAGCAGTTCGCCGCGCTCGCCGTCGAGCAGCAATAGCGTGTTCGGCGCCAACCCCAGCACGCCTGGCCCGGCGCCGACGATGGCCGGAATGCCCAGCGCACGGGCGATGATCGCGCTGTGCGAGGTCGCACCGCCGCCAGCGGTAAGGATGCCGGCGACGCGCTGGCAGTTGAGCGTGGCAACGTCCGAGGGTGCCACTTCGTCCATCACCAGAATGTAGGGCTCATCGGGCGCCTGCTCCGCCTCGATACCGGTCAGGCAGGCCAGCACACGGCGGCCGACGTCACGCAGATCCGCCGCGCGCTCGGCCAGCAGCTTGTCGTGCAGCGATTCCTGCTGCTGCGCGGCGTTTTCGATTTCCTCGACCCAGGCGGCTTCGGCGCTCAAGCCCTTTTGCAGCCGTACCTGCACCTCCTCGCGTAAAGCCGGATCGCGCAGCATGGCCTGATGAGTGGTGAAAATGTCGCGAATGCTGGCGACCTGACTTTCCTCGATCAGCACGCCGATTTCGCTGAACACGCGGTCGAGCGCTGCATCCAGGCGCTGCAGCTCGACCGCCGGGGATTCGCCATGCTTGGGGTAGTCGATAACCTGAGGCTTGCGCACCAGTACCGGACCGATGGCGATGCCGGGCGAGGCGGCAATGGCCATCACGCGCTCGCCGACACGCAAAGCCGCGTGCTCGACAGTCTTTTGATCCGGTTGCGCGGCAAGCGACGCGCCGGCGTTTTCCATCACCTGGCCCGGCTCGGGCAAGGGCTCGACCTCCTCACCCAATCCCTCTTCCACAGCTCGCACCAGTGCCGGCAGCGCATCGCCGGCTATCGAAGGCTCGGCAATGAATTCCAGTACCTGACTACACTGCGCACCCATCGCCAGGAGTTTGCTGAGGCTCTTTACCGACACGCCGGCAATCTCGCTACCAGCCAGACGTACACGGATATCGCCGTCGAACGCCTGGGCGATTTCAGTCAGCACCTTGGCGGGCCGCGCATGCAGACCGTGAGGATTGGCCAAAGGCACCTGAGCGCTCGGCCAGTCGGCGGGCACCTCGCCGCCGAGCGCTTCGAGCACCACGCGGCTGGAGGTCGCCTGGCTGAGTTCCTGCCCGCGCCCCTCGATCAATAGATTGCACAAGCGCTCGAGCATCGCCCGATGCGCCTCACCCAGGCTGGCGAGCACGAACAGGCCGTTGAGCGGCTGCCCCTGGTGTACCAGCGAATTGATGGGCGTGACGAAGGCCAGCCCAGGACTCTGCACCGACTGTTCGCTGCTCAACCACCATAGCCCATCGCCCAGCGGCAGCGCCTGGCTCAGTGCCAGCCCGGCATTGAAACCGGGCTCCACGCACTGGGCGCGCTTGAGCAGCTTGACGCCCTGCCAGGCCAGCTCGTCGAAATCATCGGCGGCGACACCGAGCGCCACCAGCTCGCCATCCAACGCCAATTCCTGCGGCGCGCCCTGCAGCAGATCGATGATCGCCTCGGGGCTATGCACTTTCTGCAGCGCCTCACTCAGATCGCCTTCGCCAAGCGCTCGGGTCAACAACTGCAGCAAACGCAGATGCTCATCCGAACGCGCGGCGATGCCGATGGCGAGATACACCTGCTGGCCGTTGCCCCAGTCCACACCACCTGGAAAGTGCAGCAGGCGCACGCCGGTGGTGAAGACCTGATCGCGGGTCTCCGGCGTGCCGTGCGGGATGGCGATCCCCTGGCCAAGAAAGGTCGAGCCCTGCGCTTCGCGCGCGCGAAGCCCGTCGAGATAACCGGGCGCCACCAGCCCGTCAGCCACCAGCACTTCGGCCAGCAAAGCCAGAGCGGCAGGCTTGTCGGCGGCCGCCTGATGCATGTGGATATGCTGGGCATTCAACTCAAGCATGAAGAACTCCTGTGCGGGCTCACGATTGTTTCTTTTGCCGGCTGGGGCGCTGGGATCACCCGGACGGCGCTTATGACCGGATAGCTGCTGAAACGTTTCAGCAAAGGCTGGCACATTACGCAATATTGGGTAACTCTAGAACCCCAAGTTCATACCTTCTGTCTCTCAGCCCAGGATTCTGCAGTTGAAACTGACCGACATCGCCCGCCTCGCCAATGTCTCGGTGACCACCGCCAGCTACGTCCTCAACGGCCAGGCCGTACAGCGGCGGATAAGCCAGGCCACGGTGGATCGGGTAATGGCAGTGGCTGAGCAACAGGGTTTCCAACTCGATCAACAGGCTGCCGGTTTGCGGCGCGGACAGTCGCGCACCCTGGGTTTCATCGTTCCCGACCTGGAAAACCCCAGCTATGCCCGGCTGGCGAAATTGCTCGAACAACGCGCCCGCTTGCGCGGCTATCAGTTATTGATCGTCGGCTCCGATGACGAGCCGGAAACTGAACGCCAAGTCATCCAGGTGCTGCGCTCGCGGCGCTGCGATGCGCTGATCGTTGCCAGCTGCCTGCCGGCGGATGACGCCAGCTATCGCAAGATTCAGGCGAGCGGCACGCCGATCATCGCCCTCGACCGAGCGCTGGACCCGGAGCAGTTTTGCTCGGTCGTCAGCGACGACCGCGAAGCCGCCACGCAGCTGACCCACTCACTGCATTCACCAATCGACGCGCATATCGCGCTGATCAGCGCACGGCCCGGATTGCGCATCAGCCAGCAGCGCGAGCAAGGCTTTCGCCAAGCACTGGAAAAACACGCGGGCCAGATCAGCGTGAAGCAGGCCGAGCAGTTCAGCCGCGCCTGTGGCCGCGAGCAGATGCTAGCGCTGCTTGACCACGGCGAGTTGCCCGACGCACTGATCACCACCGCCTATGTTCTGCTCGAAGGCGTCTTCGATGCCCTGCGCGAGCGCGACCTGCTATGGCCGGCGCAGCTGCGGCTGGCCACCTTCGGTGACGCGCAGCTGCTGGATTTCCTGCCGATACCGGTCAACGCGATTTCCCAGCAGCATGAGCAGATCGCCGAATTGGCACTGAATCAGGCGATTCGCGCCATCGAGCAGAACGACTATCGCCCCGGTGTGCTCGCCATGGAGCGCGTGCTCAAGGTACGCCGGACCGCCGCGAACATTTGAACCGGTGCTGCCCCTTGCGAGCATCGGCGCGCTGACGGAAGCTAGCCGCCTTCCAACGAGTTGCCACCAGATGAACATCGAACAGATCACCCAACGCCTGCACGCCATCCGCGATCGCAACGATTGGCAGCGCTTTCACAGCCCGAAAAACCTCGCCATGGCCGCCAGCGTGGAAATGGCCGAGCTGGTGGAAATCTTCCAGTGGCTGACCGAGGACGAGTCGCGGCAACTGCCTGCCGACAAGCTTGAGCATGCCGGCCAGGAAGTCGGCGACATCCTTATGTACCTGCTGCTGATGTGCAGCGAACTGGGCATCGACATGGAACAGGCGCTGCTGGCCAAGCTGGCGGACAACGAGCGGCGGTTCACTCGATGACCGATCGCCATTTCGACGAGCTGGCGACGCGATTCGCCGAGAAGATCTACGGCGGCGCCAAGGGTGCGATCCGTCTTGCGGTGTTGCAGGCGGACCTCACAGAAGTGCTACCGCAACGCCCGCTGCGCGTGCTCGATATCGGTGCCGGTCTCGGGCACATGAGTCTCTGGCTCGCACAGCAAGGCCATCAAGTGACGCTCGCGGAGCCCGCCGAGCCGATGCTCGAAGGTGCTCGCGAGCGTTTTGCCGAAGCGGGCCAGAACGCCACCTTTATTCAGGCACCCTGGCAGGACGTGGAAAGCCATGTCGACGGCCGTTTCGATCTGATCATCTGCCATGCGGTGCTGGAATGGCTGGCCGAACCCGCCGCGATCCTGCCGGTGCTGCATCGCCTGGCCGCCGCCGATGGCTGGCTATCGCTGGCCTTCTACAACCGCGACGCGCTGATCTACCGCAACCTGCTCAAGGGGCACTTCAAGAAGCTGCGCAGCCAGAGCTTTGCCGGTGAACGTCAGAGCCTGACGCCGCAACAGCCACTCGACCCACGCGAGCTGGCCGCGCAACTCGCACCGCACTGGCAGGTCGAATCAACCAGTGGCGTGCGTGTATTCCATGATTACATGCCCGCCGATTTCCAGGCCCGCACCGAGCCTGCCGACCTGATCGAGATGGAACTGGCCTACCGCCGCCATCCCACCTTCGCCGGTCTCGGACGCTACCTGCACTGGTTGTGTCGGCCCCGCTGAGTGCCGGCCGGGAGGTATTTCATGTTTACCCGCGCTGCCCTGCCGCTGCTCTGCCTAAGTCTCGTGGCCTGCCAGAGCAATAATCCGTACACCAGCGAATCCGCGCCGATTCCGCCCGCGCCGCCCGTCGAGCAGATCCAGTCTCCGGTGTACCCTGCGGCACCGCGGGATTTTTCCAGTTATCAGAGCTGGAGCTGGCGCAATCCACCGCCTGGCACGGCCTCGCTCGCCGGGGAAGAACTTCAGGAAATGGTCGCCGGCGCCCTCGATCAGCGCGGCCTGCGGCCTGCGCCAGAGAATACCAAGGGCGACGTGCAGATCAGTGCTCGAGCCAACATGGAGACGCGTGTGCGGCAGACGTATGACGATTACGGCCCTCATATCGGGGCTGGTCATTACGGCGGTTACGGCAGCGGTTATGGCATTGGGACCAGTGCGCCGATAATGCGCACCTACGAAGAAGAGGTGGTCTCGGTGTACGTCGAGATGTATGACAGCAGCTCAGGCCAGGCCATCTGGAGCAACCGCGCCGAAGCCCGTAGCGGCAGCAATCAGGCCGAACGCAAGGATGCCGCGCGTCAAGCCGTGAATAACGCCCTTGCCGACTATCCACCGCGCTGAGCCTGCATGCCCCTATCGCGAGGAGAACCGAAATGTTCCGTTCATTACTGATGCTTCCCCTGTTGTTGCTGCTGGCCGCCTGCCAGAGCACTCAGGTGCAACGTGACTTCGATCCGCAGCGCGACTTCTCCGCCTACCGGACCTGGAGCTGGCAGGAGCCGGCGCTGCAGTACCGCCCGGATGATCCGCGGATCAAGAGCGACCTCACCGAGCAGCGCATCCGTAGCGCGGTCAGCGAACAGCTCGACCAGCGCGGTCTGCGCCAGGCTCAGTCCGGCAGCCAGCCGGATGTGCTGATACAGGCCTGGTTCATCGTCGACGAGCGCTCCCAGCAATATACGTCCACGTCGATGGGAGCCTGGGGCAGCCCGTGGCATGGTTTCTGGGGCGGGCCGATGATCACCGACACCCGCACCATTCACTACCAGGTCGGTACCCTGCAGGTAGATTTTTACGATGCCGAGGACGGCAAGCTGGTCTGGCGCGGCAGTGCTGAACAAGTCTTGCGCGACGATCCTGGCAGTCCTCAGGAGCGCGCCGGAATGTTCCGCGAGACCGTCGCCAAGGTGCTTGCGCAATATCCACCGCAGTAGACTGCAGTCCGTTCCGAACCCGGCCTGCTGCAGTGGCGGGCTTCGAACTGCCGACAAAGGGTAAACGCTTCGCCCCGAGGGCGGGATTTCTACACAAAGCTAGAGACCATGCCGAACCGTGGGAGGCGCGCTTCGTGGCGAATACTGGCGCAACAGCCCATTAATGATCCATGGGCTCGCCAAAAGGTGGAGCGTAGTAACGAAACACCTGCAAATTGCCCCGAGAGCTGGGGTTCATCATCGATCTCTGGCCTGCCGTCCTGGCAGGGTTGTCTTTGTAATCATCGGAGTAAATTCGCATGCCTGTCGTAGCCTGGTGGCTTCTCGTTCTGCCTTTGATTGCCGGGGCGTTTCTGCCGCTGCAGGCCGGAATCAACGGACAAGTGGCCAAACACCTGACCAGCGTCATGAGCGCGGCGATGCTTTCATTTGCCGTAGGCACCGTGGCGTTGATCTTTGTCGTTCTGGTCCAGCGCGATATGCCCTCGATTCAGGCACTGAAGGGTTTGCACTGGTACCACTGGTGCGCCGGCCTACTCGGCATGTTTTTCATCGCCACGGCGGCGTTCGCCGGCCCGCGCATTGGCGCGTTGCTGTTCATGGCGTTGGTGCTGGCTGGGCAGTTGGGGATGGCGCTGCTGCTCGATCACTTCGGCTGGGCGGGTTTTCGTCAGTCATCGATCAGCGTCGGCAAGGTTGCCGGGCTGGTGCTGATCTTCGGTGGCGTGTGGATGATCCGCCGCGGCTGAGCGCGGCGGTCGAAACAAGCTATTTGCGCTCGAACGCGTAAAACAGGTTGGGTTCGCTGACGAGGTATAGATCGCCCCGCGCATCGAAGGTCATGCCCTCGGCTTGCGGCACGCTGTTTTCGAGGCCGGCAAAGCCGCTCCACAGCGAACGGAAGCTGACCAGCCCGCCTTCGCTGTCGAGTTCCAACATCATCTTCGCTTCGTCGCTGAGCAGCACAAGATGGCCGGTTCGCTCGTCGAAGTGCACGGAGGCGAGGTCGGTAGCCATGTCCGTGTCCTCGATCCATGATTCGCGGTCGATGATCTTCAGGTCCAACTGGCCGTTCAGGCTGGCCTTGATGCCCTGGATTTCATAAAGCTTGCGCGGCGAATGCTCTTTCACCACGAACAACCGATCACCGGCGCGATCGTAGCCAACGCCTTCGAAACCGGCATTGTCTTCCTCGCCCAGCGCCAGCGAGACCGACGCATAGTCCTCGCGCTGCAACGTACCGGGACGATCCGGCACCGGCATGATTACCACCGACTGACTGCGTTCTTCGACAACCGCCAACAGGTTGTCGCCCAGGTAGGTGATGCCCTCGACATCGGTGAAACCCTGCAAGGGGTAACGCTCAAGAAAGTTGCCATCCTGATCCAGCGCGACCAGTAACTCTGGGTTGTTCACCACAGCCCAAAGATGATTGCGCCCATCATCGAAGGTCAGCCCGGACAAGTTATTGGAAATCGACGCCACCGGCTGCGCCTCGACGCGCACGTTGTACTCGGGGAGCCACAGGCTGCGTGCTTCCCAGCTGTTCTCGTACCAGGCGGATTTCAGCCCATAAAACACCCGTTCATCCAGATGAAATGTCGCAGCGGCGTAAAGCAAACCGGCGCCCAGCATACCCAGGGCCCAGGCTTTCGGGCGCGCGCTTGGCAACCACCGTGACTGCGCGTTGGTAAAAATCGGCATCGTCTTTTCTCGCTAGAGCATCGGCGGACAGCCTACTCGCAAAGGGTTGCAATTGCATGACGGCACACAACACAGGAGCCGATCAGCCTGTACTGACCTGCCGGCAAAACGCCGGTTCAATCCGGGCCGTGGGAACTGGCAGACGGATTGATAGCCCAATGCCCCAAGGAACGGCTGCGCTTGCAGCCCCGGATCGAACGGCAGGAGAAAGACATGCGGGTGGAAGGTTTTTTCGAATGGCTGGGCCAAGCGCTCGGCACGGTAATCCGCTACATCGTCGATGCACTCAGCGGCCTCTTCGGATTGTTCGCCGATGCCGGGGCGAACTTTCTGGAGGGCCTTTCGCGAACCTTGGGCATGGATCGTTCGCTGATCAGCCTGATCGCCCTGGCGATCGGCCTGATGTTTCTGGTGGCCGCCGCTCGCGCCTTCTTCCGACGCTCGATCATCGCCGGCGTGATTTACCTGTTTCTCGGACTTTGGCTGTTGAGCTGGTTGATTCATTGATGGAGAAAAGACTGCGAGCTCAGGCAAGCGGGGCGGACAATCAGATGTTTTGTTTGTAATGCCTTGATGACTTGATCGTTCGTCCGCCCCCCCCCTTTTCCTCGGCCGTTTCGCCCTTTGCAGCCCTCTCGCTAGTCGCTTTCGTCGCGCCAACGTATGATTTCCGGCTGTTTTGGAGCCTCTTCATGTCACGGCTGTTGACCGCCTGGCAGCACGCGCCCACCCATAAACGGGTCTGGGCATTGGCTGCACCGATGATTCTTTCCAACCTTTCCGTGCCGCTGGTGGCGCTGGTCGACAGCGCCGTGATTGGCCATTTGCCGCATGCGCATCAGTTGGCTTCGGTCGCGGTGGGCGGTAGCCTTTACACATTGCTGGTCTGGGTCATGGGCTTCCTGCGCATGGGCACCACCGGCTTCGCTGCCCAAGCGGCGGGGCGTGAGGACGGCGGCGCGCTGCGACAGGTGTTGTTGCAAGGCCTGCTGCTCGCACTCGGTTTCGCCTTGTTGCTGAGCCTGGTCGCGCTGCCGCTCAAAGAGTATGCGCTGCAGCTGATGCAGCCGTCCGCCGAGCTCGACAGCCTGACGCAGGACTACTTCCTTATTCGCCTGTTCGGCCTGCCCGCGGCACTGGCGAGTCTGGCGCTGATCGGCTGGTTTCTCGGCACCCAGAACGCTCGCGCGCCACTGGCGATCCTGCTCACCACCAACCTGATCAACGTCGCGCTCGACCTCTGGTTCGTCATCGGCCTGGACTGGGGCGTGGCCGGTGCCGCGCGCGCGTCGGTCATCGCCGAATGGAGCGGTGTGCTGGTCGGCCTGGCCCTGACCCGCGGCGCCCTGTTGCGCTATCGAGGTTGTCTGGACAGCAAGGCCATGCGCCACTGGGCGAGCTGGAAGCCGCTGATGTCGGTAAACCGCGACATTTTTCTGCGCTCGCTGGCCCTGCAACTGGTGTTTTTTCTGGTCACCGTACAGGGCACCCGCCTAGGCGATGCCACGGTTGCAGCCAACGCGCTGCTGCTCAACGGCTTGATGCTCACCGCCCATGCGCTCGACGGGCTGGCTCATGCAGTAGAAGCGCTCACTGGCCACGCCATCGGTGCGCAGAGCCGTATCGAGCTGCGTCGTATCCTGATCGTCGCCGGCGGCTGGTCACTGCTGGCGAGCATCGCCTTTGGCCTGTTCTTCCTGCTCGGCGGCGAGCTGTTCATCGGCCTGCAGACTGACATCCCTGCAGTGCGCGAAACGGCAATAACTTATTTGCCGTATCTGGCGGCGCTTCCGCTGGTAGCCGTCTGGAGTTACCTGCTCGATGGCCTTTTCATCGGTGCCACCCGTGCACGTGAAATGCGCAACGCGATGCTCCTGGCCGTTGCGATTTCGCTACCATTGGGCTGGCTGTTGCGGGGAATGGGCAATCACGGATTGTGGTTGGCCTTTCTCGCCTTCATGCTTCTGCGTGGCATTTGTTTGGGCAGCATCGCCCGACGCCTGCAACGCCAGCAACAATGGTTTACCTCGACTCATGCCGCACCCGCGGCCGCACCATCGAAAGGACACTGAACATGGCCTATGCCGTCGCCGCCTACCTACACTTCGTGGCGATCTTCCTGCTCTTCGCCCTACTGACCCTCGAACATCAGTTGTTCAGTCAGCCGCTGGACTTCAAGCGGGCACGCAGCCTGTTACGCGCCGACACTGCCTTCGGCATCGTCGCCGGCCTGGTGCTGGTCACAGGTGCGGCGCGCGCCATGCGCTACGGCAAGGGGTTCGACTACTACATCAATAACAGCTTCTTTCACGCCAAGATCGGGCTGTTCGTGGTCGTGGCCCTGCTGTCGATCTACCCCACCGTCACCTTCCTCAAGTGGCGCCCTGCATTGAAGGCCGGTCAGGTTCCAGCGATCAGCCCGACCACGACACGTTGGGTGAAGCTGATCATCCGCATCGAACTGCTCGCCTTATTGCTGATCCCGTTGCTGGCCGCCCTGATGGCTCGCGGCTTCGGAGTGATTCCTCAGTAACTGCACGAGACACCCACACTGCTTGGTTTGCGGCTTTGCCCAGTGCGTCGCACCCAAACGAGACATTGCCTATGGCCGGCGCCCCGTCACTGACGTTAAGGTCGACGAAACCCATTCAGGGACGACCCTATGGCCGCCAAGCCCAACAGCACCCGCCAACAGACCCACCTCGCCGTCCTCATCGACGCCGACAACGCGCCCGCAGCCATCGTCGAGGGCCTGTTTGAAGAAATCGCCAAGTACGGCGTCGCCAGCGTCAAACGCATCTACGGCGATTGGACCAAGCCCAACCTCGGCAGCTGGAAAAAAGTGCTGCTCGACTACTCAATCCAACCGATCCAGCAATTCGCCTACACCGCCGGAAAGAACGCCACCGACAGCTCGCTGATCATCGACGCCATGGACCTGCTGTACACCCGGCGCTTCGACGGCTTCTGCCTGGTATCCAGCGACAGCGACTTCACCCGCCTGGCCGCGCGCATCCGCGAAGAAGGCCTGACCGTCTATGGCTTTGGCGAACAGAAGACGCCCTCGCCCTTCGTCTCCGCCTGCGACAAGTTCATCTATACCGAAATCCTCCGTGCCGACGCGCCCAAGTCCTCGCAGGAGCCGCCGAACAACGGCGACAGATCACCCATGCCGGCACCAATCGAAAAGATCGAAGAGGAAGCCAAGGCCGCCGACAAGAGCACCCAGGTCAAATCGCAAAAGGTGCCCGTGGATTTCATCGCCAAGGTGCTCAGCGATATTGCCGACGATGAGGATGACTGGGTCCATCTGGGTGCGTTAGGCGCCAACATCGGCAAGCTCCGCCCTGCGTTCGACCCGCGTCTCTACGGGTTCAAGAAGCTAAGCGACTTGATCAAATCCCAACCCAAGCGCTTCGAACTGGAGTCACGCGGAACCACTTCAACTGGCGGAAAAGCGCTCTATGCGCGCAATCTCAAAACAACAAAATAACCCGGCATGCGCCGACACCCATGGCGCATCGACGTGATCGTCGCGCTGCCATTACCGCTCAATGCCACGGCAACACCCGAGCGAGACGAAGCGCGCTTTCGCGATCACATTTCGATGACGATTCAATCTTTTGCAATCAATCCCTGCGGGAAGAACCGAACCCTTACCCATCGAACCCTTCTAAGCAGGCATCGACTCAAGGAGGTTCTATGACCAAGCCACTGCTCATCGCCCTTGGCATTGCGCTCTGCGCGCAGCCTGCATTCGCCCAGACGCCGAAGCCCGAAGTGATCACGCACCTGAACGGCCTGGATGTCGAGGTCAGCGCCATGGGCGTGCCGACCGAAACGACCGAGGCCGGCGGCGAACTGGTGGGGATTCGGGCGGTAAAGGTCATGAACAAGACTGGCGAGACGGTGACCTGCGAGTTCCACGTGCCTGCCGAGGCACGGGCAGACACCTCCGCCCCGCCCGTATTCACCGTGACGCCAAACACTCAACGGGTCGAGCGGGTACCCGGTGACTACTCCCCTGACGAGCCGTTCGCTGAACTGACCTGCCGTGCTGCTAACCAAAGCATCGGCACGCCTACAGCGGCACCGTCCAGCGAGCCTTCCGCCGAGCCCGCTGCAGCCGAGCCGGAAGCATCGAATGCGACAGACAACGCGACGCGCTCTCGAGAAGCCGTAGATCGCGCGCGTTGATTTCTCCCTCACATACTCAGGTCAACATTCAGAATCGCTCGGGCTCAGTCGAGCCTGTGTCGATAGGCAACTCACCTGCCTGCCAATCGATAGCCGTATGGTTAACGTGTCATGGCACACCTTTCAGCACGGCATTACGCCTTCGCCCACGTAGTCACATCCGATCCAAAGGGCTCAGCACCGCCAAACCACCACGGTTGAGCACATGGGTATAAATCATCGTCGTTTTTACATCGGCGTGCCCCAACAGCTCCTGCACGGTGCGGATATCCTGCCCACTTTCCAACAGATGAGTCGCAAAGCTGTGCCGCAACGTATGAGGGGTCGCCAACTTGGCTATCCCGGATTCCTTCACAGCTCGCTTGAAGGCCCGCTGCACGCGCTTCTCGTCAAGATGATGTCGACGTACAGCTCCGCTGCGCGGATCGACAGAGGGACCCGGCGCGGGAAACAAGTACTGCCAGGCCCACTCCCATGGCGCCTTTGGATATTTACGCGCCAAAGCGTCGGGCAGATATACGTCTCCCCTGTTCTCGGCCAGTTCTTGGCGATGGATAAACTGCACGCGGGCCATATGCTGTTTAAGCGGCGCAACCAGACTTGCAGGCATGACGGTCACGCGATCTTTCTGGCCTTTGCCGTCCCGAACGATGATTTCGTTGCGAGCGAAATCGACATCCTTGACCCTCAGCCGAACCCCTTCCATAAGACGCAAACCCCCGCCGTACAGAAGCCGAGCTACAAGCCCGACCTCGCCGTTCAGCCGCCCTAATATCTGATGCACCTCTTCCATCGAGAGCACAACCGGTAACCGAGCTGGCTTTTTTGCACGCACCACCTCGCCTAGCCAAGGTAGATCCTGCTTGAGGACTTGCTTATAGAGAAACAGCAACGCGGCTAACGCCTGATTCTGCGTTGAAGCAGATACATCACGGCGAACCGCAAGATCAGAAAGAAAGGCTTCCACTTCCGGCGCGCCCATTTCGACCGGATGTCGATATTGGTGAAAGCGAACGTAGCGTTTAACCCACTCGCAATAGACACGTTCAGTTCTGATCGAGTAGTGTTTGAGCCTGATCTGCTCCCGCACCTGATCCAGCAATCGCGGCTTTCCATCCATGGTGTATAACTCCCTTATACATTCATCGTCACTCGGAAGCGCCCAGCCTAGACAAGGAGAGTTCCAATGACAAGGAATGTTATACACCAAGCCCGTTCGGCATTTTATGCACCATTTGGTGTCTAATTATAGTTAGGTGGCACTAGAAAATGACTCGCTGGCTTAGAACCGACGAAAAGCAAGAGTTCATTTCATCAGTCCGCATGGTTCATCAAATGCTGACCTCCGTCCGCGATGACCTTGAGTATTGGAAGTGGGTTGTGATCGCTCTGCATAACGCGATGCAAGGCGCGATGGTTATGTCTCTGCGAGCTGGAAATAATCTTAGGGTCATGCCAGATGCGCTGGCAGCAAAATGCCTAAAGGCACATGAGGCAGGTAAGCAATGGCCACCTGAGAGACTAGACCACTTCCCCAACCTTTATGAAAAGGTTAAAAACAATGAGATTATGAGCTTCTATGTTCACAGCCAAGCTCTCCCTCAAGACCCAGAGTTAGACAGAAGCATTGAAGTACTGCTAGAGCTCAGAAATCAATTTATTCACTTTACCCCGCAAGGTTGGTCTATCGAGCTTTCTGGCATGCCATCCATATGCACCAAAATATTGGAGGCAGCATTATTCTTATGTTGGAACTCAGGCAATGTAATTTGGCATAGCGCCGAACAATCTCAGCAAGCACGAGCCGAAGTAGATATAGCATTAGCACTATCTCTTGAGCTAAGCCAGGAGTATGCCACCTAACAATGCGCTCAACTATCGCTCACTTCGTTCGCTGGACGTCCAAAAGCTACGCTTTTGGCCGCCCGTTAGCTTATCGTTAGGCGCAAGAGCGAAATGGGTTGTTCAGCACCGAGTCAGGAAACACAATCGCCGCATCAGCGCGGTGTTCCTGAATCGAATGGTCGCCTGGTAGTAGAGGCCGTTATTTGTGGCCCGCAAAGGAGTTGCTTTCAGGAAATGCGCACATCACAAATAACTTCCGGGGCCAAAGCCGACACGCCGTGCGCACCGCCGGGCGAGCTCGGCGTTGGCAGCATGTCTTGCGTTCGACTCGATACCTATTGCCTAACAATTGGTTCAAATCGCTCGCTCCGCTCGCTGGGACCGGCGAAGCCGGCCCCTTAACCAAACGTTAGGCGCAAAGCACTGAAAAATACGGCAGGATGCATATAAATTGAAAACAACGGACTACCTCGCTATCTATGCTGCTTGCTTATCTACACTGGTATTTTTTTGGAATGTCTTTCAGTCAAAACCAAAAATAAAAGTTGATTTAATATTCGGAATTGAGGGCAAGGGAGAGGACCTAAAATCAGGTATATATATATTTGTCAGAAACCTGTCCTCACATGATGTTCACTTATCGAGCTTCAGCATTCTATACCCCTACAAAAAAATAACGGTGGCGGAGCAAATCTCCCATCTCTGGAAATACAAGCGATTTCCTCGGCGAATTGGCTGGGTATCGTCAAGTTTGTCGAATTATTCAATTGAAGATGGCTGTCCTGTTTGCATAGGTGCTAGGCAATCGCACCGCGTACTAATACCTGACGAAGCCATAGAAAATATTCTAGAGGAGGCCGCACACCGGAGCTTAATAGGCTGCGTGCAAGATCAGCTTTGGCAAAATACCTACTCGCAGGTTTTTAAACATCCGAAGCGCAAAGCAGAGTAAACGCCTAACAAGCGGTTCAAATCGTTCGCTTCGCTCTCTGGGACGGGCTAAAGCCCGCCCCTTAACCAAACGTTAGGCGTCATTTCTTTTCTGGCATTTGCACAGTATGAAAGTTGGTTTAGCGCCCGGTGCTTCAATCATTAATCTGAACGTTTTGCGCAGCACTAAAGTGTGCCGTGTTGTCCGTGCCGGCTCTCGCCCGAACTTCGCCCAGGCTGGCGCCCAAGCGCCGTGCACGGGTGTGAACCTGCCACCTATTTCGGGCTTGATGATTTTTTCGAGCTCGGCCACTGTGGGGTATTCATCGACGAAGCCCGATTTGCTCCGCTGCCTAACAAGCGGTTCAAGCCGCTCACTTCGTTCGCTGGGACGGGCTAAAGCCCGCCCCTTAACCAAACGTTAGGCATACTCAAGGAAGCCCACGTGTCCATCTCAGATAAAAATCGGAAAATACTCTGGGGGAAATCCGGCAACCTATGCGCAATATGCAGACAAGCACTTGTCATAGACCCTACACCGGCTGATCCCGAATCGGTTGTGGGAGATGAGTGCCATATTATATCTGGCGCAAAAGGAGGCCCAAGGCACAATCCGGAATTCCCAACAGAGGAGATAGATAGCCTATCGAACTTGATGCTGCTATGCAGAGTTCACCACAAAATGATTGATGACCAAGAAGAAACATATACAGCAAGCGTGCTCCATAACATAAAGTCAAATCATGAAAAATGGGTTGCAGAAAAGCTAACTGATAAGCCTCAGAACTCCCCCGTCAGGATTAGTCGAATCAAAAGCGAAATACCAACTCAGCTTCCAGTTATTCGCTCGGGCAAAGAAATACTAAATCTCGCCATGGCATGCCATGGCACATACTCCGATTACAGCGACAATCTAAACGACGAAGAAGTCGATCTGGTTGGCGGCTTCATTCAGAACGTATCTGATTGGGGCGATATAGCTAGCGAATTGGAACCAATTGAGCGGATACGTGCGGCAAAAGAGCTTGAAGAAGAAATTCAGGAGCTATCGTCTAAGGGGTTCTTTGTATTTGCTGCAACAGAAAAACAACGAATGGAGGGAGGCATAAATCCACCTTCAACATTTTTGGTACTCCATTTATCTGTTAAACGCTGCACAGACCCTGGAATTGTAACCTCTGAAACAGAAGGCCAATCACCGCATGCCTAACAACTGGTTCAAATCCCTCGCTTCGCTCGCTGGGACGGGCTAAAGCCCGCCCCTTAACCAAACGTTAAATGACAATGGCTTGAACCGTGCCAAAACGCATAGAAGAATTAACAGTCGCCGACTTAGAGAGTAACCGTTGGTGTGTATATCACAACGACGAGGAAGGCTATGACAGCTTTGAGTTCGTCATACCCAACACTCATCCAGACTTTTCAGAGCATGCTATTGAAATTGAGTTAGCACACTTTGTTTTTTCTGACGGCAAAGTCTTCAAAGGCTTATTTGATGGTTCGGAATCTTTTTCAGTTTTTCACAAGGGCAACTGGTATTCAGTTTGGTATGGTGCCTCAAAACCAAGCAAGAACGCAGTCAGTGAATTCAAAGAATTTCTAACTATTAACCAGCTAGCCTTACCCGTTTCGGCAACAGCTGCATGGAACGGCGCATCAAGAGTGTACAACGGCTTTCAATACGTCGATGACACTGGGGCTATCCGCGAGCTTGTCATTTAACAACTGGTTCAAATCGTTCGCTCCGCTCTCTGGGACGGGCTAAAGCCCGCCCCTTAACCAAACGTTAGGCGTAACAATGAAACCACACCTCCGCATCGTAAGGCATCCGTATGAAGAGCCTTACCATTTAAATCTGGTAGTGAGCGCGTCAAACGGCAACTTGTCTGCCGGGTTTGAATATTATGAAAATGCGAGAGCCATTCATGAATGGGCAAGCGTGTTAGAGCAGTTCCCGCGCCATAGTAGCGATGTTTTTCTTCACGAAATCGGCTCAGAAATTCCAGAAGATCGCACCGCTTACTACTTTCGACTACGCGTTTTCAACACAAACTCAGCCGGAGGCTGTGCTATCCAGCTTCGCTTCAATAATAATCAGAGCCTGCCGGATCGAGAGATATTTGATTTTTGTATTCGTGCCGAACCATCACAGATAAATAGGCTTGGCAAATTACTCCGAACATTTGCTGAGCTGAGGCATGAGGTTCTAGAGTGGAACATTACAGAAGGTGAACTCCATGAGTTCTCCTGAAAAGCCTAACCATCGGTTCAAATCGCTCGCTTCGCTCACTGGGACGGGCTAAAGCCCGCCCCTTAACCAAACGTTAGGCACTGTGAAGGGATTTTAAACATATGGAACAACGGAAGTGTGCGAAGTGCGGTGGCAGCATGGAGCAGGGGTTTATTCCCGACATTGGTCAGGGCGTTCAATTATCACACTGGCATGATGGGCCACCCGAGAAGTCATTTTGGCTAGGGCCAATACGTAGTTCTACCTCGCAGATCCCTATTGGCGCTTTTAGGTGCTCTGAATGCGGTTACCTTGAACTTTACGCTTTGAACGACTATTCAGCCTCTTAGACCTATGGCTAACGGCCTAACATTGCGTTGCAGTTGGACGTGCTTCGCACGCCCCTGAACTTTGCGTTAGAGGCAACAATGAGTTTGCGCGGCTACATCCACGAAGTCTGGCTATGCCCGAGTGACGATGGGGAGTTACTTCCATCTTGTATTGCCTTTGGGCCCGCAGGTAATTCCGCACGCGAGCTAAATGAACCTGGCAGCGTCTGCATCTGGCTATTTTTTGCAAACTCTCATTTCGAAGCTATGCAAATTTACTATCAGTTCAGCGATTTAGGTGAATACACAACGTCAGAGCAACAAGATCATCAGCCATATCCTGAGTCTTGGTACATTGAACAACAGAACTACTTGTGCAGCCTCTAACTAGTGTTTCAAATTGTTCGCTTCGCTCACTGGGACGGGCTAAAGCCCGCCCCTTAACCAAACGTTATGTGAAATATCGCCTATGTACCAATTTCCAGAATATCCACCGATAAAATCTAAACCAGATATGTGGGCTCTTCAAAATTTTCTTCTGAAAAAGGCTGAGGAGCTAATTGGTGCGAAAGACCAAACAAAAACAATATTCCAGCCAACCTTTGAAGGTGACAGGCCCTGTATTATGAACAGCGTTCAGGGTGATGGAGCTTGGGCTTCACTCAGCTCTAACGCATCAAACTATTGGCCCACAGCTCTATATGAATTAGCACATGAAACCATTCACCTTCTTGACCCCACAATAGGCTTCACAAATTATCTAGAAGAGGGAATTGCAGTTGCTTTTTCTCTTGAGCTTTCCAGAAGCCAAACAAATCATCCAATGCCAGTCCCTACTGACAAATTTTACGGTCGCGCACTTGAGCTAGTTAATAAACTACCAGAAAACCCCTTTGTCTCGGCCCGTGAAATTAGAAAAAAATGCCAAAAACTTAGTCTGGCTAAACCTCAAGACCTAAAAGAGCTATTCCCTGAAATAGATGAAGAAACAGCGCATGCATTATGTTCCGAGTGTAATTTCACATAACAACTGGTTCAAACCGCTCGCTGGGACGGGCTAAAGCCCGCCCCTTAACCAAACGTTATACGAAAAGGACAATATGAAGTTACCTATTATTCTTTCCGCCATCTTGACTGTAGCTGCGACGGTGGCTGTGATTTTTGTTGCGAATCAGAGTTTTGATCTCACAGATAAAACTACGATCGTGGTCTATATTGTTACCGCCTTAGGTGGCTTGGTCTCCGCGGTTTTTGTTGTGTACGGCTACTTCGTGAATCTGTCAGTGTTTAAAGAATCTCAAAAACCGAAGCTTCTATTGCAGGTACACAACGACCGGCGAATCCTTGAAGAAACGAGCGAAAACGTTCACCAAACTGTCTTACATTACGCGAACTTTAGCCAAAATGAATGCCGCGGCCTCAATTTGGAGCTTTCTCTGGTGCGCGATAGTGAAGTGATCAAAATTCCGAGGCTATTTTCAAATAGTATGAATATGGGACCGAACGACAGCAGGGCCCGAGATTTCCCTACATTGGTTTATTTCCGAGAGAATGGCATCCCTGAAGCTGTAATAAAGAGTCTCGATAAATATAAATTGAGGGCTAGCTATTCGTATACCCTTATGGGCGAAGAAGTTAGTAGTCATTATGACTACGCTTGGAACCCCGAGAGAGAATGGTGGGGTATCGTATAACAAACGGCTGCACAGCGACCTATTTTCCGCCGCTTCGCGGCTCCAAACCGGCGCGTGAGCCAAGCGTTAGAGACAAGCAAACATGGAGGTCATCATGGAGTTTCTTCTTTTCTTTCTTGGCGGGCTAGTTTCATGGTTAATATCCCACCTATATTATAGACAGTCATCAAAGAAGGCTCCCGAATGGGCTGTTCCCTTAATCGATAAACTCCCAACAACTTTGCCAACAGAAACTCAACTGTTAACACTGGTGAAGGAACACCTACATCAAAGCCCGCTTAAAGAAAAGGGCTTAAACGCAAATGGCGAATACCTGAGATACACCAATGGCACACAAATATGCCAAGGAAAATTCACGGCTGGGCCAGAGTCTCGAAATAAAGAGATCCAAGTTGCCTTCCCCGCACAGTTCTTCGGCGATCCGTCAGTGGAAATTTCAGGCGAAGTCTCAAAGATAATATCTAAACGTGCAAAAGATTCAGCCCTACTGATCACTGTCAATCCCTCACCTGCGGAAAAACTGGAATTTAGCTACAAGGCAACCGGCAACTGGCTTGATCCAAGCAGCTTAGCTTAATGCGCCACGAACCCATCGCAGGTAAATCTCTAACAACTGGTTCAAAATCGTTCGCTTCGCTCACTGGGACGGGCTAAAGCCCGCCCCTTAACCAAACGTTAGGCTTCATTGATTCATGCTCAAAAAAACTTCAGTAATCGCACTATTTTTAACCTTGGTTCTAGGGCTATTTTTTCAGTACTCGTATATAAAATATCAGCAAATCAGTATAGGCAGCTTCAAGTAGAGTTCGGCCACGCGCGCGCAATTGATGCATACCAAAGAATTCTTGAGCAAATTGACAAAAATGGCTCTGATTATGCGAGACGAGCACTAATAATTGGTCGAAGCTACGAAACAGTTAAGCTAGAGCAGTGGCAACAAAATAACGACAACAAGCTTTCTGAGCACACCGAGAAGCTATTGAATAAAATCCAAAAATACACAGAAAGCAAAGTGAAAAAATAACCGCCTAACAAGTGGTTCAAACCGTTCGCTGCGCTCACTGGGACGGGCTAAAGCCCGCCCCTTAACCAAACGTTAGGCTTTCTTTTATGCATAGCGCAGGCATTCAAGCTCTGATAGATCGACTCAAAAATGAGTATGCCAGTAGTTTTTTGCTATACGGCTCGTCTGAGCAAGAGAGGGACGGAATAGGTTTCCGAATAGGGAGCATACCCGTAACATTCTCTGTACTCTGCCTTTCAGGAATGCAGCCTGGCCAATATGACTTTCAAATTGAAAGCTATCCGCCTGGTGAGTACTGCATTACAGGAGAAGCGAATTTGGAAGAATTGCTAGCGTTAATTCCTAGCTACAAAGCCCCCAAAACCGAGTGGCCGGAAGCCTAACAATGCGCTCAACTTCCGCTCACTCCGTTCGCTGGACTCGCGAAAGCTACGCTTTTGCTCGCCCGTTAGCTTAATCGTTAGGTTCGTATGAGCACACGCTTCAGCAAAGCAGGGGGCAGCGCTATCCCTGGCCTATGCAGTAATGGCTGCCGGTTGCATCATTGCTTCACTTGTCATCCGGGGCGATCCGAAAGGAAGCTTTGTACTTTTACAACTTCCTATCGCCTTTCAAATCGGTCCGTTTCAAGCTCTAGGGCTAGGGGGATTTTTGGCATCACTCGGATGGGTTGCCTCTTACCTCATTCTTGGCGTTCCAACCATATTCGGTTTGTATTTCGTTGGCAGTACGATTGGTCGGTTTTTTAATTTGTACTGCAACCTAGCAAACGGTTCAAGCCGCTCGCTAGGGCGGGCTAAAGCTCGCCTCTTAACCAAACGTTAGGGCTCCCATGCCAATCACAGTGCGAGAACTCTTTTTGATGGGCGCGTTGGCCCTTGGTTTATTTGTATTTTATCTGGGGGCATCGACTTCTTATGCTCTTGAGCCTGAAGAGTTTGGGAACCGTGCGAAACTCTTCTGGTTAACGTGTAGCGCTTTTGTTTGCTTACCGTTGTGGCTTCCAGCACTACTGCCTGTCAGTTCTTGCTGCATCAGCACTTTTTGTAGGTGGGTTTGCGCCTTACTGCTTCTAGTTCCGGCTTATTTCTGCGGCACGATTGTAATCCATAACCTCAGTGGAGGCTGGCTAGTGTTGCGTACCGAGCCCGGCACGCTTTTAATTGGCGTTGGGTTAACATCAATATGCGCCATCGGCTCTGTGATGTTGGTGTGGGTTAATGTGCGAGGTCGTGGTGAGAGCGGCGCGCCCTAACAAGTGGTTCGAGCCGCTCGCTTCGCTCACTGGGACGGGCTAAAGCCCGCCACTTAACCAAACGTTGGGCGTGCTGAAAATGGAAGCTGAGCCATGAGAATAGTGGTGAATATTGACGTCCCGGAACTCGAGCCAGCGATAGAATTCTACTGCGCCGCCTTGGGGCTGGAGCACAACCGTACGTTGGATGACGATGTGGCTGAGCTTACGGGCACGTCGTCGGTCATCTATCTTCTGCAAAACCCTCCCGGTTCAAACTCGGCACGAAACACTTCCGAGACACGCCGGTATTCCAGGCATTGGACGCCAGTCCATTTGGATTTCGTTGTGGACAACATCGTGGAGGCGGCAGAACGTGCACTGGGAGCAGGCGCGAGTCAGGAAAGCGAATGTATTGAGTGGAAGGGTTCAAAATGCATAACTTTCTCCGATCCATTCGGACACGGATTTTGTCTTATTGAGTTCGCGGTAGAAACGTACAGTTAGGGTGAATATGTCGCTCAACAAGGCGCTGCAACTGACGGCGCTAGGTATCAAACTATGGGGCTTATCGCATGCGTCATTGGCGCTTTATTAGGGGCCGCCTACCTTCGTAAACGCGGGAACGGTGTCTTTGTCAGCATTGCGTTGGGTGCGCTTGTCGTGCCTATAGTAGTAGCGTTCACGTCCCTAATTTATCCAGCTGAGCCCGAGGCACAAATGTGGGCCATGATCGCCATTCCGGTCTCTTACTTTTGGGGCATCGTGGCAGCGGGCTGTGGCTGCGGGTTCGTGTTCCTGCTGCAGAGGGCAAAAAGCGATGCCTAACAACTCATTCAAGGCGGACGGCCTCGCCGCCGCATAACTCCAGTGTTAGATCATAAGCCATGAAACTATCGTTTTCTGTACTTCCCAAAAGCTTTGTAGTCGCACGGTTAGAACCGAGTGCTGACGTACCGAGCACCGTTCTGGCCTCACGCGACTTCATATCAATCACCCGGACGGATGACGAGCTCTCTATTGTCTGCTCAGAGAACGTCGCAACTGACTTGACCAAAGTGGATCAACCTTGGCGCGCGATCAAAGTGCATGGTCCATTCGCCTTTGATCAGACTGGCGTCCTAGCCTCATTCCTCAGCCCTCTCGCCAGTGCCTCTATCGGCATCTTTGCGACCAGTACTTTCGATACGGACTACATATTGGTCAAATCCGAGAATCTTGAGCATGCAGTACAGGCGCTACAAGTAGCCGGCCACCGCTTTGTGGCCTAACAATTCGTTCACGCCGAACTGCTTCGCCCCATCATCAATGTAAATTATTGCTACATTGTTGGCTCCGCTTCGCAAGTCGGCTTAACTCTGGCGTTAGAGCTTGGAGCAAACATAAACCCCGAAAGGAGAGCCCCTCGGCCTGATGTTGTCTGGAAACCGAAATGGTCAGAGTGAGGCAAGGGCATGACAATTCATTAAGCCGACACCGCTTTGCGGCGGGGTTAATTCAAGCGTTAGCTATCTCTAGAGAGAACATCCTATGTCCATTGAACTCTGGCTCGCCTTTGTCGCCGCATCTACGGTTCTTCTCATCATTCCTGGGCCAACCATCCTTACGGTCATCAGCTACTCCATGGCCCACGGCCGTCGCGCCAATGTCCCGCTTATCGCCGCCGTCGCACTAGGCGACTCAACTGCGTTGGTAGTTTCGCTACTCGGGCTGGGTGCCCTGTTGGCAACGTCGGCCTTTTGGTTCACCGTGGTCAAATGGACGGGCGGCCTTTACTTGCTTTACCTCGGCGTGAAACTCCTGCATGCAGGCGTCTCGTCCGCCGAATTGACCACGCCGGCCGCCCCGAAGTCCCGCTGGAAGTTGTTCGCAAATACCTATTTCGTTACGGCACTTAATCCGAAGGGCATCGTATTCTTCGTCGCGTTCCTGCCCCAGTTCATCAACCCAGGTGCCAGCGTAACGCGCCAGCTTTGGGTTCTTGCCGTCACGTTCGTTGTCATGGCCACAATCAATGCAAGCCTCTATGTAGTCTTCGCCGCTTCAGCGCGCAAGCTCTTGGCCTCTCCGCAGGCACAGCGTCGCTTCAATCTATCAGGCGGCACGCTCCTCTCGGCCGCAGGCGTGTGGGCACTGCTGGCCAAGCGTCCTGCGTGAAGTTGGCTAACCATTCCTTCTCAAGCGGATGTGCCTATCCACCAGAAAGTGCGCCGGGCCGTCCGGGCCGGCTCGCGCCCGAACTCGCCCAAGCTGGCGCACAAGCAGCGTCCACGGGTATGTATCAAGGACCTAGCATGGAATTTCAAACAATACCCATTTTGCGAATTTTTGATGAAGACAAAGCAAAGGAATTCTATTTGGGGTTTCTAGGTATGAAGCTGGATTGGGAGCATCGCTTTGAGGCCGATTTCCCAATATACATGCAGGTATCAAAAGGCAATCTTGTCTTCCATCTAAGCGAACATTCGGGTGACTGCACGCCGGGTAGCAAAGTCTTCGTCAATGTAAAAGACCTTGATTCGCTCTATCGCGAAGTAACATCTAAACCATATAAACTCAGTAAGCCAGTGATCGAGGATGCTCCATGGGGTGATCGGTGCTTTACGGTGACGGACCCTTTCTCTAACAAGGTTCTCTTTAATGAGCCGACTAACACTTAACCGGGCACTCAACTGAAAGTCACGCCGCCGGCAAGCCGAGTCCGTTCTACGGATAAACTTGGCGTTATTTTACTTAAGGCAACTTCATGGATGAACTCATAGAACACTCATTTAAACTAATCATAAAGCTGCTACATTTATTTGCCAGGGCGTCTACTTGGCTAATATTCGAATTTCTTTACGAGGAAATTGCTTGGCGGCTTGGCTGGTGTGTTTGTCGGGCAATTAGCCTTAATTCATTACCAAAAATTGGAATACACGGTTATGAAGAGGCGACAACCATCACGAGGTTTCTTGTTTGCTTTACGGGCATTGCCACGCTGCTTCTAGGAGGCACCGCTTTAGCTATTTACATTAGCGGCAACGCCACATAACAATGTCCTCAAAGCGCTCAGCTCGTTCGCTGGGACCGGCTAAAGCCCGCTTTTAACCAAACGTCAAGATATTCGGGAGCCTCGATATGAGCACAGAGCTAAACTTCGCTGCTGGACGCAATATTGCGATGAAAGTGCCGCCTCATCTATATGAGGCTACCGTTCAGTTCTATCGCGATGTGCTTCGCCTGAAGGAAATAACGAAGCACGCTCCGTCGGTCGGCTTCGAGTTTGGTTCTAACAACCTCTGGATCGACCAAGTGCCTGGCATTAGTCAGGCTGAGACTTGGCTTGAGGTAGTCACAAATGACATCGCGGCTGCTTCAGAGCATCTCAAAGCGGCGGGGGTGATCCGCTGCGACGAAATCGAGCCGCTGCCGCAAGGGTTTCAAGCATTTTGGGTATCGAGCCCAGCATCAATCATTCACTTGGTCTGCAAAGACTCAGAGTCATGGGCGTAGACGCACCTGACAGGCGCGCAGGCGACGTGCAGGACGCACGCGGCTGACGTGCGCCGTTAGGCACCATGGAACCCTGAGCCATACGTATTAGTTGGTATTCGGCAGTTTCTACAAGCGCCACACGAGCCTACGCAGAGGAGCTTGACGTTATCCAAGCATTTCCTGCCTAACAAACGAATCCAATGGCTCGCTTCGCTCGCTGAGGGGGCAAAAGCCAACCCGTTAACCTAAACGTTAGGCGCATACGTACGGGTGATTTAAATGACGCAAGCGGACACACGATCCCAGTTCAATGCACGATTGCTTCGCCCCAAACAGCCGGGGAGCGGCAGCTCATGGGGGTTCGTGATCCTGCCTAGAGAGGCGAGCGCGAAGCTGCCGAGGCGCGGTCGGGCAACAGTGGACGGGACTATTAATGGACAAGGCTTCAGGGCCTTGCTCGAGCCGGATGGTCAGAAAAGCCATTGGCTGCGGATCGATGAGGAGCTGATCGAAGCTTCAGGCGCCGCTTTTGGTGACACCGCACGATTTGACATTGTGTCCGTAGAGCTGGAGCCTGAACCGGACGTCCCCGCTGATCTACTTGAGGCTTTGGAGGCCTCCCCTGAGGCTCGGGCCACCTGGGATGGCACGACCACTGTTGCCCGCCTCGACTGGATTCATTGGGTTATTTCCGCCAAGCAGGCAAAGACGCGCGAGAAGCGGATCAACGATGCGTGTGACATGCTTGCCTCAGGAAAGAAGAGAGTTTGCTGTTTTGATCCGTCGGGCTACTACAGTAAGGTCTTCAGTGCGCCGCAAATTGCAGATGAGTAGTCGAACTGCGATTGCGTAGCTCATCGAAACCAGGCTGCTTGCCTTAACAAATCTGTATCCCGTCTCTTTGCCCGCAGGCACGTCTCTTCGAATTGTTCGGAGCCAGTATTAACGTGCAACTTTTGCTTTCGATAACGGAGTCACTGCCGACTTGGAGGCTCTGAGCATTCCGTTCCCGGTGGCCAGGCACACAGACGAGAGTGAACTAATTCCCCAGCGGTACGATCCCCTCTTATGCACATTCAGAGCGAACCCGGCGGGCTAGCGCATCCGCAACGGCATCAGGCCAGGGTCGCCCAGCGATGAGGAAGCCTCCGTGACCGTTATCACCCACAGCACTCACCACACTACGCACAGCATCTCCCGCCACGTACCGAACCCGCTGCACGGGACGCTGCTTGCCGGTACCGTCCCCCTGTTTCTCGGCGCCATGCTGAGTGATATCGCCTACTACCGCACGTACGAGATTCAGTGGAGCAATTTCTCCTCATGGTTGATTGCGGGGGGCCTGGTTTTCTGCGGGCTGGCGATACTGTTTGCGCTGGTCAATCTGGCCCGAGCGACGGAGAAAAAGGGTCGGCCGCTGGTTTACCTTCTGCTCCTGCTGGCCACTTGGGTGCTGGGCTTCATCAATGCACTCCAGCACGCCAAGGACGCCTGGGCAGCGATGCCCTCAGGCCTGGTTCTATCGGTGATAGTCACCGTGCTGGCCTGCGTGGCGACCTGGATCGGCCTCACCAATCTGCGTGCAGGAGGTAAAGCATGAAACACACGAGCCCACTAACCGTCCTGACCGTGGCGTTGTTTTTGAGTGCATGCGGTGGCGAGGATCAGAATATCGCTCAATCGCTCGGCGCCGACCCCAAGCTCCCCGAGCCCCAGCGAGGTCTGCTGCCCAGCATGACAATCGCTGATCCGGCCAACTGGGGCGAGGAGAAGCCGACGGTGCCGGAGGGCTACGCCGTCACGGCGATTGCTACCGATCTGAAGATCCCGCGCCAGACGCTCGTCTTGCCCAATGGCGACATCCTCGTGGCGGAAGGCCGGGGAGGCAACGCCGCGAAGCTCAAGCCGAAGGATGTGATCGCCGGCTATATCAAGGCGCAGGGCAACACCTCGGTCAAAAGTGGCAACCGTCTGACTTTGTTGCGAGATGCCGATGGCGACGGTACCTATGAGCTACAGACCGTGTTTGCAGAGAACCTCAACGCGCCCTACGGGCTGGCCCTGTTCGAGGGCAACCTGTATGTGGCCAATCAGGACGCGCTGGTACGCTTCGATTATCAGGAGGGTCAGACCGAAGCCAGCGGCCCGCCGACCAAAGTCACCGATCTTCCGTCCGAGATCAACCATCACTGGACCAAGTCACTGGCCGTCAGCCCCGATGGACGCTTCCTTTACGTCGGCATCGGCTCCAACAGCAATATCACCGAACGCGGAATGGAGGCCGAAGTCGATCGCGCCCTGGTCTGGCAGATAGACGCCGAGACGGGTGCCCACAAGCCCTACGCAACCGGCCTGCGTAACCCGACCGCGCTGGCGATACAGCCCGGGTCCGACCAACTGTGGGCGGTGGTGAACGAGCGGGACGAACTGGGGCCGAACCTCGTTCCCGACTACCTGACGTCGGTACGCGAAGGCGCCTTCTACGGCTGGCCCTACAGCTACTGGGGCCAGAATGTCGATGATCGTGTGCGACCGCAGAACCCTGACCTTGTCGCCGCGGCGATAAAGCCGGACTACGCGCTAGGGCCCCACGTCGCCGCGCTCGGCCTGGACTTCTCCTCGCCGGTCATGGGCGAGCAGTTTGCTGAAGGCGTGTTCGTCGGTGAGCACGGCAGCTGGAACCGCGAGAGCCCGTCCGGCTACAAGGTCGTCTTCGTGCCGTTCAGCAACGGTCGCCCATCCGGGGAGCCGGTGGACTTCGTAACAGGCTTTCAGACCTCCGACGCGAAGACTCGTGGGCGGCCGGTCGGTGTAACCGTCGACCCGAGCGGTGCGCTGATCGTCGCTGACGATCTGGCGAATACTGTGTGGCGGGTGACCCGAACTCAGTGATGTTCGACTGACGCTCGAAGCAGCCAACGATCCACGTGATCGGCTGCTTCGGCATATTACCCGGCAGGTTACTCGCTACGAAATACGGCTCGAAAGCCAATCAAGCGGCTCAAGCAAATCGGTGGCGAAGCTGTGCGTCAAAATATCGGGGTGCAAGCTTAGCCACCCCGGATGTAGCAACCGCACGTATGAACGCGCGCTGTATGCGCTTCTCGACGCACTGATCCATTGCGTGGGTCGACAGAAATGCAGGAAACACAACTGGTTCAAACCGTCTTTGCGATCACTGGGACGGGCTAAAGTCCGCCCCTTAACCAAACGTTGAACGCTCCTATCAGATGCCGGTGATAAGCAAATCAAGTGCAGCAATTATTTCATTGCGTTGTGCTGAGAGGTCGGCAACTTGGGTACCGAGTTGTTTTCTCGCAATACCGGCCAGTTGCGGGGTCACCATCACGTATTGCTTGTCGTCAATTTCAAACGTTGGAGTGAGGGTTCTGAGAGTTTTCCCCTTCATGGCAGTAGCCGTGTAGAGAGGCACTACGACCCGCGTGCCGAGTTCGGCAATTAAGTCGCTTTGCACATCGAGCAGGAAGGGCACGGCAGTCTTGGTGGCTGCGTTGGTGTTCTTGTGAACGGCGAACTGAGGCATCAGAAGCTCCGTAGGTCGTCACTGAACACCCCGTGGGCTTCCACGTGTTCGTTGTAGGCATTTATGGCTTTGCGGTTTTCTGCCAGCCATTGCTCGCGCTGTTTCTTCCTCAGGGCCTCGGCCAGAGCCTGCTCCAATGTCGCGGAGAGGTTGATATCCAAATCCTTGGCTTTACTGAGTAGGTCACCGTTAACGCTGAGGTTGGCAGCCCGTTTGGGCGCATTGGGGTTGTAGGCGAGCATGAGCATTTCCTTCCGGGCCTTGACGCGCATATGGTATGCGCATACCAGCATGCGATCAAAGGCGCGTCTAGCAGTTGGTTCAAATCGTTCACCTCGCTCACTGGGACGGGCCAAAGCCCGTTTCTTAACCAAACGTTAGGTCGCGCAATATGGAACGGTCTAACCTTCCAAGACACCGGATCCGGTGATAACGACGTTGTGCTGCGCTTCATGGGTCTTGACGATCTGCGGACCAGCTAGCACAGGCATGGACCACTTCCGCTGACGCCTCAGGTAACAAAATTGGAGTCATTTTCCTGGGCGGTGCGCAGTAAGGTCGAAGGTCTGATTCGACGGGAGGACAGTCATGAAGAGTTATCCGCTCAGCGCACTCGCACTAGGGTTCGCCTCGCTCGCCAGCTACGCAGCGCCTGAGGCCATTGACAGGGCTCAATGGCCATTCAGCGCAACACCTCGCGCCACCTTCTCCGAACCCTGGGCCATGACCTTTCTTCCGGACGGCACGGCGCTCGTCACGGAAAAACGCGGCGTGCTCAAGCACGTCGATGTGAAAACGGGCGAGGCGCATGAGATAGGCGGCGTACCCGACGTGGCGTATGGCGGCCAGGGTGGGCTTGGCGACGTCATCCTTCACCCGGACTATGCGCAGAATCGTGTCGTTTACATCAGCTACGCCGAAAAAGGTGACGGCGGCAACCGTGGCGCGGCCGTCGCGCGCGCAACGCTTGAGCTGGGCGCTGGCGGCGGCTCGCTTTCCGATCTGAAAGTGATCTGGCGGCAGACGCCCAAGGTGTCCGGCGGCGGGCATTATGGGCATCGCCTCGCGTTCGGCCCGGACGGCAAGCTCTGGATTTCCTCTGGGGAGCGGCAGAAGTTCACGCCGGCACAGGACATGAAAAGCACCCTCGGCAAGATCATCCGCCTGAAGGAGGATGGCAGTGTGCCGTCCGACAATCCGTTTGCCGATCAGGGCGGCGTGACGGCGCAGATCTGGTCACTGGGGCATCGCAATCCACTCGGGATTGCGTTCGACGCCCAAGGTCGCTTGTGGGAGCACGAAATGGGACCGGAAGGCGGCGACGAGTTCAACCTGATCCAGAAGGGCGGCAACTACGGTTATCCAGAGGTTTCCAACGGCGATCATTACGGTGGCAAGCCCATCCCCGATCACGACACGCGCCCTGAGTTCATCGCGCCCAAGATTGCCTGGACGCCGGTGATCTCCCCTGCCGGACTCGTGATCTACAGCGGTGAGCGGTTCGCCGATTGGAGAGGCGACGCATTCATTGGCGGCCTTTCAGCCAGGGGCCTGCTGCGCATCACCTTGGATGGCGAAGAAGCCACCGAGGCGGCACGCTACGACATGGACGCACGCATACGCGAAGTCGAACAAGGCCCGGACGGCAGCCTCTGGCTGCTGGAAGACGGGGACGGCGGTCGTCTGCTCGAACTTCAACCGAAGTAGAGCCAGCGCCCTGTACACGGGGAAAGGTTATTTAGCCGGTGAAGCGACGCGCTAAATATCCGCTCCCTTTGGCCTCCAACCTCCCCTCGACAGGCTCGACCCGCTCCTGTACATATCGCCGAAAACCATGCGGATCGAGCCCGCTTGCAGCGGTCTACACAGCCGCCATGGACACCTCGGCACGTGCCATGGCTGCCCTGTTTGCAGTTCGAATGCACAGGCTGATTGACCAATCGTTATCAAGGAAGGCGAATCAATGAAGCAAGCAGGCAGTTGTCTCTGCGGCGGCATCCGATACGAGATACATGGTCCCCTCACGGACGTTCTGAACTGTCATTGTTCAATGTGCCGAAAGCTGCATGCTTCTGCTTTCAGAACTCGCGCCAAGGTGCGCTCGGCGGACTGGAAAACCGTCACCGGCCAAGAGCTGATCAAGTTCTATGAGTCATCCCCAGGCGAGCACAAAGGGTTCTGCTCGAACTGCGGCTCTAGCCTGTACACAAAATTCGACGCCCACCCCGAGGTGTACGGTTTCCCACTCGGAACGCTCGATACCAACCCAGGGGTAAAAGCGCAGCGCCACGTATTTGTCGACAGCAAAGCGCCGTGGTTTCAAATCACGGATGATTTGCCTCAGCATGCTGAGTACGACTGAGACAGGCTGACCGATGAGCCAGGCGATGAGGCACCGCATCTTTTGGATTTGGCTCGCCAGCTGCCTTCTACATGGCTTGATATTGGCGCTTGCGGTGTTCACGACAGCGTTTCAAGGGACGCCATTCGAGGCCTTCGGAATTACCGCGGTGATGGTCCCGTATCTCCTGCATCAAGCCGGTTTGCCTGTTTTGCAGAATGGCGGTTTAAGCGGCTGGGGAATGTCATCACCCAATTTCCTGGGTTGGCTTCTCTCGGCCTTGGCCTGGTTTGCAGTCTATTGGCTTGTCGCCACGGGCCTTGAGCGACTCGCCCGGCGTTAAGCGAACACGCAGCACGATCACCTCGTCTAAGCGCGGCCCAGCATCCCGTCACTCACTCGTAACAATCCCCGCCTAGCGTGTTTTGGCTAACCCCAAATACGATGCCGAGGCCCGCATAAGAACACCGACCCGCAAGGACGGCGTGGAAGACATCAGCGGCGAAACGCGCTTCATACGGCTTGGGACGGTAAAGCGTTGAGGCGCTTCGCTAGCATCTAAAGCCATACGCCGCTCTGTTAAGAGAAAGCGGACGCCGGCACCCCTGTTGCCCCGTAGGAGTTAGCTTGCTGACGATGCTCTAAAGCTTCGCGAGCAAGCTCGCTCCTACACGGGTGGCGCATCGGGCCGGTGAGCATGGCGCAGGTACGCGGTTACGCCGACCAGACTCATTTCATCCGTGTTCGGCTTGGCGCGTAGGTGACCGGCACATAATGCGGCAGAAGCGAACGTCAGCAGTGGCAAGATCTGTGCGAACCTTGTCATTGTGACAATGGCACCGCCGTCGCACACTGCACTCACTTTCCTGTTGAGGTGCACCATGGACGCCACCCGCACCATCGCCTGCCTGGTTTATT
Organism: Stutzerimonas sp. VN223-3; assembly: GCF_045999685.1. NCBI lineage: Bacteria > Pseudomonadati > Pseudomonadota > Gammaproteobacteria > Pseudomonadales > Pseudomonadaceae > Stutzerimonas > Stutzerimonas sp. VN223-3. The sequence goes on along the minus strand of NZ_RBEC01000002.1, from coordinate 1,368,271 downwards.
CGGATGTCATGAGCCTTGATGTCACCGGCCCGATGCAGGTGTTCGCATCGGCCAATGTCGAGCGCCAACGACAAGGTCTGCCGCCCTGTTACGAACTTCTGCTGATTGGCGAAGAGCCCGGTCCCTGCTCGACCTCCGCGGGGCTGAAGCTGGTCGCCGACGTCGAGTGGGCCAGTACCGATCCAGTCGCGCTGGATACGCTGCTGATACCGGGAGGCAGGGGCGTGGAGCTGCAGATGCGCAACCGGCCGTTGCTCGACTGGTTGCGCCGCGCCGAACCGAATGTGCGACGCCTGGGATCGGTGTGTTCCGGCGCCTTGATTCTGGCCGAAGCCGGACTGCTCGATGGGCGCAAGGCGACCACCCATTGGGCCGATATACAGGCCCTTGGTGAATACCCAGCCGTAGAGGTGCAAGGCGACAGATTGCATACCTACGACCCGGCGGATCCAGAAGCAGCCCACCTGTTCAGCTCTGCAGGTGTCACCGCCGGCATCGATCTCGCGCTGGCGTTGGTCGAGGCGGATCTGGGCCGCGCACTCGCTCTCTCGGTCGCCCAGCGGCTAGTGATGTTTCTCCGTCGACCGGGCGGCCAGACGCAATTCAGTCCCCTGCTGGCCGCACCGACCGGCGCCGTGGCCCGTCTCGCCGCGCTGCTCGAATGGATACCGGGTCATCTGGGCGACGATCTTTCCATAGAGGCCTTGGCCGACCAGACGCACATGACGCCGCGCACCCTGTGCCGCCTGTTCAACCAGGAAGTGGGCATGGGACCGGGGCAATATATCGAGCGAGTGCGGCTGGAGGCCGCTCGTAGCCTGCTTTTAAGTGCACAGGTGTCGATCGCGACGGTGGCGCGCTTAACCGGTTTCGGCCACCCGGAAAATCTCAGACGCACCTTCCAGAAACACCTTTCGGTGAGCCCTCGGGACTTTTTTCAGCGTTTCGGCTGATCGAAATCCCAGCCGGACATCACTTCTCGACCACAGGCCCGGCGTCAAGCCCGGCGCGGCTGTGCCTGCTTTCTCATAACACGGGATTGACCTTATGCATCTTCTGTTCAGCAACGCCCAGGTTTTCCGCTTGTTCGTCGCCCAGGCGCTGTTCTGGTCCTGCGCAATGACCGGCATCATCCTCACCTCGATCGTCGGCCTTCGCCTGGCACCTTCAGCGGGCTTGGCGACCCTGCCACTCGCGCTGCTGATGCTCGGCGGCCTGCTCGCCTTACAGCCCATCGCCTGGCTCATGCAGCAGCGCGGCCGCAAGGTCGGCTTTCTATTCGGAGCCCTGGCCGGCGTGGCGGGCGGTCTTGTCAGCGCACTATCGCTCTGGTTCGACAGCTTTACCTTGCTCTGCCTCGGCGCGCTGCCGATCGGCGCCTATCAGGCCTCGGCGATGTACTACCGTTTTGCCGCGCTGGAAGCGGTGGGCGAAGCCTTCAAGGGCCGGGCTGCGGCATGCGTGATCGGCGGTGGCGTGGTCGCCGCACTGGTGGCGCCGACGCTCGGCACGGCGGCACGCAGCCTGGTATCCGTACCGTTCGCCGGCGCCTACTTGCTAATCGCCGCGCTGGCTGCGACGGGGCTCGTCGTTCTTGCTGGGCTGACGTCAGGCAGTGGAATGGCCGCCTCGCAAGTCGCCTCTTCGTCGACGACCCCTTCGGCGGTGTCGTGGCGTGAGCTTCTCGCGCGCCCCACCGTCAGGGCAGCGGTGCTGACCACCGCTGCCGGCCACGGCCTGATGGTGCTAGTGATGAACGCGACGCCATTGGCGATGCATGGCGAAGGCCTGAATCTCCAGGCCAGCGGCCAGGTGATCCAGTGGCACATGCTCGGAATGTTCCTGCCGGCGTTCGTTGCCGGACCGTTGGTGGACAGGCTGGGCAGCCGGCTGGTGGCCTGTCTCGGCGGTGGCTTGCTCATATCGAGCGCCATGGTTGCCCTGCTCGGCGCCAGCCATTGGCACTTCATGGTCAGCAGCTGCCTGCTCGGTATCGGCTGGAACCTCATGCTGGTAGCAGGCACTACCCAACTGGGCCACGGCCATGCGCCGCAAGAACGAGCACGTGCACAAGGCCTCATGGAACTCAGCAACGGCAGCGTCGCCGCAGTGATGTCGTTCGCCTCGGGCGCGCTCATCGCTCAGGCGGGTTGGGCCGCAGTCAACATCGGGCTCTTGCCGATCGTGACGCTTGTCGTGCTGGTCCAGATTGCAGAGGCCCACCGGCAGCGCCAGCCGGCGTAAACCAACGCAGGCGTTACGGGGAACAAGCGGCGTAACGCCAACACCCGGCTGGCACGGCATCCCTGTCACAGTCGGCCAACGGTTGGTGTAGCGCTTCTGCGCAACGCGTTGACGACAGCCAAAGTGCGCCGGTATGACTTGCATGTAGGGTGGGCTTTAGCCCACCGGAGCGGTGCCATTGTGCGGTGGGCTGATCACTAACGTCCTCACGGAACATGATCCTGTGCCCTCGCTACACCAAATTCGCGTAGCTGCAGTGCGAATACTCCTTTCAGTCCCTATCCAAGCTGCCTGCCTTCGAGATGAAGCCTTGCGCGAATAGCTAATTGTTATGTTATAACTACTACATAACCACTGTCCGCAAGCACCCCATGACCGAAGCCGAACTCCTCGTCCAACCCGCCGACGCTTATATGAACGAAGCCCAGCAAGCCTTCTTCCGCGACCTGCTGCTGCGCCAGCGTGCGGAGTTGCAGGCACGTATCGCCGAGGAATTCCAGCTGCTGCGCGAGCAGGAGCCCAGCAGCGACCCATCCGATATCGGCACCGCCGAGGAACAGCGCCAGTGGCAGCTGCGCTTGCTGGAACGCGAGAAAAAGCTGCTCGACAAGATTGACGACTCGCTCGATGGCATCGCGCGCGGTGAGTACGGCTGGTGCGCTGAAACCGGCGAGCCCATCGGCCTGAAGCGGCTACTGCTACGCCCAACCACGACGCTGTGCATCGAAGCGAAAGAACGTCAGGAACAACGCGAAAAACATCAACGAACGGCCTGAGAGATCACCATGAACCGCCTTCCTGTAACCGTGCTGTCCGGCTTCCTCGGTGCCGGCAAAAGCACTCTGCTCAACCACGTCCTGAAGAATCGCGAAGGCCGCCGCGTGGCGGTGATTGTCAACGACATGAGCGAAATCAACATCGACGGCGGCGAGGTCCAGCGCGATGTCAGCCTCAACCGCGCCGAAGAAAAGTTGGTGGAAATGAGCAACGGCTGCATTTGCTGCACATTGCGTGAGGATCTGCTGGAGGAGGTCGGCAAGCTGGCCCGCGAAGGGCGTTTCGACTATTTGCTGATCGAATCCACCGGTATATCCGAGCCCTTGCCAGTGGCCGAGACCTTCACCTTCCGCGACGACCAGGGCGAGAGCCTCTCCGACCTGGCGCGGCTGGACACCATGGTCACAGTGGTCGACGGGGTGAACTTTCTCCGCGATTTTCATGAAGCGGAAAGCCTGGCGAGCCGCGGCGAAACCCTCGGTGACGATGACCAGCGCTCGATCACTGACTTGCTGATCGAGCAGGTGGAATTCGCCGATGTCATCCTGATCAGCAAAGTCGATCTGATCTCCAGCGCCGAACGCGAAGAGCTCACCGCCATCCTTGGCCGCTTGAACACCCATGCCGAGGTTCTGCCGATGAGTATGGGTAGCGTGCCGCTGGTGAAGATCCTCAACACCGGCCGCTTCGACTTCGAGCGTGCTGCCGAGGCGCCGGGTTGGCTCAGGGAAATGCGCGGCGAGCATGCGCCGGAAACCGAGGAATACGGCATCGCGTCCACCGCTTATCTGGCGCGACGGCCGTTTCATCCGCAACGCTTCCACGACTTTCTCAACCGCGAGTGGAGCAATGGCCGGCTCTTGCGTTCAAAGGGCTATTTTTGGCTGGCGAGCCGCCCGCAAGAGGCTGGTAGCTGGTCACAGGCCGGCGGGCTGATGCGCTACGACTACGCCGGTCGTTGGTGGCGCTTCACTCCCGAAGCACAATGGCCGGACGACGAGGACAGCCGCGCAGCGATCCGCAGCAAGTGGCACGAGGACTGCGGCGATTGCCGCCAGGAACTGGTGTTCATCGGGCAGCACATCGACTTCGATCAGTTGCGCGTCGAGCTTAATGATTGCCTGCTCAGCGATACCGAGTGGAATCTCGGCGTGGAGCACTGGCTGCGCCTGCCGGACCCGTTCGGCACTTGGCATCAGGCGGTCGCCTGAATTCGTTGGACACCGCAACGTGACGCTCCCGGCAGTATTCGGCGTGTTCCGAGCTGCCGGCGATCTGGGAAAAGCTGCCCAAAAGGTCATGCAACTGCTGAAGCGTGACCTTTCGGTCCGAATGGAATCAGGCGGCCATGCGCTCGCATTCTTCGGCGCACTTGCGGCAGGCCTCGGCGCAAGCCTGGCAATGGTCCATCTGATGCTTACCGCATTCCTCGCCGCACTGGCGGCAAACTTGTGCGCAGAGTTTGCAAAAGGCTTGAGCATAGGCGCTGTCACGGGTCATCAACACGGCAGCCATCGCGCACATATCGGCGCAGTCGCGGTCCAGCTCGATGCAGCGAGCCATCATTTTCACGTCGTCCTCGCGCAGGCAGGACGCAGCGCAGGTCTCACAGACCAGCGCGCAATTGGAACAAGCCTGAATACATGCCTGATACTTGGAATTGAGCATCGCTGTTCTCCTCGGTGATTGCGGTTGGGTATGGGTCGCCATCCCGGCGAGCGTCTTTCGTTTGGGGGGTGCCGAGCGACTTAAAGTTCAGACTGATCCACCGGGCGGCACCTCGCACACCAGCGGGACACACAAGGCGCCGTTACAATGCCCGTTCACTCCGCACTCATGCCGCCCTATGACGTTCACCCTCGCCGCGCCTTGCGAATTCCAGGAAATCGTCCGCAAGAGCCGCTTTCTGGCGAAAGCCGCGCCGGTGTCCAGTCCGGAAGCCGCCCAGGCATTCATCGACGCTGTCAGCGACGCCAGCGCGTCACATAATTGCTGGGCCTGGAAGATAGGAAATCAATATCGCTTCAACGATGACGGTGAGCCCGGCGGAACGGCGGGCCGGCCGATGCTCACCGCCATTGAAGGTCAGGATTGCGACCGGGTCGTGGTGGTGGTGATTCGCTGGTTCGGTGGCATTCAGCTCGGCACTGGGGGGCTGGCCCGCGCCTACGGCGGCGCGGCGGCTAAATGCCTGCAATCCGGCGAGCGCGTCGAGCTGGTATCGCGGGTTCGCTGCAGCTTTCATTGCCGCTTCGCCGAACTGGCACTGCTCAAGGCACGCCTGAGCGAATACGACGCCCTGATCGAGAGCGAGGCGTTCGATGCGGAGGGCGCCGAACTGCAGCTGGCACTGCCTGTAGCGCAACAACCAAGACTGCAGCAATTGCTTGCAGACATCAGCCGTGGACGCAGTGAGTTGCGTTCGCTGGACACCTGACCACCTCAACTCGTGGAACTGCCTGCTACCGGAGAAGTCCCTAATACAACGGCACTTACCGTTGGGCCGGCGTTTTGGCGCTGACCAACTACGAGTGGAAGTGCCGAACGCACCTTCCGTTGCGAAAGAGGAATCAACCATGAAAAGCAATTACAAGTGGCTCATCCCAGGAGCTGTATTGCTCGCTTCTCTAGGCCTGGCCGGTTGCGATGTCGAAAAAACCGAGGAAGGCTCGCTACCCGATGTGGAAGTCGAAGGCGGCAAAATGCCCGCGTACGATGTGGATGCGCCGGACGTGGACGTTGGTACCGAGGAAAAGACCGTCACCGTACCTGACGTCGACGTGAACATGCCCGAGGACGATGAGCCGGATATGGGTGAGCCGGTCGAGCCTGCTCCTGCACCAAAGAATTGATCGCTACCTGACATGCGTGCCTTCATGGGGCGCGCTTAATGAGCCATGCCCGACCTCGGTCGGGCATGGCTTTTTTCGATATGCAAGTTTTCCACTGTTGATGTGGATCGCTATGTGGATAACCGTGGGATTAACGCGCCGACCCCAGCAGTGACGTAGCTAAAAGGACCGAGCAAATCTAAGCCGCCTAAACCCCCATCTTCCGTATAGAAATAATTGATTTAAAAGCTTTTTTCCTGATCAACGACTAATCATGCTATAGCGTTTAAAGCTATCAAGCTGGCTCCACTTATACCCAAGTCATGTGGAAAAGATTGTGGGTAACCTTTGGAAAGCGCGTGTTCAAGCGCGTCGGCCTTGGTGTGGGCCGCTGTGATCGTTTTTTGCACAGCGTCGAGATGTTCCACCTTGCAGTCCAGCCAAAACGCAACGGTCAAGTTGACCCTGGGGTCAGGCAACATGGTTAGAATGCAGTTTTTCTTCCGGATGGGGGGTTCCTATGTACGACTGGCTCAATGCCTTGCCCAAAGCCGAGCTGCACCTGCACCTCGAAGGTTCGCTGGAGCCCGAGCTGCTGTTCAAACTGGCCGAACGCAACAAGATTGCCCTGCCCTGGGCTGACGTCGATGCGCTACGCGGTGCCTATGCCTTCGGCAACCTGCAGGAGTTTCTCGATCTTTACTACGCAGGCGCTGACGTGCTGCGCACCGAGCAAGATTTCTACGACCTAACCTGGGCCTACCTGCAGAAGTGTAAAGAGCAGAACGTGGTCCATACCGAGCCCTTTTTCGACCCGCAAACCCATACAGACCGCGGCATTCCGTTCGAAGTGGCGATGCGCGGCATCAGCGGCGCGCTGGCCGACGGTCGCAAGCTTCTCGGCATCAGCAGCGGCCTGATTCTCAGCTTTCTGCGCCACCTGCCCGAAGAAGAAGCCTTCAAGACGCTGGAACAGGCCATGCCGTTTCGCGATGCCTTTTTCGCGGTAGGTCTCGACAGCTCTGAGCTCGGCCACCCGCCGAGCAAATTCGAGCGCGTTTTCGCCAAAGCCCGCGCCGAAGGCTTCCTTGCCGTTGCTCACGCCGGTGAAGAAGGACCACCGGAATACATTTGGGAGGCGTTGGATCTGCTCAAAGTCAGCCGCATCGACCATGGCGTTCGCGCCGCTGAAGACCCAAAGTTGATCGCTCGGCTGATCGACGAACAGATCCCGCTGACCGTCTGCCCGTTGTCGAATACCAAGCTCTGCGTGTTCGACGACATGAGCCAGCACAACATCCTGCAACTGCTGGAGCAAGGCGTGAAGGTCACGGTGAATTCCGACGACCCGGCCTATTTCGGCGGTTACGTAACCGAGAATTTCATGGCTCTGCACGACGGCCTGGGCATGACCGAAGATCAGGCGCGGCGCCTGGCGCAGAACAGCCTCGACGCGCGCCTGGCCAACTGAATCGATCCGAGCCGATTCCAGCGGCTCGGATCAAGGCATGAACGGCGCCTGATCGATCAGCGCCCGGCAACGCTCGATCAGGTGTTCGCGCAGCAAGCGCAGGGTTTCGCCCAGGTGAGCCCGATGCGCGCAGATCAAGTTCAGCGGAGCCGGCTCTCCCAGCAGGGCCGGCAACAGTACCGTCAGCCGCCCGGCCTGCACGTCCTGAGCGACATCCAGCCATGACTTGTAGACCAGCCCGTGCCCCGCCAACGCCCAGCGATGTACCACATCGGCGTCGTCACTGATGCGATCGCCTGCTACCACCTGCACCATCTCCCTGCGCCCGTCATGAAAACACCAGCGCTCGTGAACACGCCCGGCCAGCATGAAGCGCAGACAGTTATGTTCGGTCAGTTCATTCAGCTGACGCGGCGCGCCATGACGCGCCAGATACGTTGGCGCGGCGCACAGCACACGTCGATTCGCCGTCGCCACCGGTAGCGCCACCAGACTGGAATCTTCCGGCGTGCCATAGCGCAAGGCGATATCTACCGGCTGACGGAAAAGATCGGCATTGCGGTCTGCCAGGAGCAATCGCAGGCTGATCAGCGGATGCTGCCGCTGAAACTCGTCGAGCCAGGGCAACAACACATTGCGGCCGAAATCAGACGGTGCGGCCAGCTGCAACTGGCCGCTGATGGATGCCTTGCCACCGGCCAGCAGCTGCTGGCCCTCGCTCAAGCTCTGCAAGGCGGCTCGTGCGTGCACCAGATACTGCTCACCCTCACCGGTCAGGCGCAGGCTTCGCGTGGAGCGCACCAGCAATCGGCATCCCAGCTCCGCCTCCAGCCGCTTGAGCGCGGCACTGGCTACTGCTGGCGATAACTCCAATGCGCGGGCCGCCGCGGACAGGCTGCCCAGGTCAGCGGTGCGAACGAAAATTTGCAGATCATCGGTGCGTAGCATTTTCAATATTTCGTTGAAAGAGCGTCGCCTAATATGAGGTTTTTCTTCGCAACAAAAGCCGAACATGGCATCACTTCGCACCGTCATCAAAGGAACAACATGAAAGCTATTGCGTACCGCCAATCCCTACCCATCGATAACCCACAATCGTTGCTGGATATCGAGCTGCCCGAGCCGACGCCAGGGCCGCGTGATCTGTTGGTCGAGGTCCGTGCGATTTCGGTGAATCCGGTGGATACCAAGATCCGCATGCGCGTGCAGCCGGAGGACGGCCAACATCAGGTACTCGGCTGGGACGTTGCAGGCGTGGTGCGTGCGGTGGGCAGCGAGGTCAGCTTGTTCAAGCCTGGCGACGAGGTGTTCTATGCCGGGGCACTGGATCGTCCGGGCGCCAACAGCGAATTGCATCTGGTCGATGAACGCATCGTCGGTCGCAAGCCGTCTTCATTGGATTTCGCTGCAGCGGCGGCTCTACCGCTAACCTCGATTACGGCCTGGGAGCTGCTCTTCGAACGGCTGCAGATCAGCGAGGGAACCGAAGACCAAAACCAACGCCTGCTGATCGTCGGTGCCGCCGGCGGTGTCGGTTCAATTCTTACTCAGTTGGCCCGCCAGCTGACCGGGCTCAAGGTGATCGGCAGCGCCTCGCGCCCCGACACCCAGGCGTGGGTCCGTGAGCACGGCGCCCACGAGGTGATCGATCACAGCCAGCCGCTCGCCGATGAACTGCAGCGCCTGGGCATCGCGGATGTCACTCACGTCGCCAGTCTGACCCACACCGACCTGCACTTGCCGCAAATCGTCGAAGCTCTTCAACCGCAGGGCCGGCTGGCGCTGATCGACGACCCAGCAAGCCTCGATATCAGCCTGCTCAAGCGCAAAAGCCTGTCGTTGCACTGGGAGTTTATGTACACGCGCTCGCTGTACCAGACGCCGGACATGATCGCTCAGCACCAGTTGCTCAACCGCGTTGCCGAGCTAATCGACAACGGTGTGCTAAAGACGACCTTGGGCGAACACTACGGGCGGATCAACGCGCAGAACTTGCGCCGCGCCCATGCCTTTATCGAAAGCGGCAAAGCCAAGGGCAAGATCGTGCTCGAAGGCTTCTGAATCGCTCTACAGGCTGTGCTCACCGTTAAGACGACGCACCGCCGTCGGGCCGTCGCGAAGCCATCTGCTGGCCTGTGTACCAGGCCAGGCATGCAGCCACCAGGGCGCAAACGGAGATTACAAAAGCCATCGGCACCGCCGTGCCGTTGTGCAACGCACCCACCGCTGCCGAAGCAGCCGCAGCGATGCCGAACTGCAGACTGCCCATCAACGCCGAGGCCATTCCAGCCTGCTGGCCTTGCCGCGCCATGGCACAGGCGGTCACGTTCGGCAGAATGCTGCCGAGGGTCGCCAGGCCCATGAACAGCGGAATCAGCAACGGCCAGAGCGCATCGGGCTCGCTCAATGCGACCACCAGCAGCACGGCACCGCAGGCGGAATAGAACCAGACGAAACGTCGCAGCCAGAATCCCGGACCACGCAGCCGCACCAGGCGCGCATTGATTTGCGAGACCAGAATGAAGCCTGCCGCATTGCTGCCGAACAGCCAGCCGTAATGCTCGGCCGGCACGCCATAAAGTTCGATGAAAACAAATGGTGATCCGGCAATGTAGGCGAACATTCCGGCCATCGCCACGCCGCCGCAGAGCGCGAAGGCGATGAATTCGCGATCACGGAACAGCTCGATATAACGCCCAAGGGTGCCGCCGAGGTGGTGTTTCGGCGCATCCGCCGGAAGGGTTTCCGGCAACCACAGCGCGACCGCAAGGCCGCAGACAGCACTGAAGACCGTTAGCGAGATGAATATCGATTGCCAGCCAAAAGCGTTATTCAACAGGCCACCGGCCAGCGGCGCGAGGATCGGTGCCAGCCCCATCACCAACATCAGCTGGGAAAACACCTTGGCCGCCTGCACCGGATCGCAGCTATCACGCACTACTGCACGCGTCACCACGATCCCGGCGCAACCACCAAGCGCCTGAACGAATCGCGCCGCGATTAGCCAGTCCAGCGTCGGCGCGAAGGAACACGCCAGAGAAGCCAGGGTAAACAGCGTCACGCCGACCAGCAGCGGCCAGCGCCGCCCGTAGCGATCAGCCAAGGGGCCATAGACCAACTGGCCGAATGCGAGCCCAATGAAGTAAGCAGCCAGCGACAGTTGCACATGCTCGGCATCGGTGGCGAAATCTCGCGCCATTGCCGGAAACGCGGGCAGATAAAAGTCGATGGCCAGCGGGCCGAAGGCACTGAGGGCGCCCAATATCAGGAGAAGCGGGAGGCGCATTGAGATAACTCACAAGCTGGAAAAAAGCAGATGCACAGCGCACGACAAGGTCGCGGCTGAGATCGAACGTTTACAGAGAAGGTAAGATGCTGTTACATACACAGACGATTGTAAACAACCAAAGTTGCAGAAGTTGAAGACGAACTGCACACCACTACGCCCGACAGGGCCCTAACGCAGCCAGAAGCTGCCGTAGCTCAAACATGCGAAGAACCAAAGAAGACGCCGAAAAGACCCGCATTGCCCTACTGGCTTCCGCCGAGCGGTTGTTCCTGGACAAGGGGGTGGCGCATACCAGCCTCGACCAGATCGCTCGCGATGCCGGCGTTACCCGTGGCGCTGTGTATTGGCACTTCCAGAACAAGGCTCATCTGTTTCATGAAATGCTCAATCAGGTTCGCCTGCCGCCCGAGCAGATGGCTGAACGCCTCTGTAGTTGCACGCAACAGCAACCTTTGCGGGCGCTGCGTGAGCTCTGCATCGAGGGCATCACTTCGTTGGGCCGCGATGAGCAAAAGCGACGAGTGATGACCATCCTGCTTCACCGCTGCGAGTTCACCGAAGAACTGCGTGAAGCCGAAGAGCGCCACCATGCGTTTATCAATCTGTTCATCGAGCTCTGCGAAAAGTTGCTGGAAAGCGCGGCCAGCCACCTTAATCCCGGAGTCACCCCACGACTCGCCGCCCGTACGCTGCATGCATTGATAGTTGGCTTGTTCAGCGACTGGACCCGTGACCCGACAATATTCGACCCCGAAGTCGACGGCCCCGCGCTGATCGACCCGATTTTCCGTGGCCTGGCAAAAGACTGGGAAAGCTCGCCCATTATCTGATCCGAGCGCGATAGGCGGCAGTCTCTCTGCTGCCGATCCGCTTACCGGACCTGATGCCCCCTCTTTGCTCGATCACTCAGGTATTGCCGCCTCACTGAGTCTTGCCCCAACCCGCACCCCGCCAGCATCGAGATCATGTCGACGCTGGCATTGCCATCGCAACCGGATCGTGTGGTCACAGCGCGCTCACAATGCGCCAGTCATACCGCTCATTTTGACGTCTGCGTCGACACGCCCTTTAACTGTCCTACGGATAGCTCGACTTTGTCGCATGGACAGCGTCCAACAGCTCAAATACGGCACGGGACGCCGGGGTTGACCTTGCCATAGGGTTAAGGTTGATCATCGCTGACAGGCTAATCGGGAGTGAAGATGTCCAGCTCAACCTACACCCTGCCTATCACCGGCATGACCTGCGCCAGCTGCGCCGGACGAGTCGAGCGCGCTCTGCTGAAGGTGCCCGGTGTAGAGCGCGCAGCCGTGAACCTGGCCGCCGAGCAAGCTCGTATCGAAGCCGCCAAGGGCAATCTCGCCGGGCTGATACAAGCCGTGGAGAACGCCGGATATGGCGTGCCGGTACAGACCCTAGAACTGACAATCGACGGGATGACCTGCGCCAGTTGCGCAGGCCGGGTCGAGCGGGCGCTGCTAAAAGTGCCGGGCGTGCGTAGTGCATCGGTGAATCTGGCCAGCGAGCGCGCCCATATCGAGGTGCTTGGCGCGGTCGATTCGGCGGTATTGCTCCAGGCGGTCGAAGCAGCCGGCTATAAGGCTCAGGCCAGCCATTCGGAACAGCCAACCTCAGACAATACCGAGCGCCGTCTGCGTCACGAGCGCTGGGCGGTCATCGCCGCGCTGCTGCTGGCTGCGCCGCTGGTAGTGCCGATGTTTGGCGAGCTGTTCGATCAGCACTGGATGCTGCCGCCCTGGGTGCAATTCCTGCTGGCGACGCCGGTGCAGTTCATCCTCGGAGCGCGCTTCTACATCGCCGGCTGGAAGGCGGTACGGGCCGGCGCCGGCAACATGGATTTGTTGGTCGCTATCGGCACCAGCGCCGGCTACGGCTTGAGCCTCTACCAATGGTGGGTCGCGTCTGCCGGCCAAACGCCGCATTTGTACTTCGAGGCATCGGCAGTCGTCATCGCCCTGGTGTTGCTCGGCAAGTATCTAGAGAGCCGCGCCAAACGCCAGACCAGTGCCGCCATCCGCGCCCTTGAAGCGCTACGTCCCGATCGAGCGGTGCGGGTCGTCGGCGGTCGCGAAGAGGATGTCGCGATCGCTGTGCTGCGGCTGGATGACTTGGTGCTGGTGAAGCCCGGCGAGCGCTTTCCGGTCGATGGCGAGGTGGTCGACGGCGAAAGTCAGGCCGACGAGGCGTTGATCAGCGGCGAGAGCCTGCCGGTTGCCAAAGCTCCCGGCGACCGCATCACCGGCGGCGCTATCAATGGTGAGGGGCGGCTGTTGGTACGCACCACCGCGCTGGGTGGCGAGACGGTGCTGGCGCGCATCATCCGTCTGGTCGAAGACGCCCAGGCCGCCAAGGCGCCGATCCAGAAATTGGTCGACAAGGTCAGCCAGGTGTTCGTCCCGGCAGTGCTGGTGATCGCGGTATGCACGGTGATCGGCTGGCTATTGGCCGGCGCGTCGGCGGAAGTCGCGCTGATCAACGCGGTCGCGGTACTGGTGATCGCCTGCCCCTGCGCCCTCGGGCTCGCCACCCCGGCGGCGATCATGGCCGGAACTGGCGTGGCGGCGCGTTACGGCATTCTGATCAAGGACGCCGAGGCGCTGGAAGTCGCTCACGCTGTCACGGCGGTAGCCTTCGACAAGACCGGCACCCTGACCTCAGGCAAGCCACGAATCGTGCATCTTCATGCAAACGATGGCGATGAGGCCGCGCTGCTGCAGCTGGCCGGTGCGCTGCAACGCGGCAGTGAGCATCCGCTGGCGCGGGCAGTACTGGACCGCTGCGAAGAGCGCGGGCTGGACGTGCCTGATGTAGAGCAGAGCCAATCGCTGACCGGGCGCGGCATCGCTGGTGATCTAGACGGCCGTTCGCTGGTCCTGGGCAACCGGCGGCTGCTGGACGATAACGGCCTTCAGCCAGGCGATTTCACTGAGCAGGCGCAGGCCTGGGAAGCCGAAGGGCGCACCCTGTCCTGGCTGATCGAGACGGCTCCGCAGCCGCGTGTGCTTGGCCTGTTCGCTTTCGGCGATAGCCTCAAGGACGGCGCGGCGGACGCAATCGCCGCGCTGAACACGAGAAATATCGAAAGCCACCTGATCACCGGCGACAACCGCGGCAGTGCCCGTGTGGTGGCGGAGGCGCTGCAGATCCACAGCGTGCATGCCGAGGTCTTGCCTGCGGACAAAGCCGCAACGGTCGTCGAACTGAAGAAAGGTGGCGCGGTGGTGGCGATGGTCGGCGACGGCATCAACGATGCGCCGGCATTGGCCGCAGCCGACGTCGGCATCGCCATGGGCGGCGGCACAGACGTGGCCATGCACGCCGCCGGCATCACCCTGATGCGCGGCGATCCGCGACTGGTACCGGCGGCGCTGGAGATCAGTCGGCGCACGTATAGCAAGATCCAGCAGAATCTGTTCTGGGCGTTCATCTATAACCTGGTGGGCATTCCGCTTGCAGCCTTGGGCTTCCTTAACCCGGTGATGGCCGGCGCGGCGATGGCGCTGTCGAGCGTCAGCGTGGTCAGCAATGCGCTGCTGCTCAAGCGCTGGAAACCGGAGCGGTAGCAGATGTACCCATCGCAACGAGGCCACGTTAAACGGATGCAACCTCGACCCCTGCAAAGAATTGGAGACAGCATGAATATTGGTCAGGCAGCGAAGAACACCGGCCTGTCGGCAAAGATGATTCGCTACTACGAATCCATCGACCTGATCAGCCCCGCCGGACGCAGCGCCAACGGTTATCGTCACTATGCCCAGGAAGACCTGCACCGCCTCGCCTTCATCAAGCGCTCACGCGATATGGGCTTTTCGCTGGAAGAAGTGGGCAAGCTGCTCACGCTCTGGCAGGACCGCCAGCGTGCCAGCGCCGATGTGAAGGCGCTGGCTGGTTCGCACATCGACGCGTTGACCCAGAAGATCGCCGAGCTGGTAGGTCTGCGCGACACATTGCAGGAGCTAGTCGATACCTGCCACGGCGATGACCGCCCGGATTGCCCAATTCTGAAGGGCCTGGAGTCCGGCGGGTGCGGTTGAGCGGCAGCTGGTTTGCTGGCTTATAACGGTAGTAGAGATGTCTGTTTCAACTTGTAGCTTATGGCTGAAGCTTAGATGCTTTCACGCCTGCGACTGCAGATAGTTCTGTAAACCGATGCGGTCGATCAGTCCGAGCTGCTGCTCCAGCCAGTAGGCGTGATCTTCTTCGGTATCCATCAACTGCAGCGCCAGAATATCGCGCGTCTGGTAATCGCCCTGCTGCTCGGCCAGCGCCATGCCTTTGGCGAGGGCTTCACGAACCTTGTACTCCAGCGCCAGATCGCTGCGCAGCATCTCCGGCACGGTATGTCCTGCGTTTATCGCCTCGGGCGTCATATCGGGCGTGCCTTCGAGGAACAGGATGCGTTGCAGCAACGCATCGGCGTGCTGGGTTTCCTCCTCCATCTCGTGATTGATTCGCTCGTAGAGTTTGCTGAAACCCCAATCGGCATACATACGCGAGTGCAGAAAATACTGGTCGCGCGCGGCCAGCTCTCCACGCAGCAGTTCTTTCAGATATTCGATGACTTGTGGCTGACCTTGCATTGCGACTCTCTCCTGCTCGCATTGAAACGCCGGCAATGATACGCCCAATCCGCGTCGGACGAAGCGTGCCCCTGCCATTACCGTGTAAGCGTGCCCGGTGAGTTCAGCATAGGCCGACAACTCATATTAAGCATGTCGGCACGGCTCAGAGGCAGCTCAGTTGCGCATCCACGGCGGTGTTGGCGGCTCGTCGCCAGGCGCATCCGTTGCGTTGCGCAGGGCTTCTTTGCGCGCCTGGTCTGCGAGTGTCGCCTTGATCTCGCGCATTACCGCGTCCAGATCGGCGGCGTCTTCCGGCTCGGCGAACTCACCGGTCAATTCGGTATCCGCCGTTAACTTGCCATCTTCGTAAAGTGCCCACATTTCCTTGGCGTAGCGAGTGAACTTGAGCTCCGGCGCGAAGCGTCCGAAATACGCCGCCATGTTGCCAACATCGCGCTCGAGCATTTCGAAGGCGTGGTTGTTACCCGCTGCGTCCACCGCCTGCGGCAGGTCGATGATCACTGGGCCGTGTTCGTCGAGCAGCACGTTGAATTCAGAAAGGTCGCCATGTACCAATCCGGCACAGAGCATTTTCACGACTTCGCCGATCATGAAGGCATGAAATTCCCGGGCATCGTCGGGATGCAGGTCGACGTCGTTGAGACGCGGCGCGGCGTCGCCGTCTTCGTCCGAGATCATCTCCATCAACAGCACGCCGTCGAGAAAGTCGTAAGGCTTGGGCACGCGTACACCGGCGTCCGCCAGGCGGAACAGTGCAGCCACTTCAGCGTTCTGCCAGTTCTCTTCCTTTTCCTTGCGCCCATGCTTCGAGCCCTTGGCCATGGCACGGGCGTCGCGGCTGCTGCGGACCTTGCGGCCTTCCTGATATTTAACCGCCTGGCGAAAGCTGCGGTTGTTAGCTTCTTTGTACACCTTTGCGCAGCGCAGCTCGTCACCACAGCGCACCACATATACAGCTGCTTCCTTGCCGCTCATCAGCGGCCGCAACACTTCGTCGATCAGCCCATCCTCGACCAGCGGCTCGAGTCGTTTTGGCGTTTTCATCAGCGGCTTACAGACCCTATTCGACTATGCAGACCTGCAGGTTACGGTAATCGTCAGCACGCTTCCATGCTCGCCCGCAAGTTTGAAAGCGCAATGCGTATTGGCGTACAAGGCGATCAGGACGGACAATCGAATTCAACCCACGATGGAGCCGCGCGATGATCGATTTCGACCGCTGCTGGCAAGCCCTCTGTGAGCGCGATGCAGGCTTCGACGGCCGCTTCGTGTTCGCCGTCCGCTCGACCCGCATCTTCTGCCGTCCGAGTTGCCCGGCGCGCCGACCACGGCGTGACGGCGTCAGCTTTTTTAGCAATGCCGCCGATGCCGAAGCCGCAGGCTATCGTGCCTGCATGCGTTGCTCGCCACACGGCCAGAGCCCGGCCGAACAGCTGGATGAACTGGTGATTGCCGCTTGTCGCCTGCTCGACGAAAGTCCTGAGCCGATAACACTGGACAAGCTGGCTGCCCGCATTGGCCTGTCCTCGTCGCATCTGGCCCGCGCCTTCAAGGCCCGCATCGGCTTTACACCCCACGCCTGGGCCGCAGCGCGTCGCCGCGAGCGGCTGGAGACGCGTCTGCCAGCAGCCGATTCGGTATTGGGTGCAGCGCTGGATGCGGGTTACGGCAGCACTCGCGGCGCCTACCAGAACGTCACGGCACTGAGCCCGGCGCAGCGCCGGCGCAAGGGTGCTGGCGAGTCGCTGCGCTATGCAATCAGCGTCTGTCCGCTGGGTCTGCTGTTGGTCGCTGCCAGCGACAAGGGAATCTGCGCACTATTGTTCGGTAACGACGAGCAGGAATTGTTGAGCGAACTGCAGTCGCGCTTCGCCGCAGCCGAATTGCGGCGCGATCAGACTGGCCTGGGCGACTGGCTGCAGCCGATTTTGGCCCAACTGGCCGAGCCATCACACGCCGTTCGGCTACCACTGGATCTGCGAGGCAGTGCTTTCCAGCAGCGCGTCTGGCAGGCATTGCAAGACATCCCCCCTGGCCAGACCCGCCGCTACGGCGAGCTGGCCGAAAGCCTCGGCAGCCATGCCCGCGCCGTTGCCCGTGCCTGTGCGAGCAATCCAGTCGGGCTGCTGGTGCCCTGCCATCGGGTCGTTGGGGCCAACCAAGCGCTGACCGGCTACCGCTGGGGCATCGAGCGCAAGGCGGCATTGCTTGAATCGGAGCGTGACGATTCGGGAGCCTGAGCGCGATTCGGCGGTCGGATATTGCATATCCCCGAACCAAGAAGCAGAGAGCCGCCATGACCGAACTGAAACGCTACCGCATTCACTATCTCATCAACGGAAACCCGGCCTCGCTGACGCTCAGCTCCTTCGAAGAACCCGACATGGAACAGGCCGAACTGGAAATTCTCCTGCATCATGTCCGCGAGCCACGCGCGACGACTGACGCACCCTGGGAAATTCCGGTACGTTCGAGCGAGCACAGCCGCATGGCCGAGCTGGGCGTCAGCGACATCCAGATCGAGGAAGAAACGCTCCGCTGAGTTCCGCCACCTCCGCCTTTCAGCCCTACCGATACCAGGCCAGGAGATCTGCCGTGCCCCTGATCGACACCCACACTCATCTCGACTTCGACCCCTTCGACGCCGATCGCAGTGAAGTGCTGGCCCGCTGCACGGCGGTCGGTGTGGAGCGCGTGCTGGTGCTAGGCGTGCACCAGGCGAATTGGGAAAGGGTCTGGCAGCTGGCGCTGGACGAACCGGCCGTATACGCCGCGCTGGGGTTGCATCCGGTATTTCTGCAAGACCACAGACCCGAGCATATCGACAATCTGCGCGATTGGCTGCAGCGCTTGAGCGGGCAAGACAAGCTCTGTGCCATCGGCGAGATCGGTCTGGATTATTACATCGAGACCCCAAACAAGGAGCGCCAGCAGCAGTTATTGGAAGCTCAACTCGACTTGGCCGACGAGTTCGAACACCCGGTGCTGTTGCATGTGCGCCGCGCCCATGCCCCGATGATTGCCGCGCTGAAGCAGCGCAAGCTCAAACGTGCGGGTATCGCCCACGCGTTCAGCGGTAGTTGGGAGGAAGCGCGGGAATACATCAGACTCGGCTACAAACTCGGCCTCGGCGGCGCCGGCACCTGGCCCCAAGCGCATCGCATGCATCGGGTACTTCAGCAACTGCCGCTGGAAAGCATCGTGCTGGAAACGGATGCCCCGGATATCACGCCGCACAGCCATGCCGGCCAACGCAACAGTCCGGAATTCCTTCCCGATATCTGCCGTGAATTGGCCGAGCTGCGTGGCATCAGTCCCGACGAACTGGCTAATGTCAGCTACCGAAACAGCTGCGAGCTGTTCGGCTGGAAGTGAGGATCAGCTGACCAAACCGGCACGTGCTTCATCGAACGCCGCATCGCCGCAGCTGCCAGCGAATCACTACGATCAGACGGAACGCCCTGGCAACGTTGAAGCCGAGATCACCAGCTTCAATACGGAACAGCGGAACTCAGTCCTCCAGCGGATCGTGTCCCCAATTCATTAACGAGCGGCGCCAACGGCTATCTTGGATGTCGCCCTTTGGCCGCTGGGCCAGATGCCGATGGACGTAACCGATGACCTTGCGCATGGCTTGGTAGTCGTCTTCTTCGAGATCAGCCTGACGCCGCCCCTTGAGTTCCAGAATGCGCTCGCCCATGGCATGGCCAACCGCTTCGCCATCGCTCGGCGCGGTGACTTTTTCCCCCTCGGCAGTCATGCCGACACTGCGGCTGATC
Source organism: Stutzerimonas sp. VN223-3 (assembly GCF_045999685.1). Lineage (NCBI taxonomy): Bacteria > Pseudomonadati > Pseudomonadota > Gammaproteobacteria > Pseudomonadales > Pseudomonadaceae > Stutzerimonas > Stutzerimonas sp. VN223-3. Next base: position 1,349,276 of record NZ_RBEC01000002.1, on the reverse strand, counting down.
TCACTCTCAAGCCAACGGCGCAGGGCTGACGGCGTCATGTTCACGACCTGATGGAACTCTTCGCGGATATCCCGCCGAGCATTGTCATCAAGTGTGCTCATCGCTCGCCCTCCCGCTTCAGCGCCGCGACCAGCTCATCCTTCTTCATCTTCGAGCGCCCACGAATGCCGCGCTGGGCGGCGCGGCGCATCAGTTCGGGTTTGTTCAGTCCGCTCAGGGCCGGTTCGCGCTCGCGGCTGGCCTTGTGCGCGACGTCTGCCGGTTGCTTTGAATGCTGCTTGCCGCGCCGTGAGTCCGCGCGTTTCTTGCGTGTCGTGCGGGCATGTTCTTCGTCGCTGAGTGATTCTCGCGCGTGCTTGGGCAGATAACGCTCGCCGGTTTCGCCAGAAGGTTTACCGGACTGGGTGCCCCAATCCTCGCGGGTCCACTCTCGTAGATGGTTGTCGGCCGATTTCTTGCCTTCGTAGCCACCGCCGCGCTTTTTGTATTCCTGCACGGCATATTGCGCCTTGCGCGCGGACCACTGGCCGGGCTCGCCGCCCTTGTCGCCATCGGTGACCTCTTTCTTGACCCGCTCCCACAGTTGCGGATCGGTCTTTTTCGCGGTGCTGGACATAGCGCGCTCCCGGGTTCGCCTTTTTGGCAGACCCGGGTATGTGAGGCGCTGTTCACAAGGATGCGATGGACGGCTGCGCGTCGTCGCCTGAGGCCAACGATCAGACGCGGAACGCACCGATCAATTGTTGCAGGCGTCCCACCAGTTCGGTCAGCTCGCGGCTGGCTTGCTCGGTATGCCCGGCTCCTTCAGCAGTTCGCTGCCCGGCTTCGTTGATCGCGACGATGTTGCGATCGATGTCGTGAGCCACCGCGGTTTGCTCCTCTGCCGCCGCGGCGATCTGCTGGTTCTGGTCGACGATGACGCCGACCGCGCCAAGGATATTCTCCAGCGCCTGACGAACCTGCGCCGACTGGCTGACCGTTTCCTCGGCCATCGAATGGCTGGAATGCATGGTTTTGACCGCGGCGCCGACACCGCCCTGGAGCCGCCCGATCATCTGCTCGATTTCTTCGGTGGACTGCTGGGTGCGTTTGGCCAGGCTGCGCACTTCATCAGCGACCACAGCGAAACCACGCCCCTGTTCGCCGGCGCGTGCGGCCTCGATTGCGGCATTGAGCGCCAGCAGGTTGGTCTGCTCAGCGACACCTTTGATTACATCCAGTACCTGGCTGATGGCCTTGCTGTCACTGGCCAGCTGATTGATCACGCTGACCGATTGCTCGATCTCAGCGGCCAATCGCTCGATGCCGCCAACCTGCGCCTCGACCAGGCTGCGACCGCTAACCGTTTCTTCATTGACGCTCTGCGCGCTGCCGACCGCCGCTTCGGCGCTGGTGGCGACTCCCTGTGCGGTTGCTGACATCTGGTTCATCGCAGTAGCGACCTGCTCGATTTGTCCGCGCTGCTCGGACACCGTCTGGTTGCTTTCGCCCGAGACGGTTTCGACGCGTGAAGCTTGACGTTCCACCTCACCGACCGTCTGACCAACCCGCTCGATCAGATCACGTATCTTAGCCACGGTCTCGTTGAATACCTGACCCAGCTCACCCAACTCATCACGGCTTTGCACTTGGAAACGCGCGGTCATGTCGCCAGCAGCAACGCGGTCCATGGTTGCACCAAGGCTCTTCAGCGACGCGCGAGTGGACATGTAGAAGGCGCTGTAAAGATAGACCACAAGCACGAACACCAGGACTAGCGCGGTGAGCAGCGAGATCATCAGCAGGCGTTTCTGCTCCAGACGCTGCTCCAATTCACCGTCCAGGAAGCCGAGAATCGAATCGTTGAGTGCGTAGGTCTTCGCCATCTCGGCGCTGATCAGGTCGTAAAAATTCTCCCACGGATGATCCAGCGCTTCGGCCATGATCACTTGGTCTTGAAAGATATCGCTGCTGATCTTCAGAGAATCGCGGCTAGCGGCAGTGTAGCTTTCAAGCTGGCGCTGCGCGGAGGCGCTGCTGCCCAGCACGTCCTGCAGTTGGGCGCCGTATTGAGCCTGTTGCTTTTCCAGTTCGAGGAGCAGTTCGTCCAGCTTGTTGCTGGCGTCGGAGTTCAGGTAGCCCTGGCCAAAGGTGTAGGAGCCGATCGCCCTGCCCTCGCCGAGGATGGCCGTGATCGAGGGCGTGACCGAGGTCAGCAGTTCGGCGAGCATCCGCACATCGCGCTGGCTGTCCTGACTCAAGCCGGACTGACTGGCAATCAGCTTGATCATCACCTGCGCCTTGCCCAGCAACGCACGCGCCATGGCGGCCTTAGCCTGCAGCGATTGCTGCGCCTGCGCCTCGCGCAGGGCCGCGTCGAGCTCATCTCGGCGGGTGTTGAATTCGGCGACCTGTTCGGGGTTGTCGCTGACTGGCACCAGGCTTTGCATCCGCGACGACAACTCTCGTTCAGCGTCCGCCAGCCGGGTCACCAGCGCCTGGACTTCACCGGTCTGACCGATGATACCCTCGATTTCGACCAGGTCTTTCCAGTCCTCCATCTCGCGTCGCAGCTGCAATGCGGTACCCAGCAGCTCGAGGCTTTGCAGCTCCGTGCGGGTGCCCACGAACTCCCGGTACGAGTCGCGTACCAAATAGAAATTAGTCAGCAACATAGGAACGAAGAAAAGGACGCTGATCAGACTGAACTTCATTCCGAAGCTCAGGCGATTCATCAATGCGATAGCGGGATACAACAGGCTTTTCAAAAGACGTCTCCCAGTTTCTTGTTGTATTGCTGGCAACATCGATGGCTGCAGCAGGGCTCGTCAAAGAGGTGGCACGAGAAAACTTATACTGGATATCGGTCGCGGGTTATGTAACTTAAGGTAATGGCAGGATGGTGGCCCGACAAGTGGCAGAAGGCTCGCCGATTCCGGCATATCCACGGCATTTATACGATCAGCGGCGGTTGCCGGAACGCTGCGAGGCAGGAACACAATCGGCCGAAAGATCTGTCCGTGATCGCTAAAGAAGAATGATCCAAAGAGCGATGGCCGCGTACCAAAGCATGCGCGTGCGCACCAGCAGGGCCGCGAGACTGTCGAGTCGGGCGAGGCCCGCTTCACCTTCGAAGGCGTCGCTCAGATCGGCCGCAGCCGGGCCTACATCCGCCAGCAGCTGCCTGGCGGGAATCTCCCAGTGCAGCAAGTCATGCAGCAACGCGCGATTGACCGCGACGAAGTTGCCAACCAGCCCGAAGCTGGCAAGCAGGACCCGCACGGGCAACCAGTCGAAGGCGTGCAGTAGCTGCCCGGCCCGCTCGCGCAGGGCTTCGCTCCGGGCGTGCTCGACGGTTAATGAAAGCAGGCGGTAGGCCAGTGCGGCCATGGGCCCAAGCAGCACATACCAGAAGATCACAGCAAAAAAACCTTGGTGGCTGCGCCAAAGCAGTTGCGCTTCTACAGCTCGCAGCAGGCTTGGCGCGTCCGACGCATTGATGCCCAGATCGCGCTCGGCCACCAACGCGGCCGCCTCACCATCGTCACGCCGCCAGGCATCGCGGAACGGCCCGAGCTCGCGCTTGCTTTGTCCGCGACCAAGGCTGTAAAGCAGCACTAGTAGATGCAGAGGCAAGCTGAGCCAGCCGTAGGCCAATGGCTTGAGCGCGATCAACAACAAGCCGAGCAGCAGGATCGGCAGCAGCACCGCCACCAGCAGGCTCAGCCATGGTTTGGACGCCAGCGCAGGGCGACTTTCGATCCGTCGCAGCAGATGCAGCCAAGGACCATCCTGCTGCACATCTCGCCGCCAATCGGTGAGTTTGTCGATCAGCAGTACCAGCAACACCACGAGAAAAATCATCTATCTATCCTTCTGGGCAGTCCCACGCAACGATCGCCGTCGCGCGCAGGCGCTGCCAATCGAATGCTGGTCCCGGGTCGGTCTTGCGTCCCGGAGCGATGTCGCTGTGGCCACAGACCCGATCCGGCGTGATCGCCGGGTAGGCTTGCTGCAGCAGGTGGCAGAGCTGGATCAGGCTTTCGTACTGAGCCTCGCTGAATGGCGCGTCATCGGTGCCCTCCAATTCGATGCCAAGGGAAAAATCGTTGCAACTGTCGCGCCCGTCGAAGCGCGACATGCCTGCGTGCCAAGCACGATCCAGGCAGGAGACAAACTGGGTGATGGCGCCATCACGTTCGATGAGGAAATGCGCCGACACCTGCAGGGTCGCGATTTCTTCGAAGAAAGGGTGCTCTTCGGTGGGCAGGCAGTTCTGAAAAAACTGCTGAACCTTGCCAGTCCCGAAACAACCGGGCGGCAGGCTGATGTTGTGAATGACCAACAGCGATATTTCGCCGTCGGGGCGCTGATTGAAGTTGGGCGAGGGGCAATGGCGAATGCCTCGACACCAGCCTGTCGCATGATCCAACAGCATCGGGGCGGAACCTGGAAAACCTGCGGGTCTGCAGGCTAGCGCCTGCAAGCGGCTTACTGCAAGCCGTCGCGCTATTCGAAGCTCATCGTCTGCTGGGTGCTGGCGCGCTTTTCATCCCGGCGCGAGGCCAGGCGGTCGGCCAACCGCGTCGGTTCCGGCAGGCGATAACGGGTGACATAACGCATCACCAACTGCGGTGCGGTCGCCAGGCTTACCCGGTTGCCGGGCGAAATGATCAACGGGCGCACCTTATCCTTGCTGCGTAAAACAGCGCCGATCACCCTGCCATCCTTTGCCAACAGATCAACCTGATCACCACGCTGCTCGCCGAGTTCCGCGTGGTGACCGGTAAGGATCTTCTTCGCCACACCGATCGTCGGCAGGCCGGTAATCACACCCAGGTGGGCGGCGATGCCAAGCCCACGCGGATGAGCGATGCCGTGCCCATCGGAGAGAATAAGATCCGGCACCTGACCAAGCGAATCGAGCGCTTGCAACACAGCGGGCAGCTCGCGAAAGGACAACAGGCCCGGAATATACGGCATGCAAGTCGGAATCCGCGCGAGTGCCTGCGCCACTGGCTCAAGTGTTTCGGCATCGAGCAGAACCACTGCAGCACGGGTGATCTTGCCGCCCTCCTCGAATCCGACATCGACGCCGGCAATCAGCCGCAACGGACCGAAGTCATCTTCCAGCACGACCTTGCCTGCCAGTTGCTTCTGCATTTCCCGGGCGGCGGCGGTGCTGCCATCCCATCCGGAAAACGCATCGGGATGACCTGGTGGTGCGACTGCTGTCATGAAAATCCCCTCTGATGTAACTCTGATGGGTAGCGCCGCGAGCGGTTCCGCCCCATTAGACTGATTGTGACTGGACAGTCGCGGAAAAAAATAAGACGCTCCTGCCGGATAGCGGCAGATTTACCCTGCTTTGCCCCTTATAAAAATAATCGGAATAGCCAGAAGAAAACGCATGCTCACCGCACAACCATTGAAACGCATCAGCATTCTGGCCACTGAAGGGGTGTTCGCGTCCACCCTGATGCATGCCAAGGATTTCTTTCATATGGCCAGCCTGCGCTACGGCAAACAGCTCGGCCTGGGGCTCAAGCCTGCTTTCGAGACCTCTTTAGTCAGCCCCGACGGCAAGCCTGTCAGCACCTTCAGCGGTACCCGCATCGAGGTAGACAGCGCATTGGATGTAACCGATGCAGTAATACTGCCGGCGTTCTGGGGCGATTTCGACGCGCTCTGCCAACAATATCCGCAGGTAACCCCGTGGTTGTTGGAGCGGCACGCGGCCGGCAGCGCAATCTGCGGCGAAGCCTCTGGAGCGTTCTGGATGGCCGCTGCAGGATTGCTCGACGATCGTGAGGCCACAACGCATTGGCGCTTTGCCGGGGAATTCGCCGAGCGCTTCCCGCGTGTGCTTTTTTCGCAGGAAAGGCACCTGACCGACAGCGACAATCTCTACTGCGCGGGCGGCATCACTTCAGCCTCGGACCTTTACATGCATCTGGTCGAGCGCTTCTGCGGCTCGAATGTCGCGCAAGGCATGGCGCGTGACATTCTTTTCGAGGTGCAGCGCAACTACAGTCCGGGACGGATAGGTTTCGGTGGGCAGAAGCTGCACCTGGACACACGCGTACTGCAGATTCAGGAATGGCTGGAAGAGCACTTCGCGGAAAAATTCCGCTTCGAGGATGTGGCGCGAGAGCACGGCATGAGCATCCGTAATTTCATGCGGCGCTTCCAGACGGCAACCGGCGATAAGCCGCTGCACTACCTGCAAAGGCTGCGCATCGAAACCGCCAAGAGCTTGCTCTCGACCACGCGCAAGAGCATCAAGACCATCAGCTACGAAGTTGGTTACGACGATGCGAGCTTCTTCGCGCGGCTGTTCCGCCAGCACACAGAGCTGTCGCCCAACCAGTATCGGCAACAATATCGGCACAAAAGCTGACGGCAAAAAAAACGGCAAGTTGCGCTTACGCGCTGGCTTGCCGTTCGATAGATGAGTCAGGTCAAGGCTTGTGCGGACGTGACAGATATTCGTGCGATTGCATTTCCAGCAAGCGGCTCAGGGTGCGCTGGAACTCGAACTCCAGGCGCCCGCCAGCGTATAGATCCTTCAGCTCGACTTCCGCGGAGAGGATCAGCTTGACGTTGCGGTCGTAGAACTCGTCCACCATGTTGATGAAACGCCGTGCCATGTCGTCCTTGGAGACATCCATCCGCTCGATATTGGAAACCAGCACCGCATCGAAGATCTTGCCCAGTTCAATGTAGTCGTTCTGACTGCGCGGTCCGTCGCACAGCTCGCGGAATTCGAACCAGGCGACACCGCAGGCGACCTTATGCGCAACGATCTCGCGATTCTCGATCATCAAGGCTTCGTTTTCCTGGATCTTGCATTTCTCAGGTAGCAAGCTGCGGAAGCTCTTTTCCAGACTCTGCTCCGCCTCGGCATCCAGCGGAAAGTGGTAGAGCTCGGCCTGCTCGAGCGCGCGGAGACGGTAATCGATGCCGCTGTCGACGTTGACGATTTCAGTGTGCTTTTTCAGCAGTTCAATGGCCGGCAGGAAGCGAGCACGTTGTAAGCCGTCCTTGTACAGGCCATCCGGCACGATGTTCGAGGTAGCGACCAGGCTCACGCCGTTCTTGAACAGCTCGTCGAGCAGGGTCGCGAGAATCATGGCGTCGGTGATATCGGAGACGAAGAACTCGTCGAAACAGATCACGCGAGACTCGTCGGCAAAGCGCTTGCCGATGATCGTCAGCGGGTTCTTTTCACCCTTGAGGGTGCGCATCTCCTCATGCACACGCTTCATGAAGCGATGGAAGTGGGTACGTGTTTTCTGCTCGAACGGCAGGGCATCGTAGAAGGTGTCAACCAGATAGGTCTTGCCGCGACCCACTCCGCCCCAGAAATACAGACCCTTGATCGGGTCCTGACGTTTTTTGCCGAACAGCTTGCCAAGCAGACCAGATTTGTTGCGATCGTCGGCGACCAGATCGTCATACAGACGCTGCAGATGACGCACGGCAGTTTCCTGGGCGGCGTCGTGGAAAAAGTCAGGACGTTTCAGGTCTGCCTGATAGCGCTCAAGAGGGGTCATGGCGGGGTCTGGGTAGTGAAACGGGGCCGACACTTTAGCCGTGCCCTCGGTGGTTGGCAATTTACGCAGATCGTTCAAGCGCTTGAGCCTCGGATGGAGTCAGGGGTCAGCCGGAACCGCCGGCCGTGCAGCGACCGGCGGGTACGGCTGGATAATTACACGGCAAGTGTCGCCAATGCCTGACGCAGGCGCAGCATGGCCGCTTCCAGCGATTTTTCATCGGTGTGGACAGGGCTGTCGGCGATGCATTCGCCATCAAGCCACAACGTAAACTGATTGCCTTCGTCGGCACGTAGCTCCAGTGCATCGACACCCTGCGCTATCAGGCGCTGGCTGATCACGCCAATCGCTTTGGGCTCGCCGAATGGGCGCGACAGCAGCAGCTCTTCACCGTCGGCGGCGAAAAAGCGGAAGCGGAAGCTGCCGTCGTTCTCGCGAAAGCTGGCAAAACGGGCCATCTTGCCGCCTTTCTTCTTCGCAGGAGCCGCGCTTTTCACATCGCTGCGGAAATTGCGCAGCCCTACGGCCTCACGTAATTCTCCGAGGAACGGCGTAGCTACCTTGCGCGCCTTCGCTGCTCCGACCTGGAGAATATCCTCCAGTTCGCCAGGACGTGTCATCAGTGCGTGATAGCGCTCGCGTGCCTCACCCAGCTCGTCGTCGAGCAACTGGAACAGGCGCTGCTTAGCCTCGCCCCAGGCAAGCCCGGCAAGCAGCTCACCACGAAACTCTGTCAACTGCGTCGGGGTGGCGAAGGCTTGATAGAGCGTGAAGAGGTGGGAATCGTCTGGGTCCTTGGGCTCGCCGGGCAGTTTGGAGTCGGTAACGATGCGGGCGATTGTGCTTTTCAGCTCCTTGGCACTGGCGAACAGCGGGATGGTGTTGTCGTAGCTCTTCGACATTTTGCGGCCATCGAGACCGGGGAGCGTCGCGACGCCTTCTTCGATCAGCGCCTCGGGAGCGGTGAACAGCTCTTTGCCGTTGCCAAACAAATGATTGAAGCGCTGGCCAATATCGCGGGCCATTTCCACGTGCTGGATCTGATCACGACCGACCGGCACCTTGTGCGCGTTGAACATCAGGATGTCGGCCGCCATCAGCACCGGGTAACTGAACAGTCCCATGGTGATGCCTGCATCCGGGTCTTCGCCCTTCTCGACATTTTTGTCCACCGACGCCTTATAGGCGTGCGCACGGTTCAACAGGCCCTTGCCGGCGACGCAGGTCAGCAACCAAGTCAGCTCCGGTATTTCAGGGATGTCCGACTGGCGATAGAAGGTCACCCGATCGGCATCCAGGCCACAGGCCAGCCAGGTCGCGGCGATTTCCAGTCGCGACTGCTGAATGCGCAGCGGATCGTCGCATTTGATCAACGCGTGATAATCAGCGAGAAAGTAAAAGGAGTCGGCATTGGCTTCGCGACTGGCCACAATCGCCGGCCGAATGGCCCCGGCGTAGTTGCCCAGATGTGGCGTGCCCGTGGTGGTGATGCCGGTAAGGATTCGGGTTTTCATACGATCGTCTCGATTCAGTCAGCGCTCGTCGCGGTGGAGTTAGCAGGCCGTTGAAAAACGTAGGCGAGGCAGCCAAAGCAAGGCAAAAATCGCTGAGAAAGCGGACCGGGCTCGCGTACGAGTTTACAAGTCGTAAATGAGCATTTCGAAGCGATTTTTTACGCAGTGTTGGCAACGCAGCTAGTTTTTAAACAGACTGCTAGCCCAGCCGCGGCGCAACCAGCTCTTTGAGCTCCACCAGCTTGCCGTGGAAAAAGTGGCCGCATTCTGCCACTTTAAGCAGCTCGTGGGGACGCTGAAGCCCAGCGGAGAAGGCATGCACCGACTCCGGATCGATCACTTCGTCATCGGCGGGCTGGATAATGGTCAGTACGCAACGCTCCGCCAATGGCTGATCCGCCAGTCGCGAGACCGCCGGCGCGACCATGAACAGATTTTCCAGCGACTCGCCACGCGCCTCGACCCGCCCGGCCAATGCCGCCGCCACGAAACCGCCAAAGGAAAAGCCCAGCAATGTCAGCGGTAGCCCGGGGTGCTGCGCCTGCAGCCAGCGCAATGCAGCTTCGGCGTCGTCGATTTCGCCAATGTTCATGTCATGACTACCGGCACTACCACCCACTCCACGAAAATTGAAGCGCAGCGTGATGTAGCCAGCATCGCGCGCGGTGCGCTGCAAGGTCGACACCACCTTGTTGAGCATCGTCCCCCCTTTGACTGGATTGGGATGACAGATCAGCGCCAGCCCGCGCGCATCGGGCTGATCGAAATACAGACCTTCCAGCACACCGGCCGGACCCTCTATGGAAATTGGGATTTCACGTTTCAACTAAGTAACTCCGTGACCTTGGGGCAAATCGACTCGTCTTGCTACACGCTGACTCATAATCACCGCATCGTGTCGCGGTATACAGGGCAGGTACGAGACGTTAACGTATCAGGCCGTGGAAAAACCACTGCACCAGGCGTGCAGAGCCCGGCTATCAGTTGCGTCCTGACCTGATAGCCGTCCTGTCCGCCCGTCACCGCATGGTTTTCCGCGGTCTGAACAGCACAGCCGTTTATATAGAGGAAGTACTCGTGGAACAGACCCTCGCGACCTGGTTGCTCCCGATCGTCGGTGTGATTGCCGGCATCGCTATTGGTTATCTAATCGCACGAAACAGCGCGCCGAACAGCACGCAGCGTCAGGTAGATGAACTGCAGGAGCGCCTCGACACCTATCAAAGCGAAGTGGTTACCCATTTCAATACAACCGCCAGCCTGCTGCGCAAGCTGACCAACAGCTACCAGGACATGCAGAATCATCTGTCCGAAGGCGCCGACAAGCTCGCGTTGGACGAGCAGACCCGTCAGCGCCTGCTCGCCGCGCTGCACAGCGAGGAGACCCATAGCCACCGGGAACGCCTCAATTCACCAACCTTCACGGAGCCGCCGAAAGACTACGCACCAAAGGACACCGACGTCCCCGGCACGCTACACGAGAACTTCGGTCTGAAAAGCAAGCACTGAGCCGAATGGCGGTACACGTTGTGGCCGCCTGCTAGATCATTGCTTTAGACGCATCGACAGATCAATTGCCCGGACATGTTTGGTCAGGGCACCGATCGAAATGTAGTCCACGCCAGTTTCAGCAACCGCGCGCAGCGTCTCGTCACTGATTCCTCCTGATGCCTCCAGCTTCGCCCGGCGCGCCGCAAGGTTTACTGCGGTGCGCATGTCTTCCAGACTCAGCTCGTCCAGCATGACGATATCGACTCCAGCTCGTAGCGCCTGCTCCAACTCGTCAAGACTCTCTACCTCGACCTCTACCGGCTTGCCCGGCGCGATGCGATGAGCAGCCGCAACAGCCTCGGCAATCCCGCCACAGGCGGCGATGTGGTTCTCCTTAATCAGGAATGCGTCGTACAGACCGATTCGATGGTTATGACAACCACCACAAGTGACCGCGTATTTCTGCGCCAGACGCAAGCCGGGAATGGTTTTTCGCGTGTCGAGCAGCTGGACGCCAGTGCCTTCGACGAGATCGGCGTAGTGTCTGCATCGCGTGGCAACACCCGACAGCGACTGCAAAAAATTCAACGCCGTACGTTCACCGCTGAGCAGTGCCCGCGCCGGTCCTTCTAGATGGAACAGGACACGATCGGCAGCAACATGCTCGCCGTCGGTTACCTGCCAGTGCACCGCAACCCGCGGATCGAGCTGGCGAAACACTGCATCCACCCAAGCCGTGCCGCTAATAACAGCCGCCTCGCGAGTAATGACCGAAGCATGGGCGAGCCGTTCGGCAGGGATCAACTGCGCCGTGATGTCGCCGGTACCGATATCCTCGGCCAATGCTTTACGTACATTGGTTTCAATTTCGGCGGAAAGGTCCGCAAGAGTGAGATTGGTCACGACGCGCTCCCATTGAGTTCGGCGAGAGTATAAGGCTTCGCCCGGCGATCGCGCAGAGGCGCACCGCTTCGAGAAGATGTCACGCCTGACTGATCTGGGTTCTGCCTGCGGTACTTTTCTGACCGCCTGTAGGAATTGCAGGAAGTATCTGTGAGCCGCATCATGTCCAAAACAAATCCGGGCTTGGCTGCTGAACTAGATGCCTATAATGGCCTCATAAATTGGCGCCACTGAAATGGCGATGATTTACCAAAACTTGACAAGCCGTTGTCCCGATCCATGATCAGCGGCATGCTATGTGTTGTTTGAGCACCTGAATCAGTAGGGTGACCCGGAGAGAGTCTCGATGCGAACCGATGCGAAAGTGGTGCACCTCAAGGCTGCCCCTGAGCAAAAGCCGACCTCACCGGCAGGTAGACTGCCTGTCGCGCTTATTAGCGTGCGCGACAAGGCTGCACAACAGCTGCGACTGGCGCTACAGACCCTATTCGACAATGCTGACGACTCGCTTTTCGAGATAGCCGACCGCGCCACCAGTAACGCCGAGCAGAACGCGTTCTTCGAAGCCATGCGCGACTTGCGCATGAAGCGTCGCAGTATCGAGCGCGGCTTCCTGCAGCAAGTTTTCGAATCCTTCGCAAAGCTCAATCAGTATGAGATTGGCAAACCTGCGCAGCAGGAAGCATCCTTCGATAGCCTGGCCCTGGTGCAGAACGACGAGCTCGAAGAATCGGTTGCGATCGATACCATGGTCGCCAAGGTGATGAGCCGCGCCACCCAGCCGCTGAGCCACCTGACCACCCGAATGAATGCACTGGTGAGCAAGAAGCTCGACGACAAGAGCAATCCGCTCGGTCCGCAGCAGCTTTGCGAGTACTTTCTGGAGGCCTGCCGCAGCCTGGGCGTGGACATCAAGGTCAAACTGATCATCCTCAAATTGTTCGAGCGCTACGTGCTAACGGATCTCGATCAGCTTTACGCCGAATCGAACCAGACACTGGTTGCAGCCGGCATATTACCGGAGCTGCAGTCGGCCCAGCCGCGCCGGGCGCCCAGCCGCCCTGCCGCACCGGGAAACAGCGCACCGCGACAAGGCTTCAGCGAATCGCCAGGATATATGGACGAGGGTGTCCACGAAGCGTTCGGCGCCTTGCAGACTCTCCTTTCGGAGCTGCGCGGAAGCGCCCTTCCAGCACGCAACGCTCCCATCGACGCGGTGCCGATTTCCAGCAACGACCTGATGCGCCTGCTCTCCCATCTTCAATCACGCACGCCGCAGCAGGTCGATGAAGTCGACCTACAAGGTCAACTTGAGCAACTATTGCATCGCGTTAGCGCCAAGAGCGGTAAATCCCGCGTGGTCGGTGAAGTCGACGAGGACGTCATAAACCTTGTGTCGATGTTGTTCGAGTTCATTCTCGACGACCGCACGCTGCCTGACTCCCTGAAAGCACTGATTGGCCGCCTGCAAATCCCGGTGTTGAAAGTCGCTGTTTTGGACAAGACCTTCTTCAGCCGCGGTAGCCACCCGGCCCGCCGCCTGCTCAACGAAATCGCCTCCGCCGCAATGGGCTGGGGCGATCAGGATGAAGCCCAGCGAGACAGTCTGTATCAAAAAATCGAGCAGGTCGTGGCTCGCCTGCTGAACGACTTCGTCGATGACCCCTCAATCTTCTCTGAGCTGCTTGCAGATTTCCTCGCCTTCACCGGCGACGAGCGCCGTCGTAGCGAGCTCCTTGAACAGCGCACTCGCGATGCGGAAGAAGGACGCGCCAAGGCCGAAATGGCTCGCCAGGAAGTCGAACATGCACTCAATCAACGATTGCTCGGCAAAATTCTTCCCGAAGTTGTGGTACGCCTGCTCCAGGAGGCCTGGAGCAAGGTTCTGCTGCTGACCTGCCTGAAACACGGCACTCAGTCCGAGCAATGGCAAGCAGCCCTGGCAACAATGGACGATTTGATCTGGAGCGTCGCACCGCACGACGATCCGGAGTCTCGAGCACGGCTTTTGGAACTGGTCCCGAGCCTGCTGAAAAATCTTCGTGAAGGCCTGGTAAGTGCAGCGTTCGACCCCTTTTCTACCAGCGACTTCTTCACCCAGCTCGAAGCGCTGCATGTACAGACGCTGCAGCAATTCAAGCAGCCGACTCAACCAGCACCGACTCATGACCCGCTCGCCCGCGGGGAAATTGTCACCGAACAGAAGCTGGAATTGCCTCCACGCGAAGAGCACGCCGATGAAGCCGAAGCTCCTGCAATGGTTGAGGTTGTTGCGGAAATCGTGCTGCTTGCCCCTGGCGAGAGCCGCGAGCAGGAGCCTGAGATAAACCTGGCAGACAATGACGAGGCATTGACTCAGGTGGACAATCTGCGTGTCGGCAGCTGGGTTGAGTTCCAGGAAGACGAAGATCACAAGCTGCGTTGCAAACTGGCCGCAGTGATCAAGCCCACGGGCAAATATATCTTCGTCAACCGCACCGGCATGAAAGTACTCGAGAAGACGCGCATGGGGCTCGCCATCGAGTTCCGTCGTGGCGCCATCCGCCTGCTCAACGATGCCCTGCTGTTCGACCGCGCGCTGGAATCGGTAATCGGTAACCTGCGCAGCCTGAAGAGCAACGGCCACTAACTTTTTTCAATTCGGGGTGTATGCCCCACCCACCACGCAAGCTGCCACAACCAGCTGCCGGCTTCCTGCCGGCACGACTGACTCACTGGCAGTTATCGACCAGCTACGCGCTTGGCTTTTGCCGTCGCGCCGCTAGAATGCCTGCATCCCCCTTTCGAGGTGCGTATGCCCAGCCGCCTGAAACCTGAAGACCAGAAACGCGTTGATCAATACCTAAGCGCGCCGCAGCACCAAGTCGAGCGTCAGCCTTTTAGGCCCTGGCTGCTCCTTGTGCTGGTGCTGGCCGTGGTGATTGGCTTGGGCTTGCTGAGCCGCCTCCTGAGTCGCCTGGTGTTATGAGTATTTCGATACCCCTCCCAGGCGCAGACCTAATTCCGCAAAGCCTTATGAGTTCATTCCATGACACATCGCATCGTAATCGTTGGCGGCGGCGCCGGCGGCCTGGAGCTTGCCACCCGCCTGGGTAGAACCCTGGGCAAGCGCGGCAAGGCCCGCATCACTCTAATCGACGCCAACCTGACGCATATCTGGAAGCCCCTGCTGCACGAGGTGGCCGCCGGCTCGCTGAATTCATCCGCCGATGAGCTCAACTATCTCGCGCAGGCCAAATGGAATCATTTCGAATTCCAGATGGGCCGTATGAACGACCTGGAAAGTGAAAGTAAGTGCGTACACCTTGCCGCCTCGTTCGATGAGCAAGGCGTCGAGCTAGTACCCGCGCGCACCCTCAGTTATGACACGCTGGTGATTGCAGTCGGCAGCACTACCAACGATTTCGGGACCAAGGGCGCAGCCGAGCACTGTATTTTCCTCGATACGCGCGCGCAGGCTGAACGTTTCCACCGCCACCTGCTCAGCCACTATATGCGCGCCCACGCCAGCGAGGGCCGCCACAGCACCATCAACATGGCCATCGTTGGCGCCGGCGCAACCGGTGTCGAACTGGCCGCAGAGCTTCACCATGCCGCACGCGAACTAGCCGCCTACGGCCTGGACGGAATCAAACCCGAAAACGTCCATATCAGCCTTATCGAAGCAGGCCCGCGAGTTCTGCCAGCGCTACCGGAGCGCATCAGTCAGCCAGTACATCAGACGCTCCAACGCCTGGGCGTGACCGTACTCACCAACGCTGCAGTCAGCGAGGTCACGGAAGAGGGGCTGCATACCAAGAACGGCGACTTTGTGCCCGCTACGCTGAAGGTATGGGCCGCCGGTATCAGAGCGCCTGGCTTCCTCCATGAAATAGGTAGATTGGAAACCAACCGGATCAATCAGCTGGTGGTATTGCCGACACTCCAAACAACCCGCGACGAGAACATCTTCGCCTTCGGTGACTGCGCCGCCTGCCCGCAACCGGGCAGCGACCGCAATGTGCCGCCGCGAGCGCAGGCGGCGCACCAGCAAGCCTCGCTGCTGGCCAAGTCGATCGCCCGACGGCTCGAAGGCAAAAGTCTGCTCGATTATCGGTACCGTGATTACGGCTCGCTGATTTCTTTATCGAGCTTCTCCGCCGTAGGCAACCTGATGGGCAATCTCACCGGCAATGTCATGCTCGAAGGTTGGCTGGCACGCATGTTTTATGTCTCGCTGTACCGAATGCACCAGATCGCACTGTATGGAATCGCCCGTACCACGCTGATGATGATTGGCGACAAGCTCAGCACTAGCACCGTACCGCGTCTTAAACTTCATTGATTAGCCTGCCGCCGCGCCTCCCGCGAACCGCATAGGGGAAGGCGCTGGCGCGGCAGTGGAAAACGATTGACGGCGCGTGACATGAACGCCGAAGAGAAAAACGTAGATAAGAAAAAACCGGAAGACCCTCGCGGACCTTCCGGCTTCTTACGCCTCTTGCGAAGCGGTTTTGGTGGGTCGTGTGGGATTCGAACCTACGACCAATTGGTTAAAAGCCAACTGCTCTACCAACTGAGCTAACGACCCAAAAATGGTCGGGGTAGGGGGATTCGAACTCCCGACATCCTGCTCCCAAAGCAGGCGCGCTACCGGACTGCGCTATACCCCGATTGGAATTTGGCTCCGCGACCAGGACTCGAACCTGGGACCCAATGATTAACAGTCATTTGCTCTACCGACTGAGCTATCGCGGAACTACTACTTCCAGCTCATTGGATTGTCTGCGATGCTGCTTTGCAAACCCCCCTCAGAGGCGCGCCATTTTACGGTTCTCGGCGCGCCTGTCAACAGAAAAAATGCGATTTACTACAATGCGTTGCGCGATACCATGACCCGTGCGGACAAGCATGCTCTGGACCCCGCCAGCACAACCGCGAAGCCGCCCCGTTCGAGCGGCTCTGCGAAGCGAGGTCAAGCACTGGCGAAGCGGATCTCGCCGGCCTCTACCTTGCCAACGATGGCTGAACCTGGCCCGAACTCACCAGACAGTATGTTCTGAGCAAGCGGGTTTTCGATCCAACGCTGGATGGCGCGTTTCAGCGGACGTGCGCCATAGACCGGGTCATAGCCAACGGCAACCAGTTTATCCATAGCCTCGTCACTCAGTTCGAGGCTCAGCTCGCGCTCGGTCAGACGCTGCCGCAAGCGACCCAGCTGAATCTGAGCGATGCCGGCGATCTGCTCGCGCGCCAGCGGGTCGAATACCACCACCTCATCGATGCGGTTGATAAATTCCGGCCGGAAATGGCTGCTCACCGCGTCCATCACCGCCGCGCGCTGCGCATCCGGGTCACCCACCAACTCCTGAATTTGCGTCGAGCCCAGGTTCGACGTCATGACGATCACGGTGTTGCGGAAATCCACCGTACGACCATGGCTATCGGTCAGGCGCCCGTCTTCCAGGACCTGCAAGAGAATGTTGAACACGTCAGGATGAGCCTTCTCAACCTCATCCAGTAGCACCACCGAATACGGCCTGCGGCGCACCGCCTCGGTCAGGTAGCCACCCTCTTCGTAGCCCACATAGCCCGGCGGCGCGCCAATCAGGCGGGCCACCGAATGTTTTTCCATGAATTCGGACATGTCGATACGAATCATTGCCTCCTCTGTATCGAAGAGGAACTCCGCCAAGGCCTTGCACAGCTCGGTCTTGCCCACGCCGGTCGGCCCGAGAAAAAGGAACGAGCCACTGGGACGATTCGGATCGGCCAGCCCGGCACGTGAGCGACGGACCGCATTGGCGACGGAAACAACAGCTTCGTGTTGGCCGATCACGCGCTGGTGCAACAAGTTTTCCATCTTTAGCAGTTTCTCGCGCTCACCCTCGAGCATCTTCGATACGGGAATTCCGGTCCACTTCGAGACCACCTCGGCGATCTCCTCGTCGGTCACCTTGTTGCGCAGCAACTGGTTCTCGGACTTGCCATGCTGGTCGACCATCTGCAGGCTGCGCTCGAGATCGGGAATGATGCCGTATTGCAACTCAGCCATGCGCGCCAGGTCGCCCTTGCGCCGTGCCGCCTCGAGATCGGCCTTGGCCTGCTCAATCTTCTGCTGCATCTGAGCGGAGCCCTGCACCTCGGCCTTTTCCGATTTCCAGATCTCATCGAGGTCGGCGTATTCGCGCTCCAGCTTGACGATTTCCTCGTCAAGCTTGGCCAAGCGCTTCCGGGTCGCCTCGTCGTCTTCGTTCTTCAACGCTTCGCGCTCGATCTTCAGCTGAATGAGGCGGCGATCGAGGCGATCCAGTTCCTCGGGCTTGGAGTCGATCTCCATGCGGATGCGGCTGCCGGCCTCGTCGATCAGATCGATGGCTTTGTCCGGCAATTGGCGATCAGTGATGTAACGGTGCGAAAGCTTCGCCGCCGCAATGATCGCGCCGTCCGTGATGGAAACGCCATGGTGCACCTCGTAGCGCTCCTTCAGCCCGCGCAGAATGGCGATGGTATCTTCCTCGCTCGGCTCGTCGACCTGCACGCGCTGGAAGCGTCGCTCCAGCGCCGCATCCTTTTCGATGTACTGTCGATATTCGTCGAGCGTGGTTGCGCCGACGCAATGCAGTTCGCCACGGGCTAGCGCCGGCTTGAGCATATTCCCGGCGTCCATGGCACCCTCGGCCTTGCCAGCGCCGACCATGGTGTGCAATTCATCGATAAACAGAATGACTCGACCTTCCTGCTTGCCCAACTCGTTGAGCACGGCCTTGAGTCGTTCCTCGAACTCGCCGCGAAACTTGGCCCCAGCAATCAGCGCGCCCATGTCCAGTGCCAGCAAACGTTTGTCTTTGAGCCCGTCCGGCACCTCTCCGTTGACGATGCGCTGAGCCAGACCTTCAACAATGGCGGTCTTACCCACACCCGGCTCACCAATGAGTACGGGGTTGTTCTTGGTTCGACGCTGCAGCACTTGAATGGTCCGACGGATTTCATCATCGCGCCCGATAACCGGATCGAGCTTGCCATCCTCGGCACGCTTGGTCATGTCGACGGTGTATTTATCCAGCGCCTGGCGCGACTCCTCGGCATTGGGGTCGTTGACCGCATCGCCACCGCGCAGATTGCTGATGGCATTTTCCAATGCTTTCTTGCTCACGCCCTGTGCCAGCAGCAGCTTGCCCAGACGGGTGTTGCTATCTAGCGCGGCGAGCAGTACCAGTTCGCTGGAGATGTACTGGTCGCCTTTCTGCTGTGCCAGGCGATCAGCCTGGTTCAACAAGCGCGCCAGATCCTGCGACATGTTCATGTCGCCCGTAGGATTCTGCAGCTTGGGCAGCTGATCCAGCTCCTTGGTCAGTGCCTGGCGCAAGCCGTTGATATCGAAACCCACCTGCATCAGCAGCGGCCTGATCGAGCCACCCTGCTGGTCGAGCAGCGCCTGCATCAGGTGCAGCGGCTCAATGGACGGATGATCAAGACCAACCGCGATGGACTGGGCATCGGAAAGCGCAAGCTGCAGCTTGCTGGTCAGACGATCGATACGCATGTAATCACCTTTCTAGTAAGGCAGGCCGGCGCACTCAAATCGCACCTCGACAAAGCCTGCGTGATGAAACTTAGATGAGGTTGATCGATGGAGATTCAAGTCGAAGCGCCGGACGCGTTCCGAACCGAAAGCCAGAAGGACCATCAGGCGCGGCGTCAACGCCGTCAGGCTTTCCGTATATCTTGAAGCTTGCAACCTATTGCCGCCCTTGCCGTCCAGCCCTCAGCGCTTTCTCGGCTTTTTACTTACGGCTTGCAGCTTGAGGCTTGAAGCTTGCCGCTGCTTTTATCTATCCAGATAAGACTGGCGAAGCGCCCGGTGCGGGCGGTGCGGGCGGTGCGGCGATAGGAGTAGAAGCGCGGATCGCTGAAAGTGCAGAGCTCACCGCCGAACACCGCGGTAACGCCGCAAGCGGCGAGGTGAATACGGGCAAGATGGTAGAGATCAGCCATGTAGCGCCCGGCGTTGGGGCTTGGCCGAAAGGCTTCTGCCGCCACCGCGTGCTGCTCGATGAATGCTTCACGGACCTCAGGGCCAACCTCGAACGCATCCGGCCCTATCGCCGGCCCCAGCCAAACCAGCAGCTGTTCGCCCGGTGATTGCATGGCCGCCACGGTCGATTCCAGCATGCCACTCGCCAGCCCTCGCCAGCCGGCATGCGCAGCGGCCACACGAGTACCGGCCCGATTGCAGAAGAGTACCGGCAGGCAATCGGCCGTCAGCACGGTGCAGGCGATACCGGTGGCATCCGTCCAGCTGGCATCCGCGATCGGGACAAGAGCCGGATCGGCCTGGACGGTTTTGGCCGAATGCACCTGGCTCAGCCAGGCGGGTTCGCAACCGAGAAAATTTCGTAGGCGCTGCCTGTTGGCCATCACCGCCGCAGGGTCATCACCGACGTGATCGCCCAGATTGAAACTGTCGAAAGGTGGCTGACTCAGCCCTTCGTTACGCGTCGTAACGCAAGCCCGCACATGCAGAGGCGCCGGCCAATCCGGGGTGATCCAGTCGTCAGGCCAGCGATTCACCCGACGAAGGCCTCGCGATCCTGCTGGAGCAGCGTCAGCAGCCAGACGAAATCATCCGGTAATGGCGACTCCCATTTCATCCGCTCGCCACTGACGGGATGGTCCAACTCGAGGAAGCGCGCATGCAGCGCCTGACGCGGGAAATCTCGCAGGGTCTGCACCATGGTTGGATTCGCCGCGGGCGGAATGCGGAAACGGCCGCTGTACAGCGGGTCGCCAACCAGCGGATAACCGATATGGGTCATATGCACGCGAATCTGGTGAGTGCGGCCAGTTTCAAGTTTGACTCTGACATGAGTGTGCGAGCGAAAGCGCTCAAGCACTCGATAATGGCTGACAGCCGGCTTGCCGCCTTCGACCACCGCCATGCGTTGGCGCTGTTGGCCGTGCCGCCCGATCGGCGCATTGACCGTGCCACCCGTAATGATCACGCCAATGACGATGGCTTCGTAGATGCGGCTGACACTGCGTGCCTGCAGCTGCTCGACCAGACGCGTCTGCGCCTGCAGCGTCTTGGCGACCACCATCAGACCCGTCGTGTCCTTGTCCAGGCGATGCACGATGCCAGCGCGCGGCACATTGATCAGATCCGGCACGTGGTGCAGTAAGGCATTGAGCAGCGTACCGTCGGCATGACCAGCCGCCGGGTGCACCACCAAACCGGATGGCTTGTTCAGCACCAGGATGTGCTCATCCTCGAAGACGATATCCAGCGGTATGTCCTGCGCGACCCACTCCCCCTGCGCCTGCTGTTCAGCGGAAAGCTCCAGAACGGCACCGGCATGCACGGTATCGCGGGGGCGCAACGAGGCGCCGTCGACGGTCAGCTGACCATCCTTGATCCATGCAGCGAGACGCGAGCGGGAGTGCTCCGAGAAAAGCTGAGCCGCGACCTGATCGAGACGCTGCCCACCGAGATCGAACGGCACCTCGGCGCGAAGTTGAATGGCCTGCGTGGAGATCGTGGACATAATTATGAGCGCTTCAAAGTAAGGGGGAGCTAGCGGCGTGGCCGTCTTGCTAAGTAAGAAACAGCAGGCGAGCGCCGCCGTATTCGATAGCTGGCCGTGTCATCGACGGAGGCAGCCATGGGATTCAAGAACTGCAGCCTAGCTGCAGGTCGCTCATTAGCCATAGGCAGCATGATCGGTACAAACTACCGATTGACCTCAGGCGCGCGCCGAGGCTGTTTACCACGATGAACATAGCCTTTGGCTGCAGCACAGGTGGAGCCTTTGGTTTCAGCAACACGCTTGTGTTTAAATACGGCGTCTTTGTCCCGGCCAGCCGGGACGCTCATCATAACAGGACGGCTCAGCGCGAGACAGCCAGCCGTCACAGGGACGCAAGCCGCCATGCAAGTGAAACACCTGCTGCTGATCGCCATTTTCGCCCTCACCGCTGCCTGCTCATCCAACGAAACCATCAGCGAAAACCTCGGCGAAGCGGAACTGTACCGGCAGGCGCAGACCGACCTGGACAACAAGAGCTACACCAGCGCCATCAACAAGCTGAAGACGCTGGAGTCTCGCTATCCTTTCGGTCGCTTCGCCGAACAGGCACAGCTGGAGCTGATCTACGCGTACTACCGGAACTCCGAGCCGGAAGCCGCCCGCTCTTCCGCCGAGCGATTCATTCGTCTGCACCCTCAGCATCCCAGTGTCGACTACGCCTATTACCTGAAGGGATTGGCCTCCTTCGACCAAGACCGCGGGCTGCTCGCGCGCTTTCTGCCGCTGGATATGACCAAACGTGATCCAGGCGCCGCTCGCGACTCTTTCAATGAGTTCGCGCAACTGACCACTCGCTTTCCGAACAGCCGCTACGCCCCGGACGCCAAGGCGCGAATGGTTTATCTGCGTAACTTGCTGGCGGCCAACGAAATCCACGTTGCCGACTACTACCTGCGCCGCCAGGCTTACGTTGCCGCGGCCAATCGCGGGCGTTACGTAGTGGAAAACTTTCAGGGCACGCCAGCTGTCGGCGATGGGCTCGCGGTGATGACAGAGGCCTATCAACGACTGGAGCTGGACGATCTCGCCAGTACCAGCCTGGAAACCCTCAAGCTCAACTACCCGGAACATCCCAGCCTGGAAGATGGCGAATTCGTGCCACGGGAAAAGGAAGCCGACAATCGCAGTTGGCTATCCCGCGCCACCCTCGGCCTGATCGAAACGGAAAACGCAGCCCCCGACAGTTCGCAATCCAACCGTGACGTGGTGCGCCAGTACGAAAACGCCGCGCAGGATCTGCCTGATGAGCTGCGCCCGGTCTTGAGGGAGGCGGAAGCCGAAGCAGAAGCCGAAGATGAACAGCAAAGCGAAGGCCGCTCTTGGTGGAGCTATCTGACCTTCGGTCTGTTCGACTGAGATAGTGGCCCAACGCAAAAGGCCGGTCCGATCAGAGCACAGCCTGCCAGATCGACAGGTTACGGTTTAGCCAGGAACTAGAAATATGGGTCTGTTTCGTCTGTTGTTCTGGATCATCTTGATTGCTGCGGCGTTCTGGCTCTGGCGTCGCTTGGTAAGCAAACCTGCAAATATCAACAAACCGCAACAGACCACTGTGACGATGGTTCGCTGCGCCCAGTGCGGTGTGCATCTGCCACGCGAGCAAGCATTACAAAACCACGACCAGTGGTACTGCAGCCAGACGCATCTAGAACAGGACAGCAAGTCGGGTGGGCACTGAAGGGCTGACATTCTTCGGCTACCAGGGTCGACGAATCCTTCGCATTTATCATCTTTATCGCGTCGCGATCGGGCTAGTGCTGGTCCTGCTGATCAGCAGCGATCTGCACAATGACCTGATGCGCATGAGCAATCCGGCGGCGTTCCAATACGGCGCCTGGCTCTATCTGATCCTCAATATCGTTATCGCCGTCCTGCTACAAAACCCGAAACGGGAGCTACCCGTTCTCGCCCTCGCGCTGATGGACGTAACGCTACTCGCAGCGCTGTTCTATTTCGCCGGCGGCACGCCAAGCGGCATCGGCAATTTGCTGATCATCGCCGTTGCCATTGCGAACGTTCTGCTACATGGGCGCATCGGTTTTTTCATTGCAGCGGTTGCAGCTACCGGCCTTATCTACCTGACCTTCTATCTCAGCCTCAGCGATACCACCGCGAGCAATCAATATATCCAGGCTGCAGCGCTAGGGACGTTATGCTTCGCCGCAGCGCTGTTGGTACAAGGTCTGACGCGTCGGCTGCAGGTCAGTGAAACCCTGGCCCACCAGCGCGCAGAGGAAGTCGCCAATCTCGAAGCGCTGAACGCGCAGATCCTGCAGCGCATGCGGACCGGGATTCTCGTGCTAGACCCACAGCAGCGCGTGCTACTTGCCAATCAAGGCGCACTCGAACTGCTCGGCCAACAAGCGCTGACCGGCGAAAGACTGGCACCCCGCTGCCCCGAATTAATCAAAGGGTTACAGCAATGGCGTGATAATCCAACGATGCGCCCTCCCACCTTCAAGGCAACGCCGAGCGGCGCCACCCTGCAACCGAGCTTCGCCGCCCTGCAGCACGGTGTGACGCAGGACACGCTGGTCTTCCTTGAGGACATCTCGCAAATCGCACAAAAGGCCCAGCAACTCAAGCTGGCATCGCTCGGCCGGTTAACGGCGAGCATCGCCCACGAAATCCGCAACCCGCTCGGGGCGATCAGCCATGCAGCGCAGCTGTTGCAGGAATCCGAAGCGCTAGATCCCGCGGACCTTCGCCTGACGCAGATCATCCAGGATCATTCGCGACGGATGAACCTGGTTATCGAGAACGTGCTGCAACTTTCGCGCAGACGCCAGGCTGAACCGCAACTATTGGATCTGAAATACTGGGCGCATCGATTCGCCAGTGAATTTCGCGGGGCGCTCCCGCCCCACCAGAGCGTGCATGTTGAAACCAGGGGTAGATCGCTGCAGACCCGCATGGACCCCAACCAATTGATCCAGATCCTGACTAACCTGGTGCAGAATGGTCTGCGTTACAGCGGCCAGACACATGACCAGGCACAGGTATGGCTACATTTGTTCCGCGACGAGACCAGTGATCTGCCAGTGCTGGAAGTGCTTGATGATGGACCCGGCGTGCCGACCGAGCAGGTGCAAAACATCTTTGAGCCGTTCTTTACCACGGAGAACAAGGGCACCGGGCTGGGGCTGTACATTTCACGAGAGCTGTGCGAAAGCAATCAGGCGCGTCTGGACTATCGTGAAAGAGACGAGGGTGGCAGTTGTTTCCGTATCGTTTTTGCTCATCCGCGCAAGCTGGGCTGAGGCCTGCGAGCCGGCACAGGTCACACATCGGTGATGGCCACGGTACAAAGCGCGCGCGGTAGCGTTAACATTGCAGGCCTTCGCCAACCGTCGTAATTGAAAGACCGAGACCATGACCACCCGCCAGAAAGCGTTGATCATCGATGACGAACCCGACATCCGGGAGCTCCTGGAGATCACCCTTGGGCGAATGAAGTTAGACACCCGCAGCGCCCGCAACCTCAAGGAAGCCCGAGAGTGTCTGGCGCGCGAGCATTACGATCTGTGCCTCACCGACATGCGTTTGCCAGACGGCTGCGGGCTGGAACTGGTGCAGTTCATCCAGCAACAGTATCCGCAACTCCCGGTGGCTATGATCACCGCATACGGCAGCCTCGATACCGCCATCGGCGCGCTGAAAGCCGGGGCGTTCGATTTCCTGACCAAGCCGGTCGACCTCGGACGGCTACGCGAGCTGGTCAATACTGCGCTGCGATTACGCAACCCGAACCCTAATGACCTGAGCGTCGATAGCCGTTTGCTCGGCGCCTCGCCACCGATGAACGTACTGCGCAAACAGATCAGTAAACTGGCGCGCAGCCAGGCTCCGGTGTATATCAGCGGCGAGTCCGGCAGCGGAAAGGAGCTGGTGGCGCGACTGATCCATGAACAAGGGCCACGTCACGAACGTCCTTTCGTGCCGGTCAACTGCGGCGCGATCCCATCGGAGCTGATGGAAAGTGAGTTCTTCGGCCACAAGAAGGGCAGCTTTACCGGGGCCATCGAAGACAAGCTAGGGCTGTTCCAGGCGGCCAATGGCGGCACACTATTCCTCGACGAAGTAGCCGATCTTCCGCTTCCGATGCAAGTGAAGCTGCTACGCGCCATCCAGGAAAAGGCCGTGCGCTCGGTCGGCGGTGCAAAGGAAGTGATTGTGGACGTACGAATTCTTTGTGCTACCCACAAGGATCTCGCCAGCGAAGTCGCAGCCGGCCGTTTCCGCCAGGACTTGTACTATCGCCTGAACGTTATTGAACTGCGCGTACCACCGTTGCGTGAACGACGCGAAGACATCACCCAGCTTGCTGATGTCATGCTGCGTCGGCTCGCCCAGGAATGTAGCGACAGCCCGGCGCGCCTGCATCCCGATGCACTGGCCAAACTGCAGAACTATCGCTTTCCGGGGAACGTGCGCGAGCTTGAAAACATGCTGGAGCGCGCTTATACACTTTGCGAAGGCGAGGAGATCAAGCCCAGCGATTTGCGCTTGTCCGACGCACCAGGCATTTCCGAGAACGGCGAAGCAAGCCTGGCGCAGATTGATAATCTCGAAGACCACCTCGAGGAGGTCGAGCGCAAGCTGATCATGCAAGCGCTGGAAGAGACTCGCTGGAATCGCACGGCGGCTGCCCAGCGGCTGGGCTTATCGTTCCGCTCAATGCGTTATCGATTGAAAAAGCTCGGTTTGGACTAACAGCAAGCTGCTAGCTAGGCCGAGTGCGACATCGCTGTGTCAGTCGCGCAATGCTATCCATTAGAAGCTTGTCTAGAAGCTTGTCGCTAAGGCTTGCAGCCGTTTTCTTATCCCTGCGACAGTAAATTGCGCAGATCGATAATCGCCGCGTTCGCGCGCGATATGTAGTTCGCCATTACAAGGGAATGGTTGGCTAGCACGCCATAGCCGCTTCCGTTGAGCACCATCGGGCTCCAGAGCGGCTCCTGCGCAGCCTCTAGCTCGCGAATGATTTGTCTAACACTGATGGTGGCGTTCTTCTTGGCCAACACATCGGCAAAATCCACCTCAACGGCGCGCAGCAAATGCGATAACGCCCAGGCCTGTCCGCGCGCTTCGTAGAAAACATTATCGATCTGCAACCAGGTCGTCTCGACGCGCTCTTCTTCTAACACTTGATTTACGCCGTCACGCTCCAGCTCCGGCGCCACCTGCGCATCCAGGCGCACACGCCCGACGCTGGCTGATAGCCGCTGAGAGAGTGATCCCAAGCGAGTGCCCACATCTCCCAGCCAATTATTGAGGTTGTCAGCACGCGAATAAAATTGTGCCTTGGGCGCCGGATCGCTCAAACGCGCCAAGTAGCGATCCAGAAAACGGATCCCGTTGCGGTACTCTGATTCGCTCGCGGGAAGCGCCCAACTGCGGTTGTCGAAATTGAACAACGGCTCGGCCTTGGAAAGATCCGGATCCTCGGTCGACTGGGATTGCGAGCGAGCAAAATCTTTGCGCAACGCTCGGCTGAGGTCACGCACTTGAACCAGCACGCCATACTCCCAGCTGGGCATGTTATCCAGCCATAGGCCAGGGGGTGCAATGTCGTTGGTCAGATAGCCGCCTGGTTTGTCCAACAGGGTGGTAGCCACCTGCTTGAGCGTCTCGACCGTGGTATAGCCGTTGACGATCTGCCGCTGCGAAGCCTCCGCCGCCTGCCGAACATGCTGCTGTACCGGGAACCGATCAGGCTCGGAGCTCCAATACCAGCCAAGAATCAGCGCCACCAACAGGCAAAGGCCAACCAGCACGGCAAATGCCAGCAATAGCGGATTGCGAGCTGCCCCCTCCGTTGTGGCTGCATTTCCCGACAAGCCGAGGCGGCCGAAGCGGTTCTTCCAATCCAACATGGGCATCTTTCCTTTCTTTTTCTCGGAGTTCAGGGATTCGACCGCCGGTCACTCGGAGCGTTGCGGCAAGAGAACCACTATAACGCAGCCAGTCCATGGCAAGCGTCATAATGAGAACCAGACCGCTTATGCAATCGCCTTGCAACGGCCGGATCGGTGGTAGCATGCCGCCACTAGCGCCCTCTGACAGGACTGCCGCAGCGGGGCCAGGGAACCGGACATGTCGGACCAGGAAGAACTTAAACAGCACTTCGCGCAGCGGGTCATTCACCAAGCACGAGAAGTGCTCGAAGTTTGGCAGCAACTGCAGCGCAGCGAATGGAGCGATGCCTATCGAGCCGCTCTTTCCGACGCCAACCACCGCTTGCGGCGTTTCGCCGAGCGCTTCGAGCAGAACGAGCACAGGCAACTCGCGCTCGGCATCGAAGACTGTCTCAGTGATATCAAAGACAACCGCGGGCGGCTGTCAAGCGACACCATCGCTACCCTCAGCCAACTGATCTATCGCCTCGCTCGTACCGGCCTGCGCCACAGCGATCCGCGCGGGCAGTCCGGCTACGTTCCGCCCTTAAGCAAGCCTGTCTACATCGCTCTCGAGGATCATCAGCGCGCCAACCACGTGGTCCGTCAGCTCGAATTTTTCAGCATGGCCGCTCAGGCTTTCGCCAGCGATAGGGACTTTCGTGCAGCCATGCATGAACGCCACCCCGCGGCTTTGGTCATGGATGTCGATTTCAATGGGCCCGGTGAGGGATTGAAACTAGCTGAACGCGTGCAACAGGGCTTGGAAGAAAAACTGCCGTTGATTTTCTTCAGCCATCAGGAAACCGACACCCCCATGCGCCTGGCCGCCGTGCGCGCCGGTGGGCTGGAATTCTTCACCAGCGCCATCGATGCATCGAGTCTGCTTGAAAAGATCGAGATTTTCACCCGCACCGCCCATTACGAGCCGTTCCGAGTGCTTATCATCGACGATTCGCGGGCTCAGGCGACGCATACCGAGCGAGTCCTGAATAATGCGGGGATCATCACCCAGACGCTTAACGAGCCGATTCAGGCCATTGCCTATCTGGCTGAGTTTCAGCCCGACCTGATCATTCTCGACATGTACATGCCCGAATGCATGGGCACCGAACTGGCCAAGGTGATTCGCCAGCATGAGCGCTACGTAAGCGTACCGATCATCTATCTTTCGGCTGAAGACGATCTCGACAAACAGCTCGATGCAATGAATGAAGGAGGCGATGACTTCCTGACCAAACCGATCAAACCCAGCCACCTGATCGCAACAGTACGGACCCGTGCCGAGCGAGCGCGCAATCTCAAAGCACGAATCGTTCGTGACAGCCTCACCGGCCTCTACAACCATACGCATAGCCTGCAGCTGCTCGAGGATGCCAGCTCACGAGCCCTCCGCGACGGCAAGCCCCTATGTTTTGCCATGATCGATATCGATCATTTCAAGAAGGTCAACGATACCTACGGGCATCCGATGGGGGATCGGGTAATCAAAAGCCTCGCCCTGTTCCTCAAACAGCGTCTGCGCAAGACCGACCATATCGGCCGTTACGGTGGGGAGGAATTTGCCGTGATACTGCCGGATACCTGCGCAGAGGATGCACTCAAGGTCCTGAACGATATCCGTCAGCGCTTCGCCGAAATCCGTTACCCGGCACAACCAACCGATCTCTCTTGCACATTCAGCTGCGGCATTGCAGAGCTGACGCCCCATGCCGACATCAAGTCGCTTACCCAACAGGCCGACGAAGCCCTTTACCGTGCCAAGCACGGGGGCCGTAATCGAGTCGAGCGGTTCACCCTGTCACGCGAGTGACATCAAATAGCCATACATTGCTGACCTCCCAACCCACCGGAGGTCAGGATGCACCTGAAGTCGCTCACCACGCTCAACACATTCCTGCTCGTTGCGATCTGTCTCGCATTGGGCGTCACGCTCTGGTGGTCGGAGCGTGCACTAGCGCGCCCCTATCAACTGATGGAGCGCTATCTTGGCCTTTCTCAGCAGTTTCAGCATCAGGCCGCAAGCAATATCCATGGTTACTTGGCCAGCGGCAATGCGGTGCGCCACAGCGCAGCATTGCAGGCGCTGGACGATCTCTCAACAAACATCGCTGCCTTACCGAACCAATTCGCCGACCGGCTACGACCGAGCCTGGAGCAACTCCGCCAGTTCACCGCCACCGAGCTCTTGGCCGCGGGCAAACTCGCCGGGGATCCGCAGGGCCTGCTGCTGCAAGCTGAACGGGAGATGGCCGGCGCGCTGGAACAATTACAACGCTACGTCACGCAGAGCACCCAGCTTGTTGCGGTCGAATATCAGACACCTCTGTTCGAAGCCAGCCGCCAACTGCTGCGTCTGAGTCATGCGCGCGGAAAACTGGTAAGCAGTGGACGAGACGATCTGGCGGCGGAAGTCGAGCAAGCCTTGCAGGCGTTGGGTAAGGAAGCGGCTGCACTCAATACACTTCCCTTGCTCGGGATCGCAACCGAGCAGCGCTCTGGTGGCAGCGCCTTCGCCGCATTGCTGGATCTCAACAATCAGGAGCAGAAACAACCTGACGAAGACCAAGGCATTGCAATCAAGCGCGACCTTTCCAGCCTGATTAAACGCTACCCCGCCGAGCTTCAACGCACCCGCGCACTTATCCGCCAGCGTAGCGAGCTGATGACCAGCAGCGAACAGAAGATAGCGTCTTTGCAGCTGGCGCTCGCACAGCTGGAGCCCGTGATTCGCGCTGAGCATGGGCGCATCCAACTGGAAGTAGGTCTGATCCAGGGAACGATCATCGCCCTGATACTATTGATCGCGCTGGCCATCGACCGCCTGCAGCGCCGGCTGACGCGCGCGCTGGGCCAATTGGCTCCCGCTCTCTCCGCCTGGGCTCGGGGTGATTTCGGCACAGCGGTGCAGATCAATTCGAAAACGCCCGAAATTATCGAGATTGCAGCATCGCTGAACCAATTGCGCAGCTACCTGCTGACGCTTGTCGATACGCTGCATCAGCATGCTCAAGAGGTCACGAGCAGCAGCCGCAGACTGGCGGAAATGAGCAGCGACCTTCACCACGGCGCCAGCCATCAGACCGGAGACACAGCGCAGATCCGCGACTCGCTGGGCGAACTGGAAGCAACCATTCAGGATGTGGCTAACGGTGCCGGCCAGACAGCTGAAGCCAGCCGGGCGGCAGGCCAAGCAGTCAGCGAAGGGCAGCGAGTCATCAGTCAGAGCCTTGCCGGCCTACACGCCCTCGTCAACGAAGTACAGCACAACGCGCTGGATATCGAGCGCTTGGCGGACGAAACCAGCACCATAGGCAAGGTGCTGACCGTGATTCGCTCGATCGCCGAGCAAACCAATCTGCTCGCTTTGAATGCAGCGATCGAGGCCGCCCGAGCAGGCGAACAGGGCCGCGGTTTCGCCGTGGTTGCCGACGAAGTGCGTACTTTGGCGCAACGTACCAGCGGTGCTACTGAGGATATCCAACTGCTGATCGGCAACTTGCAGACGACTGCCCATCAGTCTGTGGAAGCGATGCGCGTACAGGTCAATCATGCCGAAGCGACCGCCGAACTCGCCGAAACAGCCGACTCGGCGCTGAATCAGATCGTCGCCACCATCAGCACTATCGAAATGATGGCGGAGCAGATCGCATTGGCCACTGCACAGCAGAGCGAGGCCGTAAGTGAAATACGCGGCCACAGCGAGCGTATCCATCAACTGGGGGACAGCAATCTGGCACACATCAGCCGAGGGCGTGAGCAGAGCGAACAAATGCTGCGCCTAGCCAGCGAGTTGAACCAGGCGACGCTTGCCTTTAAAAGTTAACAGCAGCCCCTCAGCAGGAAGATGCGAGAGGCAGCTTGTCGACGTTCTCTATCAGCGCGGCACGGCGGGACGCTGGGACGGTTTACGGCTCTTGCCGGACGGTTTGCTACCACCGGCAGCGGCCTTGCGTCGAGCTTCCGCAGCCGCCTTGGCCTGTTCGCGCTTGTCCCAGGCATTGCCGTCATGACTGCGAGGCGGCAGACCATTGTGCTGAGTGAGAATCTTGCCGCCCTGCCCGGCCTTTTTGCTGCCTACCGGCGTCGAATTCTTGCGCCTAGCGCTCTGATAGCCCTCGGTTGCCGGCTGATGAGTTGGTATCAGCTGATGCTTGCCGTTGCCGATCAGATCGGCGCGCCCCATGCGCTGCAAGGCTTCGCGCAGCATCGGCCAGCCTTTGGGATCGTGATAGCGCAGGAAGGCCTTGTGCAGACGGCGCTGTTCCTCACTCTTGACGATGGTGACGCCTTCGCTCTTGTAAGTCACTTTGCGCAACGGGTTCTTGCCACTGTGGTACATCGCCGTGGCACTGGCCATTGGTGACGGGTAAAAGGCCTGGACCTGATCGGCACGGAAACCGTTGGCCTTGAGCCACAGCGCGAGGTTCATCATGTCCTCGTCGGTAGTACCGGGATGCGCGGCGATGAAGTACGGGATCAGGTATTGCTCCTTGCCCGCCTCCTTCGAATACTTGTCGAACATCCGCTTGAACTTGTCGTAGCTGCCAATCCCCGGCTTCATCATCTTGTCCAGCGGACCGCGCTCGGTGTGCTCCGGGGCGATCTTCAGATAGCCGCCGACATGATGGGTGACCAGTTCTTTTACATACTCCGGCGACTCGACGGCCAGGTCGTAACGCAGCCCGGATGCAATCAGGATCTTCTTCACGCCCGGCAGCGCACGCGCCTTGCGGTACAGCTCGATCAACGAGCTGTGGTCGGTGTTGAGGTTCTCGCATATGCCTGGATAGACGCACGATGGCTTGCGGCAATGCTTTTCGATCTCCGGACTTTTGCAGGCGATGCGGTACATGTTCGCCGTCGGCCCGCCAAGGTCCGAGACCACGCCGGTGAAGCCCGGCAGCTTTTTCATCTCCTCAATCTCGTGCAGGATCGACTCATGCGAGCGGTTCTGAATGATCCGGCCTTCGTGCTCAGTGATCGAGCAGAAGGTGCAGCCGCCAAAACAGCCGCGCATGATGTTCACCGAGAAGCGAATCATGTCGTAGGCAGGGATTTTCTCACCGCCGTAGGACGGATGCGGCACGCGCGCGTATGGCGAGGCGAACACGTAGTCCATCTCTTCAGTGGTCAATGGGATCGGCGGCGGGTTCAGCCAGATGTCATGCTCGCCATGACGCTGCACCAGGGCGCGGGCGTTGCCCGGGTTGGTTTCCAGATGCAGAACGCGGTTGGCGTGCGCGTAGAGCGCCGGATCGTTGCGCACCTTCTCGAACGAAGGCAGGCGAATTACCGTTTTGTCTCGTTCGATCGCCGGATTCGGCAGCAGCTGAACGACTTTGGCCTCGTTCGGGTCCTCTGCCGGGCCTTTCTCTTGCTCAATCGCGCAGGCTTGCAGATCCTGGGTGTTGACGTAGGGGTTGATGATTTTGTCGACCTTGCCTGGGCGGTCGATGCGGGTGGAGTCGATTTCGAACCAGCCCTCAGGCGCATCCCGGCGGATGAATGCAGTACCACGTACATCGGTAATTTGCTCGACTGCCTCACCGCGTGAAAGGCGCTGCGCCACTTCGACGATGGCGCGCTCTGCATTGCCGTAGAGCAGGATATCGGCGGTCGCGTCCATGAGGATCGAGCGACGGACCTTGTCCTGCCAGTAATCGTAATGCGCGATGCGCCGCAGCGAGGCCTCGATGCCACCAAGAACCACTGGGGTGTCCTTGTAGGCTTCCTTGCAGCGCTGGCTGTAAACCAGGCTCGCGCGATCCGGGCGCTTGCCGGCCAGGCCACCTGCTGTGTAGGCGTCATCGGAGCGAATCTTGCGATCGGCCGTGTAGCGGTTGATCATCGAGTCCATGTTGCCCGCGGCGATGCCGAAGAACAGATTTGGCTGGCCGAGCTTCATGAAGTCGTCTTTGCTTTGCCAGTCCGGCTGGCTGATGATGCCGACGCGAAAGCCCTGGGCTTCCAGCAGCCGCCCAATGATCGCCATGCCGAACGACGGATGGTCGACATAGGCATCACCCGTGACGATGATCACGTCGCACGAATCCCAGCCGAGCTGATCCATCTCCTCCCTGCTCATCGGCAGGAACGGCGCCGGACCGAAACACTCGGCCCAGTACTTGGGATAGTCGAACAAAGGCTTGGCTGCGTGCATGGCTAGAAACCGGGGCAACGAAAACGGGCGCGGAATATAGCACAAAAAATGATCAGGAAGGCCGACCACGTTGGTCGGCTTTTACCGACCGCAAACAGACGAAACGGCAGTCAGTCGTTGATATAGCGCCGCGGAACGCGTTGAGTAACTTTGGTCAGCAGTTCGTAGCCGATGGTGCCGCAGGCTTGCGCCAGTTCATCGATAGGGATCTGTGTGCCCCACAGCTCCACTGCATCATTAAGGCCCGCCTGCGGCAGGTCAGTGATGTCGACGGCGAGCATGTCCATCGAGACCCGCCCAGCCAGGGGAACCCGCTGCCCACGGATCGCCACGCACGTACCGGGCGGCGCCGTACGCGGATAACCATCGGCATAACCACAGCTGACCGTGGCGATACGCGAAGGCCGCTGCGCGACCCAGCCGGCACCATAGCCCACGCTTTCGCCCACGGGGACATCACGCACCGCGATGACCGAAGCGGTTAGGGTCATCACCGGCTTCAACCCCAGCGTCTCTGCGCTCAGTTCGGCAAACGGAGATGCGCCGTACAGCATAATCCCAGGTCGCAGCCAATCCATGTGCGCAGCGGACAGAGTCAACACTGCAGCCGAATTGGCAAATGAGCGGTTGTCGAATTGGAGATCCAGAAGACTGACGAACTGTTCCAGCTGCGTCTCGTTGAGCGGGTGACCTCGCTCGTCGGCGCAAGCGAAATGGCTCATCAGATTTAGTTCTGCCACCGATGCCGCACCCTGCAGGCGAGCATGAGTGCGGCGCAATGCATCGACACTGAAGCCCAGGCGATGCATGCCCGAGTCCAGCTTCAACCATACATTCAAGGGCCGCTCAATCGTGGCGTCCAACAGCGCAGCCGCCTGGGCCTCACCCTGGATCGCGACGTCCAGGCCAAGTTTGGCCGCTACCGAATACTCCTTGGGCTCGAAGCAGCCCTCAAGCAGTAGCAGCCGCGTACCGGCGTCAACCGCTCGAACCTGCTCAGCCTCTTCCAGCGACGCTACCGCGAAGCCGTCAGCCAGATCACGCAGGCATTCGACCGCTGCTTGCGCACCATGCCCGTACGCATCGGCCTTGACCACAGCAAACGCCTTGCGCCCGGGCGCGCATTGCTTTGCGAGCTGATAGTTGTGGCGAAGCGCGGCAAGATCGACCGTGGCAACCAGGGGACGCATGGAATGTCCTTCGAGGCGAAAGTTAGGCCGCTATTGTCCGGTGCTTTCCGCCAGCCCCGCAAGCAGCTGAACGCCAGCCGATTATTCGTCGTCGAACTGGTAGCTGCCCGGTGCCAGATTCTCGAAGCGAGAGTATTTGCCGAGAAACGCCAGTCGCGTGGTCCCGATCGGGCCGTTCCGCTGCTTGCCGATGATGATTTCGGCAACGCCCTTGTATTCCGTTTCCGGGTGATACACCTCGTCCCGGTAGACGAACATGATGATGTCGGCGTCCTGCTCGATGGCGCCGGATTCACGGAGGTCGGAGTTGACCGGACGTTTATTGGGGCGCTGCTCAAGCGAACGGTTGAGCTGCGACAGGGCGACTACCGGACAGTTGAACTCCTTGGCCAGGCCTTTCAACGAACGGGATATTTCGGAAATCTCGTTGGTGCGGTTGTCGCCGCTGGAGCCGGGAATCTGCATCAGTTGCAAGTAGTCGACCATGATCATGCCGATTTCGCCGTGCTCGCGCGCCAAGCGCCGCGTACGTGCACGCATCTCTGAAGGACTAATGCCAGCGGTATCGTCGATGAACAGCTTGCGGTCGTTGAGCAGATTGACCGCCGAGGTCAGTCGCGGCCAGTCGTCGTCGCTGAGTTTGCCGGTCCGCACCTTGGTCTGGTCGATGCGGCCAAGCGAGGCAAGCATACGAATCACAATGGAGTCGGCGGGCATTTCCAGCGAATACACCAGAATCGCTTTATCAGAACGCAGCACAGCGTTCTCGACCAGGTTCATAGCAAAGGTAGTTTTGCCCATCGAAGGACGACCGGCAACGATAATCAGGTCGGCCGGTTGAAGACCACTGGTAGCCTCGTCGAGGTCGGTAAACCCGGTGGAAATTCCGGTGATCGCCTCGCCCGCATTGAACAACGAGTCGATGCGGTCGATTGCCTTCACCAAAATGTCATTGATGCCGATAGGCCCGCCGGTTTTCGGTCGTGCTTCGGCGATCTGGAAGATCATCCGCTCGGCTTCGTCGAGGATCTCCTCGCCCGTACGGCCTTGCGGCGCATAAGCGCTGTCGGCAATCTCGTTGCTGATACCGATCAGCTGACGCAGCGTCGCCCGCTCGCGAATGATTTGCGCGTAGGCCTTGATATTGGCCACGGACGGCGTGTTCTTTGCCAGCTCGCCCAAATATGCGAGCCCACCGACCTGCGGCAGATGACCTTCCTTATCCAGTTGTTCGGAAAGAGTCACTACATCGAACGGCGAGTTGCGCTCGGCCAGAACGAAAATGGCGCGGAAGATCAGGCGGTGATCATGACGATAGAAGTCGCCGTCGGAGACTTGGTCGAGCACACGTTCCCAGGCATTGTTGTCCAGCATCAGCCCGCCAAGCACGGCCTGTTCGGCCTCGATGGAATGCGGCGGCACCTTGAGCGCGGCGGTTTCCAGGTCGTACTGCTGAGGGATGCTGATGTCGTTCATGGCACTCGGAATATTGATGTTCAGAAAGACAAAGGGCACGTTCCACTCGCGTGGAAACGTGCCCGATGTTACCCGTCAGGCACCCGAGGTGCCAGACGACAGCCGGTATCAGCCAGCGATCACGATCAGCTTTACGGTCGCTTCGACGTCGGTGTGCAGGTGCACGGCTACGTCGTACTCACCAACCTGACGGATGGTGCCGTTCGGCAGACGAATTTCGCTCTTGGCCACTTCCACGCCAGAGGCGGTCAGGGCATCGGCGATGTCGTGAGTACCGATGGAACCGAACAGCTTGCCCTCATCGCCCGCGGTAGCGGTGATAGTGACTTCCAGTTCGGCCAACTGGGCAGCGCGAGTTTCAGCAGAAGCCTTGCGCTCGGCAGCAGCTTTTTCCAGCTCGGCACGGCGAGCTTCGAACTCGGCGATGTTGGCCGGGGTTGCAGCAGTAGCCTTGCGCTGCGGCAGCAGGTAGTTGCGGCCGTAACCAGACTTGACGTTTACCTTGTCGCCCAGGTTGCCCAGGTTTGCGACTTTTTCCAGCAGGATGACTTCCATTTGAGTCTTACCTCTCTAACTTAACCTTCACCGTTCGCAGGCCCCGCATCGTCATCACGAGATGCCCGACCGCGAAAATCAAACAAACTGTCGACAATGGCCAAGACGGCCAGTAGCGGATAAATCAATTGCATGAACAGCACCAGCGTGACGTAAAGCCCCACCAGCCAGAACCGCGACATCCGGTTCTTTGCCACCAGCCCGTGCACCAGTGCGATGCCGGCAAACACCAGCGGAACACTGCAGAGCGGAGCCAGCATCGCCAACTGCGCACCAAGGCTCGGCCCGAGCAACATGCCCATCAGGAGCACCATCGCCAGCGCTGGCGAAAAACGCAGCGCCCGGAATTCGAGCCCGAAGCCACCCGGGTTATATAACAGCGCCTGCCAGTACCGCCCGAGCATCAAGCTGAGCAAGGTGGTGATTTGTAGCAGCGCCGCCAACAGACCGGTCAGAACCGGTATTAGCAACGCCCCCAACCGCGCCTGCTCTTCCTCCGAAAGCTGCTGATAGGCATCCGACAGCATGTCGGGCAACACATTCTGCAACTCGGTAGCCAGCGCCGTGATCGGCTCGCCAAAAACCACTCCGAGCGCCCAGGCATACAGCATCCCGAGCCCTACGCTGCACAGCATCACACGGGACCAGGAGTTCTGGCTGCGCAACAACAGCGCCAACCCGAACGATCCCAGCAGCACCAACAGAGTCCGTGGATCACCGAAGTACCACCAGGCCAGTGCCGGCAATACAGCCCAGACCAACACACCCAGCGCATCATTCAATCCACGGCGCAACAACACCAGGCTACCCGCAGCGGCACACAGCCAGAACAACATTGGCAGTGCCGCAGAGCCAGCTACCACAGCAATCGCTTGCATACGGCCGCGCATGATGAAGTCAGCCAAGGCGCGCATGCGATCTATCCTTTACTTCTGCCGAACAGTTCGATCAACGGCCGTGGCTGTCGGTGTAGGGCAACAGGGCCAGAAAACGGGCGCGCTTGATAGCGGTAGCCAGCTGGCGCTGATAGCGTGCTTTGGTTCCGGTGATACGGCTAGGAACGATCTTGCCGGTTTCGGAAATATAGGCTTTCAGTGTGTTGAGATCCTTGTAGTCGATCTCTTTCACGTTTTCTGCGGTAAAACGGCAGAACTTACGACGACGGAAAAAACGTGCCATGAATAGGCTCCTCAATAGGTCCGTGGATTACTCGTCAGCGTTGTTGTCGCGGCTGTCACTGTCGCTGTCATCGTTGACATTGTCAGATTCAGGGCGATCACGACGCTCACGGCGCTCGCTACGGTTTTCCTCAGCCTTGAGCATCTCGGACTGTTCAGTCTCGGCTGCGTCGCGACGGATGACCAGGTTACGGATGACGGCGTCGTTGTAGCGGAAGTTATCTTCTAGCTCAGCCAGTGCCTTACCGCTGCACTCGACGTTCAGCATCACGTAATGCGCCTTGTGCACATTGTTGATAGCGTAAGCCAGCTGACGACGGCCCCAGTCTTCCAGGCGATGAATCTTGCCGCCGTCTTCTTCGATCAGCTTGGTGTAACGCTCCACCATGCCGCCAACCTGCTCGCTCTGGTCGGGGTGGACCAGAAAGATGATTTCGTAATGACGCATTGTTGCTCCTTACGGGTTGCAGCCTGCCGCACAACGCGGGTCAGGCAAGGAGTGAATGAGTTGTTTCTTGCCAGCCAGAGAGGCGCGCAAACGCCTGCCATCCGGGCAAGGGGCGCAATTCTAGAGAAGGCCGGCCGGCCGTGCAAGGCGATTTGGTGATTATTTAACCAGCCGGCGCTCAACCGCGCCCATCAGCGGACCGCTCGGCCTGGATGCTTTCAAGCAAGGTCCTGACTTGGTGAATATCGTAGGGCTTGAGCATCGTCCTCAGATTCTCGAGCCCTACCTCATGCGCATTGACGGCGTAACCGGAGGCGATAACGACGCTCAGCGCGGCGTCGCGCAACTTGGCTTGACGCACCAACTCGATGCCACTTATTCCAGCCAGACCGACATCCGTCAGCAGCACGTCGAAGCGACACTGATCGAGCCGCTCCAGCGCGGTTTCCGCCGACTCGCAAAGGCTCACCTCGTGACCAAGTTCTTCCATCACCTCCCCAGTAAGCATGCGCAGCGTGGGGTCATCCTCGACGAACAGAATCCTCAGCCCACTGGAACCCTCTGCGGCCCCGGGCGCACCGAATGTTGTCGCAGGCGCCGGATGTCGACCATATCCAGCCACCGTCTCCTGCACGCCCGCCTCACTCTGTGCAGCGCTGCTCGGCAAATACACACGAACCGAAGTCCCGCTGCCCTCTTCGCTCTCCAACTCGACGAAACCGCCGCTCTGCTTGACGAAACCGTAAACCATACTCAAACCCAGGCCAGACGCATTGGCGTCTTTGCGTGTCGTGAAGAATGGTTCGAATGCGCGCTCTAGTATTTCGGGGCGCATCCCTTCACCCTCGTCGATAACGCTCAGCTCCACGTAAGGGCCGGCCACGACACCTGGCTGCCCACCGAGCTGCGCGGTATTCAGAGACCGGTTGCGCAGACGTATGCACAACGCGCCGCCACCTGTCATTGCGTCACGCGCATTGGCTGCAAGGTTGAGGATCGCCGCTTGCAGATTGCCCACGTCAGCGAAAACCGGCCATAGGTCTGGCTGCACATCGGCGTTCACTTGCGTGGCTCGACCAAGCGCACCGCTCAGCAATTCGCTCATCTGCCCGAGCAGCTCTCCAAGGTCTACCGATTGCGGCTGAAGCGGTTGGCGACTAGCAAAAGCAAGCAACTGGGACGCCAAACGCGCACCTTTCTCCACGCCACCAACAGCCGATTCCAGTCGGCGCTGAGCCGTCTCGTCAGTACCTAGATTGCGCCGCAACAGCTGCAGGTTGCCGCCGATGATCTGCAGCATGTTGTTGAAGTCATGGGCTATGCCGCCGGTCAGCTTGCCCACCGCCTCGAGCTTCTGCGATTGCATCAGAGCCGCCTGTGCCACGCGACGCTCGGACTCGCTATGCAGCAACTCGCGCGTGCGTTCGCGGACCAACTCTTCGAGATGTTCACGATGCTCGCGCAGTTCCTGCTGGCTGCGATGCCGCTCGGTCACATCACTGCCTTGCACGAAAATGCCCGACGTTCGCCCGTCACGCTCGATGATTGGCTGGAACACAAAGTCAACGTAGACCTCCTCCGGCTTTACGTCGGAGCGGCGCTGCAAAAGCGCTCGCATGCCCCTGCCAATATAAGGCTCGCCAGTGAGGTAAACCTGGTCCAGCAGACCAATAAACGCTTGCCCCGCCAGCTCGGGTAAACCATCGCGCACCGCCTTGCCTAACAATTGCCGATGACCGGTGAGCTGCTGATAAGCCTCGTTGACCAGCTCGAATACATGCTCGGGACCGCGCAAGAAGCAGACGAAGCCCGGCGCCTGAGCAAACAGTTGGCGCAACTGGTTACCTTCATCCTGCATCATCTTGGCGCGCGACAAAATCGCCGCCTCGATCTGCTGCGATGGCTGCTCAGGGAACTCGGCCGAACGCAAGGAAGCCTTCAGCGATTGCAACTCGGTGATATCAACGGTGTGCTGCAGGATGGCGGTCACCTCACCCTGCTCATCCAGCACCGGCGTATGCGTCGCACTCCAGTAACGATCCTCGTATGCGGCACCGGCTTCGGAGTTGACCGCTATCGAGTAGTGAATTACCGGCAGCGTATCCACCGTTTTGGTGCGCAGTACGCGGCCAAAAGATTCAAGCAGCTCCTCGACATGGCTCGCGTCCGGGAATTGGGGATCAGCCGCGAACGCCTCATGTATGCGCCGCCCAACGATATCTTCAAGTGCGCGAGCGGTGAGTTTCAGATAAGCCGAGTTGGCATCCAGGATGGCCAGCTCTCGATCAAGCAATAAATAGGCGTTCGGTGAAACTCTGAATAGCGTCTCGAACGACGGGCGTTGCGGCATACGACCTCCATGATGGGAGCCTGCGCCAGCTCTAATCAATAGCTGGCGCAGGCTCGCATCCGAACACACAACCAAACCAAAAACACGATGGAGCCGACAGTAAGCCTCAGAACGGACAATTGACCGCTAACGGGGCGATCCGTTTCGAGATGAGCAGCAGCTTTGCAGTAGATCGGCGCCTGACGGCACCGCCTTACTAACTCGCAGCCTTGCCTGAGCGGCGTTGGCGCAGCGCCTCGAACAAGCAGACGCCGGTGGCGACGGATACGTTTAAGCTGCTGACGCTCCCACCCATTGGCAGCCGTACCAGATAATCGCAATGCTCACGAGTCAGACGCCGCATGCCCTTGCCCTCAGCCCCCATCACCAACACGATGGGCCCGCTGAGGTCCTGATCGTAGAGCTCCTGGTCGGCTTCACCGGCCGTGCCGACGATCCACAAACCTCGCTGCTGTAGCTTTTCCAACGTTCGCGCAAGGTTGGTGACCGCAACCAGTGGAATGACTTCCGCAGCACCGCAGGCCACCTTGCGCACCGTGGCGTTCAGCGTCGCTGATTTGTCCTTGGGGATGATCACCGCCAGCACCCCGGCAGCATCAGCGGTACGCAAACAGGCGCCGAGATTGTGCGGATCCGTGACGCCATCGAGCACCAGCAACAAAGGCGCACCTTCGGCCCGATCCAGAAGCTCCTCGAGCATCGCATCGCCCCAGACCTGGCTGGGACTGACATCGGCTACCACGCCCTGATGCACCCCCTCGACCCAGGCATCCATCTCGCGGCGCTCGCACTGGCCAACGCGAACTTTCGACTGTTCTGCCAATTGCACCAGCGCCTGTACCCGCGGATCGTCGCGCCCCTCGGCCAGCCAGACCTGTTTGACTCGTTTCGGATGATAGCGAAGCAAAGCCTCCACGGCATGCAAGCCGTAGATTTTTTCAAGATCGCTCATGTCTTGGCCTTACGCTTGCGCGGCGCGCTGCCGTCGGTCTTGGTGGCCGGCTTGCTGACCGCCTTTGGCTTCGACGAGCTGCGCTTGGGCTTGGTCCTCGCCGACTTGCCCTCTTTTGCATCGGCGAGCAGCGCCTTCTTCATTTCACGGCTTTTGCGAACATCGGCACTGACAGGCTCCCGCTCGCTGAACGAGGTATCGGCGCCCTTCTTGCCGCGCCCATCCTTACGAGCGCCGCCCTTGGTATCAGCCACGGTACGCTCGCCAATGCCGATCCTGCTGCCGCCACTGATCAGCTCGAAGTCGATCTTGCGTTCGTCGAGATCGACGCGCATCACCCGCACTTCAACGCGGTCGCCGAGACGGAAGCTGCGCCCACTGCGCTCGCCGGAGAGGCGATGGTGCAGGGGATCGAAATGGTAGTAATCGCCGGGCATGGCGGTCACGTGCACTAGGCCTTCGACATAGATATCGGTCAGCTCGACAAACAGGCCAAACCCCGTTACCGCCGTGATGACACCAGGGAAGCTCTCGCCGACCCGGTCTTTCATGAACTCGCACTTCAGCCAGTTCACCACGTCACGGGTCGCTTCATCGGCGCGGCGCTCGGTCATCGAGCACTGCTCGCCCAACTGCTCCAACGCGGCCTCATCGTACGGATAGATGCGCGCTTTGGGCATGCTGGTCGCCCCTTCTCGACGCACATGCGAGGTATCGCGGCGAGAGCGAATCACGCTGCGAATCGCACGATGGATCAGCAGGTCCGGATAGCGACGGATCG
Source organism: Stutzerimonas sp. VN223-3 (assembly GCF_045999685.1). NCBI lineage: Bacteria > Pseudomonadati > Pseudomonadota > Gammaproteobacteria > Pseudomonadales > Pseudomonadaceae > Stutzerimonas > Stutzerimonas sp. VN223-3. The sequence continues at coordinate 1,307,277 of NZ_RBEC01000002.1, read as the reverse complement.
GCGAAGTAAAGTGCGCATAAGCCTCGTAGTTGAGACCGAAATGCCCGTTATTGTCCGGACTGTAGACCGCCTGACTGAGCGACCGCAGCATCACAGTCTGGATCACGTGGAAATCGGGACGCCCCTGGATGCGCTCCAGCAACGCCTGATAGTCCTTAGGCGTCGGTCCCTCCTTACCCTTGTGCAAGGTCAGGCCCAACTCGCCGAGGAACGCACGTAGTTTTTCCTGACGCTCCAGCGGCGGACCATCGTGAACGCGATACAAACCGGGAATGTCGTGATCCTGAAGGAAGCGTGCGGTGGCCACGTTGGCGCAGAGCATGCATTCTTCGATCAGCTTGTGCGCGTCGTTGCGTTCGGTGGGCTTGATGGCCGCGATCTTGCGCTCCGCGCCGAAGACGATGCGCGTCTCCTGGGTTTCGAAGTCGATCGCACCGCGGGTATGACGCGCTTTTAGCAATACCTTGTATAGCGCGTACAGTTGTTTGAGGTCCGGCAGGATCTCCGCATACTCACCGATCAGGCGCTTGCCTTCAGCCGAGGACGGCTGCTCCAGCATGCTGCTGACCTTGTTGTAGGTCAGCCGGGCATGGGAATGGATAACCGCTTCGTAGAACTGATAGTCGGTCATCTTCCCTGATTTGCTCAGGGTGATTTCGCAAACCATCGCCAGACGATCGACATGCGGATTCAGCGAGCAGAGACCGTTGGAAAGCTCTTCCGGGAGCATCGGCACCACCCGCTCAGGGAAGTACACTGAGGTGCCGCGCAGCTCGGCTTCCTTGTCCAGCGCCGACCCCACCTTCACATAGTGCGATACGTCCGCGATCGCAACGTACAAGCGGAAGCCCCCAGAAAAAAGCTTCCAGCCGCTGAGCTTCTCGCAATACACCGCATCGTCGAAATCCCGCGCATCCTCACCATCGATGGTGACGAAGGGTAGATGGCGCAGGTCGACACGCTTGTGCTTGTCCTTCTCTTCTACTTCAGGCTTGAGTTTGGCAGCCTCGCGTTTTACGGCGTCAGGCCAGACGTGAGGTATATCGAAGCTGCGCAGCGCGACGTCGATCTCCATGCCCGGAGCCATGTAGTTGCCAATCACCTCGACCACATCACCCTGAGGCTGGAAGCGCTGAGTCGGCCAATGGGTAATCTTGATTTCGACGAATTGACCGGGCTTGGCATCCATTGAGCGGCCAGGTGTTACCAATACTTCCTGTTGGATCTTGGGGTTGTCGGCCATGACGAAACCGATGCCGCTCTCCTCCTGATAGCGTCCAACGATCGTTTCATGAGCCCGGCTGATCACTTCGACGATCGCGCCCTCGCGGCGACCGCGACGATCGAGGCCGGCGACCCTTGCAAGGCAGCGGTCGCCGTCGAATACCAGGCGCATCTGTGCAGGACTGAGGAACAGGTCATCACTGCCATCATCTGGGATCAGGAAACCGAAGCCATCGCGATGGCCGCTGACACGACCGCAAACCAGGTCCAGCTTGTCCACCGGGGCATAAGCGCCGCGCCGGGTATAGATCAGCTGACCGTCACGCTCCATCGCGCGCAAACGGCGGCGCAGAGCTTCAATATCTTCTTCGGAGGCCAGTCCGAACTCTTCCACCAGCTGCTCACGCGCCGCTGGCGAGCCGCGCTCACTCAAGTGTTGGAGAATCAGCTCACGGCTGGGGATGGGGTTTTCGTACTTTTCCGCTTCACGTGCGGCCTCGGGGTCGAGGGATTGCCAATCGGCCATTAAGAGATGTCACCTTTCATTCATTTATAGAGGCAGAACGCCCTATATCTATTGAAGCGCGAAACGCCTGCTGACGGCAGCTTTCGAGCGAATTATTTTTCCCCTGCGGGCCTTTACAAGGCATAACCCCGCCCGTATAGTTCGCGCCCACAATGTCTGGTAGACGTTGTAGCACGGAAACGATGAACTATCATCGTTTGCAGTGCCCAGGTGGCGGAATTGGTAGACGCACTAGGTTCAGGTCCTAGCGATGGCAACATCGTGGAAGTTCGAGTCTTCTCCTGGGCACCATTTATTTGATGAGATTTCTCTTCCGGAGAATCTTGTAGACACGAGGTTTGTCGGCCTCGACCAGCAATCGACAGAAGTCGGTGAGCAATCATCGCAATGTGCCCAGGTGGCGGAATTGGTAGACGCACTAGGTTCAGGTCCTAGCGATGGCAACATCGTGGAAGTTCGAGTCTTCTCCTGGGCACCACTCTTCAGAAAAAACCGAGCCACTGGCTCGGTTTTTTCGTTTCTGCGCTTGAAAACCAATTAGCCGCCGAGCAACAGCACGATTGCGAAAGGATGAACCCTTTCCGAGCCTAAGGCTCGTTCATTCGCAATCAACCCGAACCCAAATAAGAAGGCCGCCCTTGGGCGGCCTGTTTGTATAGGCGAGCTATCAGGCGTAAGGATGACGCAACACTATCGTCTCGTTGCGATCCGGCCCGGTGGAAATGATGTCGATCGGCGCCTCGACGAGCTCTTCGATTCGCTTGATGTAAGCGCGAGCATTGGCTGGCAGCTCTTCTAGCGTCTTGACTCCGATGGTGGATTCGCTCCAACCCGGCATTTCTTCATATACCGGCTGCAAACCTTGGTAACTGTCTGCATCGGTCGGCGCATCAACCAACACCTCGCCGTTGCGATCTTTATACGCAACGCAGATTCGAATAGTTTCCAGCCCATCGAGCACATCCAGCTTGGTCAGGCAGATACCAGAAACGCTGTTGATCTCAATGGCGCGACGCAGAATCACCGCATCAAACCAGCCGCAACGCCGAGCACGACCGGTCGTAGAGCCGAACTCGTGACCACGTTCCGCCAGACGCGCACCGATATCATCGAACAGCTCAGTCGGAAACGGACCAGAGCCAACACGAGTCGTATAGGCCTTGGTGATACCCAGAATGTAGTCCAGATAAAGCGGACCGAAGCCGGAACCGGTAGCCGTACCACCAGCCGTGGTGCTGGAGCTTGTAACATACGGATAGGTACCGTGATCGATGTCCAGCAGCGAGCCTTGGGCCCCCTCGAACATGATGCGCGCGCCCTGCTTTCGCAGCTCATGCAGGCGAGCCGACACGTCAGCCATCATCGGCTTGAGAATTTCGGCATAACCCAGCGCTTCGTCCAGGGTTTTCTGGAAATCGACAGGCTCTACTTTGTAGAAATTCTGCAGAATAAAGTTGTGATATTCGAGGAGTTCACGCAGCTTGACGGCGAAGCGCTCCGGGTTGAACAGATCGCCAATACGTAGACCCCGACGGGCAACTTTGTCCTCATAGGCCGGCCCGATCCCACGCCCCGTGGTGCCAATCTTGCCTTCTGAGCGTGACGCTTCGCGCGCCTGGTCCAAGGCTACGTGATACGGCAGGATCAACGTACAGGCTGGACTGATACGCAGGCGCTCGCGCACCGGCACGCCCTTTTCTTCCAGCTTGGTGATTTCGCGCATCAGCGCATCCGGCGCCACCACCACACCATTACCGATCAGGCATTGCACCTTTTCGCGCAAAATGCCGGACGGAATCAGATGCAGCACGGTTTTTTCGCCATCGATAACCAGCGTATGACCCGCATTGTGACCGCCCTGGAAACGAACCACGGCAGCCGCCTGGTCGGTCAGCAGATCGACAATCTTGCCCTTGCCCTCATCACCCCACTGGGTGCCCAGGACCACGACATTCTTACCCATAAATCTTTGTCCTCTTCGGCGAAGCATACCGGTCACAACCGGCGAAAAAACTTGAAAACCAGCCTAGCGCATTCAGCGCGACCCGGATCAGCGCGCCAGCGGTGTCACAGTCCAGAAATCATCTTTCAACAGCAGCTGGCGGTCACAGCCGACACTCGACGCGGCATCGCTCTGCTGCCCATCCAAGGCCTGCACGACCCGCTCGCCCTGCTTGCGCAGTCGACAGATCGTCTGCCATAACGCTGGATCAGTGCTGTGCGGCGCCCAGACACCAACTACGGGAGCCACGAGCTCGGCATTACCCAGGGCGACCAGGGTCTTCAGATCCGTCGAAAAACCGGTCGCTGGCCGCGCGCGACCGAAATCCGCACCGATGTCGTCATAACGTCCACCCTGTGCGATCGACTGCCCTACGCCCGGAACGAACACCGCGAACACGACGCCAGTGTGGTAGTGATAACCGCGCAACTCGCCCAGATCAAAGTACAGCGGCAGGGTCGGATACCGTATCGCCAATTGATCAGCGATATGAACTAGGCCTTCGAGCGCCTCGCGCACCTCAACCGGTGCGTCGGCAAGCGCGGCACGCGCAGCATCGAGCGTCTCGCGACCGCCGCAGAGACGGGCCAGCGCGCGCAGCATGCTTGCAAGCGCCGGCTCGAGATCGGCGGTCAAGGCAGCTATTTCATCCATCGCTTTGCGCTGCAGCGCATCGAACAGACGCTGCTCGGCATCGCCAGACAAGCCGGCCGCGCGAGCCAAGCCGCGGTAGATGCCGACATGCCCAAGATCCATATGCACATCAGGCACATCCGCGAGAGCGAGCGTTTCCAGCATCAGACTGATCACTTCAATATCGCTGGAAGTGCTGCCATCGCCATAAAGCTCGGCACCCAACTGAATCGGGCTACGCGAGGTGGCAAGCGCCTGGGGCTTGGCGTGCAGCACGCTACCGGCATAGCAAAGACGGCTGGGCCCTTCGCGGCGCAAGGTGTGAGCATCCACTCTCGCCACTTGCGGCGTGATATCTGCACGCAAGCCCATCTGCCTACCCGACAACGGATCGATGACCTTGAATGTTTTGAGATCAAGATCCTGCCCCGCGCCGGTGAGCAGCGACTCGAGAAATTCCACGTGAGGGGTAATGACCAACTCGTAGCCCCAGCGCTGGAACAGATCCAGCACGCGACGTCGCGCGGTTTCGATACGCGCCGCCTCGGGCGGCAGCACCTCTTCGATGCCATCTGGCAGGAGCCAGCGGTCTACCGTTGCCATTTCGCCAATCACCTCTCGATACGGCAAGCCTAGTCAAGCAGACGAACACCGAGGCTACAGCCTGAGCCGGCCATCGGTCGCGTGCGATTGTGTTTGAACCATGGCGCCGTGCCATGCCCCGCAAGGGGATTAGCATGGCTGACCATGCTCGGATAAGCCTGCTTTCCACAAGGGCGCAGACGCAAAAAAGCCGGGTTTTCCCCGGCTGGCGGATCATAGCAATCTTTTGCCAGGGGGTCACCCGGCGGACCACATCGTCCCGCCGGGTAATTGCCCTTGCAGCTATTGTGCTGTTGCGGATTCCAGGTAGCGGAAGAAATCGCTATTGGGATCCAACACCAAGACATCTTCTTTGTTGGCGAAACTATCGCGATAAGCCTGCAAACTACGATGGAACGAGTAGAACTCGCGATCCTGCTCGTACGCCGCGGCATAAATCGCCGCAGCCTGCGCATCACCATCACCACGCAGCTCCTCGGACTCACGGAAGGCCTCGGCGAGCAATACCCGGCGCTGGCGATCAGCATCAGCCCGAATACCCTCGGCCAGTTCCTTACCCTTCGCACGATGTTCACGGGCTTCACGCTCACGCTCGGAGCTCATGCGCTCGAACACGCTTCGATTCACTTCGCGAGGTAAGTCGATGCCCTTGACGCGCACATCAACAACCTCGATACCGAGCTCCTGCTGCGCAGCCTGATTCAGACTATTGGTGACCAAGGCCATCAGTTCGTCTCGCTGGCCGGATACCGACTCGTGCAGCGTGCGCTTACCGAACTGGTCGCGCAGTGCCGCTTCGAGACGACGCGCAAGACGCTCATCGGCGATCTGTTTCATACCGGAGGTGGCTGTGTAGAAACGCTCAGCGTTGTCGACCCGCCACTTGGCATAGGAATCGACCATCAATGCCTTCTTTTCCAGCGTCAGGTAACGCGCGGTGGCCGTATCGAGCGTCATCAAGCGCGCATCGAACTTACGAACGCTGTTTACGTACGGAATCTTCATATGAAGACCCGGCTTCACATCCGGCTCGACGATACGACCGAAGCGCAACAGCACCGCACGCTCGGTCTGCGAAACGATATAGAAGCTGTTCCATAGAACGATCGCTAGCACCACGCCCACGATAAGCGCCGTCAGGGACTTATTGCTCATTAGCGAACCTCCCGTGTACGCACTTCACGCGGATCGAGCTCCGGCGGCAGACGCGTGGCCTGAGTCGAGGCCGCCGATGCGGGTGCTGCTGAAGATCGCTCGGTGCCATTACGGCTATTGATCATCTTGTCCAACGGTAAATAGAGCAGGTTGTTCTGTCCGCTCTCGCCGGTAACAAGAACCTTGCTGGTATTGCTCATGACTTCCTGGATGGTTTCCAGATACAGGCGTTCGCGCGTTACGTCAGGCGCCTTGCGATACTCGGCAAGCAGTTTGGTGAAGCGATCCGCCTCACCCTGAGCGCGGGAAATCACCGCATCTCGATAACCGCTGGCCTCTTCCAGCATGCGCTGGGCCTGACCACGGGCCTCAGGAATAACGCCGTTGGCGTAGGATTCGGCCTGATTCTTCTCACGCTGCTCATCTTCCCGCGCACGAATTACGTCATCGAAGGCTTCCTGCACTTCACGAGGCGCTGCCGCACTCTGAAGGTTGACCTGCGTGACGACGATGCCAGTGCCGTAGTTATCGAGGAAGCGCTGTAGCCGCTCTTCGACCTCGTTCGCCATCGCCTCACGGCCTTCGGTCAATACTTGATCCATCGCTGTCGAGCCCACCACATGACGAACCGCACTATCGGTTGCATGCTGCAGCGAGGCCTCTGGGTCTTCGACGTTGAGTACGAAGGCCTGCAGATCGCTGATCTTGTATTGCACCGTTAGCGGTACTTCGATGATGTTCTCGTCTTCGGTCAGCATCTGACCCTGCTTGCTGTAAGAGCGCTCGCGAGTGACGTTAGCCTGGAACTTGCGATCGAACGGCGGGAAATAGATATTCAGACCCGGCCCGACGGTTTCGTGATACTTACCGAAACGCAGCACAACCGCCTGCTCCTGTTCGTCGACGATATAGATCGCATTGAACAGCCAGACGACAAGCAGCACCACCAGACCGATCCAGACAAGTCCGAAACCGCCACGTTTGCCGCTGCCACCACCTGACGAACCACCACCACGCTTCTTGCCACCAAACATGCCGTTAAGGCTGTCCTGCAACTTGCGGAAAGCCTCATCCAGGTCCGGCGGACCTTTCTGATCGCCACCACCGCGACGACCACCGCCACCACTACCCCAGGGATCCTGGTTATTCGAGTTGCCACCCGGCTCATTCCAAGCCATAGCGCTCTCCATTCAGATAAAGCTAAAGGCGCGCCAACGGCGCGCCCGCCAATGCTACCGAAAGCCCGAAACAAACGGCTTAAATGCCTTCCAAGCTTTATTGCAAAGTATGTTGGTCGAAGAACTGCTCCGAATCGAGGCCTTCGCGGCTAATCAACCGGTGCAGCTCGACACGCTGCAGCCTTACATCGAGCAAGCTACCGCCCTCTTCATCATGGGATTCGGACTGCACCGCCCCTAGCTCGAATAGCTGCGCCCGCATACGCCCAAGACGCTGCGGGAGTCGAATCGTCCCCACGAACAGATCATTTCCAAGCAGTTCGGCCACGGCTTGCTTCAGCAGATCGAGACCCAACCCCTGCTGCGCCGAAACCCATACCCGCTGCGGAACGCCATCGGCGTTACGCTGAATCTGCGGCTCGATACCTTCGAGTAGATCCACCTTGTTATAGATCTCAAGGATCGGCAGCTCATTTGCACCAATCTCTGCCAGCACCGCCAATACCTGCTCGATCTGCTGATCACGCTCAGGCTCATGCGCATCGATAACATGCAGCAACAAGTCGGCATTACTCGACTCTTCGAGCGTAGCCCGGAAGGATTCGACCAACTTATGCGGCAAATGCCGAATAAAACCTACCGTATCGGCAAGCACCACCGGACCAAGATCGACCAGTTCGAGGCGGCGCAAGGTTGGATCGAGCGTTGCGAACAGCTGGTTGGCGGCGTAGACATCGGATTCGGTCAGGGCATTGAACAGCGTCGACTTACCGGCGTTGGTGTACCCCACCAAGGAAATCAACGGAATATCGGCACGCCGCCGGCCACGACGCGCCTGCTCGCGCTGGCCGCGGACCTTTTCCAGACGCTGTTTGATCTGACGAATGCGTACACGCAGAAGGCGTCGGTCCGTTTCAAGCTGCGTCTCACCCGGACCACGCAGACCGATACCGCCTTTCTGCCGCTCAAGGTGTGTCCAGCCGCGAACCAGGCGCGTACTCATGTGCTCGAGCTGTGCCAGTTCGACCTGTAGCTTGCCTTCATGGGTACGTGCTCGCTGGGCGAAGATATCCAGAATTAGGCCGGTCCGATCGAGCACGCGGCATTCGAGAGCACGTTCGAGGTTGCGCTCCTGACTGGGGGTCAGCGTGTGATTGAAAATGACCAATTCGATCTCGCCATCCTTGACGAGATCGTGCAGTTCCTCAACCTTGCCGCTGCCAATCAGGAACTTGGCGGAAGGCTGATGCCTGGCTACATTGACGAAGCCAACGGTTTCAGCGCCAGCAGACCGTGCCAGTTCCTGAAACTCTTGAGGGTCTTCACGCGCCGCTGGATCCTGACCATCCAAGTGAACCAGGACAGCCCGCTCACCACCACCGGGACGTTCGAAGAACAATGACGGCCCCCCTTTTAGTCGTTACCCGACTCGGACTGCTCCGCATCGCCGGTCGCAGGCAAACGCACCGGGCGCCCGGGGACAACCGTCGAGATGGCGTGCTTGTAAACCATCTGGCTAACGGTGTTCTTCAGAAGAATGACGAATTGATCGAATGACTCGATTTGCCCTTGGAGCTTGATACCATTGACCAGGTAAATGGAAACCGGAACGCGTTCCTTACGCAAAGTGTTCAGGTAAGGGTCTTGTAGCGAATGCCCTTTTGACATGTGCCGCACTCCTTAGAGGATCATTTTCATTAGTAAAATCAAACACGGCTGGTCTATCTGAGAATAGCCGGTCAAATTGCAGTGTCAGCTCAATATGGTGAGCGTCTTCAAGTATTTCAATGCTCGCGGCAGATTGTCGCAGGCCGAGCTTTCCAGCCAGTGAACCCCTTCCCATCCGCGCAACCAGGTCAATTGACGCTTGGCCAGTTGTCGGGTCGCGATAACGCCACGCTGAACCATCTCAGTCCTTGAGTAGGCGCCATCCAGATAACTCCAGACCTGGCGATAACCTACGGCGCGCATGGAGGGAAGTTCAGGATTCAAATCGCTACGTCTACGAAGTGCTTCGACCTCTTCGACAAATCCCTGTTCAACCATCTCTACGAAGCGCTGCTCGATACGCTGATGCAGGACCTGTCGCTGCGCGGGAGCAATGGACAGCTGCGCGACAGTATAAGGTAAGACGCCGGCCTCTGGCGTGCCTGCTCCGGCTTTTTGCAACCTTTGTCGGACACGGTGCTCAGTCATGCTGACACCGCTGACCCGGTAGACCTCCAGCGCTCTGATAAGGCGTTGAGGATCGTTGGGATGAATACGCGCGGCCGACTCCGGATCGACCTCGGTAAGCTGCCGATGGAGCGCTGCTAGCCCTTCTGCCTGCGCCTGCGCTTCCAGCTCAGCGCGCACTACGGCATTGGCCGCGGGCATATCGGCCAAACCTTCGCTAAGGGCCTTGAAGTAAAGCATGGTGCCACCGACCAGTAGCGGAATCCGCCCCGCGGCAGTACTTTCCGCCATCGCCGCCAGAGCGTCGCTGACGAATTCCGCAGCCGAGTAACTTTGCGCCGGGTCACGGATATCGATCAGCCGATGGGGAAACTCCTGGAGCAGCTCGGCTGACGGTTTGGCGGTACCGATGTCCATTCCCCGGTACACCAATGCTGAATCGACACTGATCAAATCGCACGGCAACACTCGAGCAAGCGCAACTGCCAAGTCAGTCTTGCCAGCCGCGGTAGGGCCCATGAGAAAGATGGCGGGGGGAAACGGGGGCATGCTGGGATCCATCATAAAAAAGCTGGAAGCGTGGAAGCGAATCAGTCTGAGGGGGCCGGCAGCCGAAAAAGCCTGCCAAGCATTACTTCAAGCTTGGGCTTTTCAGTTTCAAGCATGCCCCCTATCTACCACGCAAAAATAACTTATCCAGCTCACCCATCCCCATCTGAGTCCAGGTCGGGCGACCGTGATTGCATTGGCCGCTGCGCTCAGTCTGTTCCATATCGCGCAACAGACCATTCATCTCCGGCAAGGTCAGACGTCGATTGGCGCGAACCGCACCGTGGCAGGCCATCGTGCCCAGTAGTTCGTTGAGGTGCGCCTGGATTCGGTCGCTAGTGCCATATTCCAGCAGATCGGCAAGCACATCCTGCACCAACCGGGTTGCCTCGGCCTGCTTGAGCAACGACGGAGTCTGGCGAATAGCCAGACTCTCCGGGCCAAGCCGCTGCAGCTCGAACCCGAGCATCTGAAACCAGTGGTCATGTTCTTCAGCGCAGTCCGCCTCGCGCTGGCTAACGGCGATCGATTCGGGTACCAGCAACGGCTGGCCTCGTAGCCCTTCGCTGGCCATCGCCGTTTTCAGCCGCTCATACATGATCCGCTCATGGGCGGCATGCATGTCTACAAGCACCAACCCCTGAGCATTTTCGGCGAGGATGTAGATACCTTTAAGCTGGGCCAATGCGTAGCCCAGCGGGGGGACGTCATCCTGGCTCTCCGGCAAGACCACAGGACTCGGACTCGCTTCGGCCAGCGGCGAAAAGAACTCGCGATAGGCGCCCTGCGCTTCCGCAATATTGCCGGCCGGCATTGATCGAGGCGCCTGGTAGCCAGCCCCGGCACCGCGCCAGGCAGGTTGCGGCGCCTGCGGCTGTTCCAGCGCACTAGCAGCGAGGCTCATTTCGTTCTGCCCAGCAAACTCACCCGCGGCAAGACCAGTGACCTGGGTCATCGGCGTCACACTGGCCGGCGCAGCCAGTTGATCTTCCGGGCGCACATCGCCCAGCGCTCGATGCAGGGTTCCGTAGAGGAAGTCATGCACCATCCGGTTATCGCGGAAGCGCACTTCGTGCTTGGTCGGATGGACATTGACGTCGACCACCGATGGATCCACATCGAGGAATAACACGAAGGTCGGATGGCGACCGTTGAACAACACGTCGCGGTAAGCCTGGCGCACCGCATGGGCGACCAGCTTGTCGCGCACCATCCGCCCGTTCACGTAGAAATACTGTAGATCTGCCTGACTGCGGGAAAATGTCGGCAAACCAACCCAGCCCCAGAGATGCAGGCCGTTGCGCTCTATCTCGACCGGCAGCGCCTGCTCGAGAAAGGCAGGCCCGCACACCGAAGCTACGCGCCGCGCCCGGGAGGCGGCATCACAGGCCTGATGCAGCGCCAACACAACCTTGCCGTTGTGACGCAGATGAAAAGCCACATCGAAACGCGCCAGAGCCAGACGCTTGATAACTTCCTGCAGATGATCGAATTCCGTCTTCTCGGTACGCAAAAATTTACGGCGCGCCGGCGTGTTGAAGAACAGATCGCGAACCTCGACCGAACTGCCGACCGGGTGTGCCGCCGGTTGAACACGCGCCTCCATATCGCGACCCTCGGTTTCCACCTGCCAGGCCTCGGCGGCATCGGCGGTGCGCGAGGTCAACGTCAGGCGCGATACCGAACTGATCGACGCCAGGGCCTCGCCGCGGAAGCCCAGGCTCATCACACGCTCAAGATCTTCCAGATCACGGATTTTGCTGGTGGCGTGCCGAGCCAAGGCAAGCGGCAAATCATCTGCCGGAATACCGCAACCATCGTCACGCACGCGCAGCAGTTTCACGCCACCCTGCTCGACATCTATCTCAATTCGCGTGGCGCCCGAATCCAGGCTGTTTTCCAGCAGTTCCTTGATCACCGAAGCAGGCCGCTCGACTACTTCCCCGGCCGCAATCTGATTCGCCAGCCGCGGGCTCAGCAGCTGGATGCGGGCAGCTTCGGTCATGGCTGCGACGCCAATGTGGTCGCAGGAATATTCAGCGTCTGGCCGACCTTGATCAGGTCGCTCTTCAGGCTATTGGCGTTGCGCAACGCCGGCAGACTGATCTGATAGCGCTCTGCAAGTAACGCCAGGCTTTCGCCGGAACGCACCACATGCTCGCGCGGGCCACTAGCGATTTTTCCGGAGTCACGCATCCAGGCTACATAAGTGCCTGGCGGCGGATTTTCATGGAAGAACTGCCGCACGCCGCTGTGAATCGAGCGCGCCAGCGACTGCTGATGAGAAGCGGTCTGCAGCTTGCGCGCCTCGGACGGATTAGAGATGAAACCAGTTTCCACGAGAATCGATGGAATATCCGGCGATTTCAACACCATGAACCCCGCCTGCTCCACCCTGCGTTTGTGCAGCGGCGTAATGCGGCCCATATTACTCAGCACCTTCTGCCCAACGTTGAGGCTGGAGGACAGCGATGCGGTCATCGACAAATCCAACAACACGCCAGCGAGCATCTGGTCCTTGTCGTCGAGGCTGACGTTGCCCGCGCCGCCGATCAAGTCCGAACGGTTCTCGCTGTCGGCCAGCCAACGTGCGGTTTCCGATGTAGCGCCACGGTCCGACAGCGCGAACACGGACGCCCCATAGGCGGCCGAGCGCGGCGCGGCGTCGGCGTGTATCGAAACGAAAAGGTCGGCGCCTTTCTTCCGCGCGATCTCGGTACGCTTACGCAGAGGGATGAAGTAATCACCGGTGCGCACCAGCTCGGCGCGGAAGCCTTTTTCAGTATTGATCTGTCGCTGCAGTTCCTTGGCTATCTGCAACACCACACCCTTCTCATAGACCTTGCCCGGCCCGATCGCACCAGGGTCTTCGCCACCATGGCCAGCATCGATGGCGATGACGATGTCACGCTTGCTCGTTGGCAACGGCGGCAGCTTCAACGAAGGGAGGGTCGGCGAAACTGGCGTAGCGGGGGTGCTCGGAGTAGTCGTGGCTGGAACATTGGCGGTGGCCGCCGAAGCATCGGCTTCGTCATCGTACAAATCGACCACGAGGCGGTGCCCATATTGCTGGTTGGGCGTCAGCGTGAAGCTTTTGGGGGTGACCTGCGCGGAAAGATCAATGACCACGCGCAGCGTATCGGCGTCGAACTTCGCCGCCCGCAGGCCAGAAATGGGCGTGTTCTTTAGCGGTAATTGTTCGAACGGCTTCGGCAGGTTGCCGCCATCTACATCGATGACGATGCGATCCGGTGACGTCAAGGTGAAAACCTTGTGCTGTACCGGGCCGGAGAGATCGAATACCAGCCGCGTATTATCCGGCGCTCGCCACAGACGCACGCTTTGCACGTCGGAAGCAGCCAGGACCTGTACGGCCGCGAGCATTAATGCCAAACCACTTACCAGCGCGCGCATGCGCATACCCAACCCCATGTTTTTCATTGATTACTAATGGTCAGGGCGGAACACCAGCCTTCACCGCGCTTGCCCCGTGGCGTCAAACGCAGCGTACGACCGGCCCCGTGCGGCGTAATGGTAATGTCCAGGTCGGCCTTTGGCAAAATACCGGCGCCACGTTCCGGCCACTCTACCAGGCACAGGGCGTCTCCTTCGAAATAGTCGCGAATGCCTAGAAATTCCAGTTCTTCCGGATCGACGAGCCGGTACAGATCGAAATGAAAGACGCGCGCGTGCGGCGTCTCGTATGGCTCGACCAGGGTAAAAGTCGGACTCTTGACCTTGCCCTCGTGGCCGAAACCGCGGATCAGCCCGCGCGATAATGTGGTTTTGCCCGCCCCTAGATCACCGTGCAGGTAGATCACGCCCCGACCAGCGGTCGCCTCAGCGATGCGCGCACCGAGCGCCAGCATCGCCTCTTCATCTGCTGCAAACAGCGTCACTTCCGACATGGCGATTGTTCCTCGAGCAATTGGCGGACAGCTGGGATCAGATCGGCTGCAGCAAGTCCTCGACCTTGCACACCCAGACGTTCGCCCGCCGCAGCATGCAACCAGACGGAGAGACAAGCCGCTTCGAACGGCGCCAGTCCCTGCGCAAGCAATGCGCCACCGACACCAGCCAGCACATCGCCGAGGCCAGCGCTGGCCATCGCCGGGTGTCCGCGATCACATAGCGCCAGTCGGCCATCGCGGTCGGCGATCAGGGTTCCGGCGCCCTTGAGCAGCACGGCACAATCGAAACGAACAGCCAGGGCGCGCGCAGCGGCGGGTCGATCGGCCTGGACCTCGGCTACCGAAATATCCAGCAGTCGCGCGGCCTCGCCGGGATGTGGCGTCAACAGGCAATCGCTCGGCAGCTCGACCGCACCGGCTGCCAGTAAATTCAGCGCATCGGCGTCCCACACCTGAGGTACGCGACACTGAGGGGCCAACGACAGCAAACTGCGCCCCCACGGGGCCTGCCCCAGGCCAGGTCCGATTACCAGCACATCGGCGCGCTGGGTCAGCGCTGTCAGCGCATATGTGGATTCGACACCGCTGCACATGATTTCCGGGCGCCGCACCAGCGCGGCGGTGACGTGCTCGGGGCGTGTCGCCAGGGTCACCATGCCAGCCCCGCAGCGCAACGCAGCTTCGGCAGACAGCAGTGCGGCGCCGCCCGTACCGAGGTCTCCACCGATCACCAGTACCTGACCAAAGCTGCCTTTATGAGCAGTCGGAGAGCGGGGCGCGAGCACCGGCAGATTCGCTTTGGACAAGCGCACTGCCGAAGGCTCGATCTGCTCGACTACCACCGCATCGGCTTGCAGATCGTCGAAAACCAAAGCACCCACCCGATCCGGCCCCTCACCCGTAAATAGACCGACCTTGAGACCGATGAAAGACACCGTCAGGTCGGCGCGCACCGCTTGTCCGAGCACGCGGCCGGTATCGGCGCACAGGCCAGACGGCAAATCGACCGCCAATACCGGCAGGGTACTTTCATTGATCGAGTGGATCGCAGCCGCATAAGGCTCTCGGACATCGCCAGAGATACCCGTGCCCAGCAGCGCATCGACCAATACGCCCCGCAACCTTGCTTCCTGCGTCCATTGCCGAATGGCCACTCCGGCGCTCTGCGCCTCAGCGAAGGCTTGCGCAGCGTCGCCCTGTAATTGCTGCGGGTCACCGATCGCAAACACCTCGACCCGACGACCGGCACGCTGCGCCAACGCCGCTATCAGGTAGCCGTCACCGGCATTATTGCCGCGCCCCGCCAATACCGTGATTGGCTCTTCATCAGGCCAGCGCTTGCGCAGCGCGCGCCAAGAAGCGTGAGCCGCGCGCTGCATCAACTCGAAACCAGGCGTTCCAGCAGCGATCAGACGGGTATCGAGCTCGCGCACCTGAGCCGCGGAATATAAAGAGGTAGGCAGAGTATCGGTGGTCTGAGACATGAATCACCCGAGCGAATATCTGGCAGAATTATACGCATGCGACCGCCGTGCCGCCCGCGGCGCATCCAGCCTCATGGCGACCGCGCAAGGTTCGACGGCAGCAAACTAGAAACTTCCGCGGGCGCACCGCACAAACGACGCCGCACGCCGCGAATTCTCGAAGATCCGATTCAATGTCCAGCAACGCTCCCGACCCCGCTGCCCTCGCCCAGTCCATCAAGGAATGGGGCCGTGAGCTCGGCTTCCAGCAAGTCGGCATTACCGGTGTCGATCTGGCTGAGCACGAAGCGCACCTCGAGCGCTGGCTAGAAGCCGGTTATCACGGCGAGATGGACTATATGGCTGCCCATGGCAGCAAACGTTCCCATCCGGATCAGCTGGTTCCTGGCACGCTGCGGGTCATCTCGCTGCGCATGGACTATCTGCCGGGCGACACACGCATGACCGAGCAACTGGCGCATCCCGAAAAGGCCTATGTGTCCCGCTACGCGCTGGGCCGTGACTATCACAAGCTGATCCGCAAGCGCCTGCAACATCTGGCCGAGCGCATTCAGCAAGTGATCGGCCCCTTCGGCTTTCGTGCGTTCGTCGACAGCGCACCGGTACTGGAAAAGGCCGTGGCGCAGCAGGCCGGCCTCGGCTGGATCGGCAAGAACACCCTGGTGCTCAACCGCAAGGCTGGCAGCTGGTTCTTTCTTGGCGAACTTTTCGTCGATATCGCCCTGCCGGTCGACGAGCCTACCGCGCGGGATCATTGCGGCAGTTGCCGTGCCTGTCTGGACATCTGCCCGACGGAGGCTTTCGTCGGTGAACGCGTGCTGGATGCGCGGCGCTGCATTTCCTACCTCACCATCGAGCTGAAAGGCCCGATCCCCGTCGAGCTGCGGTCGAAAATTGGCAACCGCGTATTCGGCTGCGATGACTGCCAGATCGTCTGCCCCTGGAATCGCTTCGCCCGGCCGACCGAGCAGAGCGACTTCCAGCCGCGCCATAGCCTGGACAATGCCGAACTAGCGAGCCTGTTTCGCTGGACCGAAGACGAATTCCTCAGCCGTACCGAAGGCTCGCCGCTGCGTCGGACGGGTTATCAGAACTGGTTGCGCAACCTGGCGGTCGGGCTGGGCAACGCCCCGTCCAGCATTCCCGTGCTGGAAGCGCTCCAGGCGCGTCGCGACGACCCCTCGGAGCTGGTGCGCGAGCATGTGCACTGGGCGCTCGCACAACATGAAGCCCGCCAGAACAGCTGACCGCCCCGGCTATCAGCACTGCAGGCATATCGTTTTGCGTATGACAAACACCTGAATTCGTATTGGGAGGGAATGGCTCGGCTGTCTAGGCTTCAGCCGGCGCAGCGCCGCCCTGCATCCATACAGCCCTGGCGACGTGCGTTCACGCAGAAAACAACAACAATGTCAGGTGAAGCCATGCAACACAGACTGTTACTCAACGGAATTGCCCTCGCTCTTATGATCAGCACATTCGGCGCCCAGGCCGCAGGCCTGTCCAACCAGCACGGCAGCTTCGGCAAGATGCCGGACGGCACGCCCATCGAAAAATACACCCTGAAGAACAGCCAGGGGGTGGAGGCGGTCGTGATCACCTATGGCGGCGTGCTGCAATCGCTGCTGGTACCGGACAAGAACGGCAAGCTCGAGGACATCGTGCTCGGCTTCGATGACGTCGACGGGTACATCAAGAACGGTAATGTCTATTTCGGCGCCACCATTGGGCGCTTCGGCAACCGCATCGCCGATGGCCGCTTCGAACTCGACGGCACGACGTACCAGATCCCGCAGAACGATGGCAGCAATGCACTGCACGGCGGGCCGCAGGGATTCGATAAGCGGGTCTGGAAGGCCAAACCCGCCGATGAAGACGGCTGGGTCGGTGTCGAGCTGAGCTATGTATCTCCCGACGGTGAGATGGGCTTTCCCGGCACCATGACCACTCACGTGACCTACAGCCTCAACGAAGACAACGAGCTGCGCATCCAGTACAGCGCCACCACCGATAAACCCACAGCGCTCAACCTGACCAACCACAGCTACTTCAATCTCGCCGGGGCCGGCAGCCCGAGTGTGCTCGATCAGGTCGCCACGCTTCACGCGTCGCGCTATACGCCGGTGACCAAGAAGCTGATCCCCACCGGCGAGCTGGCTGAGGTCAAGGGCACGCCGATGGATTTCCTCCGGCCGACCAGCTTTGGCGCACATATCAAAGATGATCACCAACAACTGAAATTCGCCGAACCCAAGGCCGGCGGCTTCGATTTCAACTGGGTGCTGGATACCGATGGAGACCTGAGCAAGCTGGCCGCCGAAGTGCTAGATCCCGAGTCCGGTCGGCGGCTGCTGATGTACACCACCGAGCCCGGCGTCCAGCTCTATACCGGCAACTTCCTCGACGGCAGCATCCACGGAAAAGGTGGTAAGGCGTACCCGCACTGGAGCGCCTTTACCCTCGAAACGCAGCACTACCCGGACTCGCCCAATCAGCCGAACTTTCCAAGTACCCGCCTCGACCCGGGCGAGACCTATACCCAGACCACTATCTATAAATTTCCCAAGCCCTGATGCGGAAGGCCCCACATGGGGCCTTTTGCCTGGTTCCGGCCGCCCACCTCAACGGTTACGAGTTCGCGGCCGTTTTTCTGGTGGGCTAAAGCCCACCCTACAATTTTTTTTGCATTCCCCGCGCTGGTACGTGCGCCACTCCTGAGTATCGTAGGGTGGGCTTCAGCCCACCGGCTCCGGCGCGACGCGCTGGGCTAAAGCGGAACGCGCCGGCCGCCCAATCGCAGCCCTACCACTCCGCCACGCTGCCGTCGGCGTGACGCCAGATCGGGTTGCGCCAGCGATGACCGATGCGCGCCTGCTCCAGCACATAGGCCTCGTTGACCTCAATGCCCAGGCCCGGCCCGTTCGGAATCGCAACGAAGCCATCCTCATAATCGAACACCTGCCGATTGCTGATGTAGTCGAGCAGGTCGTTGCCCTGGTTGTAATGAATACCCAGGCTCTGCTCTTGAATGAACGCGTTGTAACAGACGCCATCCAGTTGCAAGCAGGCAGCTAGCGCGATCGGCCCCAGCGGACAATGTAACGCCAGCGCGACGTCGTAGGCCTCGGCCATGCTGGCGATCTTGCGCGTCTCGGTGATGCCGCCAGCGTGAGAGGTGTCTGGTTGAATGATGTCGACGTAGCCCTCGGCGAGGATGCGTTTGAAATCCCAGCGCGAGTACAGCCGCTCGCCTAAGGCAATCGGTGCGCAGGACAGCGGCGCCAGCTCCTTGAGCGCCTCGTAGTTATCGCTGAGCACCGGCTCCTCGATGAACATCGGCCGATACGGCTCGAGTTCCTTGATCAGAATCTTCGCCATGGGCTTGTGCACACGGCCGTGAAAATCAACGCCAATACCGATGTTCTTGCCCACCGCATCGCGCACCGCGGCCATATTCGCCAGCACCGCATCGACCTTGGCGTGGCTGTCGACGAACTGCAGCTCCTCGCTGGCGTTCATTTTCACCGCCGTGAAGCCGCGCGCCACTGCATCGCGGGCGGCGTTGGCGGTGTCGGCTGGGCGATCACCGCCGATCCAGGAATACACGCGGATGCGCTCGCGCACCCGACCACCCAGCAACTCGCTGACCGAGACACCCAATGCCTTGCCCTTGATGTCCCACAGCGCTTGATCGATGCCGGCAATGGCGCTCATGAGGATGGGCCCGCCGCGATAGAAGCCGCCGCGGTACATCACCGTCCAGAGGTCTTCGACGTTGCGCGGGTCGCGGCCGATGAGGTAGTCGGCCAGCTCTTCCACCGCCGCGGCGACACTATGCGCGCGGCCTTCGACGACAGGCTCGCCCCAGCCGGTGACGCCTTCATCGGTTTCGATCTTGAGGAACAGCCAGCGTGGCGGCACGACCAGTGTGGTGAGGCGAGTTATCTTCATTCGGCAGTCTCTAAGGTTGCGGTCAGCCCGTTAATGGCCAGCGTGGTGTCGAACATGCGGCTCTCCTGCTGCCTCGGCAGCGACCAGACCAGCCCCTTCGGCGATTTTCCAGAGCCCGGCGGCCGTCGCCTCGGGTGCGAAGCGCAGCGACTCGAAGCCGCAATATTCCAGCGCCCACAGGTAACGGGCGCACAGGGTCGAATTACCGATGAGGACGATGGGCTGCAACGGCAGCACCTGCAGCGTTGATGTCATGGCGGCCAGCTCGTGGCCGATCAGCAGCCCGGACAGATAGTCGGCCTGGGCCGTGCCGCTGAGTTCGCCAGTCAGCACCAGCGTGCGGCTGCTGAAAATGGTGGCCAGCGGGCCGCCCTGCCCCTCGTGCAATCTGGCCACGCAAAGACCGCGCTCGAACGCGGCGGCATTGAAGGCGTCATTGGCAACCGCCGTGCGTCCGAGAATGGTGTGGCCGAGCAGCGCCTGATAAACCTCACCGGTCATGAAGGTCTGGAAATGGCGGAGCCGGCCGCCTTCCATCGTGACCCATTTGCTGTGACTGCCCGGCAAGCCAATCAGCAATGGCGCAGCGTGATCGGCATCGCCGTCGAGCAGACCGAACACCTGGGTCTCCTCGCCACGCATCACGTTGGGCAGCGTGCCGCGCTGAATCACGCCGGGCACCAGCCACAGCGGCATGCCGCGCGGTCGCTTGATCGGCAACAACGCCGAACCCAATTCTCCGACACCAAGCGGCGCCTCGACATAGGTCGCTTCGCGCCAACCCTGGGCACTGCCGATCATGCCGCAGGCGATTATCGGGACCTCGGGACCGGCCGCCTGCCAATCGCCGCAGGCCTGTTCCAGCGCGCTTTCAAAGCCGGCCTCGCTGCCATCGAGCTGCATGATGCCCAGCGGCAGGCTGCGCTCTTCCAACGTTTCGCCGGCCGCACCGAGCCGATAGGCACTCAGTGAACTGGTGCCCCAGTCCAGCGCGATCAGATGTGTCTTCACGGATTCTCCAGCGCGCCGCCATCGGCGCGATTGGGATCAGCGCTGCTTCAGCCGATCGATGATCACCGCCAGCAGCAGAATCGTGCCGCGGATGACGTACTGGTAGAAGGTGTCGATGTTTTTCAGGTTCATCGCATTCTCGATGATGGCCAGAATCAACACCCCCGCGATCACATGGCGAATCATGCCGATGCCGCCGCTGAGCGAGACGCCACCGAGCACGCAGGCGGAGATCACGGTCAGCTCGAAGCCCTGGCCGATCATCGGCTGCCCCGAGGTCATCCGCGACGCCAGCACCACGCCGGCCAGCGCACCGATCAATCCGTGCACGGCGAAGATGATGATCTTGGTGCGGTCGACATTGACCCCAGCCAGCCGAGCCGCCTCTTCGTTGCCGCCGATGGCCATGGTGTTGCGGCCGTAGGTGGTGTAGTTGAGCAGCCAACCGAAGAAGACGAAGCAGAGGATGGTGATCAGGATGGGCACCGGTACGCCGAACAGCCCGCCGTTACCGAACAGGAAGAATTCCTCCTGCATCACCCCCACGGCCTTGCCATCGGAAAAGATGTAGGCCAGCCCGCGCACAATCTGCATGGTCGCCAACGTCGCAATCAGTGCGTTGATGCGCAGCTTAGCGATCACGATGCCGTTGATCAGCCCGACCACCAGGCCCATCGCCAACGCTGCCGAGACACCGAGGAACACGCTTTCGGTGTCGCGCATCACCACCGCTGCCACCACGCCGGCGCAGGCGATCACCGAGCCGACCGACAGGTCGAAGTGGCCGGACGCCAAGCAGAACAGCATGGTGCAGGCCGCGATGCCGACAGTGGATATGGCGAGACCGAGGCCACGCATATTCAATGGCGATAGAAAATTATCGATGAAGATCGCCGACAGTACGAAGATGCCGAGCGCGGCCAGCACCATGACCCAGTCATCGAGAAAGCGGCGCATGTTGAGACCCTGCCGCGGCGCGGACAGAGCGTTTTGTTGAGCAGACATAAAGCACCTCATCATTGTTGTTCAGCCGCGCGAACGCGGGAGTGCCAGTTGCAGCAGGCGCGATTCTTCAGCCTGATCGCGGGCGACCTCTCCGGTGATCGCGCCCTCGCTCATGACCAGAATGCGGTCGGAGATGCCGATGACCTCCATCAGATCGCTGGAGACGACGATCACCGCGATGCCGCTCGCCGCGAGGTCATGGATGATCTGGTAGATCTCGGCCTTGGCGCCGATGTCGATGCCACGGGTGGGCTCGTCGAGCAGCAGCACCTTCATTGGCATCGACAGCCAGCGACCCAGGATCACCTTTTGCTGGTTGCCGCCCGAGAGATAAACGATCTGCTGATCGGGCGAAGGCGTCTTGATGTTCAGCGCACGGATCTGCCGGTCGGCGTTTTCGCGTTCCCAGCGGCCCTGTACCAGGCAGCCCAAGCGGGCATTGCGGCCGCGCGCGCCGATGTTGATGTTCTCCGCCACGCTGCCCAGCGGCACGATGCCTTCTTTCTTGCGGTCCTCGGGGCAGAGCAGGATTCCCGACGCGATGGCGTCGCGCGCGGATTTCAACTTCACCGGCTGGCCATCGAGCTGCACCGTTCCCGCCTTGTGCGGAGCCAGTCCGGCTAGCAGACGCAGCAGTTCGGTACGCCCGGCGCCGACCAAACCGAAGAAGCCGAGCACCTCGCCACGGCTGACTGAGAAACTCACCGGCTCCTGCAAACCGTGGCCAAGCAGGCCTTCGACGCGCAGGGCCTCGCCTTGCTGCTCGCGGGGCCGGTAGTTGTAGATGTCCTGGATATCGCGGCCAACCATGCAGGTCACCAGCGCGTCGTGAGTCAGCTCGCTCATGTCGTCGAAGGTGCAGACGAAGCGGCCGTCCTTGAACACCGTGACCGCGTCGCAAATGCGGAAGATCTCTTCCATCCGGTGCGAGACGTAGAGCACCACCCGCCCCTCGTCCCGCAACCGACCGATGATTGCCATCAGCCGCTCGATTTCCCGCGCGGACAGGCTGCTGGTGGGCTCGTCGAAAGCGATCACATGAGCGTTACGGGACATCGCTTTGGCGATTTCCACCAGCTGGCGTTGCCCCAGTGACAGACTACCCAGACGTGCGGTCGGATCGATCTCATCCGCCAGCCCCTTGAGCAGTTCACGCGCCTGACGCTGCATCGCGCGACGGTTGACCAGCCCGAAGCGCGACGGCATGTGCCCGAGCATCAGGTTTTCGGCCACGCTCATTTCCGGTACCAGGTGCAGCTCCTGATGGATCACCGCGACGCCGCTGGCGATGCTCTCACCGGCTGACTTGAATGCCAGGCTGCGCTCGCCGATCTGCAGGTCGCCGCTGCTCGGCTGGTAGGCGCCGCCCAGAATCTTCAGCAGCGTGGACTTGCCGGCACCGTTCTCCCCCATCAGGGCGTGCACGGTGCCGGGTCGAGCCACGAAGCTGATCTCCGACAATGCACTCACGCCTGGGAAGTTCTTGCCGATGCCATTGAATCGCAGGCTGTCGCCCGCTTTGACTTGTTGAAGCATGGAGCGTCTCCACCCTCGCCCGAAAGACCGGGCGAGTTCGATGCTGAAATCGGCCTGGCAACAGGCCTCCCACGAATGAACCGGCTTATTTCCAGAGGCCGATCTTTTCCAGTTCTTCCTGGAAGTTCTCGCGGGTGATCAGGGTGACTTCGTCCATCGCGGTGTACTTGGGCGGCTCTTTGCCAGTGGTCACCCACTCGTACATCATCCGCGCGGTTTCGTAGCCTTCGATGTGCGGGCTGGGCAGCATCGAGCCGTAGAAGCCGCTGTTGTCCTTCTTCAGCTCGCCGATCGCGTCGGTGCCGTTGATGCCGATACCGATCACGTTCTCGGCGCTGAAGCCGGCGCTTTCGGTAGCGCGCACACCGCCCAGCACCGTGTTGTCGTTCATGCCGCCGATGATCAGGTTCTTCGCGCCGCGCGGCAGTTTCACCAGCGCCGAGGTGGTGGCGTTCATGCTTCCCGGAACATCGAGCGTTTTCTGCGGGGTATAGAGGATGTGGTCTTCGGGAAAGCCGGCCTTCTTCAGTGAATCCACCGAGCCGTCGGTGCGTTTCTTGCCGGTGTCGAGCTCGTTGTAGGTGTTGATCACCGCGTACGTCTCGCTCCAGTCCCAACCACGCTTCTTGGCTTCTTCGGCCATCGCCGCGCCCTGCTTCTGGCCGACTTCGAACGCAGCCATGCCGAGGTACGGCACGTCTTCCATGAACTGGCCCTTGGCATCGACGAAGCGATCGTCGACGGCCATGACCTTGAGATCGTTGAACTTGGATTTGGCGACGATCGCCGGGCCGAGCGCAACATCCGGCGGGCAGATGACGAAGCCCTTGGCGCCGTTGGCCGCCAGGCTGTCGATGGCAGAGAGGGTTTTCTCGCCGTCCGGCACGGCAATCTTGAGCAGGGTGAAACCGTGCTCCTTAGCGGCCTTCTCGGCGAACGCCCACTCAGTCTGGAACCAAGGCTCCTCGGGCTGTTTGACTAGAAAGCCGATCTTGACCTCTTCTTGGGCCAGGGTTGCACCGGCAAAACTCATCGCGCCGACAGTCAGCGCGGCACAGCAAAGCGAACGGATTCCGAAAGACCGGAACATAGCTACCTCCATTGTTCTTATTGAATAGCTTTTGTTGACTCGTCAGGGTTTACCACCCTGATACGTCACCACCGAATGCTTTGCTGGCGGCTTGCCGCAGGGCCGCGTGCGGCCCTTTTGAATCGAAACCTCGTCGCACTCAATCGTGGTACAGCACCGAACGGCCGCCATCGATGGTGATGCAGGCGGCATTGATGAACGGCGCCTCGTCGGTGGCGAGAAACAGCGCCGTCATCGCCACCTCGATCGGCTGGCCGATGCGCCGCGGCGGGTGCATATCGAAGGCGCGCTGGCGCTCGGCATGCGGGTCGGCGAAATCGTTCCAGTAATCGACGTTGAGTTGCGTCTCGATGTAGCCCGGCGCGATGGCATTCACGCGAATGCCCTTGGGCGCATATTCGATGCCCAGCGCGCGGGTCAGCCCGAGCAGGCCGTGCTTGGCGACTGGATAGGGAAAGCAGCCGGGAATGATGTTGGTCGAATGCACCGAAGCGATGTTGATGATGTTGCCGACGCCGCGCTGCACCATATGCGGCAACGCGGCCTTGCAACCGAACCAGACGCCGTCAAGGTCGATGGCGAAGCAGCGCCGCCAGTCTTCCTCGGTCATTTCCAGCGGATCGCGAAATACGTTGACGCCGGCGCAGTTGACCAGCACATCGACCTGGCCGTAATGCTCGAGCGCCAGGCCGACCAGCGCTTCCAGCTCGGCAGGCTTGGTGACGTCCGTTTTCAGCGCACGCACTTCACCGCCCCGCTCGCGCCAGCCAGCGGCGACCCGCTCGGCCTTTTCGTCCTGGATGTCACCGATGACAACCTTGGCCTGCTGCGCTTGGAAGCAGGCCACGATGGCCTCGCCGATGCCCTGGGCGCCGCCGGTGACGACCACGACCTTGCCCTTCAGGCGTTCGCCGCGTGGGGGTTCGGGTGTCGGTGGCAATGTGAGCGGTGAGACCATTTAAACAACTCCTGAGCAAATAGAGGGCCGCGCCGCGGCCGGATTAACGGGTCAACCCGCGAAGCGTGTGCAGGGCCTACCGGAGATGCCGACATCGGCCATCAGCACGGCACCGTCCAGCTCGTTCGCCATCTCGCCTGGCGTGGCCGAGGTGACGTACAAATGGGTCAGGTTCGGCCCGCCGAATACGCAGCTGGTGGGATGGCTGAGGGGCAGTTCGATGATGCGATCCAGGCAGCCGTCGGGCGCGAAACGCAGCAGGCAATGCCCGCCCCAGCGCGCATTCCAGACGTAGCCCTGGGCATCCATCGCCGAACCGTCAGGCGCGCCACGGGGATGCGGGCCAGCCCAGGCGTGACGGTCGACCAGCCTCCCATCGTCGGCGACACGGTGGACGTACAGCGATTCATCCAGCGTATCGCCACAGATGACTCGGTCGCCCGCCTCGCTCCACAGCAACGTATTGACGATGCCCAAATCACTGAGCAGCTGCGTCACCGAGCCGTCCGGGTCGACCCGAAACAGCCCACCGGAGCGCCGCGTAATCGGCAGGTCACCACCGTTTTCGGCGATGTTGTTCTGCATGGTGCCCAGCCAGAGCCGCCCCTGGGCGTCGCAGCGCGCCTCGTTGGCCCGGTTGCCAGGCGTGGCGTCAGCAACGCAGAACCGTTCGAGAACGGGTTCAGCCTCAGCGGAGGCGAGATCGAGGCGGTAGACGCCGCTGGTCAGGGTCACCAGCGCATCGCCACGATTGCAGGGAATGAAGGCCGATACCGGCTCGGCCAGCTGCCATTGCCGGTAGCCGTCGGGGCTCAGCCGACAGGCCATTCGACCGACGATGTCGGCCCAGTAGAGCGTCTGACCCTCGGTATCCCAGAAAGGGCCCTCGGCCAGGCTGTAACGTTGTTGCGAGATGGGCAGCCATTGCATGGTCGCGCTCCGCGATTATTGTTATGGCGCTGTCTGCTCGCCGCGTAATACGACCAGCTCCGGGTAATGACGTGAAATGGTCAGGGCGGCGCGCTCGATCAGCGTCATGCACGCCCAGACGCCGCGAGCGGCATCGCGGGTGGCGATGGCGTCGGCAATTTCCTTGTGCAGAGGCAGGGTCAGCCCAAGTTCATCGGGGACCGTTGATGACACTTCGAAGGACACCGCCAGCAAGGCGCCCAGCGCCGGCACCATGCGCTCGATGAACTGGTTGTGGCTGGCCGCGAGCACCGCTTCATGGAACAGCTTGTCGGCGCGGTTGTATTCGTCCTTGTCGCCCAGGGAAGCAGCAAGCGCCTGATAGGCAGCCTGGATTTCGGCGATCTGCTGCGGCGTGGCGCGCTCGCAGGCCCAGCGCACGGCGGTCGGCTCGATGGTCCGGCGCAGATCGAGCAGGTCCATCACGAAGCTTTCCGGCAGGCCGTTTTCGGCTAGCCAGCCTACGACCTGTACGTCAAAGAGATTCCAGGAGCGCACCGGGGTCACCCGCGTACCGACCTTCGGGCCGACGTCGAGCATGCCCTTGGCCACCAGCGTCTTGATCGCCTCGCGGATCACGGTACGGCTGACACCCAGTTCCTCGCAAAGGCCGGCTTCGACCTTCAGCGCCTCACCAGGCTGAACCTTGCCCGACGCGATCCAAGAACCCAGCCATTCAACCGTTGCGCTGTGATAGTTGTTCGACATGCGAGCCTCCGCTCGGCTGCCATTGGTTCTACTGAACCCTATCATCATATGATTGGCTGTCAAATTTACCCGGCCAGTTTCGTATCGAATTCGCCCGAACGATGTCATCGGCGCCGCGAGAACGATGGAAATCCGCTCCGGCATACGCTGCATAACTAAGGCTATAGAGCGGCAGGGACGCGCTTTGCAGAGCTTAACCAGACGCAACCGACCGGCGCGCATAGACGCGCGCGAAACAGACTCGTCTCGGATCAGATCATATGAATGATAACTGGCGGACGCTTGAATGCTCCGCTCACGGCTCGCGATCAGGCCAGACCTCATCGTCTTCCCTCGCTTTTCTTGTTCTTCGTGGTGGCCAAGGTGGCCCCTGCATGTCACCACTCTAAGAACCGCCATGCGTGCTGCCTAATGACAGCCACTGATCTAGCGATAACCGTTTCTTATCGGTACGGAAGCGAACAGCTAATGCGGGGCGGCAGACGTATGGTTCAGGCTGAAGAACTAGAGACCGCCCTGCACGTTCAGGCCCAACCCGAGCACGGCAGCAAGCGAGAACGGCAGCAGGAGTGTGTCGAGTAGCAAGCTGGCTGGCAGATCGAGTGCAGCATGCTTAGGTGCCTGGGCACCGAAACGGTCAAGCGGGCAGCAGCCGCCGTTGAGGCTGTACCAGTCCAGGCGTGTGCCGGAGTAGACGATCGGTGCGCCGGGCTTGGCCGCATCGAGGGTGCGCACCGTGGCGCAGCCGGAAAGCAGCAGGACGGTCAATAGCGTCGAGCAGAGTCGCATCGCTAAACGTTTCACAGCCGCTCTCCTTAATTCGTTCTTCGCAGCACTTGATGAACATTGCTGCGCTCACCAGCCCTACGAAGCGAAGCTCAGTCGTCACTGACGATATGGTGTTCGCCCCAACGCGGCAGCATGTCCTGCGGAATATTGAGCAGATTGAGTATCCGCGCCACAACGAAGTCGATCAGGTCATCGATGGTCTGCGGTTGATGATAGAAGCCCGGCGACGCCGGCAGGATGGTCGCGCCGAGATTGGACAGCTTGAGCATGTTCTCCAGATGGATGCTCGAATACGGCGCCTCGCGCGGCACCAGGATCAGCTGGCGACGCTCCTTTAGCGCAACGTCGGCGGCACGCTCGATCAGGTTGTTGCAGGCGCCGGTGGCAATCGCCGAAAGGGTTCCGGTCGAGCACGGCACCACTACCATGGCCGTCGGCGCGCCGGAGCCGGAGGCCGGCGGCGCCATCCAGTCTTCCTTGGCGAACACGCGGATCTGTCCAACCGCAGCGCCGGTGTATTCGGAGAGAAACGCTTGCATCGCCTGTGGTTTGGCTGGCAGCACGACGTCGGTCTCGGTGGCCATCACCAGCTGTGCAGCCTTGGAGATCAGGAAGTGCACCTCGCGGTCTTCTTGGATCAGGCAATCCAGCAGGCGCAGGCCGTATTGAGCGCCAGAGGCGCCGGTCATGGCCAGGGTGATGCGTTCGGGGCCGCTCATTCGTTTCTTCTCGCACTATTGCGTTGTTTTTTTGGTGGGCTGAAGCCCACCCTACCCCGGCTCTGTGCATCACCAGGTCCGGAGCCGCCCGAATACCCGTAGGGTGGGCTTCAGCCCACCAATCAGACCCTATGCCAGCGCCTCAGCCAATTTCCCGTGCAACCCACCAAAGCCACCATTGCTCATCACCACTACCTGTGTGCCCGGCGTGGCGTCGGCCTTTACCTTGGCGATGATCGCTTCCAGCGAATCACACACCGTGGTCGCGACCGGCGAGCCGGCGACCGTCGCCGCCAGATCCCAACCGAGATTGGCCGGCGCGTACCAGATCGCCTGATCCGCCAGCACTACCGACTCGGCCAGGCCCTCACGGTGGGCGCCGAGCTTCATGGAATTGGAACGCGGCTCGATCACGGCAATGATCGGCGTATCGCCGACACGCTTGCGCAGACCATCAAGCGTGGTCGCGATAGCGGTCGGGTGATGGGCGAAGTCGTCATAGATGGTCACGCCGTTGACCTCGGCAACCTTCTCCATGCGCCGCTTGACGCTGCGGAATTCGCTCAGCGCCTCGGCACCCTGCTTCGGCAACACGCCGACATGACGCGCCGCGGCGAGCGTGGCCAGCGCGTTATTAACGTTGTGCTGGCCGGTCAGCTCCCAGTCCACCACGCCTTGCACGGCGCCGTCGAAGATCACCTCGAAGCGCGAACCATCGGCACTGAGCAGGTTCGCCTGCCATTGGCCGCCCTCACCGGTGGTCTGCACCGGCGTCCAGCAGCCCATGCCGATCACGCGCTTGAGCGCTTCTTCGGATTGCGGATGGATGACTAGCCCTTCGCTCGGCACGGTGCGCACCAGATGGTGGAACTGCCTTTCGATAGCCGCTAGGTCCGGAAAAATATCGGCGTGGTCGAACTCGAGGTTATTGAGGATCGCCGTACGCGGACGGTAATGGACAAACTTGCTGCGCTTGTCGAAGAAGGCGCTGTCATATTCATCCGCCTCGACCACGAAGAACGGCGTGCCGCCCAGGCGCGCCGAGATACCGAAATTCTGCGGCACCCCGCCGATGAGAAAGCCCGGGCTCATGCCGGCGTGCTCCAGCACCCAGGCCAGCATGCTGCTGGTGGTGGTCTTGCCGTGGGTGCCGGCAGCGGCCAGTACCCAACGGCCCTGCAGGACGTGATCGGCCAGCCACTGGGGCCCCGAAACATAGGGTAGTCCCTTGTTCAGCACGTACTCCACCGCCGGGTTGCCACGCGACAGCGCATTGCCGATCACCACCAGATCCGGTGCCGGTTCGAGCTGGCTCGGCTCGTACCCTTGGGTCAACTCGATGCCCTGGGCTTCGAGCTGCGTGCTCATCGGTGGGTAGACGTTGGCGTCGGAACCGGTAACGCGATGGCCCAGTTCCTTGGCGAGAACGGCCAGCGAACCCATAAAGGTGCCGCAGATACCGAGAATATGGATATGCATGAATGACCTCTGAAAAAGCCGCGCCGGCAGACATGAGAGACGACTTCAGCCGTGATCGCCAGCACCGAAAACTGCGCGGCAGATTAGCACAGCGATGCCGCTGGAAGTCCCCGCCACGGACACCACCGCACGTCGCCTCGCCAACCGACGAACGGGCGTTGATCTACGCTCAATCTCAGTAGTCCCAGCACAATTAAAAGACCCGGAGACCCACCATGCGTTACGCCCATCCCGGCAGCGACGGCGCTGTCGTTTCCTTCAAATCCCGTTACGGCAACTACATCGGCGGCCAGTTCGTCGAACCGGTCAACGGCCAGTACTTCACCAACCTCTCCCCGGTTAACGGCCAGCCCATCGCCGAATTCCCCCGTTCCGACGCAGCGGATATCGAGAAGGCGCTGGACGCCGCCCACGCCGCGGCCGACGCCTGGGGCAAGACCAGCGTGCAAGCGCGGTCACTGATCCTGCTGAAGATCGCCGATCGCATCGAGCAGAACCTCGAAATGCTCGCCGTCACCGAAACCTGGGACAACGGCAAGGCGGTGCGTGAAACCCTGAACGCCGATATTCCGCTGGCCGCTGATCATTTCCGTTATTTCGCCGGCTGCATCCGCGCTCAGGAAGGCACCAGCGCCGAGATCGACGAGCACACCGCCGCCTATCACTTCCACGAACCGCTGGGTGTGGTCGGACAAATCATCCCGTGGAACTTTCCGATCCTGATGGCCGCCTGGAAACTCGCCCCGGCACTGGCCGCCGGCAACTGCGTGATACTCAAGCCGGCGGAGCAGACGCCGCTGGGCATCGCCGTGCTGATGGAACTGGTGGGCGACCTGCTGCCGCCCGGCGTGCTGAACATCGTTCAAGGCTATGGCAAGGAAGCCGGCGAGGCGCTGGCCAGCAGCAAGCGCATCGCCAAGATCGCCTTTACCGGCTCGACTCCGGTGGGCTCGCACATCATGCAGCGCGCCGCCGAGAGCATCATCCCGAGCACCGTCGAGCTGGGCGGCAAGTCGCCGAACATCTACTTCGAAGACATCATGCAGGCCGAGCCGACCTTCATCGAGAAAGCCGCCGAAGGGCTGGTGCTGGGCTTCTTCAACCAGGGCGAAGTCTGCACCTGCCCGTCGCGGGCGTTGGTGCAGGAGTCGATCTACGGGCCGTTCATGGAAGCGGTGATGAAGAAGGTCTCGCAGATCAAGCGCGGCGACCCGCTAGACACCGACACCATGGTTGGCGCCCAGGCCAGCCAGCAGCAGTTCGACAAGATCATGTCCTACCTGGAAATCGCCCAGCAGGAAGGCGCCGAAGTGCTGGCCGGCGGCGGCGTGGAGAAACTGGAAGGCAGCCTGGCCACGGGCTATTACATCCAGCCGACCCTGCTCAAGGGCACCAACAAAATGCGCGTGTTCCAGGAGGAAATCTTCGGGCCGGTGATTGGCGTCACCACCTTCAAGGACGAGGAAGAGGCCTTGGCCATTGCCAACGACACCGAATACGGCCTCGGCGCGGGCGTCTGGACTCGCGACATCAACCGCGCTTACCGCATGGGCCGGGCTATCAAGGCCGGTCGCGTGTGGACCAACTGCTACCACCTTTACCCCGCCCATGCGGCGTTCGGTGGTTACAAGAAGTCCGGCGTCGGTCGCGAGACTCACAAGATGATCCTCGACCACTATCAGCAAACCAAGAATCTGCTGGTGAGCTACGACATCAATCCACTGGGGTTCTTCTAGCACCCACAACGCTCTGAAAAAGTGCCCGCCCGCGCCGAACGGCGTCGGGCTGGTGCGCCTGTGTCTCCGTCACTGCCTGTCGTGCGCCGCAATCAGCGGTCTTCTGCGAAGGCACAGCGCTTGCTTTAACGATCCTGCCGTACCCGACCCCATCAGAGGATGATTCCCATGGCTCTCGAACACAGCAGTGCGACACCCCCGACACACGCCATCGATTTCGAAGCAGTTGGCAGCACCTATTTCAAGGAACGCGAACTGAAGAAAGGCGCCGCCGGTTGGGTGCTGCTGGTCGGGCTCGGCGTTGCCTACGTGATTTCCGGCGACTATGCCGGCTGGAACTTCGGCCTCGCCCAAGGCGGCTGGGGCGGGCTGTTCATCGCCACGCTGCTGATGGCGACCATGTACCTGTGCATGTGCTTTTCGCTGGCCGAGCTGTCCTCGATGATCCCGACCGCAGGCGGCGGTTATGGCTTCGCCCGCAGCGCCTTCGGCCCGCTCGGTGGATTTCTCACCGGCACGGCGATCCTCATCGAATACGCCATCGCTCCGGCCGCCATCGCCGTGTTCATCGGCGCCTATTGCGAGTCGCTGTTCGGCATCGGCGGTTGGGCGATTTACCTCGCGTTCTACATCATCTTCATCGGCATCCACATCTTCGGCGTCGGTGAGGCGTTGAAGCTGATGTTCATCATCACCGCCGTGGCGGCGCTGGCGCTGGGTGTGTTCATCGTCGCGATGGTGCCGCACTTCTCCGTCGATAAACTGCTGGACATCGCGCCGACCACTGCCGCGGGCGCCAGCAGCTTCCTGCCCTACGGCTACGTCGGCATCTGGGCGGCGATTCCCTACGCGATCTGGTTTTTCCTCGCCGTCGAGGGCGTGCCGCTGGCGGCCGAGGAAACCAAGAATCCGCAGCGCGACATGCCCCGCGGGCTGATTGGCGCCATGCTGATTCTGGCGGCTTTCGCCGGGCTGATCTTGCTGGTCGGCCCCGGTGGCGCCGGCTCCAGCACGCTTATCGAGTCCGGCAACCCGCTAGTGGAAGCGCTGACCACCGCCTATGGCTCGTCGACCTGGATGAGCAGCTTCGTCAATCTGGTGGGCCTGGCCGGGCTGATTGCCAGCTTCTTCTCGATCATTTACGCCTACTCGCGGCAGATTTTCGCGCTGTCGCGTGCCGGCTACCTGCCGCGCAAGCTGTCGCTGACCAACAAGAACAAGGCGCCGGTGATGGCGCTGGTGGTACCGGGCATCATCGGCTTCGTGCTCTCGCTGACCGGCCAGGGCGACTTGCTGATTCTCGTGGCGGTGTTCGGCGCGACCATTTCCTACGTGCTGATGATGGCATCGCATATCGCCTTGCGCCTGCGGCGCCCGGAAATGCCTCGGCCCTACAAAACGCCCGGTGGCATCGTCACGTCCGGCATCGCATTGGTGCTGGCCTGCATCGCCGTCGTCGCCGGTTTCCTGGTGGATCCGCGCGTGGTGATCGCCGCAGCGGTCATCTACGGAATCTTTATCGCCTATTTCGCGATGTACAGCCGGCACCATCTGGTAGCCGGCACGCCGGAAGAGGAATTCGCGGCGATCGAAAATGCCGAAGCATCATTGAACTAGCAGCCTAGTAGGGTGGGCTTCAGCCCACCGAGCCGTGCACTTCATTGGTGGGCTGACGGAACGCCGCCCGGCCCACCCTACGGAGACGGAAGGGCGAGCGGCGCGAGTCAGGACGCCGACAAAGCGGACCGGGCTCGCGTACGAGTTTATGTTGGAAATGAGCATGTCGACTGGGCGCGCAACCGAGGCTGCTTTCAACGCAGTAATGCCAACGCAGGTAATTTTCAACGATCCGCCAATGGGAGACGAGCATGACGGGATACGCGCACAGCGTAGGCGGCACCAACTGGCGGTTCGACTGCCTGCGCGATGTTATGGCGAAGGCCAGCCCGGCGCGCTCCGGCGACTACCTCGCCGAAGTCGCGGCGGGCAGTGATGCCGAGCGGGTTGCCGCGCAGATGTGCCTGGCGCAGATCCCGCTCAAGCGCTTTCTCGAGGAAGCGCTGATTCCCTACGAGACGGACGAAGTCACTCGCCTGATCATCGACAGCCACGACGCAGAAGCCTTCGCCCCGGTCAGCCACCTGACCGTCGGCGACTTCCGTAACTGGTTACTGGGCGACGATGCCGACGAGGCGGCGCTTAAAGCCCTGGCGCCGGGGCTAACGCCAGAAATGGTCGCCGCGGTGTCGAAGATCATGCGCGTGCAAGACCTGATTCTGGTCGCGCAGAAAGTCCGTGTGGTCAGCCGTTTCCGCAACACCATCGGCCTGCGCGGGCGCATGTCCACTCGTCTGCAACCCAACCATCCCACAGACGAAGCCGCTGGCATTGCCGCGAGCATTGTGGACGGTCTGCTCTACGGCAACGGCGATGCGGTGATCGGCATCAACCCGGCCACCGACAGCACGGCCGGCATCTGCGAACTGCTGAAGATGCTCGACGCTATCATCCAGCGCTACGAGATCCCGACCCAGGGCTGCATCCTCACCCACGTCACCATGTCCATCGAAGCGATCAACCGTGGCGCACCGCTGGATCTGGTGTTTCAGTCCATCGCCGGCACCGAGGCGGCCAACGCCAGCTTCGGAATCAACCTTGCAGTGCTCCAGGAGGGCCACGAGGCGGGGCTGTCGCAAAAGCGCGGCACGGTGGGCGACAACCTGATGTACTTCGAAACCGGTCAGGGCAGCGCGCTGTCGGCCAACGCGCATCACGGCGTCGACCAGCAAACCTGCGAAGCCCGCGCCTATGCCGTGGCGCGTAAATTCAAACCGCTGCTGGTGAACACCGTGGTCGGCTTCATCGGGCCGGAATACCTCTACAACGGCAAGCAGATCATCCGCGCCGGGCTGGAAGATCACTTCTGTGCCAAGCTGCTCGGCGTACCCATGGGCTGCGACATCTGCTACACCAACCACGCCGAAGCCGATCAGGACGACATGGACACGCTGCTGACCCTGCTCGGCACCGCCGGCATCAACTTCATCATGGGCATCCCCGGCTCCGACGACGTAATGCTCAACTATCAGACCACATCGTTCCACGATGCCCTTTATCTACGTCAGAGCCTTGGCCTCAAGCCGGCGCCGGAGTTCGAGGAATGGCTGATGAAGATGGAGATCCTGCGCCAGGACGGCGGGCGATTGCAGATGGGTGAGCAACTTCCGCCGGCCTTTCGCCGGGCGCTGGAGCGGATGGCATGAAACGGCCGCCGGCCGTTATAACGAGCCGCCCATCCCGCTTCGCCAGCAAGCTGGTTCCTACAAAAAAGCGCCAGCCCCCTTCCGTAGGAGCGAGCTTGCTCGCGAATAACGCTTGCCCACCATTCGGAGGTCGCTATGTCCGATAGGCCCACCACCATCACCAACCCTTGGAACCACCTGCGCCAACTCACGCCCGCCCGCATCGCTTTGGGCCGGGCTGGCGCCAGCCTTCCTACGGGCGCTCAGCTGGATTTCCAGTTCGCCCATGCCCAGGCGCGCGATGCAGTGCACCTCGCCTTAAATATTGACGACCTGGCCGCGCAACTGGAGCAGCGCGGCTATCGCTGCCTGCAACTGCACAGCGCCGCACCGGATCGAAATACCTACCTTCAACGTCCCGATCTCGGCCGGCAGCTAAGCGATGAATCCGCTGAGTTGCTCAAAAATCATGCGCGGCAAAACGAGACAGGCTACGACCTGGCGATCGTCATTGCCGATGGCCTTTCCGCGCTGGCGGTACAGCGTCACGCGTTACCCTTGCTCCAGCGCATCGAGGAGCAGATCGAGAAAGAGGGCTGGAGCCTCGCGCCGATAAGCCTGGTGCAGCAGGGCCGCGTCGCGCTCGGCGACGAAGTGGGTGAGCGACTCAAGGCGAAAATGGTGGTGATGCTGCTGGGCGAACGTCCAGGCCTGAGTTCACCGGACAGCCTCGGTCTGTATTTCACCTATGCGCCAAAAGTCGGGCGCACCGATGCCGACCGCAATTGCATCTCCAACATCCGCCTCGAAGGCCTGAGCTACAACCTCGCCGCGCACCGCCTGATCCACCTGATGCGCGAGGCCTGTCGACGCCAGCTCTCGGGCGTCAACCTAAAGGACGAAGCGGAGATGCTTAGCCTCGGCGCCGCGCCGAAGGTCGGCAACTTCCTGCTGGGTTGAGTCGAAGCGCTTTACGGTCAGCGCGGCGACAAAAAACAAGACATACCGCTCTGCACGCGAATGCGCTGCTCAGCTACCCCACCATAGCGGCGTGACGCCCGTGCTACGGCCTCGACCGCTTGCCGATGGTCAGCGCCCCGCTTAAGGTTGTCGGCCCCAGGCTGGAACCTTTCCCATGTGGTCATTTAGTGACTGGCGCCGCAAGCGCATCCTCGCCCGCCTCTCCATCGAACCCGCACTCTGGCAACGCGTTCTGAACAGCCTGCCGATCCTCGACGGCCTGAGCCTTGAGGAAACCGAGCACCTTCGTGACCGTAGCCTGCTATTCCTGCATGCCAAGCGCCTGACGGCCCTGCCCGGGGTCGACCTGGAACTGGTCGACCGCCTGCGGCTGGCCGCTCAGGCACAACTGCCATTGCTGCATCTCTCCGACTTGGACTGGTATCAAGGCTTCCACGAAATCGTCATCTACCCGGATGACTTTCACAGCCCACAGAAACACCGCGACTCAGCCGGTGTGGTGCATGAATGGGATGGCGAGCACAGCGGCGAGGCCTGGCTACAGGGCCCGGTGATTCTGGCCTGGCCGGGTGTACAGGAAAGCGGCGGCTGGGAAGGTTACAACCTGGTGATCCACGAACTCGCGCACAAGCTGGACATGCTCAACGGCGACGCCAATGGCCTGCCCCCGCTGCACCGGAACATGCGCATCGACACCTGGGCGAGCGTGATGCAGGGCGCCTACGACTCGCTCAATGCCACGCTGGACGCCGACCCCGACGCTCACACAACTATCGATCCCTATGCCGCCGAAAATCCCGCCGAGTTCTTTGCCGTCACCAGCGAGTATTTCTTCAGCGCGCCGGACCTGTTGCACGAGGCCTACCCCAAGGTTTACCAGCAACTCGCGGCCTTCTATCGGCAGGACCCGCTGACGCGCCTGCGACAGCTACAGCACAGCCATCCGCAGTACGCGGAACCTCAATGACTTCGGACCGTCGAATGCGCGCATCACTACGCCAGCAACGGCCCGCCACGGCCGGCATGGCAAAACGCCCGACAGTGCGCCTATAATCGCGCCCACTTTTTCGCCCCTGGCCGCGCTGGCCGATCACGGAGCAATGTTCATGAGCTACAGCAAAGTCCCGGCCGGCAAAGACCTGCCCAACGATATCTACGTCGCCATCGAAATCCCGGCCAACCATGCGCCGATCAAGTATGAGATCGATCACGACACCGACTGCCTGTTCGTCGACCGCTTCATGGCCACGCCGATGTTCTATCCAGCCAACTACGGCTTCATTCCGCACACCCTCGCCGACGATGGCGACCCGCTCGACGTACTGGTCGTAACGCCCTACCCGGTCGCGCCAGGTTCGGTCATCCGCGCCCGTCCGGTCGGCGTGCTGAACATGACCGATGAAGCCGGCGGCGACGCCAAGCTGATCGCCGTTCCGCACGACAAGCTGACCCAGCTCTACAAAGACGTGAAGGAATACACCGACCTGCCGCCGCTGCTGATCGAGCAGATCAAGCACTTCTTCGAGAACTACAAGGATCTGGAGAAAGGCAAATGGGTCAAGGTCGAAGGCTGGGAAGGCGCCGACGCCGCCCGTGCAGCAATCACCAAGGCTGTGGCGGCTTACCAAAAATAAGCCAATACCGCTAACGGAAAGCCGGCCACAAGCCGGCTTTTTTATGCTTTTAGTTTTCTCAGCTTGGCAACTGATCCGCTCCCGAAGGGCCACGTACCTGCCGCTCCCCTCGTGCTAGCTTCCGGTCAGCTAGCACCGAGCACCATTGATGACAGGCTGTGCCGTCAGTTGCAACGTTTACCAGGCCTAACCGATCGTCGTGAAAGTCGCCCGCCCCAGCATCCGTCGATCGCACCTATAGACCAGCGACCTGGCGCTCATCGACGACTCGTGCAATACATAAAGGGCGACAGCCTCGAATGTCTGAATGGATCTTGCTATGCCTACCACCTACAACACCGCATTGGTGAGCCTGTCCATCCTGATTGCCATTGCCGGCTCCTTCACGGCGCTCGACCTAGCCAGCCGCGCACGAGCTGCGACAGGCTGGATGCAACACGCCTGGCTGTG
Source organism: Stutzerimonas sp. VN223-3 (assembly GCF_045999685.1). NCBI lineage: Bacteria > Pseudomonadati > Pseudomonadota > Gammaproteobacteria > Pseudomonadales > Pseudomonadaceae > Stutzerimonas > Stutzerimonas sp. VN223-3. Next base: position 1,269,579 of record NZ_RBEC01000002.1, on the reverse strand, counting down.
CGCAGCAGCTGTATGCATGGGCGGCAGCATTTGGTCGATGCACTTTGTTGGGATGCTTGCGTTCGGCATGCCCGGCATGGAGATCCAATACGATCTGGCGCTTACCCTCTGGTCGCTGGTCGTGCCGATTGCGGTGACGGCGATCAGCTTTTTCGCAGTAGGCACCCGTGGACTGGGCCGGGGAACGCTAGGGATCGGCGGACTGTTCATGGGTCTGGGAATTGGCGCGATGCACTACATGGGCATGGCCGCCATGACGATGCATGCCGAACTGTCTTATGACCCGCTATGGGTCATCATCTCGCTCATCATCGCAATCGGTGCCTCCACCGTAGCGCTCTGGCTCTCCGCGCGGGGACGACGATTGTCGCTGCAGACTGTCTCCGCCGTGGCCATGGGGTTTGCCGTGGCCGGCATGCATTACTCGGCCATGGCAGGCGCTCGCTTTACGCCGATGGACGACGCAATGCCCGCACTACCCGGCAGCGGCCTGGACCTGATGACAATAGCGCTATCGGTCGCCGGCTCGACCTTCATCGTGCTGTTTTTCGGCCTTGCCGCCTCGATGCACGACAGGCGCATGGCGATCATCAGCGAGCGGGAAGCGGCGGCATTGCGTCAGAGCGAAGAACGGTTCCGCGAACTCTATAGCAAGACACCGTTGCCCCTGCATTCGCTGGACGAAGAAGGCCGATTGGAGTCGGTCAGCGATGCCTGGCTGGTGTTGATGGGCCATCGCCGAGAGGACGTGATCGGCCGGCCATTGATCAACTTCATGACCGAAAACTCCTCGCGCCAGATGCTCAGCCAGGATTGGCCGGTGTTGCTCGAAACCGGCGAATGCCTCAACGCCGAATACCGCCTGGTGGCCAGGGCTGGTGCGTTCATCGATGTGCTGGCCTCCACGCGTCTCGAGCAGACCAACCGCGGCGCGCTCATTATCGGCGGCCTGGTGAACATCACCGAACGTCGGCATGCAGAGGCCGCGCTCCGTCAGGCCCAGAAAATGGAAGCGATCGGCAAGCTCACCGGCGGCATCGCTCATGACTTCAATAACCTGCTCGCGGTAGTAGGTGGAAATCTCGAACTGCTTCGTAAACGGTTGCCGAACGACACAGCTCGTGTCGGCAGCCTGATCGAGAACGCGCTGCAGGCGACGCAACGTGGTTCAGGTCTGGTTCAACGCATGCTGGCCTTTGCCCGCAAGCAGGAGTTGAAACCTAGTTCCGTCGTGCTACCGGACGTGGTGTTGAATATGCGGGGGCTGCTGCAGCGCTCGGTCGAGGCCAACATCAACATTGAAACGCGGTTCCCTCTCAGCCTTCCGCCTGCTTATGTCGACGCGAATCAGCTCGAAATGGTGCTGATCAACCTGGTCGTCAACGCAAGAGATGCCATGCTGGCAGGCGGCACGATCTGCATCGAAGGCCAACTGCGTGCCTTCAGCCCATCGCCGGAATACCCGACGCAGGAGTTCGTCGCCTTGATCGTGCGCGACGACGGCACCGGCATGAGCCCGGAGACGCTTGCCCGGGCAGCCGAACCGTTCTTCACCACTAAAGGACCAGGCAAGGGCACGGGCCTAGGCCTTTCAATGGCTCACGGTTTAGCCGAGCAGTCAGGGGGGCGACTGGTGATCGAGAGCAGCCTAGGCAAAGGGACAACAGTCGAGCTGTGGCTACCGCTGGGTGTCCCCGCGCCAGCGGCCGCGCCGGCACCAGAGTTCGCAAACGAGCCCATCGTGACATCCGTACCCATGTTGTCGATTCTGGTGGTGGACGATGACCCACTCGTGCTAACCAATACGTCTGAGTTGCTCGAAGATCTGGGCCATCGAGTCACTGCGGTCGATAGTGGCGAGGCCGCGCTCAACGTCCTCCGCCAGCAAGGGACTTTCGATATTCTGATCACCGATCAGATGATGCCTGGCATGACCGGAACCCAGCTGGCCAAGATTGTAAAAGCTGAAAGGTCCGATCTGCCGGTCCTGTTGGTCAGCGGCTATGCGGAACTGTCGGAGGAAGGTCGCCCACTGCACACGCTGGCCAAGCCGTTCACACAACACTCGCTCAACGTAGCGATCAGCGACACGCTCGGGCGTCCGAATTCGGGTGTCGTGGTGCCGCTGCACAACCGTCATTGAACGCGCCCACTCGGCACCGGCACATTTCGACAATGCGGCACAAAAAGCCGGCTCGAGGCCGGCTTCGAACGAGTATCAGCCACAAACAAAACGCAGCGTCGAGGCGCCCTGTCACAGACGTATCAGCACTGCGTTTCGCCCGTCAGGCTTTGCCTTTTTTTACCGCTTTGCCCGAGCCGAGGTCGGCTCCTGTCATGGGGTCTACAGAGACATCGGACTGGGTCCGTACCGCCATTTGTTGCAGCACCTTCTGTTGATCTTTACTCAGATCCACAGACGGCTTGCCATCGCCACCGTCCACCGCCGGCTGCGGGTTCTCGACAAATTCCCATTCCGGCCCCTGGTTCCAAGGCCCGCGCAGGTCGCCCTCGCCTTGCGACAGGTTGTAGTAGACGCTGGCAAATTCCGGCTCGCCCGGCAGTTTGCCTTGAGGGAAGTTGGGTTGAATGGCATGTAGCGCCTTCTCGAAGGACTTCTGGTGGGCTATCTCGCGGGTCATCAGGAATTTCAGCGCGTCCTTGATTCCAGGGTCGTCCGTCACGTTGATCAAGCGTTCGTAAATGATCTTGGCCCGCGCCTCGGCGGCAATGTTGGAACGCAGATCAGCCGTCGGCTCGCCGATGGTATCGATATAGGCGGCAGACCAAGGAACCCCACCCGAGTTGGTTAGCGCAGGTCCGCCACCGTACAACAGCGAGGTGACGTGGGAGTCGTTGCCGCCGTCGGTGAGCGAACGGTACAGGTCGGCTTCTTGCTCGACCCCTTCCGCCAGCTGCCCTTTCGCACCTTTGTTGAGCATGCCGACGATCGAGCCGATCACCTCCAGGTGGCTGAGTTCTTCGGTGGCGATATCCATGAGCATGTCCTTACGGCCTGGATCATCCTCGGACACGCCCTGGGTGAAGTAGCGCATGGCTGCGGCAAGCTCCCCTTGAGGACCGCCGAACTGCTCGAGCATCAGATTGGCCAGCCCAGGATTGGGGCCCGCCACTCTCACGGTGTACTGAAGTCGTTTGTTGTGGACGAACATGGTTCACCTCTCAAATTGGACTTCCCTAGTAACTGCCTCCTTTTGGTCAGATTGAGCCACCGCGAACCTCAACATCATCAGTGACCCTACTTGTTGAGTTCGAGCCAAGGCAGCCGTCCGATTGTGTTTTCCTATGAGGCGAATTGATTAAAACAATCGATCTCTTTGCTTTAGTTACTGTCTTGCACGCGGTCTCGGATGCCGTCGGCAACGCATGCGTACCGCTCGCATCGCTGCGCCCGCCGTGAACATATCCGGCGCTAGGGACTCTATCGTTGCCTTAAGCACTGCTGACCAGAGGTGATCGATGTTCCATTCCATACGCCCCAACCGTCTATTCAAATGCCTAGGGGTGGCGGTATTACTGCCTGTCTGTAGCGCGCAAGCATTGGCTGATTCGCCACAGGTCTTTGGCTGGGTCGAGAAAGGCCTGATCTTTCCGGAAAAGGTCGCGGTGAAGTTCAAGCTCGATACCGGCGCCCTGACTTCATCAATGCATGCAGAAGATATCGACCGATTCGAGAAGGATGGCGAGGACTGGGTGCGCTTTACCCTTGAATTGGAAGACATCGATACCGATAAGGAAGTCGAGAAGCGTCTGGAGCGTAAGGTGGCCAGGGACATTACGGTGCGCGGCGCGGGCGGCGCTGAGGAGCGGCCCGTGGTTATGATGAGGGTCTGTCTTGGAAACCGTATCCATGAAGAACAGTTCTCGCTGAACGACCGGGACAAGATGAATTACCCGGTGCTGATAGGCCGCCGAACGCTGGAAGACATCGGTCTGGTGGATTCGTCCAAAACCTTCACGGTCGAGCCGGATTGCTCTGAATAGCGTTCAGATCATCCCGCCGGCTCTCGCTGTCATTTCCCTGCTTGCGTAAGGCAACGAAGGGGCCAACGTCGGCGGTTACATTCTTCGTCGGTGCGGCTCGCTGCCCCTGCGATTTCCAGTTTTCTGCAACTCACCCCAAGTGCCCCTGTCAATTGACCAGCGACTTGTGAACACAACCGATACTGGCGCGGGAGAGGTTCATGGAGCACCAGGGGGAATACTTGAGACAGGCCGCCATGCCGTCGGATATGAGCATGGACGCGCACATGCAGATGATGAAGCGCCGCCGTCTCGCCACCTTGTGGTGCCATTTCGCTAACGCCTTGCTCGGCTTATGGGTGCTTAGCGCACCGTTCATATTCGGCTATACGAACATCTCGGCAACCGACCTCGATCTTGCCCGTTTGGCGACCGAACGTGACTTGCCAGACGTGGCCACTCGCGCGCTGCTGATGACCTGGAGCGACGTCGCCAGCGGGTGCCTGATCGTGCTGTTCTCGGTCCTTTCGTTGAGGCGAATCGCGTGGGCCCAGTGGGCGAACACGACGATGGGGCTGTGGCTGATGTTCGCCCCGCTGCTGTTCTGGACGCCCTCCCCGGCCAGCTATGGAAACGCATTGCTGGTCGGCGGGTTGGTGATCGCCTTCTCCACACTGGTGCCGATGATGCCCGGCATGAGCATGTCCGGAATGATGCAGAAGGCCGCGGTGCCACCGGGCTGGGATTACAACCCGTCGACCTGGCTGCAGCGATTGCCCATCGCGATTCTCGCCGTGATCGGCATTCTGCTGGCGCGCTATCTCGCCGCCTATCAACTCGGCCATACCTCGACTGCCTGGGAACCATTCTTTGGCAGTCAGCCCAACGGCACGGAAACCATAATCACCTCCGATATGTCCCGCGCCTGGCCGGTGCCCGACGCCGGAGTCGGCGTCATGGCTTATATGATCGAGCTGCTAATGGCGGTGATGGGCGATGCACGCCGCTGGCGGACCATGCCCTGGATGGTCGCCGCTTTCGGCGTGGTGGTGGTACCGCTGGGCGCGGTGAGCATCTTCTTCATCATTGCCCAGCCGATCTTCATCAATACCTGGTGCACCCTGTGCCTGATCCAGGCTCTGGCGATGCTGGTGATGATGCCCTATGCGCTGGATGAGCTCGTCGCCATGGGGCAGTTTCTGAAGGATGCCCGCCGCCGCGGCAAACCGTTCTGGAAAACATTTTTCCAGGGCGATGCCATGGACGGTGCGCGCGAAGACAACACGCCCGAGTTCGATGGCAGCCTGTCGGCCATGACATTGAAAGGGCTTCGCGGGGTCAACTTGCCTTGGGGGCTCACGCTGCTTTGTGCACTCGGCGTCTGGCTGATGTGCACGCGGCTGATCTTCGGTACCGAAGGTGCGATGGCTAACAACGACCACCTCATGGGCTCGTTGCTGATCACCGTCTCGGTGCTGGCCTTCGCCGAAGTCGCGCGACCGCTGCGTTTGCTCAATGTGCCGATTGGCGCCTGGTTGATCGCCGCGCCCTCATTTCTCGAGGGCGCCGGTTTCGCCGCCACCGTTGGTAGCTTGATCGCCGGTGTGCTGGTGATCAGCCTGAGCCTGCCGCGCGGGCCGATTCGTCATCGCTATGCCGGCTGGAACAGGCTGCTGCGTTAACCCGATCCAGACAGGAGTTTTTTATGAGCGACCGCGGACTGGCTGCTGTGGTTTGTGGAGGCACCGCTGGCGTGGGCCGCGCAACGGCCCATGCATTCGCGCAGGCAGGCTTTCGTGTGGCCGTGATTGCGCGCGGCGAACAGGGCCTGTCTGACACGCGCGACGAACTTGAAGCTGCCGGCGTCAAGGTCCTGGCCATTTCCGCCGACGTTGCCGACGCTGGAGCGATCGATCAGGCGGCCGAACGAATCGAGGCAGAACTGGGGCCAATCGAGGTCTGGGTCAACGCCGCCATGGCGACGGTGTTCGGTCCGGTGAACAAGATTAGCGCCGCGGAATTCAAGCGGGTCACCGAGGTGACCTATCTGGGCTTCGTCCATGGCACGCTGGCCGCGCTGCGATATATGGAGGCGCGCAATCGCGGCACCATCGTCCAGGTGGGTTCGGCATTGTCCTACCGGGCGATTCCCCTGCAGTCGGCCTATTGCGCGGCCAAGTTCGCCATTCGCGGTTTTACCGATTCGCTGCGTTGCGAACTGATCCATACCAATAGCCGGGTGCGGCTGACAATGGTCCAGTTACCGGCGCACAACACGCCGCAGTTCGACTGGTCGCGTAACAAAATGCAAAAACGTCCACAGCCGGTCCCGCCGATCCATACGCCCGAGGTCGCGGCTCGCGCGATTGTCCGCGCTGCAACCGATGCGCCGCGCGAATTGTGGCTCGGGCGCGCCTCGTTCCAGGCGATTATCGGCAATATGTTCATGCCCGGCCTGCTCGATAGGATGATGGCCAAACAGGCCTGGAGCGGCCAGATGACCGATGAGCCAACCACCGCCGAGCAGCCAGACAATCTGTTCCAGCCTGTAGAAGGCTTGCATCGTCTCGAAGGCCGTTTTGGAGATCAGGCGAAGGGCAAGGCGCTGGCCATGAGCGCCGAAACGGTAGGCAAGCTGGCCGCCGCCGGACTGGCGCTGGTGGCTGTGGTTGCCGTGGTGCTGGTTGCTGCCATTGCCAACTAGGCGTGCCTAGCGGGACGTACGCAACTCCTGCCGAGCCTGACGTACCACCGAGAAACCGGCAGACAACGCCAGCCCGGCCATGATCAGCGCCACAACAAAATCAGGCCAGCCAGAACCGGTACCGAACACACCGGCCGCTGCGATCATCACGGCGATGTTACCGATTGCGTCGTTGCGGCTGCACAACCAGACGGAACGCATGTTGGAGTCGCCCTCACGAAAGGCGTAAAGCATCAGCGCCACGACGACATTAGCAACCAACGCCAGCGCGCCAATGACGCCCATGGTCAGCGGCTCCGGCACGACGTTGGCATAGATCGACCAACCGGCGCGGGCGACGACGAAAACCCCGAAGGCGAGCATCGACAACCCCTTCACCATTGCGGCGCGTGAGCGCCACACCAGCCCCATCGACAGCACGACCAGGGTGATGCCGTAGTTGGCGGCGTCACCGGCGAAATCGATGGCGTCCGCCAGCAGCGAGACCGAGCCAGCGCGTAAGCCACTGACGATTTCCACGACGAACATGGCCAGGTTGATCGCCAACGCAATCCACAAGGCTTTGCGAAAGCGTGGGCTGACCGCCTGGGTTGAACAACCGGAATCACAGCATCTCGACGACATGGAATGCCTCCTGAACTATATTCGGAGCCATTGCACACCCTGGAGCGGCTCCAGGGTCAAGCCCATTTCGGTCAACGAACGCAGCATTAAGAAGGAGGCCATGATGCGCATCGGTGAGCTGAGCACGGCGGCAGACGTCGATGTCGAGACGATCCGCTACTACGAGAAGGTCGGCTTGATGCCGGCCCCGGAACGGGGACCCAACGGCTACCGGTCCTACTCATCGAAGCAACTCGCGCATCTGGTATTCATCCGTCATTGCCGGGCGCTGGACATTGGGCTGGCCGATATCCGTCGGTTGCTGGAGTTCTCCAACCATCCGGATGCCAGCTGTGGCGATATCAACCTGTTGATCGATGAGCAGCTCGAGCGCGTCCGCACGCGCCTGGAAAGCCTCCATGCGCTGGAGCGACAGCTCCAGGACTTACGTAGCTGCTGCGCCGGTAGTCAATCGTCCGGTGGCTGCGGCATCCTCGACGAACTGGCCAGTACCCGCCTGGATGAAGATCGAAGTCCATCCGACAAATAGAGCCGCACGCTTGGCTCAGCGGGACGGCAGCGATAATCTGCGTCCTTTTGCCGCGAGCCCATCCGATGCCCCTGTTCGACATATTGCTGCTCATCGCTGCCGGTTTCGCAGCGGGTGGAATGAATGCCCTGGCCGGCGGCGGTACCTTCTTCTCCTTCCCTGCGCTGCTGGCAACGGGCCTTCCTCCGGTCACGGCGAACGCGACCAACGCCGTGGCGCTCTGGCCCGCCAGCGTCGCCGCTGCCTGGGCCGCGCGCTCGGCGCTGCGTCCGCTGGGCCGCTATTTGATCCCACTGTTGCTGGCCGGACTGGCCGGCGGCCTGCTCGGTGGTCTGTTATTGCTGGCCAGCGGCGACGACGTGTTCAGCCTGCTGATCCCCTGGTTGCTGCTGCTCGCCACCGCACTGTTCGCCGCCAGTCCCTGGCTGAGCCGCTGGCTGGCGGCACGGCGCAAGGAAGAAAACGCAGTGCCTCCGCACGCTCCGGCATCGCTCGCCGCACATGGCCTGGTTTCGATCTACGGTGGTTATTTCGGTGCGGGCATGGGCATTTTGCAGTTGGCGGCATTTTCCATCGAAGGTCATCAGTTGGTTCGCGCCAACGCGCTGAAGAACCTTATATCGGCCGTGATCTACAGCGTCGCCACGGCCACCTTCATCATCGCCGGTCGGGTGAGCGGGTACGAACTGGCGATCCTGCTGATCGGCACCACGCTCGGCGGCTACGCTGGCGGCGCGCTGAGCAAGAAGCTACCCGCCAATTGGTTGCGGGTCTTCGTCATCCTGGTTGGCAGCTTCATGACGCTCTATTACTTCCAGGCGGTTTACTGGCGATAACCGACAGGCGCGTAGCCCGCTTGGTGTATGGCTTATGCCGCCCAGCTCTGCTAGTGTCGCGACCGTTTTACAGCCGCCGCAAAGAACAGGTTCCGCCATGGCCCGCAAGAAAGTCGCCCTCGATTTCGAACAATCCCTCGCCGAGCTGCAACAGCTGGTCGAGCGTCTGGAAAGCGGCGAGCTGTCGCTGGAAGACTCGCTGACCTGTTTCGAACAGGGAATCGGCTTGACCCGCGACTGTCAGGCCGCGCTCAGCCAGGCCGAACAGAAAGTACAGATCCTGCTCGAACGCGACGGCAAGCTGCAGGAAGCACCGTTCGAGGTGGATCCCGAAGCATGATCGGCGACTACCAGAAACGCTGTCAGCAACGCGTCGACAACTGCCTCGAGACGCTCTTCGTCCCCCCCCGCCCGCAACTCGAACGCCTTTACCAAGCCATGCGCTACAGCGTCATGAACGGTGGCAAGCGCGTGCGCCCGCTGCTGGTCTATGCCGCCTGCGAGGCGCTTGAAGGAGACAGTGCACAGGCCGATGGCGCAGCCTGCGCCGTCGAGCTGATCCACGCCTATTCGCTGGTTCACGATGACCTGCCGGCCATGGACGACGACGATCTGCGCCGCGGCCAGCCGACGACGCACAAGGCCTTCGACGAAGCCTGCGCGATCCTTGCCGGTGATGGCCTGCAAAGCCTTGCGTTCGAAGCGCTGGCAGCCGATGTACGCAATCCGCAAGACCCCGCGCTGCGCCTGGAGATGGTCACCAGCCTCGCTCGCGCAGCCGGCCCGGCCGGTATGGTCGGTGGGCAGGCCATCGACCTGGGTTCGGTGGGCCGCAAGCTCGACCGCAGCGCGTTGGAACTGATGCATCGGCACAAGACCGGCGCACTGATCGAGGCCAGCGTTCGTCTCGGCGCCCTCGCCAGCGGCCGTGCCGATGCCGAGAAGCTGGCCGCTCTGCAGCAATACGCGCAGGCGATCGGTCTGGCCTTTCAGGTGCAGGACGACATTCTCGACGTGGAAAGCGACACCGCCACGCTAGGCAAACACCAAGGCGCCGATATCGCCCGTGACAAACCCACCTACCCCGCGCTGCTCGGCATGGACGCGGCAAAGGCCTATGCGGTGGAGTTGCGCGATCTTGCACTCGAAGCCGTCGTTTCCTTCGGTAGCAGCGCCGAACCGTTGCGCCAGCTGGCCCGCTTTATCGTCGAACGCCGCAACTGAGCCACACGGATCGTTGCGCTGGCACGACCTGGCGGCAACCGTTGATGCTTGAGTCGTTCTTCTCGCTGTAACCATCGGGTAAACTGCGGCTCTTTTTTCAGCCAAAACGACTCGTTCGATGCCCAAGACGTTCCATGAGATTCCTCGGGTCCGCCCTGCAACGCCCGTTCTAGATCGCGCGGCCACTCCCGAGCAACTGCGCCGGCTGGGCGAAGCGGAACTTGAAGAACTCGCCAACGAACTGCGTCAGGACCTGCTTTACAGTGTCGGCCGCACCGGCGGACACTTCGGCGCCGGGCTCGGCGTGATTGAGCTGACCATCGCCCTGCACTACGTTTACGACACGCCCGGCGACCGTCTGGTCTGGGACGTCGGCCATCAAGCCTATCCACACAAGATCCTCACCGGTCGCCGCGAACGCATGGCCAGCCTGCGCCAGAAAGACGGTCTGGCAGCCTTTCCGCGCCGCAGCGAAAGCGAATACGACACCTTTGGCGTCGGCCATTCCAGCACCTCGATCAGTGCCGCCCTGGGCATGGCCATCGCTGCTCGCCTGCAGGGAAAAAAGCGCAAGTCGATCGCCGTGATCGGCGACGGCGCGCTCACCGCCGGCATGGCCTTCGAGGCCCTGAACCACGCCCCTGAAGTCGGCGCCGACATGCTGGTCGTGCTCAACGACAACGACATGTCGATCTCGCGTAACGTCGGCGGTCTGTCCAACTACCTCGCCAAAATTCTTTCCAGCCGCACCTATACGAGCATGCGAGAAGGCAGCAAGAAGGTCCTGTCGCGCCTGCCGGGCGCCTGGGAGATCGCCCGCCGTACCGAGGAGTACGCCAAGGGCATGCTGGTTCCCGGCACCCTTTTCGAAGAGCTTGGCTGGAACTACATCGGCCCCATCGATGGCCACGATCTGCCGACGCTGATCGCCACGCTGCGCAACATGCGCGACCTCGCTGGGCCGCAGTTCCTGCATGTGGTGACCAAGAAAGGCAAAGGCTTCGCTCCGGCGGAAGTCGATCCGATTACCTGGCATGCGATCAGCAAGCTGGACCCCGTCGGTGCTCCAGCGGCCCCTAAAAAGCCCAGCGGCCCGAAATACTCCAACGTCTTCGGCCAATGGTTATGCGACATGGCCGCCGCCGATCCGCGCTTGGCAGGCATTACTCCGGCCATGAAGGAAGGCTCCGACCTGGTCGACTTCAGCGAGCGCTACCCGGATCGCTACTTCGATGTCGCCATCGCCGAGCAGCACGCCGTGACATTGGCGGCCGGCATGGCCTGTGAAGGCGCCAAACCGGTGGTAGCGATCTATTCGACGTTCCTGCAGCGTGCCTACGACCAACTGATCCATGACGTCGCCGTGCAGAACCTGGACGTGCTGTTCGCCATCGACCGCGCCGGCTTGGTCGGCGAAGACGGCCCGACCCACGCTGGCAGCTTCGACCTGACCTATCTGCGCTGCGTCCCCGGCATGCTGATCATGACGCCCAGCGACGAGAACGAGATGCGCCGAATGCTCACCACTGGCTACCATTTCGAAGGCCCTGCAGCGGTGCGCTATCCGCGTGGTACAGGCCCAAACGCGACGATCGAGCCCGGCCTCGAACCGCTGGAAATCGGCAAGGGCGTCGTGCGCCGCGAAGGCAGCAACGGCGGCGGCCGTCGGGTTGCGCTGCTGGTCTTCGGCGTACAACTGCCCGAAGCCTTGCAGGTCGGCGAAAGCCTCGATGCAACGGTAGTCGACATGCGCTTCGTCAAACCATTGGACGAGGCGCTTGTGCGCCAGTTGGCCGACTCTCATGAACTGCTGGTGACCGTCGAGGAAAACAGCATCATGGGCGGTGCCGGCAGTGCTGTGAGCGAATTTCTCGCTGCCGAGAATTCGCAGACGCCGATCCTCCATTTGGGCCTGCCGGATTACTACGTCGAGCACGCCAAGCCCAGCGAGATGCTCGCGGAGTGCGGGCTGGACGCCGCGGGTATCGAGGCATCGATACGCGCACGCCTGGCGGCTTTGGGCGCGTAGCCTCAGAGCCATCACGTCGCCACGGATGGCTGCGAAGCGGGTTGCTCGCCTTTACTATGCTCGGTAGGTAAAGGGTTTGTGTAGGGTGGGCTTCAGCCCACCAATGCTTTGACAACCCTATGTGGCGGGCATCTGATTGAACTGCCGCGCTCGTTCAATAGTGAACGCAACCGCACCTCGATTCGGTGGGCTGAAGCCCACCCTACGCTCACCAATCCGCTAGCGCCGAAAGCCGCATCCAGACCCAAACGGTCTGCTCTGACCATCAATGCCTTACTCTGAGGCACCCCATTCTGCCGCTTGTCTTTCCCTCGTCCAGGCCGTAAGGTTCGCGCGTTTTTCCTATCCGCCCAGGTGTGCACGACCGCAAGGTCCGCATTAAACGGGAAGCCGGTGCGCTCGAACGAGCAAGGCCGGCGCTGCCCCCGCAACGGTAATCGACCGTGATCCACGGATCACCGCCCGCTCAACCGCCACTGTGCCCAGACACGGGAAGGCGAGCGCGGTGCGCGTCGAAAGCCCGGAGACCGGCCTGACGGATTCGACTGGTGTTGCGGAGGGCAGCACCGTCAAGCGCGGTCGCCTGTCATTACGCCCCTCGCTTGTTCCTGCCCTCCTCAAAAGCGATGAACTTTTGAGGATTGATTCTGATGAAACTGACCCGTCTTGCTTTGGCTGTGGCACTGCTGCCCGGCGTTCCGGCATTCGCCCAGACGCCGAGCCGCGAAGAGGCGCTGAAGCTCAGCGATACCGTTGTGTCCGCCAACCGTGTACCGCAACTGCGAACGCAGGCGGCGGCTGCAACGACCGTATTCAACCGCGCCGACATAGATCGCTTGCAGGTACGCAGCGTGGCCGAGCTGCTCGAGCGTGTACCCGGCGTCAACGTCGTACGCACCGGAGGTGCAGGGAGCCTTACCAGTCTGTTCGTTCGCGGCACTGCCAGCGGGCAGACGCTGATTCTGGTCGATGGCCAACGCATCGCCGCAGCGTCCAGCGGCACCAGCAGCCTCGAGTTTCTCAGCCCCGACCAGATCGAACGGGTGGAAGTCGTGCGCGGTGCGCGTTCCGCGCTGTATGGCTCCGACGCGATTGGCGGCGTGGTACAGATTTTTACTCGGCAAGGGAACGGTGCGGGGCTCAACCCTTATATGCGCCTCGGCGCGGGTAGCCATTCCACCTTCGAACGCAACCTGGGGTTGTCCGGAGGCAACGGCCAGACCCGCTTCAACGTCGGTGCCTCGCTGAACGAAACCGACGGCATCGACGCGACACGTCACGGTGACAGTCTGAACCGTGACGACGATGCCTATCGCAACCGCTCTCTCAGCGTGAACCTGGCGCATCGTTTCAACGAAACTCTGGAGGCCGGGGTAAGCGCGCTCGACCAGCGCGGCCAAATCGAATATGACGACGTCTTTGGTCCCTCCCGACCCACAACCGAGTTTCAACTCAGCACGCTGTCCGGTTTCGTCGACCTGCGGATCAACGACTATTGGAGCAGCCGCTTCGAGGCAGGTCATAGCGAAGACAAGCGCGACACCGGCAATGAGCTATCAGGTGCCACTGAGGACATGTTCTACAGCTTCGGCACTTATCGGGACTCGGCCAGTTGGGTCAACACGCTGACCCTCAACGACGATCATCAGCTCCTCCTCGGCGCCGATTGGTATGAAGACCGCCTGCATAGCACCATCGATTTTGTCGAAGAGTCGCGCTGGAACCACGCCGGATTTATCCAGCACCGTTACAACAGCTCCGCATTTTCTACCGAACTAGGGCTGCGGCATGACAAGAACCAGCAGTACGGCAGCGAGAACAGCTGGAATGCCGCCCTGACCGTACCTCTGGACCCACGCAACGATCTGATCGTCTCTTATAGCGAAGGCTTCCGCGCCCCGACGTTCAACGATCTCTACTATCCCGATGCGTGCTATTTCGGCACCTGTTTTTCCAGTGCGAATCCAGACCTTTCGCCTGAGCATTCCCGAAGCTATGAATTGCAATGGCGCAACCGCTATAGCGATAGCGGCTCGCTGGAACTGTCGATCTACCGTACCGACATCGAAGACGCCATCGTCTCGGACGCCAGTACCGGCTGGCTGCCCTACAACGTTCAGACGGCCCGCATCAACGGGTTCGAGGCCGCGCTCAGGCAGCAACTGTTTGGCTGGCAAACCGACCTTGCGCTCGGCCTGATCGATCCGCGCGACCGCGACAGCGGCAATATCCTGCCGCGCCGCGCCAAGCGCACGCTCAGTCTGGATCTGGATCGCCAGTTCGGAGACTTCACAATTGGCGCCAACTGGCGCGCTGTCAGTGGGCGCTACGATGATGCAGCCAACACCATCGAACTGGGTGGCTATGGTCTGGTTGGTCTGCGTGGCAGCTGGCAGGCGAGCCGTGAGGTCAGCCTGGAAGCCAAGCTGAACAATCTGTTCGACAAGGACTACGTGGAAGCGACCTACTCCAATGGCCTGGGTTACAACACCGAAGGCCGCACGGCTTTGTTCGCAGTAACCTGGACCCCATCGCTCTAAGCGTAGCCAGCGCAGGCACCCCTTCAGGGTCGTGCCTGCGCCATCACCTCGCAGAGCTTTTCAATCGCCTTGAGCATCTGGAAGCTCGGCCGCTCCAGTCCCTTGTCAGGCACTTCCCACAGCTGGCCCTTTCGTACCGCTGCAAGCTGCGGCCAGTCCGTCCATTCGGATAACTGCGCGCCGCTTCCAGCGAAGATCACGTCCGGATTGCGCGAAAGCACCGACTCGATGCTGACCTGCGGCGCCGGCAGACGAAGATCGGCGAACACATTGCGGCCGCCGCAGACTTCGATAGCGTCACTGATGATTTGCCGCCCGCCGACTGTATACAGCGGGCGATTCCAGATTTGATAGAACACCGCCAGCGGCTGCTCGCGGTGATAGCGCTGGCGCAGTTGATCCAGGCCCTCGGCGAACTGCTTCTGTAATTTGCGGCCCTGCTCGGCCCGTCCAACCCGCTCGCCGATCAGCGCGAACTGCCCAGCCAATTGCTCGAGCGAGGTCGGTTGCGCAACGAGCACCGGAATGTCGAACTGCGTGAGCTGGTCGCGTTGCGCGCGGCTGATGCTGTCGGGCCAGAGCAGTACCAAGGTGGGTTGCAGCGCGAGAAGGCTTTCCATTTCCAGCTGACCGATCCGCCCTACCGAAGGCACTCCGGTCAGCGCTGTCGGTCGATGCCCACCGTCGAGCACGCCGACCAACAGATCGGCTGCGTCCAGCTCCAACATGATTTCGCTAAGAGAAGGTGCCAGGCTGACAACCCGCTCCGCCGCTGTCAGCAAAGGCGAAATCAGCAACGCAACGAACAGCAGCAGCGCGCGCGTCATTGCAACTGACGCGGAACGCGATAGAGCACCAGTAATGCGAGGCTGCCACAGACCAGCAGCAACTGGGCGACAGGTTCGAGTCCGAGTGGCGCGCCGATCGCGGCCAGCCAGGCCGGCAAAGCCGCGACCCGCAAGGCGCGTAGCCGGATGGCACGCAATGCGGCCCAAGCCGCGGGCTCGGCATCGCTGCTCAGCGCCTTCTCAGTAGCGATCAACGCATGCTTGTAGGCGGTAAAACGGGGCAAATTGAAAAACAGCGTGGCGAGGCCGATTACGAACAGGGGCAAGGCGAGACGTTCACCGAGGCGGCCAGCCAGTTCGGGAAGCTGGCTGGTGATCAACACGGGTATGACGATAAATAACAGATACAGCCAACCATCACGTGACAGCTGGCGGCGCGCGGCAGTGCGGTTCACGACTGCTCGGCTTCGCCCTGGTGAATCTCGCCGAGCATATGGCCGAGCTTGCCGGCTTTGGTGGCGAGGTATTTGCGGTTGTGCGGGTTGTGCGCAACCTCCAGCGGCATGCGTTCGGCAACGCGGATGCCGAAGCCCTGCAACGCCTTCACTTTGCGCGGGTTATTGGTCATCAACTTGATCTCGGCAATACCCAAATGTTCGAGCATTGGCAGGCAGATCGCGTAGTCGCGCATGTCGGGGGCAAAGCCGAGACGCTCGTTGGCTTCGACAGTGTCGGCGCCGGCATCCTGCAGTTCGTAGGCGCGGATCTTGTTCAGCAGGCCGATACCACGGCCTTCCTGGCGCAGATAAAGCAGCGCGCCGCGTCCTTCTTCGGAAATCGCACGCAGCGCAGCTTCCAGCTGGAAACCGCAATCGCAGCGCAGACTGAACAGAGCATCACCCGTCAGGCATTCTGAATGCAGACGACCCAGTACGGGCTTGCCGTCTGCGACATCACCCAGCGTCAGTACGACATGTTCCTTACCAGTGTCCTGATCGAGAAAACCATGCATGGTGAACACGCCGAACGGCGTCGGCAGTTTGGAAGCGGCGACGAACACGACAGACACCGGAGGGACTCCAGAAAGGGGAAAAGCGGACATTGTAACAGCAGATACAAGTTTGAAGCTCAGGCCAGCCCAAGGATTCGCCGATACGCCATTTACTACAAAGCTCGTCCGTAGCGATGCTTCAAGCTACCGACTTCCTTCAACTTTCAAATTTTGGATTCGAGCTTCAGCACACCCTGATCCTCGCGCCAGCTAACCCTCCCGAGAAAGCTCATTCCGAGCAACGCCTCGGACGGCGACGCGCCTTCGACTACTACGGCTTCGACGCCCAGCACATCAATCGCGCCGACCTTTACGCTGTTGAAATTCACTCGCCAGGCTTTTGCCGTCCCGCTGGCAGTACTGACTACCATCTGCTTGCCATCGACGCGGTAATCGATACCCAGACGCCGCGCCTGAATTTCATTGATCGCCACCGAGGTGGCGCCGGTATCGACGAGAAACTGCACCGGCTGGCCATTGATCGAGCCGGCGACCCAGTAGTGGCCGCCCTGCCCCTGGGCGATGCTTAGCTGCCTGCGATCAGGCTCGGCAAAGCCGGTACTCAATTCACGACTGAGCCCATAACTACGCTCGACACCCTCGATGCGCAACACCGCGCCCCTCGAGTCGGCGCTGACTACCTCGACACCGCCCGGACCTACCTGACCGACCCGGACCAATTTGCGCTGGCCATCCACGTTCACCACGGCGGCACCTGGAAATAGCCCGACCACCTGTACCCGTGGCGCGGCCGCGCCGGCGAACGATAGCAGCGCCAAAGTGGCAGTGAGCATCAGGGCTACGGAACGCATCAGTGGCGACTTCCTTGAAAACGAGGCAGAACGGCATTCTTCCATGAGCACCATCATCGATACAGCGACCAGACGCACAGGTCGAACTCAGCTCAGCAACATCACCGCAAGATGCATCAGGCCGCACGCGGCGAAGCCGGCCAGAATATCGTCGAGCATGATCCCCAGCCCTCCGTGCACATCGCGATCGACCCAACTGATCGGCCAGGGCTTGGCGATATCCAGCACCCGAAACACAACGAATCCAAGCACCAGCCAGTACCAGCCTTCTGGCACCAACCAGAAGGTGATCCAGATACCCGCGAATTCGTCCCAAACGATGCCTTCATGGTCATGTACGCCCAGATCCTGGGCAACCTTGCCGCACAACCAGACCCCGAACAGCATGCTGGCGAGAATCAACAGCCCGTAAGCCCAAGGCGGCAACATCTGCCACAGCGGTACGAAAGCCAGCGCCAGCAGCGAACCCCAGGTGCCGGGCGCTTTGGGTAATGTTCCGGAGCCCAATCCGAACGCCAAGTTGTGCCAGGGATTGCTCCACACCGATAGCGGAATCGGCTCGGCAGTAGGCTGCAGGGAATCAGTCAAGCGGCTGTCCTCTCTGTTTTGACGGAGCTATCGAGCCGCTCAGCCACTGAAATGGTTGTAACCCTGACTGGCGAACGTGATGGCTCTGCCATCGGCAGCCAGCAGCTGCACGCCTTTACCCGTCACAACGCGACCGATCGCGTGAATCGGCCAGCCGGCGGCCAGCAATGCAGGCAGCTCATCGCTGGGTAAGGTAAATGCGAGCACGTAATCATCGCCGCCGGCCAGCCCGTACTGCAGCGCCTGGTTGCGCCCGCAGAACCGCACCAGCGCATCCGACACCGGCAGTTTTTCCTGTTCGATGCACAACAGGACACCGGACGCGGCGGCGATATGCCCGCAATCGGCCAACAGACCATCGGAAATATCCAGCGCCGAAGTCGCCTTGCCGCGCAACGCTTGACCCAGCGCCAGCTGCGGTTGTGGCAACCAGTAGTGCCGAAGCAATATCGCCGCCTCGGCCGTCCCCTGCTTTCGCTCGCCCAATACGATCGGCAGCGCGCCGGCCGCATCGCCAAGAGTTCCGCCTACACAGAGCAAATCCCCCGGCTGCGCGCCGCTGCGCACCAGCGCCTGACCAGCCGGCACCCGACCGAACACCGTCAACGTCATACTCAGCGGGCCGCGCGTGGTATCGCCGCCAATCAGGCGCATGGCGCAGCCTGTCGCCATCGCGTCCAGACCGCGAGCAAACTCGGAAAGCCAGCCGGAGTCGGCCGTAGGAAGCGTCAGCGCAAGGGTAAAACCGATCGGTGTAGCGCCCATTCCGGCAAGATCGCTGGTCGATACAGCGAGCGCGCGTTGACCAAGGAGATAGGGGTCGCAAGGGTCGGGGAAATGTACTCCGGCGACCAGGGTGTCAGTAGATACCGTGAGTTGCTCACCAGCCGAAAGCGCCAGCAAGGCGCAATCATCACCGATGCCCAACACGACTTCGCCGCCAGCCCTAGCACAAGCGGCGGCGGCGAAATAGTGGCGGATCAGCTCGAACTCACCCATCGCTCGGGCAGGCTCAGCGCTTGTGAGCGCTGACCTCGGCGCTGCGCAGACTGGGTGCCAGCTTGTCCAGTACGCCATTGACGAACTTATGCCCGTCGGTGGCCCCGAACACCTTGGCCAACTCGATACCTTCGTTGATCACCACGCGGTACGGCACATCGATGCGGTGCATCAGCTCGTAGGTGGACAGGCGCAGCACGGCCAGCTCCACCGGGTCGAGTTCTTCCAGCGGGCGATCGAGATGCGGCACGATGGCGCCGTCGACCTCGGTCTTGGCCCGCGCGACACCGGTCAGCAGCTCATGGAAGTAGTTGCCATCGACGCCGGAGAAATCGTTGTCGACGCGAAACTGCGCCTCGATTTCGTTCAGGCTCTGGCCCGCCATGTGCCACTGGTACAGCGCCTGCATCGCCAGGCTGCGCGCGACGCGGCGCGTCGCGATCTTGCCCTTGGCCTTCGGCTGCGGGGCGTCCTGGCTGTCGTCGTGATTGAGGCTCACTTGGCCTCCAGCTGCGCCAGCAGGCTCACCATTTCCAGAGCGGAGAGTGCGGCTTCGGCGCCTTTGTTGCCGGCTTTGGTGCCGGAGCGCTCGATAGCTTGTTCGATGGAATCGACAGTCAGCACGCCGAAAGCGACCGGCACGCCGAACTCCATGGAAACCTGGGCCAGGCCTTTGGTGCATTCGCCGGCGACGTATTCGAAGTGCGGGGTGCCGCCACGAATGACCGCGCCGAGGGCAATGATGGCATCGTATTCACCCTGCTGGGCGACTTTCTGCGCCACCAGCGGAATTTCGAAGGCACCCGGCGCACGGATGATGGTGATGGCATCTTCACGAATGCCGTGGCGCACCAGCGCATCGACAGCGCCGCTGACCAGGCTCTCGACGACAAAGCTGTTGAAACGGCCAACGACCAGGGCGAACTTGCCCTGCGGGGCGATGAAGGTACCTTCGATGGTCTTCAGTGTCATGGAAACAATCTCATATAGCGTTAAAGAGCTTTGGGCAATAGGCAGCCCGGCGGAGCAGCGCGTAGCGAGCGCAGGACAGACAAGGCGCAACGACCAACGGGAGTAACAGCCAAAGGCTGGCCCGAAGGGTGAGCGCAGCGAATCAAACAGGCGAGGCTGCGGAGTTTACTGTTGTAAATGAGCAAGCCGAGCCTATTTTCAACGCAGTATGTCCAAGCGCAGTAGCGCGGCAGCCCTTACTCAGCGGGCAGGTATTCTACAACTTCCAGATCAAAGCCGGATATCGCATTGAACTTCATCGGCGAACTCATCAGGCGCATCTTGCGCACGCCGAGGTCACGCAGAATCTGCGAACCGGCACCGACGGTGCTGTAGGTTGCCGGAGTCGGCAGTTGTTGACGGTTGAGTTGCGCCAGCAACTGCGGACCGGTCAGCGGGTTGCCCAGCAGCAGCACCACGCCGCTACCGGCTTTGGCCACTTCGCTCATTGCCGCTCGCAGGCTCCAGCGTCCCGGCACGGTCACCAGCAGCAGATCGCGCAGCGGCTCCATGTTATGCACGCGCACCAACGTCGGATTCTCCGGCGAAATATCGCCACGGGTCAGCGCCATGTGCACGGTGTCTTCGACGCCGTCGCGGTAGGTGACCAGCTTGAACTGACCCAACTCGGTTTCCAGCGGCTGCTCGGAAACCCGCTCGACGGTGCGTTCGTGAATCATGCGGTAGTGGATCAGGTCAGCGATGGTGCCGATCTTCAGCCCATGTTGCTCGGCGAACAGCTCCAGCTCCGGGCGACGCGCCATGGTGCCGTCGTCGTTCATGATTTCGCAGATCACTCCGGACGGTTCGAAACCGGCCATACGCGCCAGATCACAGGCGGCTTCGGTGTGACCGGCACGCGCCAGTACGCCGCCGGGCTGAGCCATCAGCGGGAATATGTGACCGGGGCTGACGATGTCCTCGGCCTGGGCATCCTTCGCCACCGCGGCCTGTACGGTGCGCGCGCGGTCGGCAGCGGAGATGCCGGTGGTCACGCCAACCGCGGCCTCGATGGATACGGTGAATTTGGTGCCGAACCCGGAGCCATTGCGCGGCGCCATCAGCGGCAGTTGAAGGAGTTCGCAACGCTCGCGAGTCATCGGCATGCAGATCAGGCCGCGTGCGAAACGGGCCATGAAGTTGATGTGCTCGGCGGTCACGCATTCGGAGGCGACGATGATGTCGCCCTCGTTCTCGCGATCCTCGTCATCCATGAGGATGACCATCTTGCCAGCGCGGATGTCTTCGATCAGTTCTTCAGCGGTGTTCAGAGCCATGGTGGCCGAGTCCTTATTTATTCAGGTAGCCGTGTTCGGCCAAGAAGCTTTCCGTCAGGCCCGAGGCATTCGGCTCGGCCGCCTTGTCACCCATCAGCAGGCGCTCCAGATAACGCGCCAGTAGATCCACTTCCAGATTTACCTGCCGCCCGGGGCGGTAGTCGACCATGATGGTTTCGGCCAGCGTGTGCGGGACGATGGTGAGCTCGAACTCCGCGCCGTTCACGGTATTTACCGTCAGGCTGGTGCCGTCGACCGTGATCGAACCTTTAAGCGCGATGTACTTGGCCAACTCACGCGGCGCGCGGATGCGGAATTGAACGGCGCGGGCATTTTCCTCACGCGCAACTACTTCGCCGACGCCGTCGACATGGCCACTAACAAGATGCCCGCCGAGGCGGCTGGACGGCGTCAGGGCCTTTTCCAGGTTCACCCGGCTGCCAGCCTTGAGATCGACGAAGGCAGTACGGGCCAAGGTTTCGCGACTGACGTCAGCCCAGAATCCATTGCCCGGCAATTCCACGGCAGTCAGGCAGACGCCATTGACCGCGATGCTGTCGCCGAGCTTGACGTCGGCCAGGTCCAGCTTGCCGGTTTCGACCAGCACCCGGACGTCGCCGCCCCTGGGCGTCATGGCGCGGATGGTCCCGATGGACTCGATTATTCCTGTGAACATGCGGCCTCCCGTGGAAGGCGGTTGAAACGATGCATATGACCAACTCCTGTTTTGGATAAAACAGGGCGCTGCAGATCGATAGGGAGTGGACGCGCGCACGGAAGGCGCCGTCAAGGCATCCCGCTCTCTCTTTATCCGGACTATACCGTCGGCCCCGGAATCACACCGGGTCTGCTGACCTTGTCGTAGACAAGCGCTCGCGGGCTAGACGCCATTGAAAGCTGCTGCGCCCACGGCATGCTTCGTTGTGATCCTCCTCGAAATGCTCATTTACCGCAGTAAACTCCGCTTTCTCGTCGAACCACGCCTTGCCTGCCCTGAGCTCGCTAGCTTTCAACCTTTGTAGCTGCGCCATTACCGCCGGTGGGGAATCTCACCCCGCCCTGAGAACGTGGGTCGGTTAGGACCCGGCGCAGTTTTTACCACAGATGAGCCGACTCTGCAGCCGGCAAACGACCGTTTGACTGTGCAGCAGAAAAAAATAATCGAGCTCGATCCGAGCCCGCGATGCTGTCCAAACAACTTTCAAGCGCAACGTGAAACTCCCGTTGTGCTTGTTTGTCCATAAGCATCGCATCGCCCCATACGGAAGCGGCCGCCGCGACGGTCCAGGCGATGACAGCAAGACGATCAGGATGGAACGTCGCTCCGGCATTACGTCGTACCGATACGCCGAGCCAGGATCAGCTCGTAGTTTGGCGATCCCCCCGCGTAGATCAGGCCGAGATCAGGAACACGCTCCGGACCATTACATGTGCCGAGAGGATGGATATGTCAGGGGATACGACTATGGATATGACGGCTGCGCAACGAGCGGTTGAAATCGACAGCAATGGCTTTGCAGTCCTGGAAAATTTCTTGTCCCCAGAGCTGCTCGAACAAGGCCAGGCCTTTATTGAGCAACAGGCAGAAATCCGCCTGGGTGAATATTTCGCCGTTCACGGCATTGAGGCAATGAACGGCAGCGTGCTGGCGACACTTGCCGCTTCCGCGCCACTCAGAGAAATGCTCGTTGAGCTCTACCGAGCGCAGACCGGTAAGGAGCCGTCACCAACCGAACAGGTCTTCCCGGTGATTCGCTGTCTGCAAGGCACAAGCGGCCTCAAACAATCGCATTTCTACCACTTCGACGCGACGGCGATCACCGCCCTGCTTCCATTGTTCATTCCGACCGAGGGCGAGCATTGTGGCGACCTGATCATCTTCCCGAACATCCGGCGGGTTCGCTTCAACGCACTGCGTAACGTGATCGAAAAGGCACTGATGCATAACACTGCCAGCCAGAAAATGATTGCGTTGGCCGTCAGGCGCGGCTGGTTGCGGCCGATCCGGCTGAAGTTGGTACCGGGCAATCTCTATCTGTTCTGGGGCTACCGCAGTCTGCATGCCAACGACCAATGCGACCCCGACATGCTCCGCGCCACCGCCCTGTTTCACTTCGGCAACCCTCACCATGACAGCCTGCTCGCCCGGCTGGTGCTCGGAACGAACAAGCGGCGCGCCAAGCTGGATCACAACGGGTTGCGGCCGGCAAACTGAGTACTGGACCGACAGTGCTCGGTCGTCTACGCGGGGTCAGCCAGCCGGACGGGCGATGATCCGCCAGTCATCACCGAACGCGCGGACATCCTCAATCTTCAGCTCACGCGCCTCGTTCATGCGCGCCAGTGGCAGATCGAGCAGCGGCCGAGCCGACGAACCGAGAAACTTGGCAGCGACGAATATCTGGTATTCGTCGATCAGGCCCAAAGCAGCGAAGGCGCCAGCCAGGCGCGGGCCGGCTTCGAGCAGCACTTCGTTGGTTCCACGACTGGCCAGTTCGCTCAGTAGGCCGCGCAGATCCACGCGACCATCGGGGCTCGCCAGCGTCAATAGCTCGTGGCCAGAAGCAACGTAATCCTCGGTGCGCCCGGTAGCGGAGGTCGCCACCAATGCTGGACCGGCCTGAAAAAAAGGCGCATCCAGCGGCACTCGCAAACGACCGTCGACCAGCACGCGTAGCGGCGGGCGCTGCAAGGCCAGCGCAGTCAGCTCCTCATCCAGCCCCAGCTCAGTAGCGCGTACCGTCAATCGGGCGCTATCCATCAGCACCGTGTCGGCACCTGTCAGCACCACGCTGGACTGAGCACGCAGGCGCTGTACTTCCGCACGCGCGGCCGGCCCGGTGATCCATTGGCTTTCGCCACTGGCCATGGCGGTGCGGCCATCGAGGCTCATCGCAAGTTTCGCGCGCAGGTAAGGCAGACCGGTTTCCATACGCTTGACGAAGCCGGCGTTCAGTGCCCGCGCTTCGTTTTCCAGTACGCCGCTGGTGACCTTGATGCCAACGCTACGTAACCGAGCCAGACCGCGGCCGGCCACCTGCGGATTGGGGTCCTGCATGGCAGCGACTACACGTGCGACACCAGCCTCGACCAACGCTTCGGCGCAGGGCGGCGTCCGTCCGTGGTGGCTGCAAGGTTCGAGCGTGACGTAAGCCGTCGCGCCTTTTGCGCGCTCGCCTGCCTGACGCAGTGCATGTACTTCGGCATGTGGCTCGCCAGCGCGCACATGCCAGCCTTCACCAACCAGCTCGCCGTCGGCAACGATCACACAGCCGACGCGGGGATTGGGATGCGTCGAATACAGCCCCTTGCGCGCCAGTTGCAGCGCGCGGGCCATCCAGGCGTGATCGGAAGTGTTCATTCGCTCTTTGCGGGCTCGCGGGATATACGTTCGATTTCCTCTCGGAACTCGTTGAGGTCCTGGAAGCGCCGATAAACCGAGGCGAAGCGGATATAGGCGACTTCATCGAGCTTCTGCAGCTCGACCATCACCAGCTCGCCCAGCACCCGTGACTTGATCTCGCGCTCGCCGGTGGCGCGCAGCCTGTGTTTGATGTGCGCGATCGCTTCTTCCAGACGCTCGACGCTGACCGGACGCTTTTCCAGTGCGCGCTGCATGCCGGCGCGCAGCTTTTCCTCGTCGAACGGCTGGCGGCTGCCGTCCTGTTTGATCAGCCGCGGCATCACCAGTTCAGCGGTTTCGAAGGTGGTAAAGCGCTCGCCGCAGGCGAGGCATTCACGGCGGCGGCGCACCTGATCGCCCTCGGCCACAAGGCGCGAGTCGATGACTTTGGTGTCATGTGCACCACAGAAGGGACAATGCATGGTTTAGAGCTGTCAGACGTCGGGAGAGCCATGGTAGCGCATCCCGTCGGCAAGACAAATCGAGCGGATTGTTGCTATACAGGCGCGTGTTAAAGCCATCTTCAGGAGCTGTCCGTGCGGTTACGCCCCTTTGTTTTGCCCGCTTTGCTGTTGCTGCTGGCTGGCTGTTCGAGCCAGGAGGCCCAGCGCCCCACCGCGCCCGTCACCTTCGAGGACCCGCCTCAGGCGACCACCCCGATGCACGAGCTGCATGGCAGCCTGATCGGCGTCCCGGCCGACAGCGAAGTCGAACTGGCCCTGCTGGAAGTCAACCGCCGTGACCAACCCGATCGTTTATTAAGCAACGTGAAATTGAAAGGTCGTGGCGGTGAGTTGCCGTTCATTCTCAAGTTCAACGCTGAGAACTTCCCCAAGAACAAACAGGCCGAGCTGCGAGGCCGAGTAACCCGCTCGGGGCAACTGATCATGCGTCTGCCGGCCGTGTTGGTGAGCAGCCCAGCCAGCCAATCCCTGGGCCCGCTACGACTGGTACCCGCACCTTGACGCCGCCCGCTGCGCTGCAGAAGGCGCTGGCCGAACTACTCGGCGAGGCCCGTTTAAGCGTCGAGAGGTTGCCTGACACCGATATTCGCCTGTGGCTGATCGATGCCGCGAACATGGACCGTGCTTTCAGCCCAGAGGAAACCCGGCGAATCATGAACGAGCCGCCCTATTGGTGTTTCTGCTGGGCCAGCGGCCTGGTGCTGTCGCGCTGGATCGCGGAGCGCCCCGAGTGGGTGCGCGGCAAGCGTGTGCTGGATTTCGGCGCGGGCTCCGGCGTCGCGGCGATCGCCGCAGCCAAGGCGGGCGCGGCGGAAGTGGTCGCGTGCGATCTCGATCCACTGGCCCTGGCTGCCTGCCGGGCGAATGCCGAGCTCAATGGCGTCCAGTTGAGTTATTCCGATGATTTTTTCGCCGAGGCCGATCGCTACGACCTGATCATCGTCGCCGATGTACTCTACGACCGCGCCAACCTGCCACTGCTGGACCAGTTCCTGAGCCGCGGCCGCGAAGCGCTGGTTGCAGATTCACGGGTGCGCGACTTCAAGCACCCGTTGTACAGCCGCCTGGAAATACTCGATGCATGCACCTGGCCGGATTTGGCCGAGCCAGCGGAATTCCGCCGGGTCAGCCTTTACCACGCCGAGAGACACGCCGAGGCTAAATCCCTGGCTGTCGGCTGAGGTCTACCGCTGGCAGTCGGCGTCTTTCGTCACTGCTGCATGAGGCGAGCACCAAAGGAGGACGTCATGACCACCGAGAAGCCCCTGCGTCTGTTCTTCGCGCTCCCCTGCCCGCCCGCGCTGGTGGAGGCCATCTGTAGTTGGCGCGACAGCCAACACTTCGACGGTCGCCCCGTCGCGCCGGCCAACCTGCACCTCACGCTGGCCTTTCTTGGCGGCCAGCCGGCTGCGAAGCTGGACGGCCTGAAGCAGCTCGGCAGTCATCTGCGCGCCGACGCATTCATGCTGCGGCTGGACCAGTTGCAGACGATCGGCCATGGCTTTACCTGCCTGATACCGAGCCAGGTACCGCCACCGTTGAGCCAACTGGTCGAGCAGTTGCATGCTGGGCTCTGCGTCCACGGTTTCGCCCTCGATTCGCGGCCTTTTCTGCCGCACGTGACGCTGTCGCGCGAGGCGCAGGTGCGGCCAGGCGCCAATCCCCCCGCATTCAAATGGTCGGTGGAACGCTTCGGTCTCTTCCTGTCTGAAAACACCGAAAACGGCGTGCACTACCGCGAGCTGGAGAACTGGCCGCTGACGGCGCCGAGCGGCTGAAGACCGGCTCGCGCCACTTGCTTCCGCTTCGGCGCGCCCCCACTTAACATGCACGCCTCTTTCGCATGCGCCCATTCCGAGACCTCCGATGAGCCAGACTCCCTACATTTTCGACGTCAGCAGCGCCAACTTCGAGCAACTGGTGCTGGAAAACTCCTTTCACAAGCCGGTGCTGGTGGACTTCTGGGCCGAGTGGTGCGCGCCCTGCAAAGCGCTGATGCCACTGCTGGCGAAGATCACCGAGGAGTATCAGGGCGAGCTGCTGCTGGCGAAGGTCAACTGCGATATCGAACAGGATGTCGTGGCCCGCTTCGGCGTGCGCAGCCTGCCAACCGTGGTGCTATTCAAGGACGGTCAACCGGTCGACGGTTTCGCCGGAGCTCAACCGGAGTCGGCCATCCGCGCCATGCTCGAACCCCACGTGCAACTCCCAGCTGCGCCGGATGCCGATCTGCTGGAAGCTGCCCAGGCGCTGTTCGCCGAAGGCCGCATCGGTGAGGCGGAAAGCCTGCTTAAGCAGCTCCTCAGCGAGGACAACGAGAACGCTGCCGCGCTGATTCTTTACGCGCGCTGCCTGGCCGAACGCGGCGAGCTGGGCGAGGCGGAAACGGTGCTCGGCGCGGTCAAGGGCGACGAGCATAAACAGGCCCTGGCTGGCGCCCGCGCTCAGCTGGCATTCCTTCGCCAAGCCAATGACCTACCGGAAGTCGCCGATCTCAAGAGCCGTCTGGCGCAGAATGCCGAAGATGATGAGGCGGCCTACCAGCTGGCGATCCAGCAGCTGGCACGCCAGCAACACGAAGCGGCTTTGGACGGCTTGCTAAAGTTGTTCGTGCGCAACCGCAATTACGCCGACGGCCTGCCGCACAAGACGCTGCTGCAGGTGTTCGACCTGCTGGGCACCGACCACCCGCTGGTCACGACTTACCGGCGCAAGCTGTATCAGGCGATTTATTGAGCTGAAATGCTTGCGTACATGAGCGCTGCAGGCTTGTCCGTAGAAGTTACGTGCTGACGCTGCCGATGATGCTGCGTCTTAAATCGCGAGCAAGCTCGCTCCTACAGGACAACAACCATCCTCTTTCGTAGGAGCGAGCTTGCTCGCGAACGCAGCCCCCTGCAGGATCGCCGTAAGCCAGGGCCTACTGACTACGCCGATACTCGCCCTGTTCTAGATTCCCATCTTTCGAAGCAGCTCCGCACAATCACGGGCATGCAAATCGGTCAGCTCGGGCCAAGGATTTTCCGGGACGTTGACCAACACGCCACGAGCGCCAGCCGCCTTCGCACATTCGAGATCGAAGCGGTAGTCACCCACCATCACCAGTTCGCGCGGCGGCACCGACCATTTTTCGGCGAGATGCAACAAACCGCCCGGATCGGGTTTGGGCGGTGCCTCGTCACGGCCGAGGATGTCTTCGGACGCAAAGCAGTCGCCCATGCCCACCGCCTGCAAAGTCACTAAGGCCAGCTCGTGAGCATTGCGCGTCAGCACACCGAGGCGGCAGCCACGATCACGTAGCGCATGTAGTAGTTCGAGCGCGCCCGGTGCAGGCGTGGCGGCGTAGGCCAATTCCCGTTCGTGTTCCAGCAGCCAAGCGCGCTTGCCTGCCGCTTCGTCAGCCGGCAGTGCGGCGAGGTGATGAAGGATGTCGTCGTCTTCGGGAATGTCCAGCGCCCGCTTGATCGCCGGAAAGTCATGCACGGCGATGGTCAGGGTGCCGTCCATATCGAACACCCAATGCCGCGCCTGAGCAAAATTCACTTCCAGTCCTCACGCACGCGAATCAGCCCTTCCTGAGCCACCGAAGCAACCAATTGGCCGGCGCGGTTGAAGATGCTGCCACGGGCGAATCCGCGGGCGTTGCCGGCCCATGGGCTGTCCATCGAATACAGCAGCCAGTCGTCGGCGCGGACTTCGCGGTGGAACCAGAGCGCATGGTCGAGGCTCGCCAGCTGGATAAACTTGCTCCACGAACTGACGCCGTGGGGCTGCAGCGCGGTGCCGATGAAGCTGAAGTCCGAGGCATAGGCCATCAGATACTTGTGCAGCGCCGGATTCTCCGGCAGCGAGCCATCGGCACGGAACCAGACGTGACGGATCGGCTCGATCGGCTGGGGGTTGGTTGGGTCCTGCAGCGTCACTGGGCGGATTTCAATAGGCTTGGGCCGACGCAGTTTTTCGGCGACTCGCTCGGGCACCAGCGGCGCCAACTTGTGCATCAGTTCCCACTCGCTGAGCAGGTTCTCCGGACCGACTACCTCAGGCATCTGCAACTGATGCTCGAAACCCGTCTCGTCCGCCTGGAACGAGGCACTGCACGTAAAGATGGTCTGGCCTTTCTGAATGGCACTCACGCGGCGGGTGGTGAAACTGCCGCCGTCACGAACCCGGTCGACGTCGTAGACCACCGGCAGATGTGAATCGCCGGGACGCAGAAAATACCCGTGCATCGAATGCACATGCCGTTCCGGCGCGACCGTCTGACTGGCGGCAGACAGCGCCTGACCGACTACCTGGCCGCCGAACAGCTGCGGAAAACCCAGATCCTGGCTAGCGCCGCGAAACAGGTTTTCCTCGATGCGTTCCAGCGACAGCAGGTTCACCAGGGTATCGAGTGTGTCGGTCATGGGTTCTTCCTTTATACGGGCACGGGGCAAGCCGGCAATGTTACGGATTCCTCCGGATGCGCTCCAGCAATTGCGCTTATCGTCGCGTATCTATCCAATTGTCGCGCTGTAATCGATACAACACGTGGGGGCGCAACGGATGCCCCTCTGCAAGTGCTGGATGCTCGAAGTCGCCTAGCGGGTCCTTTTGCATGCCGAGCGCGCACATCAACTGACAGGACGGTTCGTTGAGCCCAGCGGTATACGCAACCACTTCAGGAAGCCGTAGCCGCTCGAATGCGCAGGCCAGCGCCGCCCCGGCCGCTTCGCGCGCCAGACCCTGCCCCCAATACTCATGAGCGAGCCGCCAGCCGATTTCCACTGCCGGGCAAAAGGCCAATTGCAGGCGGCTCCAGGCCAACCCCGTCATACCGACGAAGCGCCCGTCATCCTTGCGCTCCAGCGCCCAGTAACCGAAGCCGTGGCGAGCGAAATGTATACGGCAGCGCGCCATCGTTGCCGCACTTTCGTCGCGTGAAAGCGGCGCCGGAAAATAACGCATCACCAGCGGATCGCCGCACATTTGCGCCAATGAATCGAGATCAGCATCTCGCCAGCCACGTAATCGCAGGCGTGGCGTTTCCAGTTCAATGCGCTCCATCGGTTCTTCCATGCTGTGTCCTTGAGGGGTTTGCTGCCGAATCGGCATACTTGCGGCTGACCATTCGGGCGCCGATCAATGTCTTTACCGTTGGTGTTTCACGACGACTACAGCCCACCGCTGCCGCCAGGGCATCGCTTCCCCATGGAGAAGTTTCGGCTGCTGCGCGATCACCTTGTCGATAGCGGTTTGACAACAGACGAAGCGCTGTTGCGCCCTGAACTTTGTCCGATTGATGTTCTCGCGCTGGCCCATGATCGGGCGTACGTCGAACGCTACTGCAGCGGCGACATGAGCCGCGAGGAGCTGCGTCGCCTGGGCCTGCCCTGGAGTCCGCAATTGGCGCAGCGCACCGTCCGTGCGGTGGGCGGCTCGCTGCTGGCTGCGGAACTCGCGTTGAAACACGGGCTGGCCTGTCATCTGGCCGGCGGCACCCACCATGCCCATTACGATCATGCTTCGGGTTTTTGCATCTTCAATGATTTGGCGGTGATCGCGTTGTCGCTGCTCGAAAGCGGCCGTGTCGGTCGCGTGCTGATCTTCGATTGCGACGTGCATCAGGGCGACGGCACCGCGCGGATTCTCGAAAATATCGCCGACGCCGTAACGGTTTCACTGCACTGCGAGAAGAACTTCCCAACACGCAAGGCGCGAAGCGATTGGGACGTCGGTCTGGCTGCCGGACTCGGCGACGCCGACTATCTAAAGGTAGTCGACGACACGCTCAATTACCTGCTGCCGCTGTATCAGCCGGATCTGGTGCTCTATGACGCGGGCGTCGACGTACACCGTGACGATGCGCTGGGTCTGCTCAACCTCAGCGACGAAGGTCTGGCGATGCGCGACAGTGCGGTGATCGAGCATTGCCTGGGTCGTGGCATTCCGGTGGTCGGCGTGATCGGCGGCGGCTACGACAAGGACCGCGCCTTGCTCGCCCGACGCCATGCACAGCTGCATTTCAGCGCGGCCGAGGCATGGCAGCGCTACGGGCTGGGCTGAACAGCCGCTACAATGCCCGTCCCGTGACGTTCGCCAGGCCACTGCCATGACACCGCCAGCCCCTTCCTCCCGCATCGCCATCATTGGCGGCGGCCCCGCCGGCCTGATGGCGGCCGAGGTGCTGAGCCAGGCCGGCGTGGCGGTGGACCTGTACGACGCCATGCCCTCGGTGGGCCGCAAGTTCCTGCTGGCCGGCGTCGGCGGCATGAACATCACCCATGCCGAGGATTTCACCGCGTTCATCGGCCGCTACCGCGAACGGGCCGGCGAGCTGCGCCCGTTGCTCGAAGCCTTCGGCCCCAACGCGTTGCGCGACTGGATACACGGCCTGGGTTTCGACACCTTCGTCGGCAGCTCCGGCCGCGTCTTCCCCACCGATATGAAGGCTGCGCCGCTGCTACGCGCCTGGCTCAAGCGCCTGCGCGAAAACAGCGTGCATATCCATACTCGCCAGCGCTGGCTGGGCTGGAGCGAAGACGGACGGCTGCGTATCGCCGGTCCCAATGGCGAAAGCCTGCTCGCCCCGGATGCCACGCTGCTCGCCCTGGGCGGCGGCAGCTGGGCGCGGCTGGGTTCCGACGGCGCCTGGGTGCCGCTGCTGCAGGCTCGCGGCATCGCCATCGCACCGCTGCAGCCAGCCAACTGTGGTTTCGAGGTGGCCGGCTGGAGTGCACATCTGGTCGAACGCTTCGCTGGCGCCCCGCTGAAGACCGTCACTCTCGCGCTGCTCGGCGAAACCCCGCGCAAGGGCGAATTCGTTCTCACCGCAAAGGGCATCGAAGGCAGCCTGGTCTACGCACTCTCGGCGCAAATCCGCGAGCGCATAAACCAGCAAGGCTCGGCCAGCATCCTGCTCGACCTGCTGCCGGATCGCTCGCAGCAACAGATCGCCACCGCCCTGGCCAAACCGCGCGGCTCGCATTCCATGGCCAAGCACCTGCACCGCCAGCTGCGCCTGGATGGCGCCAAGGCCGCCCTGTTGCGCCAACTGGCGCCAGCGGACGCCTTCGACGACCCGCAACGCCTGGCGAACGCAATAAAAGCGTTGCCAATCACGCTGCTGCGCCCGCGCCCATTGGATGAAGCCATCAGCAGCGCGGGCGGCGTACAGTTCGGAGCGCTGGACGAAAATCTGATGCTGCGCCAGCTCCCGGGCATGTTCTGCGCTGGCGAAATGATGAATTGGGAAGCCCCCACTGGCGGCTATCTGCTCACCGCCTGCTTCGCCAGCGGACGTGCGGCGGCCGAGGGGATATTGCGTTGGCTGCGCGCACGCGGGTAGACCAGCGCAAACGCCGCAGAACTCACCCCGTAGGGTGGGTTTTAACCCACCACAAATACGTTATCCAACGTCACCCCGCTGCGCCATTTCCACGGTCTACCTCTCCCGTTCCATCCGGATTTCAACCAGTCGCTCGTCGATAAAGCGCAGATGGTAGTACGCGCCATTTCTCGGCCCATATACCCAGCGATCAACCTTGACGGCGCCCCACTGAGGAACGCCGTCGCTTCGCAGCACTGGCCCCTCGGAGGTTTGATCGTCGGCGGGGCCGCACTTGGCCTCGACCTGCTCGCTCGTATCATCCAGCTGAACCAGGCCGATGCCACATCTCATGGATGCCTGTGCACCGGTGCAGAAGAACGAGCCGGATAACAGGATCACCGCAATCGTCTTGCTTCCCATATCTCATCACCTCGAACCCTGACCTCGGTGCATCGTCCCACAAATACTCGGCTCGTAGGGTGGGTCGGGCGGCGTTCCGCTTCAGCCCACCGTCAAGAAGAGCTATCGGAGCAGGACTTATGGGTGGATTGAAGCAGAGCGCGACCGGGGGGCCTACCGATTGATCGCCGCCCTGGCTCCGCGTCGGAACCCATGACACGGCTGGCATCGCCATTCAACCTGCCCGAATTTACTAGCGCTTCTTCGCGGGCTTCGCCCCGCCCAGGCTCGGCACCTTGCGGATCGGTTTGGCGTTGGGCTTCTCGCTTTCGTCAAACCAGTTGCCTAAATGGACACGGCCTTTGCCAGCGGCTTCCTTGGGCTTTTTCGGTTTCTTCGGCTTCTTGATGATCAGCCCGCCGGGCTGGGTGGCCGGCACCCGGTGGTCGGGGACGAAGCCCGGTTCGTCGTGCCGCGGTAAGACCTGTTGAATCAGCGTCTCGATTGCCGCGAGCTGATCGACTTCGTCGGCGGCGACCAGCGACACCGCTTCACCTGTAGCACCGGCACGGCCGGTGCGGCCAATCCGGTGTATGTAGTCTTCAGCGACGATAGGCAGGTCGAAGTTAACTACTTGCGGCAGATCGTGAATATCCAGCCCACGCGCCGCCACGTCGGTTGCGACCAGTACCTGCACCTCACCGGCTTTGAAGCGTTCCAGTGCGCGCAATCGCGAAGCCTGC
This sequence comes from Stutzerimonas sp. VN223-3, assembly GCF_045999685.1. Classification (NCBI taxonomy): domain Bacteria; kingdom Pseudomonadati; phylum Pseudomonadota; class Gammaproteobacteria; order Pseudomonadales; family Pseudomonadaceae; genus Stutzerimonas; species Stutzerimonas sp. VN223-3. The sequence continues at coordinate 1,236,262 of NZ_RBEC01000002.1, read as the reverse complement.
GGCTTGTCGCCATGGATCGCATCGCTGGAAATCCCCTGCGCCTGCAACTCATCCACGAGCTGATCGACACCCTTGCGCGTCTTGACGAACACCAGTACTTGGCCCCAGCGCTTTTCCGCCAGAAGATGCAGGAACAGCTCGGACTTGCGCTTCTTGTCCACCGGCACCAGCCACTGCTTGACCGTCTTGGCGGCAGCGTTGCGCGGGCTGACTTCGATGGACAGCGGGTCGCGCAGCAACTCGCCAGCCATCTGTCGGATCGCATCGGAAAAGGTCGCTGAAAACAGCAGGGTCTGGCGCTTTTTCGGCAGCGCGCTGAACAGCGCGTCCAACTCTTCCGAGAAGCCGAGGTCGAGCATGCGGTCGGCTTCGTCCAGCACCAGCGCTTGGACCTGGTTGAACTTCACCGCGTTCTGCCGATACAGGTCCAGCAACCGCCCCGGGGTCGCCACCAGCACGTCGATGCCCTTGCGCAGGGCCATCATCTGCGGATTGATGCTGACGCCGCCATACACAGCGTAAGTGCGCAGCGGCAGGTTCTGCCCGTATGTGCGGAAGCTTTCGTGCACCTGCTCGGCCAGTTCACGGGTCGGCACCAGCACCAGTGCGCGGACCGAATTGCTGGTGACCTGCGCGCCTTGCTGGGTCAGGCGCTGCAACAGCGGCAAGGCGAACCCGGCAGTCTTGCCAGTACCGGTCTGCGCGGCGGCCATCAGATCGCGGCCCTTGAGCACGGCCGGGATCGCCTTGGTCTGAACCGGCGTCGGCTTGGTGTAATCGAGTGATTCGAGGGTACGCAGCAGCGGATCGATCAGGCCCAGGGAGGCGAAGGTCATGGCAAGAACCGGACGATAAAAACGAGGTGGGCAGTTTACTCGGAAAAAGGTTAGCGGCTGGAGGCTCAAAGCTGTTTCCCCTCACCCCAACCCTCTCCCCGACTACGCAACGTGTTTTGACCGGAACATGGCGCAGGGGAGAGGGAGCTGCTCCGGCGCGGAAGCGAACGAAGGCTTCACGCTTCACGTTGAGAACCGCTCTTCGCGTCCAGCCTTTCCAGCCTCCAGCGCTTTTCTCGGCATTTATGACTTCAACAGCAACCTGCCCTCGATCGGCACATAACGCGTCGCGGCGCGGATCAGTGAATTTGCTGTCAGGCCCGGCGCGCCGTAAGCCGTGGCTTCCGCACCACCGGCGCGCACGCGATCGAGCAGCAGGTCGAAGTCACCATCGCCGGAGGCCAGCACCACTTCGTCGACGCGCCCGACGGCGTCCAGTACATCAATGGTGATGCCGACATCCCAGTCGCCCTTGGCCGAGCCATCGCTGCGCTGGATATAGGGCTTCAATTTCACGGTGAAGCCGAGGTTGCGCAGGATCTGCTGGAATTGCTGCTGTTTGGCGTCGCCGCGGTCGATGGCATAGGCATAGGCCTCGACGATCTCGCCGCGATCGCTGACCTCAGCCCACAGGGCGGAATAGTTGAAATGGCAGCCGTGGGCCTGGCGCACCGTGTAATAGAGGTTCTGCACATCGGCAAACAAGGCGATCTTTTTCACGCAGCGGCCTGAACGATTGGGAGGTCGGCCAGTATGGACGGCAAAATCGTTGCTGTCGTCGGTACCCTGCAGTTGCAGCCTATGGGCAAAATGGCTGTGTGTCCGCCCTGCATCTGACCGAGTCACGATCACGTGCGCTTATGGAAAAAGAGCACGACTCACATTCCTATAGAGAGCATCTTGAGACGCGGCATAGCCCAGCGCAGTTGCTATCGACGACCTGCTAAAGTGCGCGCCTTGATTTTCCGAGATTGTTTCGACTGCAATGAATGTCCTATCGATCCTCCGCGACGCCTGGTTCTTCTATTCCCGCAATCTGGCTTCCATCGCACGCCTCTGCCTGCCGCTGATTGCGCTGGAGAGTTGCACCAGGCTTATTGTCGAGCACTGGTTCGGCAAGGGTGCGTTGCCGGCGCAGGAGCTGCTGGTCGGCATGGTGTTCTATCCGCTGTACATCGGCGCGTTGATTCTGTTTCTCGACGCCCGTAGCCGCGGCCATGCGCCGCCACTGCGGGAGGTGCTGGCTCGTGCGCTGCCGCTCTGGCCGTCCTTGGCGGTGCTGGCCGGGCTGGGCACGCTGCTGATCATGCTTGGCGCTTCGCTGTTCGTGCTGCCTGGGCTCTGGATCATGGTCAAGATCGCCTTTGCCGAGTATCTCCTGGTGCTGCGCGGCTTGAGCCCGCTGGCCGCGCTGAAAGAGAGTTTCCTGCAGACTCGCGGGCATTTTCTGCTGCTGCTCGGCTGCATCCTCGCCGTGCTGCTGCCGCTATGGATTCTCGAAGCCTGGCTTGCCGCACATTTCTGGGCCGGCGAGACTCCGCCCGGATTGCTTGCCGTGCTGGTCGATAGCGCCGTCGGGCTGGTCCAGCTGCTGGCGACGGTGGTCCTGTTCCGCTGCTTCATGCTGTGCAGCGAGCCGGCCGTCCGCCTTGAGGAAAAAAACTAGCGGCCAGGCGGCAAGCGGCGACCCACCGAGCTAGGCTTGGCTGTCCATCTCCGGAGGACTCCGCCATGGCCGAACAGAATCCCAGCATCCTTTCCCACGTCTCCCTCGGCAGCAACCGCTTCGAGCAGGCCTGCGCCTTCTACGATCAAGCCCTCGCCGCGCTTGGCTGCAAACGCATCCTGGCCCACCCAGGCGCGGTAGCCTGGGGCCGCGAATATCCGGAATTCTGGGTGCAAACGCCTATCGACGGCCAGCCAGCCAATGTCGGCAACGGTACGCATATCGGCTTCTTCGCCCCGGACAAGGCATCCGTCGATGCATTCCATCGTGCCGCGATGGCCGCAGGCGCAACCGACGAAGGCGCCCCTGGACCGAGAGAGGAATACGGTGCGCCCTATTACGGCTGCTTCCTGCGCGACCTCGACGGTCACAAGATCGAAGCGGCGTATTGGGATATGGAACTTGTCCAGCAGCTGTACGGCGACGCATCGACGAGTTAACTGGCGCCTTGTGAGCTCCTCGAACTGGCCAGACGTGGCAGCAGCAGGTGTTCGAACAGTCGCGGAAACCAGCGCGCCACTAGCCGTGCGCGCCAATCAATGTTGGATAACACCAGCAACCGGCGCCTCTTCAGCGCGCCCTGATAGATGGCCTCGGCAACATCCTGCGGCGCCGCCACACGGCCCATGGTCAGCGCCGGCTGCGGCGCAGTAGAGCCGTCGCCGACCAGCACGTTCTTGCGCAGATCGGTGGCGGTGTAGCCCGGACAAACCAGCATCACGTTAACGCCCGTATCCGTCAGCTCGCTACGCAGCGTTTCGAACAGGCCATGCAGTGCATGTTTGCTGGCGTTGTAAGCGCCGCGATCAGGTACCGGTGCGTATTGCGAAAGCGAGCTGAGCACGATGATTTGCCCACGACGCGCCAGCAGGCTTGGTAGTGCGGCCTGGGTGCAATGCAAGGCGCCGTAGAAGTTGACCGCCATGATCCGCTCGAATACTCCCAAATGGGTGTCGGCGACACGGCTGCGGTGTGTGATGCCCGCATTGTTGACCAGCACGTCGATACCGCCGAAGCGCTCGACCATCAGCGCCACCGCCTGCTGAACGGCGATCACGTCTGATACATCGCAGCGCAGTCCCAGTGCGTCGGCGTTGTGGTGGTCGGCCAGATGCTGTACCAAGCCATCGAGTGCGTTCTGATCGAGATCGAAGATCACCAGCCGCGCGCCAGCCTGGGCCATCCGCTCGGCCAGAGCGCGGCCGATTCCCGCGCAGCCGCCTGTGATCAGTACGACCTTGCGATCGAACACCTTGCTGGCGAATACCTTGCGATACATAAACCACTCCATCCGGGGCTGAACAGGGCGCTAGAGCTGGGTGCCCTCATACTCCAGCATAGTCAGCCTGGCAATGCCCCGCCCCGCCTGCTGGCAATCACCCGGCCCGGTGTGCAGCGGAATTGACTAACGGGACTAGCCAAACAGGCCACTAGACAGCACAGCACCTGCCAACCATGCTTGGTTGGCGCAAACCACAAGGGGCAGCGAATTACCTTGAAGCCTTTACTCTGCATATTGTTCGCAATCTTTCTGTCGGGGCCTTGCTTCGCGGCATCCGCGCCTGGAACCCCGCGAACCCTAACCGTCGGTTATTACGATTTTCCGCCGGCCATCTACAGCGATGCGCAAGGCCGACCGCAGGGGCCGCTGGTTAACCTCGTCCACCGTGTGTTTACCCAGTCCGGTTATCGGGCGCGGTTCCGCGCGCTGCCGAGTGCGCGCCTGTATGCGGCGTTGAAGGATGGCTCCATCGATCTCTGGCCGGGTGCGCCGGGCAAACCTGAGCTCGCTGCCGACACGCTCGTGGGTCAGGAAACGCTCGCGCAGATCAGCCTCAATCTTTATCACCGGCCCGACACTCCACCGCCCCAAGTGCCGAAAAGCCTCGCCAAGCGTGGCGTCATCGTCATCAATGGCTATAACTACTGGCCCGCCGTGAACCAGATGCTGCACGACCCGCAGCTGGATATTCGCCTGCACCGCACCAGCAGCCATGCCTCCGCGCTGGAGATGCTGCGGCACCGACGCGCCGACTATCTGCTCGACTACCAGATTCCGGTGAACCAGGCGCTGCAGCGCCTCGGTATGCAGGCGCTACCGCACGTGGAGATCCACAAGATGCCGATTCGCTTCATCGTGTCGCGTCGGTTGACCGACAGCCAGGCCGTCATCGACGCGCTGGATCGCGCCTACGCCGAAATGGCCGCGGCTGGCGAAGACCTGAGTCTGCCGGAATGATGCAGCGGGAAGCAGGTAAGCATGAATGACCGCTGGGAAGCGGCAAGCTTTTCGCTTCTAGCTTCAAAATTCTTTTTTTACGTCCCGCGCGGCTTGGCTCGCGCGGTAGGCTCGGCGACCAGCGGATCGTCCGGCCAATAATGCTTGGGGTAGCGACCCTTGAGGTCTTTTTTCACGTCGCTGTAGGTATTGGCCCAGAAGCTGGCCAGATCCTGAGTCACCTGCACTGGTCGGCGCGCCGGCGACAACAGGTGCAGCTTGACCGCCTGTCGGCCACCGGCGATGCGCGGCGTGTCGCCCAGCCCGAACAGCTCTTGTAGCCGCACCGCCAGCACCGGTGGCGACTCGCTGTAATCGAGCCGCACCCGCGAACCGGAAGGCACGGCGATGGCGACCGGCGCCAGCTCGTCGAGACGCTGCGACAACGGCCAGGACAACAGGGTGGCGAGCATGCTTCGCAGGTCCAACTGAGCGAAGTGAGCCAGCCGTGAAACCTTGCCCAGGTACGGCAGCAGCCAATCCTCCAGCCGCGCCAGCAGCGCGGCGTCGCTGACGTCGGGCCACTCGCTGGCGCCGCTGGTATCCAGATCGATCTGTCGGAGCAGGGCAATGCGCGCCTGCCACTGGCGCAGTTCCGGCGTCCACGGCAGCAGCTCCAGGCCCTTGCGGCGGACCAGTCCGAGCAGGGCGCGGCCTCGCGCTTCGTCATCCAGCCCAGGCAAGGGCTCACGGCTGAGCACCAATTCGCCGACCCGCCGCTGCCGCTCGGCACGCAGCACGCCCTCGCGCTCGTCCCATTCCAGCTCGTCGCGTTGGCTGACCTGCTCGGCCAGCACCTCGTCGAACAATTTCGGATCCAACGCCGCGGCGCGGTAGATGCGCTCCTCACGCTGGCCCTGACGGCTGCCCAGCTCGGCAATCACCAGCCAGGGCTCCTTCATCAGCGCATCCGGTTCGCCGAAGACCGCTGCCCGACCGTTGGCCAGGCGATATTCGCCGCTGCCCTCACGGCGCTGCCGGGCGATCCGGTCGGGATAGGCGAACGCGAGCAGAGCGCCGTGCCAGCGATGATCGGTGGGATCAGCCGGCGCCGCCCCCGATGCGCCACGTAGCAGGCCACGAAACTGCCGGGCGAGCTGGCGCACCCGCTGCGCACCGGCATGCCGTCCCGCGCTGCCGTCGAGCAGCCCGAGACGCGTAGAGATGTCCGTACCGCCGCCACGCTGGCCGCCGCGCTGGATGTCACGCTCGACCAGCAATGCGGAGAGGTCGGCCGCCAGCTGTGCGAGACCCAGCGCCTGTCCGCGCAACAGCATGTGGGCGATGCGCGGATGCGCCGGCAGCTCGGCCATGGCCTGGCCGTGGGCAGTCAATTGCCAACTGCCGCGAGCGTTACGGCTGAGCGCGCCCAGGCGCTGAAGCAGGTCCTGCGCCTGCGCATAAGCGGCAGCCGGCGGCGCATCCAGCCAGGCAAGTTCATCCGGCTCGACGCCCCAACGCGCCAGCTGCAGCGCCACCCCGGCCAGATCGGCCTGCAGAATCTCCGCTTCGCCATAGGCGGCCAGCTGCGCATGCTGATCCTCCGACCACAGCCGGTAGCACGCACCCGGTTCCAGGCGTCCGGCACGGCCGGCACGCTGTGTCGCCGAAGCCCGGGAGATGCGTCGAGTTTCCAGGCGGGTCATACCGCTGCCGGGATCAAAACGCGGCACGCGCGCCAATCCGGCATCGACCACCACCCGCACGCCTTCTATGGTCAGGCTGGTTTCGGCGATGTTGGTCGCCAGCACAACCTTGCGCTTGCCGACAGGCGCCGGTTCGATAGCCGCACGCTGGGCGGCCAGCTCCAGTTCGCCATGCAAGGGGCACAGCATTACCTCGCTTCGATCCGCCAGTTGCTCGGCCAGCGCGTCGTTCACGCGGCGGATTTCGGCCTGGCCGGGCAGGAAGACCAGCACGCTGCCGGTTTCTTCATCCAGCGCCTGCAGGACCGTTTGCACCACTCTCGGCTCGATGCGCTCGCCTGGCTGGAACGGCCGCCCCCAACGTTGGACGACGGGATACATGCGCCCTTCGCTGCGCACCACAGGCGCATCATCGAGCAGACTGGACAGCCGCTCGCCTTCGAGGGTGGCGGACATCAATAGGAGTTTGAGCGGTTCATCGCGCAACAGCATGCGCGCGTTGAGCGTCAGCGCCAGGGCCAGATCGGCATCCAGACTGCGCTCGTGAAATTCATCGAAGATCACCAGCCCCACGCCTTCGAGGGCCGGATCATCCTGCAGGCGGCGCGCCAGAATGCCTTCGGTGACCACCTCGATACGAGTGTTCGGCCCGATCTTGCTGTCGAGGCGGATGCGATAGCCGACGGTTTCGCCGACCTTTTCACCCAACTCGCTAGCCAGGCGCTCGGCCGCTGCGCGCGCAGCCAGACGCCGAGGCTCGAGCATCAGAATGACTTGCCTGTCCAACCACGGCTCACCCAGCAGCACCAGCGGAACGCGGGTGGTCTTGCCGGCGCCGGGTGGTGCTTCAAGCACCGCTTCGTCACGTTCGCTCAGCGCTTGGCGCAGGGCTGGCAGGGCTTGGTCGATAGGCAGGGCGATCATGGAGACTCCGCTTTCAGGGCGGCGATTATAACGGCCCTGGGTACGGCCGAGCGGCACCTATACCGGCGTTATCTGGCAAGGCCGAACAGAGCGCCCGGCCTAGCTGTCTGATGTCGAGAAAACATCATGCAGCCCTTGTATAGTTGCGCCACTTTTTCCGGAGGTCCTTATGCGTACTCGTTCCCGTGTCATCGGCGGCGTGCTGGCCGTCTCCCTGTTCACCCAATTGACTGCCTGCGGCACGCTGTTCTATCCCGATCGCCGCGGCCAGATCGACGGCAAAATCGATCCAGCCATCGCGGTAGCCAATGCCGTGGGCCTGCTGTTTTATGTAATCCCCGGTTTGATCGCCTTCGGCATCGACTTCGCCACTGGCGCCATCTATCTACCCGACGATGAATATTCCATGGCCCCGGAAAAGCTTCAGGAAGCCATCGGTGCCGACGGCGTGATCGATCAGGCCAAGCTCAAGGCCATCATCGAAACAGAAACCGGCCGTAGCCTGCCGCTGGATGATCCGCGTCTGATCCAGCACGACGGCAGCATCGAGCAACTCGCCGCGTTCGGATTGCGCCCGGCCGCCTGATGCAGAAGACGAGCGAGCGGCGCAAGGGCGTCAGCCCCGAACATGCGCGGCTGATGCGTCGCGCTACGCGGCTCGCGCTGGCTGTCGCTCTGACGCTGGCGGTCAGCAAGGCCCTGGCTTGGTGGCTCAGCGGTTCGGTCAGCCTACTGGCCGGTCTCACCGATTCGCTGCTGGACGGCGCGGCTTCGCTGCTCAACCTGCTGGCGGTGCATTACTCGCTGCGCCCCGCCGATGAGGATCATCGCTACGGTCACGGCAAGGCTGAAGCCTTGGCCGGCCTCGGCCAGGGCGCTTTCATCTCGGTCAGTGCAATCCTGGTCTGCGTCCAGGGCGTCGACCGTATGCTGCATCCCCAGCCGCTGGGCGCACCGGCGCTGGGCATTGCGGTCATGCTGCTGTCGCTGGCCCTGACCGTGGCGCTGCTGATGTATCAGCGCCATGTGGTGCGCGAAACCGGATCCACAGCGATCCGCGCCGACTCGCTGCATTACCGCTCCGACCTGCTGCTTAACACCAGCATTCTCGTCGCACTAATACTTGCCGGCTACGGCTGGGATCGCCTGGACGCGGTCTTCGGCATCGTTATTGCGGTGTATATCTTCTGGAGCGCGCTGAGCATCGTTCGCGAAGCCGGTGCGGTGCTGATGGATACCGAGTTGCCACCGGAAATCAGCGAGCACATGCACCAGCTGGCCTGCGATGTGCCGGGCGTGGTCGGCTGCCATGATTTACGTACCCGCGTCTCGGGCACCCGCTGGTTCGTGCAGCTGCATCTGGAACTGCCCGGCGAGCTGCCGTTGATCAAGGCTCATGCCCTGTGTGATGAAGTCGAGGCGGCAATTCACAAGCGTTACCCGCGTGCCGAGGTACTGGTACATGCCGACCCGCTTGAAGTGGTGAGACCACATCGGACACCAGCCGGCAACGCATAAAAAAAGACCACGTGGCGAGACGTGGTCTTTTTTCAATACTGCTCTGAATGCGCTGCCGCTTGTGGCGGATTCTTCGGCAGCGCCTTGTGAGCGATGCTGGCCCGGACCGATGACCTCGATAAGGTCGGCGGTTGGCGCGGCGGGATAAATACCGCGTCAATTCTGCCGGGGGGCTGAAGTTGAATAAAGCTTACGCCCCGCCTGACGACAGATGTTTGCGAAGATTGCTCAAATGCGCACCAATTGCGCAATCCATGCGCACCGAGGCATAGTTCTTCGCAACCAAACGACGCAAGGTATCCAAAATGAGCAAACTAGATCGCTACGATCTTCGCATCCTGCACGAACTGCAACACGACGCTCGCATCTCCAATCAGGAACTGGCCGAACGCATCGGGTTATCGCCCTCGCCCTGCTCGCGACGGGTCAAACAGCTTGAGGACGACGGCTACATCGCCCGCCAGGTCGCCCTGCTGGATCGCAAGAAACTCGGCCTGACCCTGACCGCCTACGTGCTGATCGGCATGGACCGCCACACGCCGGAACGCTTCGAACATTTCGAAGGGGTGATCGGCAAATGCCCCGAAGTGCTCGAATGCAGTCTGGTCACCGGCATGGACGCGGATTACCAGCTCAAGGTCGTGGTGCCGGACATGGAGCACTATCAAGCCTTCCTGCTCGGCACCCTGACCCGTATCGAGGGCGTCTCCAGCGTGCGGTCGAGCTTCGTTCTGCGTCAGGTCTCGTCCAGCACCGAGTTGCCCCTGGAGCACCTGCGCACCTGAGGCCCATTGCCGCTGCCAGGCATCACCAGGCTGCGGTTGGCGTATACTCGCCGCCGCTTTGCTATGCCCCGCGCGTCATAAAACGAGCCTCGCTCACCCATAAACGCTCGCCCGTTGTCATAGCTGTTGTCGTTAAACCAGACTTGCACGCGGAGCGTTCAATGGAACCCGAAGTATTCGAAAAGTGGATGATGATCGTCCTGGTCGGCAGCCTGATGGTGTTCATGGCCTTTATCATCTGGGATCTTGCCAAGAAGTCGAAGGCTGGACGTCTCGGCACCACCATTCTGTTTCTGGGCCTCGGTCTGTGCCTGTTCGCGTTTCTTGCCAAGCCGATCATTGGCTACATCATCGAAGTCTCGCAGGGCATTCCGCACTGATCCAGTGAAGCGGCCGGCGCCTCACAAATGCGCCGGCACATCCCGCCATTCGCCTGGCTGCAGTCCGTCCAGCGTCCAGGGTCCGATCCTGACCCGCACCAACCGTAACGTCGGCAGCCCGACCGCCGCGGTCATCCGCCGTACCTGACGGTTGCGCCCCTCCCGAATCACCAGCTCTAGCCAACTGGTCGGCACGCTCTTGCGGAATCGCACCGGCGGGTTGCGCGGCCACAGCGCCGGTTCGTCGAGCAAGCGGGCTTCGGCCGGCAGCGTCATGCCATCGTTGAGCTCGACGCCATCGCGCAGACGCTGCAGCTGCTCGGCCGTGATCTCACCTTCCACCTGCACCCAGTAGGTCTTCGCCAGCTTGTGCTTGGGATCGGCGATGCGCGCTTGCAGTTGCCCATCGTTGGTCAGCAGCAATAGGCCCTCGCTGTCGCGGTCCAGACGACCGGCCGGGTATACGCCCGGCACCGGCACGAAGTCCTTGAGCGTAGCGCGGCCATCGGCATCGTTGAACTGGGTGAGCACGTCGAAGGGCTTGTTCAACAGCAGCAGACGCGGCTCGGCAGGCGGCGCCTTGGCCACACGACGGGGCTGCATGCGGCCATTAGCGGGGCGCGGTGGACGGGGATGAGAAATGCGAGGCATGGCAGAGCCTTCGATAGCAGGCCGGCCATGCTAGGACGGGCGTTGCCGGCCAGCAAGGGCCAGAGTGATCGAGCGATTGGATAGGCAGCAAAACCGACCTGTTCACCGCTGGGGCCGCTCAGCACCACAAAAGCGCATGGCGTGCGCCATGACGTCGCCAGGCGCACCGTTATCGGACAACGCCACGTCCACGCCCCGATAAGCCGCGCCTCCAGAATTGGCCGCAAAGCACCGTAACAGAGGGCTTAAAGGTGAATTGGCACGGATGCTGCGATAGCGCTCCATGTCCCAAAGGACCAACCCACAGTTGCGCATGGACAGCCAAGGAGCCGCCCACAATGAAACGCCGTCCCCTACTGAAGTCCACCCTCGCCGCCAGTGCCCTGATGCTCAGCGGTCTGTTCCCGTTCACCGTGCAGGCTGCCGAAACCATCAAGGTCGGCATCCTGCATTCGCTGTCCGGCACCATGGCGATTTCGGAAACGTCGCTGAAAGACATGGCACTGATGACCATCGACGAGATCAACGCCAAGGGTGGCGTGCTCGGCAAGCAGCTCGAGCCGGTGGTGGTCGATCCTGCGTCCAACTGGCCGTTGTTTGCGGAAAAGGGCCGTCAGCTGCTGACCCAGGACAAGGTCGCGGTGACCTTCGGCTGCTGGACCTCGGTTTCGCGCAAATCCGTGCTGCCGGTCTATGAAGAGCTCGACGGCCTGCTGTTCTACCCCGTCCAGTACGAAGGCGAAGAGCTGTCGCCCAACGTTTATTACACCGGCGCAGCACCGAACCAGCAGGCCATCCCAGCCGTCGAGTACCTGATGAGCGAAGACGGCGGCGCCGCCGAGCGCTTCTTCCTGCTCGGCACTGATTACGTCTACCCGCGCACCACCAACAAGATTCTGCGTGCATTCCTGATCAGCAAGGACGTTCCGGAATCCAGCATCGAAGAGGTCTATACCCCCTTCGGTCACAGCGATTACCAGACCATCGTCGCCAACATCAAGAAGTTCTCCGCAGGCGGAAAAACCGCTGTGGTATCGACCATCAACGGCGACTCCAACGTACCGTTCTACAAGGAACTGGCCAACCAGGGCCTGGAAGCCACTGACGTCCCGGTCGTGGCCTTCTCGGTCGGCGAAGAAGAACTGCGCGGCATCGACACCAAGCCGTTGGTCGGCCATCTGGCCGCCTGGAACTACTTCCAGTCGGTGGAAAACCCGGTCAACGAAGCGTTCGTGAGCAAATGGAAGGCCTACGCCAAGGAAAAAGGCCTACCGGGCGCCGACAAAGCGGTGACCAACGACCCGATGGAAGCCACCTATGTGGGCATCCACATGTGGGCCCAGGCGGTCGAGAAAGCCGGCACCACCGACGTCAGCAAGGTGCGCGACGCACTGGCCGGCCAGACCTTCGAAGCACCGAGCGGCTACACCCTGACCATGGACGAGAAGAACCATCACCTGCACAAGCCGGTAATGATCGGCGAAGTTCAGGATGACGGTCAGTTCTCGGTGGTCTGGGAAACCGAAAGCCCGGTCCGCGCGCAGCCGTGGAGTCCGTACATCCCTGGCAACGACAAGAAGCCGGATTACGCGGTGAAGTCGAACTAAGGCTACTGAAACCGTAGGGTGGGCTTCAGCCCACCAGCACGGTGGATCGGTGGGCTGAAGCCCACCCTACAAAACTGATCGGCGTGATAGCAATGCCATACGGCTTTTGTAGGGTGGGCCGGGCGGCGCTCCGCTTCAGCCCACCAGTAGATGTCGCACAGTCCGTAGGGTGGGCTTCAGCCCACCAGTAACGTCATCGGTGGGCTGAAGCCCACCCTACAACACACCTACGACAGCCGCCAGCTCCGCCAAGAGAGCACGCAGCGCCCTGGGAAATGCAAAGATGAACGCTGCCCTTCATAGATTGTTTTTGCTGCTTCTGCTCGGGTTGCCCTGGGCAGCCCATGCCGGAGACGCAGCCGACTACGCCAAGGCGAGCCCGGCCAAACAGGCCAAGCTGCTTGAAGACTGGGCCATTGCGCCGGTTCCCGAGCGATTGCCGCTGATCGAAGCGCTGCGTGCCAGCCGCGTGGTGATCGATAAGAACAAAACGCCCTTTATCGAGGAGAACGGTGATTTCCGCGCCCTCGAAGGCGACGCCGAACCCGTCGGCACGCCGAAGAAGCTGCGCCTGAACAACCGTTTGCGCGGCTTGCTCAACACCGCACTCGCCAGCCACAAGCTGTTTTCCGACGATCTCTCGCAACGCCTCAGCGCTGCCAAGCGCCTACAGCGCAGCGGCCAGCCGGAACAGCTACCGCTCCTGCAGCAGCGCCTCGAAGCCGAAGACGATCCGGCCGTGCGCGAAGCTCTCACCCTGACCCTGGCCAATCTGCAGCTCAGCGCTACAGACCCCGCCGTACGCCTGGCTGCCGTCCGCCTGCTCGGCGAAACCGGCGCGCCGCTGGCTCGGGTTCGCCTGGAAAACCTTCTGGCCGATGAAGCCGAAACCGACCCCGGCGTGCGCAAAGCAGCGGAGACCAGCCTCGCGCAGGTCAAACGCAAGCTGCTGATCGGCGAACTGCTCGGCCAGGCCTTCAGCGGTTTGTCGCTGGGTTCGATCCTCTTGCTTGCTGCGCTGGGCCTCGCCATTACCTTTGGCCTGCTCGGCGTGATCAACATGGCCCACGGCGAAATGCTGATGCTCGGCGCCTACACCACTTACATGGTGCAGGTGCTGATGGCTCGACTCGCGCCCGACGCCCTGGCGTTCTACCCGCTGGTGGCGTTGCCGGTGGCCTTCTTCGTTACCGCGGCTATCGGCATGGCGCTGGAACGCACCGTAATCCGCCACCTCTATGGCCGCCCACTGGAAACCCTGCTGGCCACCTGGGGCATCAGCCTGATTCTGATTCAGCTGGTTCGCGTGCTGTTCGGTGCGCAAAACGTGGAAGTCGCCAACCCCGGCTGGCTGTCCGGCGGGTTGCAGGTGCTGCCGAACCTGGTGCTTCCGTACAACCGCATGGTCATCATCGGCTTTGCGCTGTTCGTGGTGCTCTTGACCTGGCTGTTGCTGAACAAGACTCGCCTCGGCCTGAACGTGCGCGCCGTGACGCAGAACCGCAACATGGCCGCCTGCTGCGGCGTGCCCACCGGGCGCATCGACATGATGGCCTTCGGGCTGGGCTCCGGCATCGCCGGACTGGGTGGCGTGGCGCTGTCGCAGATCGGCAACGTCGGCCCTGATCTCGGCCAGGGCTACATCATCGACTCCTTCCTTGTCGTGGTTCTCGGCGGCGTGGGTCAACTCGCCGGCAGCATCTTCGCCGCCTTCGGATTGGGTATCGCCAACAAGATTCTCGAGCCGCAGATCGGCGCCGTGCTGGGCAAGATCCTCATCCTCGCGCTGATCATTTTGTTCATCCAGAAGCGTCCGCAGGGCCTGTTCGCGCTGAAAGGGAGGGTGATCGATTGATAACGTCCCCCCGCCAGACCGTCTTCATCCGTAGGAGCGAGCTTGCTCGCGAATCGCACCCCACCGCTCCATCGATATTTACCTTCTGTTCGCGAGCAAGCTCGCTCCTACAAAAGACCGCAAGCGCAGGAATCGCCATCAACCCTCGGCAGGACGGCCTCGTATGAATCAACCACTCACTCTCACGGCCGCGCAGAAAGCCGGCCCAAAACTCACCGCCGTCGCCTTGGGCCTTGTGCTCGCCATACTGCTGGCCATGCCGATGCTGCACCTGCTGCCGGCCGACAACGCCTTCCATGTCTCGGCCTACACCCTGACGCTGGTGGGCAAAATCCTCTGCTACGCCATCGTCGCCCTGGCGCTGGACTTGGTCTGGGGCTATGCGGGCCTGTTGTCGCTCGGTCACGGTCTGTTCTTCGCCCTTGGCGGCTATGCGATGGGCATGTACCTGATGCGTGAAAGCGCCGGCGACGGCCTGCCCGCGTTCATGAGCTTCCTCGCCTGGACCGAGCTGCCCTGGTACTGGTACGGCACCTCCAGCTTCCTCTGGTCGATGTGCCTGGTGGTGCTGGCGCCAGGGCTGCTGGCGTTCGCGTTCGGCTTCTTCGCCTTCCGTTCGCGAATCAAGGGCGTGTATTTCTCGATCATGACCCAAGCGCTGACCTTTGCCGGAATGCTGTTGTTCTTCCGTAACGAAACCGGCTTCGGCGGCAACAACGGCTTCACCGACTTCAAGACCATTCTCGGTTTCTCGATCTCGGCCCCGGCCACCCGCGCCACGTTGTTTTTCGCCACAGCCGCCTTGCTCGTCGGCAGCCTGTTGCTCGGCTGGCAGCTAGCACGCAGCAAGTTCGGCCGGGTGCTGACGGCGCTGCGCGATGCGGAAAACCGCCTGATGTTCTGCGGCTACGATCCTCGCGGCTACAAGCTGTTCATCTGGACGCTGTCTGCGGTGCTCTGCGGCCTGGCTGGAGCGCTCTATGTGCCGCAGGTGGGCATCATCAATCCCAGCGAAATGGCGCCGACGCAGTCCATCGAGGCCGCTGTCTGGGTCGCCTTGGGCGGTCGCGGCACGCTGATCGGACCGCTGCTCGGCGCCGGCATCGTCAACGGCATGAAGAGCTGGTTCACCGTGGCCTTCCCCGAGTACTGGCTGTTCGCCCTCGGCGCGCTGTTCATCATCGTCACCCTGTACCTGCCGAAAGGCGTCATCGGATTGCTGCGCCGGAGGGGCGAACAATGAGAACCGTACCCGTACCTGAACTCATCGACCCGGTCGACCCGTCCGATATCAACGGCAGCGGTCGTGACGCCATCGGCCTCGGCCGGGTGAAAGGCGCCGGCCTGGATGCCCGCCACGGGACGATCCTCAGCCTCGAAGACATTAACGTCAGCTTCGACGGTTTCAAGGCGCTGACCAACCTCAGCCTTTACATCGGCGTCGGCGAACTGCGTTGCATCATCGGCCCTAACGGCGCCGGCAAGACCACCATGATGGACGTCATCACCGGCAAGACCCGCCCGGACAGCGGCACGGCATTCTTCGGCGACACCCTCGACCTGACGCGCATGAGCGAAGTCGAAATCGCCCAGTCCGGCATCGGTCGCAAGTTCCAGAAGCCCACGGTGTTCGAGGCGCTTTCCGTGTTCGAGAACCTCGAACTGGCGCAGAAGACCGACAAATCGGTGTGGGCCAGCCTGAAAGCGAAGCTCAACGGCCAGCAGCGGGACCGCATTGGCGAAGTGCTGACGACTATCAGACTGGAGACCTCGCGCAATCGCCCGGCCGGACTGCTGTCGCACGGCCAGAAGCAGTTCCTTGAGATCGGCATGCTGCTCATGCAGGACCCGCAACTGCTGCTGCTCGACGAACCCGTCGCCGGCATGACCGACGCCGAAACCGAGTTCACTGCCGAGCTGTTCAAAAGCCTGGCGCGCAAGCACTCGCTGATGGTGGTCGAGCACGACATGGGCTTCGTCGACACCATCGCCGACCACGTCACCGTGCTGCATCAGGGCCAGGTGTTGGCCGAGGGGTCGCTCGAGACTGTGCAGAACGATGAGCGGGTGATCGAGGTGTATCTCGGACGTTAACCCCGCTTCGCGAGCAAGCTCGCTCCTACAAGGCGCCTCTGAATCTGTAGGAGCGAGCTTGCTCGCGAACACGGCCCACCATTCCAAAAGATCGAGTGCCTGAAAATGCTCCAAGTCCAGCAACTGCATCAGTACTACGGCGGCAGCCACATCCTCCGCGGCCTGTCGTTCGATGCCAAAATCGGCGAAGTCACCTGCCTGCTCGGGCGTAACGGCGTCGGCAAGACTACGCTGCTCAAATGCCTGATGGGATTGATCCCAGCAAAGGAAGGCGCGGTAAATTGGGAAGGCAAGCCGATCACCGGCTTCAAGCCGCACCAGCGCGTGCACGCTGGCATCGCCTATGTGCCCCAGGGGCGTGAGATTTTCGGCCGGCTCACCGTCGAGGAGAATCTGCTGATGGGGCTTTCACGCTTCGGCGCGAAGGAAGCCAAGGAAGTGCCTGACTTCATCTATGAACTGTTCCCGGTACTCAAGGAAATGAAGCATCGCCGCGGCGGCGACCTGTCGGGCGGTCAGCAGCAACAACTGGCCATCGGCCGCGCGCTGGCGAGCAAGCCGCGCCTGTTAATCCTCGATGAGCCTACCGAAGGCATCCAGCCTTCGGTCATCAAGGAAATCGGCGCCGTGATCAAGAAGCTCGCTGCCCGTGGCGACATGGCGATTCTGCTAGTCGAGCAGTTCTACGACTTCGCCGCCGAGCTGGCCGACCAGTACCTGGTGATGAGCCGCGGCGAAATTATCCAGCAAGGTCGTGGCGAGGCCATGGAAGCCGATGGGGTGCGCGGGCTGGTGGCGATCTGACGAGACGGCAGCCTATCCACCAGGCCGCTTTATGTAGGAGCCAGGGGACGCCTAGTCCTTGGCGAAGCTTTTCAACGCGGTTCGCGAGCAAGTCGCTCCTACGGTGCGGCTGCCGACCCCCTCAGTCACCGATCTCCTTGCTAACGATCTTGCCGTCCTCCACCACCGCCATGGTGGTCGGGGTAATGAAGCCACCGTTTTCGGTCATGCCCTGCACCGAGTAGAGGTTGAACTTCGGGTCCATGGCCTTAAGCGCCTCTCCCATCTTTGCTCGCACCTGCTGCGGCTCGATGCTGCCGGCCAGCTCCATGGCCTTGGCCAGCGCGTGGAAGGCTAGGTAGTTGTAAGCAGCCTCGGAGCCCGGCACTTTGCCGTGCGCCTTCTGATACCGATCCACGAAGACCTTGGCGACCTCGCTGTCGTACTCCGAAAGCGGCACGACGCCGACGGAGCCTTCGAGCATTTCCAGGCCGCCCGTAACCACGGCGATCTCGTCGAGCTTGGCCTGATCCATGACGATGAAGCCGCCTTGAAAGCCCATCTGACGCGCCTGCTGCATGACCAGCCCGGTGGGTTCCGAAGCACCGCCGACGAACATCACGTCTGGGTTCGAGGCGATCACGCGGCTCACGCCGGTATAGAAATCGGTCGACTTGTTGTAATCCATGGGATTGCTTTCGACGATTTCCCCGCCCTTCTGCTCCCAGGCCTTGGTCATCATGTCGGTCCAGATCTTGGCGTACTCGTGGGTCGCGCCAGCGATGCCGAGTTTCTTGCCGTAGTGCTTGAGTGCGTAGTCGGAGAACGCATCTACGTAGCCGGTGAATTCCGGCGGGATGCGCACGGTCAGCGGATTACCCTGCTGGGTGACCGAGGGCACGCTGGTATAGGCCATGATCAGGAAGTCATCGGCGACGTTGAAATCCTGCAGGGCGAATACACCGCCGGTATGCGGAACGAAGACGGCCGCGGCGTTCGATTCCTTCACCAAGCGCTTGGCGTTGGTGGCCGCCTGGCTCGGTGAATACTTGTCGTCCAGGCTGATGAGATTGACCTTGTAGGTCTCATCTCCAATCTTGATGCCACCCGCCTCGTTGGTGTCGTCCACCGCCATGCGCAGGCCCGACAGGGTGTTCTCGCCATACAACGCAGCACCGCCGCTGAGCGGGCCGGTAAAGCCGATGTTGAGCGTCTGCTCGGCATATACGCCGCTGGCCTGGGCCGCGGTCAGGGTGGCAATCGCCAATCCAAGCGCTTTGAGCGTTTTCATTGTTGTCTCCTTGGTCATGACTGATCAGGCGCCGATATAGGCTTTGCGCACGGCTTCGTTACCCAGCATGGCCTGCTGGTCGCCTTCCATCACCAGGCTACCGCCCTCGATGACGTAGGCGCGGTGGGCGATCTTCAATGCCGCGAAGGCATTTTGCTCGGCCAGCAACACGCTGGTTCCGGATTTATTGATGCGCGAGATCACCTCGAACATCTGGTTGACCACCAGCGGCGCCAGCCCGAGCGATGGCTCGTCGAGCATCAGCAGACGCGGTCGGCTCATCAACGCCCGACCGATCGCCACCATCTGCTGCTGACCACCGCTCAGTGAGCCGGCCGGCTGGTGACGCTTGTCGTGAAGAATGGGAAACAGGTCGAGCACTTCCTGCAGATTGCGCTTGTTTCCCTCACCGTCACGCCGATGCAGGTAGGCGCCAAGCGCGAGGTTTTGCGAGACCGACATTTGCGGGAACAGCTTGCGCCCCTCCGGGCAGTGCACCACACCCGCAGCAACCAGCCCCGAAGGCTTGAGCCCGTCGATCCGCTTGCCCTCCAGCCCGATGGTGCCGGTGGTCGGTTTGAGCAGCCCGCTGATGGTGTTGAACAAGGTGGTTTTGCCCGCGCCGTTGGCGCCGAGCAGCACCACCAGCTCGCCAGCACCAACCGTCATGGAAACCTGGGTGAGCGCCTTGAAACTGCCATAGCAGACATCGACCCGATCAAGCTGCAGCATCGTAGTCACTCCCCAGGTAGGCCTCGATGACAGCCGGGTTCGCCTTGATCTCGGCGGGTGTGCCTTCGGCGATTTTCTCACCGTAGTTGAGCACCATGATCTTGTCCGCCAGGCCCATGATCATGTCCATCTTGTGTTCGATCAGGCACACCGTCAGCCCATGCTCGGGCATCTTGCGGATCAGTTGTGCCAAGCCTTCGGTTTCCTCCGGGTTGACGCCCGCGGCCGGTTCGTCGAGCAGCACCAGCTTCGGTTCGGTGGCCAGCGCCAGGGCGAAAGCGACGCGCTTGCGTTCTTCCTGTGAAATATCCAGCACCACGCGATTTTCCAGATGCGCGAGCCCGACGAAGTCCAGCGCGGCGCGGGCTTTCTCGCGGCACTCGCGCTCCTCGCGTTGCAGTCGTTTGGAGTTGATCAGCACGTCCCACAGCCCCGAATGGGTGCGCAAGCGATGGCCGACGATAAGGTTGTCGAGCACCGTCGCCTGCTCGAACAGGTGTGTGGTCTGGAAGGTACGGCCGACGCCGAGCCGGGCGACGCGGTCGCAGCGCATCCGCGACACATCGTGGCCGTCGATCAGGATGCGGCCGGAGCTGGGCTTGTGCACGCCGGAGATCAGGTTGAAAAAGGTGCTCTTGCCAGCGCCGTTGGGACCGATGATGGCGTTGATTTTGCGCGCCTCGAACTCGACGCTGACGTCGTGCACCGCCGCCAGCCCGCCGAACATCTTGGTCAGGTTTTCGACCTTAAGCATTGTTGTTCACCTCGCTGCCTGGAGTGACTTTGGTACCGGCGCGCGGGCCCTTGGCTCGCGCCGCTGCGGTGTCCTTGCGCAGCTTCCAGCCGAGGAAGGTGCCAACAACGCCGCGAGGCATGAAGATCACCAGCACCACGATCAGCGGGCCGAAGATGATCATCCGGTAATCCTCGAGGAACTGCAGCGACTGGGTGATCCAGACGACGCCCACAGTGCCGGCCAGCGGCCCGAACAAGGTGCCGAAGCCGCCCACCAGCAGGTAGGTGATCATGTCGAAGGTGTGGTTGGGGTTGGCCTCCTCCGGACCGATGAAGCGGATCATCGAGGCATAGAGCGCTCCGGCGACACCGGCATAGGTGGTCGACAGGACGAAGGCCAGCAGCTTGTTGCGCATCAGGTCGATGCCCAGCGATTGGGCCAGTGCATCGCCATTACGGATCGCCATAAAGGTACGCCCCAACAGCGAGGAGGCCAGACGCCCGGCGAACCAGATCGCCAACACCAGAAACAGCAACGCCAGGTAGTAGAACGGCACCGTCTGGCTGAAATCCACCAGCCCGAACCCGTCCGGCGCAGCGATGCCGCGAATACCGATGGCGCCGTGGGTGAGCTCCTCCCATTTGTCGATCAGCAGATAGATGATGAAGCCGACGCAGAGCGTGAAGATTGCAAAGAAGTGTTCCTTCAGCCTCAGCGAGACGATACCGACCAGCGCGCCGACTGCCGCTGAAACCAGCGCAGCCGCCACAAACGCCGGCCAGAAATTCCAGCCATGGTCGGCGGTGAGAATCGCCAGCGTGTAGGCGCCGATGGCGAAGAAGCCACCGTGGGCCAGGTTCAGCTGGCCGCAGTAGCCGGTAATGATGTTCAGGCCGTAGACCGCGATGGCCCAGATGAAGGCACTGGCCATCACGTAAACCTGATACTCGCTCTTGGCGAACAGCGGGAATGCCAGGGCGAACGCCAGCAGCGCCAGCTTGCAGCCGCGACCGGTCAGTAAGGATGCGAAGCGATGCATCAGTGAGCCCCCTTGGCGAACAGTCCGGTTGGACGCAACGACAGGATCACCACCAGCAGCGAGAAGGCGATGATGTCCTTGTAGTCCGACGACAGGTAGAAGCCACCGAAGCTTTCGGCGAAGCCCAGAATCATCGCGCCGAGGATGGCACCGGGGATGCTGCCCATGCCGCCGAGCACGATGATGACGAAGGCTTTCATGATCACCAGGTGCCCCATCGCCGGGTACACCAGGTTGATCGGTGCATAGAGCGTCGCGGCAAAGGCGGCGAGCATGCCGGAAATGGCGAAGGTCAGCATGGCTACGCGGTTGGCATCGATGCCGACGAGGAACGCGCCCTCGCGGCTCTGCGCCATGGCGATGATGGTCGAGCCGAGCATCGTCTTGCGCAGGAACAGATGCAGCGCCAGCATCAGGGTAAAGGCGCCGACGATGATCAACAGGCGCTGCTCGGGGATGATCAAGCCGTCGAAGTTGAGGATGCCGCCGTAGGGCGAGGCCATGCGGCGGAAGTCCGATCCCCAGAGCATCTGCACCACCGCTTCGAGAAACAGCAGGATGCCGATCGCAGCAATTTTGTCGTGGATCGGCGGCGCATTGCGTAGCGGGTGAAACACCAACCGCTCGGACAGCACCGCCAGCACGGCCACTACTACGCCGGACGCCAGCATGGCGATCCAGTAATGCAGCCCGATATCGGTCATGAAGAAGTACGACGCGAACGCCCCAACCATATACAGCGCGCCATGGGCGAAGTTGGGAATGTGCAGGATGCCGTAGACCAGTGTCAGGCCGAGGGCGACAAGGCCGTAGATGCTGCCCAGGGTCAGACCGTTGAGCACTTGCTGAAACAATAGATTCAAAGCAGCGTCTCCGTGGATCTTGTTGTTATGGGTGCCACCACCGAGCGATTGCCGGCCGGCCCGGAGCAACGAGCACGACCGAATGTCCGGCCGGTACCTGTAACCGCTCAAGGCCGAGCGGGCTGTTCGCCTGATTGACATTGGCATCCACTGACAGGCCCGTCAAACGAGCAGATACGAGCTCATAAAAATGAGTGATGCTGGCGCCTTGCCACAAGCGTGACGACTCGCTTCGCCTGCCCGCCCAAGACCGACCGCCCAACCCAGCCGGCGGTCGCCCCGTCCAACGGCGCTTTCTTCAGCTTCTACGCTGAATCGCAGGCAGACAACCAAGCCAGACCTCGCGTGCATTCGGCTGTTTCGGTGCAGTGACGCCCGTAGCATCCCTTTGGCAAGACAGAGGAAAACTCCGATGAAAACAACAAAAAGCGGAAATATCCGGCGCATGCGCCGTGGTGTTCGGTGTGGGCTGGTATCCCTTTCACTGCTCATGCTGGCCGGCGAGGTAGGGGCCGCATCCCGCCTGACCCTGGAAAGCCTGTCCAACCGACCCGACAAACTGAGCGGTGGCGATGTGCTGATCCGCATCGGCCTGCCGACACCAGCCGCCGCCAAACGCCTGCGCGTCACGCTTAACGATACCGACGTGAGCGCGGCGTTCCGGCCGAGTTCGGACGGGCGTGCGCTGATCGGTCTCGTCGAGGGCTTGCGGGACGGACGCAACCGGCTCGTCGCGCATGCCAGAGGAGCAATCCCGGCCAGATTGGAACTGGTATCGCATCCGCTTTCAGGCCCCGTCTTCGCCGGGCCGAAGCAGGAGCCCTTCGTCTGCGAATCCGCTGAGTTTCAGGTCTACCCCGGCGGCGGTACGCTCGGCACACCGCTGGATGAAAACTGCACGGTTCAGCGCCGCGTCGATTACCTGTACCGCACGACCTCCGGCGCGTTCCGTCCGTACAATCCGGCAGTGCCACCTGGCGACCTTGCCGTGACCACTACGCTCGACGGCGCCACCGTGCCCTACGTGGTGCGGCTGGAAACCGGCACGATCAACCGCGCCATCTACCAGACCGCCGTGCTAGACAACCCGGGCGTGCCTGGGCCATCGATATTCAATCGCGACGGTGCCTGGAACGGCCGGCTGGTCTACAACTTCGGAGGCGGCTGTCGCTCCGGCTGGTACCGCCAGGGCAACGGCACCGGCGGCGTGCTGGATCATCGCGAGCTATCGCGCGGCTTCGCTACTGCGTCGGCCTCGCTCAACGTGTTCGGCAACAACTGCGACGATTTGCTGGCCGCGGAGACCATGATGATGGTCAAAGAGCGCTTCATCGAAACCTATGGCCGGCCGCGCTACACCATCGGCTGGGGCTGCTCGGGCGGTTCGTACCAGCAGCATCAGATCGGCGACAACTATCCAGGACTGCTCGACGGCATCATCCCGTCCTGCAGCTTCCCGGAAGTCGCCTTCGGCACCGCCCATACGCTCGCCGACTCGCGTCTGCTCTGGCACTACTACCAGAACGCCGGAGTGGACTGGACCGAGGAACAATTACGAGCAGCCTCCGGCTTCGGCGTATTCGCCACCATTCCCAACCTGGACAATGGCGCCGCGCGCCTGGACCCGGTGCCTGGCCGTCCCGATCGAGCTTCAGCCGAGTTCGACGCCTCGGTCGATCCTTCGCTGCGCTACCACCCAACCGACAACCCACG
The DNA here is from genome assembly GCF_045999685.1 of Stutzerimonas sp. VN223-3. NCBI lineage: Bacteria > Pseudomonadati > Pseudomonadota > Gammaproteobacteria > Pseudomonadales > Pseudomonadaceae > Stutzerimonas > Stutzerimonas sp. VN223-3. The sequence goes on along the minus strand of NZ_RBEC01000002.1, from coordinate 1,212,805 downwards.
CGGCGCCCGGGCAACCATCTACGACCACGCGGTGAACAGTTACGGCATCGACCGCGAGACCGGCTTCGCCCGCCGGCCGCTGGACAACGTCGGCATCCAGTACGGGCTCGAGGCGCTGAATACCGGGCAGATCAGCAAGGCGCAATTCCTCGACCTGAACGAGAAAATTGGCGGCATGGACATCGACGCCAACTTCATATCGCAGCGCATGACCGCAGATCTGCGCGCCACGTTCGCGGCCTACCGGACCGGGCGCATGCTTAATGGCGGCGGCGGACTGGCTTCGATGCCAATCCTGGATTACGACCAGCTCTACACCGACCTGCAGCCCGGCGGTGACATCCACCTCAAGTTCCACCATTTCTCCACCCGCGAACGGTTGCGCAAGGCGAACGGTCACGTCTACAACCATGTGATGTGGAGCGGTGGCAGCAACGCAGCGGATGACGCGGCATACCCTGGCCGCGTCGCCTATATCCAAGACCGTGCGCTGGAGGCGATGGATCGCTGGCTGGCCGCTATTGTCGCGGATCGGAGCAACAGGTCTCGCGCTGCAAAGGTGGTGCGCAACAAGCCTGCCAACTTGCAGGACGGCTGCTGGACCCGCGAGTCCAGGCCCGACTTCATTCCAGAGCCGCAGCGCTTCGGCGGGCCCGGCACCTCCGCCTGCAACGACCTTTACCCGGCTTTCCCCTCGCCGCGCATGGTCGCTGGCGGCCCGCTGGCCTCGGACATCATCAAGTGTGAGCTCAAGGCCATCGACCACCGGGACTACAGCGTGGCGTTCAGCGGGAATGAATATGCACGGCTGACCGGCATTTTCCCGAACGGCGTATGCAACTGGGACGCTCCTGGCGTGGGTCAAACCCGCCTGCTCGGCACCTGGCTGGAATACACCGGCGTCGGTCGCTACCACCGGGACAGGTTGCCCCACCGCCGTTGAGGCTTTGGTCGCACGGATGTCCTGCGTAAGTGCAGGTTCGGCGTCGTTGGATGATTCCCACGCTCCGCGTCCCAACGGCGCGGAGCGTGGTTGCGCTGATGGATTCCCGAGCGCACCAACATAAGCCATTTGCTCGCTTATCTCGCGCAACCGCACCGCAACGGTGCAGCGATCAAACACACCGAGAACCTCTCTTGGCCGCCTGGACCCGACAAGAAGCCGAGGAATGCCCGCAGCGCACCGCAATAGCGCAAGAGGCACGACAATTGCTCAAGCAGGTCTATCAACCACAGACCCGCGCAAGCAGATGACCGCACTGACTCCCGTCTTCACCCCTCACTGGCAGGCCGAGCTCGAACTCGGCTATGCGCGTCTGGGCGATGCGACGCGGCCCGTGCTTCGTCGTCACAAAGGCCCGCTGCGGGTACAGAAGCACCTGTATGCGGAAGGTCCAGAGGTTTGTCAGCACATCATCGTCCACCCACCCGGCGGCATTGCTGGCGGCGACCGGCTGGATATCAGAGCCAACGTGGGTGCCAACGCTTGGGCTCAACTGACCAGCCCCGGTGCAGCCAAGTGGTATCGCGCAACCGGTCCGGCCTTTCAAACTCTGACATTGCACGTCGAAGCCGGTGCCACCCTCGAATGGCTGCCGCAGGAAAACATCGTCTACGCCGCGGCACAGGCCGAATTGAACACGCTTATCGAACTGGAAGGCGATGCGCGGCTGTTCTACTGGGACATGGTGGCGCTGGGTCGACCGGCCAGCGACGAGCGCTTCGATGCCGGTCATTTCCAGGCGCGGCTGGATATCCGCCGAGACGGTGAGTTGCTCTGGCACGAACGCCAGCGTGTGAACGGTGGCGATGGGTTGCTTGATTCGCCGGTCGGCCTCGACGGCAACCCGGTGTTCGCCACGCTTATTGTCACCGGCGAGATCGATGCCGAGCTGATGGAACGTTGCCGCGAAATCCCGAGCAAAGTGCGCGGTGATCTGACGCAACTGCCCGGCCTTGTCATCGGCCGCTGCCTGACCAGCGAAGCCTTGCATGCACGGGCGTGGCTGATCGATCTGTGGCGCCTGCTGCGTCCGGCGTTGTTGGGGCGCGAGGCGCTGCCACCGCGAATCTGGAGTACGTAGGGTGGAAAAACGCAACGCGTTTTCCACCACAAGCCGGTGGATGTGAAAAGCGACATCCACCCTACGAATGGAGCCGTTATGGATTTGTCACCGAGAGAAAAGGACAAAATGCTGATCTTCACCGCCGGACTGGTCGCCGAGCGGCGCCTGGCGCGCGGACTGAAGCTCAACTACCCGGAGGCCATGGCCTACATTTCCGCCGCATTGCTCGAAGGTGCGCGCGACGGGCAAACAGTGGCCGAGCTAATGCATTTCGGCACCACCCTGCTCAGTCGCGAGCAGGTCATGGAAGGCGTGCCGGAGATGATCCCGGAGATCCAGGTCGAAGCGACCTTTCCCGATGGCACCAAGCTGGTCACCGTGCACCAACCTATTCCCTGAAACGCGCGTCGATGTCTACTACAGCGACCTTGAACCCTTAATTGAGGATTTCAACTTGCAAATACGTGACGCCCAGGACGCCGACCTCCAAGACATCCTGCAGATCTACAACGACGCGGTGCAGAACAGCACGGCGATCTGGAACGACCAGGTTGTCGATCTCGACAACCGCCGCGCCTGGCTGGCTGAACGCCACGAACAGGGTTACCCGGTATTGGTCGCCATCGACGACGAGCAACAAGTAGCCGGCTACGCCTCGTTCGGCCCCTGGCGCCCCCATGATGGCTTTCGCCACACCGTGGAGAACTCGGTTTACGTCGGCCCGGGCCATCGCGGCAGCGGCATTGGCCGCCGCCTGATGCAGGCACTGATAGAACGCGCTCGACAGCTTGAAAAGCACGTGATGGTCGCCTTCATCGAAAGCGAGAACCGTGCATCGATCCACATGCACCAGCAGCTCGGCTTCATCCATGTCGGGCAGATGCGTCAGGTTGGCTGCAAGTTCGGCCGCTGGCTGGACCTGACCATGATGCAACTGAACCTGAACAGGACGTCCAATCCATGATCCCCGGTGAATACCAGATCCAGGCTGGCGAAATCGAACTCAACGCCGGCCGTCGCACCCTGACCCTGAATGTGGCCAACAGCGGCGACCGGCCGATTCAGGTTGGCTCGCATTACCACTTCTTCGAGACCAACGATGCGCTCACCTTCGACCGTGACGCCGCGCGCGGCATGCGCCTGAACATTCCGGCGGGCACCGCGGTGCGCTTCGAGCCGGGGCAGAGCCGCGAGGTCGAGCTGGTCGAACTGGCGGGCAATCGCCGCGTGTTCGGTTTCGCCGGCCGGGTAATGGGCGCGCTCTGAGAGCCCCTCACCCCGGCCCTCTCCCATAGGGAGAGGGAGAAAAGCAGCCCGCCGCGACGGGACAGACCAGCGCCAATCAGCCCCTCTCCCTTCGGAAGAGGGTTGGGGTGAGGGCAAATCAAATGCAGGGACCGGCCAAGGAGCCCCGATGAAGATCAGCAAACAAGCCTATGCCGACATGTTCGGCCCCACCGTCGGCGACAAGGTGCGCCTGGCCGACACGGAGCTGTGGATCGAAGTCGAGAAGGACTTCACCACCTACGGCGACGAGGTGAAGTTCGGCGGCGGCAAGGTCATTCGCGACGGCATGGGCCAGAGCCAGCTGTGCGCGGCCGATGTGGTCGACACAGTGATCACCAATGCGCTGATCGTCGATCACTGGGGCATCGTCAAGGCTGACGTCGGGCTCAAGGACGGCCGTATCGCCGCCATCGGCAAGGCCGGCAACCCGGACATCCAGCCGGACGTGACCATCGCCATCGGTGGCGCCACCGAAGTGATCGCTGGCGAGGGCATGATTCTCACTGCGGGCGGCATCGACAGCCACATTCACTTCATCTGCCCGCAGCAGATCGAAGAAGCGCTGATGAGCGGAACCACCACCATGATCGGCGGCGGCACCGGACCCGCCACTGGCACCTACGCCACCACCGTGACGCCCGGCCCTTGGCATATGGCGCGCATGCTCCAGGCCGCCGAGGCCTTCCCGATGAACATCGGCTTCACCGGCAAGGGCAATGTCTCGCTGCCAGAGCCGTTGATCGAACAGGTCAAGGCCGGCGCCATCGGCCTCAAGCTGCACGAAGACTGGGGCACCACCCCGGCGGCCATCGATAACTGCCTGTCGGTGGCTGACCAGTACGATATCCAGGTGGCGATCCACACCGACACGCTCAACGAATCCGGCTTCGTCGAAACCACTCTCGGCGCGTTCAAGGGCCGCACCATTCACACCTACCACACCGAGGGTGCGGGCGGCGGTCATGCGCCGGACATCATCAAGGCTTGCGGCTTCCCCAACGTGCTGCCCAGCTCGACCAACCCGACCAGGCCGTTCACGCGCAACACCATTGACGAGCATCTGGACATGCTCATGGTCTGCCATCACCTGGACCCGAGCATCGCCGAGGACGTGGCCTTTGCCGAAAGCCGCATCCGCCGTGAAACCATCGCTGCCGAGGACATCCTCCACGATCTCGGCGCCTTCTCCATGATCAGCTCTGACAGCCAAGCCATGGGCCGCGTCGGCGAGGTCATCACCCGCACCTGGCAAACCGCCGACAAGATGAAGAAGCAGCGCGGCGCCCTGCCCGGCGACGGCCCGGGCAACGACAACTTCCGTGTCAAACGCTACATCGCCAAGTACACCATCAACCCGGCAATCACCCACGGAATCAGCCATGAAGTCGGCTCCATCGAAGTCGGCAAGTGGGCCGACCTGATTCTCTGGCGGCCGGCGTTCTTTGGCGTCAAACCAACGCTGATACTCAAGGGCGGCGTCATCGCTGCGAGCCTGATGGGCGATGCCAACGCCTCGATCCCGACGCCGCAGCCGGTTCACTACCGGCCGATGTTCGGCAGCTACGGCGGCAGCCTGCACGCTTCAAGCTTCACCTTTATCAGCCAGGCCGCAGCCGAGGCCGGCGTGCCGGAGCAATTGGGGCTCAGGAAGAAAATCGGTGTGGTGAAGGGCTGCCGGACGGTGCAGAAAAAGGATTTGATCCATAACGACTACACACCGCAGATCGACGTCGACCCGCAGAATTACCAAGTGAAGGCGGACGGCCAACTGCTCTGGTGCGAGCCGGCCGAGGTGCTGCCGATGGCGCAGCGGTATTTTTTGTTCTGACAGCGATCTCTGCTCAGGCTGCCCTTTGGTGGTGGGCTGAAGCCCGCCCTACGCTCGTCTGGGCGCAGCGGTAAGACGGCGCTCCGCTTCAGCTGTAGGGTGGGCTTCAGCCCACCGCCGCAGAGTGACGTTGGATAACGTATTTGTGGTGGGTTGAAACCCACCCTGCAAAGAGACGAAGAGCAAGCCCGCCTCACCACAGATCGAGCCAGGCACCTCGTTGGGGCATTGCGGGCGCTCGCGCTGCATGACAGGGCGAAGCTGTCACAACACGCTCACATAATTTTTCAACATCTGGCGGGCCGTCTAGGCTTCTAGTCAGGAAGACGATCCGAGCCTGTAATCGTCATCCCCTCTCCACGGGCTGTGCCGTACGCGGAACAAGAACTGCATACACAAATGCCACCTTGTCTTGCATACAAAGGGCACATCGATGAACCACGACGACTTTCAGATCAAGCAGATCGACCCCAGTCTGCACAACGCCGATCTGGCGCCGCTTCACCCGGCGAAGCGCAAATGGGGCTGGTTCGAAATATTCAACGTCTGGTCCAACGATATCCAAAGCCTGTTCGGCTACACGCTCGCCGCCACCCTGTTCATCAGCTACGGCCTGAACGGCTGGGCGGTGCTGGCTGGTATCGTGCTGGCCGGCTTCATCGTCATGGGTTTGGTGCAGCTGACCGGCAAGCCCAGCGTCAAATATGGCATCCCGTTCCCGGTCATGGCACGCGCCAGTATGGGCGTTCGTGGGGCGAACTTCCCTGCAGTGGTACGCGGCATCGTGGCGATTTTCTGGTATGGCGTGCAGACCTACTTCGCCTCGACGGCGGTAGCATTGTTGATCCGCACGCTGATCGGACCTGGCTCGGACGCGACGCTGCTGGGCCTGACTGCCATCGACTGGCTCGCTTACGTAATCGTTTGCGTATTCCAGGTAGCGCTCTTCGTGCGTGGCGTGGAATGGATCACGCGGTTCCTTAATTGGGCCGGCCCGCTGGTCTATCTGGTGATGATCGCGATGATGATCGCCATCTGTTACCAGGCCGGGCCGGGCCTTGCGGGCGCGCTTGGCACCATTTTCAGCGGCACCGGCAATTACGACGGTGGCCCGCTCGTCGCGTTCGCCACGGTGGTGGGCACCATGGTCGCCTACTTCGCGGCGGTGGTGATCAACTACGGCGATTTCGCCCGCTTCGTGAAGAGCGAGCGGCAGATGCGCATCGGCAACTTTCTCGGACTTCCGGTGAGCCTGGCGATCTTCTCGCTGATCGCTTTGGTGATCACGGCCGGCACTGTGGTGGTGTTCGGCGAGACGCTGACCAACCCAACCGATATTGTCGCGCGCATCGACAATGTCGGCTTGACCCTGATCGCGGCCGTGACTTTCTTCGCCGCCACGGTGGGCATCAACCTGGTCGCCAACTTCATCCCACCGGCTTACGACATCGCCAACCTGGCGCCGGCTCGTATCAGTGCGCGCACCGGCGGCTTCATCACCGCGGCTATCGCGTTCTTCATCGGCGCATTGTGGGTATCGTTCATTAGCGCGGTCGGCATCGCCGCGTTCGTCGATACGCTCGGCGCCGTGCTAGCGCCTCTATACGGCATCATCGTGGCCGACTATTACCTGGTTCGCCGGCAGCGGCTGGACGTTCAACAGCTGTTCTCGGCCGAGCCGGGCTCAACTTACTATTTCAGCGCTGGCTGGAATCGTAAGGCGATCTTAGCCTTCGGCGTCAGCTCGCTGTTCTCAGTCGCTTCGGTATGGACGCCCGGCCTGGAAAGCCTCTCGGGCTTCGCCTGGTTGCTCGGTGCGCTGCTTGGTGGCGTGGTCCATTACTTATTGATGCGCAAGCAGCCATTACCGTCGAGCGCGGCACCCACCCTGACGCCGCATGGCTAACGCAGCTGGCTGTCCTTGCTGCCACGGCGGTTGTAGCCGCTGAACTTCGCTTCGTGCTTGTCCTGCTCCGTCTGGCACGCCACGCAGAGTCGCACGCCTGGAACCGCCTGCCGGCGTGCCTCCGGGATCTTCGCGCCACACTCTTCGCAGTGCGTCAGGCTTTCTCCTCGGCCCAATCGGCTACGTGCACGCTGAACGGCATCTTCAATGGTGCTGTCGATCTGCTCCTGCACAGCACCTTCGTTTGCCCAACCAGTGGCCATTGCAACCTCCTACCTGCCTCGCGCAGTTCATCAATGTTTCAGTGGATTGGAACTGCAGCGGCGGCAGCCGTTCAGTACCACGCCAGGCCATCGGCACCATTGCGAGTCGCCAACTAATCGGCACCGCCTGTCGTTTACTTGGCGTCAAAACGACGAGCGGAGCTCGACAGGCGAGCGCATGAACTACCCTTCCAGCCGATCGATAAGCAAACCGATCCCGACACCGCGTTCAGATGCTCTGAATCGGGGCTTGCCTAGGTAGTCGCCACTGATCGCCTGATAACAATATCCGCCAGTGAAACGGTGTATGAACAAGAAACTCCTGATGGCGTTGATGCTCGGCCTGGGCGGATGCGCCAGCCAATCGGAAGTCCTCGAGCGCGAGGTCGGACAGTTCGATCTTAAACTCGGCACGGCACCGACCCGAAGCATGGCGCAGGGCCTGGTCAGTCCGACCGCCGCGAGCACCTTCCGCGGCGGCCTGGATCTCACCCATGCCAGTGGCTGGTATGTCGGTCAATGGGCACCGAGCATGGGCATCCTCGAAGGCAACCAGCTGGAGCTGGACAACTACATCGGCTACGCCCAGCAGCGCTTCGACGACGCACCGGGGTTCGAACTGGGTGTGATTCGCTACAGCTTCCCCGAACTCGAAGACTGGGATCGCCACGAATACTATGCGGGGATCAATCTGGCCGGTAGTCGCCTGGGCGGGGCGCTGAGCAGCTCGCCGGGGCGCACCGACAGCACGCTGTTCCTGGAATTGGGATCGGTTCGGCCATTCGATGTCGGGGTGCGCCTGAAATACGCCAGCCATTCGATGGACAGCCCGATGTATCACATCGGCGGCAGCGTGGAGGTATTCAACGACTGGTCGCTGAATCTGTCCCGCCCGCTGCTGGGCATGCAACTGGACCTGTCCTACAGCGATTCCAGCCTGAGCGGACCGCAATGCGGCGTCTACTCCGGGCAGAACGCCTACTGCGAGGGCTTCGTGATGCTCAAGGCCGAGCGTTCGCTGTTCTGAAGCTGATGCGCCGTTAGCGAAGCCGCATCCGCGCGTGGAGCACGGCCAGCAGGAACGCCGCGGCGGCAAAGCCGTAGAGCAGACTGAGATTGCCGCCCTGGTATAGCCAGGACCCCAGCACCGGGCCGGTGGCCATTCCCATGAAGCGGAAGAAGTTGTAGCTGCCTACGGCGGTGGCGCGATTGTGCTGGTACAGATCCATCAGCAGGCTGGTCTGCACCGGCAGCGACAGCCCGAGGAACAGGCCGAACGCGCTGACCGCCACGACTAATGCGGCAAGCGACCACTGCGCGACACCGAGAAACAGCAACAGACTGAGCGCGTTCAACGCAGCCGTCGTCACCAGCATCGGCTGCGGTCGCCAGCGCCCCAGTAGCCGACCGCCGAGGAAGCTGCCGACCACTACGGCGATCGACAGCGGCAGAAATACCAGCCCCTTCTCACTGGCACTCAGGCCATAGGTGGTATCGAGGACGCGCGGCATGAACACCAAGTAGTTATAGAAGGCGTAGTACTGCACGAAGCTCAGCAGCATGATCGCCAGGCCTGGGCGGTTGCGCAGTACATCGAGATATTCGGCGGGATGAAAAGCTTTTGGAGCTCCGCCTGCAGGACGCGTCTCCTGCAGCCAGATCGCATTAGCCAGCAGCGCAACGCCACCCACCACGGCCAGCAGCAGAAAGACGTAGTGGAAATCCACGTGCTCGCCGATGAAGCCGCCTACCACCGGGCCAACCACCGGCCCCAGCGCCACCATCATTTGGAACGAGCCCATCGCCCGTCCGCGAGCCGCGCCTTCGAAGCGGTCGCCGATGACCGTGACCGCCACCACCGCTCCCGCGGCGATGCCCACCGCCTGCAGCGCGCGAAACACCAGCAGCGTCTCGATATTTGGCGCAAGAAAGCAGCCCAGCGAGGCGATGATGTACACCACCAACCCAATGAGCAGGATGCGCTTGCGCCCGCTGCGATCGACCACCGGCCCATAGACGATCTGCATAACCGCCAGCACCAGCGTGAAAATGGAGATGCTGAGGTTGATCAGAAACGGCGTGGTCTGCAGCGCCGCTCCCAACTCCGGCAGGATCGGCGCATAAACCGTCTGGGTGAAGGGTCCGAGAAACGCGGCGAAAGCCACCATGAAGGTCAGCAGGCGTGGACTCATCGGATCTCCATTAACGGTGGCGGCAGTGCGGTGGCTCTGAGCGCAGGGGTGGTTATTCCTTGACCTGCATGTATTCCTCGGCCCAGACCATGTACTCGTCGGCGGTGGAATATTTCACCGACAGCTGCGAAGCATTCAGATCCGACGCGTCGATCTGGCGTTGCTCGCGCAGGCAGTCGTAGGTCGCCTTGATCGCGGCGAAGTAGGCGGCGTGGCCGTTGACCACGATGCGCACGCCGAGGGCGGCCAGCCGCTCATTGTCGCGCAGGCGCGGGTTGCCGTAGGTGACCAGCATCAGCGGTACGCTGAGCTTTGCGGCAACCTGCTCGAGCTGCTCGAAATCTTCGATGCCAACCAGGCAAATGCCGTCGGCCCCGGCCGCCTCGTAGGCCTGCACGCGGGCGATCACTTCTTCCAGGCCGATTACTCCGGCATTGGTGCGAGCAATGATGCTCAACTCGGGATCGATGCGCGCCTCGAGCGCCGCACGGATCTTGCCGACCGCCTCGAACATGCCGATCAGGTCGGTGGACTTACGGCCGAATTTGGCCGGCAACAGAGTGTCCTCAATGGTCAGCGCAGCGATTCCGGCGCGCTCCAGCTCGACCACGGTGCGCATTACATTGAGCGCATTGCCGTAGCCGTGATCGGCGTCAGCGATGATCGGCAAGCGCGATACGCGACCGATACGGGTGGCCTGCTCGACGAATTCGCTGAGGGTGATCAGCGCGAAGTCCGGCGCCGCCAGTACCTGAAGCGAGGCGACCGAGCCGCCGAGAATGCCGACTTCGAATTCGAGATCGGCGGCGATACGTGCGGACATCGGATCGAATACCGAAGCGGTGTGGTAGCAGCGGTCCGAGGCCAGAAGCCGACGAAATTCGCTGCGCAAGGTGTGATGAGAAATTCGTTGCATGTTTTTCTACCTGATAAAGCGCACGCAAGGGCCAGTCGCCCTCGTTCGGTCAAGTGTTGGAAGCCGCGCGGATGGCCCAACGGCACATCCGCGTATTTCATATCGGTGGTCGTGGCTGGCGGCCCTGTACATAGGCCATGACCAACCCGCTGGCGATAATGATCCCCATGCCGACAATCGCGCCGAGATCCGGCACGTGGCCAAAGGCAATCAAACCCACCACTCCAGCGAAAATAATCTGCGAATAGGTAAACGGCGCCAGAGCAGCCGCGCTGGCAAAGCGGAACGCATTGGTCAGCAATAGATGGCCGCTCATGGCCATGGCGCCCAGTGCCGCCATCATCAGCGCGTCATGCAGCGTCGGCGTCTGCCAGTTGAAAATCACCAGCACACTCATCACCAGGCTGCCCACCAGGCTGGTGAGGAAGTTGCTGGTCACCGGGTGATCGGTGGCGCTGAGCCGGCGCGTAATTAATTGATAAACGGTAAAACTCAGCGCCGCGCTGAACGGCAGCAGAATCGCCGGGGTGAATAGCGCACCGCCGGGCCGCACGATGATCATCACGCCGAGCAAACCGCAACCCACCGCGAACCACTGACTGCGGCTGACGCGTTCGCCCAACAATGCCGAGGCGATGGTCACTAGCAACGGCGTCAGGAAGATGACCGCGGTGGCCTCGGCCAGCGGAATGTAATGCAAACCGCTGATGAACAGCATGCTCACGCAGACCAGGCTCAGCCCGCGACACAGCTGCAGCTTTGGGCGCAGCGTATGGAACACGCGGCGACCCATGCGCGGCGTGAAAAGCGTGAACATCAGAATCGTCTGCGCCATGTAGCGCGCCCAGATCACCAGAAAGACCGGGTAGAGCTGCGTCAGGTACTTGGACAGCCCATCGTGCGTGGCGAGGATCATGCACGAGAAGAGGATGAGCAGGACGCCAAGCAACGGCTGGTGCGAGTTGTTCAAAGGGAGAACCGCGACGATAGGTAGCAACCTAACCATTATGCCTACAAATCGGCATCACGTCAGTCGTCACGTTCAATGAACCAACCAGGCGTCGAATGGGAAAAGCGTTAGCGCTGCGCTATATGCGCTAGGGGAATCTTCACGACATCGTCAGGCTCGAGCTCATCAAGTACCTGCCGGCTCCGCACCGCGAATTGGCGGCCCTCCGTCGGCTGGCTCACCATTTGGCAACCAATCGCGTATGATCGCCGGCCCTTCGCGGGCCGCTTTGGCGGCCCGAGTCCGTTCGAGTTTTTTTCAAATGTTCAAGTTGAGAGCGATGCAGGTACGCGATATTCCTGCCGTGATGTCGATTCAGGAAGAATCCTACGCCGCCGAAATCCTCGAAGACGAAGCGGTGATCCGCGCCCGCCTCGCCGCCTGCCCTCAGTTGGCCTGGGTGGCCGAAGATGCCCTTGGCGTCTGTGCCTATCTCTTCGCCTATCACTCACGCGTAGGCAAGGTGACTCCGCTGGATGGCGCATTCCAGCGCCACGATGAAGCCGACTGCCTGTATCTGCACGACCTCGCCGTCTCCCGTCGCGCCAGCGGTCGTGGCATCGGCCCGGCGCTGGTGCAGAAAAACCTCGAGCAAGCCAAGACCCAGCAGTTGCGTTATTCGGCGCTGGTTTCCGTGCAAGATTCGGAAGCGTTCTGGTCCCGCCTCGGCTATGCCGCGCACACCGAGCTGGAGCAACCGCAGGCGAGCAACCTCGCTAGTTATCAAATTCCCGCGGTTTACATGGTGCGAGCGCTGCACTGATTCGCACCAATATGATGCGCTACGGCGCCACGCGCACCATGGCGAAACAGCACGAGCCCCATTTTCACGCATTCCGTACTGCCGGAACCCGCATGACGCATCCGTCACACAAGGTTGGCAAGGGCCTTGCTCTGCTTGTACCCATTGGTACAACCGGAACCGCCCATGCTGGTCATTCATCAACGCACTGCCCCACAAGCTCACTTCGACGCCGAACTGGAATTGACCTACGAGGCGCGCAGCAAGTCACGCCTGCGCTGCTTCACCACTCAAGGTGAAGACGTCGGCCTTTTTCTCGAACGCGGCCAGCCGCCGCTGTGCGACGGCGAGCTCCTGCTGGCCGTAGACGGCCGCGTCGTTGCAGTGCGCGCGCGGCCCGAGCAGTTGCTACATGTCACCTGCGCCAGTGCCTTCGAGCTGACTCGCGCCGCCTATCATCTGGGCAATCGCCACGTCGCGCTGCAAGTCGGTGACGGCTGGCTGCGCCTGCTCGACGACTACGTGCTCAAGGACATGCTGCTGCAGCTCGGCGCCAGCGTCGAAGCCCTCGAAGCGCCCTTCCAGCCGGAACACGGCGCCTACGGTGGTGGCCATCACCATTCCCATGCCGGCGAAGCCGAATTCAGTTACGCGCCGCGCCTGCACCAGTTTGGTGTGCGCACGTGAATCCGGCTGCGTTCGCATTGCTGCGACTTGCAAGCCCGCAGCTGCCGATTGGCGGCTACAGCTACTCCCAGGGCTTGGAAATCGCCGTGGAACGTGCCTTGGTGCATGACGAGCCCAGCGCCCGCCGATGGCTCGCCGACCAGTTGCTGCTCAACCTGGCTCGCTTCGAAGCACCGCTGTTGCTGGCCCATTGCGAAGCCGCCGCAGCCGAAGACTGGCGCGAGCTGGAACACCTGACAGCGCGCCATCGCGCCAGCCGTGAAACCCGAGAGCTGCGCCTGGAAAGCCGGCAGATGGGTTACTCGTTGAAGCAGCTGCTGAACAACCTGCCGGAACTGGACGACGCGGCGCGGACGCTATTCGAACGCATCGAGGAACCCGGACTGGCGCTGGGCTGGGCGCTCGCCGCTCGCGCCTGGAGCATCGCCCCGCAAGATGCGCTCGGCGCCTGGCTCTGGGGCTGGCTGGAGAATCAGTTGGCGGTGCTGATGAAAACGCTGCCGCTGGGACAGCAAGCGGCCCAACGGCTGACGTCCGAATTGCTGCCTACGCTGCAGCGGGCACAGCGCGAGGCGAGCGATATCACGCCGGAACATTGGGGCAGCGCCGCCTTCGGGTTCGCGCTGGCGAGCATGGCGCATGAGCGTCAATACAGCCGGCTGTTCAGGTCGTGATTACCCCGATTGTAGGAGCGAGCTTGCTCGCGAATGGGCAAGAGCAGGCCCCCCTTGTGCGTCTGACCCGACGCAATCTGATACGCCTGCCATGGTTGTTGCGGCGCCCCGAACATCCGTCGCGCGCAAACCCGGTTCGCGAGCATGCTCGCTCCTACCAAAACCTAATTGCGAGAAAACCGTACACCGACGCGCCCCCGCTGAGTGCAGCTTTCAAAAGAGGAAACAGACCATGAACACCCAACCCCTGCGTGTCGGCATCGGCGGCCCGGTCGGCTCAGGCAAGACCGCGCTGACCCTCGCCCTGTGTCTCGCCCTGCGCGAGCGTTACAACCTCGCAGTAGTAACCAACGACATCTACACCCAGGAAGACGCCCAGTTTCTGGTGCGCAACGAGGCCCTGGCACCGGAACGAATCATCGGCGTTGAAACCGGCGGTTGCCCTCACACGGCAATCCGCGAAGACGCCTCGATCAACCTGGAAGCCGTCGACCAGCTCAACCGGCGCTTCCCTGGCCTCGACCTGATCATCGTCGAATCTGGCGGCGACAATCTTTCCGCCACCTTTAGCCCTGAACTGTCCGATCTGACCATCTACGTGATCGACGTCTCGGCGGGCGACAAGCTGCCGCGCAAGGGCGGGCCGGGCATCTGCAAGTCCGATCTATTGGTGATCAACAAGATCGATCTGGCGCCAATGGTCGGCGCCTCGCTGGAGGTTATGGACCGCGATACCCGCAAGATGCGCGGTGACAAGCCCTTCGTGTTCAGCAACCAGAAGGTCGGCCAGGGGCTCGACGAGATCATCGCTTTCATCGAGAAACAGGGAATGCTCAGCGCCGCCTGACCCATTTGATCTGCTCGCAAAGTGGCCGAGATCCGCTCGAAGAGCTTCGCCAGCAAGCTGCTCCTACAACAACCACTACTGGCCTGTAGAGGCGAGCTGGCTCGAAGCGGGTGTGCCGGGCTTCGCAATAACAGCTTGGCGTTCCCTAGCCACCTTCCATGCAAAACCAGAGGAAAACCGCATGAACCTGCAAAGAATTATTGTCACGTCCGCCCTGCTGCTCAGCCCGGCATTGGCTTTCGCCCATCCCGGTCACGATCACGCAGGTCTGATTTCCGGTATCGCCCACCCGATCTTCGGTCTCGATCATTTACTGGCAATGATTGCTGTCGGCCTCTGGGCGGCCCAGCAACAAGGCAAGGCGCGCTGGGCGCTGCCGTTGACCTTCGTCGCTACCATGCTGCTCGGTGGTCTGTTCGGTTTTGCAGGGATCGAAATTCCCTTGATGGAAACCGGCATTGCCGGCTCGGTATTGGCGCTCGGGCTGCTGGTAGCGCTGGCGGTACGTCCGCCGCTGACGGTTGCAGCGGGACTGACCGCACTGTTCGCACTCAGCCATGGCGTGGCTCATGGCCTGGAACTGCCGGCGCTGTCCAGCCCCTGGGGCTATGCGGCCGGCTTCGTTGCAGCCACCGCCGCGCTGCATACCGCCGGCTACGCCATCGCGCGCAACCTGCCGCTAGCGGCCGCACCATTGGTGCGAATCGCTGGCGCCGCCTCGGCATTGACCGGTGCCTGGCTGCTGGCCGCGTGAAACGGCGACAAGACACTCGCTTCTAGTGGCGATGCGAACGAAGCAGAAAGCCCGAGTTTTTCTCGGGCTTTCTGCTTTCCATGTGTGCCGTTTGCCGCTAGCGGAACGGCGGCTCGTCGAAGCTGCGCAGTTTGCGTGAATGCAACGAGTTGAGCTGATTGCGCAGCAGATCGAGCGCGGCGATGCCGATCTTCAAGTGCTGGGTCACGGCGCGTTCGTAGAACGCGTTGGCCGAGCCCGGCAGCTTGATCTCGCTGTGCAGCGGCTTGTCCGAGACGCATAGCAACGTGCCGTAGGGCACCCGCAGGCGATAGCCCTGGGCAGCAATGGTGCCGCTTTCCATATCCACCGCCACGGCACGCGAAAGGTTGATCAGCGGTCGCTCCTGTGCCCAGCGCAATTCCCAGTTGCGGTCGTCATAAGTCAGCACGGTGCCGGTGCGCAGGCGCTTCTTCAACGCCTCGCCCTTGTCACCAGTAACCTGCGCGGCGGCTTCCTGCAGCGCTTGCTGCACTTCAGCCAGCGCCGGCAGCGGAATGTGCGGCGGCAGCACGCGGTCGAGAATGCCGTCGCGGCGCATATAGGCGTGGGCCAGCACGTAATCACCGATCGACTGCGACTGCCGCAGCCCGCCGCAATGGCCAATCATCAACCAGCAATGGGGGCGCAGCACGGCCAGGTGATCGGTGATGTTCTTCGCATTCGACGGACCGACGCCGATGTTGACCAGGGTGACGCCGTCGCCATCGTCTGCGTGCAAGTGATAGGCCGGCATCTGGTAGCGATGCCAGACCACGCTGCCGATGATCGCCTGGGCTTCGCCCTCTTCCATACCTCGCTCGATGACCACATTGCCCGGCAATACCATGCGCACGAAGCGGGTATCGTCGCGCAGCATGTCCAGGCCGTGGCGGATGAACTGGTCGACATAGCGGTGGTAGTTGGTCAACAGAATCCATGGCTGCACGTGGCGCCAGTCGCTACCGGTGTAATGCACCAGCCGGCGCAGGGAGAAATCCACCCGCGCGCCGTCGAACAAGGCCAGCGGGTAAGGGTCGGCGTGCTCCCAATCGTACAGCCCATCGGCGATGTCATCGGTGGCGGCGGACAGATCGGTGCTGGGGAATACCCGCGCCAGCTCCGCGGCGGTCACACCAGTGCCGGCGAGCTCGTCGCCCTGCTCGATGACATAGGGATAGGGAATGTTGCGGGCGCTGATGCCGACCTCCACCTTCACGCCGAAGTCCCGCATCAACGGTCGCAACTGGTCGAGCAGATAGCTGCGAAACGCCGCCGGATGGGTCACGGTGACGCTGTAGACACCCGGCGCCTGCACCTTGGCGTAGGCACGCGTGGAGGCAGGCACTTCGCCATGGCATTCGTAGGTCAGGCGCAACTCGGGATAGCGGAACAGCGCGCGCTCGGCTGCGCTCGGCTCCTCACGCGTCTTGACGTAGCGCTTAAGCGCCTGGTTTAGCGAACGGGTGGCTTGCTGATGCAGCTCGGCAAGGTAGTCCACGGCCGCTGCAGCGCAGGTGGCAATGCGAAAGGTATCGCCGGCTAGATTCATGATGGGCTTCCTTGTTCAGTCGTTGAAGCCATCTTGCCTGCTGCTTGATGACAGCGGTAGCACCGACGGCCGACTGTTTATCGGCGAGCGTGGAGGTAGCACTCCCTCGACCTAAGCATCGCACCCATCAATATCGACACGGTGCGTCCGCATCCTTGCCAAGGACGCCGTGTCGCTGCGGTCCAGTCACTCGATAAACGGCGCACTTCGTGCCAATAACGCGCTGATATCCACTCCGCGCGGCAATGTCCCGTACGCCCTCCCATGCCCCTCCAGGCGACTGGCGATGAAGGCATCAGATACCGCGCTGTTTCCGGCTTCGAGCAGCAGCTTGGCCTGCAGCGCGACGGCGACGTCTTCGGTGAGCTGACGGGCGCGGTATTGGATGTCGCCGGTATCGGCGAAGGCAGTCTGCAACCGGCCGATATGTGCCTGCAGCCGCGCATCGCCGTGGCCATCACCGAGTTCGGCGAACAGCACGTCGAGCACACCGGTTTCCTTCGATAGCGCGCGCAGCACGTCCAGGCACTGCACGTTGCCGGAACCCTCCCAGATGGAGTTCACCGGCGCCTCGCGATACAGCCGCGGCATGATGGTGTCTTCGACGTAGCCGGCGCCGCCCAGGCATTCGCTGGCCTCGGCGATCATTTCTGGCGCGCGCTTGCAGATCCAGTATTTGCCGATCGCCGTAACCAGCCGGGCGAACTTTTCTTCTTGTTCGTCGAAGGAATTATCCAGCGCGCGGCCCATGCGCATGGTCAGCGCCAACGCGGCCTCGCTTTCCAGGGCCAGATCAGCCAACACGTTTTGCATCAGCGGTTGCTCGGCCAGCACGCGACCGCCCACCTGGCGATGCGCGCAGTGGTGCATGGCTTGGGTCAATGCCTGCCGCATCAACGAACTGGAGCCGATCATGCAGTCGAAACGGGTCGAGGAAACCATCTCGATGATGGTCGGCACGCCGCGCCCTTCCTCGCCGATCATCCAGGCTAGAGCACCGCGATACTCGACCTCGCTGGAGGCATTCGACCAATTGCCCAGCTTGTTTTTCAGCCGCTGGATGTAGAACTGGTTGCGGGTACCATCAGGGCGGTGCCGCGGCAGCAGGAAGCAGGACAGGCCGTTGTCGGTCTGCGCCAGGGTGAGGAAGGCATCGCACATCGGCGCCGAGCAAAACCACTTGTGCCCGATCAGTTCGTAGAGTTGCCCCGGGCCTGCAGCGCCGACCGCGTGGGCACGCGTGGTGTTGGCGCGCACGTCGGTGCCGCCCTGTTTCTCGGTCATGGCCATGCCGATGGTCACGCCGGCCTTCTGCTCCATCGGCAGGTTGCGCGGGTCGTATTCACGGCTGAGTATTTTCGGCAACCAGAGATCGCCGATACCGGCTTGCAGGCGCAGCG
This sequence comes from Stutzerimonas sp. VN223-3, assembly GCF_045999685.1. NCBI lineage: Bacteria > Pseudomonadati > Pseudomonadota > Gammaproteobacteria > Pseudomonadales > Pseudomonadaceae > Stutzerimonas > Stutzerimonas sp. VN223-3. The sequence goes on along the minus strand of NZ_RBEC01000002.1, from coordinate 1,194,664 downwards.
CGGGCACGCTGGCGTAGGTCATGGTCAGCGGGCAGCTGCTGCCGGATTCGGCCTGGTTGTGCAGATACATCAACGCTGCACGCGCCACTTGGGCGCCGGGTTGTGGGTCGGTCCAAGGCAGCGAGGGGATGCCATGGGCGATCGCCGTGCGCATCAACTCGTGGTAGGCCGGATGAAATTCCACTAAGTCGATGCGATGACCGTAGCGGTCATGGCTTTTGAATACCGGCTTGTTTTCGTTGGCGAGAAAGCCCGCCGTCATCAAGGGGCCGCCTGCCAGCGCGCCATAGGTGTCGAGCCGCGATTCGGCCCAGCCGCCCTTGTAACGTCGCACCCATTCCTGCAACGGCAGATCAAGGCGATACAGGTTTACGCCGTCCAGTGGCGGCACCTGATTCAGCACCTCGTGGGTTTCGGCGTATTGATGCAAGCTCATGGCGGTCTCCTCGGCAGGCGGAAGCGACAAATCGGCCTGGCTGAAGACGCGCTGCGGTGTTACCGGGAATTGCTCCGCTCACCGTTTGATCATTGCCGGGCCGATGCGGACCAGCTCTCGCGACGATCCACGAGAAGAAGTGAAGCACGCATGATCGCGTTGAAAAAGCGCGGTTTCGGCCAACCTGCGAAGCGAATTCGCCTCAGCGGTTACGCCACGCAATTCCTTGCAACTCTTATATCGGGCGAGTGCCGGTCGAGCCTTCAGGACAGCTGGAACGGCAGGCGCACCTGAAAGTGACTGCCGCGGCCCGGCTCGGAATGGTACGCAATGCTTCCGCCCTGCAACTCGATAAGCTGCCGACACAGCGAAAGGCCAATACCGAGGCCACCGTACTGTCGGGTCATGCTGCCGTCCAGCTGGCGGAAGTATTGGTAAAGCGAGTCGTCGGTGGGCGCTTCGAAACCGACGCCGGTATCGATCACCTCCACCTCCAGAACGAACCGGGACTGATCTTCTTCATGCCCATTCATCGCCAACGTCACGCCACCCTGCAGGGTAAATTTGATGGCGTTGTCGAGCAGGTAACCGAGGCTCTGCTTCAGTTTGGCAACATCGCCCACCAGGGCATCGGGCAGTTGATTGCTCATCTGAAGATCGAAGTTCAACCCGCGCGCAGCCGCACGGGCCCCGTAGAGCATGTACAGCTCGTCGACCATCGTCCGCAGCCCGAACGGCTCCTTGCGCACCTGGAGCTTTCCTGCCTGCAGTTCGGTCAGGGCGAGTATGTCGTTGACCAGCCGCATCATATCGCGCGCCGAGCCGGTCGCGATGCGCTGGTATTGCTCCAGTTCGCTGTTCAGCTCCAGCGTTCGCATCAGGTCGAGACTGCCAATAATTCCATGCATCGGGGTGCGCAATTCATGGGTTACGTTGGCCAGGAATTGATCCTTGAGGCGGTTGCTTTCGGCCAGCTCACGGTTCATCTCTTCCAGTTGGCGGCCCGTCTCCTCCAGCATCAGGGCGCGCTCTTCCTTCATCGCGTTGATCCGGTCGGCCAGCGCGAGCGACAACAGAGCCACTTCGATGGCGGAGCCGATCTGCCCCGCATACATAGTGAAAAAGTTATGCGGCAGATAGCCCAGGACCATCAGGGTGTTGATTTGCCCACCGATCAGAAAGGTCGTCCAAGCGATCAGGAAATAGCGCGCGACGCGCATTCCCCGATACCAGGCAACGATGCCCGCAACGAAGATCGCCAGGATGAACCACAGTGCCAAGAAGGTCGCCAGACGCAGCGCCAGCGCGTAGCTGGAGGTCAGCGACAGCACCATCGTCAGCACACCGAGGCCCATCAGCGCTATCAGCGTCCCGTCTATCCATGGGCTGTGCGTGCGGGTGTGCAGAAAACTGCGGGCGAACTGACAACCGAAGACGCCAGCCGCACCGATCAGAAACGGTGTGGATGCATTGGCCCACCACGGTGAGTCCGGCCAGAAATACTGCACGCCCAAGCCGTTGACCGACACCTGGTAAAGGCCGAACGAGCCGATATAAAGAATGTAATAAAGGTAGCTGCCGTCGCGGACGCTGAGATAGATGAACAGGTTGTAAACCAGCATCACCAGCAGCACACCGTAGATGACCGCCAGCACATAGATATGCGCCGACTGCTCTTCCAGGTAGGCCAACGGCGCCCATAATGTCAGCGGCACCTGGATCGAACCCTGGCTTTCCAACCTCAGATAGACGCGCTGCGGTTGATTGGGCGGCAGCTCCAATTCGAATAGATGATTGCGCTGTTTGATCTGCCGTTCGCTGAACGGCAGCGCGTCGCCACTCTGCTGGGCAAGGTGGTAACCACCTTGGCCATCCGGCAGATACAGGTCCAGATGATCCAGCGGCGGGTAAGCCAGTTCCAGCCACCAGCGACTGCGCTCGCTGGATCGATCGACGCGGTATTGCAGATCGACACGCAACCAGAAGGCCGAACGCGAATAACCCGCGTTGAGCACGTCCTCGTGATGGTCGACGAAGCGCCCGGCCTCATCGAGCGCAAGCACGTCGTCGATGCTGGCGTCCCGGGTGGGATCTTCCAGCACAGCCATTACCTGTCCCAACGGCAAGCGCCGGGTGCTTTCGTCGAGCTCGACTGCGCTCGCCAGAGTCGGCAGCAGACCGAGAATGAATATAAGGAAGTGGCGCATGGCAATGAAAAACCTGTCGAGCCGCGTCAGGAGAATCCGGCTCCCCTGAAGACACGAGGCCCTAAAAAATGGTGGCACTTTAGCATGACCTTTTAACCAACGAACCAGCAGCAAGCTTTGTCCTGCCTAGCGGTTGAATTTGGCAACATCGCCAATCGTCTGCCCAAGCCGGCCAGGATGATTGGTGATAAGCTCGCACGCCACGAAAATCTGGCTGTGCCTCGCCCCGGCCAATCCCACTACGCACATATCGGGGAACCCATTCGATGACCGGCCCTTGCTCCCGCCCTGTCGTTCTCTGCCTTTCCGGCCACGACCCGAGTGGCGGTGCCGGACTACAGGCAGACATCGAAGCCCTGATCGCTCAGGGTTGTCATGCGGCCCCGGCCGTCACTGCATTGACCGTGCAGGATACCGTCGATGTGAGCGATTTCCGCGTTCTCGATCGCGACTGGGTGCTGGCCCAGACCAATGCCGTCATCGCAGACTTGCCGGTTGCCGCGGTCAAGCTGGGAATGCTCGGCTCGGTAGAAATGGTCGAGACGGTACTTGAAATCATGCAGAAGCTACCCGGCGTGCCGCTGATTTGCGACCCGGTGCTGCGCGCCGGTGGCGGCGGCGCCCTGGGCAAAGACGAAGTCGGCTATGCCATGCGCGAGCAATTGTTCCCAGTGGCCACCATCGCTACCCCGAACTTGCCCGAAGCGCGAATCCTCGCCGAGTTGCCTGAAGGCAGCGCCGATGAATGCGCCGAAAAGCTGCTTCCCTATATCCGCCACCTGCTGATTACCGGCGGACATGGCGACGAGACCGAGGTGCACAACCGCCTCTATTCCCGCGACGGTAGTCAGCACGACTTCAGCTGCCAACGCCTCCCGGGTAGTTACCACGGCTCCGGCTGCACCCTGGCGAGCGCTCTCGCCGGCCGCCTGGCCCTTGGCGAAGGGCTTGCCAGCGCAGTGAAGTCCGCCCTCGATTACACCTGGCGCACCTTGCGTGACGCCGAAGCACCGGGCCGCGGACAGTACATTCCGCGCCGGCTGCCGCTGGACTTGAGCTGAGGCTGAAATGAAAGACAACACCAAGCTGCGCGGCCTCTACGCCATTACCGACAGCACGTTGCTAGCCGATGGACGTCTGCTGCCGTACGCCGAAGCGGCCTTGAAAGGCGGCGCTTGCCTGCTGCAATACCGCGACAAATCCAGCGATGACGCCCGTCGCCTGCGTGAGGCCGAGGCGCTTCGCGAACTGTGCGACCGCCACGGCGCGCAACTGATCATCAACGATGACGCCGAGCTGGCCGCGCGTCTTGGCGCTGGGCTGCATTTGGGGCAGGGAGACGGATCGCTTTCCGCTGCACGTGCCTTGCTCGGGCGCAAGGCGATCATCGGCGCGACTTGCCATGCGCAACTGGAGCTGGCCGAACAGGCCGTTGCCGAAGGCGCCAGCTATATCGCGTTCGGCCGATTCTTCGACTCCAACACCAAGCCCGGCGCTCCGGCAGCCACGCTGGAACTGCTCGGGCAGGCGCGCCAGCGTTTCAACCTGCCGATCACCGCGATCGGCGGCGTGAAACTGGAAAACGCGCCGAATCTGATTGCCCACGGCGCCAGTCTGATCGCTGTGGTGCACGCACTGTTTGCGGCCGAGTCGGCGAGCGAAGTCGAACGCCGCGCACGCGCGTTCAGTGAGCTGTTCGTGGGGCATTGACCATTTGCCCGACTGCAATCGTTGCCCCCAACAACCTGTATTTCTGTATTCCCGTATCGAGAGGCTCCGCATGTCCCGTTCCGAAACCCTCTTCGCCAATGCCCAGAACTACATCCCGGGCGGCGTCAATTCGCCGGTACGCGCATTCAAGAGCGTCGGCGGCACACCGCTGTTTCTCAAACACGCCGAAGGCGCCTACGTCACGGACGAGGACGACAGGCGCTATGTCGATTACGTCGGCTCCTGGGGTCCGATGATTCTCGGCCACAGCCATCCCGAGGTGCTCGATGCGGTGCGCCGCCAGCTCGAGCACGGTTTGTCCTATGGCGCGCCGACCGCCATGGAAACCGAGATGGCCGAACTGGTCTGCAGCCTGGTTCCGTCGATGGACATGATGCGTATGGTCAGCTCCGGTACCGAAGCGACCATGAGCGCGATCCGTCTGGCCCGCGGCTATACCGGCCGCGACAGCATCATCAAGTTCGAAGGTTGCTATCACGGTCACTCCGACAGCCTGCTGGTCAAGGCCGGTTCCGGTGCCCTGACCCAAGGCGTGCCCAGTTCCGCTGGCGTGCCGGCCGCGTTCGCCAAACACACCCTGACGCTGCCGTATAACGATCTTGCGGCAGTCGAGCAAATGCTTGCCGAGGTTGGCAGCGATGTGGCGTGCATCATTGTCGAGCCAGTCGCCGGCAATATGAACTGCGTGCCGCCGGCGCCTGGCTTTTTGCAGGGGCTGCGCGCGCAATGTGACAAGCACGGCGTGGTGCTGATCTTCGACGAAGTAATGACAGGTTTCCGCGTCGCCCTCGGTGGCGCTCAGGCCTACTACGGCGTGACCCCTGACCTGACTACCTTCGGCAAGATCATCGGCGGCGGCATGCCGGTCGGCTGCTTCGGCGGCAAGCGCGCAATCATGGAATGCATCGCTCCGCTCGGCCCGGTCTACCAGGCCGGCACCCTGTCCGGTAACCCGCTGGCGATGGCCGCTGGCCTGACCACGCTCAAGCTGATCAATCGCCCCGGCTTTCACGACGAACTTACCGACTACACCACCCGCATGCTGCAAGGCCTCAAGGAGCGTGCGATGGCAGCAGGTATCCCATTCGTTACTACCCAGGTCGGCGGCATGTTCGGCCTGTATTTCAGCGAGGCGGACGACATCGTCACCTTCGACGACGTGATGACCAGCGATGCCGGGCGCTTCAAGCGATTCTTCCATCTGATGCTCGAGGGCGGCGTCTATCTGGCACCGAGTGCATTCGAGGCCGGCTTCACTTCTATCGCGCATGGCGACACGGAGCTTCAGCTGACCCTCGATGCCGCCGAGCGCGCCTTTGCCAAACTGAAATCAGCCTGATGCCCGAGCTGCTGCAAGCCTCGTTGCTGTCATTGGCCGCGCTGGTCAGTGCAATTTGGATCGGTAGTGCGCGGCGCGGCTACGGCGAACCCGACCAGCCCGCACTGTTCTGCGCTCTGCTCGCTTTCAGCCTGGCGGCCGGAACAGGAGCCTGTGCCGTCGCAAGACTAGCGTTAGGCCTCGACACCCTCGAAGCAGAGCGCTGGCTGTTGCAGGCAACCCTGCTGCTCGGCTTGCCACTGGTCGGTGTGGTCGCATTGACCCTGGGCCGCAAATGGATCTGGAGCCGGCCGACCTGGGGCCGCGTAGTAATCGGCCTGTGCGCTTTTTTCGAACTCGCCCGGCAGTTCGGCTGGAGCGCACCGTACGCCTTTTCGTTAGGCCTGCTCAGTGCGCTGTTGGTGATTTATGCAGGCCTGCTGCAATGGCCGGCGCGCCTGCAAGCCTTCGCTGGCGTGGCGGGCGGCGCTCTGATGTTGGCACTGTTGCCTTGGACCGGACTATCGATCGGCAACAACCCGCTCGGCGGTTATCAGCAGTTCTGTCTGGCGCTGGCGAGCCCCATCATCGCCTGGCTGTTGCTACACCTGCCTGGCAATCTTCGCGAGGAAACCCCCACACCCGCATAAAAAGCTGGGCGCGACCATCAAAGCCTTTGTAAGCCGGCGATAGCTTATCCATAATGTGACGGTCGGCTCGTTTTGCGCCGGACTTTCAGTCACCGCCCTGATCTTCGAGGCGCCTTGATTCATGACTCGCACCGGCCGCAGCCTGGCCCTTGGCTGCCTGCTGCTTCTCTCGCCCCCGCTGGCCATGGCGGGTGGCAATTCGTTGCTGATCCCGACGACTTCCCGTTGCGCTCTCAACACCGTCCCGGAAGAGATGCATGAAGCCCTGCGCGCCTGTGAGCAGGCCGCCAGCGAAGGCGACCTACAGGCTGCCTACGAGCTCGGCGAGTACCATTACGACGGTCGCCGCACGCCTCGCGACCTGACCAAAGCGTTGCACTGGTTCGAGCAGGCCTCGTTACAAGGCCACGCTCTCGCCCAACACCGCCTCGGCGTGATGTTCTTTCGCGGCGAAGGCGTGCCGGCAAATAACGTACAAGCTTACGTGGTGCTGAAAATGTCGGCGGTCAACGGCGAAGAGGAAGCACTCGACACCGCTGATCGCGTATCGGCGCAGATGCGCCGCGACGAGCTGGAAATCGCCACTCAGGTGCTAGGACAGATCTTCCGCGACTACCTGACGGACCTGCAAACCGCTGGCGAGAACAAACCTTTCGAGCAGTAACGGGCTTGAGGCTTGACCGCATCAGAGCTTTCCATGTGTTCGAGCCTCTTTACTCGTTTCAGCTTTCAGCCTCCTGCGCTTTCGCTTTTATCGTCCACGTCCTGGCCGTATAATCGCCGGTCATTTTTTGCACAACGCCGGCCCGTAACATGACCCGCAAGCTCTATATCGAAACCCACGGCTGCCAGATGAACGAGTATGACAGCTCGCGCATGGTGGATCTGCTGGGCGAGCAGCAACCCCTCGAGATCACTACAAATCCGGCAGAAGCCGACGTGATCCTGCTCAACACCTGCTCGATTCGTGAAAAGGCACAGGAGAAAGTTTTCTCTCAGCTGGGACGCTGGCGTGAACTGAAATTGGACAACCCGCAGCTGGTCATCGGTGTCGGCGGCTGCGTGGCGAGCCAGGAAGGCGCGGCGATCCGCGACCGTGCGCCCTACGTAGATGTGGTGTTCGGCCCGCAAACCTTGCACCGCCTGCCGGAAATGATCGACGCGGCACGCACCACGAAAAAACCGCAGGTGGACATTTCCTTCCCGGAAATCGAAAAATTCGACCGTCTGCCGGAGCCACGTGTCGACGGCCCAACAGCCTTCGTCTCGGTCATGGAAGGCTGCAGCAAGTACTGCACCTTTTGCGTTGTGCCCTACACCCGCGGCGAGGAAGTCAGCCGGCCCTTCGACGACGTGCTTGCCGAGGTGATTCACCTGGCCGAAAACGGCGTCCGCGAAGTCACGCTGCTCGGTCAGAACGTCAACGGCTACCGTGGCGCTACCCATGACGGGCGAGTCGCCGACCTCGCCGAACTGATCCGCGTGGTAGCAGCCGTCGATGGCATCGACCGCATCCGCTACACCACCAGCCACCCGCTGGAATTTTCGGACGCGTTGATCCAGGCCCATGCCGAGGTGCCGGAACTGGTGAAATATCTGCATCTTCCGGTACAGGCCGGCTCTGACCGTATTCTCGCAGCGATGAAGCGCAACCACACGGCGCTGGAATACAAATCCCGCATTCGCAAACTCAAGGCGGCGGTGCCGGACATTCTGATCAGTTCGGATTTCATTGTCGGCTTCCCCGGCGAGACGGAGAAAGACTTCGAGCAGACCATGAAGCTGATCGAAGACATCGGCTTCGACTTCTCCTACTCCTTCGTCTACAGCTCGCGGCCCGGCACACCGGCAGCGGATCTGACAGACGAGACGCCGGACGAAGTCAAGAAGCAGCGCTTGGCGATCCTGCAGCAGCGGATCAATCAACAAGGCTTCGAGAACAGCCGACGGATGGTGGGTACCCGCCAGCGCATTCTGGTCACGGATTACTCTAAGAAAGACCCAGGCATGCTTCAGGGCCGTACCGAGCACAACCGTATTGTTAATTTCCGTTGTGACAATCCGCGGTTGATCGGTCAGTTCGTCGATGTGCATATCGACGACGCTCTGCCACATTCCTTGCGCGGCACGCTGCATGAGCAGGCGGTGGGCTGAAAGCAGGCCGGCGCTGCAACTGACGTTCAAGCGAGCGTCAGCCGCCTGTTTACCCTGGATTGTCATGGCCGGTACGCCGATGCTTTTTTCGCCACGCGGCGCTATTCTCACCAAACCCTTATGCAGAGCAGGTCAATCAAAAGCCCTTGAACGCCCCCATAGAACCCCACCGTTTCACCCTTGAACCTTTTGAAGCCAACCGCTTCGCCAATCTCTGCGGTCAGTTCGACGAGCATCTGCGCCTGATCGAACAGCGCCTGGAGCTGGAAATCCGCAACCGCGGCAACCAGTTCGAACTGATCGGCCCGACCGATGTGGCCAAATCCGCGGAAAACCTCCTGCGCCGCCTGTATCGCGAGACCAAGAGCACCGAGCTGTCGCCGGATATGGTCCACCTGTTTTTGCAGGAATCAGGCATGGAAGAAATGGTCAATCCATCCACCACGCCGAACATTTCGCTGCGCACGCGCAAGGGCAATATCCGCCCGCGCGGCGCCAATCAGCAGCGCTACGTGCAAGCCATCCTCGATAACGACATCAACTTCGGCATCGGCCCGGCCGGTACCGGCAAGACCTATCTGGCTGTTGCCTGCGCCGTCGACGCACTGGAACGCGAGCAGATTCGCCGCATTCTGCTGGTACGCCCGGCGGTCGAGGCCGGCGAAAAGCTCGGCTTTCTGCCCGGCGATCTGGCGCAAAAGATTGATCCCTATTTGCGCCCACTGTACGACGCGCTGTACGAGATGCTCGGTTTCGAACATGTAGCGCGATTGATCGAGAAGCAGGTCATTGAGATCGCGCCTTTGGCCTACATGCGCGGCCGCACACTTAACAACAGCTTCATCATTCTTGACGAAAGCCAGAACACCACGCTGGAACAGATGAAGATGTTCCTTACTCGTATCGGCTTCGGCTCCACGGCGGTGATCACAGGCGACATTACCCAGGTCGACCTGCCACGGGGCACCAAGAGCGGCTTGACCCATGTGATCGATGTGCTCAAGGACGTCAACGGCATAAGCTTCACTCATTTCAAGCCCAAGGACGTCGTGCGTCACCCACTGGTACAGCGCATCGTTGAAGCCTATGAGGCGTTCGAAGGTAACCAGGACCAAGTCAGAAGGCGCGCAGCGCAGGAAAGCACTGGTGATTGAGCTCGATCTGCAATGCGCCAGCAATGGTGCGGTACCTGACGAAGCGGAACTGCGCTGCTGGTGCGAGTTAACCTTGCGCCAGCGCACCGCGGATTCCGAACTGACCATTCGCCTGGTAGACGAAGCGGAAGGGCGTCAGCTGAACCGCGACTATCGCGGCAAGGACTACGCCACCAACGTGCTGTCCTTTCCCGCCGATGTGCCAGACGGGCCGGGCGGCGTTCCGATGCTGGATATTCCGCTGCTTGGCGATCTGGTGATCTGCGTGCCGGTGGTCGAGCGCGAAGCGACCGAACAAGGCAAGGCGCTGCAGGCGCACTGGGCGCACCTGGTCGTTCATGGCTGCCTGCATCTGCTCGGCTACGATCACCTCGAAGACGACGAAGCCGAAGAAATGGAAAGCCTCGAACGTCAACTACTGGCAGAGCTGGGTCACCCCGACCCCTACGCCGACGAATAGCCCGCACGGGCAATTGCAAGGACCACTGAGTCAAAGACATGAGCGAAGACCGATCGAGCAACGGGCAAAAGTCCTGGTTTGGAAAAATCACCCAGGCTTTTGCCCATGAGCCGAAAACCCGTGAGGAGCTGCTGGACGTATTGCGCAGCGCCCACCAGAACAAATTGCTGGATAACGAAGCCCTGGCGATCGTCGAGGGCGCCATACAGGTCGCAGACCTGCAGGTCCGCGACATCATGGTGCCGCGCTCCCAGGTGATGAGCATCAAGGCCGACCAGTCGCCTAAGGAGTTCCTCCCAGCAATCATTTCCGCCGCACACTCGCGCTATCCGGTTGTTGGCGACAGCCTCGACGAAGTGATTGGCGTGCTGCTGGCCAAGGATTTGCTGCCACTGATTCTGCAGGACGATCAGCACACCTTCGACATCAAGGATCTGCTGCGTCCAGCCACTTTCGTGCCCGAATCCAAGCGCCTCAACGTGCTGCTGCGCGAGTTCCGCGCCAACCACAGCCACATGGCCATCGTCATCGATGAGTACGGCGGTGTTGCCGGCCTGGTGACCATCGAAGACGTTCTCGAACAGATCGTCGGCGATATCGAAGACGAGCACGACATTGAGGAAGACAGCTACATTCGCCCGCTGCCCAGCGGCGACTTCCTGGTCAAGGCGCTGACGCCGATCGACAGCTTCAACGAATTCTTCCAAAGCGAATTCCCCGATGAAGAATTCGATACGGTGGCCGGCCTGGTCATGAACAGCTTCGGCCATTTGCCCAAGCGCAACGAAGTGGTGGAGATCGGTGACTTCCGCTTCCGGGTCCTCAACGCCGATAGCCGACGGGTGCACATGCTGCGGCTCACACGCACGACAGGCGAAAATCGATAAAAGCTGCAAGCGATCACTGTGTGGGCTGGCGCCAAAGGGCTTGTGAAGCTTCTGCTTTAACTTGCAGCTGAGGCTTGAGGCTTGCCGCTGTTTTCAGGAGTCTCGATGCACTGGATCACCCGCCCCGGCTGGCCGGGTAACCTGCTGGCACTCGCCGCAGGGGCTTTGACTACGCTGTCACTTGCGCCTTTCGACATCTGGCCGCTGGCCTTGCTGTCGATCGGACTGATCTACCTCGGGCTACGCCAACTGGCTCCGAAGCAGGCCGCCGGTCGCGGCTGGTGCTACGGCTTCGGCCTGTTCGCTTCGGGCGTCAGCTGGGTCTACGTCAGCATTCACGACTTCGGCGCCGCGCCGCCGATCCTGGCCGGGGCGCTGACTTTAGGCTTCGTCGCCGGCTTGGCACTGTTCTTCGCACTGCTCGGCTGGATCTGGTCACGTTGCTTGAGACAGACAGCAGCGCCGTGGCTCAACGCCCTGGTGTTCGCCGCGCTGTGGCTCGCACTGGATGCTCTGCGCGGGTGGATACTGACAGGTTTCCCCTGGTTGTATGCCGGCTACAGCCAGCTTGACGGGCCACTGGCCGGGCTCGCGCCCCTTGGCGGCGTCTGGTTGCTCAGCTTTGCGGTTGTGCTGACCGCAACGCTACTGATCGAATTGCCTCGATTGGTGGAGCACAGAACATCGCTAATCGGCGCGCTGGCACTGTTGATTGTGTTCTGGGGTGGGGCACTCGGCGTTGGCAAACACGCCTGGACGACAGCCAAGGCGGAGCCAATCACGGTCGCCGCGATGCAGGGCAACGTCGCCCAGAGCATCAAGTGGGACCCGAAAAAGCTCGAGATGCAATTGCTGCTCTATCGCGACATGACCTTCCGTAGCCGCCCTGCCGATCTCATCGTCTGGCCAGAAACCGCCGTGCCGATCCTCAAGGAGCACGCCGCCGGCTACCTGACCATGATGAGCCGCTTCGCACAGGAGCGGCAGTCGGCATTGATTACTGGCGTGCCGGTACGCCAACCCAATGCTAACGGCGAGCTACGTTATTACAACGGTCTGACAACCGCAGGCGATGCGCAGGGCACCTATCTCAAGCAGAAGCTGGTGCCATTCGGTGAGTACGTGCCGTTACAGGATCTGCTTCGAGGCCTGATCGCCTTCTTCGATCTGCCGATGTCCGATTTCGCACGCGGCGAGCCAGAGCAGGCGCTATTACAGGCGAAGGGCTACGCGATAGCGCCTTTCATCTGTTACGAAGTGGTCTATCCAGAATTCGCAGCCGGCCTTGCGGCGCAGAGCGACATTCTGCTCACGGTCAGTAACGATGCCTGGTTCGGCCACTCGATCGGGCCGCTGCAGCATCTGCAGATGGCGCAGATGCGTGCGCTGGAAGCGGGGCGCTGGATGATCCGCGCCACTAATAATGGTGTCACCGTGCTGATCGACCCGTATGGCCGCATCGTTGAGCGGATCCCGGCATTCGAAGAAGCCGTGCTCTACGGCGAAGTCACGCCCATGCAGGGACTGACGCCATTCCTGCAGTGGCGCTCATGGCCACTGATCGCGATCTGTGTATTTTTGCTTGGCTGGGGCCTGGTCCGTCGACGGCTTGCCTGAAGTACGCATGCTATCCCTGACCGGATGATGACTGGCCATCATCCGGCTTTGTCGCGACCGCTATAGACCAGCGGGTAGATCAGCATCCCCACGGCTTCGTTGAGCAGCATGCCGCTCTGCCAGACGGCTTTCGACTCGGGTAGCCAGCCGCCGAAAGGGCGCCCGTTGGGCACGCCCAGAAAGCCCATGGGCGCGGCGATCACTTGCAGTCCCACCTGTTCGAAACACCAGCGCGACCGTGGCATGTGCGAGGCCGAAGTCACCAGCACGATCCGCTCGACCCCCGCGGTCTTGAGCATCTCGGCGCTATACAGCGCGTTTTCCCATGTGGTGCGGCTACGTTCTTCTAGCCAGCGCGTCGGAGTGGAGAAGTCGCGCTGCAGCGCCTCGGCTGCGAGCAAGGCTTCGCTCGGCGGTTCGCCATAGTGCAGCCCGCCGCTGGCAAGGATCGGCAGGCCTGAGGCCTTGGCCAGTCGCGACGCGTAACGCAGCCGTTCGAGGGCGATATGACTGGGCTGATCCGATCCCCAGCCCGGATCGGCCTGCTCGCGACCGGCACCAAGCACCACGATGGCCTGCGCTGTCCGGTCCAGATTGCGCCAATCTGCCGGATCCAATGCCACCTCGCTTTCCAGCATCCGCGCCGCCCACTCCACGGTCGCCGGCAAGCTCATCAGCCACAGTCCGCCGAACCCCAGCACAAAGCAAAGCGCTGCCAACCGTGGCGCGCGTCGCCGTAGCCACCAGGCAACGAGCAACAGCAACAGCAGGCCACCCGGCGGCAGCAGCAACTGTTTAAAGAAATAGCGAATTGGCATGTGCAGCTCCCGCGTGTCGGTCGCTACAACTTTACCTGCCGAGGCGTCCACTTGTCGGCAACACGGACGCCATTAATGCTTTGGGTAGGTATGCAACCGCTGCCGCGCGCGTAGCAATTGCGAGCCGCAGGCCGAACAGGCGACCGCACCGGCACCTTCTGGCCAGTGCACGCTGGCGCCACAGAGCGCACAACTCATGGATTGCTGCAGCGCAGGCGGCGTCTGTTTGCAACGCTTGCCCGGATGATGCCGCAGGACATTGCGCAGGGCCGGCCGCGTCGCCTGACGTACCAGCTGCGCCTGCTCTTCGGCAGCCGCGTGCCAGCCTGAAAGCCACTGCGAATCCTGCTGCAGATAGGCGCGGATCAGCTCGAACTCGGCGGGCGTCAATCCACCAACCTCCAGTTCGGTCGCCGCACCAGTATCTGCGTCGGTTGTTCGCTCTGCCTCTTCCAGGGCCAGCGTCAGCCGCTGCAGCACGCGTCCGTACAGATTGCCCTCGTTCGCTTGACGCTCTCTACCCATGACTCACCTCTTGTTCGTCCCACCCCCAGTACAAGCGTAGCTCAGACTCGAACATCCACGCCGCCCGCGACCAACGGGGCCGCTTAGCCGCGGCAAATCAGGTTTCCCTCGGTTGCGGGGGGTCATGTATGCTACGGCGCTTCCATGCTTTCGCATCCAGCCCGTTGTGCCGCCGTCTTAGCCAGGTTTCAACTGGGCATTACCGCAGCCCCGTCGCTGCTCCGCGAACAGCCAGCCTCTTTTCAATGCCAGTAGCCATGCACGAACAGTATCAGCCCCGCGAAATCGAAGCCGCCGCGCAGTCCCACTGGGATGCGCAGAAATCCTTTGAAGTAAGCGAACAGCCAGGCAAGGACACCTTTTATTGCCTATCGATGTTCCCCTACCCCAGCGGCAAGCTGCACATGGGCCACGTGCGCAACTACACCATCGGTGACGTGATCGCCCGTTACCAGCGCATGCAGGGCAGGAACGTGCTACAGCCGATGGGCTGGGACGCGTTCGGCATGCCGGCCGAAAACGCCGCGATGAAGAACAAGGTCGCGCCGGCCAAGTGGACCTACGAGAACATCGACTACATGCGCACCCAGCTGAAAAGCCTGGGCCTCGCTGTCGACTGGACGCGTGAAGTCACCACCTGCAAGCCCGACTACTACCGTTGGGAACAGTGGTTGTTCACCCGTCTGTATGAAAAGGGCGTGATCTACCGCAAGAACGGCACCGTCAACTGGGACCCGGTGGACCAGACCGTACTCGCCAACGAGCAGGTCATCGACGGCCGTGGCTGGCGCTCCGGCGCGCTGATCGAAAAGCGCGAAATCCCCATGTACTACTTCAAGATCACCGCCTACGCGGATGAGCTGCTGGAGAGCCTGGACGAGCTCGACGGCTGGCCGGAACAGGTCAAGACCATGCAGCGCAACTGGATCGGCAAATCGCGCGGCATGGAAATCAGCTTCCCTTATGACATCGCCAGCATCGGCGACGAAGGCGTGATGAAGGTCTTCACCACCCGCCCCGATACGCTGATGGGCGCTACTTATGTTGCCGTGGCAGCCGAGCATCCACTCGCCACCCTCGCTGCTCAGAACAATCCTGAGCTGCAAGCCTTCATCGACGAATGCAAGCGTGGTGGCGTGGCTGAAGCCGATATCGCCACCCAGGAAAAGAAAGGCCTCGCCACGGCTTTGAAGGTACAGCACCCGTTGACTGGCGAACTGCTGCCGGTGTGGGTCGCCAACTACGTGCTGATGAACTACGGTGAAGGCGCTGTGATGGCTGTGCCGGCCCACGACGAGCGCGATTTCGCCTTCGCCACCAAGTATGACCTGCCGATCAAACCAGTCGTGCGCACTAGCGCGGGTGAAGAGACGCCTGCGCCCTGGAATGACGCGTATGGCGAGCACGGCGAATTGATCAATTCCGGTGAATTCGACGGGTTGGATTTCGATGGTGCATTCGATGCCATGGAAGTCGCCCTGCAGAAAAAGGGCCTCGGCCAGGCACGCACCCAGTTTCGCCTGCGCGACTGGGGCATCAGCCGTCAGCGCTACTGGGGCTGCCCGATCCCGATCATCCACTGCGAAGCCTGCGGCGACGTGCCGGTGCCGGAAAACCAGCTGCCGGTGGTCCTGCCCGAAGATGTGGTTCCGGACGGCGCCGGCTCGCCGCTGGCGCGCATGCCGGAATTCTACGATTGCAGTTGCCCCAAGTGTGGCGCCGCAGCCAAGCGCGAAACCGACACCATGGACACCTTCGTCGAGTCGTCCTGGTACTTCGCTCGCTACGCATCTCCGCATTACGACCAGGGCATGGTCGATCCGGCCGCGGCCAACCATTGGCTCCCGGTGGACCAATACATCGGCGGTATCGAGCACGCCATTCTGCACCTGCTCTATGCGCGCTTCTTTCACAAGCTGATGCGCGACGAGGGGCTGGTCAGCTCCAATGAGCCGTTCAAGAATTTGCTCACCCAGGGCATGGTCATCGCTGATACCTACTACCGCACCCTGGAAAATGGCGGCAAGGACTGGTTCAACCCGGCCGATGTCATCGTCGAACGCGATGCCAAGGCCAAGGTCATCGGCGCCAAGCTCGCCAGCGATGGCCTGCCGGTGGAAATCGGCGGCACCGAGAAGATGTCCAAGTCGAAGAACAATGGCGTCGACCCGCAAGCAATGATCGACAGCTACGGCGCCGATACCTGCCGCCTGTTCATGATGTTCGCCTCGCCGCCGGACATGAGCCTGGAATGGTCCGATTCCGGCGTCGAAGGCGCGAGCCGCTTCCTGCGCCGCGTCTGGCGCCTGGCACATGCCCATGTCAACGCCGGTGCGGTCGGCAAGCTGGACGTCGCCAGTCTCGATGACGAGCAGAAGGCTGTACGCCGTGCCATTCATCTGGCAATCAAGCAGGCCAGCCAGGATGTTGGTCAGCACCACAAGTTCAACACCGCTATCGCCCAGGTGATGACGCTGATGAACGTATTGGAGAAAGCCGCTACCGCCAGCGAGCAGGATCTTGCCTTGATGCAGGAAGGACTGGAAACCGTCGCCCTGCTGCTGGCACCGATCACGCCGCACATCTGCCATGAGCTCTGGCGCAACCTCGGCCACAATGACGCCGTCATCGATGCGCGCTGGCCGGTGGTCGACGAGGCGGCACTGGTGCAGGACAACCTGACGCTGGTGGTGCAGGTAAACGGAAAGTTGCGCGGACAAATCGAGGTTCCAGCCAGCGCCTCACGGGACGAGGTAGAGGCTAGTGCGCGAGCCAACGAGAACGTGGTGCGTTTCACCGAAGGCCTGACGATCCGCAAGGTCATCGTGGTGCCGGGCAAACTGGTCAATATCGTCGCTAACTGATTTTGCTCTGGCGCGCTGCGCCGAGGCTGGCAAGGAGATAACAATATGAAACGCAATCTCGTGGTAGTCGGCATGGCCCTATTGTTGAGTGCCTGTGGCTTCCAGCTACGCGGAACCGGCGACACCAGCTTCGCGCTCGAGGAGCTCGATCTGCAGGCACGCAACAGCTATGGGGAAACCGCCAAGCAGCTCGAGGAGCTGCTTAAGGATAACGGCGTACGGGTCTACCCGGGCGCGCGTTACACCCTGGACCTGATCCGCGAGCAGAATCGTCAGCGTACTGCCAGTTACACCAGCTCGGCGCGCAGTGCCGAGTACGAACTGACCAGCGTGCTCGATTATGAATTCCGCGGCCCGCAGAACACCGTTTTGCTGCAAGACAGCGTCGAGGTACAGAAGGTTTACGTACACGACAGCAGCAACCTGATCGGCTCCGACCAGGAGGCCAATCAGCTGCGCCAGGAAATGCGCCGAGAGCTCTTGCAACAGTTGAGCATGCGTATCCGCGGCATTACACCTGCGCAGCTCGACCAACTGCAGCAGACAGCCGAGGCAAAAAAACGCGCCGAAGCCGAGGCCATCGAGGCGCAGATACGCGAGCAGAGCTCGCAACCGCAGCAATCTCCAATCGAATTGCCAATTCAGTGATGAACCGAGAGCCACTTTTGGTGGCTCTCGGTCTCCCGATACCATGAAGCTCTCCCCCGCCCAACTCGCCAAGCATCTGCAAGGTCCGCTCGCATCTGTCTATGTGGTCACCGGCGATGAGCATCTGCTCTGCCAGGAAGCCTGTGATGCCATTCGCAGCGCCTGTCGGCAGCAGGAATTCAGCGAGCGTCAGGTGCTCAACGTCGAGACCAGTTTCGATTGGGGACAGCTCATCGAAGCCGGCGCCAGCCTTTCGTTGTTTGCAGAGAAGCGCCTGCTGGAGCTGCGCATCCCCAATGGCAAGCCCGGCGACAAGGGCGCTGCTGCAATCATCGATTACCTCGCGCGCCCCGCCGAAGACACCGTGTTGCTGATCAGTCTGCCCAAGCTCGACGGCAATTCGCAGAAGACCAAGTGGGCCAAGGCGCTGATCGACGGCAAGCAGGTGCAATTCCTGCAGATATGGCCGGTGGACGCACAGCAGCTCCCGCAGTGGATTCGCCAACGACTTTCCCAAGCCGGGCTGGCTGCCGACCAGGAAGCCGTGGAGCTGATTGCCGCTCGCGTCGAGGGCAACCTGCTGGCCGCGGCACAGGAAGTCGAAAAGCTTAAGCTCCTTGCCGACAGTGGCCAGGTAACGGCCGAGACCGTACAGGCGGCCGTCGCTGACAGCGCCCGCTACGACGTCTTCGGCCTGATCGACGCAGCACTGCTGGGCCACCCCGAACACATTCTACGAATGCTCACCGGTTTGCGCGGCGAAGGTGTCGAAGCGCCTGTGATTCTCTGGGCCATGGCTCGAGAGGTCCGCCAACTGGCCAATATTGCCCAACAGTACGGCCAGGGCGTCCCACTCGACCGCGCCTTTAGCCAGGCCCGCCCGCCTGTCTGGGACAAGCGCAAGCCGCTGGTGAGCAAGGCGTTGCAGCGCCACGACGCGGCTGGCTGGCAGCGCTTGCTCATGGATGCGCAGCGCATCGACGAGCAGATCAAAGGGCAGGCCGAGGGTGATCCCTGGATCGGCTTGACCAAGCTCTGCCTGCAACTGAGCGGTCAGCGCATCGGTGTTTAGTTAGATGCGAGCGGCAAGCCAGCCTGTTCAGGAACCTAAGTCGCTGTGAGTCTGCTGGACATTTTTTGAACAACACCTATGATGCGCCGTGCTGATCCATAGCATGAGGGCGACAACATGGCAAAGAACCGTAAGCGGCCGAACAAGGCCAAGTCCCTGGTGGCACAACCATTATTCCGCAGCCGCCAGGAACAGCCGAAAAAAGGCAAAGGCAGCTATCGCCGTGAAGCCTCCCAGTCCAACAACTGGGAGGCTTCGGTCCTTCTGGCGGCTTGAAAAGCCAAGCAATTCAAAGCGTGTTAAGGTCACGTGCCAATGATTTGCCGAGTGTGGTACATGCTTTACACCTTCGTTCCCGTACTGCTGCTGCGTACCCTGATTGCCGGATCAGCCATGAGCATCTTGGTCGCCTGCGCCGCAGAGCGCCCAGCCCAAGCCACACCGAGCATGCCACAGCAACAGGAAGCATCAACCGGCACAGTGCTCGCTGTATCCAACGAGCCGGATATTGCCGTTCCACAGCAAAGTTTCGACGAGTGGCGCGACAGTTTCAGGCTCGAAGCGCTGCAGGCTGGTATACCGGCGGAACTGTTCGATCGCGCGTTTGCCGGCGTTACCCCTGACCCAAGCATCATCTCGGCCGATCGCAGCCAGCCGGAGTTCACTCGGCCCGTTTGGCAATATTTGGAGGGGGCCCTCTCGGAGCAGCGCGTCAGTGGCGGCAAGCGATTGCTGAACCAACATTCAGCGACACTGGACGGTATAGAAACGCACTACGGCGTCGATCGTAATACGCTGGTAGCAATCTGGGGGCTAGAGAGCAGCTTCGGGCAGATAATGGGCGACAAATCAGTCATTCGCTCCCTGGCGACACTTGCACACGAAGGCCGCCGCCCGGGCTTCGCCAAGAGCCAGTTGCTGGCGGCATTGGAAATTCTTGATCACGGCGACATTGACGCCGATCAACTGCGCGGGTCTTGGGCCGGCGCCATGGGGCAGACTCAGTTCATCCCGACCACCTATAACACCCACGCCGTGGACTTCGACGGTGACGGCCGCCGGGACATCTGGAACAGCTCAGCCGATGCCCTGGCGTCAGCTGCCCATTACTTGCAAGCGTCCGGATGGAAAGCTGGACAGCCGTGGGGCTTCGAGGTCGCGCTGCCGACAGAATTCGACTATGCCCTTGCCGACAGCAGCATACGCAAGCCGTTGGCGGAGTGGCGTCGCCTCGGCCTGGCAAACCTGCCGGCCGGCAATGATGACGCGACCGCCAGTCTGCTGCTTCCCGCTGGTTATCGCGGTCCGGCGTTTCTGATCCTGGATAATTTCCGCGCAATATTGCGCTACAACAATTCGTCATCTTATGCGCTCGCGATCGGTCTGCTGTCCGAGCGCTTCGATGGCGCAGGCAAGGTGCGCGCAAGCTGGCCACAGGGTGAACAGCCCCTGAGTCGTTCCGAGCGTCTTGAGCTGCAGGAACGCCTGTCGAACCAAGGCTTCGATCCAGGCGCTGCAGACGGCATCATCGGCGGCAACACCCGCAGTGCCATCCGTAGTTTCCAGCAACAGCTGGGCTGGCCTGCCGACGGCCATCCGACGCAGGAGTTGCTCGGCCGGCTGCGCGCAGAGCCTTAGCGAGCATGGCCGAACTGTTCGGCCATGCTCTGCCCCGCGCCGCCCATCTCCGCAGGCAGGTCACGCGGCTTCGAAGCCCATCCTGGTCGGCAGTATCTCCTTCCGATAATGCACGTGAAACGCCGGCCGGTAGCTCAGCCGCGGGACAACTCGGGCAAGCCGCTGCGGTGGCCCCGGCAACCGGCTGCACGCCTCGCTAGACGGACTGTGCGGTCAGTGCCTGTGATAAACTGCGCGGCGGCCACGAGCCGCCCCGTCCCCGGAGCCTCTAGCGGAGCCCAGAAAGCCGATGTCCGATACCTCCCAGCCCAAAACCGTTGCCAGCGGCGAAAAATTCCGCACCACTCAGGGCATCACCGCGATCAAGGACGGGCAGAAGCGCCGCGCCTCAAGCGAACCCCAAGTGTTCGAACCCAAGCCCAAGTGGTTGCGGGTCAAGGCACCCAGCGGCAGCCGCTTCGAAGCGGTCAAGCGCAATGTCGGCGAACACCGTCTGAGCACCGTATGCCAGGAATCCCACTGCCCGAACATGGGCGAATGCTGGTCCAACGGTACCGCCACTATCATGCTGATGGGCTCGGTGTGCACCCGCGCGTGCCGCTTCTGCGCGGTGGATACCGGCAATCCCAACGGCTGGCTGGATCAGGATGAGCCGCAGAACACCGCCAAGTCGGTAGAGCTGATGGCGCTGCGCTATATCGTGTTGACCTCGGTGGACCGCGATGACCTGGACGACGGCGGTGCCGCACACTATGCCGCCTGTGTGCGCGCCATCAAGGAGCGCACCCCACAGGTGGTAGTCGAGGCCCTGACCCCGGACTTCGACGGCGACCTGCACGCCATCGAACGCGTAGCGGACTCTGGCCTGGAAGTCTTTGCGCAGAACGTCGAGACGGTCAAGCGCCTGACCCATGAAGTGCGCGACCCCCGCGCTGGCTACGAGAAGACCCTGCGCGTGCTGGAGCATGCCAAGCGCCATCGCCCGGAGATGCTGACCAAGACCAGCCTGATGCTGGGCCTGGGCGAAAGCGACGAGGAAGTGCTGCAGACCATGGATGACCTGCGCGCCATCGGCGTGGACATCCTCACCCTCGGCCAGTACTTGCAGCCGACCCGCCACCACCTGCCGGTCAAACGCTGGGTCAGCCCGGAAGAATTCAACCGTTTGCGCGACATCGGTCTAGGAAAGGGCTTCATGGAAGTCGCTGCCGGCCCGCTGGTGCGCTCCAGCTACCGAGCCGACCGGGTGTTCGAGAAGAACAACCTGGGCCTGGCCGCCCCGGTGCCAGTGCCGGGCCAGCCGTTCGACAGCAGCCTGATTCCGACCCTCAATCTGAACTGATCGGGTCGATCAACGCCTGACCCTAGGCTTCGCCTGGGGCAGCGTTTTATATCCGCCATGCCCAGCTCACACCCGATAAGCAAGCGCCCGGCTTAGCCGTCTATTGCGCCCATCAGCGTCTGCTGCTGCGCGTAGCCGAGGTGCTTGACCAGCTGTTCACGCAGGCGGGCACTGACCTCGGAAAACTCTATAGGCCCAGCAACCAGATCGGCCAACTGGGTCATGGTCATGCCGGCGTAGCCGCAAGGATTGATTCGTCTGAAGGGCTCCAGATCCATATCCACATTGAGCGCCAGACCATGGAACGAGCGCCCGTTACGGATACGCAGACCGAGCGATGCGATCTTTGCCCCCCCGACATAGACACCTGGCGCGTCGGGCTTGGCGATGGCCTGTACATCGTAGCTGGCCAGCAACTCTATCAGACTCTGTTCGATGCGACTGACTAGGTCACGTACGCCGATTCCCAGCCGCCGGACGTCCAGCATCAGATAACACACCAGCTGTCCGGGGCCATGGTAGGTAACCTGTCCGCCCCGATCGGCCTGGACCACTGGAATATCGCCGGGCAGTAGCAGGTGTTCCGCCTTGCCGGCTTGCCCCTGCGTGAACACCGGTGGGTGCTGCAGCAACCAGATTTCATCATCCGTGGCCGGGTCGCGACCATTGGTGAAGCGCTGCATGGCCTGCCAGGCGGGCTGGTATTCGACCAACCCGAGCTCCCGCACGCCGAGCATAACGGCCCCCATCAACGTATACCCAAGTACGAAACGTATACATATCGCAGGACGTTCGGACAGCGCTTAAATGACGAAGCACTCATCAGAGCACCATGTGCACGCGCCCGGTAGCGCGTAGATCGACGTGAATCGCCTGCAACTGCTCGACACTGGTCGCAGTGATTAGCACCTGCACGGAGAGGAAGCGCCCGTTGCGGCTGTCGCGGGTCACCAGTGTGGTTTCGTCAAAATCCGGCGCATGTCGCCGGATCACCGCCACTACCGTCTCGCTGAAGCCTTCACCGGCATCGCCGATAATTTTGATCGGATAGCGTTCGCAGGGGAATTCAATTTTAGGTGGCTGTGTTTCGCTTTTGCTTTCGGTCATGACAACGGACTCGTGATCCGCAAGCGCGCCCGGCAGGTAGCCAGGGCGCGCGCAGGTGGTATCAGTTGAAGAGATTGAAGAAGAACAGCTGAATGCTATCCCAGAAACGACTGAACAGCCCACCTTCTTCCACAGCCTGCAGGGCAATCAGGTCCGTACTCTGCAACACCTGACCATCGAGAGTGACCTCGACCTTACCGACCACGTCGCCCTGCTGGATCGGTGCAGTCAACTCGGGGTTGAAGGTCATGCCCGCCTGCAGCTTGTCCATCTGCCCGCGCGGCAGGGTCATGGTCAGGTCGTTAGCAAGCCCGGCGCTGACTTGGTCCTGCTGGCCTTTCCAGACCCGGGAAGTCGCCAGTTCGATGCCCTTCTGGTAGAAAGTGCGCGTTTCGAAAAAGCGGAAGCCGTAGGTTAGCAATTTCTGCGTCTCGGCCGCGCGCGCCTGCTCGCTATTGGTACCGAACACGACACTGATCAGGCGCATGCCATCGCGCATAGCAGATGCCACCAAGCAGTAGCCAGCCTCTTCCGTATGACCGGTTTTCAGACCGTCGACGGTCTTGTCACGCCACAAAAGCAGGTTGCGGTTCGGCTGCTTGATGTTGTTCCAGAAGAACTCCTTCTGCGCGTAGATGCCGTAGTGCGCCGGGTCCTCATAAATAATCGCTCGGGCCAGCTTGGCCATATCGGCTGCAGAGGAATAATGCTCCGGATGTGGAAGTCCGGTGGCGTTCATAAAATGGGTATTGTCCATGCCCAGCCGCTGAGCAGTGCTGTTCATCAGGTCGGCGAAGGCCTCCTCGCTGCCGGCAATATGCTCGGCCATGGCCACGCTGGCGTCATTGCCCGACTGAATGATGATGCCGTGCAGGAGGTCGTCGACGGATACCTGAGTGTTGACCTGAATGAACATCCGCGAACCGCCTGTACGCCAAGCCTTTTCGCTGACGGTGACCATATCGCTCTCGGAAATCTGGCCTTTCTTGATTTCAAGCGTGGCGATGTAGGCGGTCATCAGTTTGGTCAGACTGGCCGGTGGCAGACGCTCATCGCCCGCGTTTTCGACCAGCACCTTGCCGCTCGCGGCGTCCATCAGAACGTACGATTTCGCCGCCAACTGCGGTGCTGACGGAATGATCGGCTCGGCCCAGGTTACCGGCGCTACCGCCAGCAAAGTGAGAAGAAACAGGCGGTGCACGAAGGTGGTGATAGTCATTGCTCTCTCAGAAATTGGTGGGCAAACAGTTCTTTTGAATCAGCTCGTTCATCCCGAGCATGGCGCGACATCAATCGGCACGCACTCGCCGAGGGTTTCCCAAATTGGCGAGACGCACGCTCTGTTCGAGTTGCGCTGCCTCATCCAAGGAATCGATCGGCCCGAGGCGGACCCGGTGCAGGATCTGCTCCTGATGAACCACTGAACTGACGAATACCGGTGCGGCAGTCAACTTGCTGAGCTTGTCGCGCAGCAGCTGAGCGGCGTCCGGATTGGCAAACGCACCGACTTGCAGGAACACTCCGGCAACGGCGACTCTGTCGGTGCTGTGGATCTGGACCGGCAGCGTCGCCCCCGCGTGCTGTGCTGGCGGCGGCGTGTATTGCTCAACGGGTTGTGAAAGCGAGCTGCCAACGGGTTTGCTGGCGACTTTCTGTGGTTGGGCCAAAACCATCGGTGCCGGACGGCCTCGTTCGGCCCACCACTGTTCGGGATCGATACCCTCGACCTTGACCCGAGCAGTTCCCGTCTCGGCGTATCCCAGTTTTTTTGCCGCAGCGAATGACAGGTCGATGATCCGGTCCGAGTAGAACGGGCCGCGATCATTGACCCGCAGCACGACCGCCTTGCCGTTGTCGAGGTTGGTCACTCGAACATAGCTGGGCAGTGGCAACGTCTTGTGCGCCGCGCTCATGCCGTACAGATCGTACTTCTCGCCGTTGGCGGTAGGTTGGCCATGAAATTTGGTGCCGTACCAAGAGGCAGTGCCTGTCGCTTGGTAGTTGCGTCCATCGCCGATCGGATAGTAGGTCTTGCCCAGAACCGTGTAGGGGTTGGCCTTGAACGGGCCAGTATGCGGCGTCGGCGTCGCGTCAGGGATGCTCGATACGTCGACGTCCCACCAGGGCGCGCCATCCTTGTGTGGCCGGGAGTAATCGTCGGGGCCACTGATGCCACCGCTTTCGGCAGGTGAAGGCGATTGCGACGTCGGTGACGACGAACAACCTGCGATTAGCGCAACGGCGGCTACCGCTGCGAGCAAGCGGACCGTCATTGTGTGCCCCGCGCTTCGGCAAGTTGCGCGGCAAGCTGGTGCACGGCCATGGCGTACATCACGCTGCGGTTGTAACGCGTAATGACATAGAAATTAGGCAGTCCTATCCAGTATTCATCTCCTTCGGCACCGTCCAGACGGAAGGCTGTCACCGCCGTGTCATCCGCAATTTCCGCCTCCGTCTGCCAGCCCAGCTCACGCAACTGCGCGGCATTCTTGACCGGCTCCAGGCCCTCGGTAAGGCCTTCTGCATGCTGCTCACCCTTGACGGTGGCCCGCGCGACGACCGGCTCGCCGGCTACCCAGCCATGTTGCTTGAAATAATTGGCGGCACTACCAATGGCATCGACCGGGTTTTTCCAGATGTCGATATGACCGTCGCCATCGAAATCTACCGCGTAGGCGCGGAAGCTGCTCGGCATGAACTGCGGCAGGCCCATGGCTCCGGCGTAGGAGCCGGTAAGCTTCAGCGGATCGACCTGCTCTTCGCGAGCCAGCAACAGGAATTCCTTGAGCTGTTGACGGAAGAACGGCTGGCGCGGTGGATAATCGAAGCCCAGCGTCGACAGCGCATCGATGACCCGATAACTGCCGGTATTACGCCCGTAGAAGGTCTCGACGCCAATAATCGCAACGACCACCTCGGCCGGCACGCCATATTCTTTCTCGGCGCGCTCCAGCGCTGCCTGGTTCTCGCGCCAGAAATCGACGCCCTGCGCTACCCGCGAGTCGGTGATGAAGATCGGTCGATATTCCTTCCACGGTTTGACGCGCTCTGCCGGCCGCGAGATCGCGTCGAGGATCACCTGCTTGCGTTCTGCCTGAGCCAGCAGTTCAACCAACTGCTCACTGGCAAACCCATAATCCTGAGTCATCTCGCGAACGAACTCGGCCACCTTTTCGCCTTGGTAATCGGCAGCGAAAACCACCTGAGTACCGCTGAAAACACCGAATAGACCCGCTCCGCAGAGCGCTCGTGCCAACCAGCTATGCCGTAATGGGTTCAAGAAATTCACTCTAATCAAACCTGCGCGATCCACTTGCGATGGGTGTGGATCGACATCAAAACCCCGAACCCTGATAACAGGGTCACCAATGAAGTTCCACCAAAACTGATAAAGGGTAACGGTACCCCTACTACCGGCAGCAGCCCGCTGACCATACCGATATTGATGAAAACATAAACGAAGAATGTCATCGTCAGCGCGCCGGCGAGCAGCTTGCCAAATAAGGTCTGCGCTTGAACCGTAATCACCAGACCACGCGTAATCAACAGCAGATAAATCAGCAACAGCAAACAGACGCCAACCAGGCCGAACTCCTCGGCCAAGACGGCAATGATAAAGTCCGTATGGCTTTCGGGCAAAAAATCCAGGTGCGACTGGGTGCCGAGCAACCAGCCCTTGCCGAACACGCCACCCGAGCCGATCGCAGCCTTGGACTGGATGATGTTCCAGCCAGTGCCCAGCGGATCGCTTTCGGGATCGAGAAATGTATGCACGCGCTGTTTCTGATAGTTGTGCAGAACGAAATACCACATGGCTACTGCGATAGGTACCAGCGCCGCAACCGCACCCAGAATCCAGCGCCAGCGCAGGCCAGCAATGAAAAGCACGAAGGCACCGGAAACCAGTACCAGGAGGGAGGTGCCCAGATCCGGCTGCTTCAGAATCAGCACGAAGGGCACCAGGATCAGGCCCAGGCTGACCATGGTGTGCTTGATACCCGGCGGCAACGCACGGGCGGACAGGTACCAGGCAATCGACATCGGCATGATGATTTTCATGAACTCCGACGGTTGAAAGCGAATCACCCCTGGGATACTGATCCATCGGGTCGCGCCCATGGCGGTATAGCCGACGAACTCCACCGCCAGCAGCAATGCGACAACCGCCAGATAACCAAGCGGGACCCAGCGCGCCATGAATCTCGGCTCCAACTGTGCGATGACCAGCATGGCGCTCAGCCCGATACCATACGAGCTTGCCTGCTTGATCAACAGATCCCAGTTCTTGCCGCCAGCCGAGTAGAGAACGAACAGGCTGCCCGCAGCCAGCAGCAGCAAGAGCAGCAAAAGTACACCGTCGATATGCATGCGCTGCAGAAGCGTCGCCCGACGGCGCATCACGTCGGTAGTGGAAAGCGTGCGATCGAATGTCCCGCTCATGGCTTACCCACCTCAGCCGCTAGCGGCGGCGCATATTCGGCCTTCAGCTCGCCTTGCTCGTTCAACAACCAAGCATCCATGACTTGTTTGGCAACCGGGCCCGCGACACCGGAGCCGGATTCACCATTCTCAACCATCACCGCCACTGCGATCTGAGGGTCATGCACCGGCGCGAAGGCCACGAACAATGCGTGATCGCGATGCCGCTCGGCAAGCTTGTCGCTGTCATAACGCTCGCCCTGCTTGATTGCCACAACCTGCGCGGTGCCGCTCTTGCCGGCAATGCGATAACTCGCCGTATCGCCAACCTTCTTCGCGGTGCCGCGAGCCCCGTGCACGACCTGCTCCATGCCGTTGATGGCGGCATCCCAATAGCGAGGGTCGCGCAGTTGGATATCCGGCATCGGTTCTGGATCGACCGGTGAAACGCCCTCGATACTCTGCGCCAAGTGCGGCCGAATCCATTTACCATGAGTGGCCATCAGTGCGGTCGCCTGGGCCAGCTGTAGCGGCGTAGCCTGCATGTAACCCTGCCCGATGCCAAGGATGACCGTCTCACCTGGATACCAAGGCTGACGATAACGTGTGCGCTTCCACTCTCGCGAGGGCATCAGGCCGGCGGTTTCCTCGAACATATCCAGCGATACACGCTGACCGATGCCAAAGCGCGTCATGTATTCGTGCATCCGATCGATACCCATCTTGTGGGCCAGATCGTAAAAATAGGTGTCATTGGAGCGCATGATCGCTTTCTCCAGATCTACCCAGCCGTCGCCGCCCCGATTCCAGTTGCGGTATTTGTGTTTCACGTTCGGCAATTGGAAGAATCCAGGATCGAACACCTCACTCTCTTCAGTGACGACCCCGGCATCGAGGCCGGCTACCGCCATCATCGGCTTGATGGTCGACCCTGGCGGGTACAAGCCACGCAGAACACGGTTGAACAGCGGCTGGTCGATCGAGTCTCGCAGTTCACCATAAGCCTTGAAGCTGATGCCGGTGACGAACGAATTAGGGTCGAAACTCGGCTGGCTGACCATTGCCAGCACTTCGCCGGTAGCAGGTTGCAGCGCCACCACAGCGCCGCGCCGGCCAGCCAGCGCCGCCTCGGCCGCTTGTTGCAGTTCCAGGTCAAGGGTCAGAGTGATGTCCTTTCCCGGTACCGGATCGGTGCGTTTGAGTACCCGCAACACTCGGCCACGGGCGTTGGTCTCGACTTCCTCGTACCCCACCTGCCCGTGCAGCACGTCTTCGTAGAATCGCTCGATGCCAGTCTTGCCGATGTGGTGCGTGCCGCTGTAATTGACCGGATCGAGCTGCTTGAGCTCCGCCTCGTTGATCCGGCCGACATAGCCGACCGAATGCGCGAAATGCTCACCCTCCGGGTAATGCCGGACCAACTGCGCCGCGACCTCCACACCAGGCAGGCGGAACTGATCGACGGCGATGCGAGCGATCTGTTCCTCGGACAGTTCATACATGATCGGCACCGGCTCGAATGGCCGCCGCCCTTGCAATACGCGCTTCTCGAACAGCTCGCGCTCCTCGGCTGACAGATCCAGCACCTCGACAACCGTATCAAGCGTTTTGCGCCAATCCTCGGCGCGCTCGCGCGTCACCGTGAGACTAAAGCTCGGGCGATTGTCGGCGATGATCTTGCCGGTCCGATCGAAAATCAGTCCCCGATTAGGCGGAATGGGCTGAACATGGACGCGGTTGTTCTCCGAGAGCGTCGAATGGTGCTCGTACTGCACGACCTGAAGGTAGTAAAGGCGCGCAATCAACACGCCAATCAGCAACAACACAAAGGCGCCGCCCACCAGCACGCGCTGACGCACCAGACGGGCGTCCTTTTCGTGGTCTTTGAGGGGAATCGGCTGAGACATCTTGGGTTTGGCTGTACTACTTGTGGTAAGGGTGACCCGACAGCAACGTCCAGGCGCGGTAGATCTGCTCGCCGATGAGAATGCGCACCAACGGATGCGGCAGAGTCAGCGGCGACAGCGACCAGCGCTGCTCGCTACGTGCACAAACTTCAGGAGCCAGTCCTTCGGGACCGCCAACCATCAAGTTAATGTTGCGCGCGTCGAGTCGCCAACGCTCCAGCTCGGCGGCCAATTGCTCGGTGCTCCAAGGTCGCCCCGTCACTTCCAGCGTGACGATGCGTTCGCCGGGCTGCACCTTGGCCAGCATGGCCTCGCCTTCCTGACGAATCAATCGCGCCACGTCGGCATTCTTGCCGCGAGTGTTGAGCGATATTTCATGCAGTTCCAAAGGCAGCTCGGAGGGCAGACGCTTGGCGTATTCGTGCCAACCATCCTCCACCCAACGCGGCATCTTCGAACCCACAGCGATCAGCTTGATCCGCACGGATCGACCTTATTCCTGCTCGCCAGCGTGCTGTGCACGGCTCTGCTCGGCACCCTGCCAGAGACGCTCAAGGTCATAGAACTGGCGAGTCGGGACCTGCATCACGTGGACCACTACATCACCCAGGTCGAGCAGTGCCCACTCGCCACCGTCCAGGCCTTCACTGCCCAGCGGGCGAACACCTTGCTCCTTGACCTTCTCAAGCACGTTGTCTGCCAGGGACTTCACGTGGCGACTGGAGGTACCACTGGCGATCACCATGAAATCAGTAACGCTGGTCTTGCCGCGGACATCGATGGTGGTGATGTCCGCGCCTTTCAGATCTTCCAGAGCGCTAACGGCCAGCTGGACCAAAGAATCATTTTGCATAGCTTGAAACAACCTCAGTTCGACGCCCGGTACAGTCCGTGCGCGTTGATATAAGCCAGTACGGCGTCGGGCACCAGGAAACGGACCGACCGGCCGCTGGCCAGAAATTGACGAATTCGGGTTGCAGACACCCCCAGAGGGGCCTGCCAGACGAAGGCAATTTGCCCACCGCTGCCAGCAAGTGCCTGCGGGTCGTGCACGCTGCGTGCCGCCAACAAGTCCCGCAGAGCTTCCGGGGCCTCGCTGTCGGCATCAGGGCGCTGCATCACGAGAATGTGGCAGTAATCAAGAAGCTCATCCCAGCGATGCCAATTGGGTAGCCCGCAAAACGCGTCCCAACCCATTATTAGAAAAATCTGATCGTCATCTGCCAGTTCATCGCGCAGCGATTCCAGCGTGTCGATGGTGTATGACGGCTTGTCGCGCTCCAGCTCGCGGGCATCGACCGTCAACGACGGCAGATCCTGCACCGCCAATCGGACCATCGCCAAGCGGTCCTGCGCGGAGCTGTTGGGCGCCTCACGGTGCGGCGGGCGGAAATTGGGGACCAGGCGAACCTCAGCGAGCCCTATCATTTCTGCCACTTCCAGCGCGCCTCGCAGGTGCCCAATGTGCACCGGATCAAAGGTGCCACCGAGAATACCGATGCGCCGTGGAGTGCGAGTCGAACTCATCAAGTACGCACGTGGCCGTCGCCGAAGACCACGTATTTCTCGCTGGTCAGGCCTTCCAGGCCAACCGGTCCGCGTGCGTGCAGCTTGTCGGTGGAAATGCCGATCTCCGCGCCCAGGCCATACTCGAATCCGTCGGCGAAACGGGTGGAGGCGTTGACCATCACCGACGCGGAATCGACCTCGGTGATGAAGCGGCGAGCATCGGTGAAATTCTCGGTGACGATCGCATCGGTATGTTGCGAGCCGTAGCGGTTGATGTGTTCGATCGCTTCATCCAGCGAGTCGAGCACGCGGATCGACAAAATCGGTGCGTTGTATTCGGTGGACCAATCTTCTTCGCTAGCGGCTAGCACATCGCCACCGAGCAGTTCGCACGTACGCGGGCAACCACGCAGCTCGACGCTTTTGTCGCGATAGATGGCAGCCAGCGGCGGCAGTACGCGCTCCGCGATGGCCGTATGTACCAGCAACGTTTCCATGGTATTGCACGGTGCATAGCGCTGGGTCTTGGCGTTGTCGGCGACGCGAATGGCCTTGTCGATATCGGCAGCCTGGTCGATGAACACATGGCAGATGCCGTCCAGGTGCTTGATCACAGGGACCTTTGCGTCGCGGCTGATGCGTTCGATCAAGCCCTTGCCGCCGCGCGGCACGATCACATCGACAAATTCCGGCATGGTGATCAGCGCACCCACCGCGGCACGGTCTGTGGTTTCCACAACCTGTACCGCAGCCGCCGGCAATCCAGCCTCCGCCAGCCCTAACTGGATGCAGCGGGCAATCGCCTGATTCGAATGGATCGCTTCGGAGCCGCCGCGCAGGATGGTGGCGTTACCGGACTTCAGACACAGGCTGGCAGCGTCGATGGTCACGTTGGGACGCGACTCGTAAATGATCCCGACTACCCCGAGCGGCACGCGCATCTTGCCGACCTGGATACCCGACGGCAGGTAACGCATGTCGCGAATCTCGCCGATGGGGTCGGGAAGGGTTGCGACCTGTCGCAACCCTTCGATCATGTCGTCGATTCGCGCCGGGGTCAGCGCCAGGCGGTCGAGCATGGCCTCGTCCAGACCACTGGCACGCCCGGCCGCCAGATCCTGCCGGTTGGCATCGACCAGATCGCTACGCGCTGCGTCAAGCGCTGCCGCAGCAGCCTGCAATGCTCGATTCTTCTGCGCGGTGGTAGCGCGCGCGAGCACGCGCGACGCCTCGCGCGCGGCGCGACCGAGGCGGGTCATGTAATCGAGAACGGACTCGGTCATGGGCTGGCTGGCCTAGCTGAAGGGAAAGCGGCTGATTATAGCCACCCATGAGCTTCCCGCACAGCGGCTCCCGGCGAATGGCTGGGAAAGCGCAGCGGTCGCAGATGCGCACCAATGGCCGTACGACGCCTTGCGACTACCCGTCCGCGATCGCTCGCACCAACGAACCGCTGCCCCAATCAACATCCTGTCGCAAATGCATCCAGCGTTATCATGACGGCCGTTGAAACCGGCGCGGCTGTCGCCGAGTCGAAAGCCGTCTCGATTCAAGGAAAAAACCATGCCCGAATGGCTCTCTGCGCTCACTGGCTGGCTCTCTGAAAACCCGCAGTGGCTGGGCCTGAGCCTGTTTCTGGTGGCCTGCCTGGAATGCCTGGCCGTGGTCGGTTTGCTGATGCCTGGCACCGTGCTGGTGTTTGCTATCGCCGTGGTCGCCGGCAGTGGTGTGCTGAGCCTCGGCGAGACGTTGCTGCTGGGCTATGTGGGCGGCCTGCTCGGCGATCTGCTGTCCTACGGCCTTGGGCGACGTTACCACCAGAACATTCGCAGTATGCGCGGCTTGCGCGATCATCCTGAATGGCTGACACGGGCCGAGCTGTATGTCGATCGTTACGGCATCGCGAGCCTTCTCGTGGGCCGCTTTATCGGCCCCCTGCGGCCCATGCTGCCGCTTACCGCCGGCATGCTCGACATGCCGTTCGGGCGCTTTCTGTTGGTCAGCCTGGTGGCCGCAGCCGGTTGGTCGATGGCCTACCTGCTGCCGGGCTGGACTGCAGGCGCTGCCGTGCGACTGCCGCTGCCGGAGGGTTTCTGGGGCGAGGCGGGAATCGTCCTTGTTGCACTGCTGCTACTCGTCGGTGGCGTCGTGCATTGCAGCCTGCGCCAGCTGCGTTGGGTCACGCCGCTGGCGGCAGGCCTCAGCGCGGCCATTCTGCTTGGTCTGTTCTTCGGCTGGCCTTATCTGGTGGAATTCGACGAAGGGCTGATGGAAGTGGTCCAGGGCGAACGCAGCCCGATCTTCGACCACTTCATGGTAGTGGTCACGCGTGCCGGCGACTTCCACACGCAGCTGTGGGCCGCGGTGCTGTTGAGCCTGCTGTTGATTGCGCTGAAGCAGATGCGCGCAGCAGTCTTCGCCATCCTCACGCTGCTGGGTACAGCGCTGGCCAATGGCGCGCTGAAAGCGACGTTCGGGCGAATCCGACCGGAGATCCTTCTCGAACCCCTTCACACTTTCAGTTTCCCCAGCGGCCATAGCTCGGCGGCGTTCGCTTTTTTTCTTACGCTCGGAGTCCTCGCTGGGCGTGGGCAACCACCTCGCCTGCGCCTGGCCTGGGTACTGCTGGCTGGATTACCGGCGACAGCCATTGCCTTGTCGCGCGTTTATCTCGGCGTGCACTGGCCGACCGATGTGATCGCTGGCGCAGTGTTGGCGAGCACGATATGCGCGGCGAGCCTGACCATCGTGCAATGGCGCAGGCCAATGCAGGCGCTGTCGCCCAGGGTGTGGTGGTTGATTCTGCCCGCAACGCTGGGACTGATTGGCGCTTTTGCGATCTGGGCGCTGCCGGGTGCCATATTGCTGTATCGCTATCAATAGTTGCGTCAAATGCGGCTGTTGCACTGCTTGTTATTCGAGCGCATCGCCCTGCAACTCCTCAAGCCAGCGCTGGATGCGCTCCAGTTGCAGCTGCGGATCGTCTAGCTGTAGCAACTCGACTTTCCGCTCCGGCTGAAATGGCAACAAATACCCCAACTGTTGCGCCAGCGAGCGCTGCCCCTGCGCCACGCAGCCCATGCCCAGCGCCTGGACCATCGGGTGTTGTCCTAGCGCTTCCAGCAATAACGCCAAGTCGGCGTGCTCATCGCCGAAAGGCAGGTCTTCACCTTCGTCGCGCCAACTGACCTCGGCAACGGTCAGTTGATCGCGCTGCACTTCGGCTGAGAGCACATCGAAGCGACGACCGCCCTCGACGCGGATTCCCAGCAAGCCGTTGGGGCGCTGCTGCCAGTCCCGGATCAGCGCCTCGCAACCGGTCAGGGCATATTCGCTGGCCGCCAGTCCCACCTCGCTGCCCTCGATGAGGCGCACGACACCAAAGCCATGCCCCGCCTTCAAGCAGCCGCTGACCATATCCAGATAGCGGGCCTCGAATATCTGCAGATCGAGCATGCATCCCGGAAACAACACGGTGTCGAGCGGAAACAACGGCAGCTTCATTCAGCCTCCTTAGAACAACAGCGTCACGGCCAGCGGCAGCAGTACCGCCGTCATTACACCCATCAGGCTCATCGCCAGCGCCGCAAAAGCACCGCATTCATCGCTTTCCTGCAACGCCTGCGCGGTGCCCACGGCGTGAGCGGTCAGCCCCAACGCCATGCCTCGAGCCGCAGGATGCTGAACGCCAAAGCGACGCAACAGTTCCGGACCGACGATCGCTCCAATGATTCCGGTGATCATCACGAACACTGCCGCCAAGGCCACCACTCCGCCGATCTGCTCAGCTACCAGCATGGCGATGGGCGACGTCACGGATTTCGGCGCCAGGGTCATCAGAATCATCGGATCGGAGTTAAAAGCCCACGCCAGCGCCATGCCTAGTGCCGTCGCGCCAGTGCCCGCAAACAGCAGGGTTAGCATGATCGGCCCGAACAGTTCGCGAATCCGCCGCAGGTTAAGATACAGCGGTACCGCCAGCGCCACGGTGGCCGGCCCGAGAAGAACGGTGAGCATCTGTGCACTGTCGCGGTATTCGTCATAACTGAGGCCGCAGGCCACCAGAATGCCGACGACCACAACCATCGAGACCAGAACTGGCTGTAGGAAGACCCAACGGGTCTTTTCGTAGGCGGCGAAAGCAAGTTGGAAAGCCGCCAGGGTAATTGCCACGCCGAACAGCGGGTGGTGAATCACCGCGTCCCAAGCCGCCTGCCATTGCACCGCAATCATGCGCGGCCCGCCTTGCGCTGCTGGCGATGAATCAACATCTGCATCAGCCAGCCGGTGAACACCAGAGACACCACCAGCGAAAGCACCAGCACCCCGACAATGGCCCAGAAGTCTTCAAGAATCGCCTCGGTGTAGGCCATCACGCCCACGGCTGGCGGAACTAGCAGCAGCGGCAGATAGCGCAACAGACTCCTGGCCGCCAATTGCAACGACTCGCTGGCCTGGCCGCGCGCCAACAGCGCCACGAACAGCAGTAGCAGCCCGATGATCGGCCCCGGCATCATGGGCAGGACCATCACGTTGATCGCGGTGCCGAGCAATTGGAACAGCACCAGCCAGGTTAACCCGCGTAGCAGCATGGACGTCTCCGAAGCAAAGATGCGCGATTATAAGCATCCTCCCGCGACGAAACCCGCTGCACGCGCTGGCCCAGCCTATATCCCACCATTCGCGACAACGATGCTTGGTTGATTCGTCTCCGGCCGCATGCTGATCTAGCCATCGCGCTTTCATTAGAAGAACAACAAATCCCCGGAGGACATATGCCGCAGGTACCCGTAGCAGAACTCAAGAACTACATTGGCAAGGAGCTCGGCCGCTCCGAATGGTTCACCGTCGATCAGCAGCGCGTCGACCAGTTCGCCGATTGCACCGGCGACCATCAATTCATCCACATCGACCCAGAAAAAGCTGCACAGACGCCGTTCGGCGGGACCATCGCGCATGGCTTCCTGTCCCTATCGTTGTTGCCAATGTTGATGGGAGACCTGATGGTCAGACCCGAAGGCACCAAGATGGGCGTCAATTACGGGCTCGACAGTCTGCGCTTCATCCAGCCGGTGCGGGTCGGATCGCGGGTGCGCCTGGCCGCGACGCTACTCGACGCGTACGAAAAGAATCCGGGTCAGTGGCTACTCAAGTGCCGCGCAGTAATGGAGATCGAAGGCGTGGAGAAACCCGCCTACATCGCCGAAACCCTGGCGCTCTGCATCGTCTGATCCAAAGGGGTGCGCCGTTGTCGCACCTCGCTGCGTTTGCGGCATACTGCGGACATCGTATTTTTCTGGTTAGCCGCATGCGTCACATCGCCCCGATCCTGTTCGCCTGCTTCCTCACCGCTTGCGGTGATGGCGAACCGCTGATACCCGCCGATGCCGTGCTGCCGGACGGTGGCCGCTACCGAGGCGAGGTGGTCGACGGTCTATTGCAGGGCGAAGGGCGTATCGACTACCCCAACGGCAGCAGCTACCGCGGCTCGTTCAAGGACGGCCAATGGAATGGTCATGGCGTCTGGCAAGGCGCCAACGGTGATCGCTACGAGGGTGAATTCAAGCAAGGCCTGTTCGATGGTCCGGGGCGCTTCAGCTATGCCGCCGGCGGTGTCTATGAAGGGCATTTCCTGCGCGGCAGCCTCAACGGTAAAGGCCGTTACACCGAGCAGGGCATGACCTACGAGGGCGACTTCAAGAACGATCTCTACCACGGCACCGGCAAGCTGCAGGGCGCAGATGGCGCGACGTACGAAGGAGATTTCGTCGCTGGCCAGCCCCATGGCGAGGGCACCCGCAGCGACGAGAGCGGCAAACTCAACGGCACCTTCGTCGAGGGCAGCCTGAACGGTGAAGGTCTGTATCGCGGCAGCAACGGCGAGCACTATCTGGGCAATTTCAAAAACGACCTATTTCATGGCCAGGGTCGCTACGAAGACGCCATCGGCAATGTCTGGAAAGGCTCGTTCAAGCACGGCGAGCTCAGCGGCGAAGGCCACTATGCTGGAGCCGACGGCACCCGCTACAGCGGTGAGTTCAAGCATTGGCAGTATCACGGCGAGGGCCATCTGCAATCGCCAGATGGCAGCCAGTACAAAGGTGCCTTTCGCGCCGGCCGCTTCGATGGTCCAGGCACCCTTACGCTCGCCGACGGCACCGAGCAGGCCGGTACTTGGCGCGCCGATCGACTTACTCATGACCATACGGGCAGCCGACTGGCCGACCCGCTGGAAGTCGGCCTGTTACGCCAAGGGCAACTGCTCGCCGAGGCACTTGACGCGGTACCGGTGTCGACCCCGGCTGCGGAGCTCTACAGCCTGACCTTCGCAGGCGACGGGCAGCAGAGTGTGTTCCTTCGCGAAGCCGGCTATGTCGACAAGCTGTTAGCCGAGCGCTTCGCCGCCTACGGCCAAATCAGCCTGGTCAACCACCGTGATCACCTGGCCGATAGACCACTGGCGACCCGCGAGAATTTGTCACGCGCCATTCAGAAACTGGCTGAACGCAGCGGACCTGAAGACCTGATCTTCATCTATCTCACCAGTCACGGCTCGGCCGACCACCAGTTAGCGCTGACCCAGCCACGGCTGGCGCTGGAAGACTTGCCGGCAGCGGACCTGGCGGCGCTGATGCAGCCGCTTGCTGGACGCAACAAGGTGATAGTGATTTCCGCTTGCTATTCCGGTGGGTTCATCGAGCCGCTGAAAAGCCCGAATACGTTGGTCATGACCGCAGCTCGCGCCGACCGGGTGTCGTTCGGCTGCTCCGAAGAAAGTGATTTCACCTACTTCGGCCGCGCGCTGTTCGCCGAGGCGCTACAGGAAACCAACGATATTGTGCAGGCCTTCACGCTGGCGCAGGCGAGGGTTGCCGAACGAGAGCAGGCCGACCACTATCAAGCTTCGGAGCCCCAGCTCTGGGCACCGGACCAGGTTGTCGAACACTGGCGGATGCTGCATGAACAACAGCCGACGCCGACCGACTGATCGCACAGGAAGCCAAACCATGTATTTGACGCCACAGCGTATTTTGCTTGCCGGCGCCACCGGGCTGACCGGCGAGCACCTGCTCGACCGCCTGCTCAACGAACCCACCGTGGAATGCGTTCTGGCACCCAGTCGCAAGCCTCTGGCCGAGCACCCTCGGCTCGAGAACCCGGTCGGCCCGCTGCAGGCTCTGTTGCCGCAGCTCCCAGAGGGCATCGACACAGCGTTTTGTTGCCTGGGCAGCACAATCAAAGAAGCGGGAAGCCAGGAAGCCTTCCGCGCCATCGATCATGACCTGGTCGTGGACTTTGCCAAACGGGCCCGTGAACTGGGCGCGCGGCATCTGCTGGTGATCAGCGCGCTGGGCGCCAACCCGGACAGTTCGATCTTCTACTGCCGAGTCAAAGGCGAGATGGAAGACGCCCTTCGCGCTCAGGACTGGCCGCAACTGACCATCGTGCGCCCTTCACAGCTATTGGGTCCGCGTATGGAAGTACGGCCGGTGGAGCGCCTGACCGCCCCGCTCTCATACCTTCTACCTGGCAAATACCGCGGCATCTCGGCCTGCATCCTCGCCCGCGCGCTCTGGCGCCTGGCGCTGGAAGAAGACGACGGCACGCGAGTGGTCGAGTCGGACGAATTGAGACGACTAGGACGGTAAACAGCTGCAAACCTGGCAAGGACTAGCCAAGCTGCTATGGCTTTCCGCCTTGCTTGCAGCTCCTAGCTTGCCGCTTGCAGCTGTTTTTAGCCTTTAATGAAATGCTCGCGGTAGTGACGCAGCTCGGCGATTGACTCACGAATGTCATCCAGCGCCAGATGCGTGCCGCCCTTCTTGAAGCTGGCGAGCACATCCGGAGCCCAGCGCGCGGCCAACTCCTTGAGGGTGGAGACATCCAGGTTGCGGTAGTGGAAATAGGCTTCCAGGCCGGGCATGCGCCGGTAAAGGAAACGGCGGTCCTGGCAGATGCTATTGCCGCAGATCGGCGATTTGCCCTTGGGCACCCATTGCTCGAGAAACGCCAGCGTCTGCGCCTCGGCCTTCTCGGTGGAGATCCGGCTCTCGCGAACTCGCTGGGTAAGCCCGGAGCCGCCATGTTGGCGCGTGTTCCATTCATCCATCCCGGCAAGAATCTCGTCGCTTTGATGGATGGCAATGACCGGCCCCTCAGCGAGGACGTTGAGCTGGCTATCGGTAACGATGGTCGCCATCTCGATAATGACGTCGTTATCCGGATCCAAACCGGTCATTTCCAGGTCGATCCAGATGAGATTCTGCGGGTTCTGCATGGTGAACTCCTTGACTGTGGCGCGCAGTTTAGCCGCTCGCATGATAGCCGTCAGGTGGCGCATCAGCCCCAAGCCGCCAGACCAGCAGGCGCGAATGACGCCAGTCATCGACCGGAAGTATTTCCTGCGCCTCGACACCCGGCACCTCGAAACTATTACTGATCAACAACGCCCCCGACCGCATCTCGGTGCATGCCTTCTGCCACAACGCCGGCATGGGCGCCGGAGAAAGGAAGCAGTAGGCCACGTCATATTCGGCCAGCGACACGCGCCAGAGACTGCGATAGCGCACCTGACAATTGCGCTGAAACAGGCAGCGCAACCAGCACAGGGCGAAGGTCAGCGGTGCGGTCTCGACACCGACGAAGCGCCCCTCCGGATAAGCCCGCGCCAACCGCAGCAACGTCCCGCCGAAACCACTACCCAAATCAATGAAGCGAAAGCCGTCGGGCAGCTGTGCCAGCCGCTGGATCAAACGCTTCTCGACCGCCGTACCGGTCAAATAAAGCGGCACCCGCTCAACCAAAGCATTCCAGTTCAGCATCAGCAGCACGATGAAGCCGGACAGCAACAGCCAGGGCGGCAGGGTGTGGTCCTGTAACAGCACCAGGCCCGGCACGAAGCCCGCATTGATCGGCAGCCACCAGCGCGAAAGGCCTAGCAACTGTCCCATCAACGCGGCGAGCAAGCCTTGCAAGCAAGCAGCGATCAGCGAGGTGACGTGCCAACCCGCCACTCGTGCCAACGCAAGCAACAGAAGCCAGGTGAGCAGCAGCGACGTCACCTGGCTGAACAGCGCCAGCAACGCCGGGAATCGTGATGCAGAAGCAGGCATGGAAGCTCGCTTGTCGACGGGATACGACGCCGAGTTTAACTGTCCTCAAGTACCGCATACAGGCCGGCAGCGAGGGGTAATCGGCATGCTAGACTCGCCTACTTTTCCAGCCCGGGCACCGCATTCAAATGGCCAAACGCCAACTCAACCGCCGGCAAAGCTGGCGCATCGAGAAGATCCAGGAGGAGCGCGCCTCGCGTGCAGCGCGCCGGGAATCACGTGCGATCGAAGAGCTGGAGGGCGGCGATCTCGGCCCGGAGCAGACTGGCCTGGTCATCGCCCACTTTGGCGTACAGGTTGAAGTCGAGGCGCAGGAGGGCGAGCATCAGAGCCAGATATTTCGCTGCCATCTGCGCGCCAACCTGCCGGCTCTGGTCACGGGCGATCAAGTGGTCTGGCGACCGGGCAATCAGGGCATCGGCGTCATCGTCGCGCAACTACCGCGCCAATCCGAGCTCTGCCGGCCCGACACTCGCGGCCAGCTCAAGCCGGTAGCGGCCAACGTAAACCTCATTGTCATCGTCTTCGCGCCCTTGCCGGAGCCACACGCCAATCTCATCGATCGTTATCTGATCGCCGCCGAGCATGCGGGCATCACGCCGTTACTGCTACTGAACAAGGCGGACCTGATCGATGCGCAGAATGAACGCGCGCTCAACGCACTGCTATCGGTCTATCGAACGCTGGGCTACCCGCTGATGGAAGTATCCGCTCATGACGGCGCCGGCATGGACGCACTGAAAGCTCGACTCGACGGCCACGTCAGTGTATTCGTCGGCCAGTCCGGCGTTGGTAAGTCGTCGCTGGTGAACAGTTTGTTGCCGGGTGTCGATACCCGCGTCGGCGCGTTGTCGGAAATGACCGGCAAGGGCACCCACACCACCACCACCGCGCGGCTGTTTCACTTTCCCGGCGGCGGCGAGCTGATCGACTCACCCGGCATTCGGGAGTTCGGCCTGGGCCACGTCAGCCGCGCCGATGTCGAAGCCGGCTTCATCGAGTTTCAGGATCTGTTGGGGCATTGCCGCTTTCGCGACTGCAAGCACGATCGCGAGCCTGGCTGCGCGCTGCTGAACGCACTGGAGCAAGGGCAGATCCAACCACAACGGATGGCCAGTTACCGCCATATCATCAGCGGCCTGCCGAAATAGCAGCAGCGTCAAGCCACGTAGCCGGGCGGCTTTTCTTACAATCTTAGGACTTGCAACTCTTAGCCTGGCTCATCGAACTTCAGCACTCCGTCCTCGAAGATGTTCAGTCGCTCGCGCAACTGCGTCGGTGGTAGCGGTTCGGTTGTATCGATCGCCGGTGCCTCGTCGAGACCGGCCTGCGTAGCACTTGGCGCTGGCGAATCAGCGGAGGTGCCAGCCGCGCCCGTGTCCGATTGCTCCCCTTCGATGTCGCGCTGTGCCTTTTTGGTCAGCACCAGGATGTCGATGCGGCGGTTGACCGGGTTCAGCGGGTCAGCGCGATCAAACAAGGCCGACGATGCATAACCCACCACACGGGCAAGCTGATCTTCTGGATAGCCCCCAGCGACGAGTGCACGTCGGGCCGCATTGGCGCGCCCAGCGGACAGTTCCCAGTTACCGAACTCGCCGCGCCCAGCGTAAGGCTTGGCATCGGTGTGCCCACTGATGCTGATCTTGTTCGGCACTGCCCGAATGGTGTCTGCCATAGCCAGCAAAATGTCTTCGAAGTAAGGCTGCAGCTGGGCGCTGCCCAAGGCGAACATCGGGCGATTCTCCGCATCCACGATTTGGATACGCAGACCATCTTGAGTGATTTCGAATAGGATCTGGTCCTTGAAGCGGGTCAGGTCCGGATCCTCGTCAACCTTGTTCTGCAACTCCTGCAACAGCAATTCCAGTCGCTCGCGTTCCAGTTGCTCGGCAAAGGTTTCCGCCTGGTCGGCGTCGATCTTCGACTCGCTCTGCTCGATCACCGGATCGACTTCTTCGTTGAGCGTCCGATCCCGCGATGGTGTAGGCGTACCGCCAAGATCGATCACATGCGGACTGGCGCTCTCGGTAAAGCCGATCGGGTCCTGAAAGTAACCGGAAATAGCCCTCTTCTGCTCGGGTGTCGCCGAACTCATCAGCCACATCACCAGAAAGAACGCCATCATCGCTACCGCGAAATCGGCAAAAGCAATCTTCCAGGCGCCGCCGTGATGGCCCGCAGCGGTTTTCTTGACCCGTTTGACGATGATCGGCTGGTTGTTGTCCATGGTTAGGCTACCTAGCTACCACGCATGGTTTGTTCGAGCTCGGCGAAACTTGGCCGGTGCGCGGGTAACAGGACTTTACGGCCGAACTCAACCGCCAAGGTCGGCGGCATGCCGGAGGCCGAAGCCACCAGGGTCGCTTTGATGCCCTCGTAGAGATTCAGCTCTTCCTTGGCGTCATGCTCCAGCGCGGCGGCCAGCGGGCCGAAGAAACCGTAGGACGCAAGAATCCCCAGGAACGTACCGGTCAACGCGGTGGCGACCTTTTCTCCAATCATCGCGTTGTTCGCTTCGGCGAGAATCGACATTGTGATTACGATGCCCAGCACCGCCGCCACGATACCCATGGCCGGGAGTCCGTCTGCGACCCGCGCGACTGCGTGGGAAGGATGCTCGAGTTCTTCCTTCAGGCTGTTCAATTCCATATCGAACAAGCCTTCCAATTCATGCGGCGCCATGTTGCCGGAGGACATGATGCGCAGGTAATCGCAGATGAATGCGGTCATCCGCTCATCCTTGAGAATCGCCGGGTATTTACTGAAGATCGGGCTCGCAGAGGGGTCCTCAAGGTCCGCCTCGATGGCCATCATGCCTTCCCGACGACTCTTGTTGAGAATCTCGTACAGCAGCCCCAACACTTCCAAGTAGTACTTTTGGGTAAACCGCGAGCTGAACATCTGCAGCGATTTTTTGAAAACGATTTTGATTGTGCTGCCGGGGTTGGCCTGCAAGAAACCGCCCAGCGCAGCGCCGCCGATGATCATGACCTCAAAAGGATGCATGAGCGCCCCGATCTTGCCGCCAGACAGTACGAATCCGCCCAGAACGCTGGCGAATACCACGATGATGCCAATAATTTTTGCCATAGAAAGGTACGTCTAAAACCTGATCGCAGGGCACCTGGGACAAGCCGCGCTACATCGCGCGCTCGCATGGGTTACAGGCGGGGCGTATGAAAGAATTGTTCTGGTTATCGGAACTTTTGC
Organism: Stutzerimonas sp. VN223-3; assembly: GCF_045999685.1. NCBI lineage: Bacteria > Pseudomonadati > Pseudomonadota > Gammaproteobacteria > Pseudomonadales > Pseudomonadaceae > Stutzerimonas > Stutzerimonas sp. VN223-3. The sequence continues at coordinate 1,151,875 of NZ_RBEC01000002.1, read as the reverse complement.
GCCAGACTAAAGGCCATCCCGATGAAATGCTAGTTCGGCGGCATAATGACAACGACCCCACTTCCCCGCACGCTTCCCGCCTGGATCAAGGCGCTAGACGCCGTTGTGCTGCCTGTGTTTGCCGATCCGTACGCGCGCGTCCAGCTGGCATTGCGCGACAGCAGCATGTCGATGCGGCAGATCGCCGAGCTGATCCAGGAAAGCCCGGTCATGGCGCTCAGCGTGATCCGCGAAGCCAATCGCAACGCCGCCGCGACCAGGCCGGCCGAGAGTCTGGAAGTTGCGCTCAGCCGCATCGGCCTGAAACGCGCCGAAGCCTTGTTTGCCCGTATTCCGGCGGCCCAGCCTCGGGACATTCCTGCACCGCTGCGGCAGATGGTACTCATCAGCCGCCATGCCAGCCAGCAGGCCAACGGGCTGTTTGCCTCCCGCCTTGCACGCCTTTGGCAGGAAATCCACTGGAGCAGTCTGCTATTCCTCTCGCCGGTCTGGGCGCTGGTCGCGGCTCACCCTGAACTGCTCGAAGCCTGGGAACAGCGTGTGCTGGTCAAGCGCGAACCAGCCCGCCAGGTCGAACAATCGCTGCTGGGCGTAGCGCTGCTGGATCTCTGCGTGGCGGTTGCTGAACATTGGGGTTTGCCCGGCTGGATCGTCCAGGGGTATCGATTGCTTAGCGACAATCGGCGAATGTTGATAAAGGCGCTACACATTGCCCGTGACAACGAGCACCCGCTGCACCAGCAGCAGATGCTCGATGCCGATCCCGATCTACGTCGCTGGCTCACCCTGCCAAGCAACACCATCGTGCTTGCCAATGGCCTGGCGCTTTCGGCGCACAACAGCTGGAGCGGCATTCATAGTCTCCGCTGGCAGCGACTCGCCGGGCTATACCTCCAGATTCCACTGGCTGAACTACAGCAGATGGTGCATCAGCACGCCGCCGCCAGTGCGCAAGCAATCGGCCATACAGACCTCTGGCACCCGGCCCAAGGCCTGCTGTGGCCATGGGAGAGTGTGTTTCAGGTAGAAAAGGCGGCGAAGTTGCCCAGCACCGAAACACTGACGGAATGGCGTGCGCATTGTCGCGAACTGCTCAGCGAACGCTGCCCGTACGACAACGTGGTGCAACTAACTGCGACCGCCGCTAAAGCCCTGAACTGCGCCGGAATGCAACGAGTCCTGCTGATGCTCGTCGACCGCAAGCACAATCGCCTGGTCAGCCAGCAAACCTTTGGCCTCCCACGCGAGGCTGCCAGGCTGTCAGTCGAATCGGAGCAGAGCCAAGTGCTGCGCAGATTGCTGGAAAAGCCTGCATTGCTGCGACTCAACCCGGACAACATGGCGCAGTTCTCTGCGCTGTTGCCAGGAGCGCTGAAGGCATTGTTCCCAAGCGAACACGTACTGCTGCGCTCCATCGGTCACGACGGCCGCGTAGTCATGCTGGTAATGGCCGATCAAGACAACACGGCGTTCAGCGAAATGGGTTTGCAAGCGTTCACCAAGACGGTGCAGTGCATCGAGCGTGCGCTGGCGACGTTCAGCAAGCGCGGGCGTTGATCTTTTTCGCTAGACTTTGCTCTTTCCGTCCGACCGAGGCTTGCCGTGTCCGCCTTTTCAACCCTGCCCCTGGTAATCGAACCGACCGATCTGGCCGAGCGCCTGAACGCCCCCGAGCTGATACTGGTCGACCTGACCAGTGCGGCCCGCTATGCCGAAGGTCATCTGCCCGGCGCACGATTCGTTGATCCCAAGCTGACCCAACTCGGCCAACCGCCGGCACCGGGACGGCTGCCCGGCAAGGCCCAGCTGGAAGCCCTTTTTGGCTCAATCGGGCATCGCTCCGACGCAGCCTATGTGGTTTACGACGATGAAGGTGGTGGCTGGGCCGGGCGCTTCATCTGGTTGCTGGATGTAATCGGCCATCATCGCTACCACTATCTGAATGGCGGCCTGCACGCCTGGCTGGCTGAGCAACGACCGTTATCACACGACATTCCCGCCACAGTGTCCGAGCCGGTAACGCTGCAGCTTCACGACGCACCCAGCGCGACCCGCGAATACATCGAGAGCCGGCTCGGCGCTGCGGATCTGGTCATATGGGACGCCCGATCACCTGAGGAATATCACGGCGAGAAGGCGCTTGCCGCGCGCGCCGGGCATATCCCCGGCGCGATCAACTTCGAATGGACCGCGGCGATGGATCCGGCGCGCGCCATGCGTATCCGCGAAGACATCGCCGAACGGCTGCAGGCGCTCGGCATCAGTCCAGACAAAGAAATCATCACTCACTGCCAGACGCATCACCGCTCCGGCTTCACCTACCTGCTGGTCAAAGCCCTGGGCTATCCGCGAATCAAGGGATACCCCGGCTCCTGGGGCGAATGGGGCAACCTGCCCGACACTCCGATCCAGCAATCAAAAGGTCACCCATGAAAGATCGCTTGTTCGTATTCAGCCAGTACCTGCTCCCGCATCACCTGATCTCGCGTCTCGCCGGCTGCCTGGCCGAGAGCCGCTTACCTTGGGTGAAGAACACCTTCATCAAGTGGTTCGTTCGGCATTTTCAGGTAGATATGCGTGAAGCTCAGACTGAAGACCCGACCGCTTACGAGCACTTCAACGCGTTCTTCACCCGCGCACTGAAAGACGGCGCGCGACCGCTGGACCCGACACCCGGCGCGATCCTCAATCCCTGTGATGGCGCAATCAGTCAGCTCGGCCGGATCGAGCAGGGCCGCATCTTCCAGGCCAAGGGCCACAGCTACAGCGTGACGGAGCTGCTCGGCGGCGACCATGAGCGTGCCGCGCCCTTCATGGGCGGCGATTTCGCCACCGTATACCTGTCGCCCAAGGATTATCACCGGGTGCATATGCCGTTGGCTGGCACCCTGCGCGAGATGGTCTATGTGCCGGGCCGCATCTTCTCGGTGAATACCGTCACCGCTGAAGGCGTGCCGGAGCTGTTCGCCCGCAACGAGCGCGTGGTCTGCCTGTTCGATACCGAGCGCGGCCCGATGGCCATGGTGCTGGTCGGTGCAATGATCGTCGCCAGTATCGAAACCGTGTGGGCCGGACTGGTAACGCCACCCAAGCGCACCCTCAAGACGATGCGCTACGACGAAGCCAGCCGAGCCCCCATCCATCTGGAAAAAGGCGCCGAGATGGGCCGTTTCAAACTGGGTTCCACAGTGATCCTACTGTTCGGGCCGGATCAGGTCAGTTGGGCCGAACAACTGTCCCCGTTGACGCCGGTGTGCATGGGCGAGGGGCTCGGTCAGGCCACGCCGGCCCAGCACTTTGTCGCACCGGATCCTGGCCAGGCTCAGCCATAGAACCTAAACCAGTGGTCGGTTGCCGCTAGCCAAGCCCTTCGTGTCCGTTATGATATCGTCGTCCCGATTGCATATTGCCATCATCGAGGGCGACGAGTGCGTGGACGCACTGCCAGAGTCGTAGGCGGAGCGCCAGGGATCATGTCGCGGAGTTCGTAGTTTGGAAAACCACAGTCAGCCACTGCTGTTGCGCGTACCGACGCCGGATTGCCAGGGGCTGTCTTTCTGCGAGGCCAGCGTGCGCGGCGTCAGACGCTGGCTTGCCGGGCTGCCCAAAGCAAACCTCGGCGAAACTGCGCGCCTGCTGTATCAGGCAGTACTGGAACTCAACCAGCTGCGTACGACTGCCCAAGATCGTCTGCAGTTGCTCGAATTGCTGCGACCGGAAATCCACTTCGTCTGCAGAGAACTGGAACGTTACTTCGTCAACCAGCCGATCGTTCTCAGCGAGCGCCCGCGCAAGGTGGCCAGCTTATGCCAGGCGCTGCAGAATCACCTGGCCATCGGCTACAAACTGATATCGGTCGAACTGGCTCCGCAGGCCGGTCGTGAACGCCTGCAGTTACTCACCATCTCGCTGCAGCGAGCGATCCGCAGCCTCTGCGCGATGCTGGTTCGTTCCACCCAACTATACAGTCCGACACCCAATGGCCTATGGCTTGAGCTCCATCAGCTCTACGCCATCGCCGCCGAGCATGGCGTGCACCGCACATTGGTGCGTGACGACCTGGCTTATCAGATCAATGGCCTGAGCGCTGAGCAGAGCTATATCGTCGCATTGATGATCGGCAGCGCCCGCTGCAACCAGATGCGCCAGCAAAACATCGCGCAACTGGCGCAGGTACTCGAACCCTGGAGCGCGCTGGTTCGCCTGCAATCGGCACAGAATTCGTCCAGCCTGTTCGGCGTGTCGCCCCGGATCGACGGGCCGCCGCGTTATCGATCCATGTTTACGCCCAAGGAGCTGCCAAACCTGCTCGGCATTGATCCGCATGCATTGGTTGCAGCGCTCCGGGCGCATCTGGACTCCACGCCAAATGCGCCCGGAGAGTCAGCGCTTGCGGTGCCCGAGGGGCTGAGCCTCGACCTGATGCAACACGTAAGTGCGGCCTGGGGCGACATCTCCGAGCGCAGCTTCCAGCGCACCCCCGCGCAAGGCCAGATGAACATCTGCATCGGCATGAGCGCACTACATTACTATCTCGCTGGGCAGCGCCTGTTTGGCGAGCTGTTGAAACGACCGGAAGCCGCTCGATCCGCTGTATTCAAACTGAACAACGCTGAGCCCGACATCTGGGCAATTGCGTTCGATGCGCAGGTAGTCAACGAGGACGCTCTCCTGCCGCGCGAAGATATCGAATTCGTCCGCCCCGTCATTGCAAACGCAGAGGAAGAGGAAGCGTCAGCGCCACCAGCCGTCGACAATCCCTATCCAACGTTCGAGGTGCAACTGGTCAACCACAGCCCTGGCGGATTCTGCCTCTCCTGGGCGGGCGAGGTCCCGGCGCAGCTCCAGGCGGGCGAACTGCTCGGCCTGCAGGATGGCACCAGCCAGAACTGGAGCATCGCGGTAGTACGCTGGATTCGCCAGGTGCGCGGCGGTGGTCCGCAGATCGGTGTGGAGCTGATCGCTCCCTATGCGCAACCTTGCGGTTTGCGCCTGTTACGCAAGGTCGATCAAGGCAGCGAATATTTGCGCGCCCTGCTGCTACCGGAAATCAGCGTGATTTCACGTCCGGCGGCGCTCATCGTTCCGAGCCTACCGTTCCAGGAAGGGCAGAAGGTACAGATCAACCAGAATGGAGAAGAACACCGCGCACTACTTTGCCGGCGCCAGACAGGTTCCGGCAGCTATAACCAGTTTGAATACCAGCTGGTCGGGCTTGCAGCCGCCTCCCAAGAGACCCCGATCACAGCACGAGGAACCCAGGCGGCGCCAGGGATTGAAGATTTTGACTCGCTCTGGAAGTCGCTGTAGATTGCGGCTCTCCGTTTTTTTAGCCCTCCACGCCCCTATACGGCGCGTTCTAAAGCTGCTGCCATGGCCCCGCAAAAGAAAACTATCCGTCTGCTGATCCTCGAAGACTCGCAGAACGAAGCTGAGCGACTGGTCAGCCTGTTTCGCAATGCAGGCCAGGCGACGCGCGTGCATCGACTCACCTCCAGCGATGACCTGGCCGATGTGCTCCAACAGACCTGGGACCTGCTGATCAATGCGCCGAGCAGCAGCAACCTCGACCCTAGCGAAGCCATAGGTGCCATCCGCAAGCAAGCCAAGGACATCCCGGTCATTCAGTTGATCGATGGCAACGATTCCGACGCCATTACTGAGTCCCTCGCACAGGGAGCGCAGGCCGCACTACCGCAAGGCGAGGATGAATGGTTGATTCTGGTCGCCAATCGGGAGCTGGAGAACCTTGAAGAGCGTCGAGCACGCCGTTCCGCCGAGCTGGCGCTGCGCGAGGCAGAGAAGCGCTGCCAATTGCTGCTGGAGAGCTCAGTTGACGCCATCGCCTATGTCCACGACGGCATGCATATCTACGCCAACCGTGCCTACCTTGAGTTATTCGGCTACGAAGATGTCGACGAGCTCGAAGGCATGCCGATGATCGACCTGATCGCGTCCTGCGACCAGGGCGATTTCAAGGGCTTCCTGAAGACCTATCAAACCCAGCAGGGCAGCGCCGAACTCATCTGTGGCGGCGTCCGCGCCGATGGTGGCAACTTTAAGGCGCGCATCAACTTCTCCCCGGCCAGCTACGATGGCGAGCCCTGCATCCAGGTGGTCATTCGCGCAGAGAACGACAATGCCGAACTGGAGAAACTGCGCGAGATCAGCAGCCAGGACCTGGTAACGGGCCTGCACAACCGCAGCCATTTTCTCGAACTGCTCGACAGTGCGGTCGAGCGCGCGGTGAACGCAGGGCAAGGCGCGAGTCTCGCCTATATTCGCGTCGACCGCTTTGCCAGCCTCCAGGCAGACCTTGGCTTGGGCGACTCTGATCGCCTACTGGCCGAGCTCTCCCAACTGCTGCGCGATCACTTTACAGATCAGGCTCAACTGGCACGCTTTGGTGACGACGCTTTCGCAGTATTGATGCCAGAGGCCAAAATACAGCAGCTCGAACAGCCCTTGACCGAACTGTTGCGCAAGGTTGAAGGCCACCTGTTTGATATCGGTGCCCGCACCGTACAAACCAGCCTGAGCATCGGTGCCGCCACGCTCGATGAACGGACCGCGAAGGCTCGAGACGTAATCGACCGTGCCCATCGCTGCGCCGAAGAACTCGCTGATGGCAATGCGCTTCGCATCTACAACCCCGCCGACGAATTAGCGGCAGCAGCCAATCGGGGCAACGTCCTCGCTATGCTGCAGCAGGCGCTGGAAAAGAACAGCTTCCGCCTGTTGTTCCAACCGATCATTAGTCTGCGCGGCGACAGCCACGAGCATTACGAGGTGCTGCTGCGCCTGCTCGATCCGCAAGGCGTCGAAGTTCCTCCTGGCGAGTTTCTCGGCGCAGCGAAAGAAGCGGGGCTGGCCACCAAGATCGATCGCTGGGTACTGCTCAATTCCATCAAGCTGCTCGCCGAGCATCGCAGCAAGGGTCACAGCACACGATTGTTCGTACACCTTTCGAGCGCCAGCCTGCAAGACGCCTCACTGCTGCCGTGGCTGGGAGTTGCGCTCAAGGCGTCGCGATTGCCGCCTGACTCGCTGGTCTTCCAGTTCGATGAGAACGACGCCGTCGCGTACCTCAAGCAGGCGAAAGCGCTCACTAATGGATTGGCCGGGCTAGGCTGCCGCAGCGCCCTGAGTCAGTTCGGCTGCGTGCTGAACCCGTTCAATACGCTCAAGCACCTTAGCGCCGACTTCGTGAAAATCGACGGCTCCTATACTCAGGACCTGAGCCGTCAGGAAAATCAGGAAGCACTCAGGCAGCTGCTGGCAGACCTTCACGGACAGGGCAAGCAGACCATCGTGCCTTTCGTCGACAGCGCCACGGTCCTCGCCACACTTTGGCAGGCCGGCGTCGGCTACATTCAGGGGCAATATCTGCAGGGCCCGAGCCAGTCGATGGATTACAACTTCTCCTCGGACGACGAATAGGCGCCAAGCTGCAAGCTGATCAGCCTGCGGCCTGCCCACTCGCCAATGAAGCGGGAAGATGCTATTCGTGGAAAATGCTCAGCCCCAACCGCATCCCGGCTTGAAACTGACGCAGCTTCTATTCGTTCCCTTCCCGATCCCTGAAGCCAAGCAAATAAAGAATTCCATCCAGCCCCAGGGTGGAAATCGCCTGCTTGGCCGACTGCTTGACCAGCGGTTTGGCCCGAAAAGCCACGCCCAGCCCGGCCAGCCCGAGCATCGGCAAATCATTGGCGCCGTCGCCAACGGCAATGGTCTGCTCCAGACGTAAGCCTTCCCTCTCTGCCAGCTCGCGGAGCAAGTCGGCCTTGCGCTGGGCATCGACGATGGGCTCCTGCGCGACACCGGTGAGTTTGCCGTCAACGATCTCCAGTTCGTTGGCATAGACGTAATCGATACCGAGCCTGGCCTGAAGCTGACGCGCAAAATAGGTGAAGCCACCCGAAAGGATCGCGGTCTTGTAGCCCAGTCGCTTCAGCTCGGCGAACAACAGTTCAGCGCCCTCTGTGAGGCGCAGGCTGGCGCCGACTTCGACCAGCGCATGCTCTTCCAGGCCTTCGAGCAGCGCCAGGCGCTCCTTGAAGCTGGCACGGAAATCTAGCTCGCCGCGCATCGCACGCTCGGTGATTTCCGACACCTGATCGCCAACCCCGGCCGCCTTCGCAAGCTCGTCGATGACTTCAGCCTCGATCAATGTCGAATCCATATCGAATACCGCGAGCCGGCGATTGCGACGAAACACCGAGTCGCGCTGGAATGCGATGTCGACATTCAGCTCCTGCGCCACGCTGAGGAACTCGGCGCGCAACGCGGCGGTGTCGGCTGGCTCACCTCGCACCGAGAACTCAATGCAACCCTTGCCTAGGTCCTCGGGCATATCCAGTGGCTGGCGCCCTGAAAGACGGTCGATGTGGTCGATGTTGAGGCCATATTTGGCAGTGATCGAGCTGACCCGCTGCAATTGCTCGGCGGTGACCTTTCGTGTCAGCAGAGTGACTATATGCCGAGGCTTGCCCTGGCCCGCGACCCATTGCTGGTAGTCCTCTTCGGCGACCGGTGTGAAGCGCACCTGCTGGTCGTGCTTGTAGCCCATGAAGAGCACGTCCTTGAGCACTGAAGAAGCGCGCTCGGTATCTGGGATTTCCACCAGGATGCCGAACGACAGCGTGTCATGGATCACCGCCTGACCGATATCCAGAATATTCACGCCACCCTGGGCGAGCACGCCGGTGATAGCCGCGGTCAGCCCGGGGCGATCTTCCCCGGTAATGTTGATCAGGACGATTTCGCGCAAGGCGTAGCTCCCATGGCAAAGAAGGCAGGCATTCTACAACAGCCGGGCAGCAGCTGAGCGCCGCTGCATGCGCCGGATCATCGGCGTCATTTAGCCGTTCCGGCGACATATTCCTGCAATTCGTCAGCTTTGACCGTGAGACCTTCAGCCCCCAGTGCGCTTTCCGTATACTGCGCGGCACTTTCCCTAAGAGTAGAGCCGCGCTTTGTGAACCGGCCCGCATCCGTCAAGCCCGACAACTTCTTTCTGCTGATCTACCGCGCACTGCGCCAGCGACGTATTCCGCTGGTGCTGCGAGTGGCCAGTCATACGCTGCTGCTGGTCGCCCTGGCGCTGATCATCTATGCCTGGGTCATGGGCATGCAATTCAAGCATGCCATGGAGCAACAAGCCGATGCCCTCGGCCAGAGTCTGATCACCCAGACAGCCGCCTCGGCGACCGATTTGTTGGTGGCCAACGATATTCTCAGCCTCAACGTGTTACTGAGCAATCTGGTGAAGAACCCGCTGGTGGCTCATGCAGCAATCTATAGCGTTGATAACCGCGTGCTGGCGGAATCTGGCGCTCGTCCCCAGCGCAATCTGCTAGGCGAAGAAGAAGGCCTCTACTCCACACCCATCAGTTTCCAGGATGTGATTGCCGGGCATCTGCGTATCAACCTCGACATGCGGCAGTTCCAGCAACCGATGACCATCAGTTTGCAGAGCATGGGGCTGTTGAGTCTGATCCTGCTGGCACTCACCCTGACGCTCAGCATGCGCCTGGGCCGTCAGCTATCGCTGCCGCTGATGCAACTGCGCCTGTGGTTGCGTGACCCGGACGATCCAGCCCCCGGTGCGGGACGGCAAGACGAAATCGGCGATCTAGCGCGGCAGTTGCAGGCACGCCTGGTGCCAGAAGAGCCTGAGCCGGAGATCGAACTCGACGAAAGCATGCAGGACATTTACTCGGCGCACTTCGATGTACCTGCCGCTGCTCCCAATGCCGTCGACGACCATCCCGCCATTGATCTCAGCGATAACGCCGTAGACGAAGAAGACCGCAGGGACAGCTATCGCCCTGCCGCGCCGGCTGCCGCGGATGACTTCGACCCGTTCGACGACGACCCGCCATTCGAGGAGCCAAGACCGCAGCCACAGCCGCGCCCAGGGATTGCTGTCCCGCCACCTGCTGTGAGCGGAAAAAGTGGTGTATTGGCGATACAGCTTGGCGCTCAGGAGCAGTTACGTCGACTGCCCCGCGCTCGCCTGACCGAGCTGCTGCAGCGCTACACCGACTGCCTGCAGCAAGCCGCGACGCTGTATCAGGCGGAGCTTCACACGCTCAACGATGGCAGCAGCCTGATGCTGTTCCACAGCCAGGACGACGAGCAGAACTACCTGACCCACGGTCTGTGCTGCGGCGAGCTGATGCGTGCACTTGGGCATGCACTGCAAATCGAAGTCGCAGACAGCGGTATTACCCTACAGCTCCAACTCGGCCTGACCCAGGGCGAAGGACTTTACGATCTCAGCCAGGGCGACCTGCTACTCAGCGAGCCGGCACAGGCAGCGCTGGCCTTGTCCCAGCACAGCCGTAATCTGTTGTTGGTCGAGCGCAGTATTGGCGAGGATAACCTGATCCGGCAACGTGCCCGCATCCGACCGATCGCCAGCCCGGAGGGTGCCTGCTGCGTCGAACGCCTGCTCGAACCCTATCCGCCACTGCTCGAACGCCAGCTGGCACGCATGCACGAGTTGCGTAATCGCAGCGACTGACCGGACGTAGGATGGATTAGCCGAAGGCGTAATCCGTCGATGGCGACAAAGCCGCCACACACGTTTGGTCAGAAGCGGAATACTTCGAGATCGGTCCTGATCGGCTCCGCCGCAGGAATTGCCGGAAGGGCTTCAGGTTTGCGTTCCTTGGTGATGTTGCGCTTGGCCGGTGTCTTGGCGATCACTATCGGCTCGATGGCTGTCGCCATCATTTCCCCCAGGCGCTGCAACAGAACGCTCTGAGCGCGCACCTGGTCGGTCGTGCTGCCCTGATGTTCTTCCTGCAACCGTACCAGGCGGCTGACCTGACGTTTACCCTGCTTATCCAATAGGCGCCATTGAGCTTCCAGCACAGCGGGGTGCTGGGGACCGGAATCCAGCCGGGTGATTTCAAGCTCGACCTGCACCTCGGGGGTGAAGCCCTTGCTGCCTGGGCTCAGCTCAAGACTTTGGGTCTTCAAACGCGAAGCCAGTTGGCGCAGCAACAGCTGGTTGATATCGCCCTGCAGACTGCCGGCCCAGCGTGCCTGCTGCCCCTCAGCCGCGAGACTGCCATCGGGCAGGCGTTGCAGCAGTTCATCACGCTGCAGATAGTCGGCCAGCAGTACTGGCCCCAGCAGTATCGCCGCGCCGTCTGCCTGAGCGGGCACCTCGATAGTTCCGTTGTCGAGGCGATACATAGGCACCGGCTGGGTGACACAGCCAGCGAGGCTGGCACAAGCCAGCAGTAAAACAGTCGTGAAGCGCAGCACGTTGATCTCTACCTTTGCACCGGACCCTTGATGACGCTCCGCCAACGGATGTCTGCCCGCTCCGCTGTAGGCGGTCACCAATGGTCGCCGTGCCGATTATCTTCGGTTCCCGATGCGGCTGATGACTGACTGCCGCATCGCGAATCGGGATGAAATTGGAAGGCCGCTATCTTCCGTGAAACCGGCGTCGGAAGCCAGCCTCTAACGCCACCATCTCAGTTCGCAGTCTCGGCCAGCAGCGCATCCACACGCTGGAAGCCGCGTGGCAGCTTGTTGCCACGCCGCCCGCGCTCGCCCTTGTAGTGCTCGAGGTCGTCAGCCTTGAGCGACAGCGTACGCTTGCCGGCCTGCAACATCAGTGTCGCACCTTCAGGCAGCACAGCGAGATCCGTCACATACTCCTCGCGGCTGGCCACACGATCGCCGGGGATACCGATGATCTTGTTGCCTTTGCCCTTGCCCAACTGCGGCAGGTCGCGGATCGGAAATACCAGCAGGCGCCCCTCGGTGGTAACTGCGGCCAGCCAGTCCTGATCGCGATTCTTCAGCGGCCGCGGCAAAATCACGCGCGCACCTGCCGGCAACGACAGCAGCGCCTTGCCCGCCTTGTTCTTGGCCTGAAGATCCTCGCCCTTGACCACGAAGCCGTAACCGGCATCGGAAGCGATCACGTACAACGCTTCGTCGTCTGGAAGCAGCACGCACTCGAAGCTGGCGCCAGGCGGCGGCGCCAGGCGCCCGGTAAGTGGCTCGCCCTGCCCTCTGGCCGAAGGCAACGAGTGCGCAGCCAACGAATAGCTGCGCCCCGTCGAATCAATAAAGACTGCATATTGATTGGAACGACCTGCCGCGGCGGCCTTGAAGCCATCGCCAGCCTTGTAGGACAGGCCGGTGGCATCAATATCGTGCCCTTTGGCGCAGCGCGCCCAGCCCTTCTCGGAGATCACTACGGTGACCGGTTCGGAAGGCAGCAACTCGTTTTCCGAAAGTGCCCGCGCCTCAGCACGCTCAACGATCGGCGAACGCCGGTCATCGCCGTAGGTTTCGGCGTCGGCGATCAACTCCTTGCGCACCAGTTTCTTCAGCTTGGCCTCGCTGCCGAGCAGCGCAAGCAGCTTCTCTCGCTCTTTTGCCAGTTCGTCCTGTTCGCCACGGATCTTCATCTCCTCCAGCCGTGCCAGCTGGCGCAGACGGGTGTCGAGGATGTAGTCGGCCTGCAACTCGGACAGCTCGAAACGTGCCATCAGCACCGGCTTGGGCTGGTCCTCGGTACGGATGATATGAATCACCTCGTCGAGGTTGAGGAAGGCTACTAACAGGCCTTCCAACAGGTGCAGCCGCTTTTCGACCTTGTCCAGGCGGAACTGCAAGCGACGGCGCACGGTGCCGATGCGGTAGGTGAGCCATTCGCTGAGTAGCACCTTCAGGTTTTTCACCTGGGGGCGGCCGTCGAGACCGATGACATTGGTATTGACCCGGTAACTGGATTCGAGCTCAGTGGTAGCGAACAGGTGCTGCATCAGCTCGTCCGCATCGACCCGGTTGGAACGCGGGATGATGACGATTCGGCAGGGATTCTCGTGATCCGATTCGTCGCGCAGATCAGCCACCATCGGCAGTTTTTTCGCCTGCATCTGCGTGGCGATCTGCTCCAGCACCTTGGAGCCGGACACCTGATGCGGCAGCGCGGTGACGACAACATCGCCGTCCTCGACGCGGTATACCGCCCGCATGCGGACCGAGCCGCGTCCGGTTTCGTAGATTTTCAGTAGATCGGCACGTGGCGTGACGATCTCCGCCTCGGTCGGGTAATCCGGGCCCTGTACATGCTCACAAAGCTGCTCGACCGAGCTGTTAGGCTCGTCCAGCAGACGCACGCACGCAGCAGCGACTTCACGAAGATTGTGCGGTGGCACATCCGTTGCCATGCCGACGGCAATGCCGGTAGTACCATTGAGCAGCAGATTGGGCAGGCGCGCCGGCAGCGTCGCAGGCTCATCTAGGGTGCCGTCGAAGTTGGGCACCCAGTCGACGGTGCCCTGGCCGAGTTCGGACAGCAGCACCTCGGAATAGCGCGACAGGCGTGCCTCGGTGTAACGCATGGCGGCAAAGGATTTCGGGTCGTCCGGCGCACCCCAGTTACCCTGACCGTCCACCAGGGTGTAGCGATAGCTGAACGGCTGGGCCATCAACACCATGGCTTCGTAGCAGGCCGAATCGCCATGTGGGTGAAATTTGCCGAGCACGTCACCGACGGTACGTGCCGACTTCTTGTGCTTCGAATCGGCGTTCAGTCCCAGTTCGCTCATGGCGTAGACGATGCGTCGCTGGACGGGTTTAAGACCATCGCCGATATGCGGTAGGGCGCGATCCATGATCACGTACATGGAATAGTTGAGATAGGCCTGCTCGGTGAAGTCGGCGAGAGAGCGTCGCTCCACGCCGTCCAGGCTCAGGTCAAGAATTTCGCTCATGGTCGATCCGTGGCGTTTTGGCGCAGCACCAGGGTGCCGGCGCGCTGGGTGAATTCGAGTTGTTTCAGGGCGCTCATGCCTAGCAGAATCTGTTCGCCACCAAAGCCGGGCGCGACGATGGCACGAACGTCACGAAGAACGATGTCGCCGAGGGCAAGGCTATTGAGAACGGTGCGATAACCGGTGGTCTGGCCGTTGGCGGTTTGCAACATCACAGGAGCGCCCCGGGCGAGTTCGAGGCGTTCAGCCTGCTCAGCCGGTATCGCCACATCGGTGGCTCCGGTATCTAACAAAAAGGTCACCGGCTCGCCGTTAATCAAACCATCGGCAACGAAGTGTCCTTGCACGTTGCCTTCCAGTCGCACCTCGATCTGGTCTCCCTGCACCAGGGATACAGGTTCGCGGTTGGGATTGAAGCGGCTCTGCTCCCAGTCAGCGAAAAATCGCGTAGCCAGCAGCAATCCCGCGCCCCAGGCCAGCACCAGCATGACGCGGCCAGCCCGGCGGCCGGCAGGCTGGGTCACTGCTTGGCACCCCAGCCGTCCTTGGGTGCGGCGAAGCGCCAGACGATAGGCCGCTTCTCGCCGTCGGCACGGGAAAGTCGGTTGTTATCGACACCAATCCAGGCGCCCTCGGCATCAACCCAGAGCGCCTCGGCGTTGCCGAACGGCGTGTCGTAGCGACGCGAATCAGCCAATGCCGTAGCGGCATATGACCAGCACAGCTCCCTGTCGCCACTGGACGGATCGCGCCGGCAGACCTGATGCGCAGTGGGCTCCAGCGTGAACAGTTTGCCCTGGTGAAACGCCAGCCCGGAAAAGGCTCGCGGCAACGCTTGCTCACCCAGCGCTGGCGGCGGCAGTTCGCGGCCACCTTCGGCAAGTAATACGCAGCCGCCAGTGCATTGCCAGCTGCTCTGATTGCGATGCATGACCAACAAGCCACGCCGATCACGCTCGGCGGCAAGCCAGAGGCGACCGGCCTCGGGATCGACCGCGACGCCTTCGAACATGGCGTTGAACTCCAGTAGCATGCCACTCGCGCGCGCCTGGCGAACCAAGCCATCTGGCAGATTGAACCATTCGGCGGTGCCGGCCGGACTGATCTGGAGCACTGCGGCATGCGCCTCGCTGGCCAGATAGCGATTGCCCAGGTTGTCGCAGCTGAGCCCTTCGAAATCCATCTTGCCACCGCGCACCATGCCACTGATGGCCGTGCGCACGCGCATGCCCCATGACAATCCGGTATTAGGCGCTGGGGGTAAATCGAAGCTTTCGCTCTCGGCCTGCCAGACAGCTTTGCTGGCATCGAGACGATACAGCTGGCTGTCCTCTCGGTCCGAGACGGCCCAGAGAGCGTCGCCGCACCAGGCCAGCCCGGACAGGTTACCTTGGGCTATTCCTTCGACAGGATGCTCGCTGATCAGTGTCAGCTCGGGCGCCATTTCGGGAACCATCTCAGCACCACAGGCCGGCGCCGACAGGGCAAACATCAATGCAATCCAACGACGATTCAAATCAGTACCTCGGCGAGATTGCCCTTGGATTCGAGCCAGCTCTTGCGATCGCCCGCACGTTTCTTGGCCAGCAGCATATCCATCATTTCCCGCGTACCGTCGAAGTCACCGAGGGTCAGCTGCACCAGGCGGCGCGTGTTTGGATCCATGGTGGTTTCGCGCAACTGCGGTGGATTCATTTCACCGAGGCCCTTGAATCGGGTGACTTGAGGTTTGCCGCGACGCTTCTCGGCGAGAAGACGATCTAGAATGCCGTCGCGCTCAGCCTCGTCCAGCGCATAGAAGATATCCTTGCCCAGATCGATGCGGTACAGCGGCGGCATCGCGACGTACACATGCCCGGCATCCACCAGCGGGCGGAAATGCTGGACGAACAGCGCGCACAGCAGCGTGGCGATGTGCAGACCGTCGGAGTCGGCGTCAGCGAGGATGCAGATCTTGCCGTAGCGCAGCTGCGATAGATCATCCGAACCTGGATCGAGCCCCACCGCCACGGCAATGTTGTGCACTTCCTGGCTGGCCAGCACCTCGCCCCCATCCACTTCCCAAGTGTTCAGGATTTTGCCGCGCAGTGGCAGGATGGCCTGGAACTCCTTGTCGCGCGCCTGCTTGGCGGAGCCACCGGCGGAGTCACCCTCGACCAGGAACAGCTCGGAGCGCACCGGGTCCTGCCCGGCACAGTCGGCCAGTTTGCCGGGCAGCGCAGGGCCTTGAGTAATGCGCTTGCGCTCGATCTTCTTACTCGCCTTAAGTCGCCGACCGGCGTTGCTGATAGCCAGCTCAGCCAGTTGCAGACCCAATTCGGGATGCGCGTTGAGCCAAAGGCTGAAGGCATCCTTAACCACCCCCGAGACGAATGCTGCTGCCTCGCGGGAGGACAAGCGCTCCTTGGTCTGACCGGAAAACTGCGGCTCCTGCATCTTCGTCGAGAGCACGAATGCAATCCGCTCCCAGACGTCCTCAGGCGCCAGCTTGACGCCGCGCGGCAGCAACGTGCGGAACTCGCAAAACTCGCGCATGGCGTCCAGCAGCCCCTGACGCAAGCCATTGACGTGGGTGCCGCCCTGCGCGGTGGGAATCAGATTGACGTAGCTTTCCTGCACGCTGTCGCCGCCTGCTGGTAGCCACAGCAAGGCCCAGTCGACGGCCTCCTTATTACCGGCCAGGCTGCCGCAGAAGGGTTCGTCGGGCAGACGGGCAAACTCACTGACTGCATCCACCAGGTAGGAACGCAGGCCGTCCTCGTAATGCCACTCGATCTTTTCGCCGGTGCTCTTGTCCTCGAAGCTGACATTCAGTCCCGGACAGAGCACCGCCTTGGCCTTAAGCACATGTTTGAGGCGGCTGATGGAGAATTTCGGCGAATCGAAGTATTTCGGATCGGCCCAGAAATGCACGCTGGTGCCGGTGTTGCGCTTGCCGACCGTGCCGATAATGTCCAGTTCGCTGGCCTTGAAGCCATCGCTGAAGGCCATGCGATATTCACTTCCATCACGCTTGACCGTCACCTCGACCCGCGTCGACAGGGCGTTGACCACCGAAATGCCGACGCCATGCAGACCGCCGGAGAACTGGTAGTTCTTGTTGGAGAACTTTCCGCCCGCGTGCAGCTTGGTGAGGATCAGCTCGACGCCCGACACGCCTTCTTCCGGATGGATATCCACCGGCATGCCGCGGCCGTCGTCGATCACCTGCAGCGAATTGTCCTGGTGCAAGATCACCTGCACGGAGCTGGCGTGGCCGGCCAGTGCCTCGTCGACGCTATTGTCGATGACTTCCTGAGCCAGGTGGTTGGGCCGTGAGGTGTCGGTGTACATGCCCGGACGCTTGCGCACCGGATCCAGGCCGGAAAGGACTTCAATGGCTTCTGCGGTGTAAGACATGTGCGTCTCTTGATGTCCTTATAAATCGGAAAAATCGAGCTCTGCAAAGGCAACCGGATCGAAGCCGGCAAAGGCCAGCAAGGCTGGAAGTCGCTCGGCAAACCCCTGGAAGCCATGGTCGCCGCCAGCCTGGATGCGCAATGCGCAACCTTGGTAAAAGTCTGCAGCGTGGCGGTAGTCCAGCGTTTCGTCGCTGGTCTGCAACCATATCTGATAGCGCTCCGCATCCTGCGGCGGGGACACTTCCAGTTCGGTCAGGGCAACGACGTGGTCTTCAGTCAGGTCCCAGACCTCACCAGTATAGAGATTGGTCTGCGGCCCCAAGTAACCATCGAAGCGTCGATGAGGCGTCACTGCTGGATTGATCAGCAGAGCCTTGAGCCCGTGGCGCTCCGCAAGGTGGGTTGCATAGTATCCGCCGAGAGAGCTACCGACCAGCATGGGACGCCCCAGCTCGGCGATCGCCGCATCGAGCTGAG
Organism: Stutzerimonas sp. VN223-3; assembly: GCF_045999685.1. Taxonomy (NCBI): domain Bacteria; kingdom Pseudomonadati; phylum Pseudomonadota; class Gammaproteobacteria; order Pseudomonadales; family Pseudomonadaceae; genus Stutzerimonas; species Stutzerimonas sp. VN223-3. The sequence continues at coordinate 1,134,240 of NZ_RBEC01000002.1, read as the reverse complement.
CAATGGCCTGACGCGGGTGATGATGTAACGCTGGCACTCGCAGCCGCTCGCTCATACCCATGCGCTTCAGCGCTGCGGTCAACTGGCTGGCCTTCTGCGATAGTGGAGAGCTGTTAAGGCCATGCATATAGAGGATGGCGGGTTGGTCGCTGATCATCTGGTTCGCTGAGCTGGCAAAAGGACGGAAAAGGCTACTAGGCGAATAGCGCAAGCTGCAAGTCGCTTGACACCTGGCGGGGCGTCATCTCGCGAGCAAAGCTTTGCATAAGATGAAGCGCTTAGACGGCGACTCAATACCCCTTAATGCTGTAATCCACTTCGAAGTCCATCCCGACGACTCGCGACACGCCGGTTTCGAGCTTGCCATTGGCATGCAGCCGCAGCCAGCGATAGCCTGGTGCAAGAGTATCGACCTGGAAATCCTCGCTGCCTGGTGCGAATTGCACGCCCGTCGACGGAGCGGCCAACAATCGAATACCGCCGCGCCACCCATCGAACTCCTGATGGATGTGGCCCCACAGCAGCGCCTTGACGCAGCTGAATCGATCGAGGACTTCAAACAAAGCCTCACGGTTGTGCAGTCCGATGTTGTCCATCCAGCGGCTACCGATGATAACCGGATGATGATGCAGGCAGATCAGGTGAGGCCGCTCCGGTGATTTTTGTAAGGTCTGCTCTAACAACTCAAGTTGCTCTGCGCTGAGCATACCGAAGACCGATCCAGGCACCAGGGTATCGAGCATCACCACGCGCCAAGCACCAATATCGAGTACCGGCACCATCAATTCGCTGTCACGGGCGGCCTGCTGCATTGTCGCGAGTTCATCATGGTTACCGGGACACCAGCGCACGGGGGCATCGATTCGCTCGGAAAGCTGGCGGAAGCGTTCATAGGAGGCGAGCGAGCCGTCCTGCGAAAGATCTCCGGTGGCCAGCATCAGGTCGACGCGAGGATGCTCACGGAGGACCAGATCGACCACGCGCCGCAAGCTCTCGGCCGTATCCAAGCCCAACAACTTACCGCCCGCCTCGGCGAACAGATGGCTGTCGGTCAGCTGTACGAGCAGCACCGAATCTTTTTCAGCATTGAGGGGCGCAGCAGCCAAGACCCGTCTCCTTTGGCGAAATCGCAGAGGAATTATGGTGGCTGGCGGTTGCGGGGGTAAACCGCGCGATGCGGGCATGCATCACAGAACACACGGCAAGCTGCAAGCGAATCAGTGTGAGGGCTGGCGCTGAAGGCCGTCACGCTTTCCTGCATCTTTAGTTGAAGCTTGTGGCTTGCCGCTGCTTGTCAGAGCACCGGCTCCAGTTCATGACCACATGCCAGGCAATGGCCGAGCCATTCGCCGAGGAACAGATTCAGCTGATTCTTCTCGTCGGGCTGATGCATCTGCGCGTTGGGATAGCTATAAATGCCGCGGAACCGCCGAGCATTCTCTGCAGTGATGACCTCAGCCATGCGAGCGTCGTGATAAACCCTCACGTCCATTTGCGGCACCGGCAGCCAAGGCAAGCAGTCCTGCTGGCTGATCTGTACGGTCGTGGTATATGGGCAGCTCTCCACTACCTTCAGTGCCAGTACGCCAAGCAGTCGATCGCCCTGGCTCATGGCAATACGACGCGTATCCGGCTGGTTACGCATGTCAGGTAGAAGGCGCATCAGCCGCAGATAGTTCGCCTCGCAAGCCGCCTGCAGTTCCAGCAGGTCGACACGGTATCGTTCACGCGTGCGCCTCATGTCCATGTCCCCCTGATTTCGTCGCGGTTCAAGGCCAGCCACTGCAGGGCGATGATGCTCGCGGCGTTGTCGATGCTCCCCTCGCGCACTGCCTGCAGAGCCTGCTGCAGCGACCATACGTGTACACGAATGTCCTCGCCTTCCTCGTCCAGGCCGAACACGCCACCCGCGCCCGAGCTGTCGCAACGCCCCACGTAGAGATGTACTCGCTCGGTGCTGCCGCCAGGTGAAGGGAAATACGTGGTCACCGGCCACAGCTCGGCGACCTCCAGCCCCGCTTCCTCGACGGACTCGCGACGTGCGACTTCTTCGGGCTGCTCATCCTTGTCGATCAAGCCAGCGACCAGTTCGATCAACCAGGGATTATCGACCTTACCCATCGCACCCACTCGGAACTGCTCGATCAACACGACTTCATCGCGCCGCGGATCGTAAGGCAGCACGCAGACCGCATCGTGACGGACGAACAGCTCGCGCTCCAATTGCCGGCCCATGCCGCCGCTGAACAGGCGATGACGCAGCTGCAGCCGGTCCAGGCGATAGAAGCCGCTGAAGCACTGCTCTCGCTCGATAATCTCGACATCACCTGGGCCGGGCTTGAAAGTATCAATCATGAATAACTCACTATCGGTTTGTTCCGCGCTTGCCTAGCGCCGGAAAAAGCTACACCGTCACGGCGTGAGCGGTCTCTGTTACGTCATCCTAGCGCGCCGTTTCTTCAGGCGCAGCCCTTTGCAGACCACTCGCACAGGGAAAAATCACCCAGCGACTCGTTTACGAACTTCATGGCCCGCTCGCACTCGAATCCGCACCGTAATAACCACAAGAGCCACGAAACCCTTGATGCCTTTTCACAAAGCTCTCGCATTGGCGACGTTCAGCCTGCTACTTGGCGCATGCCAACACTTCGGCGGCGAGCCGCCTGTCGAGGTCCGGCAGATCCTCAGCGAGCAACGCCCCGTCGGTTGTCCGAAACAGGACGATAACTGCCCGCTTGTGAACATCGATACCCAACTGTTTGCCGAGGAGCCGGAATTGAACGCTCTGATCGACGAGCGGCTGCGCAAGATGACCGTCAACAGCCCGGACGCCCGAATTCCAGCAACATTGGAAAGCTACCAAGAAGACTTTCTAAGTAGCGCGCAGAGCGGCTGGAGCAGTTATTTGCAGGCCAAGCTGCGTGACCAGCATGGATCGCTGGTGGTGGTCGAGTTGTCGAGCTATCTATACACCGGCGGGGCCCACGGCATGCCAGGCCGCGGTTTCATCAACTATGACCGAAAGCAGGATCGTGAGCTAAAACTCGCCGATGTGCTACTTCCGGGTAAGGAAGGCAGCTTCTGGCGTGTTGCTGCAGAAGCGCACCAGCGCTGGTTGCTGGCAAACCAGCACGACGCTGCATTCAGCCGGCAATGGCCGTTCCAACAGACCGCCAACGTCGCCCTGCTGCGAGACAAGGTGCTACTCAAATACGACGTATACAGCATCGCGCCGTATTCGAGCGGCCATCCGGAGCTGGAAATCCCCTACGCCGAACTCAGTGCGATTCTGAAACCGGAATACTTGCCGTAACGCGACCGAAACGGCTCAGCACCAGCAGCAGTCCGCCGGACAGGAACAGCGCCGGCAAGCTGGCACCGATTTCCGGCCAGGCGTTAGCGAGCACATGATAAGTGACCGCTCCGCAGCCCCAGGCCAACAGGGTTTCCCAGCGTAACGCGCCAGCTGGAGCGGCCAAGCGGCCTCGGCGCCGTAGAATGAAATGATCGACCAGTACGACGCCGAATAACGGCGCGAACACCGAGCCGATCAACAGCAGGAAGTTCTGGTACTCGGCGAGTGGCGCGAACCAGGCAATAAGCGTACAGACCGCGCCGATCGCCAGCGCGAGCCGTTCGACCTTGAACGGCAGCAGGACGCCGACCGACACCGCTGCCGAATGGATATCGGCGAAGGCGTTTTCAGACTCGTCGAGCAGTATCAACAACAGAGGGATACCCAGTCCCGCGCCCGCCAACGCCAATAGCAAAGCGTTGACCTCACCACCCTCAGCGAACGCCAGGGTATATGCCACGCCTAGGCTCATCAGCCAAAAGTTACCGACGAAGAACCCCAGCGCGGTGCCGCCGAAAACGCGTACCGCAGCCCGGCCAAAGCGCGAGTAATCGGCAATCAGGGGCAACCAGGACAGCGGCATGGCAATGGCGATATCGAATCCCAAGGCAAAGGGCAGCGAGCCGTCGCCCTGACGCGCCCAGAGCGCGGCCAAATCGGCCTTGTCGAACAGATTCCAAGTCAGCCAGGCACAGGCGCCGAGCAGCAACCAGATGCCCCATTTGCGCAAGATACGGCGCACAAAGGTTAGCGGACCGGTAACCGCCAGCAGCGTGGCGAGGCTACCGAAGAACAACGTCCACAACGCAGGACTGTTCAGCAGGCTGTCCTCACCGAATGCGCGAGTCGCCAGTAGGCTGGCCGCATCGCGCATGACGATGATCTCGAACGCACCCCACCCGATCAGCTGAACCAGATTCAGCAGTGCTGGCAGCACTGCACCGCGGCTGCCCAGCGAGAGCTTCAGCGCAGCCATCGATGACAGGCCGGTATCGGTGCCGATCACCGCAACCGCCCCCAACAGCAACACGCCGACTGCGGTTCCGCAAGCGATTGCCAGCAACGCGCCACTCATGCCCAGACCCGGTGCCAGCAAGGCACCGAGCTGCAGCACCATCAGGCCGATGCCCAGGGAGAACCACAAAGAAAACATGTCACGACCGCCGAACACACGGTGTTCATAGGCGACGCTTTGATGAGGGGAATAACGGCCAGGCGTGTTCACGGGTGGGATTCTCAAAAATCGTTGGGTGGCCCGGCGGGTAGTTCACCCAGCCAGGCAAGCGATAAAAATCATTTGCCGCGTAGGAGCGAGCTTGCTCGCGAAGCCTGATTGCGCGGAGCTTTCAAGCTGTTCGCGAGCAAGCTCGTTCCTACGACATGCAGGTTGGAGGCAGTTCGCAAGGCACGCACAGCGCACCCTGCGCTTCCGTCCGAACTCCAACCTTCAGCGCGTTGTTACGTCCATTAAACCTGCTTGTAGATCACCGACCCTTCGTCCTTGAAGCGCGATGACTGCTCTGCAAAGCCAGCCTCGATCGCCTTCTGCTCATCGGTCAGGCCGTTCTGCGCAGCGTACTCGCGGACTTCCTGAGTGATCTTCATCGAGCAGAATTTCGGTCCGCACATGGAGCAGAAATGCGCGACCTTGGCCGAGTCCTTCGGCAGGGTTTCGTCGTGGTAGCTGCGCGCGGTGTCCGGATCCAAGCCCAGGTTGAACTGGTCTTCCCAGCGGAACTCGAAGCGCGCCTTGGACAAGGCGTTGTCGCGGATCTGCGCGCCCGGATGGCCCTTGGCGAGGTCGGCCGCGTGAGCGGCGATCTTGTAGGTGATGATTCCGGTCTTGACGTCGTCCTTGTTCGGCAGGCCGAGGTGTTCCTTGGGCGTGACGTAGCAAAGCATGGCGCAACCGAACCAGCCGATCATCGCCGCGCCGATGCCGCTGGTGATGTGATCGTAGCCGGGCGCGATGTCGGTGGTCAGCGGGCCAAGGGTGTAGAACGGCGCCTCGTCGCAGCACTCCAGCTGCTTGTCCATGTTTTCCTTGATCAGCTGCATCGGCACGTGACCGGGGCCTTCGATCATGCATTGCACGTCGTGCTTCCAGGCGATCTTGGTCAGCTCGCCGAGGGTTTCCAGCTCACCGAACTGTGCAGCGTCGTTGGCATCGGCGATCGAGCCCGGACGCAGGCCGTCGCCCAGCGAGAAGCTGACGTCGTAGGCCTTCATGATTTCGCAGATCTCCTCGAAATGGGTATAGAGGAAATTCTCTTGGTGATGCGCTAGGCACCACTTGGCCATGATCGAGCCGCCGCGGCTGACGATTCCGGTGACGCGCTTGGCAGTCAGCGGCACGTAACGCAGCAACACGCCAGCATGGATGGTGAAGTAATCCACGCCCTGCTCGGCCTGCTCGATCAGCGTGTCTCGGAACAGCTCCCAAGTCAGGTCTTCGGCGACGCCATTGACCTTCTCCAGCGCCTGGTAGATGGGGACCGTGCCGATCGGCACCGGCGAGTTGCGGATGATCCACTCGCGGGTTTCATGGATGTGCTTGCCGGTGGACAGGTCCATGACGGTGTCCGAGCCCCAGCGAATGCCCCAGGTCAGCTTGGCGACCTCTTCCTCGATGGAGGAACCCAGCGCCGAGTTACCGATGTTGCCGTTGATCTTCACCAGGAAGTTGCGGCCGATGATCATCGGCTCCAGCTCGGTGTGGTTGATGTTGGCGGGAATGATGGCGCGACCGCGGGCGACTTCGTCACGCACGAATTCGGCGGTGATTTCCTTTGGAATCGAGGCGCCGAAACTCTGCCCTGCATGCTGCTCAGTGAGCAGGCCGGCGGCGCGTGCCTCCTGCAATTTCATGTTTTCGCGGATGGCGATGTATTCCATCTCGGGCGTGATGATGCCCTGACGCGCGTAATGCATCTGGCTGACGTTCTTGCCCGGCTTGGCGCGGCGCGGGTTGCGCACGTGGGCGAAGCGCATCTTGGTTAGCTCGGCATCGGCCAGGCGCTGCTGGCCGAATTGCGAGGTCAGCCCATCGAGCATTTCGGTGTCGCCGCGGTCGTCGATCCAGGCCGAACGCACATCGTTCAGGCCCTTGCGTACATCGATGGTCACGGTCGGGTCGGTGTAGGGACCGGAGGTGTCATAGACCAGCACCGGCGCGTTGATCTCACCACCAAAATCGGTAGGGGTGACATCAAGACTGATTTCACGCATCGGCACGCGGATATCAGGGCGCGAACCCTGTACATAGATTTTCTGCGAACGCGGAAAAGGCTGGATCGACTGCTGGTCGACCTGGGCCGATTCACTCAGGTTTTGTTGTTCTACACGCATCAGACTGGCTCCTCGATAGTTGTCGGAGCGAACCTGAAAAACACGGCGGGTGAAGGGCATCGGGTGCGCCGGAACTGGCGCCGAGAGAGCTTGCCGGAGGACTGGCGAGCACATCTTGTTCCCTACGCAGGCCTTAACCTGATCAGGTTCAACGGGATCCGGAACTTTCCGATCTCAGCCTTCGCTTCAAGGCACCCCGACAAGAACGGGAGCGAGTCTAATCAAGAGTTCGAGGGAAAGCCACGCCGACCTAGAATAACGCGACCGCCGGGTCACATTTGATACGTCTCGCCCCGTCTGTTCGATCGCCTGCGTCAAGCACCTCGACAGCGCCGCCAAGCCGCTTGACCGGTCGCATGGCGGCGCATAGCCTTGCCCATCACTTCGCTTCAGGGAAAGACGCACATGCTGCGCAGACTCACGTTGGCACTCGCCGTAACAGCCGCCTCCTCCGGGTTGAGCTGGGCCGAGACAACCCCTCCGCTTTCGGCCCGTACCGATCTGGTCAGCGTCTACCGGCAGGCGGTTGAGAACAACGCCGATCTCGCCGCGGCACGTGCGCAGTTCAAGGCGATACAGGAAGTCGTGCCGCAGGCGCGGGCCGGCCTGCTACCGAACCTCAGTGGCGGCGCGGAACTGAGCAACACCCGCACCGACGTCGACACCAATGCCGGCTCGCGCTCGCTGTCGCGCAGCGGCACCGTCTATCAAGCGACCCTGAGCCAGCCGATCTTCCGCGCCGAGCGCTGGTTCCAGTTGCAGGCGGCCGAAGCCATCAGCGAACAGGCGGCACTGGAATACTCGATCGCCGAGCAGGACCTGATTCGCCTGAGCGCTCAAGCTTATTTCGCCGTGCTACGCGCGCAGGATAACCTCGCCGCCGCCAAGGCCGAGCAATCGGCCTTCCAGCGCCAACTCGATCAGGCTGATGAGCGCTTCGAAGTGGGCCTGTCGGACCGCACCGACGTGCTCGAGGCGCAGGCCGGATTCGACACCGCGCGCGCCAATCGCCTGCTTGCCCAACGCCAGGTGGACGATGCTTTCCAAGCGCTATTCACCTTGACCAACCGCGAATACCTGGCACTGGAAGGCATCGAGCACAGCCTGCCGGTGCTGCCACCGGCCCCCAACGACGCCAGCGCCTGGGTCAATACCGCCACCCAGCAGAACCTCGACCTGTTGGCCAGCAACCAGGCAGTGAACGCCGCCGAGGAAACCCTCCGCCAGCGCCGCGCCGGTCATGCGCCGACGCTCGATGCCGTGGCGCGCTACAGCAAGGGCGACAATGACAGCCTGGGCTTTACCAACACGGGCAGCGAAGCCGTTACCGGCATCCCCCGCTATACCGGTGACGTCGAGCAGCGCAGCATTGGACTGCAATTGAATATCCCGTTGTATAGCGGCGGGCTGACGAGCTCGCAGGGCCGCGAAGCCTTTTACCAGCTGACACAGACCGAACAGCAGCGCGAAAGCCTGCGCCGTCAGGTGGTCGAGTCCACCCGCAACCTGCACCGTGCGGTGAACACCGACGTGGAGCAGGTCCAGGCACGGCGGCAGTCAATCGTCTCCAGCCAGAGCGCGCTGGAAGCCACCGACATCGGCTATCAGGTGGGGACGCGCAACATCGTCGATGTGCTCGACGCCCAGCGCCGTCTGTTCGCGGCGGTACGCGACTACAACAACGCCCGCTACGACTACATTCTCGACAACCTGCGCCTGAAACAGGCCGCAGGCACGCTCAACCCGGGCGATTTGGAGAACCTGCAGCGCTACCTCAAGTCGGATTACGACCCAGACAGCGATTTCCTCCCACCGGACCTGTCGGAAAATTTCGGCCAGCCGGTGCGCGTCGAGTAGAAGGAGAAGGAAGTCCAGGCGGCATGGCTCGATGAAAGCCGTCAGGTCGTGGAACTTCCTCCGGCTGTCAGGAAATCAAGCTGGGGCTTTAGTAGCAGAACGTGTCAGCGGCGGACTTGACCCGCCCAAACTCTCGCCGCTAATCCAACAACCGCCCCAGCCCCGCCAGCAGCCGCCCCAGCGCGCCCTGATTATTTTTCAACACGCCGTACCCCGCAACCCGGGCCCGCTCGGCTCGCTCCGGGTCGCACCAGAGCGCCGTGATCTCAGCCGCCAGTTCGGGGGCGCTGGTGATTTCGCCAAGCGCACCGGCTTCTCGCAGTTGTGCGGCGATGTCGAGAAAGTTGAACAGGTGCGGCCCCGTCAATACCGGCTTGCCCAAGGCGGCAGGCTCGAGCAGGTTGTGCCCGCCGGTCGGGACCAGGCTGCCGCCGACAAAGGCGACATCCGCCAGCGCGAACAGAAACAGCAGCTCGCCCATGGTGTCGCCGAGCAGCACTTGAGTTCCGGCCTGAGGCGCCTCATCGTGTGAGCGACGAACCGTGGTGAAGCCCTGTTTGCGGCATAGCTCAAACACCGAGCCAAATCGCTCAGGATGGCGCGGCACCAGGATCAGTAGGGCGTCGGGGTGTTCGGCGAGCAATTGTCGATGCGCAGCCAACAGAATTTCGTCTTCACCAGTGTGGGTGCTGGCGCCGATCCATATTGGCCGCGTTGCCGCACCCCAGCGCTGGCGGAGCTGCGCGGCCCGCTCGGGCAGCGTCGGGTCGACGCTGAGGTCGAACTTGATCGAGCCGGTCACCGTTACGCAGTCTTCACGCGCGCCCAGTTGCTGAAAGCGCGTAGCCTCGGCGTCGGTCTGCGCGGCAATCAAACTGAGCTCCGCGAGCATCGGCGCGGTCAGCCGAGCGAAACGCGCATAGCCCCGTGCCGAGCGCTCGGACAATCGCGCATTAGCCAGCGCCACGGGAATGCCGCGGCGCGCGCACTGATGAATATGGTTGGGCCATAGCTCGGTTTCCATCACCACGGCGAGTTTAGGCTGTAGCCGCTGCAGGAAACGAGACGCCGCCCATGGAAGGTCATACGGCAGGTAGCAGTGCTGCACCGAGTCGCCAAATAGTGCCTTGATCCGCTCCGAACCGGTCGGCGTCATGCAGGTGACGGTGATCGGCAGCTGTGGATAACGCACCTTCAGTTCGCGAATCATCGGCGCTGCGGCAATGCTCTCCCCCACCGACACGGCGTGAACCCAGATACCGCCCGGCTCGAATGTTGGAAATCCGACGGCAAAACGTTCATCAACCCGCTTCGAATAGGCAGGAGCTCGGCGGGAGCGCCAAAGCAGCCGCACCAGAACGAGGGGCAAGGCGAGATGGAACAGCAAGGTATAGAGGGTGCGATTCATGGAGGGAGTTTACGCGAAACTCGGCGGAGGCTGGACGAGCGCCGTGCCCGCTCGTGATCGTTGGCGCTCGGGCAATGATGGTGGGCTGAAGCATCTACCCAGACGGCATTCCCGTTACGCGCTCCGCTTGTACTTGGCGCTTATGGCTCTCTCCGTACGGTTATACTCCCGGCCGTATTCACAGTTTTACAGGCGAGATATGCCCATGTCCGAACCCCTCAGCACCGATGTCCTGATCGTAGGCGGTGGCGTCGCCGGCCTTTGGCTGAATGCGCGCCTGCGCCGGCTAGGCTACTCAACGCTGCTGATTGACAAGGGCGTACTCGGCGGCGGACAAAGTGTGAAATCGCAGGGGATCATTCACGGCGGGACAAAGTACGCCTTGAGCGGCGCGCTGACTGGCGCCTCCGAGGCCATCGCCGACATGCCGCGGCGCTGGAGTGAAGCGCTGGCCGGCAGCGGCGAGCTGGATCTAACCGGCGTGCGGTTGCTATCTGATGCGCATTATCTATGGTCGCCCGGCACCCTGACTGGCAACCTCACCAGCTTTTTCGCCAGTAAGGCGGTGCGCTCGCGGGTTGGCCAGGTCAAGGGCAGCGAGTTGCCGCCCGCGTTGCAGGACCCGCATTTCAAGGGCAAGGTCTATCGGCTCAGTGAATTGGTGCTGGACGTGCCCAGTCTGATTCATCGTTTGGTGGAACTTGCTGGTTCCGGCCTGTTGGTAGCCGACAAAATCGAGCCACTTCAAGAAAGCGGTGAGTTGGTGGGGCTGATTGTCGACGGCCGCGCCGTGCGAGCGCAGCGCATTATTTTTACCGCAGGCGCTGGCAATGCCGAATTGCTGAGCGGACTCGGCCTCGCGCAGCCGGCGATGCAGAAGCGCCCCCTGCATATGGTGATCGTCAAAGCCGCCACGCTGAAGCCACTGTATGCACATTGCCTGGGCGGAGGCTCGAAGCCGCGGCTCACCGTCACCAGCCATCCTGCAGCCGATGGCGAATGGATTTGGTACTTGGGTGGCGACCTGGCCGAGGCCAGCGGCGTTGCGCGCGACGAAGCGGCGCAGATCGCCGCGGCGAAGAAAGAGCTCGGAGAACTCGTGCCCTGGATCGACCTGTCCGACGCGCAATGGGCCACGCTGCGTATCGATCGAGCCGAGCCAGCCCAGTCAGCGCAAGCACGGCCAGACAATGCCTTTCTCGCCGAGCAGGGTCGACTGCTGGTCGGCTGGCCGACCAAGCTTGCGCTGTCGCCGGATTTCGCTGACCGCATCGAAAACGCACTGACTCGAGACGGCATCAGTCCGCAGCAGCATCCGCCTCTTCCAGAGCTGCCACGTCCCGCCGTAACTGGCCCCTTCTGGGAAGGGCTTCTGCCATGACAGCTACACTGCACGACCTGCACCGCCCGCTCGGCAGCACCGGCTTGATGGTTTCACCACTGGGTCTTGGTACCGTCAAGTTGGGGCGCGACCAAGGTGTGAAATACCCCAACGGCTTCAGCATTCCCGATGACGCGCAAGCACGTCAGTTGCTTGGGCTGGCGCAAGACCTGGGCATCAATCTGATCGATACTGCGCCAGCTTACGGTGTCAGCGAGCAGCGACTGGGGCCTCTCTTGCACGGCCAGCGCGACCATTGGGTGATCGTCAGCAAGGTCGGCGAAGAGTTTATCGACGGCCAGTCGCACTTCGATTTTTCGCCTATGCATACCCGCCTCTCAGTCGAGCGCAGCCTCAAGCGACTGCAGACCGACCGCATCGATCTGGTTCTGGTGCACTCGGACGGACATGACCTCGACATTCTCCAGCACAGCGGTGTTTACCAGACTCTTGCCGAGCTCAAGCGCGAAGGCAAGATTCTCGGCTATGGGCTATCCGGCAAGACGGTAGAGGGAGGCTTGCTCGCGCTCGAACAGGGTGATTGCGCGATGGTGACCTATAACCTCAACGAGCAAAGCGAAAGGCCGGTGCTCGACTATGCTCATACCCACAGCAAAGGCGTCCTGGTTAAAAAAGCCCTTGCTAGCGGCCATGCCTGCCTGAAAGCACGCGAGGATCCGGTCAGGCTCAGCTTCGAACTACTCTTCGCGCATCCGGGCGTGGCCGCAGCCATTATTGGCACCATTAACCCGCAGCACTTGTCAGAAAACGTGCATACCGCTGCAGCCGTTTTATCCCAACAACAATAACGACGGCCCTACGGCCGACCCCGACGCAAGGAGGAGCCGAATGCCGCGCGTGCTGATCCGCAAGAACCCCACCGTATTCAAGACCCTGCCGGTACTCGTCGATGCCAGCCCGGAAGGACTGCGTTACCAGAGCCTCGGCAGACCGCTGAACTTCAGCGAAATGCTTGAGCGCCGCCGGCCAGCCGATGTCGACGACCCGGCCCGCTTCAGCATCGAACTGGCAAACCTCGGCGTTTCGGTACGCCTGACTCTCTGCTGGCAAGGCCAGGAATACTGGGTGCTGGTGAGACAACAAAGGCTGGACCGCGGCGATGTTGTTCTCAAACTTATTTCCGGTTATGTGCCGGCGCACGAACTCAGCCTGCCACTGCTCACTGCGATCCAGGAAGTAGCCGAAGAATGTCTTCTGGAAACACCGGAAGGCTGGCTCGCTGGGCGTTTCGGCGACATATGGCTACCCGCGCCCTACCAGGACAGCCTGCGCTATCGCGAGGCGGTGCATTTCAATCTGACCTCGTTGTCCGGATCGGCCAAGCCAGTGCAATGCGGACAGATGACCCTGATGGAGCGGCCTCGGGCTTATGTACATCTGCCCACCGCATCGCTGCAGCTGGTCTACGACATGCGCCTGGAACTACCGAAAGAGACACGGGAACTGAGCCTGTTCCACGTCGATGAACGCCTCGATGACGGCAAGCTGGTTGCGCAGTTGGATCGCAGTCGTCCCGACCTTTATTTGATTCCGCTACAGCAAGGACGACCAATGGCAGCGTTGCTGACCCTGCGTAAAGGCCAACCGGTGCCCGCCAGCACGCGCGGCCTATGGTTGTCGGAGAGTTTTGCCGCCCAAGATGAATGGGTCGTCAGAGACGAACGGATACGCTGGCGGGACTGGATCGGTACGACTACTGTGGTTGCATCTCGGTAAACGTATACATGATGCGCCTGACCGTCCTGGGCCAGGCGCGGAGCCAAAATCAGCGACTACGGATTTTCTCGACTATCGCGGTGGTGGAACTGTTCTCAACTAATCCCAGCACCTTGACGACGCCGCCATATGCGGTGACCAGGTCGGCGCCAACTACCTGATCGACGCCGTAATCGCCGCCTTTGACCAGTACATCCGGTTTGACCTGCGCCAGCAGGTTTTCCGGTGTATTTTCGGCAAAGCAGACAACCCAATCCACCGCGCCGAGGCCCGCCAGCACAGCCATGCGCCGATCCACAGAGTTGATCGGCCGGCCCGGCCCCTTCAAACGGCTCACCGATCCATCATCATTGACCGCGACGATAAGACGATCACCCTGAGCACGAGCCTGCTCAAGATAGGTCACATGGCCGGCGTGCAGAATGTCGAAACATCCATTGGTAAAGACGATCTTCTCGCCTTCGGCGCGGGCATCCTCAATGGCGGTAAGAAGCTGTTCGAGTGTCATCACGCCGCGCTCGGAACCCTCTTCGCGTTGCACCGCGCGGCGCAACTCAGGCGCGCTGATGCAGGCGGTGCCCAACTTGCCAACTACGATGCCGGCGGCCAGATTGGCCAGAGCAACGGCCTGCGGCAGCTCCTCGCCTGCGGCGATGGCCGCCGCCAGGGTCGAAATCACGGTATCGCCAGCGCCGGTGACATCGAACACCTCGCGTGCGCGCGCCGGCAGGTGCAACGGAGAATGTTCTGGACGTAGCAAGGTCATTCCGTGCTCACCGCGCGTTACCAGCAGCGCCCCAAGCTCCAAGCTGTGCATCAGCTCGGCGCCCTTGGCGACCAGCTCAGCCTCGTCGGCGCAATGACCGACTATGGCTTCGAATTCGCCGAGATTCGGCGTGATCACCGAGGCACCACGATAGATCTCGAAATCCTTGCCCTTAGGATCGGCCAGCACGGGAATGCCGCGTGCTTTTGCCGCCTGGATCAAGGCCTGATGATTGCGCAGCGCGCCCTTGCCGTAATCGGACAGAATTAACACCTTGACACCGCTCAGTAGCTGCTCGACGTCTTTCAGTAACGCCGCCGGATCGGTATCGAAGGGTTCCTCGAAATCCATGCGCAGCAACTGCTGATGCCGGCTCATCACCCGCAGCTTGATGATCGTCGGCTGATGCTCGATCGACTGGAAATGCGCCTCGACACCGGCCGCCGACAGGCTATCGATCAAACTCTGCCGCGCCTCGTCGACACCGGTAACCCCGACCAACACCGCGGGTGCACCCAGCGCGGCGATGTTCAGAGCGACGTTAGCCGCACCGCCCGGCCTATCCTCCACCTGATCGACCCTGACCACCGGCACCGGCGCTTCCGGCGATATCCGAGTGGTGCCGCCATGCCAGTAACGATCGAGCATGACATCGCCAACCACCAGGATAGCGGCTTGGTCGAATCGGGGCATGGATAGTTTCATTAGGGCTCCGGAGCGAAAGCTAAAACGGACGCGATCATAACATGGCGTGAATAGTGGTATTCCCACAAGGATCAGGCTATGCAGCCCTGCTCAAGGAGCGCGCAGCCGGCTAAAAACATCATGAAATCTGCCCAACGGGCGCATCCTCGGGTCCATCATCGAACTGCGTGGAATGTAGACGTGCATAGTATCCATCCAAGGTCAGGAGCTCGTTATGGGTGCCACGCTCTACGATCTGCCCCTTATCCATGACGAGAATAAGATCGGCTTTTTCGATAGTACTCAACCGGTGAGCAATCACTAAAGTTGTACGCCCACTCATAACTTGATCCAGCGCCGCCTGAATATGCCGTTCGGACTCGGTGTCCAGCGCTGAGGTTGCTTCATCGAGAATTAGAACAGGGGCGTTCTTCAGCAATGCTCGTGCAATGGCCAGACGCTGGCGCTGCCCACCGGAAAGCAGCACACCGTTCTCACCAACCTGAGTGTGATAGCCTTGGGGCATCTGCTCAATGAACTCATCGGCATATGCGGCCTCTGCGGCGTGTTTTATCTCATCCAGCGGGGCCCCAGCCAGATCACCATAAGCAATATTATTCGCCACCGTATCGTTGAATAAGGTGACTTGCTGAGTTACCAACGCAATATGCCGGCGCAGATTACGAAGCTTGTACTTGTTTATATCGATACCATCAAGAAGAATTTGGCCTTCGCAGTGGTGATAGAAACGCGGAATCAAGTTAGCCAGTGTAGACTTCCCACTACCGGAACGACCGACTAGCGCGACCATTTGTCCAGGCTCGGCTGTAAACGAAATATCGTTAAGCACCGATGCTTCTGTAGATGGATAACTAAAGCTAAGCCCGCGCACTTCCAAGCGACCTGCGACCCTCTCGCATTCCTCTTTGCCATCATCGAGCTCGGGCTCTTCATCAAGCTGCTCGAATACGCTCTCTGCGCCAGCAACGCCTTTCTGGATTGTGGAGCTGACTTCCGAGAGTTGGCGAATTGGCTTGGGCAACAATCCTGCCAAGGATATATAGGCAATCAGATCGCCAGCCGATGCATCTCCTCGCAATAACAGAACGAGAAACATAAGGACCGCCATGGCACTGTAAATCACTAGCTGCAGACTAGGTGTATATACCGCGTTAGTCTTCACCATTCGTAGTTGCTTGAGCCTGTTATCTTCACTAGCGTTTTTGAAGCGTTTTTTCTCATAGCTCTCACCACCGAAACTACGCACCACTCGGTAACCTTGGATGGTTTCTGATGCGACATGCGTAACGTCTCCCATGGCAACTTGGATTTTTTTGCTCTGTTTGCGAAACTTGCGGCTGGCGCTAACCACCATGAGACCTATCACTGGCAGGATCGCCAGCATCACGAGCGTCAGCTTCCAATTCATCCATAGCAACGTGGCAAAAAGAAAGATTACGGTCATACCTTCGCGCACCACCACTTTAATCGCATCGGTGGCAGCACCGGTCACCATGGTAACGTTATAAGTGATCCGCGAGATCAGATGCCCGGAGTTATGGTTGTCGAAATAGCCATTGGGTAAGGTCAGCAGATTGTTAAACAGCGCTATCCGCAAATCCTGAACAAGTCCCAGAGAGACCTTAGCCAGAAAATAATTGCCTAAAAACGAACCAATACCCTGCCAGAGCGCGATCAGCACGATTAATAAAGGTACCGCCTGGAGCAACTTGAGCTCTGCCAGCCCAGGGTAGCCGGCGAGATAGGGGACCGAAGCGAAAAAGCTAGCGTCCGGATTGTTCAGTCCATCGACAAAAAATTTGAGCATATAGCCGAGCATCGGCTGGGTGGAGGCAAATATCACGAAGCCCAGCATGCTAACGGCGAACAAGCCCCAGTACGGGACAACGTAGTGCAGCAACCGCAGATACACCTTCAGGCTGGATTGCTGGGTAGAATTGGCCATTCGGCAACACCATGAGACGGCTAGAGGAACAAGATGCGGATTGTAACAGCGCAGGAATTGGAAAGCTGGTTAGCTGGCGGCACCGTGCTTGAAAGAGATAGCAGGGGGCCAAAGGTCGTTGCATTGGAAAACCAGCTGTTCCTGAAAATCTTCCACACCCGTCGACATCCAGCATTGGCACGCCTGCACCCCGCAGCCCTGCGCTTCGCTCGAAATGCGGCGCTGCTGGAAAGCGTCGGGGTCGCAGCGCCTACCGTTGTCGATTCGTTCTGGTTAGATCGTGCGCAAGGCTTAAGCGGCTGCCTCTATCAACCGCTCCCAGGCGTGTCGTTAGAAACACTGTTTGAGCAAAGCCCCAGCGAGATACATCGCCTTTTACCCGAATTGGCCAGTTTCATTCATCAGCTTCACGACAAACGACTGTATTTCCGTTCCCTTCATGTCGGCAATATCTTGCTGGTGGCGGAAGGTCGTTTCGGTCTGATAGATTTCCTGGACCTAAAGCGCAACGCATTCCCGCTTACAAAGTGGCACATCAGGCGAAACCTTCGCCATTTAATTAGCCATTTAGATCGCAGAAAGCTGAAAGGCTTTCCTGCTACAGAACTTTTCCAGCTGTATTTCAAGGGCTCGCGCGGCAATGAACATACAGGGACGATGGACAGCCCGAAGTAATCCGGCTCTACGCGCCAGAGGCATTACCTATTACCCCGTCGGCGACCAAGCATCCCCGGCCGTCCTTGAAATGGCTAGAGGACTAATTAGCTCCCGTCAACAAATGGGTCGTCATCGTCTCGCGAGAGCTTGCGATAACAATGCCACCCAAAAAATATTTATCAAGACCGCGCGGATCGAGAGCCTTCCGTCGCGCATCAGGGTCAGCCTTGGCCTGAGACGCCGCTCGGGCATCTATGACTGGCCCTTGGCTGAACTACACAACAACGTGAATGCTCGCCTGAGAACCGATCTGATTCCAAACCTGATTGGCTATGGATTCAAGCATCGACTGGGTTTAGTGGATGAAGTTTTCTTGGCCTATGAGCATCTCGAAGGGCATATGCATGGACTTGAGTGGGTCAGGCGCCACAAGGAAAAAGTAGCGGACCTTGTAAGAGCGGCGCTTAACCTTATTAGCAACCTCAACCATCAAGGAATCTACCACCTTGACTTATGGGCCGCCAATATCATGTTGAGGCCAGACGGGCTTGATGGATTAAAAGCAATCGACCTTGAGAACTGCTTCATCGGGACCACGCCTCATCATAGCGAGACCCTAGGCTTCCAATACGGCTTCCTCTACCAGTACGCGTTAAATGAATACATAACTGAAGAGGAGTTCGATGCGCTGGTGGCCAACCATCTAATGGAGCGCGAATATGATATAGACCAGCTGCGTTTCTTGCCTTTTTATGATCGCTTCAAGACATACGGGCAGACCGCAAAGATCGCTATCTCATTCCGAAGCTTGGTTTGTTAGTTAGAGGCAAACCAGCTAAAAAGACGACGTATTAGCGCCGTAGCGCGATAGCCAACCGGTATCTCTGCAACACAGCCCAGGCGGCTATGTGCTCGGGCAGCTTACGAGCGCCTCGCGCGAGGCGACTGACAAGAGTTTTATCATGTCTTTTACGCCAGGTTCCAGCATAAAGGTGGCGAGTTATCTGCTTAACCGCAGAGGAAGCCCCTCCTTTAGCATCGGCCAGCCGCCCGATTCGCAGCACGTGCGCGGCGCTTATCATCTGGTCACTATCCTCGCCAGAAAAACCATACTCCAATAGCAAACGACTGACTTGGTTGACATTTACCATTTCCGCGAGGTGTCGATCATCGAAAGACATTCGATCATAATATTCAAGCATTGCCTGCGGCAGCCAGTAATCTTCCACAGCACCAATGATAGATGTTGCGAAACGTTGTCGGTCTTCAAGACCAATGAAGAACTCATCCGCCATTAACTCATCGAAGCGAGCTCGAACTTCCACATCAACATCAAGATAAATACCGCCACAACTACCGAGCACGAGCATACGCACATAGTCCGAAACAAAGGCATAACGGCCAGCAGCGTACGCAGCAGCTGTGAAGGGATGGCTAGCCGGATCGAAGTTTGACTCATCCCAGCGCACCAATTCGTAATCAGGCAGATGGTAGGCCCACGAAGCCATGCAGCGTTTAGCCTGGAGCGGCAAGGGCCGCCTCCCAAACCAACAATAATGGATTCGCCGTGGAATCATTGAACTACGCCTTTGCTTAAATACGGTAGCGGGTCTCCGGACATAACGCCACCAATAGCTAATCCATGATCTCGCCTCAAAGAATCGAGTCGTTCGTAAAGCATCGCGACCCTGCTTCGATAAATATTTATGTCCGAAAGTTGCCCTTCCATGGCAGCAAGCGAACGCAGAGCCTGTACTGCTCCGTTAATTGCCTTCCCTAAAGGCCAGCCTGGCGGTGTGACAGTCTTCCATTTCTTCTTCCCCAAAGAACCTTTGCTAGCAAAGGCTTTAGCGCCCAGCATCAAATGTTTCAACCTAGGTCTGTCAGATAGATAGAACGAAGGATCATAGAATCCATGCAATTGTGTTAATTCCAATTTCAAATCAAATGCGTCACCCCAATCACGCCATTTCTCCGTGTTAAAATGCCGACCGAAACTGAAAGCTCTCCATGGAACCCGAGCGATGTCGGCCAAAATCGCGCCGTGCATCGCCTCAGAAAGTACCAAGTCAGCGCTGCACAACTGCTTCATAAAGAGATCTGCAGATAGCAGGGGTGAGACAAACGTAAGGCCACTTTCCGCACAAAGCCGGCTCCAATCAAGCAACCTCAAGGATCGATGATGCGGAACCACAACGATCTTCCCCTCGCGACGCGACATCGATTGCCAGTCAAGTGTTGCCAGCAAATATGATGCGTCCGCAACAGCCTTATCCGCTGACAAACCTAAGCATCGAGCTGTACCAGCTCCCCGAACCGCATAAAACTTCCAACGCGCATCAATAGTCGGAACGGACCCGTAACCAGCTCCGGTACCGAAAACTAGCACACGGCGTTTATCCGCCAAACGTTTGCAAAACTCTTGGTTCAATAGCGTGCCCACTCCTAAGAGGGCAGTATCGGGATCATGGAAATCCGCCAATAAGGTGTTCCACATCCAACCGTTGAGCTCATCGCCAACGTTGCAGCTCCCGGTAGGGTAGACCACATTCATACCGAATCCTCGGCAGGCAGTCCGGAACGATCACTACCGGGCCACTTATCGCTTTTAAGACCAGCAGTCATAGCCAGGCAGAGGAAAACGGGCAGCCAAACAGTAAACCATTCTTCTCTGGGCTTAACCCAAGGACCGACACCGTCAGTAAACAGCGCCACGCCAGAAAAGGCGCACAAAGTACAAAGCGCTAGCCCGCGATCGGTATGGCGCCACTGCAAGGCCTTGTAAAGAACGCAAAGCTGCAGAGCTAGCCACAGCAGCAATCCAATGATCCCTAATTGGATTGCTAGGTGGAGATATAGATTGTGTGCATGCTCGAAGGACACGCGCAGCCCTTCTATTGATAGCAAATATTCGGAGCCAACCCCTATTCCTATCCATGGCCCCAGTAGCAGCTGGCTATAACCAGTGCTTAGCAGCTCCGGCCTATAGGAATAGCCGCCCCGCAACATCACTTCGGGCAAGAGAGTCGTTAGGAGCACCGATACCGCCATAGCGATAAAGAGGCAAAACAGCGCACGCCTGGACGGGCGGCAGATGACTGCGAATACCATCGCGCAGGCCAAGGCCAACATCGGCCCCTTACTTCGCGACATCAAAAGAAACGCAAGGTATCCCAGACTGGCCAGAAGCCACGCCCAACGTCGCAAGGCATGAGGCAGCTCGTTGCGCAAGAGCAAACCCAAGATTCCAAGCGCACCCATAACATGCGATGCGAGGATAGTGTGATCCATATGCCCAGTAGCAACTGCACGAAACTGCCAAGGCCTCGCGTCGAGAATGTACAGACCAAACAGAGCGGCCCAGGCCAGGCCGCCGCCAACCAAAGCTCCTAATGCGAGTACGCGCCAAAACAGTTTTGCGTTGAGGGAGGCCAAGGCAACCCATGCGTTGGCCGCAAGCATCACGTAGAACAGAACCTTGACCCGCCTCTCTTCGCCCCCCCAACCCATTGAGGCCCCTGCCCATGCAGTAACACTGAGCAAGAGCAGCAGCAATAGCGGATCCCAGGCATTCCGAACGTCTCGGAACATAACAAACGCCACGAGGCCTGGAAGCCAGGCGAAGAGAATCAAACCCTGATGGTAAAGCTTGCTGCTCGGCAACAACTGCATACCAATTAGCATCCACAACAGACCGATGCATAGCCACAAAACAAACAAACGTCTACGTATCGATTCGTCTGCCCAAGCTGTAGTCAAAAAGCTAAAACGACTCAACTCGGCCACCCTTTGTAACGCAGACCAGCCCATAAGCGCTGCAAGAACTGCCGTGTTTTTAGCTTCGGCTTGCGCACTACCTGCTCGATATCGCTCATATCGTTCAAGGCCTGTCGAGCTAAAAGCGGGGTTACGAACAAGGACTTTATTTGAGGCGAAAGCCGCTCGGAATAATACCAATCGATCGGCAGGCCGGAGCGCGGCGCTTCACAGAGAATGCGGTCGTACATTGAGGACTTTACGATATATGCGTGCGCCAACCGCACGCGGGTCACACGGAGCAAGTTCGGAGAAACCCTCAGTTTGCTACTACCTTTTTTGATAGTGCCGCCCAAATACAACATATCCCAGTTCTGGTCGCGTAGCTGCCGCGCCACCCGATTAAGCACGTTCACGCTGTAGGGCTCGAACAAACAGTCGTCTTCCAATACCAGAACCTGGGGCCACCCGTTGGTCTTCGCCGTTGCGATAACGGCCAAATGGCTACGCATACACGCCCAGGTTGCAAGCAATTTGCGTTCGGAATCCTTGCGCTCTCCGTCCACTTCTTGGAGAAACTTTTTTAATTCTAACGGTGGCTGATCATCGCCTAGTTGCGGGAAAGCCACTGCAGGGAAGCGCTGCGCGGACACCCCTAATCTTTTCAGGTTGGCCTCGGTCCGCAACCAGCGATCCGGTCGGGAATCAAGGTTAATAATACAAGCGTGTTCAAAGGGCCAAGGCATAGATCGGGTTCGTAACAGATTAGAATTATGAAACACTAGCGCCCGTTCAGGCTTGACAGGGCGCGTGCCCTGCTAGAGAAAAATAAGGGATAGGCTCACGCTGCAGCAGACACTCAAGCAACTCTAAATTGCGCTCTAGCCCTCGCACCCCTTGTTCAAGATGGAAGTTTGCAAACCGCGCCGACGCTTCCAAGCATTGCGGATAGTCCCGAAGAACTCGCAAGAACTCGCTGGCAAGCGCATCAGGAGAACGGATTCTAGAGCCAAAGAATTTTTCTTGCCGGAAGATGTCGGCATCTTTAGACAGATTGACGAAAAGCACCGGGCGGCATGCGAGAGCAGCCTCGATTACCGCGTTGGACATAACGTTAATCACAACGTTTGCCTGGGCAAGCGCGTCGGACAGAGTGCAGCAGGCAGGTAGCACTGTCAGATTCGGAAGGGTTCCGGCCGCTCTTTGCCAGAAGGGCACCTGACTACGAGGGTGAGCCTTTATCAGGACCTTACGCTCAGGGTTCTGCTGCACCCAGTCGCGCAGCATAGAGTAGGTATTGTTATAGCCTGCCTCCTTCTCCTTATCCGGACCGACACCCAGAATGAGCACCGCCCCTTGGACCGGCTCAGCGGGAGGTAGGTCGTAGGCCATATCGATCATATGCGAACCGGCAAGTACAGCCCGGGACCCGCCGAAGCGCAAGGGCCTGGCCCGTAGCGCATCCAGCGAACTTTGCCCGAAAATAAAGTAATAGTCGTAGTCGTTCATGCTCAGCCGAGGAGACGACTCAACTGTCGTCGCGTGTGCCAGCTGTACCAGTAGGCGGCTGCGACGATTAAGCGCAAGCCGCAAAAACGGGCTATATAGGCTGCCGTTACGGTCGTTGAGTAAAATGCTTGGCTGAAATTTTTCAACTACCCACTCAGCGTAGGCCGCATATCCGAAATAACGCGTCGGCACAGCCTCAGGCGGCTTTCTGAGCTGCCGTTGGCGCACAATCGCATCGCGCTCCTCGATCGCAGTTTCGATCAGGCTGTGCCCGCGAGCGCGCAGCCTTTCGATGAAAAGCCTCTTTCGCTGAAACTTGATAACTTTCGGAGCTGACTGCAGCAACAAGAAGTCGCAGCATTCAATTACCACCACGTCGGCTACACTGCGCCTCGCTCGTACACCAAACAACCAGTCATTCATGGCGTCACGCATAAAGCGCAACGCACTACTTAAGACACCGTGCCGCTCACGCAAGAGCAACCAGCGGTAGCGATCCAGTGCGCTGGCCTTGTCGCGCCATGAGCCAGTCAAATTCTCTTCCGACATGGCGGTCTCAATGAAAATTTCGGGTCAAGGGCAACGACCAAAACAATCTAAAGGCCGCCTGGTCTGAAAAGCGCAATTGAAGATCGTCCAGCATCCGCTGCCGCAATTCTGCCAATCCATCAGCTGCCGACTGGCGTAACAGGACTGCTGCCAGCTCCTCGTCATCGCCCAGCTTGAATACCCGCTCATCACTTGCAACGACTTCACGACCGCCACCGCAATCGGTCCCAATTACAGGCACCCCTGCCGCCATCGCCTCGAGTAACACCATTCCAAACGGCTCATGATCCGAGGTCAGAACGAAAATATCGAAAGCCGGGAAATAGCGTCTCCCGCTAGAAATCTGCCCTAAAAACCGCACACGCTTCGCGATGCCAAGGTCGTTTGCCAGGCGCCTGAGCGCGTCTTCCAGCCTGCCACTGCCCATTATTGCCAGCAGGCTCCCTTCCGGCAGCTCTGGCAAGGCCTTAGCGAACCCGCGAAGCAGAGTCGCCTGGTCCTTGTCTGGGTGCAGCCGGCCCACGTTGCCTATTACCCAAGCATTGTCGGGAAGACAAAGAAATTGCCGCGCCGCGTCACGGGTAATTAGCTCCCCACGAATGGCGTCGAGATTTACGCGGTTATAGAGGGTCTCGATACGGTCTGCTGGCCAAGAGGGAAACGCATTACGAATGTCGTCGCGTACAGCATTGGACACACCTAGCAATGCTAGGCGCTTGCGGTAAAGGCCAGCAAACAGGCGGCGGTAAAGACGCTCGTAGTCACCAAAAGCATGGTGTACACCGATAACTGGCAGCTTACTTCCAAGCAAGGCTATATAAACCGGCTTGAAACGATGGGCAATACAGAACGTGAATGGACGCGAAGCCGTAATCCGCCTGATATCTCGGATGGCCTTGAGCTTTAGACCACGCACCTGCGGACTGGAGTAATTAAGAAACACCACCTCATGGGAAGCAGAGCCTTGCTCAACCTCCCGGTTCGGCGCACCTGTGAGATAGACGGTACAGACCTTATAGGATGTGCCTTCGAAAAGCGCAGCGTATTGCCGTGCGCAATCAAGGAACGGTCCGTCATAGCCGTGGCAGAACTGCAGCACCCATTGCTCAGATGTTGCCATGCCAGTCCTTGCTATCCTTCACAACCAACACATCTTCCATGATCAGATACTGCAAATCCGACCCGTAGAACATATTCAGAGCATCAGTCGGTGAGCAGATCATCGGCTCGCCGCGGCGATTTAGCGACGTGTTCAACGACACCCCGTTACCGGTAAGCTTTTCCAGCTCCAGCATCATGTCGTAATAGCGCGGGTTGTATTCGCGTTTGAGCACTTGCGCGCGGGACGTACCGTCCTCGTGAACCACTTCGCCGACACGCTCTTTCCAGCCCTCGTTGACCTCGAAGGTAAAGGTCATGAATGGGCTTGGATGGTTGACCTTGAGCATCTGTGGCGCCACGGTGTCGAGCATCGACGGGCAGAAAGGTCTCCAGCGTTCGCGGAACTTGATCTGCTCATTGATCCGGCTGGCCACGCCAGGCACGCTCGGACAACCGATGATTGACCGCCCGCCCAATGCACGTGGGCCGAATTCCATACGGCCTTGGAACCAGGCTACCGGGTTGCCTTCGACCATAATCTTTGCAATGCGCTGCGGCATGTCTTCGATCTGCTGCCAAACTGGCTTGCTGGGATGCCGTGCGCAGGCTGCGATGATGTCTTCGTTGGAGTAGGACGGCCCTAGATAGACGTGCTCCATCTTTTCCACCGGTACGCCCCGCTGATGAGAGATGTACGCCGCCGCGCCAACTGCTGTGCCGGCATCGCCGGACGCGGGCTGAACGAACAACTCCTTCACGTCGGGGCGAGCAATGATTTTCTGGTTCAGCTTCACGTTCAATGCGCAGCCGCCAGCGAAAGCAATCTTGCCTGTCTCACGAATGATGTCGCCGAGATAGTAATCCATCATTTCCAGCGCCAGCTTTTCAAATAGCGCCTGCATACTGGCTGCGTAATGAATATAGGGATCGTCCGCGATGTCGCCTTCGCGCTTGGGTCCCAGCCACTCGATCAGCTTTGGCGAGAAGTAGTAACCCTTGCCCTTTTCCTTGTAACGGCGGAAACCAATCACGTTGGCGTAATCGGTATTGATGACCAACTCACCGTTCTCGAATTTGGCTAGCCGCGAGAAATCATATTTTGCGGCATCGCCATAAGGCGCCATGCCCATGACTTTGAATTCGCCGTCCAGCATCTCGAACCCAAGGAATTCGGTGATGGCGCCGTAAAGGCCACCCAGCGAATCCGGGTCGTAGAACTCCTTGATTTTATGAATCCGGCCGTTTTCGCCGTAACCGAAAAAGGTCGTGGCGTATTCGCCCTTGCCATCGATACCGAGGATTGCAGTCTTTTCCTTGAACCCTGAGCAGTGGTAAGCGCTGGAGGCATGAGCCAGGTGATGCTCGACTGGCTCGATCTTGATCTTTTTCAGATCGAAACCGAGCTGCTGCAGGCACCACTCGATACGCTTCTTGTACCGGTAGTAGCGACGATTGCCGAACAGAATGGCGTCCAGCGCACGATCCGGCGCGTACCAGTAGCGTTTAGCGTAATGCCAGCGCGCCTTCTCGAAAATGCTGATCGGCGCGAAGGGAATCGTCACCACGTCGACATCGGACGGCTTGATACCAGCCTGCTCCAGGCAGAACTTCGCCGATTCGTAAGGCATGCGGTTCTTTGCATGCTTGTCGCGCACGAAGCGCTCCTCTTCTGCCGCCGCGATCAACTTGCCGTCAATGTATAGAGCGGCGGAAGGATCATGACTGAGGGCGCCGGAAAGGCCAAGAATCGTCAATGCCACGGTATTTGCCTCTTAATCTTCGATGCTGGTGCCGGGCACCGCAGGTAAACGTTGGTTGAGCAATTGATACAGCGCGCTGTCGGCCGGCCAGTTGCGCAGAAATCTCGCGCGATCCCTGGCATAGGCGTGGGCGAAGCGCTTCGCGCTGCGGTGCTGATGCATCGCATCGAGATCGATCAACGCCCAGCGCCCTTTATCCCAGAAAAGGTTATGGCCCTTTAGATCGCCGTGACTGATGCGCTCACGCAGCAAGGCGGCAAACAGCTTGCCCAGCGCATCAAGCTGTTCTTGCGGCGGCGCGCCGTCCACGTACGGCTCAAAGCTAGCGATTATATCCCGCCCCGGAAGAAATTCGGTAATTAGCCAGGCACGACCGCGCAGCCAGAACCAGCGCGACTCGCGCACAGCCAGCGGCCGAGCGGTAGCGAAGCCGAGTAACTCAAGGCGGTTGCCCTCCACCCAGCTGTGCCAAGCACGACTCGGTCGCCAGAAGCGTTTGAGCCAATGACCGACGCCCTTAATGTTGTACCGTTTGATCAACAGCGCTCGATCACCTACGACGACACGCGCGACTGTGGCCGTACCGCCATTTTTGTACAACTGGCCCTGCTCGATCAGCCGGTCAGGATCGGCCAATGCCTGCTTCATAACGTCCTGTTCATCGCGCCGCATTGCCAGCACGCCGCTGGCTCCGCGGCGAACGCTGAACTGGCTGCAATCGCGGGCGACCTTTTTCAGGTAGTCGGCCATGCGCCACCGGCGTACACGCGCAACCTCGCCGAGCAGGCTCTCGAGCGGCAGCGCATGCTCACTGTTTACCTGCAAGTAATGCACCAGCAACTCTTCGATAAAGGAATCCATCTCGGCTGGCAGCTGGGCAAAGAAGACACCGAGATTTTCTAGCACACGCTGTCGTGACAAAGGTTGCCCGGCCACCTCGGCTTTCACCCCGCCCCCATCGACTATGTGCAGTTGGCCCTCCGCGCGCAGCACGTTGTCTAGATGCAAATCGTCCTGCCAGATCCCACGCGCGTGCATACGAGCGATCAGCCCAAGCGCACCACCCAGCACAGCTTTCTGCCGCTCGGAGAGAGGATTGTCGTGCTCGACTAAGCGCCAAGCGTCCCACAGGCTATGCGCACCTTCGAGAAAGGCAAATAACAACCAGCCGCCATCACCGTCGCGCCAACCCTTCGCAAGCAGCGCTGGCGTGGGCAGCCCCTGGTTGGCAAGAAGCGCGGCGCCTTCTTTCTCTCGCTGATAATGGCGTGCAGCTTTTCCCCCGACGAAGAGCTTTGCCAGTACACGACGCCCCTTGCACTCGCCCTGCCCGACATAGCGGTGACCTGGAAGGATGCGCAACCATGCGTCGACCCGCAACTGGCAATGATCTTCCAGTCCGAGCTCCAGCGGCAGCGCAGTGCTTCTGCCCGCGCCAGCCAACGATCGCAGCGTCATTCTCATATTTCCTTCTGATTGCGGCACTTAGCCAGAGGGTGATACTTGTGCCTCACTGACTAATGCCCCTGATAGGCGTATGAGAACAAGCGTGCTCCGGCTCACCCCACTCCGATGCACGCGACGCATGACGCGCCCAGTTCCATTGAGACAAAAAATGCTGCCATGTTAGGAGACGCCAGTATCGCCCTAGGCAGAACACCAAACCACGAAAATTAGGCCGGGAACATTGTCTCGGCCCGCCGGGCGCCCGGTTCGGCTCGCTGTCAGTTAGATCAGCACACCAACCGCTTTCGAAGAAAAGTTGTTCAGCCTGAGAAACGCCATCGCTCATTCGCGCCCCTGAAAAAAGCGCAGTATTTCGCCGATGCGACGTTTATCGCCTGCTGTCAGATGCGCCCGATTACTGTACTGCAGATAAAACCTTAACCGCTGAGTCCGACTCAGCCGATATTTCGCAACCTTGTCGAGGCAGGCCAAGTCCTTAATGATACGCCGTGTAAGTAGCGCTCCCCACCAGAACGCTCCTGTCGGGCAATCGATGAAAAATAGCCGCCGTTGCGGATCAACCAACAGATTGCGCCACTTCAGATCGTTATGAGCAAAGCCCTGCTCATGCATCATCCGGGTCGCTGAAGCTAACTGAGCACTGATCGTCCGGACCCACTCTGGTTCCTTGAGCCGCTCGTCTTGTGCCGCCGCCAGCTCAGCCAAGTTCAGCGTATTGTTGAGTTCGCGGGTAATGAGCGCGCCACGAACGAAGGCGCCTCCCCTGCGTTCCAGACCATAAGCGACAATAGGCGCGGTAGGAATTCCCCAACGCTGGAAAAGCTTCAGATTTTGCCATTCAGCCTTTACGCGTGGCCTGCCTATATAGCGGCGCAGCCCCTTTCCCGCTCCGGTGTAGCGCTTGATGTAGAAGCGCACGCCGCCTCGCTCAACCCGGATCACTTCAGAAAGCGGATCGCGTGTCAGCCGCTCCCCCTTGAGCGCAAAAACGCTAGCTAGGCTGCCAAAGTCGGTGGCGAGCGCAGCGTATTCCGGATCAAGCATCCAGCCCGCCATTAACTACTTACCTTTAGCATGGCAAGCGCGGCTGGGATGCGCCGCACCGGCACGAATGGGCGCCAAACGTAACGCCCCATGACCTTGAGGCTAAACAAGGGTCGAACCACCTTATTATGCGGATTGAAACCTGGCCGCCAAACGAACTCGGCATGCTTACGGGTAATTGTGAAAGTATGCAGCCCCATCAGCGACCCAAGATGTCCGCCGCCAGAATCATTACTGATGACCGCCTTGCATGTTGCCAAGTGATCCATCAGCAACTTGATACTGCTGAATGAGCGAACCGGGAAAGAGCCAACACTCGCCTGGATCGCCTCGTGCTCGCCAGGAACACAAATGAAGTCGACCTCCCAACCTTGGCGCGACAGCCGTATGGCGAGCCGCGCAAAGCCGGAAAGCGAGTAGTTTTTCTTCGGTTCGGGCGTCGTTGGAAATATCGAAACTCGCTTAACCGAGGCACCGCATGGCGGTTTGCTGATAGCCACATGTATAGGCTCTTTGCAGACGAGTCCGAAAACGGTCTGAGCGTATTGATCAACCCATTGCACCATATTCCAGCCAGACCGTGATTGCAGGCAAATCGGCCGGCTTGCACCGGGAAAGAAGGTATCAGCGACCCGCACTTCGCGCCCATCGAGCCCTAGTTCGCTGGGCAATTTTTTCGCAGTGACATAGGCAATGTTTGGTTTAGCGATGACATCTGCGACGACTTCTCCGGTCCGATGCAGCCAATTCACATAGCTGACGACTAGGTCATGATCGCTGGCGAGTTGCTGCAGCCGCAGCCCAGCATCCGGCGCGAGGTGCAGCCAAGGGAAAAAATTCTGCGCTGAAGCCAGCAGGCTTGAAAAGAAACTCACATGTGCCCCGTTGCAATGGAATATCCAGGCAAGCCGCAAATACACCGTCACATCGCCTAGCGCAGGGCACGGCACGATGACCACTCGCTTTCCTGCGAAACTCATACAGGCTTTTTGATTAAGCACCTCCTGACTCACAGCGCATCTCCGTAGCGCTCTTTCCGCGCATGCAGGCGCATAGCCTTACGCTCGAGTCGTACCAGCAGCGCTGACTCATCCCGCAGAATTTGGCGCAGTGGCTTCTGGAAATACCCTCGCAGAAACCTCAACTTGTCGCGCCGGGTCAGGCCGATGTTGAGCGCCGAGAAATACAAACCGGCCAAGTCCTTATCGCGCCAACGCTGCGGCGTCTGGCTGCGGACCTGGGCGCGGTGGAGATCGATCAAGGACAGGCGAATATCGTCGGCGTGGATGGGCTTGTCCGTGTGCAGAAGAAAGTGGCAGATATAGCAGTCGCGATGGTTCACGCCGGCGCGATGCATGGTGCCGGTCATGCGCGCCACCTCGGCAACCAGCGCGCGCTTGAGCGGTGGCTCAGGCGGATTCTGTAGCCAATCGGCGCTGTAATCTTCGAGGCTGACCGTGGGCGCCAGCTCCTCGGTGATGATGAACGAATGCTGCGTGGCAGGATTGCTGCCGCGCTCGCCATAAGCCACCGCGGTCATGGTCGGCACCCCAACCTCATGCAGGCGCTGTATCGCACGCCACTCCTGCCCCGCACCCAGCACCGGGGCCTTGGCAGTGCTCAGGTTCTTGAAAATCTCGCCCCAGCCGATGCCGCGATGGATCTTGACGAAGTAGCCGCGCCCATCGACTTCGGTGCGCAATGTGCGCCGACCTTCCAGCTGCCGGTAGACCTGCCCCTGTAACTGCTCGACAGCCTCGAAGGCATCGCGATCAGTCCAGAGCGACTTGAACGGCTCAGCAAGAATCAGTTTCATGGGCGCTCCGCCAGGATCACGTCGGCCGCCCGCATTGGCATGCTGTACAGATCGGCGCTATCGGCGTAGGCCAACGCGTTGCGTGCCCAGATGCTGCGCTTTACGTCGTCGGCCAGCATTTCGGCCAGCATGCGATCAAGATCGTCCTGTTCGAACGGGCTCGGCACCACTCTCCCGCAGTCGGCGGCGGCAATGTAATGAGCGTAACCGCACACTTCGGTCACCAGCACCGGCAACCCGGCTACCAACGCCTCAAGCAGCACGGTACCCGTGTTCTCGTTGTAGGCCGGGTGGATCAATAGATCGGCGCCAAGCAGAAAGCGGGGAACATCGCTACGCCCCTTGAGGTACTCGACATGAGCAGAGATGCCCAGGGTCTTTGCCTGTAGCTGGAACGGCCTGGGATCGTCCTGACCAATCACGAACAGGCGCGTACGCTTTTTCAATGCGCGCGGAAGCGACGCCAGAGCCTTTAGCGTGCGGTCCAGCCCCTTGGTCTTGAAGCCGGAGCCGATCTGCACCAGCAACAGATCGTCTTCGCTCAGCTCGAACTCGTCGCGAAAAGCGGCGCGAATCTCAGCCGCATTGGCGGGTGCGCGACGGTCCGCGGCGATGCCCGGCGGCAGCAGGTGAAAGCGTCCGGCCGGCGTGGCGTAGTGCTTGACGAACAGCGGCTGCTGCACCTCGGAGATCATCAGAATTTCCGTGCTGGAGCGCGGGTCGAACACCGCTCGCTCGTATTCGGCGAAGTGTTTGTAACGGCCCCAGCGGCGATAGATCGGATTGCGCAAGGTTTGCGCCTTGTCTTCGAAACAGGGATCGGCCGCGTAGTAGACGTCGAGCCCGGGCATCTTGTTGAAGCCGACTACACGGTCCACGGGGCGCTTTGCCAGATCCGCCTCGACCCACGCCGTGAATCGTTCATTACGGGTGTGGTTGAAGATTGCTTTGACCGGCGCGATCAGCACTTCGAAGCCTTCGGGTACTTCACCTTCCCAGATCATCGTGTAGACGCGAATGGTGTGGCCACGCCGCTGACATTCCAGCGCGATGCGCATGAAGTCGCGCTGCAGCCCGCCGAAAGGAAAATACTTGTAAAGAATGAAGGCCAGTTGCATCAGTTTGTCTCCGATGACCGCAACAGGGCCTTGAGTTCACTGGCGACGCGCTCGGATTGCAGCTCGTCGAAACAGGGTTTGTGGCGATCGCCCTTGCCAGCGTTCGGGCCGGACGCGCACAGATGCACCTGCGAGCGGCCATAGGCGCCGACGCGGCCCGGCAACGTGGGGCCATACAGAGAAATACTGGGTACGTCCAATGCGGCAGCGAGATGACCGAGCCCCGTATCTACCGCCACGCAGGCTCGGGCACCGGCAACCACCTTGGCAATTCCGCCAAGATTCAGTTTGGGCAATACCGCGACGCCGGGCAGCCCGTCGGCGATGCGTTCGGCACGTGCCTTTTCCTCAGCATTCCCCCATGGCAGGCGAATCGCCCAGCCGAACTCGCTCATCCGCTGGGCGAGCTCGCGCCAGTACGGCTCAGGCCAATGCTTACTCGGCCAGGTAGTACCGTGCAGAAACAACAGATAGGGTTGCTCGTTGGGCGTAGCCAGCAGGCCGCGATCCAGTCCGTAAACAGCAACCGTCTCGGGGGTCGAATAACCCAACGCCTGGGCGAACAGCTGACGCACGCGTTCGAGCGCATGCTGGTCGCGCGGCACGGTGTAGCGGCGGTCATAGAAACGCGCCGCAAGCGGCTCGCGCGCGGAATCACGATCCAGCCCGGCGACAGGTGCCTTGACGTAGCGGGTCAGCCAGGCACTTTTCAGCAAGCCTTGGGCATCGATAACCAGGTCGTAGCGCGTCTCAAGAAGGCGCACCTTGAAGCGCTGCCATTCACCGGAACGCAACGTTTTCAATGGGTGCTTGCGCCAGCGGCGTATCGCCACCGGGATCACTTGGGCCACCGCAGGATGCCAGGCGGGAATTTCGGCGAAACCCTCTTCCACCACCCAGTCGAACTGAATACCGGGCATTGCCCGCTGCGCATCGGTCAACGCCGGCAATGTATGCACCACGTCACCCAGCGAGGAGGTTTTGACCAGCAACACTCTCACTCAGCGCACCTCAACCGGCTGCGGAACCAGGCGATCAAGCGCTTCGATCACTTTCGGCGGATGCAGTTCGCGCATGCAATTGTTATGGCCGAAGCGGCAGGTGCGCTCGAAACAGGGGCTGCAATCCAGCCCTAGACGCACCACCTCGACCTGTTCGGACAACGGCGGTGTGAACGCCGGTGATGTCGAACCGTAGACAGAAACCAGAGGACGACCCAGCGCTGCGGACACGTGCATCAAGCCCGAATCGTTGGAAACCACCGCCTCGGCGCATGACAACAGGTCGATCGCTTCGGCCAGGCTGGTTTCGCCCGCAAGATTGGTCGCTTCTTCACGCAGCCCCGGAATCAGACGCTGCAGAATTTCTTCACCCACGGGATGGTCGTTCTTCGAGCCGAACAGCCAGACCTGCCAGCCGTGACGAATCTTTGCTTCCGCCACCGTGGCGAAGTGCTCGGCAGGCCAACGTTTGGACTCACCGAATTCTGCCCCTGGACAAAGTGCGAGCACGGGACGGTCCAGCAGCAATCCGAAACGCGTCAACGCAGTGTCACGCGTTTCGGAATCGATCCGCAATGCTGGCTTGGGGTACGGCTTGGGCAGCTCGGCGCCCGGCTCGAAGGCCAACGCCATGAAGCGCTCGATCATCAGCGGATAGCGCTGCTTGTCCAACTTGCGCATGTCATTGAGCAAGCCGAAGCGCATCTCGCCGCGCCAACCGGTACGTTTCGGAATGCCGGCAAAAAACGGTACCAGCGCCGACTTCAACGAGTTGGGCAACAAGATGGCCTGCTGATACCGCCCACGCAGGCTCTGCGCGATGTTGCGCCGGGTCGCCATATCAAGCACGCCGTGCCCTACCGGGAAACTCAACGCCTGCCGCACCTCGGGCATCCGCTGGAGAATTGGGCGACTCCACTCAGGTGCGAGCACGTCGATCTGGCAATCCGGATGGCGCTGTTTCAGGCAGACGAACAGCGTCTGCGCCATCACCATGTCGCCGACCCAACTGGGACCCACAATCAGAATATTCATAAAGGCAGCTTCAGGCTTCGGGCCTCAGGCCGCAAGCGCGAGCAGCCCGAGCGGCTCGTGCTTGCAGCGGACCCCGCGCTTACTTGACCAGCGTACGCCACTCGGGATGAGCGTCGGTTTTGCCCGACACCAGATCGAAATAGGCTTTCTGCACACGCTCGGTGACCGGGCCGCGGCGCCCGATGCCGATATTGCGACCATCGACTTCGCGGATCGGCGTGACTTCAGCGGCAGTGCCGGTGAAGAAGGCTTCATCGGCGATGTAGACCTCGTCGCGCGTGATGCGCTTTTCCACGACCTTGATACCCAGCTCATCGGCCAGAGTCAGTACGGTGCCACGGGTGATGCCATTGAGACAGGCCGTGACTTCCGGGGTGTAGATCACACCGTCTTTGATAATGAAGATGTTCTCGCCCGAGCCCTCAGCAACATAGCCTTCCGGATCCAGCATCAACGCTTCGTCGGCACCGCCGGAAATGGCTTCCTGTAGGGCCAGCATCGAGTTGATGTACGCACCGTTGGATTTCGCCCGGGTCATGCTGATGTTGACGTGGTGGCGAGTAAAGGAACTGGTGCGCACCTTGATGCCCATCTCCAGCGCCTCGTCCCCCATGTAGGCGCCCCAATGCCAGGCGGCTACGATCACGTGGACCTTCAGACCACTGGCACGCAGCCCCATGCCTTCGGATCCGTAGAAGACCATCGGGCGAATGTAGGCGCTTTCCAGATTGTTCTCGCGAACGGCGGCGCGGGTCGCCTCGTTGATTTCTTCCTTCGAGTACGGCATCTGCATGTTCATGATGTGCGCCGAATCGAACAAACGATCCGTATGCGCCTGCAGGCGGAAGATCGCGGTGCCGGCTGGAGTGTTATAGGCGCGCACACCTTCGAAAACGCCCATGCCGTAATGCAGGGTGTGAGTCAGGACATGGGTGGTCGCGTCGCGCCACTGAACCAGCTCACCGTCATACCAGATCACACCATCACGATCGGCCATCGACATTGTTGCCACCTCGGAATTCGATAAATGCTGTGTTTGCAGACGAGATCAGCTGAGCCCCAGCTCACGCCAGATGCGCATTACCGCGCGACGCTCGTCATGAAATTGGTCCCCACTCACGACCCCGGGCAGTTTCTGCAGTGATTGCCGGTGGGCTGCGGCGCGGTATGCCTTGTAGGCATCCTGCAGCAGCCGAACCTCATCGCCGGTCATCAGCCCGGCCTGCTCCAACCCATCGAGAATGCGGATGTTATCGGTATAGCGCAGCAGTTGCGGATGCTGGTGCGACCACGCCAAAGCCGCGTATTGCACCATAAATTCGATATCCACGATACCACCGGCATCCTGCTTGAGATTGAACTCACCGTCGGCCTGGAAGGCCTTGTCTGCCGCGCCGGCCTGGGTGGTGCGGGTGCCGAGGTTGTCGCGCATCTTGGTGCGCATCTCGCTAACTTCGCGGCGCAGCTGTTCGAGATCACGCGAGCGCCCGAGCACCGCGGCGCGCACGTTCTCGAAGTTCGCAGCCAATTGTGGGCAGCCAACCAGCACCCGCGCTCGTACCAGAGCCTGATGTTCCCAAGTCCAGGCTTCCTGGCCCTGATAGCGCTCGAAAGCGCTCAGCGAGCTGACCAGCAACCCGGAAACGCCCGACGGCCGTAGACGCATATCGACTTCATAGAGCTGGCCGGAAGTGGTTTGGGTCGTCAGCAAATGAATAATGCGCTGCCCCAGGCGAGTGAAGAACTGAGCGCCGTCGATCGGCTTGGCGCCGTCGGTTTCGGCACCCGGATCGCCGTCGTGAATGAACACCAGATCCAGGTCTGAGCCGTGACCTAGCTCGAGCCCCCCGACTTTGCCATAGCCGAGGATGATGAAAGCCGGGTCGCAAAGCGCACCATCAACCCGCCGTGGCTGACCATGGCGAGCCACCGTATGCCGCCAGGCCAGCGCCAGCACCTGTTCGAGAATCGCTTCAGCGAGCCAGGTCAGGTAATCGCTGACTTTCATCAGCGGCAAGGTTCCGGCGATTTCCGAGGCAGCCACACGCAGCCGATGCGCCAGCTTGAAATGCCGCAGCGCTTCCATCTGCTGCTCCAGGTCATCCTCTGGAATGCGCGCCAGCCGCTCACACAATTCCGCGGCGAGTTCCGGCGCCTGTGGTGGACTGAATAGTCGCCCGGCGTTGAGGAGCTCGTCCAGCAACAAGGGAAAACGGGCAATCTGCTCGGCAATCCAGGGGCTGCCTGCACAAAGCTCCAGCAGCCGCTGCAGCGCACCGGGGTTTTCCGTCAGCAGCACCAGATAGGCCGAGCGACGCGCGACCGCCTCGACTAGCGGTAGCACTCGCTCCAGGACCAGATCGGGATCGTCCTGTTCGACAGCCTGCGCCAGAAGCCGAGGGATGAAGGCATCGAGCCGCTCGCGCCCGAGGCGCTGCATGGTTCGGACCTGATTGCCGCTGCGCAGAGTAGCGAGACGCTGACATGCCGCTTGGCCGTCTCTAAAGCCGGCATCAGCCAGTTGTCGACTGGCGAATTCTTCGTCCCAGTCCTGCTCCCACAAGGGTAACCATTCGCCGCCGACCAACGACTCGCCTTCGGCGTTTTCGTCTTCATCGGGATCGGCAATGACCTGCCGAAAATGCCAATCGACCCGATCGCGCCAATGCAGCAGGCGCGCATGAAAGGTTTCCCAATTGTCGAAGCCGAGCATGAAGGCGACGCGGTCACGATCGATCTGGTTGTCTGGCAACATTTGCGTCTGACGATCGTCGATGGCCTGCAATGCATGTTCGGTGTAACGCAGAAATTCATACCCCTCGCGTAGCTCCTCAACTGCAGCAGGCGGCAGGTAGCCCTGCGCGGCGAGCGTTGCCAGCACTTTCAGCAGGGGTCGCTGCTGCAAACTCAGATCGCGCCCGCCGTGAATCAGCTGAAATGCCTGGGCGATGAATTCCACTTCGCGAATACCGCCAGAGCCGAGCTTGATATTCGCCGCCACGCCCTTGCGCCGCACCTCCTGCTGGATCAGCTGCTTCATGGTCCGCAGCGCATCGATGGCAGAGAAATCCAGATAACGGCGATAGACGAACGGCCGCAGCATGTCGAGCAGCTCCTTGCCCGCATCCTGATCGCCGGCGACCACGCGCGCCTTGATCATGGCGTAGCGCTCCCAGTCGCGCCCTTGGTCCTGATAATACTGCTCCAGCGCATTGAAGCTCAGCACCAGCGAGCCGGATGAGCCATAGGGCCGCAGACGCATGTCCACGCGGAAGACGAAGCCGTCGAGAGTCGGCGCATCGAGCGCCTTGATCAGCCGTTGCCCGAGGCGCACAAAAAATTCCTGATTATCCAGCGAACGCTTGGCGCCGACGGTTTCGCCACCCTCCGGGTAGCCGAAGATCAGGTCGATGTCGGAAGAAAGGTTGAGCTCGCGTGCGCCCAACTTGCCCATGCCAAGGATGACCATATGCTGCGCCCGACCACTGCGCCGACCGGTCGGGACGCCGAACTGCTCGCAGTGCCGTGTATAAAGCCATTGATAGGCAAGATCGATGCAGGCATCGGCCATGTCGGTCAAGTCGCCGCAGGTTTCGGCGAGGTCTGCCTGGCGGGTCAGATCGCGCCAAATGATTCGAACCTGCTGGCGGTTGCGAAAACGCCTCAGCATGCTCGACAGGCTGTCTTCATCGCTGCAGTCGATCAGCGCTTCAGCGAGCATTGAGCGCATTTCGCCAGCCTGTAGCGAACACTCCAGCAGCCCGACTTCAGCCAGCTGCAGCAGCATCTCGGGATCTCGGCTAACCTGCTCAGTGACAAAATCACTGGATGCACAGACACGGCTGAACGCATCGCGGCGCTCAGCCGGCCATGCGCCGAAGCACTTGGCCGCATGCTCCGACGAGTCGCGTATCGTACTGAGGAACGACTCCTCGGCACGGCTGACCAATGGCAATAATGACATCGGTAATGCAACCAGTGATGGCAAAGTCATATAAAGTTCCTTGTGCCGATGGTGGTTACGGGACAGCTGAAGACCCCGAGCTAGAGCCCACGAAGTAAAAAACAGCGAGCTAGGCCGACTCGCTGCGGCTGTAGTTTTACTACGAAAGAATGTCACAGGGGGCTGAATCAGCCGTCGTTTTGTAGTAAAACTACAGAGCCCGGTTCTACCCCCGGCAACATCCAAGAACATATAGACGCACCGGCCCACAAAGCCGGCAGCGAAGCAGGCAACCGATTCTGGAAGCCTTTCCGCCCTGGAGCAAGCCATGCAAGATCTCGATCCCGTCGAAACCCAGGAATGGCTGGACGCCCTCGAGTCAGTACTCGACCGTGAAGGTGAAGACCGCGCCCACTATCTGATGACCCGGATGGGGGAACTGGCCACCCGTAGCGGCACGCCACTTCCTTACGGCATCACCACGCCGTACCGCAACACCATTCCTGTCACCCGCGAAGCCAAGATGCCCGGCGATCTGTTCATGGAGCGCCGCATTCGCTCTCTGGTCCGCTGGAACGCGCTGGCGATGGTGATGCGCGCGAACATGAAGGACCCGGATCTAGGTGGACACATCTCCACCTTCGCCTCCAGCGCGACGCTATACGACATAGGTTTCAACTACTTTTTCCAGGCACCTACCGAGGAGCACGGCGGCGACCTGATCTACTATCAGGGCCACGCCTCGCCGGGCATCTACTCGCGCGCCTTCCTTGAAGGTCGCCTGACCGAAGACCAGATGCTCAACTTCCGCCAAGAAGTCGATGGCCAGGGACTCTCGAGCTACCCGCACCCGCACCTGATGCCGGACTTCTGGCAGTTCCCGACCGTTTCCATGGGCCTGGGCCCGATCACCGCGATCTACCAGGCACGCTTCATGAAGTACCTGGAAAACCGCGGCTTCATCCCCAAAGGCAAGCAGCGCGTCTGGTGCTTCATCGGCGACGGCGAGTGCGACGAGCCGGAAACCCTCGGCGCCATCTCGCTCGCCGGTCGCGAGAATCTCGACAACCTGGTCTTCGTCATCAACTGCAACCTGCAGCGTCTGGACGGCCCGGTTCGCGGCAATAGCAAGATCATCCAAGAACTGGAAGGCGTGTTCAAAGGCGCCAACTGGAATGTCAACAAGGTCATCTGGGGCCGTATGTGGGACCCGCTGTTCGCAGTCGACGATGACGGCCGCATGCAGCGCCGCATGGATGAGGCGATCGACGGCGAATACCAGAACTACAAGGCCAAAGACGGCGCCTACGTGCGCAAGCATTTCTTTGGTGCCGATCCTGAGCTGCTCAAGCGCGTCGAGAAGCTATCCGACGAGGAAGTCTGGAAGCTCAACCGCGGCGGCCACGACCCGTACAAGGTTTATGCGGCCTATCACCAGGCGGTCAATCACAAGGGCCAGCCGACGGTCATCCTTGCCAAGACCATCAAGGGCTACGGCACCGGTGCCGGTGAGGCGAAGAACATCGCCCACAACACCAAGAAAGTCGATATCGACAGCCTGAAGAAATTCCGCGATCGCTTCGATATCCCGGTCAACGATTCGCAGCTCGAAGAGCTGCCGTTCTACCGTCCGGCCGAAGACAGCGCGGAGATGAAGTACCTGCGCAAATGCCGTGAAAAGCTCGGTGGCTCGCTGCCACAGCGCCGGCCGAAGAGCTTCAGCATCCCGACACCGCCGCTGGAAACACTCAAAGCCGTACTCGACGGCTCCGGCGATCGCGAGATTTCCACGACCATGGCCTTCGGCCGGATCCTTTCGCAACTGGTTAAGGACAAGGACCTGGGCAAGCGCATCGTGCCGATCCTTGCCGACGAAGCGCGTACTTTCGGTATGGAAGGCATGTTCCGCCAGTTGGGTATCTACTCCCCGGTAGGGCAGCTGTACGAGCCGGTAGACCGCGACCAGGTGATGTACTACCGCGAAGAGAAGGACGGCCAGATTCTGCAGGAAGGCCTTAACGAGGCCGGCGCATTCTCGTCCTTCATGGCCGCGGGTACCGCCTACAGCAACTACAACCAGCCGATGCTGCCGGTCTACATCTTCTATTCGATGTTCGGCTTCCAGCGCATTGGTGACCTGGCCTGGGCCGCTGGCGATGCCCAGACTCGCGGTTTCCTGCTGGGCGGCACCGCTGGACGCACCACGCTGAACGGTGAAGGCCTGCAGCACGAGGACGGTCACAGCCACATCCTGGCCAGCACCATCCCCAACTGCCGCAGCTATGACCCCACCTACGGCTACGAGCTGGCGGTGATCATGCATCACGGCATGCACGAGATGATGGAGCAGCAGAAGAACGTCTACTACTACATCACCGTGATGAACGAGAACTACCAGCAGCCAGCGATGCCGCAGGGCGTTGAGGATGGCATCATCAAAGGCATGTATCTGCTCGAAGAAGCCAAGGGCGACTTCAAGCACCGTGTGCAGCTGTTGGGCTCCGGCACCATCCTGCGCGAAGTACGTGCCGCAGTGGAGATTCTCGCCAAGATGGGCGTGGGCGCCGACGTCTGGAGCGTCACCAGCTTCAACGAGCTGCGCCGCGATGGCCTGGCGGTAGGCCACTGGAACCGCTTGCATCCGACCGAGGAGCCACGCAAGAGCTACGTCGAGCAGTGCCTGGCAGGCCGCGAAGGTCCTGTCATTGCTTCCACTGACTACATGAAGCTGTTCGCCGATCAGATCCGTCAGTGGGTGCCGTCCCGTGAGTATCAGGTACTGGGCACCGACGGCTTCGGCCGCAGCGACTCGCGCGCCAAGCTGCGTGACTTCTTCGAAGTCGACCGTCGCTGGGTCGCCGTCGCCGCGCTGCAGGCACTCGCCGATCGCGGCGCCATCGAACGCAAAGTCGTGGCCAAGGCCATCACCGAGTTCGGTATCGACCCCGAGAAGCGCAATCCGCTGGATTGCTGATGCTGCGTGCGCACAGGAGAACCTATTGTGAGTGAAACCATACGCGTACCCGACATCGGCAGCGGTGAGGGTGAAGTAATCGAGTTGTTCGTCAAGGTCGGCGACCGTATCGAAGCCGACCAGAGCATCCTGACGCTCGAGTCCGACAAGGCCAGCATGGAAATCCCTGCGCCCAAGGCGGGCGTGGTGAAGAGCCTGAAGGTCAAGCTCGGCGACCGCCTGAAAGAAGGCGACGAATTGCTCGAGTTGGAAAGCGAAGACGGACAAAGCAGCGAGGCGCCGGCGCAAGCCGCCGCCGAGCAGGCCGGCGCGAGCAGTGGCGGCCCCGCCGATGAAGCTGAAGCACCGACCCCTCTGGGCGATGAAAATCCTTCGGCTTCGGCCGATGAAGGCGAATCGCAAGAGATCAAGGTTCCGGATATTGGTTCTTCCGGTAAAGCCAGTGTCATCGAGATCTCGGTCAAGGCCGGCGACACCATCGAGGCCGAACAAGCGCTGATCACGCTCGAATCGGACAAGGCCAGCATGGAGATTCCGTCTCCCGCGGCTGGCGTAGTCGAGAGCATCTCGGTCAAAGTGGGCGACGAACTCGGTACCGGCGATCTGATCCTGATTCTCAAGGGCGCGGCAGCAAGCAAGCCGGCAGAGGCCAGCAGCGCACCGGCAAGCCAGACGCAGAGCGTCCCTGAGGAAAAGCTGACCGAGCAGGCGGCTGAAGAACCCGCTGGCGAGTCTGTGGAAGAAGTTCGCATCCCGGATATCGGCTCCAGCGGCAGCGCCAGCGTCATCGAGGTAATGGTCAAGGCTGGCGACACCGTAGAAGCGGATCAGTCGCTGATTACCCTCGAGTCCGACAAGGCCAGCATGGAGATTCCTGCGCCGAAGGCTGGTGTCGTGGAGTCGCTATCGATCAAGGTGGGCGACGAAGCCAAGACCGGCGACCTGATCCTGACGCTGAAGGTGAAAGGCGCGGCCCCGGCAAAGAAAGCCGAGGCAAAGCCTCAGGAAGCCGCACCGCAGCAGCAAGCGGTCGCGCCGAACAAGCAGGGCGTACCAGAAGCCAAGGCGGCCGCCACTCCAGCTCCGGCAGTGAGTGGTCCAAGCAAGGCTGGCTCCAAGGTACACGCCGGCCCGGCGGTACGCATGACTGCACGCGAGTTCGGTGTCGAACTGGCTGACGTTCAAGGCACCGGCCCGAAGGGGCGCATCCTCAAAGAAGATGTCCAGGCCTACGTCAAGAGCATGATGAACAAAGCCAAGCAATCGCCGGCTGCGGCGGGTGCTACCGGCGGCGCGGGCATCCCATCGATCCCGGAGGTGGACTTCAGCAAGTTTGGCGAAGTCGAGGAAGTCCCGATGACTCGCCTGATGCAAGTCGGCGCCGCCAACCTGCATCGAAGCTGGCTGAATGTTCCGCATGTCACCCAGTTTGAGTCTTCCGACATCACTGAGCTGGAAGCTTTCCGCGTTTCGCAAAAGGCTGTCGCAGAGAAGGCCGGCGTCAAGCTGACCGTGCTGCCGCTATTGCTCAAGGCCTGTGCACACCTGCTCAAGGAACTGCCGGAGTTCAATGCCTCGCTGGCTCCGAGCGGCAAGGCGGTCATCCGCAAGAAATACGTGCACATCGGCTTTGCGGTGGATACGCCGGACGGCCTGCTGGTACCGGTAATCAAGAACGTCGATCAGAAGAGCTTGTTGCAGCTTGCAGGCGAAGCGGCGGAGCTCGCCGAAAAGGCGCGCACCAAGAAGCTTTCGCCAGATGCCATGCAGGGTGCCTGCTTCACCATCTCCAGCCTCGGTCACATTGGCGGTACTGGGTTCACGCCGATCGTCAATGCACCGGAAGTGGCGATTCTGGGTGTTTCCAAGGCAACCATGCAGCCGGTATGGGATGGCAAGGCCTTCCAGCCTCGCCTGATGCTGCCGCTGTCGCTGTCCTACGATCACCGCGTTATCAATGGCGCCGCGGCAGCGCGCTTCACCAAGCGTTTGTCTGAGCTGCTGGCAGATATCCGCACGATGCTGCTGTAGTTTGATGCTAAATAGCCCTGCCATCCGGCAGGGCTATTTACCTCAAGCCTCAAGCCTCAAGCCTCAAGCCTCAAGCCTCAAGCCTCAAGCCTCAAGCCTCAAGCCTCAAGCCTCAAGCCTCAAGCCTCAAGCCTCAAGCCTCAAGCCTCAAAGCTTGGGGCTTTTCGCTTTTATTTGCAGATGAGAGACCTGCCTACCCTTTCTGCAGATTTCTAAACAGGAACGACAACGCTTTTGCCAGCGCTTCGGCGCCTTCGGGATCGCGCAGAATAGTTAACCAGGGATCACCGTCTGTCGGGCTGGTGAAGACGCAGACGACGCCATCAGACGGACATTGATATTGAAGATAGGGATCCATACCGAAAACCGAAAGACTGCGGTTGCGCACGGCGATATTGCCGTGCGCGTCGCGCCGTTCTTCGCGGATACGCAGTTCACCGGGCGCACCCACGCTCAGGCGATAATCGAGATCCTGCGGATTGGCCTGACCGACTTGGTAGGCCGCTCGCAGCCCATAGGATTCAAGCAGAGCGTTACTGTGGGCAAGCAGGGCTTTTCGCTCATCCGAGGTAAGATAAAGCGCCTTGAGTTCGGCCAGATATCTCGCCGGTTCGTCGGAGCCCAAGGTGTTCGATTCATCAGCTTGCAGCGGCAAGCTGGCAATTAGAAAAACCGAGATCAACAGTAACTTCGAAAGCCGACTTGTCAGTCCCTGCTGCATGATGCACCCTTGCCATGATTAATATTATTTAGCCATCGCTTCGCCATCAAAGGCGCCTAAACTGGGCTAACGAAGCGATTCACGCAGCATACTGGAAGCAAACCGCTCGATGAAAATACATACCGATGCCGCCAGCCGTTTGGCGACCGAGGTTGTGACGCAGTTGCCAGTGCCTTCAAGGCTCGGGATGCTGCGTTTCGAGCGTTTGAATGAGTCCAGCTGGGCATTGCTTTACCTGGACCCCGTTTGTGAACGATACCTGGGCCAACCGGCTCATGAGCTCTGCTCGTTGATCGATTCGCCCTATGCCAGCTTGATGGAACCGCAGGTGCGCCTGCAGATGCACGATGTAATCCAGGCGCAACTGGCCATTCAGGGCCATTATTCTGTCCGTTATTGCCTGCACGCGATCGATGGCCCGCTGGATTTGCTGGAGATTGGGGAAACGTGTCAGCAGTATGGGCGAGAATTGGTCCGCGGCTACCTGGTCGTCGAACCGTATTCGATTGGAACAACCGCGGCACCGGAATTACCGGACTCAATGCTCAAGCCGTCAGCGGATTTATATCAGCAAGCCCAAGACGTACATCTCGAACACTTGATTCGTTCACGAGCTCAGCAGAGCTTGATCGTACGCCTAGCCAGGCACCGCTACAGCTCGGCCAACCCCCAGCTTGAAGCAGCCAAGCTGATCACCCAGGCCGCCAGCGAAGCCTACGGAATTTCACGAGCCGCTATCTGGCACCTGAACGGCAACCAGCTGGAAGCCGTTGCTGCGTACCGGCGCGACAACGATAGCCACGAATACCCGTCGGCATTGGACATATCGACCTGCCCCCGGTACATGGACGCGCTGCACAGCGGCCGTGCCATTGACGCGTCGAACGTTCTGGAAGACCCACGCACCCAAGAGCTAGCCGATAGTTTCTTCAAGCCGCGCGGAATCACCTCGATCCTGGATGCGACCATTCGCGTCGGCGGTGAGGTAATCGGCGTACTCTGTCTGGAGCATTCCGGTTGCGCACGTACTTGGCATGTCGACGAAGTGGCATTCGTGGGCGAACTCGCCGACCAGTACGCGCAGGTGTTGGCCAACCAGCAGAGACTCAGCGCCACACATACGTTGCACTTGTTCCAGCGTGCGGTCGAGCAGAGCGCGAGCGCCTTCATTCTGGTCGACAGGAACGGCGTGGTCGATTACGTCAATCCGAGCTTCACCGCCATCACTCAGTATTCCGCCGACGAAGTACGAGGGCGTCGCCTCACCGAATTGACGACGCTGGAGAATCTCAGCGATCTTCTTTTCGATACGTCATCCAACCTGGCGCAGAACAACAGCTGGCAGGGCGAGTTTCGTAGTCGGCGCAAGAACATGGAGCCGTACTGGGGACAGCTGTCGATATCCAAGGTGTTCGGCGAAAACGGTGAGCTAACGCATTACATCGGCATTTACGAAGACGTAACGCACAGCAAGCTGGCGCAGCAGCATATCGAGCGCCTTGCCTACACGGACAACCTGACCAACCTCGGCAATCGCCCGTTCTTCATCCGCAGCATCGAAGAGCGTTTCGCCCACAACAAGGATCCGCAGCTGTGCCTGTTGCTGGTTGATATTGATAATTTCAAGCGCATCAACGACAGCCTGGGTCATCAGACCGGCGACAAGTTGCTGACCAGCCTCGCACGACGTCTGCGTAACAGTTTGAACCGTGACAGCGTGTTGGCCCGCT
The DNA here is from genome assembly GCF_045999685.1 of Stutzerimonas sp. VN223-3. Lineage (NCBI taxonomy): Bacteria > Pseudomonadati > Pseudomonadota > Gammaproteobacteria > Pseudomonadales > Pseudomonadaceae > Stutzerimonas > Stutzerimonas sp. VN223-3. The sequence continues at coordinate 1,089,526 of NZ_RBEC01000002.1, read as the reverse complement.
TCGCCAGTAATGAATTCGCCCTACTGCTTGATGACATGGACCTCGAAGAAGGCCTGCGTTTGGCGAATCAGGTGCTGCGCATCCTCGACAAACCGCTGTTCGTCGATAAGCAGCTGATCAGCGTAAGCGGGTCCCTGGGCTTGGCCTGCGCACCACTACACGGCCGCGACCCGGAGACGCTGATGAAGCACGCCGGCCAGGCGCTGCACAAAGCCAAGGCCAACGGCAAGAATCAGGTCCAGGTCTTCACCGAAGCGCTGCACGCCGAGGCCAACTACAAACTGTTCGTGGAGAACAACCTGCGCCGTGCGCTGGTGCAGAACGAGCTCGAAGTGTTCTATCAGCCAAAGCTCTGCCTGCGCACCGGCCGATTGCAGGGGCTAGAGGCACTCCTGCGTTGGAATCATCCGGAAAAGGGCATGATATGCCCGGACCAGTTCATCAGCGTTGCCGAAGAAACCGGATTAATCATTCCTATCGGCAAGTGGGTTGCACGTGAGGCCTGCCGGATGGGTATGCAGCTTGCTGCACTAGGCATCGGCACACCGCAAATGGCAATAAACCTGTCGCCCAAGCAGTTTTCCGATCCGGACCTCGTCGGATCCATCGCCGCGATTCTTTTCGAAGAGCGGTTGCCATCAGGCTTTCTGGAATTGGAGCTGACTGAGAGCCTGCTGCTCGATGCGACCGAGGAGACGCGTCAACAGCTGATCGGCCTCAAGGCGCTCGGTGTGACGCTGGCGATGGACGATTTCGGCACTGGCTATTCGTCGCTGAGTTATCTGAAGAAATTCCCCATCGACGTGATCAAGATCGACCGGAGCTTCATCAAGGACATTCCGGGCAACCAGGACGATATCGAAATCACCTCGGCTGTGATCGCCATGGCTCGCAACCTCCGCCTGAAGGTTGTAGCAGAAGGCATCGAGACAACCGAGCAACTGACCTTTCTGCGTCATCAGCGCTGCGATATCGGCCAGGGCTATCTGTTCGACAAGCCCATCCCCAGCAACCTGCTGGTCAATTCGCTCCGACGTTACCCGCACTGGAGCTGATCCTTTCGTCAGCCCACCGCTTACGCAAAGGCGCTTTGGTTTTGCCTCTTGGTAGCCTAGGCTTCCAGTAGCCCTTACGACTATCAGGCTCGAGGACCATCATGACCCTGCGCTCGCAAATTCTCGTTCACAAACAGGCTCTTCCCGATGCGGGCCAAGCCCTGCCCGGTCGCGCCGCGGCGGTACCTGTTCCGGCGGCCCACTTCGTCAATGGCAATCCCCTGCAACCACCGTTCCCAGCTCATCTGCAGCAGGCGCTGTTCGCCATGGGGTGTTTCTGGGGAGCGGAGCGGCGTTTCTGGGAACAGCCTGGCGTCTGGACAACAGCAGTGGGCTACGCCGGAGGCCACACACCGAACCCCACCTATGAAGAAGTTTGCTCTGGCCTTACCGGACATACCGAAGCGGTATTGGTTGTGTTCGATCCGCAGGAAATAACTTACGACGGGCTCCTGAAGCTGTTCTGGGAGGCGCACAACCCGACCCAAGGCATGCGCCAGGGCAACGATATCGGTACCCAGTACCGCTCGGCGATCTATTGCTTCGATGCTGCTCAGCTAGATCAGGCGCGAGCGAGCGAAGAGCGCTTCCAGGCAGAACTGGAAAGACAGGGATTCGGCAACATTACGACGGAAATCGCCGAGGCGCCGTTGTTCTATTATGCCGAGACCTACCATCAGCAGTACTTGGCGAAGAATCCCGGCGGTTATTGCGGGCTTGGCGGCACTGGCGTGTGCATGCCGGCCTGACGATCGCTCATGAGCGCGCGATGAGCGACGCAGCACAAAGGAACATCAATCCACGAACCATGGTTTGGGCAATAAAAAGAAACCCCGCCGAAGCGGGGCCTTTGCAGACTGAATCCTGACATCCGTGACCTGCGCCATCCTGGCGTCGTTCCTCTACGCTTCCGTATTCTTGTGTGCGCTTCCATACGCGGCGTCTGTAATGCGAAAGACTACCGAGCGGTCGAACGCAGCTGTAGTAGCCATCTGCCCCACGATCTGTAAGTAATTGCTTACAAGGAACCGTCCATTGGCTCAAGCTTGTAAGTGATTAACTACAAACGGTGCAGAGCTATGACTGGTGTAGTGGCGCAGCGTTCCCATACATGGCTAATTAATTTCATTGTGCCTGTACGGATTAATCAACTTAAAAATGCGCGGCGTCGAGCAAGTACAGCGAATCACTGCCCGCCCTGACTGATGCGCTCAGCGAGTGGATACGTGGTAGCAATCGCGCAAAGTAGAAGCGTGCCGTCCCGAGTTTGCTGGCGTAAAAATCATCCTTACCTTCCTTGCCCAACGCAGCAGCCGCCATCCGCGCCCACATATAGGCGTAAGCCGTATAGCCGAACACATGCAGATATTCCACCGAGGCGGCGCCGATCTCGTTGGGATTGTTCTTCGCGCTATCGAGTACGAACGCCGTCAGCTCATCAAGATTCTCTAGGGCGGTCTCAAGCGGTGCGACGAACTCTGAAAGCTCCGAACCTGCCGCGGCACAAAAGCTTCGAATCTCGTCAGCGAAGACGTTGTAAAGCTCGCCGCCGCTGCCCACCACTTTGCGACCCAGCAAATCCAACGCCTGGATACCGTTGGTGCCTTCATAGATTTGAGTGATGCGGCAATCGCGCACCAGTTGCTCCTGGCCCCATTCGCGGATAAAGCCGTGACCTCCGAAAATCTGTTGCCCGTGTAGCGTTGTTTCCAGGCCCATATCCGTGAGGAAAGCTTTGGCTACCGGTGTCAGCAGCGCCACCTGCGCTTCCGCACGCTGCCGTGCCTCACCATCTTCGCTGAACTTGGCTATGTCCAGCTGCAGCGCGACATAGCTGGAGAAGGCTCGCCCGCCTTCGTTCAGCGCTTTCATAGTCAGCAGCATACGGCGAACATCAGGGTGCACGATAATCGGATCGGCCGCTTTATCCTGCTCGACCGGGCCGGTCGGTGCGCGGCTCTGAATACGCTCGCGCGCGTATTCGATGGCGCTCTGGTACGAGCGCTCGCCCGTGGAAAGCCCCTGAATGCCAACGCCCAGGCGCTCGTAATTCATCATTGTGAACATCGCCGCCAGGCCCTTGTTCGGCTCGCCAACCATCCAGCCAGTGGCACCATCGAAGTTCATCACACAGGTAGCCGACGCCTGAATGCCCATCTTGTGCTCAATAGAGCCGCAGCTCAGGCTGTTGCGCTCATCTAGGCTGCCGTCCTCGACCATCAGCTTGGGCACCAGGAATAGCGAGATACCGCGCGAGCCTGCAGGCGCGTCCGGTAATTTTGCCAGGACCAAGTGGATGATGTTCTCGGTCAGGTCGTGCTCACCCCCAGTAATAAAGATCTTGGTACCACTGATCTTGTAGGAACCATCTGCCTGGGGCTCGGCCTTGGTCCGAATGATGCCCAGATCAGTGCCCGCATGCGGTTCGGTCAGGCACATCGAGCCCGCCCAGACGCCGCCATACATATTTGGCAAGTACTTTTGCTTCAGCTCTTCGCTGGCATGTGCATAGATCGAGAGGCAAGCGCCGGACGTCAACATCGGATAGAGACCGAACGCCAGGCTTGCGGAGTTCATCATCTCTTCGACCTGAGCCGAGATCGCCTTAGGCATGCCCATGCCGCCGTATGCCGGGTCGCCACCGACACCCACCCAGCCACCTTCGGCATATAGACGATAAGCCTCTGGATAGCCAGCAGGTGTACTGACCGCGCCTTCGGTCCAGTGGCATCCCTCTTCGTCACCGCTGCGATTGAGCGGTGCGATGGTGTTGGCGGTGATCTTACCCGCTTCCGCAAGAATGGCATCGGCGGTTTCTGCGTCGACGACCTCGGCCAGTGCAGGCAACGTCTGCCAAAGCGCTGGTGCATCGAAGACTTCATTCAGGATGAAACGCATATCACGCAGCGGCGCTTTGTAGTCAGCCATGGAAAAGGACCTCGCAGAAAACTCATCACCGGCCGGTTTGGCCGCAGCAGTTCGGCGAGTCTAACTGAAGACCAACCATTGGCCGAAGCGTCCCAATCTGACCAATTAATTCTCACCATGACCGCGAAGTCAGCATTAGCTTCGCATTCAAACTCTCAGAATGCGATTTGCCGAGCCGCCAACAAGATATAAAAAAGCCCGCACATGGCGGGCTCAAACAGAGCGAACGGACTAGAAGGCGAACTGGTCCGCCGACAACTTCATCAGGCTCGAGCTTCCCGCCTCAATTGCGGCCTTATGCGCGGCTGTGCGTGGCAACAGTCGGGCAAAGTAGAATTCGGCGGTGGTCAGCTTCGATTGATAGAACGCCGTATCACCGTCCGCTGCGTCCAGCTTGCCCTGGGCCACCACCGCCATGCGCAGCCAGAAATAGCCGAGGATCAGATAGCCGCAGTACATCAGATAATCCACAGACGCCGCGCCCACTTCGTCCGGGTTCTTCATCGCGGCCATTCCGATTCGAGTGGTGATTTCGCCCAGCTTGTGGTTGAGCCCCGCCAGCTGCGCCACGTAGGTCTGCAGCTGAGGATGCTGCGCATTGGCTTCGCAAAATTTATGCACCAACTTGGTAAAACCAAGCATCAGCTTGCCTTGGCTGCCGAGCACCTTGCGCCCCAGCAGATCCAGTGCCTGGATGCCGTTGGTGCCCTCGTAAATCGGCGCGATGCGGCAGTCGCGCATCAGCTGCTCCATGCCCCATTCACGGATATAGCCGTGGCCACCAAATACCTGCATGCCGAGGTTAGTCACCTCCAGTCCGGTGTCGGTCATGAAGGCTTTGCAGATCGGCGTGAGGAAGGCGAGTAGACCTTCAGCCTCCTTGCGCTTGTCTTCTTCCGGGCTGTGCAGCTGATCGAGCAACTGCGCGGTGAAATAGGCGAGCGCCCGGTTGCCCTCGTTGAATGCCTTCATGGTCAGTAGCATGCGGCGCACATCGGGATGCACGATGATCGGGTCTGCCGGCTTTTCCGGGAATTTCGCCCCGGTCAGGGCACGCATTTGAAGGCGCTCGTTGGCGTACAGGATCGCGCCCTGGAAACTCGCCTCGCCGTTGCACAAACCCTGCATGCCGGTGCCCAGGCGCGCATGATTCATCATGGTGAACATGCAGTTCAGCCCCTTGTTCGGCTCGCCGATGAGAAAGCCGGTAGCGCCATCGAAGTTGATCACGCACGTGGCCGAGGCCTTGATGCCCATCTTGTGTTCGATAGAGCCACAAACGACGCCGTTACGCTCGCCCGCTTCGCCGTCGCCGTTCGGCAAGCACTTCGGCACGATGAACAGTGAGATCCCCTTGGTACCGGCTAGCGCATCGGGCAGCTTGGCAAGCACTAGATGCACGATGTTCTCGCTCATATCGTGCTCGCCTGCCGAGATAAATATCTTGGTGCCGCTGATCGCATAGCTGCCGTCAGCCTGGGGAACCGCGCGGGTCTTGATGATGCCCAGATCCGTGCCGCAATGGGATTCGGTCAGGCACATGGTGCCAGTCCAGCGGCCCTCCGTCATGCGGCTCAGATAGGTCTGCTTCTGCTCGTCGGTACCATGGGCAGCAATCGCGGCCATCGCGCCGTGGGTTAGTCCGGGATACATGCCGAACGAGGTATTGGCCGAGCCGATCATTTCACCGATGACCAGCCCCAGCGAATGCGGCAGGCCCTGGCCGCCAAATTGGGGGGCCGAAGCCAGCCCCATCCAGCCGCCTTCTGCGTACTGGGCAAAGGCTTCCTTGAAGCCCTTGGGCGTGGTCACCACACCGTTGTCGAAATGACAGCCCTCCTCGTCACCGCTGCGATTGAGCGGTGCAAGTACCTGCTCACAGAACCTGGCGCCTTCCTCGAGAATGGCGTTGACCATGTCCGGCGTGGCGTCCTCCGCCCCGTTAGCGGCATAGCTACTGTGGAAATCGAACACTTCATCGATCAGAAAGCGCATGTCGCGCAGGGGTGCCTTGTAGGCGGGCATATTGTTCTCCAGAAGACGGCGCGGTGCGTGGTTTTATCTCCGGCACGCTACTGGTAGATCATCCGATTCAACAATCACATTGCGGGCGATGAATGCGTCGTCATAACCGCTACGCGTCGGCCGCGCGCTGTTTCGCTGTGCGCACGGCACCTCGGCGGTTTTCGCCATGGGCACGTACGCAGTTACGCCCTGCCCCCTTGGCATTGTAGAGCGCCTGATCCGCGGCCTTGATGACTTCATCCGGGCTGCGCTGTGTGGCCAGCCGCTCGGCAACACCAATGCTGATGGTCACCGAAACCGACTCGGCGGCACCGCCACCGCGGCGCTGGCGACCCTGTTCGGTCGCCTTCGGTCTACTGACCTTGTCGCGCAGCTGCAGCGGATAGTTTTCCACTGCCTGCCGTACGGCTTCTAGATGCGGCAGGCAATGCTGCAGGTCGCGGCCGGGGAATACCAACGCAAACTCTTCCCCGCCGTAACGGTACGCCCGCCCGCCGCCGCCGACCTTGCGCAGCCGGCTCGCCACCAGCCGCAGTACCTGATCGCCTACATCGTGGCCGTGGGTATCATTGAACGCCTTGAAGCGATCCACGTCCGCCATGGCAATGACATATTGCCGGCCCAGCCGCTGCAGGCGCTCGTTCAGGGCCCGGCGCCCAGGCAAACCTGTCAGTTCGTCACGGAATGCCATCTGGTAAGCCTCCTGGGCGATGGCCAGTACCAGTATCAACATCATCAGACTGCTCATGACATTGAGCGCGCCCGGTTGGCTGAATACTTGCGGCAGCATCAGCAACAATCCGACCAAGGCGACGAACTGGGCAGCGTGAACAGGCCGCGGTCGCCGCAGGTATTGCACCAGCAATCCCACCAGCGCCAGCAGAAACACTGGATAGGCGAGCTGTATCAGTTGCAGCCAGTCCGACTGCAGCGACGGCCAACGAATTTCTACCAGCCAGTCGTGCATCGTGTCAGGAAAACGCCGCGTCAAAGCCAGTGCAACCGCAGCCACGGCAAACAGGACAGCAATTCGCGCCAGGCCGTCCTGTAGCAGATGTGTCCGTTCCTGCCACAACCCGTACAGGCCGTAAAGCAGCGGCAGCAGCAGGCTGCAAAGATGAAAGGTCAGTGCCGCCTCAGGCAGCAAAGCCCCACTGGCACGATAATGGTCCGCCTGGGTATCCAACAGAAAATAGACGATATAGACCACCAGCAGCAGGCAGGTCTCACGAACCCGTGCATAGGCGATGCAGAACGCACCGCCAAGCAACAGCAGGACGGTGGGCAGCACGTTGAACAATGACGTGAAGAATTCGTTGAGGCTCGGTTGCCGCGCAGTCACTAGCCCGCCGACCAGCAATGCCAGCGGGGCATAGAAATGGCTGAAGCGCGCGACATCCAGACGAGGCACAAAGGCTCCGACGATTGATCGTGGAAAGCAGGCATTGTGCCTGTATTCGATCAGGCAATCACCCAACCAGATAGCAACATCGGGTGCGGTAGGATTACCGAAACGAAAAAAACCGCTGCCGGGGCAGCGGTTCCTTTATATCGCGGAGCCTCAGTAGGCCAGCTCGAAGTGAGCCTCGTCCATGTCCATCAGGTTGTCGGCGCCGGACAGCATGGCTTCGATATGAGTGCGGGTGCGCGGCAGAATGCGCTGGAAATAGAAGCGCGCGGTCTGCACCTTGGCGGTATAGAAGCCGTCGGCATCTTCGCCGGCTGCGATCTTTTCGGACGCCAGACGCGCCATGTCGGCCCAGAAATAGGCCAGGCAGGCGTAACCGCAATACATTAGGTAATCCACCGAAGCGGCACCGACTTCTTCGCGGTTCTTCATCGCGGCCATACCGACCTTCATGGTCAAGTCGCCCCACTCCTTGTTCATCCTGGCAAGCGGCTCGACGAACTGCTTGACCGACTCATTGCCCTCGTTAGCTTGGCAGAACTTGTGAATGACTTTGGTGAAACCCTTCAGCGCTTCGCCCTGGGTCATCAGCACCTTGCGACCCAGCAGGTCGAGCGCCTGGATGCCGGTAGTGCCTTCGTACAGGCAGGAGATGCGGCTGTCGCGGACGTTCTGCTCCATGCCCCATTCGGCGATGAAGCCGTGGCCACCGTAGATCTGAACGCCGTGGTTGGCAGACTCGAAACCAACTTCGGTCATGAACGCCTTGGCGATCGGGGTGAGGAAAGCAAGCATCGCATCAGCGGCCTTGCGCTGCTCTTCGTCCTGGCTGCGCTGAACGATGTCGACCTGCTTGGCGGCGAAGTAGAGCATCGCGCGGTTGCCTTCGGCGAACGCCTTCATGGTTAGCAGCATGCGGCGCACGTCCGGATGCACGATGATCGGGTCAGCAGCCTTCTCCGGCGCCTTGGGGCCCGTCAACGAGCGCATCTGCAGACGCTCACGCGCATACTTAATGCCGCCCTGGAAGCCGATCTCAGCATGGGCCAGGCCCTGCAGGGCGGTACCCAGACGCGCCGTGTTCATGAAGGTGAACATGCAGTTCAGGCCCTTGTTCGGCGGGCCGATCAGGAAGCCAGTGGCAGCATCGAAGTTCATCACGCAGGTAGCATTGCCGTGGATGCCCATCTTGTGCTCGAGCGAGCCGCAGGACACGCCGTTGCGCTCGCCCACACCGCCTTCGGCGTTCGGTAGGAACTTTGGCACGATGAACAGCGAAATACCCTTGGTGCCTTGTGGCGCATCGGGCAGGCGAGCCAGAACGATATGGACAATGTTGCCGGCCATGTCGTGTTCGCCAGCGGAAATGAAGATCTTGGTGCCGGAAACCTTGTAGCTGCCATCGGCCTGAGGCTCGGCCTTGGTGCGCAACATGCCCAGGTCGGTGCCGCAATGTGGCTCGGTCAGGCACATGGTGCCGGTCCACTCGCCGGAGACCAGCTTGGTCAGGTAGGTCTCCTGCTGCTCGGGCGTGCCGTGCTCGTGCAGGGTATTCATCGCACCATGGGACAGGCCGGGGTACATGCCCCAGGACCAATTGGCTTCACCAACCATTTCGCTGATGGCCATGCCCAGCGACTCCGGCAGACCCTGGCCGCCGTGCTCGACGTCATGCGCCAAGCTCGGCCAGCCGCCTTCGACGAACTGCTGGTAGGCCTCCTTGAAGCCGGTCGGCGTTTTCACACCGCTTTCGCTCCAGGTACAACCCTCGATGTCACCTACGCGGTTGAGGGGGGCAATCACCTGCTCACAGAACTTTGCGCCCTCGTCGAGGATGGCATTGACCATATCCGGAGTGGCATCTTCACAACCCGGAAGGTTCTGATAATGCGCCTCGTAGCCGAGCAATTCGTCACGTACGAAGCGGATATCGCGCAAGGGGGCCTTGTAGTCAGGCATAGCGTAAACCTCAGCGGTGGGTTCTTTGGTTCAGGTGACCGGTCGACAGTCACGCGTGATTTGGGTTGTGACTGCCGAGGAGTTGCACGACAGATCAAACAAGTGTTTGAAACATACGTTTAGCCCTGAGCGATGTCAAGCAGGGACCATGACGCCATTCGTCGGCGCCGCATCGGATACAGGTAAGGCCTGATGAAGTGAAAGCAAGCTCGCCGGGAGCGGACCCTGTCTTGGGGACGCGCAGCAACGCGGCTCGCAGAGAAACGAGAACAGACTTTGAATATTCGTGCCCGCAGATGGGGCGAGATAAAGCCGGCCGCGCAGGCCGGCTGCCGTCAGGCTTTGGTGTTGACCAGAGTGCCGAGCACTTCATCGGCGGTTTGCAGCATGCGCGCACCAGCCTTGGCTTCGTGCTCGCCGACCTTCATTTGCACGAGCTGCTCGGTGAGCTCGACCGTATCGGCCAACGCTTGGGAGTTGCCGGCTGCCGGCAATGTTTGTCCAGCGATTTCGGCGCCGGCCTGGTCGATACGCTGCTGCCCGGCCTGGTAGGCGCCAAGGCCGGCAGAGAGGAGGCTGTTATTGATCTGCATGGTGCTACTCCGCGCAATCAGGTAGCCATCATTGAAGCAGAGCCATCCTTCTGGCGCCAGTTCCACATCGCTATAACCACCCGTATTTCATTACCAAACATGGCATGACGGACAGTGAGCCTACGCGGGCACAAGCAGCACTCACTGTGCCTCAAGCGGCCGAAGATCGAGATATGGCGCCACCTCGCTGGGTCCCGCCGCTGCAAGACGCGGCACCCGCCCAAGACAAGGCGCCGCTAGACGCTCGGCAAGTGTCGCAAGGTTTTCCTCCAGCCGTGACGTTTCAGGCTCGACGATATTGGCGACCCAACCCGCTAGGCGCAGCCCGTCGCGCTCAATGGCTTCCGCACTGAGCACCGCATGATTAATGCAACCAAGGCGCACCCCAACCACCAGGATGACCGGTAGGCCTAACTGCACAGCGAGATCGGAAAGATTCTCGCGACCGGCCAACGGCACGCGCCAACCTCCCGCCCCCTCGACCAGCGAGAAGTCCGCCTGCAGTGCCAGCATCTGCCGGACAGGTTCGGCCAGGTGCACGACGCTCAGATCGATACCTGCCTCCCGCGCTGCCAGATGCGGTGCGATGGCCGGTTCGAAAGCGAACGGATTGACCTCCTCGTAGCGCATCGGCAGCGTGCATTCGCCGAGCAGCGCCAACGCATCGCCATTGCGCAGCCCTTCAGCCGTCACTTCACAGCCCGACGCCACCGGTTTCGCCGCAGCCGTGCTGAGCCCCGCCAGACGAGCCGCATGCAACAGGCCGGCCGCAATGGTGGTCTTGCCGCCTTCGGTATCGGTGCCGGTCACGAAAAAAGCAGCAGTCATGAAGATTCCTTGCGCAACACGCCGTAAACCACCTGATAGGTCGCCGGCAACCCGCTGGGCGTGCGGAAACGCTCATAGGCATCGATCAATGCGCGGATCCGCGCCCGACCGGTGAGCCCTCCGGGACGGCCGGGGTTGAGATTGTGCGCACCCAGCGCTTTGAGTTCACCGGTCAGCTGACGCAGTTCGGGGAAATGCAGCACCTGCGGCTGCACATCCAAACCAACCAGGCCCAAGCCACTGGATGCGCAGAGCTGCTGATACGTCTCGAAGGAGCGGAAACGATTGACGTGGGCGAAGCCATCCACCGCCTGCCAGCTGTCGCGCAGCTCCTGCAGCGTGCCGCTGCACAAGCTGCTGAAGGCGAAGACCCCGCCAGGATGCAGCACGCGCGCCGCCTCGCGCAGCACCGCGGCAAAGTCTTCGCACCACTGCAATGCCAGGCTGGAAAAGATCAATCCCACCGACTCGCCGCGTAGCGGTAGATATTCAGCGTCACCGGCCACGAAAGCAGCGGCACCGCCCAGCGGCCGCGCGTATCGCAACATGCCTTCGGCTATATCCAGCGCGAGGCCCTCACTGGCCGGGAAGCGGCTCGCCAGCGTCCGGGAGAAGTAGCCAGTGCCGCTGCCCAGGTCGAGCCAGCACGATGGCTGCAGCCCAGTGGGTAGTCGCTCGATCAACGCGTTGCCAACCGCCCGCTGCAATTCAGCCACGGCGTCATAGCTGGCGGCCGCACGGGAGAATGAAGCGGCGACCTGGCGCTTGTCGGGCAGCCCCGACTCGACGCTTGCCGGAATTAGAGTGGCCGGATCGCTCATGCGCCGGTTCCATTCATGAAAGCTACCATCGCAGCAGCGACGTCGTCGGCGCGCTCCAGCGGCAAGGCATGGCTGGCATCGTTCATTACTTCGGTTGTGACACCGGGCATCCAGGTGCGCAGCGCGGCGGCAGCAGCGACTGGCACCAACGCATCCCGTTCCGCAAAAATGTGCAGCTGCGGCCCGAAATAGCCGTGCAACGCACCGCGTCCATCCAATTGCGCCAGCAGTTGCAGGCCCGCATCCAATACTTCGGGGGGCAATTGCGATTGACTGACCTGTAGCTGCCGCGCAAGGGTTCGCGGATCAAAGCCACCACGGCTACAGAGCGAGCGGAAGCGCTTCAGGGTTTCCTCGGGATCGAGCTGGAACGCCTCATGAAATGCATCGAAAATGTCCGTAGCCATGGCCTCAGGCCACTGCGGGCGGGCACGGAAACAGGGATTGCTGGCGATGGTAATCAGCCCACGGCAGGTATCGATACGCCGCGCCGCCAGTTGGGTCGCCAACATGCCACCCAGCGACCAGCCGGCCAGCCAGCTGTCATGTGCCAGGCGCTGGCCAAGCTCATCGAGCCAGGCGTCCGCCGCGGCCGTTTGCGGCAAGGGCTCGATGACGACGTCGAGCGTCGGCGCCAGTTCGGTCAAGGCGTCGCACAACGGCTGCAACGCCGCCGGGCCGAATGCCCATCCGGGTAGCAAAATCAGCTGATTACGCATCCGCTTCAGGCTCCTCGGCCAATCGATTCCAGCATTCGGCCAGGATATCGAGCAGTCGTTCAACCTGCTCTTCGCTATGCGACGCACTGAAAGTGACGCGCAGCCTGGCACTGCCGGCCGGCACCGTTGGCGGACGGATGGCGCCAACCAGAATCCCACGCTCGCGCAACCCAGCGGAGAGTTTGAGGGCGCGCTCGCTGCTGCCGACCAGAATCGGCTGGATCGGCGTCGGGCTGTCCATCAGGGTCAGCCCGATTTCGGCAGCGCCTTGGCGGAAGCGTGAAATCAGCCGACTCAGATGCTCACGACGCCAGCTTTCGCTGCGCAACAGCTCAAGGCTTTTGAGTGTTGCGCAGGCAACCGCCGGCGGCTGGCTGGTGGTGTAGATATAGGGACGCGCGAACTGGATCAACGTTTCGATCAGCTCCTCGCTACCGGCGACGAAAGCCCCAGCAGTGCCGAAAGCCTTGCCGAGCGTGCCGACCAGTACCGGCACGTCATTCATGCCCAGCCCGAAATGCTCAGCGATGCCGCCACCGGTTTTGCCCAGCGGGCCGAAGCCATGGGCATCGTCCACCATTACCCAGGCGTTGCGGGTTTTCGCGGTGGCGCAGAGGGCTGGCAGATCAGCCAGATCGCCGTCCATGCTGAACACGCCGTCGGTGACCACCAGAGTGTTGCCGGTCGCCTTATCCAGGCGCTTGGCCAGGCTGTCTGCATCGTTGTGTAGATAGCGGGAGAAACGCGCACCGCTGAGCAGGCCGGCGTCGAGTAGCGAGGCATGATTGATGCGATCTTCGAGCACCGTATCGCCCTGCCCTACCAAGGCGGTCACCGCAGCCAGATTGGCCATATAGCCCGTGGAGAACAGCAATGCCCGGGGGCGACCGGTGAATTCGGCCAAGGCCTCTTCGAGCTGATGATGCGGCGTGCTATGACCCATCACCAGATGCGAAGCACCACCGCCCACGCCCCAACGCTCGGCACCCTTCTGCATGGCGCGGATCACCTCTGGATGAGAGGCAAGGCCGAGATAATCATTGGAACAGAACGCCAGCAGCGGCTCGCCATCGACCGTCACCTCCGGCTGCTGCGGGGTTTCCAGCAACGGACGTTGACGGTAGAGATGTGCAGCGCGGCGCTCGGCGAGACGGGAAGCGAGATCGAAAGGCAAAATTCAGTACCGTAGGAGCGAGCTTGCTCGCGAATGGGAGAGAGCGAAAGCTCCGCGAGCAAGCTCGCTCCTACCAAAGCGGGTCAAGCAGTGGCGTCATAGAACAGCTTGGAATCGCGCTGTTCGACCAGCGCCTGCTCGATGGCGGCCTGATGCACTTCATCGTCGTGCTCCTCGCGGGCTTCGGGCTGGATGCCCAGACGCTTGAACAGCAGCATGTCCTTGTCGGCCTGCGGGTTACCGGTGGTCAGCAGCTTCTCGCCGTAGAAGATCGAGTTGGCGCCTGCGAGGAAGGCTAGCGCTTGCATCTGCTCGTTCATCTGCTCGCGACCGGCAGACAGCCGCACGTGGGATTTGGGCATCATGATCCGCGCCACGGCGAGCATACGGATGAAGTCGAAGGGGTCGACGTCCTGCTCTTCGGCCAGCGGCGTGCCCTTCACTTTCACCAGCATATTGATCGGCACCGACTCCGGGTGCTCGGGCAGGTTGGCCAGCTGGATCAACAGGCCGGCGCGGTCATTCAGCGATTCGCCCATGCCGAGGATGCCGCCGGAGCAAATCTTCATACCCGACTCGCGCACATAGCTCAGCGTCTCCAGACGATCGGCGTAGGTGCGCGTGGTGATGATGTTGCCGTAGAACTCAGGCGAAGTGTCGAGGTTGTGGTTGTAGTAATCGAGACCGGCTTCGGCCAGCGCCTTGGTCTGCTCCTGGTCGAGCTTGCCGAGAGTCATGCAGGTTTCCAGCCCCAGCGCTTTCACCCCTTCGACCATCTTTAGCACGTAGGGCATGTCTTTGGCGGACGGATGCTTCCAGGCCGCGCCCATGCAGAAACGGGTCGAGCCGATGGCCTTGGCTTCGGCCGCTGCTTCCAGCACCTTCTGCACTTCCATCAGTTTTTCTTTATCGAGGCCGGTGTTGTAGTGGCCCGATTGCGGGCAATACTTGCAGTCTTCAGGGCAGGCGCCGGTCTTGATCGACAACAGCGTGGATACCTGGACGCGGTTGGCATCGAAGTGTTGGCGGTGCACGGCCTGGGCCTGAAACAACAGGTCATTGAAAGGCTGTTCGAAGAGCGCCTTGACTTCGGTGAGGCTCCAGTCGTGGCGAGTAACGGAAGCAGCAGTGGCGCTCATGGGGCATTCCTTGTACATAGGGGCTTGGCACGGATGCGAAATGGTTAGCCAAGCCGATGAAGCTGTCAACCTGGAACGGAATCATGGTTTACAACTGGTTAAAAATCGAACACGACTGCCAGCTTTGCGACGAGCGCTGCGAAACAGGCCAATCACTGTGTAGCCCCTGCGAGACCGAGCTCCCCTGGCTCGGCGGGCAGTGCTCGATCTGCGCGCTGCCGTTGCCTGCGACCGGACTGACCTGCGGTCAATGCCTCAAACAGCCACCAACGTTCGATCATGTTGCCGTGCCCTGGCGCTTCGACTTTCCGGTGGACAGTCTGATCACCCGTTTCAAGCATCAATCGCGCTGGCCACTTGGACGGTTGCTGGCCGAACACTTGGGCCGCCATCTGCAGCACGCTTTCGATGAAGGTCTGCCGCGCCCGGATACTCTCTTGCCCGTGCCGCTGGCGCGCAAGCGGCTGCGCCAGCGCGGCTTCAACCAGGCGCAGATGCTTGCCGACTGGTTGAGCCCCGTTCTGAAAATTCCTGTTCGAAATGAGCTACTGCAGCGCATTCAGGACACTCAATCGCAACAGCAACTGGATGCTGCCAGCCGACGCCGCAACCTGCGCCAAGCCTTCGCGCTCACTGACGAGCGGCAACTTGTCGGCCGACACGTCGCGATCATCGATGACGTGCTCACCACCGGCGCCACTGCAGAGGCACTGGCCCGCCTGCTGAAACGCGCCGGGGCCGCGCGAGTCGATATTTATTGCCTGGCGCGCACGCCGAAACCCGGCGAGTAGCCGGGCCGAGGCGCAGTTGTGTAAACCCACCAGTGCAATACACTGGCCGCCCCAGTTGCGGAGCCGACCATGAGCCACCCCTTCGACACACTCACGCCTGACCTTGTGCTCGATGCGGTGGAAAGCGCCGGTTTCATCAGCGATGCCCGTGTGTTGGCGTTGAACAGCTACGAAAACCGCGTCTATCAGGTCGGTATCGAGGACGAGACGCCGATCGTGGCGAAGTTCTATCGCCCCGGTCGCTGGAGCAATGAGTCCATATTGGAGGAGCATCGGTTCTCCAAGGAATTGTCTGACCGCGAGATTCCAGTAGTGGCGCCCTTGGAGCGCGACGGCGAAACGCTCTTCGAGCACGCCAGCTTTCGCTTCGCACTCTTCCCTCGTCGCGGCGGTCGCGCGCCGGAGCCGGGCAACCTCGACCAGCTCTACCGCCTCGGTCAGTTGCTGGGGCGCATGCATGCGGTGAGCGCCAGCCGCCCCTTCGAGCATCGTGAAACGCTCGGCGCGCAGAACTTCGGCCACGACTCGCTGGCGACCTTGCTCGACGGCGGCTTTATCCCGAAAAGTCTACTGCCGGCCTACGAATCGGTCGCCCGCGACCTGCTCAAGCGTGTCGATGAGGTCTTCGCCCGTACCGAATTCCAGCCGATTCGCCTGCATGGCGACTGTCACCCCGGCAACATCCTTGCGCGTGACGACGCCTTCCATCTGGTTGATCTGGACGATTGCCGCATGGGCCCGTCGGTGCAGGACATCTGGATGATGCTTGCGGGCGAACGTCATGAGCGGCTCGGGCAGTTGTCGGAGCTGGTCGACGGTTACAACGAATTCCACGATTTTGCCCCAGGTGAACTGCCACTGATCGAAGCCCTGCGTGCCCTGCGCCTGATGCACTACAGCGCCTGGCTGGCTCGCCGCTGGGACGACCCGGCCTTTCCGATGAGCTTTCCCTGGTTCGGCACCGAGCGCTACTGGGGCGACCAGATCCTTATCTTGCGCGAACAGATGTCGGCGCTGCAGGAAGAGCCGTTGAAGTTGTTCTAGAGGGGGTCGAAACGACCCTCGGTGGGCTGAAGCCCACCCTACCGACTGAGTGACTCCGTAGGGTGGGCTTCAGCCCACCGAGACGACACCAGTCTCCAGCGCTTTTGCCGGCGGCTCAGGCCTCTTCGATCAACCAATCCAGCCGCCACCCACCTTCGCTCTGCCCGAGCAGCTTGGCCAGCCAAGGCAGCAACTCGCGCAACTCTTCCTCCAGCCCCCACGGCGGATTACTGATGGCCAGGCCTGAGCCATTCAACCGCAGCGCATCATCGGTGGGGTGAACGAACAGCTCGGCGCGCAGCAGTTTCGGCGCACCGCTACGCGACAGGTCCTGGTAAAACCGCTTGAGCTGACGCTCATCCTTGATCGGATACCAGATCACGCCGATGGTCTGGCGCATGCGCCCCAGCGCTTCGGT
Source organism: Stutzerimonas sp. VN223-3 (assembly GCF_045999685.1). NCBI lineage: Bacteria > Pseudomonadati > Pseudomonadota > Gammaproteobacteria > Pseudomonadales > Pseudomonadaceae > Stutzerimonas > Stutzerimonas sp. VN223-3. Next base: position 1,072,624 of record NZ_RBEC01000002.1, on the reverse strand, counting down.
CAGTGCTTGAACGCAGCGGCTCAGCTCGTCGGCCTTCTCGAACGGCGGATCGACCAGCAGCACAACACGCTTCTCCGCCGTCGGCATCAGCGCCCTAGGCACATACCAGCCCTCGCCCAGATGCACCGCGACGCGGTGGTCGCCAGTCATGTTGTCCTTCAGCAGACGGCCATCTTCCGGATGCTTCTCGTTGAGCTGCAAGCGATCCTGCGGGCGTGTCAGCTGTCGCGCCAGTTCCGGCGAGCCAGGGTAATAACGCAGCGCGCCGTCAGGGTTGAGCGCGCGGATCACGTTCAGATAACTCTCCGCCATCGCCGGCACGTCACCGACCTGCCACAGGCGCGCGATACCTTGCAGCCACTCGCCGGTACGACTGGCCTGGTCGCCGGCCAGGTCATACAGACCGACACCGGCATGGCTGTCGAGATAGGCGAGCGGCGCTTCCTTGCGGGCGAGCAGGGCAAACAGCCGGGACAAGACGAGATGTTTGAACACGTCGGCGTGGTTGCCGGCATGGAAAGCGTGGCGGTAATTCATCGATCACTCCTGAAGAGCGCACAGTCTAACTGCGCGGCGGCGCGAATCAGAGGGGTAACGCGCAACCGGTTGCAGCCGCCCGATACAGCGCTCAGTTGCTGCTAAAGTGGCTACGCCCGCTCAAGCAGCAGACAAGGACACCAGCATGGACATACGCGACCTCTTCGACATCTCATTGCCGATCATCCAGGCGCCGATGGCTGGCGCGCAGAATCATCAGCTGGCAGCGGCGGTGTCCACCGCGGGCGGGCTCGGCTCGGTCCCCGCCGGCATGCTCGCAGCCGAGGTACTGGACGCCGAGCTCACCGCGATGGCGGCGCTGACCGACAAGCCTTACAACGTCAATTTCTTCTGCCACCGAACACCTGCAGCTGACCCTCGACGCGACGAAGCCTGGCTGGCGATGCTGATGCCTTTTCTGCAGGAGCTGCAGATCGATCCGGCGAGCATACCCAGCGGCGCGACACGCAAACCTTTCGACGCTGCGATGGCCAACGTGATCGAGCGTCATCGCCCGGCCGTGGTCAGCTTTCACTTCGGCCTGCCTGCGCCGGACCTGCTGCAACGCGTGCGCGCCACCGGTGCGAAGATTCTTTCCAGCGCCACGACCATTGAAGAAGGCCTCTGGCTACAGGCTCAAGGCGTCGACGCAGTGATTGCCCAGGGACTCGAAGCCGGTGGTCACCGCGGCATGTTTCTCAGCGACGACATCGATAGCCAAGTCGGTATCCTGGCGCTACTGCCGCAACTGGTCGCCGCGCTGGACATACCCGTGATCGCAGCCGGTGGCATTGCCGACGCGCGTGGTGTCGCGGCGGCGCAGGCACTCGGCGCGGCAGGCGTGCAGGTCGGCACCGCCTATCTATTGTGCGATGAGAGTCGCATCAGCCAATTGCACCGCCAGGCGCTGCAAAGCCCCGCGGCGCATAACACCGTGCTGACCACCTTGTTCTCCGGTCGCCCTGCTCGCGGCATCGTCAATCGCCTGATTCAGGAGCTCGGCCCTCGGCCCGACGCGGTTCCGACATTCCCCCTGGCTGGTAACGCAATCAGTGTTTTGCGCGCCAAGGCAGAAAGCCAGGGACTCGACCATTATTCGCCGCTCTGGGCTGGTCAGAATGTCAGCGGGTGCCGATCAATCCCCGCCGCAGAGTTGACCGCTGCGCTGACGGTCGGTTGGCGCGCTTGAGCGGAGCCCACGCCGGCACCACCAGGTGTCGGAGCCGGGTCGACGGGAGTCGTCCAACGAGTAGACTGGTGTTGTCTTCGTTGCGAACGGACCGGTTATGACCGTGCTGATCAACGCTCTGGTATTTCTCGCTACCCTGGCCGGGATGGAGCTGTTTGCCTGGTGGGCGCACAAGTACGTCATGCACGGCTGGGGCTGGGGCTGGCACCGCTCGCACCATGAGCCGCGTGACGGTTGGTTCGAGAAGAATGATCTGTATGCGGTGGTCTTCGCCGGGGTCGCTATCGCCCTGATCGCGCTGGGTACTGCCGGCTATGGCCCGCTGGAGTGGATCGGTGCCGGCATGACCGCCTATGGTTTTCTGTATTTCGTCGCCCATGACGGGTTGGTGCATCACCGCTGGCCGCTGCGCTACGTGCCGCGCAACGGATATCTCAAGCGGCTTTACCAGGCTCACCGCCTGCACCACGCGGTAGAAGGCAAGGAGCGTTGCGTGTCCTTTGGCTTTCTCTACGCGCCGCCGCTGCCCGTTCTCAAACAGCAATTGCGCGAGCTGCACGACGGGCCGTTACGCAAGGCTAGCGTGGACGCTTCCACAGCGAATCGGGACGCGGCCTGAGCTGCATTCCTCGCGAAACCAACGCCAGCACGCCACCGCCGAGCAGGAATTGCAGCTTCTGCACTTTGCTGGTCGAGACCCGCGCGTCCCAAGCCGCCGCACCGCGTGCCTTCACCTCGATGCCGATCTGGCGGTAAACGCCGTGTGCCGTGGCGATCGACCAGGCCGAGCGCAATGGCAGATCGCGTAGCCCCTGCGACGCGGATTGGTAATAAGGCTCGGCCAGATCGATCAGCCGTGCCGCTAATATCGCCAGTGCAGCTCTGTGCTGCGGCAGACTGACTTCATCGACTGGAATCCCAGCTTCGGCCAGCCACTCCGTTGGTAAGTAGACGCGCCCGATTTCGGCATCCTCGACGATATCGCGCGCAATATTGGTCAGCTGAAAGGCCAGCCCCAGATCGCAGGCGCGATCCAGCGTCGCTTCCCCTTCGGCGCCCATCACTCGCGCCATCATCAAACCGACCACGCCGGCCACGCGATAGCAGTACAGCAGCGTGTCGTCGAGGGTCTGGTAGCGGTACTCCTGCACATCCATGCGAAAGCCGGCCAAGTGCTCCAGCGGGTAATCCCTGGGAATTTGGTGCCGCTGAACCACCTGCTGAAACGCAGCGAATGCCGGATCGCTCATGGGCTCGCCTGCGTAGGCGCGCTCGGTGAGGCTCACTAGTTCCGCCAGCCATGCCTCGCCAGTCGAGCGATCCCCATCGACCTGACCGTGGCCCAGCGTCTGCCCATCGATCACATCGTCGCAATGACGGCACCAGGCGTAGAGCATCACCGCACTTTGGCGAGTACGCTCGTCGAACAGTTTCGCCGCGGCGGCGAAGCTCTTGGAGCCGACGTTGATTGCCTGGGTCGAATGGTCGATGACCTGGTCGTTCATCGCGTCAGATCCTCCAGCATCAGCCCGGCAGTGGCCTTGGCCGAGCCCACCACGCCAGGTACACCCGCGCCGGGATGGGTGCCGGCGCCGACGATATAGAGGTTGGGAATCACGTCATCGCGGTTGTGCGGGCGGAACCAGGCGCTCTGGGTAAGGATCGGCTCCAGCGAAAACGCCGAACCGAGATGCGCATTGAGTTCATCACGGAAATCGTGCGGGGTGAAGATTCGGTGGGTCACCAGATCTTCCCGTAGGCCTGGAATGTAGTGGCGCTCCAAGTATTCAAAAATGCGGTCGCGGTACTTCGGCCCTTCCACTGACCAGTCGATATTTGCCGTGCCCAGATGCGGCACTGGCGCCAGCACGTAATGACTGGCGCAGCCTTCTGGAGCCAACGATGGATCGGTGACACAGGGCGCATGCAGATAAAGGGAAAAGTCATCGGCCAGGGTTTCGCGCTTGAAGATCTCGTCGATCAGCTCCCGGTAGCGCGGACCGAAGCAGACGGTGTGGTGCTGCAAGTGCTCGTGGCGGCGCTTGAGCCCGAAGTGAATGACGAACAGCGACATGGAAAATCGCTTGCCGGAGAGCCGCTTGGCCTCGTCACGACCGCGCGGCTCATGGCCGAGCAGCTGCTTGTAGGTATTCACCACATCTGCGTTGGAGGCCACCGCATCGGTGTCGAAGCGGCGGCCGTCCTGCGTGATCACCGTATCCGCCCGTCCCCCGGACAACTCAATGCGTGCCACTTCAGCATTCAGCTCCATCCTGCCGCCAAGATCCTCGAACAGCTCGACCATGCCCTGCACCAGCGCACCGGTGCCACCGCGGGGAAACCAGACGTCGCCCTGCCGTTCCAGTGCATGGATCAACGCATAGATCGACGATGTCTCGAACGGGTTGCCACCCACCAGCAGCGAATGGAAGGACAACGCCTGACGCAACCGCTCGTTCTCCACGAAGCGCGCCACCATGCTGTACACGTTGCGCCAGGCCTGCAGTTTGGCCAACTGCGGAGCGACCCCAATCATGCTGCGAAACGACAGGAAGGGCACGGTGCCGAGCTTGACGTAGCCCTCCTCATACACCGCGCGGGAATAGGCAAGAAAGCGCTGGTAGCCGGCCACGTCCTTCGGATTGAGCGCATGGATCTGCCGATCCAACGCGGCCTGGTCGTTGACGTAATCGAAGCTATAGCCGTCCTCCCAGCACAGCCGGTAGAAAGGGCTGACCGGCAGCAGCTCGACGTAATCGGCCATACGCTTGGCAGCGCCGGTGAAGAGCTCTTCCAAGGCCGGCGGATCGGTGATCACCGTCGGCCCGGCGTCGAAGGTAAAGCCTTGATCGTGATAGACGTACGCGCGACCGCCCGGCTTGTCGCGTTTCTCCAGCAGCGTGGTCTGCACGCCGCTGCGCTGCAGGCGGATCGCCAACGCCAGGCCGCCAAATCCGGCGCCGATCACTACGGCCCGTTTGGGCGCAACGTCTGTTGCCTCGTTCATCGCTTGTCCTTGTGGTGCAGATTACAGGCGGCCAGCGCGCGCAGCGCCTCACCCACCGGCACGGGAGGTTTGCCCGAGACGATGCGCAAGCGGTCCCAGATAGTCAGGTTCGCGGTGTAGAAGCGCTGGATGAGCGGTTCGCGCAGGCGGTAGAAGCGCTGCATCACCGCCCAGCGGCGATCGGCCGGGCCAGCCAGAAACAGCATGCGATTGAGCAGGCGGAAGAAGCCACGCTGGCGCCACTGCAACAGCGAATATTCGCGTATCGCCGAGAACAGCTCGGGGGCGCTCCAGCGATCCAGCGCTATCAGGTGGTCGACAAGGCGTACGGCATCAGGCAATGAATAGCCTGTAGTGGGATGAAACAGTGCAGCGGCCAAGCCGATCTGCGGCACACCGCGGGCTTCATCCCAGAACGCGGGTAAGTCACCGGACAGCACGATAGGCAGCACGCCCTGCTCTTCACGCAGCAACTCGGCAATCGCCCAGCCGCGCCCGCGCGCATAGTCGGCAATATTGCGCCGCAGCGTATCGAGTGCCACCGCGTCGCCGTCGGCGTAATAGGTGTCCTCGATCAATAACCTGTCGGGGCCGAGCGGCAGCACATAGATGAAGCGATAACCGTCCTGCTGCGCCACGCTGGCGTCCATGATGATTGGCATCTGCAGCCCGTGCGGCTGGCTCAGCTGCAGTTCCTGACCGAGAAACTTCTGGAAGCCCAGCGCAAGGTGATGGCTTCGTCGCGCGCCGCGGCCGTCGATCACCGCGCCGGCCTGCAAGGTTTCGCCTGAGGCCAAACGCACCTGCTGCGGGCCGACCTCTGCAACCTCGACGTTCAACCAGACGCTGTCGACCAGATCGGCCATCAGGCATTGATGAAAGCGCTCCGAAAAGATGCTCGCGTAGCCGCTGTCGAGACACCGCTTGAACGCCGGAAAGATCACTTCGTAGCCCGGCCAGCGGTTGCCCACCAACGGCTCCAGCCAGGCATGCTGCGCCAACGCCAGGTCATGCTGATGGAAGGACCATGTGTGGTTGCCACCCAGGGTCGCGCCTCGCTCGAGGACCAGCACACGCAAGTCTGGACGCCGTTGACGCAGACGCCAGGCCAGCAAACCGTTGGCCAGACCGCCACCAACCAGAATCAGGTCCGGATCAGCCATGGTTCGCCCTCTCGGTCCGTGGCTGGTCGATGCCTAGCGCCTCTTCGATAAGTTGCGCTGCACGGGGCGCACCGCCGCCCGCGCGGACTTCGGCACCGAGGGTCTGCGCGCGCTGGCCGAAGCTCGGCTCGCGTAACAACCGGCGCAACGCCTGCACGATGCGTCGACGGCTAGCCCATCTCCGATCGAGACGCAGACCGACCCCCGCGTGTACAACGCGTGCCGCGACACCCGGCTGATCGAAGGCAATCGGCAGCGCCAGGCTCGGCACGCCCGCTTCAAGTGCATCGAGTACGGTATTGAGCCCGGCATGGGTGATCAACGCATCGGCCCGCGCCAACACGGCACGTTGCGGCGCGAAATCGGTAACCCAACTGGCGCCGGCCTTGAGCAATCGTTCTTCCTGTGTCGCATCGAGGCGGCCGCAATGCGCGATCAGCAATTGCACGTCGAGCTCGCGACACGCCTCGGCGATGCGCTGGAACAAACCGAGGCGATCTCCCTGCAAGGTGCCCAGCGAGGCGAAGACGAACGGCCTGCCGGTCGCCACCGGGATATCCAATACGCCCTCGGTGGCCAGCACCGAACGCAGCGGGCCGACCGCGTGGAAACACGCTGGCAGGGATTGGCGAGGAAAGTCGAAGCCGGGGGTGGTCTGGCTCAGCTGCAGCAAGGGCGACAGGCATTCATCGAGGCGCTCTCGCGGTGGCAAACCAAACGCTGCCGCATGACGGGCGATCACCTTTGCATGCGCCTGCATCGCTCGATCGTAAACGCGGCTGCTATGGTGGTTCAGCTGCTCACCCCAGGCCGTGGCTCGATAACGCCAGGGCATCACCGGCAGCGGCACTTGCGCTTCACGATTGACCGGCAGCGCACAGGCCACCGAGACGAGCGGCAGCCGGAGATGCTCGGCGACCAGTCCGCCCGCCGGTTCCATCTGATCGGCAATAAGCGCTTCGGCGCCTATCGAACGCAGCACCGCCGGCGCGTCGCGACAGAGCATGTCGGTCGCAGCTGCCATATCGGCTATGACTCGGCGAATCCCCCAGGGCCCACCGGGACGTGCGGCGCGATCGATCGCTGATTTAAGCGATCCCGGCGGATGCGAACCGAGGCCGACCGCAGCAAAACCCAGCTGCGAATGGCGCAACGCAGCCCCGATGTCCGCTTGCTGCACGAATGTGACACGGTGACCGCGCGCGAGCAGCTCGGCAGCGATCGCTTCCATGGCGCACAGGTGGCTGTGAAACGGCAGCGCAATCACCGCGAAATGGGTCATCGAACCGCACCCCGCCAGCGGCGAACTAAGCGCACCCGTGAGCGCATCAGGGCGCGGACGGATCGAAGGGCGGTAGCAGCGGCGCCCGCCTCAGAGCTACAAGATCAGCCGAGCCGGTACAGAAGCAGGCGATACGCAGCTGCTCGATCAGCACCTGAAAATGCTCGATGACCGCCTGCGGACCGAGCAGCGCCGCTTCAAGCACACCCGCGGCTTGGCCGACGACATTAGCGCCCAGGCGTATCGCCTTCGCCGCTTCGATCCCATCGCGAATGCCGCCGGACGCAATCAGCCGCGCATCGGGACAGGCCCGACGCACCGCCGCAATCGCCTGGGCGGTGGGGATGCCCCAGCCAACGAATGCCTGAGCAACGGCGCGCTGCTGCGGATCCGCAGTACGCTCGGCCTCGACGGCCGCCCAGCTGGTGCCACCGGCGCCCGCCACGTCGATGACCGAAACGCCGGCATCGAGCAGACGCCGCGCCACGCCTGCCGAAATGCCCGCTCCCACCTCCTTGGCCACCAGCGGTACCGGCAACCGCGAGGCGAGCGCTTCGATGGCATTCAACACGCCGCGCCAATCGCGGTCGCCACCGATCTGCACGGCTTCCTGCAGCGGATTGAGATGAATGATCAGCGCATCGGCCTGGATCATGTCCACGGCACGCTGCGCCTCGTCCAGGCCATAGCCCGCCGCCAACTGCGCGGCGCCGAAATTGGCCAACAACGGAATACTAGGCGCCAGCTGGCGCAACTGATGAGTCAACCCCTGATCCGCACCGGTTTCCAGCGCGATGCGCTGCGAGCCCACGGCCAGAGCGATACCCAGCACCTCGGCGGCTTCGGCCAGGTGTCGGTTGATCTGCGTCGCCCGCGCCGCACCGCCCGTCATCGAACTGATCAGCAGCGGCGCGGCCAGCGTTCTGCCAAACAAGGAGGTCCGAATATCCACCTGATCCAGGCGCAACTCCGGTAGCGCGCAGTGCTCGAAGGTCAGTGCAGCGAAACCCGTTTCCGCTCGTGAACAGGCGCGGCGAGGGTCAAGAACGATATCCAGATGATCGTTCTTGCGTGCCGCGAGAAGCTCTTTGCTCATACAGCGCCTCGTTCGAATGACCTTATGTGGACGGATGCGGTCAGTAAAAGTGCCCATTACTTATACATACTGTATAAGTTTTGTCACAGTTTCCAAACCACACGGGAGGCGCCATGGCCACCGCTATGTCGAGCATGCAACCTCATTTCGAGCAGATGCTCAGCGCGTTGCGTACGCGGGTCGACGACAGACTGGATCAAAGGCTGCCTCCATGCCCCGCGCATGACCTCATCGGACTTGCCATGCGCGATGGCACGCTGGCACCTGGCAAGCGCATCCGCCCATTGCTGCTGTTGTTGGCGCTCCAGGATCTGCAGCAGGAGCAAACCGTCGATGCCGCACTCGATCTCGCCTGCGCACTGGAAATGGTGCACGCCGCCTCGCTTTTTCTCGATGACATGCCCTGTATGGACAATGCCGAACTGCGCCGCGGCCGGCCGACCATTCACCTGCAGTTCGGCGAGGACATCGCAGTGCTCAGCTCGGTCGCGTTACTCAGCCATGCCTTCAGCATAGCGGCATCGGCCGAGGGCATCGGCGATTCGCTGCGCAACCAGCTGGTGCGGCTGCTCGCTCAGGCCACCGGCGCGCAGGGGCTGGTTCGCGGCCAATACCACGATCTACGCGAAGGCCATCGAGTAAGACCGCTGGAGGCCATCGCCCACACCAATCGGCTTAAGACGTGCCCATTGTTCACAGCCGCACTTGGATTCGCCGCCCTGCTGGGAGCCGCCGACGCCAGCCGCACGTGTCATCTGAACGGCTTCGCCACCGAGTTGGGGCTGGCCTTCCAGCTGCTCGACGATCTGGCCGACGGTCTCACACCGCAACAGACCGGCAAGGATACCGGCAAGGACCGTGGCAAAAGCACCGTCGTCGCCCTGCTCGGCCCAGAGGCGGCGCGCCAGCATCTCGAGGACCATTTGGCCCGTGCAGAACAGCACTTGATCGATACCGGGCTCGGTGGCGGATACCTGGCCCAGCTGCTTGAATATTGCTGCGCACGGCCATACTGAAGCGGGCCAGGCAAGCGCCAAGAAACGCTGCTGTGTCGCTCCATCACTCGAATGTATGGTGCTAGGCAGTCATCTTGCCGCCTCCTTAGACTCCGGCGCATGAACACGGAGGAATTTCCATGCCCGAGACTCTGCTTTGCCCGCGCAACCTGGCGTTCGAACTCTATGAAGTGCTCGACGCCGAGAGCCTGACCCAGCGCGAACGATTCGCCGACCATAGCCGCGAAACCTTCGATGCGGCGCTGAACACTGCCCGCAGCATTGCCGAAAACCTCTTCGCCCCGCACAACCGCAAGGCCGACGAGAACGAGCCGATCTATAAGAATGGCGAAGCGGTGCTGATCCCCGAGGTAAAACCCGCCGTCGACGCCTTTATCGAAGCCGGCTTCCATAACGCCTCGCGCAGCTTCGACGATGGCGGCATGCAGCTGCCGAACCTGCTTTCACGCGCCTGCTTTGCGCATTTCCAGTCCGCCAATATCGGAACTTCGTCGTACCCGATGCTTACCATGGGCGCCTCGCACCTGATCGAAGTGTTCGGTAACGATGAGCAGAAGAGGCGCTTCTTGAAACCGATGCTCGAAGGTCGTTTCTTCGGCACCATGGCGCTGACCGAGCCGCATGCCGGCTCGTCCTTGTCGGATTTACGCACCCGCGCCGAGCCGGCCGGCGACGGTACCTACCGCCTGAAGGGCAACAAGATTTTCATTTCCGGCGGCGACCATCCGCTGTCGGAAAACATCGTTCATATGGTGCTGGCCAAGCTGCCGGATGCGCCGCCGGGCGTGAAGGGCATCAGCCTGTTCATCGTGCCCAAGTTTCTGGTCAACGATGACGGCTCGCTGGGCAAGCGCAACGATGTGATTCTTGCCGGACTGTTCCACAAGATGGGCTGGCGCGGCACCACCTCCACCGCGCTGAACTTTGGTGATAAAGGCGAGTGCGTTGGATACCTGGTCGGCGAGCCGCACAAGGGCTTGTCGTACATGTTCCAGATGATGAACGACGCGCGCATCGGCGTCGGCATGGGCGCGATCATGCTCGGCTACGCCGGCTACCTGTACTCGCTCAACTACGCCCGTGAACGCCCTCAGGGCCGCCTGCCGGACGGCAAGAACCCGGCCTCTGCGCAGGTACCGATCATCGAGCACACCGACATCAAGCGCATGCTGTTGACGCAGAAAGCCTATGTCGAAGGCGCCTTCGATCTCGGGCTGTATGCCGCGCGCCTCGTCGACGAGCAACACACCGCGCAGACCGAGGAAGAACGCAAGAACGCCCACGAATTACTGGATCTGCTCACGCCAATCGTCAAATCCTGGCCCTCGGAGTTCTGCCTCAAGGCCAATGAACTAGCGATCCAGATTCTCGGAGGCCACGGCTATACCCGCGAATATCCGGTCGAACAGTACTACCGCGATAACCGCTTGAACCCAATCCACGAAGGCACCCACGGCATCCAGTCGCTGGACTTGCTGGGCCGTAAACTCATGCAGAATGGCGGCGCCGGCCTGCGTCAGTTGCTCGGTTTGATTCATGGCACCTGCAAGCGAGCCGGCGAGTACAGCTCGCTCGACGCCCTGCGTGAGCCATTGGAACGGCTAATAGCACGCCTGACCGAGGTTACCCAGGCACTACTGGGCGATCTGATGGCCGGCAAGATCAACCAGGCGCTGGCTAACTCGGCGCTGTATCTGAAAGTGTTCGGCCACACCGTGATCGGCTGGCGCTGGCTGGAACAGGCGATTCGCGCCGAACAGGGACTGGCGGAAGGCAACTCGGCGGATACGGACTTCTACCGCGGCAAGCTGCAAGCGGCACGTTATTTCCTGACTTGGGAAGTGCCGAGCTGTCATCACGAGCTGGATCTGCTCGCCAGCCGTGACGACACCTGCCTGTCGATGAACGACAGCTGGTTCTAGCAAGCTTTAAAACTACCTGCGTGCTTCGCGAAGCACTCAATGAATGCCTCTTTGTACAAGAGGCATTTTTTTTGACAGCCCGTTAAATCATCAGGTTAGAATCCCTGGCATGTCCCGTGCATACCCTGCCGGATAACCCCCTTTTCTGGAGATCGCCTTGGACGTTGGCAGCATCAACCAACTCTTCCTCATCGGTGCCCTGTTGGTTGCTGCCAGTATCCTGATGAGCTCGATTTCCGCGCGTCTGGGTGTGCCGATCCTGGTCATCTTCCTCGGCGTCGGCATGCTGGCCGGGGTCGATGGCATCGGCGGTATCGTCTTCGAGGATTACCGGCTCGCCTTTGTCATCAGTAACCTTGCGTTGGCGGTAATTCTGCTCGACGGTGGCATGCGAACCCGCAAGGCCACCTTCCGCGTCGCGCTTTGGCCATCGATGTCTCTGGCTACCTTCGGCGTGGCGATCACCGCTGGCCTCACAGGCATCGCCGCAGCCTGGCTATTCGACCTGCGCCTGATCGAGGGCATGCTGATCGGCGCCATCGTCGGTTCCACCGATGCCGCCGTGGTGTTCAATCTGCTCAACGGCAAGGGCCTGAACGAGCGGGTCGGCCCGACACTGGAAATCGAGTCGGGCAGCAACGACCCGATGGCGATGTTCCTCACCGTCACCCTGATCGGCATGATCGCTTCAGGGGAGACCTCATTTACCTGGACCGTGCTGGTCAGTCTGATCCAGCAATTTGGTATCGGCATCCTCCTTGGCCTAGCCGGTGGCTGGCTGCTGCTGCAGCTGATCAATCGTCTCTCCGTAGCCGACGGCCTCTATCCGCTGCTAGCAGTCAGCGGCGGCATCATGATCTATGCCTTATCCGGCGCGGTGGGCGGTAGCGGGATCATCGCCGTGTATGTCTGCGGGCTGCTGCTGGGTAACCGGCCGATCCGCAACCGCCACGGCATTCTGCACATGTTCGACGGCTTGGCGTGGCTCAGTCAGATCGGCATGTTCCTCGTACTCGGCCTGCTGCTGACGCCCAGCGAACTGCTGCCGATCGCCGTCCCGGCGCTACTGCTGTCACTATGGATGATCCTCTTTGCCCGACCGTTGTCGGTATTCATTGGCCTGCTGCCGTTCAGGAGCTTCAACCTGCGCGAGCGGCTGTTCATTTCTTGGATCGGGCTGCGCGGCGCGGTGCCGGTGATCCTCGCGGTATTCCCGTTGGTTGCCGGGCTGGACAATGCGCAGCTGTTCTTCAACGTCGCGTTTTTCATTGTGCTGGTCTCGCTGTTGCTGCAGGGCACCACGCTGACCTGGGCGGCGAAGAAGGCCAAGGTGGAAGTGCCGCCTTCACCGGTGCCCATTTCCCGTACCGGTTTGCAGATTCATACCACCAGCCAGTGGGAACTGTTCATCTATCACCTAAACGCTAAAAAGTGGTGCGTAGGCGCCGCTCTGCGCGAACTTAAGATGCCAGAAGGCACACGCATCGCCGCCCTCTTCCGCGGCAAGGCGCTGCTGCACCCCTCCGGGAGTACACGCCTGCAAGTGGATGACATTCTTTGCGTGATCGGCCACGAAGAGGACCTTCCAGCGCTCGGCAAATTGTTCAGCGAGGCACCGCAGCGCGGCCGGGACATGCGCTTCTTCGGTGATTTCATCCTCGAAAGCGAAGCCGAGATGAGCGCCCTCGCTGCGCTGTACGGCTTGAAGTTGGGCGATGTGGATGGCAACCAGCAGATAGGCCAGTTCATCACCGAGCGTGTCGGCGGCAAACCGGTCATCGGCGACCATATCGAGTGGAGCGGCCTGACCTGGACCATCGCCGCGATGGAGCACGGCGAAGTGCGCAAGGTTGGTTTGAAATTCCCCGAGGGCAACAAACCCGGCCCCGCGCTGCACTTCTAAAAAAGATGGCCCTGGGCCGCCTGCAACTGGTTGAGACGTTCCGATCTATGGACTCGCCTCGGCCATCGGCAGCCCTTAGACTCCGCACTCTTTTCGACACTTCGACAGGACCCATGGCCTCCTTTCGCACCTTGTTATTGGCGACGCTGCTCGCCATTGCTCCTGTTTACGCACTAGCCCAGTCCGTGCCCGGCCTGAGCGCTGGCCAACCCGCTGAAGACGCAGCTGCGAAACCGGCGCAACCCAGTACTGACGATCGCGCCAAGCTGCTCGCTGAGCAGGCCGGAGAGGCACAGCAACGCCTGACCGAGCTCAAGACCGAGCTGGCCGGCGCGCCGAAGGAGATCGCTGCGGCGCAGCGTGAACTGAGCAAACTCAAAGGCAGCGATACCAGCAATCTGGCGGCGAAGCTGGCCAAGCTGACGGTCCCCGCGCTCGAGCAGCGGCTGGCCGAGCGCGTCGATGAGCTGTCGACCTGGCAAACGGCACTGACCGCCGCTAACAGCATGATCATTAGTGCACAGACACGTCCGGAGCGTGCCCAGGCCGATATCAGCAAATCCCAGACACGCATCGACGAAATCAACAACCTGCTCAAGACGGGCCGCGAAGCTGGCAAACCGCTGACTGACGAGCGTCGCGAACTGCTCACTGCGGAGAAATCCGCCCTAAACGCTCAGATCGAGCTACGCCGCAATGAGCTGGCTGGAAACAGCTTGCTACAGGACCTGGGCGTCGCGCGTCGCGATCTGCTGTCCGAGCGCATCGCTCGTGCCGAGCAGGAAACCATGGCGCTGCAGACGGCAATCAACAACAAGCGCCGGGAAGAATCAGAGCAGACCGTCGCCGAAATTACGCTGAAGGCCGAAAAGACCGGTTCCGGCAAACTTCTTCCTGCCGAAAGCGCCGAGAACCGCAAACTTTCCGGTTATCTGCTCCGAGCCACCGAGCGCCTCAATGACCTGACTCAGGAAAATCTGCAGACGCGCCAGCAGCTCGACACACTGAATCAGGCCGACCAGGCGTTGGAAGAGCAGATCGCCGTGCTCGAGGGCAGCCTGCTGCTGTCGAAAGTGCTCTATCAGCAGAAGCAGGCCCTGCCGCAGCTGAGTCTGGATAAGGATCTGGCCGATGAAATCGCCGACATCCGCCTCTATCAATTCGAGCTGAACCAGCGCCGCGAGGCCAGCGGAAATATCGAAGATTATGTCGACCAACTGCTCGCCAGTCAGTCATCGGAAGAGGTCAATCCGGAGGTGCGTAGTGCGCTGCTGGAGCTGATGCGCACCCGCAGCGAGCTGCTCGACCGGCTCAATCACGAGCTCAACGCACTGCTAAGCGAATCGATCACCCTGCAGTTGAACCAACGCCAGCTCCAGACCAAGGCCGAAGCCCTGCGCGAAACGCTAGACGAGCAGATGTTCTGGATCCCGAGCAACAGGCCGCTGGATCTGGACTGGTTCAAGAACGTCCCGACACTACTGGATCGTCAGTTGCGGGCGATGCCATGGGGCTCCGTTTTCGAGGCGCTCGGCGCCGGGTTGCTGGAACGGCCGCTGTTCTTCGTGCCGCTGCTTCTGGTGATCGGTTTACTGCTCTGGCGTCGCAACGCGATCAACGCCAAGCTCGATTCGCTCAGCGGCGACATCGGCCATTTTCGCCATGACAGCCAATTGCATACGCCGCTGGCCCTGCTGCTGAACCTGCTGCTGGCACTCCCTGGCGCGCTGTTCCTGGCGCTCTGTGGTTACGTCCTGCAGATGGATGGGCGCGGTCAGAACATCAGCCTCGGCGCCGCCTTTTACCAGATGGCGCAGGCCTGGCTGGTGTTCTACAGCGCCTATCGCATGCTCTCTCCCAACCGGGTTGCCGAGGCGCATTTCGGCTGGTTCCGCCCACAGGTGGCCTTCCTGCGCAACGAGATTCGCCGGCTGGGGCTGGTGGTCATGGCATTGGTGGCGGTCGTGGCGATTGCCGAACATCAGCCAGGCAGTTTGGTCGACGACGTGATCGGCATTGTCGTCGTACTTACTTGCTACGCACTGATGAGCTGGCGCCTGACGCGCCTGTTGTTAAAAGGCCCATCGAGCCAGAACGCACCGCCGGTGCGGCGCATCATCGGCCTGTTGTTCAGCGTGCTTCCATTGGCGCTGATCGTAGTCGTGGGACTCGGTTACTACTACACGGCGCTGAAGCTGACCGGCCGACTGATCGATACCCTGTATCTGCTGCTGGCCTGGGTGGTTATCGAGGCCGCCCTGATCCGGGGCCTGACGGTGGCTGCGCGGCGCCTGGCATACAAGCGAGCGATCGCCAGACGAGAGGCGAGTCCTGATGAAGCGACCACCTCGAACGAAGACGCGGCCGAGCCCGGCCTGGCCATCGAACAGGTCAATCAACAGTCCCTGCGCTTGACCCGACTGGCCATGTTCGGTCTGTTCTTCGTCGTCCTGTACTGGGTCTGGGCCGACCTTATCAGCGTGGTGTCGTACCTTGATAACGTCACCCTGTATGAGTTCACCAGCGGCAGCGGCGAGACTGCCAGTACCTCCGCCATAACACTCAACAATCTGCTCGGTGCGCTGGCCACGGTCGTCATAACCTTCGCGCTGGCGCGAAATCTGCCGGGACTCCTTGAAGTGCTCGTGCTGTCCAGAATGCGCCTGGCGCAGGGCAGTGCGTATGCGACCGGCACGTTGCTCTCGTACACCTTGGTCGGCATCGGTATTGTCACGACGTTGTCGACGCTTGGCGTTAGCTGGGACAAGCTGCAGTGGTTGGTCGCTGCGTTGTCGGTGGGCTTGGGCTTCGGCCTGCAGGAGATCTTCGCCAATTTCGTCTCCGGACTGATCATTCTTTTCGAAAAACCGGTACGCATCGGCGACGTGGTGACCATTGGCAATCTGTCGGGGACAGTCAGCCGCATTCGCATTCGGGCGACGACCATCACCGATTTCGACAACAAGGAAATCATCGTCCCGAACAAGACCTTCGTGACCGACCAGCTCGTCAACTGGTCGCTCAACGACACCATCACTCGGGTCACCATCCGCATCGGCGTGCAATTCGGTTCCGACCTGGACGAGGTGCGTAGCCTGCTGTTCCAGGCCGCCCGCGAAAACCCCCGCGTACTCAAGGAACCCGAACCGCAGGTCTTCTTCCTCAACTTCGGCGAGAGCCGCTTGGACCATGAGCTGCGCCTGCATGTGCGCGACCTCGCCGACCGCAACCCGGTGATCGATGAGATAAACCGGTGGCTGGACCAGGAATTCCGTGCACGCGGCATCGTCATCGCGTTCCGTCAGTTGGACGTGCATCTGAAAAATCCGCCGCCCGCTCTGCAAATCCAGCAAGCCAATAAAGACGAAGTCGTTATCGGGACACCTGCCAACGGTCAGACCTGAGGAACGCCACGACAGGCGCGACCTCCAAATTCAAGTGCGCTCGCCCCGCGGGCGCTACATTTCAGGACAGCGCCGGAGACCCCGTGAAGACTCTCACCGAGCTGAATTTCGATAACCGCTTCGCCCGCCTCGGCGATGTGTTCTCCACCGAGGTGATGCCTCAACCGCTGGAAGAGCCGCGCCTGGTGGTGGCCAGCGAGGCGGCCATGGCGCTACTCGATCTCGGCCCGGCGGTGGCTGACGATCCGCTGTTCGCCGAATTGTTTTCCGGCCACAAGCTCTGGAGCACCGCCGAGCCACGCGCGATGGTTTATTCCGGCCATCAGTTCGGCAGCTATAACCCGCGCCTGGGCGACGGTCGCGGCCTTCTGCTGGGTGAAGTCGTCAACGACGCTGGCGAGCATTGGGACTTGCACCTCAAGGGCGCTGGCAAGACACCTTATTCGCGTATGGGCGATGGCCGCGCCGTGCTGCGCTCGTCAATTCGCGAATTCCTCGCCAGCGAACACCTGCATGCGCTGGGCATCCCGAGCTCGCGCGCGCTGTGCGTGACCGGTTCCGACACGCCGGTCTATCGCGAACGTCAGGAGCGCGGCGCCATGCTAATGCGCCTCGCCCCCAGCCATGTGCGCTTCGGTAATTTCGAGTTTTTCTACTACACCAAGCAACACGACGAGTTGAAGCAGCTACTCGATCACGTCGTCGAATCGCACTTTCCCGTCTGCTTGGAACATCCGGAACCCTACCGCTCCTTTTTCCGCGAAGCGCTGGAGCGCACTGCAGGATTGATCGCCTATTGGCAGGCCTACGGCTTTTGCCACGGTGTGATGAACACCGACAACATGTCCATTCTGGGCATCACGTTCGACTTCGGCCCGTACGCCTTCCTCGACGACTTCGACGCGCGCTTTATCTGCAACCACTCCGACGATGCCGGGCGCTACTCGTACGAGAACCAAGTGCCTATAGCGCATTGGAACCTGGCCGCACTGGCTCAAGCTCTGACACCCTTCGTCGCGGTGGAGCAGCTGCGCGAGACGATGGATCTGTTTCTGCCGATCTATGAAGCCGCCTGGCTCGACCTGATGCGCCGGCGCCTGGGCTTCCGGACAGCGGAAGAAGACGACAGAGAGCTGGTGCAACGCCTGCTGCAGCTGATGCAGACCAGTGCCATCGACTACACGCGTTTTTTCCGTGAACTCGGCGACAGCGCACCGGAGCAGTCCCTGGCTCGTCTGCGCGAAGATTTCCTCGACATCAAGGCCTTCGACGATTGGGCCGCGACCTACCGCCAGCGTACCGAGCGCGAGAACAGCGACCAGAGCGACCGCCGGGCACGCATGCATGCGGTCAACCCGAAGTACATCCTGCGCAACTACCTTGCCCAGCAAGCAATCGAAGCAGCCGAAGCGGGAGACTACGGCCCGGTTCGCGAACTGCACGCGGTGCTCAGCCACCCGTTCGACGAACAACCTGGCATGGAACGCTACGCCGAGCGGCCGCCGGAATGGGGCAAGCATCTGGAGATCAGCTGCTCATCCTGAGCGGGGGTTCTGCGCAAGATGCTGCGCAGGGTTAAGCCGACCTGGGCGCTTCTGCCGGTCGCATAGCGCGCAACCACTGGGCTGGCACGCACATGCGCCAAACCTTGCGCAGGCGCCGGCAGAATATTGCCCAATTAAATGTGCACCGTTCCGCAGCGCCGTTCAGGCGCCCCCACTAAAACATCTCAACTGACTGATATAAAAGACATTTATTTTTATGGCACGCGCCTTGTAATTGTTTATCTGCCATTCCGGCATTTAACAAAGCAAGGAGAGCACTCATGCCAACACCCGCGTATCTGTCCCTCGAAGGCACCAAGCAAGGCCTGATCACCGCAGGCACTTTCACCGAGGACTCGGTCGGCAATATTTTCCAGGAAGGACATGAGGACCAGATTCTGGTGCAGGCCTTCCAGCACCAGGTCATCATCCCGCGTGATCCGCAGTCCGGTCAGCCCACCGGCCAGCGTGTACACAAGCCGCTGATGATTACCAAGGTATTCGACAAATCGTCGCCGCTGATCTTCAACTCGCTGACCTCTGGCGAGCGTCTGAGCAAATGCCGCCTGGAGTGGTACCGCACCTCCTCTACCGGCACCCAGGAGCACTACTACACCATCGAACTGGAAGACGCGGTGATCGTCGACGTGCAGTCGCGCATGCCCAACTGCCAAGATCCGAACATGTCCCACTTCACCCATCTGGAAGACGTCTACTTCACCTACCGCAAGATTGTCTGGACCCACGAAGTTTCCGGCACTTCCGGTTCCGACGACTGGCGTACTCCGATCGCCAGTTAAGGTGATCACGGCATGAGAAGCTTCGGCCGGGCATAACCTGACCGAAGCTTTTCTGCGAAACAGTAGCGGAAATTTGTCTCGCGACGCCGCAATGCGAGACCTAGCACTTAGTCGCGTCGCCGGCCTGTGATACATCGAGCCCCCGCATGCGCCCTGGCGCAAACCACGGACGGATCCAGGAGGAACAAGGATGTTCGCCCCCGCCAACCAAGCCCATTTTTCCCTGCATATCGA
Organism: Stutzerimonas sp. VN223-3; assembly: GCF_045999685.1. Classification (NCBI taxonomy): domain Bacteria; kingdom Pseudomonadati; phylum Pseudomonadota; class Gammaproteobacteria; order Pseudomonadales; family Pseudomonadaceae; genus Stutzerimonas; species Stutzerimonas sp. VN223-3. Next base: position 1,053,527 of record NZ_RBEC01000002.1, on the reverse strand, counting down.
AGGCATCGAGCATGATCTTCAAGTGCTCGAATTCAGCGGTCGCGAAGCGATCAGCCAACCCTATCGCTTCGAGCTGGAGCTGGTCAGCGAACGCCCAGACATGGATCTGGAACGCTTGCTACAGCAGCCTGCGTTCCTGAAATTCTCCGGAGATGGCTCTGGTATTCATGGCCAGATCTATCGAGCCGCGCAAGGCGAGTCCGGCAAGCGACTGACTCGCTATCAATTGGTCATCGTCCCGAGACTTGCCTATCTGGCACACCGGACCAACCAGCGCATCTTCCAGAATCTCTCGGTGCCGCAAATCATCGCCCAAGTGCTCGAGGAGCGCGGCATTCTCGCCGATGACGGCCACCGATTCGACCTCGGCCCGGTGATTTACCCGGAACGGGATTATTGCGTTCAGTACGATGAAACCGACCTGCACTTTATCCAGCGACTCTGCGAAGAAGAAGGCATTCACTACCATTTCCAGCACAGTGAGTCCGGCCACTTGCTGGTGTTCGGCGACGACCAGACGGTTTTTCCCAAACTTGCACCTGTCGCCTATCAGCAGGACTCTGGCCTGGTAGCCGATGAGCCGGTAATCAAGCGCTTCGGGGTACGTGTCGAGACCCGCACCAGCCGCGTTACCCGTCGCGATTACAATTTTGAAAAGCCACGCCTGACCATGGAAGCGGCCGTTCGGAGCGACGCCCAGCCTGACCTTGAGGATTACGACTACCCCGGCCGTTTCGCCGGTCGTGAGCGTGGCAATCACCTGTCCCAGCGAGCCCTGGAACGGCACCGCCATGACTTCGAGCTGGCCGAAGGCGAAAGCGATCAGCCGCTGCTGGTTAGCGGTCATTTCCTTCCCTTCACCGAGCATCCGCGGAGCGACTGGAATCAGCTGTGGCTACTCACCGAGATCCATCACGAGGGCAAGCAGCCGCAGGTACTGGAGGAGTCAATCACCGACGCGTCACGCCCGCACGCACCAACCCCCTCTCCCCTTGGGGGAGAGGGCTGGGGTGAGGGGCTAGGGAATATTGCCCAACATTTCGGAGCTGGCGCCTTCACCCAAGGCTACCGCAACCACTTCACCGCCACACCTTGGGCCGTTCCCTTCCGCCCCGCGCTCCACCACCCCAAGCCCCGCATCCTCGGCAGCCAGAGCGCTGTAGTCACCGGCCCCGCCGGCGAAGAGATCCACTGCGACGAATACGGTCGAGTGAAAGTACAGTTCTTCTGGGATCGCGACGGCCAAGCCAACGACAAGACCAGCTGCTGGCTGCGCGTCTCCAGCAGCTGGGCCGGCGACCGCTACGGCGGCATCGCCATCCCTCGTGTCGGCATGGAAGTGTTGATTACATTTCTAGAAGGCGACCCCGACCAGCCGCTGATCACCGGCTGCCTATACCACAAGGAAAACGCCGTCCCCTACGACTTGCCGGCGAACAAGACCCGCAGCGTATTCAAGACGCTGAGCACTCCAGGCGGGGGCGGCTACAACGAACTACGTATCGAAGATCGCAAGGGCGCCGAACAGATCTACCTCCACGCTCAGCGCGACTGGGACGAAAACATCGAGCACGACCAGAAGATCCGCGTTGGCCACGAACGCCACGACACCGTCGAGGCCAACAGCTACAGCGAATTCCGAGCCGAAGAACACCGCACCACCCATGGTGATCGCCGCAGTGAGGTCAAAGCCAATGACCACCTCACCGTGGGCAACAACCAGCACGTGAGGGTCGGCACAGGCCAGTTCATCGAAGCCGGCCAGGAAATCCACCTCTCCAGCGGGCTCAAGGTCGTCCTCGAAGCAGGCAGCGAATTGACCTTCAAGGCCGCTGGCAGCTTCATCAAACTCGATGCGGGCGGCATCACAATGGTCGGGCCGGTGATCAAGATGAACTCTGGCGGGAGTCCGGGGAAGGGATCGGGCGCCGCGCCAGTTCTGCCGGGGCAGGTGAAGCCGGCAGATGGGAATAAGGCAGGCGTACCTCTGGAAGCTCTGGTGAAACAGAACCTGTTGTTTCGCAGCACCCGGGCAGGTGTGTGCGAGGTCTGCGAAGCTGCCAAGGCAACGCCTGGAGACAATGCATGAGCGCGTCCACGATCAGCTGCAGCGGCAACGGTGCGCTTTTGCTGGATGGTGCTCGCTATGAAAGCGCGACGGCGTGGCTCTATCAATCGTTTCCAAGCCACCAGCCACTGCCACTGCTAGTCGGTACTGCTTACGAACCCATAGCAGACGCGGGCCCCATTCTGTTGAATGCCCCCGTGGGCAGCCCGGCTTACGAAGCATGGAAGCACGGCGACAGTATTGAGGACGGCGTCTGGCTGGAAAGCGACGCCCCGATAGACGCCTTACAGCGCATCCTGCAAAACCGTTTGCGCATCTGTACCCCCGAGCATCGCGAGTTCTGGCTGCGTCTCGGCGATGCCCGTCCGCTGTATTCGGCCTGGCAGAGCGGGGCGAAGTGGCCGGACGGCTTCTGGCATCGTATCCAACGCATCTGGCTTCGCCACGAACACAGCACTTTTTGCGCCTGGCATAACGAACATCCAGAAAAGAACAATGTGCAGGCTGACTTGGGCGTCGCCGCCCAGTTGACGCTCGACTGGCCACTGTTAAAAGCGCTCGCCAGCCAGGACGACACGGCACAGGAGGCTGCCACATGACCGCTCAAGCTCCACATCCATCCAGTTCGATAGTGGCCGCGTGCCCGTTGCTCAGCGCTGTATTGCCTCTACGCTATGCGATCGGCCCTACCCTGCCGGTTGACACTAGCGCCTATGGGCTGCCCCCGCTGCAAGGGATGTTCCCCAATATCGGCGTTTATTTCGAGTCTTTGCAGGGCCGCTCGCTAAATTACACTACCCGCCTGTTACGCGACGGCTGGCTGTATGTCTGGCAGAGCGGGCTGAAACAAATGATTGAATACCGCGTCAACCGGGCCACGTTTACCCAAACGCCGCGTGCCGGAAAAGTCATCGACGGACGCACGTTGTCCTATCTGCTACTTCCTTCCGGCGAGTCGGCCATGCTGGCCTGGTCTCCCAGCCAGTGGAGCGACAGTCAGTTCGCTGCCGCCAAGACCAAGGCCGACGTGCGCCAACGAGTAATGCGCACAGTTACGCCTGGTGCAGCTCCATTCAGCGGCCAGGCCCGTACTATCCACGAGCGTATCGGCGACTACATGGACGCCACCTGGTATGGCTGGAGCTGCGAACCCTCTACTTCGCACCGTCCGGACTGGCCACAACTACTGAGCGACATGCAGCGCTGTGAACAGCAGTCCTATGCCTTGATCGATGATCCCTGGGGCGTACTGCTGGATCTGGCCGAATTGCTCCGCGCCCGCCAGCAGGCGTTTAGGGCCACTCGCGAAATACATGGCGAGGATTGGGCCATGGCCGGCGTAATCAAGTCTCTGGCTGAGAGCGACCCGCAAATCGATCGCCAGCTGCGCAGCATGACCAATTACCGAAAATTACAAACCGCCTGGCAGGAACAAACGCAGGAAGAAGATGAATACAGTGTCGATGTGCGTCGTCTCAGTGAGCTCTGGGCAGCCTGGTTCAACACTCTGGCACAACGTGGCCCCGCAAGCCTGGACACCGCGTGTGGCCACTTCGACATCACCCAGTCGGCGCCGCGGGAGGAGCTAGAGCTGCACTTCGCCGCCGCCTGCCTTGGTCCAGCGACAACCGGCCCTGGTGCGCAAGCCATCGCCAACGCCTTGATGCTCCAACAAAAAGCAGGCAAACCCTGGTTGGTCTGGTCACTGTTGGGGCTGGGGAAACGGCTAGGCATTGGCGAAATTAACACCATCGTCGGGCTGGCAGACGGCGCCAGGGACAACGGTGCCAGCGCGCTGGCTGAAGCGCGCACGCTGGCGGCACTGCTTAACAAGGCAGCCGGGAGCTTGGCCCGCCATGTTCAGGGCACCCCATTGGAGGCGCTGTTCGCTGCACTTGCCCCTATCGCCGGCCTGCGTCTGAGACAAGCCGACAATGGTTCCAACGTAGCTGGCCGTCTTTACCTAGCCGCCGCGCTGGCACGCAGCCAGCAGCGCCTGGCAATCGAAGCGGTCAGTCCGCGTCAGGTTGGCGAGTGGATGAGTGACCTGATGGGCACACGTCCCCGATTGCCCGCTAACCTCAGGCCCATACCACTTAGCGTTGCGGTCAGTGACGCCTTGCCATTCTTCCGCCTGTTACCGGCAAAAGACCTGCCCGCATTGACGGGACACCTGGCCGCCGACGTCAACCTCAAGGGGATGCTCGATCTGAGTAAGGGGGCGATGGAAAAGGCCCCGATCAAGTGTCTGGTGGCGCTAGTCGCAGGGGTGAATTTTGTTTGGGGTGGCGGCCAATTGTTCCAAGATAAGAACTTGAAAGCGGCGCTCTCGGTTGCTGCAGGTACAACGGGATTTGCTTCCGCTATATCAGCAGTAGTGCAAAAAGTAGCCGAGGTCGACTGGGAGGCAACCACAAAGATCGCTAGCTCGCATTCTCTTTCGACCCAAGCAGCCCTGACCAAAGCGTTGGGCATTGGTGCCAGCACTGCTTTCCTGCAATCAGTCACCTCAGGTTTCGACGTATTGGTCTTTGGTATCGAGGCCATGGAGTCCTACCAAACCGGCGATAATAATACTGCAAGCATCAACGTTGGACTTACCCTGGCCTCCGCCGCCAACCTGCGCTTGTACGTGCAGAGCTTTCGCACTATACGCGCCGCCCGTGCAGCGGTAATTGCCGGTGAGGCTGCTGCTATAGGGCGAGGTATTAGTGTGGCACCGCACCTGGCGGCCCGCGCGCTGGGCTGGACAATCCTGATCGTCGGCGGGGTCATCGCCCGGCAATACACCCAGGACACCCCATTGGAGGCCTGGGTCAAACACACTCGCTTCGGCACTTGCCCAGCGGAATGGGCCGACAGCTATGAAAAATCGATGACCGAATTGTACAAAATCGTTTTCCCCATCAGCCTCCAGGCTTACCGGCTCAACGAGCTGAACCCCTATCGCGGTATGCAGACCATTACCTATGTACTGCTACGCCTCCCGGGCAGGGATGTCCTGCGCGAAGATATGATCCACTTCAAAGGACACGAAACCTGGGGCAGCTTTTTCGGCCTTGGCGGCACCCGCAGGGCAGTGGAATGGTCGGGCAAGGACTTTGATCATCACAGCGGCACCCGGGTGACAACCGAGCCTGGCGTTGCTGTCTACCGCCGCGTTTACCATGAAGAAAACAGCGCCGAGCTCGATGCCATTAGCGGCGAATTGAGCTACTCCCCCGTCGAAGGACTGACCCTGCCGTCCATTGAAATCAAGGAACTCGCATGGCTGTAAGCGACCTGATCCAGCAAGCCCGCACCCGCTTCGGCCAAGCGCCTAGCGAGCTGTTGCGTGCCGACCAACCTACCGGCGAAAAGCCTTGGGAGATGTTCGTGACTGACGAACACACCGAGCATTATCTAGCGTTGAATTCTGGGGGGGGCTCGGATAAAGGAATGCTAACTGGCGTGCTAGGAGGAACTGTTTCAATAGTGATGGTTTTCTTCAGCCTTCTTTTTGCCGTCGGGGGAGATTGGGACGGCCTTGCAATCACTCTTCCTTTCGCACTCATTTGTTTGGTGATCCCATTCCTATGGGAAACCCGCCGTCCACTACCCCTGCCCATCCTTTTCAATCGCCGTACCCGCGAGGTTTATTTCGACCATAACGGCGAGCTTTACCACAGCCCTTGGGATGGTATTCAGGCGTTGGCCGGTGAATATGTGATGGTTGGCCCGCAAACCGGCGGCATGCGTAATGCCTCGCTGGAGATTCTTGTGCGCCGTCTGGGTGAGCCCGACAACGCCCTGCTGGTAAGCCTCGGCCTACCCATGGGCAAGACGCTGCAGATGCAAAAAGGCTTCTGGGAGTGGCTGCGCGCCTATATGGACAACGGCCCCTGGTTCGATGAGCACGGTCAACGCAGCGATTCAGACGCCTACGTCAAGGAGATGCTAAAAGCTAGCAACATCAAACGCACCGACTGGCACAGGCTAACCCTGGCTAAGATCGCCGATAAAAAGGCGGCAAATGGCGGCAAGAACTACCTCGAGTGGACCGACGCCTTCATGCTGGCGTGGGAAGTTTGGTCCTATCCGATGAACTGGCTGCAGGAGTTCACCTACAACGTCGCTAAGCGCCGCTCCCGTAATCGCTGGCCTCAGATAGTTACTGAGCGTTTGCAAGCCGTTGGCCCAACGACGCGTTTGATTGATCTGGAGCGTGAGCGCGGGCTGGACGTGTAACCAAACTGTTGACGTGCTCGTTCAAGGGCTCGGACGTCTGGCGCGGTTTCCCGCCTGTTTTTGGCTATTCCCAAATCGCACTGCAGGTCTATGAAACCCACTAATCCTTTGCTTTCCGGGCGAGCGTAAATCGTTACGAACACCATGGCATATTGCTATTAGCCTAATTGATTGGCATAAAGGCCAACTGCCTTGGCTACATGGAAGTTCACCATGCGACTGCTCCGCCGTGCCCTGTTGGGGCTTGTCCTGTTAGTTGCGTTGCTCGCAGGGATTGGCGCGTATTTCGTGGCCTTCCCCAACTTGCCCGCTTACCAACAGCCCGAGAAACTTCACTATCTGAACCAGTGGAGCGAAGAAGATCGGCAAGCCTTTTATTACACGCCGCAGGGCACCCAGGTTAAGGGCTTGAGGTACGAATGGTTTCAGGCGCTGGAAAAGCCATTTGGCCGGGAAAAGCTCGCAGCGCCGAATTATTTGGCCAGGTTCGGCTTTCTTGTTGATCCACAGCAGCAGCCGTCCACGCGCAATCCAGCCAATCTGCCCGTTGGCTTCGCGCGGCACGAAGACAGCGAAACCGGCTTTGCCTACCTCGATATAAGTTGCGCCGCATGTCATACGGGTGAGCTACGCCACCGCGGCCAGGCCATACGCATCGATGGCGGAGCGGCATTGCACTCGCTAGCCTCGACGGTGCCCACATTGAGAGGCGGAGCATTCGGCCAGGCCCTGGGAATGAGCATGGCCGCAACCTACTACAACCCGATCAAATTCAAACGGTTCGCGCTGGAAGTCCTAGGCGACAATTACGCACGCGACCGAGAGCAGCTGCGGGTCGATTTCAAGCGGGTGCTGGATCGGTTGCTCAGCACAGCCTTCAACGATTGGCACCGAGGCCTCTATCCCACGGAAGAAGGTTTCGGCCGTACCGATGCATTCGGGCGGATCGCCAATACCGTGTTTGGCGATGCCATTGATGCGGATAACTATCGGGTCGCCAACGCACCGGTCAGCTATCCGCAGGTATGGGATATATGGAAGTTCGACTGGGTTCAGTGGAACGGCTCAGCCATGCAACCAATGGCGCGTAACATCGGCGAGGCATTAGGCGTGGGCGCACCACTGCGCCTGCTGCACGAAGATGGCAGCCCCATACCGCTCGCCGAACGCTACCCATCGAGCGTTCGCGTGCGCGACCTCGATAGGCTGGAGCAGACGCTTAAACGCCTGGAGCCGCCGCGCTGGCCTGAAGAGGTGTTGGGCAAGGTTGATATCGAAAAGGCCAGTCTCGGCCGGGCACTGTTCGAGGAAAATTGCGCCTATTGCCACGCAGCCGCTCCCAAGCCCGTGGGCGAGCGCTTTGCTGCAAGCAGGGACCCTGAATGGCGGATGCGAATCGTCCCGACCGAGATCATCGGCACCGATCCCACAACCGCAAACAATATTGCCGATCACCGTTTCGATGTCAGCCGGTTAGGCTGGACGCAGGACGAACTGAAACAACTGAATGTCCGACTCTTTGGCGCCTCGCCAGCGGAGCTGGACCTGCAAAGGATATCCAGCGCAAAAGGGCTGGCCTACATCACGGCCTATGTCGAACAGCGCGCATACCGTGACGCCGATATTCATCCGGACGAGCGCGCGAGTATGGATGGTTTCGGACTTCCCATCGGCGTCCAGGAGATACGCGGTTACAAAGCCCGCCCCCTCGATGGTATCTGGGCCACACCGCCTTTTCTGCATAACGGTTCGGTCGCGAACCTGTTCGAATTATTGTCGCCAGTGGCCGAACGGCAGGACCAGTTTTGGGTGGGTACCTTCGAATACGACACCAAGCGCCTCGGTTTTGAAACCGGCGCCTTTCCCGGTGGCTTTCTGCTCGACACCTCCATTACCGGCAATAGCAACCGGGGCCATGAGTTTCGCGCGGGCTGTCGCGAGCAGGGCGTTATAGGGCGCGCCCTGCTACCTCACGAACGCTGGGCTCTGATCGAGTATTTGAAAGTGCTGGGCGACGATCGACTCGAGCCGCGACTGCAAGATTTACCAGCCAAACCATGGAAACCGGGCCCCAACTGCGGGTAACGCCACGGATCGCAGCGCTGCTACTCCCATAATGGAAAGGTCAAAAGGGACTTCACCATGCTCAAGAAATTCTGGCTCTGTTTGGGTAGCTGGCTCGGCAAAATCCTCTTGCTGGCTCTGGCCTTAGGCCTGGGCGGCTGGCTGATCGGCAGCCTGTTCTATAGCTGGAAATTTTCCGGCCCGGTGTCACGCGAGGAACAGATTCCTGTCACCGAAAAAGCGGACACGCAGACCATTATTGCTGACGCAATCCGGGTCGTCGAACAACACCGGGACAACACCCGGGTGCTGCGCGACGCGCACGCCAAAGCGCATGGTTGCCTCAGGGCGGATGTTTCCGTCCGCGGGGACATCGACAGCGACCTACAGCATGGCGTCTTCAGCCAACCTGGACATAGCTGGCAGGCCTGGGTAAGGCTTTCGAACGGCAATGCTTATCCTCAGTTCGATCGCGTCCGTGATGCCCGAGGCATGGCGATAAAGCTGCTCGACGTACCGGGACAGAAGTTGACAGCGAACCCGGCTCACGCCGCTGAGCAGGATTTCGTCATGTTCAATCACCCCGCATTCTTCGTCCGCGACGTAGCCGAATACCGGAGCAATTTCGCTGCTCAGGCCGAGGGCAAGAAAGTGCTGGCATTCTTCCCAGGCTGGGATCCCCGTCACTGGGAAATCCGCCATCTGGCGATTGCGCTGAAAACCCTATCGCCAGCGCCCGACAGCCCAGTGGCGACGACCTACAACTCGGTGGCGCCGTTCAAGCTTGGACCGCTGAATATCAAATACCGCGTGATACCTGCACCGGAGAACTGCCCGGCTTATCAATTACCCGAACAGAACCGCGACCTGCCAAACTTCTTGCGCAACGCGCTCTACCAGCAGCTTTCGCTCGACCAGACGCCCGCTTGTTTCACCTTGCAGGTACAACGGCAAAACGCCGATTTCTACATGCCTATCGAGGACCCCAGCGTTGAGTGGGACGAGTCGATCTCCGCTTTTGAGTCCGTCGCGGATATCCGCCTTCTCGCTCAGGATTTCGACAGTCCGGCGCAGAATATCGACTGTGACAATCTGTCCTTCAACCCTTGGCATTCACTTCCTGAGCATCGACCAATCGGCGGCATCAACCGCTTGAGAAAAGCAGTGTACGAAGCCATCAGTGCTTACCGTCTGGACCGCAACGGCGCCTTCCAAACTGACCACTAGTACTGCAGCTCTTGGAGGTTGATGGCGTCGGGCCGGCTTTAGGCCTCAACACCCAACGGCAGCAGGACCCGGAATAGCGCGCCCTGACCCTCTTCGCTTTCCACCTGAATATGACCACTGTGGGCTTTGACTATCTGCTCAGCGATGAACAGACCAAGCCCCAGTCCGGCGCTGCTTTCGCTGCCTTCGGCGCGCTCGAACTGGCAGAAGATCCGTTCCAGACTCTTCTGACTGATGCCAATGCCTTGGTCACTCACTTCGATGCAGGCCTCTGCCGATGTGGCGCTGATATTGACTTGCACGGGCTTGCCTGCGCCGTAGCGCATCGCATTGGTCAGCAGATTGGCCAGCACCTGCTCGATGCGAAACTCGTCCCAGACGCCGAATATCGGCTCCGGTCGCTGGAACAACAGCGTGCAACCGCTGGCTTGCATCTGCGGCGCAAAGTTTTCCACCACGCTGGCCACCAGCTTGCCCAGATCAACACGGATGGGCCTGATCGATAGCTTGCCGGTGCGAATGCGTGACACGTCGAGCATATCGTCGATCAGGCGGATCAGGCTCTGGACCTGCCGCTCGTCCTTGTCGACCATCTGTCTCAGCTTGTCTTCACTGAAAGCGGCGAAGTTGTTCCGTCCGAGCTGCAACTTGCGCAGCTGCACTTCAAGGATGAGGGTGTTGAGTGGCGTTTTCAGCTCATGGGAGACGATCGACATGAAGTCATCGCGCATGCGCACCGCACCTTCCAGCTCGGCCTTGGTGCTACGCAGCTCGTCGAGCAGGACCTCTTGCTCGCGACGGCTGCGTTCGAGCGCCTCGAGCTGGCGCGCCATGCGCTTGCGGTTGCGATACAGATCAACGAACACGCTGACCTTGCTGCGCACCGCATGGGTGTCCAGCGGTTTGTGCATGAAGTCCACGGCACCACTTTCGTAGCCTTTGAACGCGTAGTTGAGCTCGCGGCCCGCGGCGCTGACGAAGACGATGGGAATCTGCTTGGTGCGCTCGGTGCCGCGCATCAGCTCAGCCAGCTGAAAGCCATCCATGCCGGGCATTTGCACGTCGAGGATGGCCAGCGCGAACTCATGCTGCAGCAACAACTCGAGCGCCTGCTCCGCTGATTCGGCCTGATGCACATGGATGCCCGGCGCCTTGAGAATGGCATCCAGCGCCAACAAATTCTCCGGCAGATCATCGACGATCAGCAGATTCGCTTCATCGGTTTGGTTGGGCATGGGTCACTCCAGTTCGCGCAACAGTCGATGAATATCGCGCAAGGGCAAAATGTAATCCGGCGCAAAGCGCTGGAGTGCGGCCAAGGGCATGGTCTGAACCTCGGCTTCGCTGGGCTCCTGGACGATAGCGATGCCGCCGCCCCGTTTGATCGCTTCGAGGCCGGCCGCGCCGTCCTCGTTGGCACCGGTCAACAGGATGCCGGCGACGCGCTCGCCCCAGGCATCGGCCGCCGACTCGAACAGCACATCGATCGAGGGGCGGGAGAAATGCATCGCATCATCCTGGCTGAGCGACAGGGTCAGGTCCGCCTCCACCAGCAGGTGATAACCAGGCGCGGCGAAATACAGGGTCGCACCACACACCGGCTCTTTGTCGGCCGCTTCCTTGACCTTCAGTTTGGTCTTGCGCCCGAATATTTCAGCAAGCTGCGTCGGCCCGCTGGGCGGAACATGTTGCACCATCAACAGCGGCAGTCGGAAGCTAGCCGGCAATCCGCTGACCAGAACGCTCAGCGCGGCCAGCCCACCCGCCGAAGCGCCGATAACCACGGCATCGATCGGCCGAGTAGGCGAATAGGAAAAGGCACTGGTAGTCGCATGGCTCATAGCTTGCGGAAAATCCTTTCCTGCTTGTCGAATGCCTCGTAACGATCGGCATAGCCGGAGAATTCAACGGTTTCCTTGCTACCCAAGCCGAGAAAGCCGCGATGGCAGAGGGAATCATGAAATAGCCCAAAGGCCCGGTTCTGCAGCGGCTTGTTGAAATAGATCAGCACATTGCGACAGGAAATCAATTGAGTCTCGGCGAAAACGCTATCGGTCGCCAGACTATGATCGGCAAAGGTCACCTGTTCTTTCAAAGACTTATCCATGATCGCCGAGTCATAAGCGGCCGTGTAGTAGTCGCTGAGGCTATGCCTGCCGCCGGCGCGCTGGTAGTTGGTCGTGTACTGCTGCATGTCGCCAATATCGAAAATGCCCTGGCGCGCCTGTTCCAGAGAGCGTGGATTGATGTCGGTGGCGTAGAGGATGGTGCGCTCCAGCAAGCCCTCTTCCTTGAGCAGGATCGCCATCGAGTAAACCTCTTCGCCCGTGCTGCAACCGGCTATCCATATTTTCAACGACGGATAGGTACGCAGCACCGGAACCACCTGCTCACGCAACGCCAGATAATAACTGGGGTCGCGGAACATCTCGCTCACCGGAATAGTGAGAAACTGCAGCAGCTCCATGAAGGCCTGCGGATCGTAAAGAATCTTGCGCTGCAGCTCCGAGATGTTCTCGCACTGCATTTGCCGTAGCGCCAGTAGCACCCGGCGCTTGAGCGAAGCACCGGAATAATCACGAAAATCGTAGCTGTAGCGCAGGTAGATCGCTTCGATCAGCAGTTTTAGCTCGATGGCCTGGTTGCGGTCCGGCATGTCACAGCAGCTCCACTTTCGGTAGCCATACGCGAATCAGCGAGAACAGGCGGTCCAGATCGATGGGCTTGGCCAAGTAATCGTTGGCCCCGGCGCGCAGGCAACGGTCCTGATCGTCCTTCATCGCCTTGGCGGTGACTGCGATGATCGGCAGCTTGGCGAAGCGTGAATCCTTGCGGATTTCCTGCATGGCGGTGAAGCCGTCCATCTCCGGCATCATGATGTCCATCAACACCAGGTCGATATCATCGACATCCTGTAGCTGGGCGATAGCCTCATGACCGTTGCGGGCGATTTCTATCAGCGCGCCCTTCTGTTCCAGTGCGCTGGTCAGTGCAAAGACGTTACGCACATCGTCGTCGACCACGAGAACCTTGCGGCCCTCGAAGGCCTTTTCGCGGCTGCGCACGCTTTTCAACATCTTCTGCCGCTCCGGCGCCATGGCCGATTCGACCTTGTGCAGGAACAGCGTGACCTCGTCGAGCAGCCGCTCCGGCGACCGCGCCCCCTTGATGATGATCGAGCGCGAGTATTTCATCAGCGCCGCTTCTTCATCGCGAGTCAGATTGCGCCCGGTATAGACGATGACCGGTGGGAAGGAACAAATGTCCTCGCGTGCCATGCGCTCAAGCAGCTCGTGACCGTCCATGTCCGGCAGCTTGAGGTCGATGATCATGCAGTCGAAGAGAGTCGAGCGCAGCAGTTCGAGGGCCTGCTCGCCGAATTCCACCGCAGTGATTTCGACGTCGATGTCTTCGATCAGCCGCGACACGCTTTCGCGCTGTCGCGCGTCGTCCTCGACCAGCAGGATGCGTTTGACCTTCTGCGCCAACTTCGCTTCCAGTCTGCCGAAGACCTCTTTGAGCTCGTCGCGAGTGGTCGGTTTGGTGGCATAGCCGATGGCCCCCATTTGCAGGGCAGTTTCCTTACGATCTTCGACCGATACGATATGCACCGGAATATGTCGAGTGATCGGGTTCTCCTTGAGCCGTTCGAGCACGGTCAGGCCGGAATGATCGGGCAGGCGCATATCCAGCAAAATGGCGTCGGGACGGTACTGCACCGCGGTATCGAATCCGCGATCGGCATTCTGTGCGATCAGGCAGCTGTACTTCAGCTCGTGCGCAAGGTCGCGAAGGATGCAGGCGAACTGCGGCTCGTCTTCGATCACCAGCACCGAGCGTTCGCTGAACGGAAACTCATCGCGGTCGTCAGCCAGAGGCTGCACGGCTTGCTCCTCGGTCCGCTGCGGAGCGGCCACAGCCGACATCTGGGACTCCGGTACGCCCCGCGTCGCCCGCTCGGCTGTCATCGGGGCGGGAAGCGACTCCGGCTGCTCAGTTACCTCCAGTTCGCTGTAATTTTCCGGCACGATCAGCGTGAACACGCTACCGGCGCCCGGCTCGCTGCTCACCTCAATGGTTCCACCCAACAGTTGTGCCAGCTCGCGGGAGATCGACAGCCCGAGGCCAGTACCGCCATAACGCCGGTTGGTGGTGCCGTCGGCCTGGCGGAACGCCTCGAAAATCACCGCCTGCTGATCCTCGGGAATGCCGATACCCGAGTCGCGCACGGCAAAAGCGAGCCGCTGCTCGTCATGGCGCGTCACGCGCAGAACCACCGAGCCCTTCTCGGTAAATTTGAAGGCGTTCGACAGGAGGTTCTTGAGTATCTGCTCAAGACGCTGGCGATCGGTATAGAGGCTCGAAGGCAGCCCTTCGTCCAGCTCAACGTTGAACTGCAGCGACTTTTCCAGCGACTGAGCCAGGAACAGGCTTTTCAACCCCTCCACCATTCGCGCCAGAGTCAGCAGCTCGGGATGAACATCGAGCTTGCCCGCCTCGACTTTGGAGATGTCTAGAATGTCATTGATCAGGTTGAGCAGATCATTGCCGGCCGAATAGATGGAACGTGCGAACTGCACCTGATCGTCGTGGAGATTGCCGTCGGGATTGTCCGCCAGCAGCTTGGCGAGAATCAGCGAGCTGTTCAGCGGCGTGCGCAGCTCGTGGGACATATTGGCGAGGAATTCGGACTTGTAGCGGCTGGCACGCTGCAGTTCGTCGGCGCGATCCTCGAGCATCAGCTGCACTTCGTGCAGACGATTGTTCTTTATATCCATTTCGTCGCGCTGACGCGCCAGTTCCTGCGTGTGCTCGGCGAGTTGCTCGTTGGTCTGTTCTAGTTCGGCCTGCTGCTCTTCCATGTGCGCCTGCGATTCGCGCAACGCACTGGATTGTTCTTCGAGCTCTTCGTTGGCTGCGCGCAATTCTTCCTGCTGCACCTAGAGCTCTTCGTTGAGCTGCTGGGTTTCGGCCAGTACTCGCTGCAGACGCTGGCGGTAGCGCGCGGCCTCGATGGCCGAACCGACGCCCTCGCTGATGCGGCGCAACAACTCACTGCCTTCTTCGCGCAACGGCCGCAGGAAACCAATCTCCAGCACCGCATTGAGTATGCCGCTGTCCTCCACCGGTGTGATCAACACGGACTTTGCATCGGTGCTGCCGAGGGCGGAGCTGATCTTCAGGTAACCGGGCGGCAGGCTGTCGAGCATCATTGCCCTGCGCTCCAGAGCAACCTGCCCGACAAGCCCTTCACCGAGTTCCAAGGTTTGGCCGCTGTGCAGTTTGTCCTTGTCCCAGCCGAACTCCGCGACCCGCTGCAACTTGCCGTCCTGGGCGACGTAGAGCGCACCGACGGCGACCTCAAGGTAGCGCGAGAGGAAGCTGAGCACGTTTTGACCCAGCGTCGGCAACGCCTGCTCGCCGATGATCGACTCGCTGAGCTGGGTCTGCCCGGTGCGATACCAGGCCTGTTTTTCCAGCGCCGCCGCATGGGCCTGTTGTCGCTCCAGCGACTGGGCATAGCTGTCGGACAGGTTGAGCAGGTCGCGCCGACCGAAATACACCAGCAGCCCACTGAAGATCAGGCTGAACAGCAGGAAGCCGCCGATCAGGGCGGTAGTTATCATTTCTGACGTTTCAGTACGCTCGGCGCGCAGCTGCCGCTCGCTAGCGATGAATTCGCCGAGCAACTTGCGTTGCTCGTCCTTCAGCTCCATGCCGCTCTTGCTGCGCACATACCCATCGATCGGCAGGTTCTGGACTCGACGGGCAATGGCCGTTTCGGCGTAATCGATCCATTGCCGATGCAATCTCTCGGCACGCTCGACACGGCTCAGCTGAACCGGGTTAACGCCAGCGTAGCCCTTGAGCAGCTCCAGCTGGTCTTCCAGCATCGGCAGTTCTCGCCGATAGGGTTCGAGAAAAATGTCCTCGCCGGCGATGAGGTAGCCGCGCAACGAGGCTTCCATATCCCCCATGAGCTTCAGCGTTTCGTGCGCATAGGAAACCCCAACGACAGAGCGCTCGACCCAATGGCTGACGTTCAGCAAAAAATAGACGATGGCGCTGAAGAAAAACGCGCTAAGGAAGCCGAAACCGAGGGGAACCGCCACGTTGCGGTTGAGAATGCGCCTGAAGTTGTTCTGCTCGATGAAAGAGTCGCCCATGTGGTTTCCTTTCCCGGGTGCTGCGCGATGGCAGTTACCCACCGTAGCGCGCTGCGCGTGCTCCGATCCCGGCATATTGAGGATTTTCGCGTGAATTGGATTCATGCATGCAAGTCGACCGAGGACTTTACCACCGGCTCGCTTGTAAGCACAAAAAACCCGGCCGAACGGCCGGGCTGCGGGCTATTTCGTTCCGCCCACTGTCAGCGTCTGGCGATGATCCAAACTGCGTGGATGATGCCTGGGATATAGCCCAGCAGCGTCAGCAGAATATTCAGCCAAAAGGCGCCACCGAAGCCGACTTGCAGGAATACCCCCAGCGGCGGCAGGAGTATTGCGATGATTATTCGGATCAGGTCCATCGTTGGTGCTCCCCTCGGGTCTGGTTGCCTACTGTGAATCGACCCAATCACGTCTTGGGGGTTCCTTGGCTGCCGCCGAAAACAAGCGCTTCGCCTGCACCCCGGCGTGTCTAGCGCTCCACCGGGCCTTGTTCACCGCGCTTGCGACGAATATTGATCCACGACAGCACGGCCAGCGCCAGCATAAACCCGGCCATGTTGAGGTTGCCCACCAGAATGTAGCCCAGACCCGCGAGCAAGCACGCCACCAGCCCGATCCAGCGAACATACTTCATCATGGCGCGTACCGGCCTGCCTATGTGCTCGTCATTTTGCGGCGACATCAACCCTGCCTCGCGCGCATGCGCTCGAGTTCCTTGGCGTCGTGGCTGCAGAACAACGTCACCTCATTCTTGTGCTCCAGCGACAAGGTCCAGAGCCGATGTTGGTTGGACAGGCGCGCCGGACGATCGACTTCCATCAAGCGCTGGTAAAGGCGCAGCCCCGGCGTGCAATGGCGCTCGGTCTGTCCCACTTCGTCGCGGTAGAAATAAGCATCACCGGCGTGCAGCAACCAGCCGTTGCCGGTCTGCAGCGCGACGCCCGCATGGCCATGGGTGTGACCGGTCAGCGGGATCAGCAGAAGCTCTGGCGGCAAGCCGCGCAACGCTTTGACAGCCTGGAAGCCGAACCAGGTGTCGCCACCCGGCTCGTAGAACTGCCAGTTGCGCACATCGTCCCACTGCCGATGACGGTAGCGTCGATGACCAATGAAGCTATGAGTCGAGCGCGCCGCGTCCATTTCTCGCTGCAGCACGTGAACCTGGCCCTCGGGGAAATCATCGAGGCCACCGGCATGGTCGAAATCCAGATGAGTCAGCAGGATGTGCCGGACGTCTTCAGGCTTGAAACCAAGCTGACGCACCTGCTCCAGCGCCGTGAAGCGACGCTCGAATTTGATGTTGTTGAAGGCGATGAAGAACTGGCTGAGGCGCTTGCGTGGCTCCAGCACATCGCAGCTACCGAATCCGGTATCGACCAGCACCAGCCCGTGCTGCTCGGTCTCGATCAACAGGCAGTGGCAGACCAGACTGGCTGTCAGTCCGTCGCTGAAACCATCGAACAGCTTGCCGCCCACCGGGCACATGCAGCCGCAGTTGAGATGATGAATACGCATGAACGACTCCTCATGGAGCGGGCCGGCGAGACAACCCCGCGCGGATATCAGCCTCGTCTGATGTGTGAGGCCCGATTGCGCAGCAGAGTTCAGGCGCGCATATCAGCGGCGGCTGATACGACGTCGCGACAGGTACCTCGCGTCAGCTGAACTATCCTCTCTGCTACTGCCGCGATTAACCGTCGCGCCATTTCGCAAAGCCGGGAGGACCACGCCAATGCGCCGCCGCCCCATTGATCGACTGGTCTGGCTGCTAACGCTCTTGCTGGCCTCATGGCTGGGCTTCGCGGGATCGGTTCTGGCTGCGGCTCCGGTGACCGTGCTGCGGGTCGACGGGGCGATCGGGCCGGCCAGCGCCGACTACATCATCGGCGGCATACAGCGAGCGACCGAAACCAATGCGCAGCTGCTGGTGTTGCAGCTCGACACACCCGGCGGGCTGGACAGCTCGATGCGCGCCATTATCAAGGAAATCCTGGCCAGCCCCGTGCCGATTGCCACCTATGTCACACCCAGCGGGGCGCGTGCCGCCAGCGCAGGGACTTACATGCTCTACGCCAGTCACATCGCAGCGATGACTCCGGGTACCAATCTCGGCGCCGCGACGCCGGTGCAAATCGGCGGCGCTCCGGGCGGGCCGTCCGAAGAACAACCCAATGCGCAGAAGCCGGACGGCGAGCAGGACGGCGACGCTATGAGTCGCAAACAGGTTAACGACGCCGCCGCCTACATCCGCGGCCTGGCGCAGTTACGTGGACGCAACGCCGAATGGGCGGAGCAGGCGGTGCGCGAGGCGGTCAGTCTGTCGGCCAGCGAGGCACTGGCGCTTAAAGTGGTCGATTACGTTGCCACCGATATCGATGACCTGCTCGGCAAACTCGACGGTAAAACCATCGAGACCAGCACCGGCGAGCGAACATTACAGACTGCTAACGCCACGCTCGACCATCACGAGCCGGATTGGCGGGTGCGCTTGCTGGCAGTGATCACCAACCCCAGCGTGGCGCTGATCCTGATGATGATCGGCGTCTACGGGCTGATATTCGAGTTCGCCAACCCCGGCACCGGCGGCGGCGGTGTGATCGGCGGTATCTGCCTGCTGCTGGCGTTGTATTCGCTGCAGCTGTTGCCGGTCAATTACGCCGGAGTGGCGCTGATTTTGTTGGGCCTGGGTTTCATGATCGCCGAGGCGTTCATGCCCAGTTTCGGCGTGCTCGGCCTGGGTGGAGTCGCTGCGTTCGTCACCGGCTCGGTGATCCTGATCGACACCGAAGTGCCAGGCTACGGCATACCGCTGGCCTTGATCGGCACGCTGGGGATAGCCAGCGCGCTGCTGGTGTTTGCCATCGTCAGCATGGCACTCAAGGCTCGCCGACAACGCGTGGTCAGCGGTGATGCCGAACTGATCGGCAGCCTGGCACCGGTCACCCGCATTCAGGCAAACGACCCGACTTACGGCTGGGTGCAGTTGCAGGGCGAGCACTGGCAGGTCCGTAGCCCGGCTCCCTTGCACCTGGGTCAACAAATCCGCGTCATGGCGAGACACGGTCTGCAACTGGACGTCGCTGCGGCCGACGAGCCGCCAATCGAGAAGAGGTGAACCATGGGTTTCGGTTTTGAGATGAGCTTCATCGCGGTGCTGGTATTGCTGATTGCGCTGCTCGCATCGACGTTCCGCATCCTGCGCGAATACGAACGCGGCGTGGTATTTCAGTTGGGACGTTTCTGGAAGGTTAAGGGGCCGGGACTGATCATGGTCATTCCCGCCATCCAACAAATGGTGCGGGTCGATCTGCGTACCCTGGTGCTGGATGTGCCGACCCAGGACGTGATTTCCCGCGATAACGTCTCGGTGAAGGTCAACGCCGTGGTCTATTACCGCGTGTTGGATGCCGAGAAGGCGATCATTCAGGTCGAGGATTACCATTCGGCGACCAGTCAGTTGGCCCAGACCACACTGCGCGCGGTACTCGGTAAGCATGATCTGGACGACATGCTCGCCGAGCGCGAGCAGCTCAACAACGACATCCAACAGGTGCTCGATGCGCAGACCGATGCCTGGGGAATCAAGGTCGCCAACGTCGAGATCAAACACGTGGACCTCGACGAGTCGATGATTCGTGCCATCGCCCGCCAGGCCGAAGCGGAACGCGAGCGGCGGGCCAAGGTCATTCATGCTGAGGGCGAGTTGCAAGCGTCGGAGAAACTGATGCAGGCGGCCGAGATGCTCGGTCGTCAGTCCGGAGCGATGCAGCTGCGTTACATGCAGACGCTGAGCAACATCGCTGGCGACAAGAACTCGACCATCGTTTTCCCGCTGCCCATGGAGCTGTTACAGGGCTTGGGCAACCTCACCAAGAAATCCGAGTAGAGCATTTATGCGCATGCGCCCAGCTGTATCTGTTGCACGTCTGCTGTCGGTCATTCTGCTGGCGTTGAGCCTAGCCAGCTGTGCGATTTTCAACCAGCGCGATCCGCTCAATGTGCAAGTCGCCGGCATTCAGCCGCTGTCCGGCGAAGGCTTGGAGCTGCGCATGGCAGTCAAGCTACGCGTACAGAACCCCAACAACATGGCCCTCGAATACAACGGCGTGGCGCTCGATCTGGAAATCAATGGCCGGCGTCTGGCCAGTGGCGTCAGCGACGAGCGCGGCAGCGTGCCGCGCTTCGGCGAAACCGTGTTGACCGTTCCGGTGACCATCTCCGCGTTCTCCGCCGCGCGACAGGCGCTGGGCCTAGCCGAGAACATCGGCATGGACGAGGTGCCCTATGTCCTGCGCGGCAAACTCGCCGGCGGCCTGTTCGGTACTCAGCGCTTCGTGGAGAAGGGCACGCTGGATATGTCCGGGGCCATTACCAACCCGTATCGACGCCCTTGAATTATGAGGACAGTGCCGATTCGCGAGCAAGCTCGCTCCTACAAAAGCGATTGATCGCTCTGTTGCGCTTCGGCAGTGGGTGAAACGCGTCAGTGGAAAAGACCGAGCCTCGACAAAACGCTCGATCCTGCTCATTGCGGCGTGCATCGTCCGGCGCGACACCGGTGCGCCTCATGGGCAGGGTCTTCCTGCATCAGCTTGCGGGTCACACCGTTAGTCCAGCCGAAGCCATCCTGCAACGGATATTCCCCGCCAGTGGCGTGCTCGACGCTGGGTCGCAACACGTATTTCTCCACCAATTTACTTTCCTCTTCGAACAGGTGCGAGACGATGCTCAGCCAACGCTTTTCGATCTGTTGCGCTAACGCATCGTGACCGTAGCCCTGTAACCCGCGGATGCCCATCCACTGCAAGGGTGCCCAACCGTTGGGACGGTCCCATTGCTCACCGGTGTCGCTGATTTCCGTCGTCGACAACCCGCCGGGGGCAAGCAGGCGCTCATGAACGGTATCGGCAACCCGCCTCGCCTGATCCTCACTGGCCAGCTGCACGAACAATGGCGTCAGGGTGGCAGCGGTGAGGTTGTCGCGTGGCGCTTGCAAGGTCCAGTCGTAGTCGAAATAGGCGCCGTCCCGGTCGCTCCAGAGATACAGGTCGATCGCCGTCAGACGCGCCTCGGCACGCTGGCGGAATTCTTCGGCACACCCATGCCAGCCTTTCTGATCGCTGAGGCGGGCTATTTGGCGTTCGACCTTATAGAGATAGCTGTTCAGATCCACCGGAATGATGTGGGTGGTGCGAATGCTCGACAGGCGTTGCGGGTCGCCCAGCCAACGTGAACTGAAATCCCAACCCGATTCGGCACCGGCACGCAGGTCGCGATAGACCTCGTGCGCCGGCCGGCTCGATGAACGCGCGGTTTCGACGTCTTCGAGATAGGACTCCTCACGTGGCGTGTCTCGTTCGTCCCAGTACCGGTTGAGCACGCTGCCATCGGGCAGGCAGACGCAGCGCCGATGCGCCTCACCGGGGCGCAACTTATCGCCGCCCTCGGTCCAGAAGGCGTATTCCTTGCGTAGTTGCGGCAGGTAATCGCTGGCGCGATGCACGCCGGTGTCCTCGAACAGATCGATCATCAGCGCGAACACCGGCGGCTGCGAGCGGCTCAGGTAGTAGGAGCGGTTGCCGTTGGGCACATGACCGTAGGTATCGATCAGGTAGGCGAAGTTATCGGCCATCGAACGTAGCAGCTCGCAGTGCCCGCTCTCGTCCAGCCCCAGCATGGTGAAATACGAGTCCCAGTAATACATTTCGGTGAAACGACCGCCCGGCACGACGTAGTCGTGCGGCAAGGGCAACAGCGAAGAAAACTCTGGGTGATGCCTCGGATGGCGGGTCAGAACCGGCCAGAGCCGGTCGATATGCTCGCTCAGGCTATCGTCGGGGTTGGCCACGAACTCCGTTGGAGCCATTTCGTACACTTGGAAATGCTCAAGCACGAAGGCTTTCAGATCGAAACCGGACTCACCGCTACGCGCCCGATAATTATCGAGGATTTGTTCCGGATGCTGGCGCGGCGCGCAGTCGACGAAGGTCTTGCTGTCGGGGAATACGCGCTGCGTCTGTACCGCCACGAAGAGTTCCTGGTAACGGTCCGCCGGGGTCAGGGTGTCGGCAGAGGAGACAGCACGCGTGTCGTAATCGAAGGGTCTTGTATCGGTATCGGTCATTGCTCGCTGTAATTCCATAGCAGTCCGCCATCGATTACCAGTGTAGTACCGGTGATGTAGTCGGCCTCGTCGGAGGCGAGAAAGGCCACCGCGCCAGCCACATCGCGCGGCTGGCCGAGGCGGCCGGCGGGAATATTGCCCAGCAGGCCGGCAAGCTTCTTCGGCTGGTTCATCAACGAGCGGTTGATGGGCGTCTCGATGGCGCCCGGCGCGACGTTGTTGACGGTGATGCCCATCGGCGCCAGTTCGATCGCCAGGTTGCGCATGAGCATCTTCATCCCGCCCTTGCTGGCGCAGTAGCTGCTGAAATTGGGAAACGGCAGCTCTTCATGAACCGAGCTGTTGTTGATGATGCGCCCACCCCGCCCGTTGTCGCGCAGATACCGCGCGAAAGCCTGGGCGATGAAGAATGGCCCTCGCAAGTTTACGTTCAGCACCTGGTCGTAATCCGCTTCGCTGGCGTCGAGAAAGGCGCTGTGCCTTTGCACGCCGGCATTGTTCACCAGAATGTCGAGACGGCCCATCTGTTCGATCGCCTGCTCGACCAACCGCTGGCATTCGGCGACTACGCCAACATCGGCTGCGATGAAACAGGCACGACGACCAAGCGCACGAACTTGCTCGAGGGTTTCCCGGACGTCGTCGTCATCGTGCCGCCCGTTAATGACCAGATCGGCCCCCTCCTCGGCCAGGCGCACGGCGATGCCACGGCCGATGCCCTGGGAGCTGCCCGTAACCAACGCGACCTTGTTCTGCAATTTCATCGATTACCTCATCTCCAGTTCCCGTTTCGCATGTTTTGTCCAAACGGCAATCTTCACGATTGAAGGCGCTCCCTCTAATCCCAGGCAGCCTTCGCCGTGGGAGCGGCTTCAGCCGCGAATATCTGGAGCGGCATAAGCTGCCCCGCACTCAACGCCATGCAGTTATGACGGACAGGCGCCGGGCGCGTTCATTTCGGCCGGTTCCGGCGCTACCGGCGTTGCCGCAACGGCAGACAAGAGCCCTCGCACAGGCGCAAAATGACCGGCTCTCCGTTGCTTCGTTTTCGGGACATTCATGGCCACTGCCGATTTGCGTAAAGGGTATCTCCTGGGTCTGACGACCTTCTCCATCTGGGGCCTGTTCCCGCTGTATTTCAAATCCATCGAGCAATATGCGGCGCTGGAGATCGTCACCCAACGCGCGATCTGGTCGGCCCTGTTCGGAACGCTGGTGCTGATGTTGTGGCGCCATCCAGGCTGGTGGCAGGAGCTGCTTGCGCATCCGCGGCGGATCGGCGTGCTGGCGATTTCCAGCGTGCTGATTGCGACCAACTGGCTGATCTACGTCTGGGCGGTGAATCACGGCCATATGCTCGAGGCGAGTCTGGGCTACTACATCAATCCGCTGGTCAACGTGCTGCTCGGTCTGATTGTGCTGCGCGAACGCCTGCGCCCGCTGCAGTGGCTCGCGGTCGCGATGGCGGCGGTCGGCGTGCTGCTGCAGCTGATCACCCTCGGCGATTTCCCCTGGGTGTCGATCGTGCTGGCGTTGAGCTTCGGCAGCTATGGCCTGTTGCGCAAACAGGCGCCCGTCGCGGCCCTGCCTGGTCTGGTGGTGGAAACCTGGCTGTTATTGCCTATTGCCTTGGGCTGGCTGTTCTTCTTTGGTAGCGGACCCACCACCGAGTGGTCGTTCTGGACCGATCCGCAGGCACTTTGGCTGGTGGCAGCCGGGCCGGTGACGCTGCTGCCGCTGCTATGTTTCAACGCGGCGGCACGCCACTTGCCCTATTCGACTCTGGGATTCCTGCAATACATCACGCCGACGTTGCTGCTGGTGCTGGCGGTGTGGGTGTTCAACGAGCCCTTCCCTGCTGACCGCCAGCTGGCATTCATCTGCATTTGGGCAGGCCTGGCGGTATACAGCTACGATGCCTGGCGGCTGATGCGCAAAACGGCGAGCTGAGCAAGGCTGCAGGCCGGTCAGTTGGCCGGCTGCAGTTTCAGTTCCACCATCAGATCGTCGGCCAAGGTTTCCAGATGCTGCTGCAGCTCTTCTAACGACAGCTCGGTCGGCACCGCCAGACGCGCATCGGCATGGAACAGCAACTCATTGGTCATCGGGGCGGGCAGCACATCGGTGTCCAGGCTTTCCAGGTTGATGCCATGTCCCACCAGTAGCCGGGTAATGTCGCGAACGATACCGGGGCGATCGTTGCCCACCAATTGCAGCTGGATCATCCGCCAGCTGCGCTCGGGCTCCTCGCCGCTGTGGGCGAACAATACGCGGATACCCTCGCGCTCCAGCTGCTGCAACGCATCGATTAGCCCGGCATGAGCATCGGCCGGCACCGCGACCCGCAGAATCCCGGCGAACTGACCGGCCATGCGTGACATGCGGCTTTCCAGCCAGTTGCCGCCATGTTCGGCGATGCACTTGGCCACGCGTTCGACCAGCCCAGGCTGATCCTCGGCAATGACGGTTAGGACGAGATGATCCATCTGTGGCTCCTCTTTCTGTGGTTTGTGCGCTACCGGCGAGAGCCGCGCGCGCCTGAGCGTGAGTCGTGCGCCAATGGAGCCGGCTCAAAAGGTATAGAACAAAGTACCGGTTTCGCCGACCTGACGCGCCCCCAAATATGCGCGCTGCTGACCTGAAGGATGGCCAAGCGGGACGGACTGATTTTCCGAACGGCTTCATGTAGTATCCGCCGACTCGGACTACAAGAATCCAATTGTCCGCGTCGGATTGAAAGAACCAAGTGAGGCGAGTAATGACTGAGCGCGTTGAAGTCGGTGGCCTGCAGGTCGCCAAAGTCCTGTACGACTTCGTGAACAACGAAGCGATTCCTGGTACCGGTGTTGACGCCGATGCCTTCTGGGCCGGCGCTTCCAGCGTCATCCACGACCTGGCGCCGAAGAACCGCGCGCTGTTGGCCAAACGCGACGACTTGCAGGCGCAGATCGATGCCTGGCACCAGGCCCGCGCCGGTCAGGCCCACAATGCTGTGGCGTACAAAACCTTCCTGCAGGAGATCGGTTACCTGCTGCCGGAAGCCGAAGATTTCCAGGCCACTACACAGAACGTCGACGAAGAAATCGCCCGCATGGCCGGCCCGCAGCTGGTGGTGCCGATCATGAACGCGCGTTTTGCTCTGAACGCCGCCAATGCGCGTTGGGGTTCGCTGTACGACGCGCTCTACGGCACCGATGCAATCAGTGAAGAAAACGGCGCACAAAAGGGGCCGGGCTACAACGAAGTCCGCGGCGCCAAAGTCATCGCATACGCCCGCGCCTTCCTCGATGAAGCCGCACCGCTGGAAAACGGCTCCCATGCCGACTCCACCGGCTATCGCATCGACGGCGGCAAGCTGGTCGTCTCGCTGAACAACGGCAGCAGCGCCGGCCTGAAGGACCCGGCTCAGTTGCTCGGCTTCCAGGGCGAAGCCAGCGCGCCGATCGCCGTGCTGCTCAAGCACAACGGTATTCACTTCGAAATCCAGATCGACCCATCCAGCCCCATCGGCCAGACCGATGCCGCCGGCGTGAAGGACGTGCTGATGGAATCGGCGCTGACCACCATCATGGATTGCGAAGACTCCATCGCCGCGGTCGATGCCGATGACAAGACCGTCGTCTATCGCAACTGGCTCGGCCTGATGAAGGGCGACCTGGTCGAAGAATTGGAAAAGGGTGGCAAGCGCATCACTCGCGCCATGAACCCGGACCGCGTTTACACCAAAGTGGACGGCGGCGAACTGACTCTCCACGGGCGTTCACTGCTGTTCATCCGCAACGTTGGCCATCTGATGACCAACGACGCCATCCTCGACAAGGACGGCAACGAAGTGCCGGAAGGCATCATGGACGGCCTGTTCACCAGCCTGGCGGCGATGCACAACCTAAACGGCAATACCACCCGCGCCAACAGCCGCACCGGCTCGATGTATATCGTCAAGCCGAAGATGCATGGCCCGGAAGAGGTAGCCTTCGCTACCGAACTGTTCGGCCGCGTCGAGGATGTCCTCGGTCTGCCACGCAACACGCTCAAGGTCGGCATCATGGACGAAGAGCGTCGCACTACCGTCAACCTCAAGGCCTGCATCAAGGAAGCACGCGAGCGCGTGGTGTTCATCAACACCGGCTTCCTCGACCGCACCGGCGACGAGATCCACACCTCCATGGAAGCCGGCCCGGTCGTTCGCAAAGCGGCGATGAAGGCCGAGAAGTGGATCGGCTCTTACGAGAACAACAACGTCGACGTTGGCCTGGCCTGCGGTCTGCAGGGCAAGGCGCAGATCGGCAAGGGTATGTGGGCCATGCCCGACCTGATGGCTGCGATGCTCGAGCAGAAGATCGGTCACCCGATGGCTGGCGCCAACACCGCCTGGGTCCCCTCGCCGACCGCTGCCACGTTGCACGCCATGCACTACCACAAAGTCGACGTGTTCGCCCGTCAGGCCGAACTGGCCAAGCGTGAGAAGGCGTCGGTAGACGACATCCTCACCATTCCGCTGGCACCGAACACCAACTGGAGCGAGGACGACAAGCGCAACGAGCTGGACAACAACGCCCAGGGCATCCTCGGCTATGTGGTGCGCTGGATCGACGCCGGCGTCGGCTGCTCGAAAGTGCCGGACATCAACGACATCGCGCTGATGGAAGACCGCGCCACCCTGCGCATCTCTAGCCAACACATGGCCAACTGGCTGCGTCACGGCGTGGTGACCCAGGAACAGGTGGTCGAGAGCCTCAAGCGCATGGCACCCGTAGTGGACCGTCAGAACGCTGGTGACCCGACCTATCGCCCGCTCGCGCCGGACTTCGACAGCAATGTCGCCTTCCAGGCCGCGCTGGAGCTGGTGCTTGAAGGCACCAAGCAGCCCAACGGTTACACCGAGCCGGTGCTGCACCGTCGCCGCCGCGAGTTCAAGGCCAAAAACGGCCTGTAACACGCGAGGCACTGCAGAAAAGAACCGCCCTCCTGGGCGGTTTTTTATGCGCGCAACGCCATGCGACATCCTTTTCGCCCAGCCCGACCTTCATCACCCGGCCACTCCGGCTCGCGACTAGACTTACGTCCAATGTGCCCCACAGGACCCACAGCCCACCATTGGGCGAAAACTGGAAGCGATCCATGAGCAAAGCCGATGCTTTCGCCGAGGCAGGCAAAACCGCCGTGCTGCAGAACATCCACGGGACCATGGAGTTTCTGCGCAAATACCCGCCTTTCAACCAGATGGAACCGGGACATCTGGCCTATCTGGTAGAAAATTGCCAACTGCGTTTCTACAGCGAAGGCGATTGCATCATTTCGCCCGATGACGGCGTCGTCGATCACTTCTATATCGTCAAGCAGGGCCGCGTTCACGGCCAGCGGCCGCACACCAGCAAGCGCGGCACCGAGACGACTTTCGAGGTGATTGTCGGCGAGTGCTTCCCGATGGCCGCGCTGATGGGCGAGCGCGCCACCCGTACCGGGCATTTCGCAGCGGAAGATACCTTCTGCTTTCTGCTGAACAAGCCGGCCTTCGTCAAACTGGTGTCTAAATCCGCCGCGTTCCGCGACTTCGCCATGCGCGGCGTGAGCAGCCTGCTCGATCTGGTTAACCAGCAGGCGCAGATGCGCGCCGTGGAAAGCCTCGGCGCGCAGTATTCGCTGGAGACCCGGATCGGCGAGCTGGCGCTGCATCATCCGGTGTCCTGCCTGCCGTCGATGCCTTTGACCGAGGCGGTGCGCCTAATGCATGAGAACAATGTAGGCAGCATCGTGATTACCGATGCCGCATTGCGCCCCCAAGGCATCTTTACGCTACGCGACCTACGCCGTGTTATTTGCACCGGCACCGCCGAACTGACCGGGCCAATCGCACAGTTCATGACTCACGACCCGTTCCATCTGCCACCGGACGCCACCGCGTTCGACGCGGCGATCGCCATGACCGAGCGGCATATCGCGCATATCTGTGTGGTCGAGGACGGCCTGCTGCGCGGGGTGATCTCCGAACGCGATCTGTTCTCCCTGCAACGCGTCGATCTGGTTCATCTGGCGCAGGCGATTTCCCATGCCGACAGCGTCGAGACGCTGGTGATCATTCGCAGCCGCATCCTGCAACTGGTGGACAACATGCTGGCGCATGGCGCGTCCTCGACGCAGATTACCCACATCATCACCCTGCTCAACGATCATTCGGTCTGCCGTGTGATCGAGCTGGCCATCGAAGCGCTCGGCGATCCCGGCATTCCCTTCACCTGGCTGTGCTTCGGTAGCGAGGGCAGGCGCGAGCAGACGCTGCACACCGATCAGGACAACGGCATCCTGTTCGAGGCCGCCGACGCCGCCGACGCCGCGCATATCCGCGGACGCCTGCTGCCGCTCGCCGAGCGCATCAACCGCGACCTCGATACCTGCGGCTTTACCCTGTGCAAGGGCAACATCATGGCCAGCAATCCGCAGCTGTGCCTGTCACGGCAGGAATGGCGGCGGCGCTTCAGTTCGTTCGTCCGCGAGTCGACACCGGAGAATCTGCTCAGCAGCACCATCTATTTCGATTTACGCGCCATCTGGGGGCCTTGCGAAGGCTACCAGCAGCTACGCAACGAACTGCTCGATGAGATCGGCGAGAATCGTTTATTCCAACGTATGCTGGCCGAAAATGCCCTGCGCCAGCGACCGCCTGTGGGCCGCTTCCGCGACTTCGTCGTGACTCGCAAGGGAGACGGCAAAGCGACTCTGGACCTCAAGGTGCAGGGGCTGACGCCCTTCGTCGACGGGGCGCGGCTGCTCGCTTTAGGCCACGGCATCGCCGCTTGCAACACGCTGGACCGGTTGCGGCAGCTTGTCGAGAGAAACGTAATCGATGATAAGGATGGCGCGGCCTACGAGGAGGCCTACCATTTCATCCAGCAGACGCGCATGCAGCAGCATCAAGAACAGGCCCGCCGAGGTCAGCCCTATTCCAATCGTCTCGATCCGGACACCCTCAACCATCTGGATCGGCGCATCTTGCGGGAGTCTTTCCGTCAGGCCCAGCGCCTGCAGAGCAGCCTGGCCCTGCACTATCAGTTATGAATATGCCTTGGTTCAAAACACGCGGTCCCCTCCTCAACCTGGATCAGTTGCAACGTCGCGATCGACTACCAACACCCAAGACAACGGAAGCCTGCCCACTTCAGGAGCAGCGCCTGGTGGTGCTCGATCTGGAAACCAGCGGCCTGGATATGCGTCGGGATATCGTGCTCTCCATCGGCGCGGTGGTGATCGAGAATGGCGGCATCGCGTTGGGCGATCAGTTCGAGTCGACCCTGCTGCGACCTGCGCAAAAAGTCAGCGAGAGCGTACTGATCCACGGTATCGCTCCGAGCGAACTGGAGGCCGGCGAGGAGCCAGCCGAGGCCCTGCTGGACCTTCTGGAATTCATCGGCGACAGTCCGATCCTGGCTTTTCACGCCGGTTTCGATCAGCGCATGCTGACCCGCGCCGTAAAGCAGACCCTCGGCTACAAGCTCCGTCACCCCTTTATAGACGTGGCCGAACTGGCACCGATGCTCTGCCCTGACAATCGACCGCGGCATAATGGTCTGGATGAGTGGTGTGCACACTTCGGCTTACAAGTCCTGCAGCGCCATCACGCCAGCGCCGATGCGCTGGTGACTGCCGAAATCGCGCTGATTCTTTTCAGCAAGGCGCGTCGGCAGGGCCTCGATAGCCTTATGGCGTTGAACCAGCGCCTGACCAATTGGCGCCAGCGACAGCGGGCGCGCATCTGAAGTAAGCCCATCGACGACAAGACGATGATCTGCCGTTGCACCGATGCCGGCAACTTGCGATGATACTGCGAATAGTTCTCGTTATTGGCCGACCCGGCCCTGGAGCGTTCGTCTTGTCGGCTGGTGAGTCGTCCAACCCACTCTTTGTAGGCGCGCTGTATCGCGATCATCGCGACTGGCTACTCAGCTGGCTGCGGCGCTACCAGGCGTGCCCGCACCGGGCCGAAGACTTGAGCCAGGACACCTTCTTGCGTTTGCTCAAACGCAATGATTTGAACGGTGTACGCGAACCCCGCGCGTTGCTGGCGACTATCGCGCGCGGACTGCTGATCGACCACTTCCGCCGCAACGCACTGGAACGCGCCTACCTCGATGAACTGGCTTTGCAACCGGAAGGGACGCAACCCAGCGCCGAGGAGCAATTGCAGACCATCGAAGCATTGCGCGAGGTGAACGAGCTACTGGGCCGACTGTCCGCAAATGCACGAGCGGCATTCTTCTACAACCGTCTGGATGGCATGACCCACGCTGAGATTGCCCAGCGTCTGGGCGTCTCGGTCCCGCGCGTACGGCAGTATCTGGCTCAAGCGCTGCGTCAGTGTTACATCGCTGCCTACGGCGAGCCGACATGAGCGACGAACGCCGCCCCGTATCGGCACGGGTACTCAACGAGGCTATTGCCTGGCAGCTGCGCCTTGGTGATGGGACCGAGAGCTCGCTTCATCTCAGCGAGTTGCAACGCTGGCTAGCCATGAGCCCCGAACACGCAAAAGCCTGGGCGCAGCTCGGCGGTATCGACCGGCGACTGGGTGCTATCGACTCGCCAAGCGCTCGGCGTGCCTTGCAGCTCAGCGCCACCGCCAAAAACCGAAACACTTCCGGACGCACCTTTCTCGGGCTTGCCCTGCTCTGTACTTTCGGCATCGGTCTGGCATTGCAGGTCCGGCCGCTACCGGTCTGGCTGGCAGACGAGAGCACGAGCGCAGGGGAACAACGCAGCATTACCCTTGCCGACAATAGCCACATTCAGCTGAATAGCCGCAGCGCGCTGGATGTGCGCTTCGATGAACGCCAGCGCAAATTGTTCCTGCATCAAGGAGAGGTGCTGGTGGAAACGGCTCCGGGAAGCGACCCACGGCCGTTCATTGTGGAAACCGACCAGGGTGACCTGCGAGCGCTGGGCACCCGCTTTATCGTCCGCCGCGAGGACGATGCCACCCGGCTGATAGTGCTTCGCTCGGCGGTCGCCGCGCTTCCGAGCAATCTCCAAACAGGCCGCACGGTGCGTGCCGGCGAGCAAGTACTGATGCACCGTGACCATCTCGGCGACAATCGGAATGCACCAATAGCGGCGGACGCCTGGAGCCGCGGCATGTTGGTCGTTGATGACCTGCCGCTGGGTGAATTGCTGGCGAAGCTAGGCGAGTATCGGCACGGCTATCTCGGCCTGGATCCGAGCCTGGAATCCCTACGCATCAGCGGCAGTTTTCCACTGCATGACACCGACCGCGCGCTGGCGGCCCTGCCGCCCAGCCTCCCGGTAAAAATCGAGCGCCACACCGACTGGTGGGTAATGGTGGTTCCAGCCGAGCCGGTAGCGAACCCGAGCAAATGAACCGCGGCGCTCATCGCTCGCGGCGGTTGTCGTCCCGCCCAATTTGAAAAATATTTTGCGTACCCCTATCACTTTTCATTCCTGCTTCGGCCTCGTGAATAACTGAGACACATTCCTATTCGGGAGCTATTCACAGATGCCATCGTTTGCCCTGTTTCGTCCTAGCCTTCTTGCCGTTGCCATTGCAGTCGCGCCCATGCCGCTGCTGGCGCAGTCCGCCAGTGGCGAGACAATTGATGGCGGGGTTCGCGAATACTCCCTGCCGGCTGCTCCACTGAGCTCGACGCTCAATCGCATTGCAGCAGAAGCTGGGCTGGTACTTAGTATCGACCCTGCGTTGACCCAAGATCGTATGGCCGAACCGGTTCAAGGCCGCTTCGATGGCCAGGGCGCGCTGCAGGAAGCGCTGCGGGGCACCGGTCTCGAGCTGCGCCAAACTGCTTCGGGTAGCTACAGTCTGCAGCCAGCGGCAACCGACGCAATGGCACTGCCGGATGTCATCGTGACGGCAAGCGAAGCGCTAGCCGACGGCAGCGAAGAAAGCGGCTATCGCGCCAGTGCCGTGCGAAACGTCGGCGCGCTGGGTGGGATGGAACTTCAGGATGCACCCTATTCGGTGACGGTGATTTCCTCGGAGCTGATGGACAACATCCAGGCCACCTCCAGCGACGACATCTTCAAGCTCAGCCCGACCACGCAGTTCACCTCTCCGACCAGCGCCGGCTACGCCAGCGCGGTGGCCATTCGCGGCTTCAGCGGCGTCGGCAACCTGAGCATTGCCAATGACGGCCTGCGCTTCAGCAACGGCTACGACGGCGGCAACTACATCGAGGAAATGGAGCGGCTGGAAATCCTCAGCGGCCTGTCGGGCTTTCTCTACGGCCCGGCCAGCCCCGGAGGACTGGTCAATTATGTGCTCAAGCGCCCGACCTACGAGCGCTACAACAGCGTGACCTACGGCACTCCGGGCGGCGAGAACCAGTACCTGCACGGTGATTTCGGCGGCCCGATCGACAGCGAAGGTCGCTTCGCCTATCGCGTCAACCTGCTCGCCCAGGATGGTGAAACCGCCATCGACGGCCAGGTCGAGCGCCGCCACATGGCCAGCGTCGCTCTGGATTGGAACGTCAGCGACGACCTGCTCATCCAGTTCGACGCCTCGCACAAGCAGAGCGAGACGCGCGGCCTGACCAGTTACTGGTACTTCGACAACCAAGCATTCCGGCCCGACGCCGACGACCTGGAGAACGACAAGCTTTACAGCCAGCGCTGGGCCTACAACGACAGCCGCCACGACCGCGTTGGTAGCCGCTTCCAGTGGCGCCTGAACGATGTGTTCAGCTTGCGCGGCGCACTGGGTTATAGCCAATACACCTCCGAATATGCCTATACGGGGCCAACCGTGAATTCGGCCGGCGTGTACGTTCAGCCGCTTTATGCCTTCGCCCCGGTAGAGACCGAAGAGACCTCGGGCAACCTGTTCCTCGATGCGGTTTTCGACACCGCCGGCATCGGCCACGAGATGACCGTCGGTTACCAGGGCAACACAGCCCGGGTTCGCTACAACAGCGACTACATCCCCTTCCCAGGTCCGCAATATGTGTCGGTCACGCCTGAAGTGCCCTTCAGCGAGCGCCCACAAGTCGCCAAGCCGAATTACGACCTGGGCGATGGCGACTTCCACCTGGCCAGCCGCACCCAGTCCGACAGCGTGCTGATCGGCGATGTCATCACCTTCAATGAGCAGTGGTCGACGATCCTCGGTGTGACGCACTCGCGCATCAAGACATTCAGCGACAACTTCGTCTGGGTCGAGGCGTTCGGCAGCGCCCCGACCATCGAGGATTACAGCGAGACAAAAACCTCGCCCAACGTCTCGCTCGTCTACAAACCGGTCGAATGGCTGACCACTTACGCGACCTACATCGAGGGCCTTCAGACCGGCGGCGTGGCGCCGAGCGGCACGAACAACGCTGGCCAGGCGCTGGCGCCGATCATTAGCGAACAGTATGAGATAGGCGCGAAAGCCGAGCTCGGCGGTGCCCTGTTCACCGTCGCGCTGTTCGAAATCGACAAGCCAAATACCTTCACCAATGCTGCTAATGTCTTCGTCCAGGACGGCATGCAGAACAACAAGGGCTTGGAATTCGGCGTGACTGGCAACGTCACTCCGGCGCTCACGCTGGTCGGCGGCATCACCCTGTTAGACCCGGTCGTCGAGGACTCGGCCATTGCCGCTAACGAGGGCAACCGTCCGACCGACGTCGCGCGACGCCTGGCCAAGCTATACGGCGAATATTCGATTTTCGCCGTGCCCGGCCTGACGCTCACCGGCGGCGCCTTCTATACCGGCGAGCAATACACCGACGAAGCCAACGACAACACCATTCCATCGTTCACCACCTTCGACCTGGGCGGTCGTTACCGCATGGCGCTGGCGGACGACCACGCGCTGACCCTACGTGCCAACCTGAGCAACCTGACCGACGAGCACTACTGGCTGAGTAGCCATTACCTCGGCGCTCCACGCACGCTCGAGCTGTCGGCGCAACTGGAGTTCTAATGCAGGCCACCACCATCCGCCGCTGGTCCTTCGTCCACACCTGGACCAGCTTGATCTGCACGCTCTTCCTGCTGATGCTTGCCATCACCGGGTTGCCGCTGATCTTTCATCACGAGCTGGAGCATCTGCTCGGCGAGGCGCCGGAGCTGCGCGAGATGCCGGCCGAAACGCCGCACCTCGACCTGCAACAACTGGTCAGCGCAGCCGAGCGGCATCGACCGGACGAGGTGGTCCAGTACCTCGGCTGGGAAGAGGACGAGCCGTCCGGCGTGGTCGCCATCATGGCTGCGACGGCCGGCACCGAACCCAATTCTTCTCATACCTTTATGCTCGATGCGCGCACTGGCGAAGCCGTGGAAATGCCGGCGGCCAATGGTGGGCTGATGATGTTCTTCCTGCGCATGCACGTCGACATGTTCGCCGGGCTTCCTGGCAAGCTGCTGCTGGCGTTCATGGGCATTCTTTTTGTCGTCGCGATCGTATCCGGCGTGGTGCTTTATTCGCCGTTCATGCGGCGTCTCGAGTTTGCCAAGGTGCGCCATGAACGCTCCAGCCGAACGCGCTGGCTCGATCTGCACAATCTGATTGGCGTCGTTACGCTCAGCTGGGCGCTGATGGTAGGCATCACGGGCGTCATCAGCGCCTGCGCCGATCTGCTGATCGAGGCATGGCGCACCGAATCACTTGCCGCTCTGGTCGAGCCTTATCGGAACGCCCCGCCCCTGGTCGACGCCGCCCCGGCTAGCAATTTGGTACAGATCGCGACAAACGCTACTCCCGGCATGCAGCCTGACTTCATCGCTTTTCCCGGGACGCGGTTTTCCAGCGAGCACCACTATTCAATCTTCATGAAAGGCAGCAGTCACCTAACGTCGCACCTGTGGACACCGGTACTGGTCGACGCCAGCACCCTTGAGGTGACCGCCATCGGTGGACGACCTTGGTATATGGACGCTTTGTCGCTGTCTTCACCGTTGCATTTCGGCGACTACGGCGGCCGACCAATGCAGATTCTCTGGGCGGCACTGGATGTGCTGACCATCGTCGTGCTCGGTAGCGGACTGTATCTATGGTGGGTTCGACGTCGCGGCGCAACATCGGCACGCGAGGTGACGGCATGAGCTGGCGGCAATCGACCTTCATGCTGCCTGGCCTGATTGCCCTGCTGGGTGTGATCGGATTGTTCGCCGCGCTGCTCGGCGACGGCTGGTGGGATGTGCTCGCTTGGCTCGGATTGGGCGCTCAGGCGGCACTAGGCCTGTGGCCTTTGCTGCCCGGCCGAAGAAGTCGGGTAGGCAGCGAAGGGATCAGCCAGCATCAGCAACTGTGACGTGACCCGCCATGGAGGCGCATCACTGCACTGGAGCGAGTTACGAGCGGTCGGATAAGCAAACGGCCCGGTAAAGCGGCGCGTCCGTCTCCAGTTCGGTCATGGTTTCAAACTTCGCCTGACCTGCCTCGTTCAACCTGAACATCACCTTTTCGTCGCAGAGCAACTGATAAGGCGCGCTTATCACCGTGGACATCAGGTGGCGTTTTTCAAAGCGATATAGGGAGAAACGGGCGATTCGCCCCTTGGACGTTTCCTCGATTTGCGCATTGGCATTATCAAGTACCGTATAAACAAGCGGCATGGGAAACAACATGGTCCAGGGCCGCCATAACATGTGGCCTTCTTCACTCGAAACGATCACCGCCCCTTCAGGCAAGCGCGCTTCCTTGGTCTCGAACCAGGTGTACTCGTAATGAATGGTATAGGCGAGCATGCCCAAGCCGGCGAATGCCGGAATAATCCATTTCGGTAGCCGATTGCGAGTCAGATTGCGCAACACCAGGGCAATCCCCGCACCCGCCAGGGCGGCAGCAATTGCAGCGATTAAATGCCAGATCATATACAGCTTCCTCAAAAAAATCGGGCTTCCAAATGGAAGCCCGACTCCTACCTCAACCTCGTGTCAGACCAAGTCTGACGTCAGGTTGCATTGTCATTAGTGATCAAGCGCAGCGCCAGCACCCTTCGGGGTACGAACGCTTTCGACCAGATCCTGAATTGCCTGCGGAGGCGCTTCAG
This sequence comes from Stutzerimonas sp. VN223-3, assembly GCF_045999685.1. NCBI lineage: Bacteria > Pseudomonadati > Pseudomonadota > Gammaproteobacteria > Pseudomonadales > Pseudomonadaceae > Stutzerimonas > Stutzerimonas sp. VN223-3. The sequence goes on along the minus strand of NZ_RBEC01000002.1, from coordinate 1,017,644 downwards.
TTGACAGGGATACAGCATAAGCTACTGCGAAGTTGATCACCGCACCCACTGCACCGAAGGCCAGCGGAGAGATGCCGAACAACCAGTTGTCAGGCGTATTGGCGAAGGACGCCGTGCCCGGGATGAAGAACCAGCCCAGATACAGGAAGATGTAGACCAGGGTGGTAACCAGACCCACAACCATACCTGCGACCGCGCCCTTGCTGTTCACACGCTTGGAGAAGATACCCATCATCAGCGCCGGGAACAGCGAAGCTGCGGCAATACCGAACGCTAGCGCCACTACCTGTGCGGCGAAGCCCGGAGGATTCAGCCCCAGCCAGGTTGCCAGGAGAATCGCACCCGTCATGGAAAGACGGGCAGCGAGCATCTCGTTCTTCTCACTGATCTTCGGATTGATGATGTTCTTGATCAAGTCATGACTGATCGCGGCGGAGATCGCTAGCAACAGGCCTGCCGCAGTCGAAAGCGCAGCGGCAATACCACCCGCAGCGATCAGACCGATGACCCAACCTGGCAGATTGGCGATTTCCGGGTTTGCCAGAACGATGATGTCGTTGTTGACGACCAACTCGCTACCACTCCAGCCACGCTCTTGCGCAGTGGGGGCGAAGCTGGCATTGGCATCGTTGTATAGCTGGATACGCCCATCACTGTTCTTGTCTTCCCAAGTGATCAGGCCAGTCTCTTCCCAGGTCTTCATCCAGTCTGGACGCTCGTCAAACCGAATCGCTTCGGCCTGTGGGCCCTCTGGATAAATGGTGTCGAGGAGGTTCAGGCGCGCCATGGAGCCAACGGCCGGAGCAGTTAGGTACAACAGCGCGATGAAGATCAGAGTCCAGCCTGCGGACCAGCGAGCATCCGCCACTTTCGGCACAGTGAAGAAGCGAATGATGACGTGAGGCAGACCAGCAGTACCGATCATCAGCGACAGGGTAAACAGAGCCATGTTCCATTTATTGTCGACTTCAGCGGTAAAGTCTTGGAAGCCCAAATCACGCACGACACTGTCTAGCTTGTCCAGCAAAGGAAGGCCGGACTCTACGTGAGTACCGAACATGCCCAAACTGGGAATCGGATTGCCAGTCAGTTGCATGGCGATGAACACGGCAGGGATGGTGTAGGCAATGATCAGTACGATGTACTGAGCCACCTGGGTGTAGGTGATGCCCTTCATGCCACCAAATACCGCATAGACGAACACGACCCCCGCCGCAATCCAGATACCAGCGCTATTGCTCACTTCGAGGAAGCGAGAAAACGCCACACCGGCACCGGACATCTGACCGATCACATATGTCACACAGATGAGAATCAGGCAGATAACTGCAACCAGACGCGCGCCCCGGCTATAAAAACGATCACCGATGAAATCCGGCACGGTGAACTTGCCGAATTTGCGCAAGTACGGCGCGAGCAGCATAGCCAGCAGCACGTAGCCGCCCGTCCAGCCCATCAGGTACGCAGAAGTGGCATAACCACCGGACGCAATGATACCGGCCATGGAAATGAAGGATGCCGCAGACATCCAGTCTGCCGCAGTCGCCATACCGTTGGTCACGGGATGAACGCCACCACCGGCGACGTAGAACTCCTTGGTCGATCCAGCTCGAGCCCAGTATGCAATACCGAAGTACAGTGCGAAGGATGCACCCACGAACAACATGTTTATCCAGAATTGACTCATGTTGTTATTCCTCCACACCAAATTCTTTGTCCAGCTTGTTCATCCTCCACGCGTAGAAGAAGATGATCGCAAGGAACGTAAGAATGGATCCCTGAGTACCGAACCAGAAGCCCAGATCCGCCCCCCCCACCGGTATGCCGGAAAGCATGGGACGCAAGAATATGGCGAAGCCATATGAGACGAGAGCCCAGACCACCAGGCTCCATGTTATGAGGCGAACGTTCGCCTTCCAGTACGCAGCAGCATTTTCTTTATCGGCGTCGGCCATGACGTTCTCCGTCTTATTTTTATTACGAGAAAGGGGAACCACATCGTGAATTTAACAAGGAAGCGTGCTGAAAAGTAAGCCCCGACTTTAGTCTGACGGGGGCTGAATTGCCCGGCTGAGACGCCGTTTCTCTATTTCCTACGGACGGGAGGAAGGCCCCATTCATATTTCGTGAACTACGGCACAGGCAGCGCATACTTGCAGCGGGCGGGGCGCACATGACGGGGGATGAGCCCTCACGATGCTCCTTCAAAAGCAAAGAACCACACCAGACTCACGCGAACCGTATGACCGTTCGGTTCAACCAACCCGCCAGACACAGCAAAACCGAGATCAACATCTTTTATTCCGCTATCGATCAATTACTTGCTTTCATCCAATAACGAGTCGCTTCTTAACGCTTTCACAAGCAACACAAGAAAAATAACCGGCAGCACATTTGGTATTTAAACCCGCACGGCGATTAAATCTCGTTAAGACATAGTGTTTTATCTACACGGGCGGCATGCATATCAGCCGCACAAACTTTCTTCATGCGAGCCGATGCGTTGTATTACTTCGGTTCTCTTCACGTACAGGCCCACGCATAGGATAGGAAGCAAACGAAACGCTGAAGTAGTGATAGGGCAGCGGATGTGCCTGAGCGACGTCAAGGACACGGCCGCTTGAAATTACGGCCGATCAGCCCTTCCCAGGCATCGCTCGAGCGAGCCACACGCCAGCGTTATAAATCTACCGATCGCCAGTCGCCTGTTAGCAGCCTGACAGCTGCCTCAGCAGGTCGGACGACCTGCCGTGTACTTCTGCGCGGGATCGATGGCCGCTTCGAGATCGCTGATAGCCGTGGCACCGATCAACAGCGGATAACTGAAATGACTGCGATCGGTAAGGTTCACTTCCGTTTCGCGCAACTGATCACCGATGCACAACTGCATTTCGACTACTGGGCGCTCGGCGACACCGGGGCCGCGCTCGGCATCGTTATCGGAGTTCGCGGCTTCTTCTGCGCGGGTCTTGATCTCAGCAATGCGCGCTAAGGGACGCTCATAAAACGTATCGCCAGCCCCCTCCACAGCCAGGCGGAACCGTACCCAGTCCTCGCCGTCACGCTCGAAATATTCGATGTCTCGAGCCGACAGCGACGCAGTCATGGCACCGGTGTCCATTTTGGCTTTGAGGGTCTTGCCGAGGTCTTCGATCTTGATCTGTTCATAGCGGCCGAAGAGCGTTGGCTCTGCGGCGATGGCGGGAAGTGATAACGCGCTCAACAGCAACAACAAACGGGACAAAACAGCCTCCAAGATGTCCATTGACCTACTTGGGACCCGCCTGCACCTGCAACCGTTCCACCCGCAACGTTCCGCTTTGCCAGTAGCCACGCGACGTCGCATGGGCCTGTTAGACTGCGCACCACTTCCCCTTGCAGATGACTACCGTGCCCAGTTCAGCCTTCGCTACCCTGCCCCTCAGCCCCGCGACGCTGGCCAATCTCGACGCACTCGGCTACACCGAGATGACGCCGATTCAGGCCCAGAGTCTGCCCGTGATGCTCAAGGGCATGGACCTTATCGCGCAGGCCAAGACAGGCAGCGGCAAGACCGCCGCGTTCGGTATCGCATTGCTCGAACCGCTCAATCCGCGCTATTTCGGCTGCCAGGCACTAGTGCTGTGTCCAACCCGGGAACTGGCCGATCAGGTCGCCAAGGAGCTGCGCCGGCTGGCGCGCTCGGCCGACAACATCAAGATCCTCACGCTGTGCGGCGGCGTCTCCATCGGCCCGCAAATCGGCTCGCTGGAACACGGCGCGCACGTCATCGTTGGCACGCCCGGGCGCATTCAGGAGCACCTGAAAAAAGGCACACTGAAACTCGACGGGCTCAACACGCTTGTACTCGACGAAGCGGACCGCATGCTCGACATGGGCTTTTACGATGCCATCGCCGAAATCATTGGGCAGACCCCGAGCAAGCGTCAGACCCTGCTTTTCTCAGCCACTTACCCCAGCAGCATCAAGCAGCTCTCGGCCACGTTCATGCGCGACCCGCAGCAGGTGAAGGCCGAGGCGCTGCATGACGACTCGCAGATCGAGCAGCGCTTCTACGAGATCGACCCGGAAGACCGAATGGATGCCGTGGTGCGCATTCTCGCCAGTTTCCGCCCGGAAACCTGCGTCGCCTTCTGCTTCACCAAACAGCAATGCCAGGAACTGGTCGATCAGCTCACCGCCAAGGGCATTTCTGCCATGGCACTCAATGGTGATCTGGAACAGCGCGACCGCGATCAAGTGCTGGCGATGTTCGCCAACCGCAGCCTGTCAGTGCTGGTCGCCACCGACGTCGCCGCCCGCGGTCTGGATATCGATGCATTGGACATGGTGATCAACGTCGAGCTGGCGCGCGATTCGGAGATTCACATCCACCGCGTCGGCCGTACTGGACGCGCCGGCAAGAAGGGCATCGCCATCAGCCTGGTCGCCCCTGCCGAAGCCCATCGTGCACGGGCCATCGAAGACCGCCAGAAGGCGCCGCTCAACTGGCAACCGCTGAGCGATCTGAAAGCGCAGCCCGGCGAGCCGCTGCAGCCGCCGATGATCACCTTGTGCATCGGTGCTGGCCGCAAGGACAAGTTGCGCCCTGGCGACATTCTTGGCGCACTAACCGGCGATGCTGGCATCCCAGGCACTCAGGTTGGCAAGATCGCAATCTTCGATTTCCAGGCCTTTGTCGCCGTCGAGCGCAGCGTCGCCAAGCCGGCGCTGAACCGCCTCAACGCAGGGAAGATCAAGGGACGATCGTTGAAGGTACGGCAGCTATAGGCTGGAAGCTGGACGACCGTAGGGTGGACCACGCTTCACCGATCCACCGAACCAAAGCAAGGTGGATGTAAAAAGCGACATCCACCCTACGTCAGGCCGGACGCTCTCAGGTCCCGTCTCCGCCGCTCCCGTTACAACGACCCGCGCGCCCAAGGGCCCCAGATGGCGAATGTGATGCCCGGAGTTTGCGCATTCACAAAAAGAAAATGACCGCTGGGGTCGAAGCAGGCGCCGCAGAATTCCCTGTTCCGGTAATCGCCGCCGGAAACCCGCTTACCGGCAGCGGCAGCCTGAACGTCATCGAAGACTATGTTGTTCTTGGCGAAGATGTAGGCTTCGCCCGTGGTAGTCAGGCCCAGCAGCCGCTCTCCAAAGCCGTACACATCCTGTGCGCCACCGCCATCCTCACAAAGCAGTAAGCCGCCTCGAGGGCTAACGGTGATGTTGTCCGGATTGTTGGCGATTTCTGCGTCGGTGGAAGCGAAGATGCAGGTCAGGCGGTCGTTGGTCAGGTCGTGCATCCATACCGCGCCGCGGCCATAACCGGCACGCCCCTGACTGTCGGTACCGGCACTGGTGTCGACAATGAACAGCTTTCCTTCGCTGTGCCAGATGCCCTCGCCGCGGCTCATGCTCAGCCCACCGGCTCGCCGCGCCTGGGCAAAGGGGCCGCTGCCTTCGGGCTGCGGCTCGAGATTTGGATTAGGTACTTCGACCCACTCGAGTTGATAGCTGTCGCCCTGTTTCGGCGCGAGCAGATCGGCCTGAGCGCTATTGCGCACCCGCGCTGCCTGCAGAATTCCGCCAGCCGCAAGTGAGCCGGGCTGCTGGCTCGCGTCGGTGGGAATGTAACGGTAGTAGCCGGCCTGGTTGCGTGCGTCCTCAGTCAGGTACACGTAGCTATTGCGCGGATCCACCGCCACCGCCTCATGGGCGAAGCGGCCCATCTGGACGATTGGTTGGCCAGTCGTCAACGCCGGATCGGCGGTCACTTCGAAGACGTAGCCATGCGGGCGACCGCCGGCACTGCTGTTATCGGCCGTGGTTTCCTCACAGGACAACCAGGTACCCCACGGCGTCACGCCGCCGGCGCAGTTGGTTCGGGTGCCACCCAGACTCGGCACTGTGCGTACCTCATGTTCGATACCACGTGAAAAGTACAGGTTGGTGGTACCGCCTGCCAGACGCTGGCCGTTGGCGAGCGTGACGCCATCGTAAATACCGTTGGCCTCGATCAGCGCACCAGTGCCGGCTTCATGGTTGCGCACCAGCACGATTTCCGGGCCATGCTGCCCCCGGCGCACCTCGATTACGCCCATACCGTCATGGGAACCGGGCACCGGCTGGCCGTTTTCCATCATGTCCCCGGTCCAGGAAAAGCTCTTGTACTGAAAACCATCGGGTAGCTGGAGCAACTCCAGGCCCGTGCTCAGATCTTTGGTCGGGCGCAACGGGCCGTAGCTGCTACGGGCCAGTCCGCGGCCTTGTGCGTTGCGCGCGGCAAAAGCCTGCAGCGTGCCGAGTAACGGCGTGGTGGCGACAACGGCGGCAATGGCGCTGCCCTTTAGCAGGTTTCGGCGGCTGGCATCATGTTCACGGTTCATGCGGTGTCCTCTTTTATCGGAGTGGGGAGGGGCGACATGAATCAAGCCAGCCGAATACGGCGAAACGATGACCAAGCGATTGCGTTCCGGTGATGCGGGACGGATGGTCGGTATAAGCTTTGCAGAGCTAGCCGTGACGTCCGCGCGAGATAGGCGTCCAACTCCCTTTACAGCCAGGCCGACTGCCGTATGCGTTCACCATCGATCAGCCAATCCCTGCGCCGTCTTTGGGCACTGGAGAAGTTCGGCTACAGCCTGCGCGTGTTGATCGCTCTGGCCGGCAGCATGGGCCTGAGCTGGTCTCTTGAGCAGCCTTCGATGGCGATCCCGCTGTTTCTCGGTGTGATTGCCAGCGCCCTGGCGGAGACCGACGACAGCTGGCTCGGCCGGCTTTCGGCGTTGCTGGTCACCCTTTTGTGTTTCAGCGTCGCAGCCGCCTCGGTGCAACTGCTGTTTCCCTACCCGCTGCTGTTCGCTTTCGGCTTGGCCGGCGCCGCGTTTGGCCTGGTGATGCTCGGTGCGTTGGGTGAACGCTATGCCGCTATCGCCCAAGCCACGCTGATCCTCTCCATTTACAGCATGATTGCCGCCGATCAGCGCGACGGCGCGGCGCTCCACCCTTGGCGCGATCCCTTGCTGCTGCTCGCTGGCGCGACCTGGTACGGGCTGTTGTCGGTCCTGTGGAATGCACTGTTCGCGAACCAGCCCGTGCAGCAGAGCTTGGCCCGGTTGTATCGCGAACTGGGGCAGTATTTCAAGTTGAAGGCGGCGCTGTTCGAGCCGGTGCGCCAGCTCGATGTGGAAGAGCGCCGTTTACAGCTGGCGCAACAGAATGGCCGGGTAGTCAGCGCACTGAACGCCACCAAGGAAACGCTGCTGCACCGCCTCGGCAATGGCCGCCCCGGCGTGAAGATCAACCACTACCTCAAGCTCTATTTCCTCGCCCAAGACTTGCACGAGCGCGTCAGCTCGTCGCATTACCCCTATCAGGCGCTGGCCGAAGCATTCTTCCACAGCGACGTGCTGTTCCGCTGCGGGCGGCTGCTGCGGCTGCAGGGCGTGGCCTGTGCCGAGCTGGCCAACGCGATTCAACTGCGCCAGCCCTTCCGCTACAGCGAAGCCAATGCCCAGGCGCTGGCGGACCTGGAAGCCTCGCTCGACCACTTGCGCCTGCAAAGCAACCCCGCCTGGCGCGGCCTGTTGCGGTCGTTGCGTGCCTTGTCGGGCAATTTGTCGACGATGCAACGCCAGCTCGCCAGTGCCAGCAACCCCGATGCGCTGGAAGGCGAGCAAGACAGCAGTTTGTTGGATCGCCAGCCGCAATCGCTGCGCGACGCCGTAAACCGTATCCGCCTGCAGTTGACGCCGACCTCGCTGCTGTTTCGCCACGCCCTGCGCATGAGTCTGGCGCTGATCTGCGGTTATGCCGTACTGCACGCGATCCACCCGGAACAGGGCTATTGGGTACTGCTGACGACCGTCTTCGTCTGCCAGCCGAATTACGGCGCGACGCGGATCAAGCTGGTGCAGCGAGTGACTGGTACCGCGCTCGGCCTGATAGCGGGCTGGGCGCTGTTCGACCTGTTCCCGAGCCAGCAGATGCAGGCGTTGTTCGCCGTGTTCGCCGGCGTGGTGTTCTTCGCCACCCGCAGCAGCCGCTACACCTTGGCGACCGCGGCGATCACGCTGTTGGTGCTGTTCTGTTTCAATCAGGTTGGTGACGGATATGGGCTGATATGGCCGCGCTTGGTCGATACCCTGCTGGGTAGCCTGATCGCCGCTGCCGCGGTTTTTCTGATCCTTCCCGACTGGCAGGGCCGCCGCCTCAATCAAATGGTCGCCAACACCCTCAGCCGCAGCGCCGACTACCTGCGTCAGATCATGCATCAGTACGAGAGCGGCAAACGCGACGACCTGGCTTACCGGCTGGCCCGACGCAACGCCCACAATGCCGACGCGGCGCTTTCCACCACCTTGTCGAACATGCTTCTGGAGCCGGGACATTTCCGCAAGGATGCCGAGACCGGCTTTCGCTTCCTGATTCTTTCTCACACCCTGCTCAACTACCTCTCGGGCCTGGGCGCGCATCGCGAAAGCCTGCCGCACGACGCCCGCGACGAGATGCTCGAAACCGCCGCACAAAAACTGGCGATCAGCCTCGACGAACTGGCGACGGCGCTGCAGAACAATCAATCCGTCGCGGTGTACAGCGAAGAGGAAGAAGCCCTCGCGCAGCAGCTCGAGCAGGCGTCCGAAGACCTGGATGACAGCCACCGCTTGCTGCAGACGCAGCTGGGCTTGATCTGCCGTCAGTTGGCACCGCTGCGCAGCATGGTCAGCCACCTCATTCGCCAAGTGCCGCTTCAGGGCTGAGGCAGCGCCTCGGGGGCAGGTAGCCCGTGACGGTGAAAGATTGCGGCATAGCTGCCGTCTTCGACCATCGCGGCGATCTCGCGATCGAACGCAGCAATGATCGCAGCCTGCTGCGGATGGTCATTGCGTACCACCAGCGATAGGTCAAGCAGGCTGAACTCCCCCGGCACGAACCGATAGGCATCGCTCACTTCCTTGAGCTCTCTGGCGAAATGAAACTGCACTGTGCGCTCGTCTTCCAATGTCAGGTCGACTCGCCCCGCGGTAAGCATCCGGGCAGCTTGAACGAAGCTGGCAGCGTACCCCTTGTTGAGTCGAGCATCGTTCTCCAGCGCCTCGCTAAAGGCGTAACCGCGCAGAAGGGCAATCCGATACGGCACCAGGCTTTCCAGGCCGCGATAAATAATTCGATTGTCGTGCCGCTGGACCCAGCGCACGCGGTTTGTCAGGAATGCCCGCGTGTAGCGGGCGTAGACTGTGTGATGAGTGCTGGGCCAGACGTTGAGCATGTCATAGTTGCCGCGTTTGAGGCCCAGCACAGCTCGCGCCCATGGCACCTCGATATAGTCCACTTGATAACCCGCCCGGCCGAGGGCCGTGCGGACAAGTTCTACTGACAACCCACCACCGGACAAGCGCTGATCCGTATAAGGTGGCCAGACATTGCCGGCCAGACGCAACACCTCGGCATGGGTCGTAGTGGTGCTGATCATTAGTGCCGTCAGCAGCAAAAGCCGTATCCATTTCACTAGATTCTGTCCCGTTCAATCCATAGCCAGGCGCCGTCGCGGTCAGCAAAGCACAAAACGGGCCGAGTCAAAGCGTCCGCTCCATCGTCCGCTATCGGTCAACCCTGCGCAGGCTTGGCTGGCGGAGTAACATGCCGCGTTTCCAGATCGAGGTGAGCTGTAGTGCGGACGGATGTAGTGGTGATAGGCGCAGGTGCAGCCGGTTTGATGTGCGCCCTCACGGCCGCAGCGCGGGGTCGCCGGGTGTTGCTGCTCGACCATGCCAACAAGGCTGGTAAAAAGATCCTGATGTCCGGCGGCGGACGCTGCAACTTCACTAATTTGTACACCGAACCCGGAAATTTTCTTTCCGCCAATCCACATTTCTGCAAATCGGCACTGGCTCGCTACACCCAGTGGGATTTCATCGAAATGGTCAGTCGTCACGGCGTGCCGTACCACGAGAAGAAGCTCGGGCAGCTGTTCTGCGACAACAAGGCCAGCGACATCCTCGGCATGCTGCTGGACGAATGCCAGCAGGTCGGCGTCGACCTTCGGCTGAACACCCCGGTGCAATCAATCGAAAGATCCGACGACGGCTACCGACTACATGGCAGCGCTGGCGAAATCACTTGCCAGTCACTGGTGATCGCCACGGGCGGCCTGTCGATCCCAACGCTCGGTGCCAGCGGTTTCGGCTATCAGATTGCGCGTCAGTTCGGCCATGCGGTGCTGCCAACGCGTGCCGGCCTGGTGCCCTTCACCATCACCGAGCCGCAGCTCAAAGGGATGTGCGAAGAATTGTCCGGAACGTCAGTGGAAGACTGCCTGGTCAGCTGCAACGGTCAGAGTTTCCGCGAAAATATTCTATTTACCCATCGCGGTCTTTCTGGCCCAGCGATTCTGCAGGTGTCCTCGTACTGGCAACCAGGCGATGCCATCGAGATCAATTTGTTGCCGCACCTGAGCCTCGCTGAATGGCTGAATGAGCAACGACACGAACGGCCCAATACCGAGCTGAAGACGCTCCTCGGTGAGCTGTTCACTCGCAAGATGGCGGGGCTGCTGGCCGAACACTGGTTCGAGTCCAGACCGCTGAAACAATACAGTCCAGCTGAACTTGAAGAAGTGGCGGAGAAGCTAAGCAACTGGCAGCTGGTCCCAGCGGGAACCGAAGGCTATCGCACTGCAGAGGTGACTCTGGGAGGCGTGGATACGCGCGAGGTGTCGTCGAAGACTATGGAGTCGCAGAAGTCGCCGGGGCTGTACTTTGTCGGCGAAGTGCTAGACGTCACCGGTCATCTGGGCGGCTTCAATTTCCAGTGGGCCTGGGCGTCCGGCTACGCCGCGGCGCAATACGCCTGATAGGACCGCCCATCGGAAGACCGGCCACGGCGTTTACTCGTTGGTCAGGTTCGACGGTGGCGAAACCTCGCGAGGCCCTGCCGGATCGGTCGCAGTGTTCTGATATTCCTGCTGATTTTCACTGGTGTTATCCAGTGCTGAGGGCTCTTCGTCAGGCGAACACGCGGTAAGCAGCAGCGAGACCGGCGCAGCGACTGCAAGCGTGATGAATTTTGACTTCATGCTGTTCTCCTGCAGCGGGCGCTCGCAAGACAGAACGAGCGCCCATGATTGTCAGGTATCGCTTACTGCGCCGTGCCAGTGCCAGAACCTGTTGTGTTGGGCGCTGTGCCCGTGCCCGACTCGGTGCCCATGCCGCTACCGTTGTCGGCCGGCGCGGTGTCCATGTCTCCGGTGGCCCCCGTACCCATGCCGGTTCCACTGTCGGTTTCCACGCCTGCCCCAGTACCGGTGCCAGTTGTGCCTGCACCTGTGCCTGTGCTTGTGCTTGTGCCTGTGTTGGACGGCGGTGTACCGGTCGATGGTGCTGGCGCTGCAGGCTGCTCGGTGGCGGGCGGCGGCGGTACATCCTCGCGCTCTGGATCTTCATCCGCGCCGCAACCAACCAGCAGCAGGCCCAGAATCGGTGCAGATAGATAAGCAAGACGCATGGGTAAACCTCCAGTAATGAAGCCGACGGTAGCGTCGGCAAATTCGGATCCTAAAATCCTCTGGTAAAGTTGACCCTGTACGGAACAGAGAGTGCCCCGCGTAGATGGTGCTACTCGCTCCAGCCGCCAAGCGGTGCTTGGCGGGTTCCGGAGTAAACGATCAGGCCGCCCGACTGGTGCTGAATTCTTTCTTCAGGCGATCCCTCAGTTCGGCCATCTGCTCACCCATTTCTTCCAGCCGGGCCTGGTCAAACAGCTCGCGTGCCTTGGGAAACATTTCCGATTCCTCTTCCTCGATGTGGTGCTCGAGCAGCTCCTTGCACACCTTGGCGCGTCCGGAAAACTCCAGGCTCGAAGGATCGGTTGCCTTGAGGTCGGGCAGCACGAGGGAATCCACCGCACGGTGCTCTTCCTTGGCCTCGTGGTACATCTTCGCCTCTTCCTTGTCGCCTGCTTCCTTGAAGGCAGGATAGAGAATCTGCTCCTCGAGCTGAGTATGAATGGAGACTTCCATTTCCAGCTTCTGCAACAATTCGGTACGGGTTTTGACGGCGCGCTCGGTACTTTCGGTCAGGCGCGCCAGTATGTCCTTCACTTTCTCGTGATCGTCAATCAACAGGTCAATGGCGTTCATGCGGGATTCCTCAAGGCTTTTCATCAGGTTTTGCGAAGCATCCAGGCTCTTTTGGCCCGGTCGGATCGTCTGCGCCATCGCGCAGCGTCTGGAGGTCGACAGGTTTGCAGCAGCACACCTGCCCTTCACCTCAGGCGTACTGATACGTCGGCAGTCCGGTGCGGCTCTGGCTCTGCAACCGCGCAATAGCGGGCGACATTCCAGCCTCTAAGGCCAGGTCGCGGCGGACCGAGCTGATGACCCATTCCAGCTGAACGTTGGTCTGGGTTTGTCCTTTGGATAGGGCACGCTTGATGATGTCCCGATCATCATTGCGCAGGGTCAACAGAAGCCCGCCATCCGGACGAGCAGTGGTGACTACTTCAAACTCAGGAAACGCGGCAGCGAGAACTTTTTCAGCAACGATCATTATTGTGTACTCCGGTTATGTTCCAGCACTTAGGGGTAGAGCACCCTTCATGCCAACCGAAGCAACAAATTAAAATCATAAAAAACAGTGATTTGCGTCACATAATAGCGTTTTGTACACATGCAAAACGCATGACGGTGCCGCTTTCGGCTTGCATTCTGCTCTGCCTGACGAACAACCGCTGCCTACTGTTGTCCCGCAGCTCACGTCTTTCGCCAGACACTGGCGAGCCAGGGTTGCTGCTCGCGGGGCAAACCTGTCGGCCGGTAATAATGTTCGAGCTCAGCGAATCCGACCGACTGCAGCAAACCGCACCAAGTCGGCCAGTCGTACCAGGTGCCGTAGCGTGCACCGCTCCAGCCTTCCTGGTTATTGCCACGCGGATTGGAGCTGAACAGCACGCCATCGGGGCGAAGCGCGGCATGCAGCTTCAGCAGCACCGCAGCGATTTCACGACTGGGAAGATGGAACAGCACTGCGTTGGCGAAGATACCGTCGAACGCTTCGGCTGGCAGATCCAACTGCAGAAAGTCCTGATGCAGCACCTCGCAGCCGGTCTCGGCGCTCGCCATGCGCACGAAAGGCTCTGCACCATCCAGTCCAACGGCGATATGGCCGCGCGCGGTGAACGCCTTGAGATCGCGCCCGGGACCACAGCCCAGATCGAGAACCCGGAATGGAGGCTCGCCGCGAATGTGCCGCAGCAATGCATCGATATTCTGGCTGACATCATGATCGCGAGTGCCGTCGCGGAACGCCTCGGCATTGTTGCGGTAGTCGTCCAGGGTCAGGTCGGCGATGGCGCGGGCGTTTTCGTCAGGCATGGTTGGCTCCCGGATTTAACAGCCCGAGCCTAGCCGGACTGGACACAATTGCCAACACGGGTGCGAGCCGCTAAGACAGCTAATACCAATAAGCGATTGACGGATGGCCGCGCTTCCCTGAACTTGCAAAGCGCCACAACGCTCCAAGTGCTGTCCCTGAGCCAAGTATTGCCGGACCGACGCAATACGTTCACAAAAAACATCGAGAATCGCTCCGATGAGCCAAGCACCTGCCAAAGTCGTTCTGCTCGTTGAGGACGAGCCCCATATTCTCTGCCTCTTATCTGACTATCTGGCCGGCGAAGGCTATAAAGTTCTGGAAGCGTCGGGTTCCGCTCAGGCTTTTGAAATATTGGCGACCAAGCCGCAGCTCGATTTGCTGGTGACCGACTTCAGATTGCCCGGTGGCGTTTCCGGGGTGATGATCGCCGAGCCGGCGCTGAGGTTGCGGCCAGAGCTGAAAGTTATCTTCATCAGCGGATACCCGATCGAGATCCAAGAGTCCGGAAGCGCCATTGCTCGCTCCGCCCCGATCCTCGCCAAACCTTTTTCACTGGATACCCTACGCTGCCAGATTCAGCAGCTGCTGGCCTGAGTCTCGCTATGAATCACAGCAAGACCGGAAGTTTCTAATCCCAACTAACCCCCAATAACGCAACGAGCCCGCACAGGGCGGGCTCGTTGTTCAGGGTGGGGATCAGTTGACCTTGGGGTCCAACTCGCCGCGCGCATAGCGTTCGAACATAGCCTCCAGCGAGATCGGCTTGATCTTCGAGGCATTGCCGGCAGTGCCGAAGGCTTCGTAACGTGCAATGCAGATGTCGCGCATGGCGGTTACGGTCTTGGCCAAGTACTTGCGCGGGTCGAACTCGCTAGGGTTCTTCGCCATGAACTCGCGAATCGCACCGGTGGACGCCAGGCGCAGGTCCGTGTCTATGTTGACCTTGCGCACGCCGTACTTGATGCCCTCGACAATTTCCTCGACCGGCACACCGTAGGTTTCCTTGATGTCACCACCGTACTCGTTGATGATTTTCAGCCACTCCTGCGGGACCGAGGAAGAGCCGTGCATCACCAGATGGGTGTCGGGAATGCGCTTATGGATTTCCTTGATGCGCTGGATCGACAAGGTGTCGCCGGTTGGCGGCTTGGTGAATTTGTAGGCACCGTGGCTGGTGCCGATAGCGATCGCCAGCGCGTCGACCTTGGTCTTGGCGACGAAGTCGGCTGCCTCTTCAGGATCGGTCAGTAGCTGACTGTGATCCAGCGTGCCTTCGGCGCCGACGCCGTCTTCTTCACCGGCCATACCGGTTTCCAGGCTGCCCAGGCAACCCAGCTCGCCCTCCACCGACACGCCACAGGCGTGGGCGAAGGCAACGGTCTGTTGCGTGACACGAACGTTGTATTCGTAATCGGACGGCGTCTTGCCGTCTTCCTTAAGCGAGCCGTCCATCATCACCGAGCTGAAGCCCAGCTGGATCGAGCGCTGGCAGATGTCCGGGCTGGTGCCGTGATCCTGATGCATGACCACCGGAATGTGCGGGAATTCTTCCACCGCAGCGAGGATCAGATGGCGCAGGAACGGCGCGCCGGCATATTTACGAGCGCCGGCCGAAGCCTGGACGATCACCGGGGAGTCGGTCTTGTCGGCCGCTTCCATGATGGCTCGCATCTGCTCGAGGTTGTTCACGTTGAAGGCCGGCACGCCGTAGCCGAATTCGGCGGCGTGGTCGAGCATCTGGCGCATGCTGATGAGTGCCATGTTTTCCTTACTCCCGGTTAGGGTCGGTTAATCGTGTAAAGCCTGCCGCAGGGGCTGGCGGTGTTCAAGCACCGCGCGATATGGCGCGGCATTGTAGAGGCGGACGGGCCAAAAGCCATCAGCTCTGGCAAAAACGCTGCAAATTCGCCAAGTACCGATCCGCAGGCATGGACCGCCGAGTCATTAAATGGTGATCAACGAAGCGCTGCAGCCATGGGCCAGCAACTTATCGTCGGCCACCCGGAAGACCAGCGCCCCGCTACCCTTGTTGTGAAAAGCCACAACGCCGTCGCTATAGAAAGCACCACGGGTGGCAGGTTCCTTACGCAACGTATGTACCTGTTCGCTATTGCCGATTTTCAGGTCCACCGTCTGGCGACTTTCATCAGCATAGCGCCAGGCGATGTCCTGCTGACTTTGGCATTTCCAACGTACAAAGGGTGCATCGGGACCGGATTGCCAATGACCGCAGCCGCTGAGCAGCAGCGCGGCAAACAGGATGGACAGGCCTTTCATCGCTTCTCCTTGCTTGGCTGCATCGGGTCAGGGGCATTCCTGAGCGTCAGCGGCGGTTCCAGCGGTTGGGTCGCCAGTGCTTTGCATTTCAATGCGCTGGTCATTCTGCGCGGTAGGGCTTGCGGCTGGCGGCGGATCGATCACTTCGCAGAGCGAGTCCGGTGCGCCCCCGGCACAACCGGCCAGCCCAAGACAGCAAACAGCTATAGCGGCATATCGCATGGTGAGTCTCCATTCCTTATTGGACAGAACAGAGACAGCACCAAACCCCAGGGGTTGCCTTAGCCGTTGTGCTTGTTGCGCAAGAAGAACGAGCCCTTCCGGTGCAGACGATTACTGCGCCGCGCGCTGCTCAAGCACTTCTACCGCTGGAAGCACCTTTCCCTCGACGAACTCGAGGAAGGCGCCACCACCGGTAGAAATGTAGGAGATCTGCTCGCCCACACCATACTTGTCGATAGCCGCCAAGGTGTCGCCACCACCGGCAATCGAGAACGCGGGGCTATCTGCGATCGCCTTTGCCAGCACCTTGGTGCCGTTGCCGAACTGATCGAATTCGAACACGCCGACCGGACCGTTCCAGAGGATGGTCTTCGACGACTTCAGCAGTTCGGCGAAATTGGCGGCCGTCTGCGGGCCGATGTCGAGAATCATGTCATCGTCGGACACATCGGCAACCGCTTTTACCGTGGCCTCGGCGTCCTCGGCAAAGGCCTTGGCGACCACCACGTCAACCGGCAGAGGCACACTGACCTTGGCGGCGATGGCCTTGGCGGTATCGACCAGATCAGCTTCATACAGCGACTTGCCGACCGGGAAACCGGCAGCGGCGAGGAAGGTGTTGGCGATGCCGCCACCGACGATCAACTGATCGCAAACCTGGCTCAGGCTGTTCAGTACGTCCAGCTTGGTCGACACCTTGGAGCCGGCGACAATGGCCGCCATCGGCTTGGCCGGGCTCTTCAGAGCTTTGCCCAGTGCATCGAGTTCGGCAGCCAACAAAGGGCCGGCACAGGCGACTTTGGCGAATTTGGCGACGCCGTGGGTCGAGCCCTGGGCGCGGTGCGCGGTGCCGAAGGCGTCCATAACGAAGACGTCGCACAGCGCGGCATATTTCTGCGCCAGTTCGTCGGAGTTCTTCTTTTCGCCCTTGTTGAAGCGCACATTCTCCAGCAGCACCAGCTCACCAGCCTGCACCGGCACGCCTTCGAGGTAATCCTTGACCAGCGGCACGTCGCGATCGAGCGCCTTGCTCAGGTAATCGGCGACCGGCTTGAGGCTGTCTTCCTCGCTGTAGACGCCCTCTTCCGGACGGCCCAGGTGCGAGCAGACCAATACCGCGGCGCCCTTCTCCAGCGCCAGTTTGATGGTCGGCAAGGAGGCCAGGATGCGTGCATCGCTTTTCACCGCGCCATCCTTTACCGGCACGTTGAGATCCTCACGGATCAGCACGCGCTTACCCTGGAGGTCGAGGTCGGTCATCTTCAAAACGGTCATGTGATCTTCCTTAAGTTCAAGAACGGCGATTCGTTGGTGCGTCCGGCTAAGCGTGGTGGGCAACTCGCAGATAGTGTTCGGCCACGTCGAGCATGCGGTTGGCGAAGCCCCATTCGTTATCGAACCAAGCCAGCAGATTCACCAGCCGCGGCCCGGAAACTCGCGTAAGGCTGCCATCGACGATCGCTGAATGCGGATCGTGGTTGAAATCGCAGCTGGCATGGGGCAGCTCGGTATACGCGAGCAAGCCCTTCAGAGGCCCGCCTTCAGCGGCTTCACGCAGTATCCGGTTGATTGTCTGCGCATCGGTATCGCGGGATGTCTGCAGCGTGATATCCAGGCAAGACACGTTCACCGTAGGCACCCGCACCGCTTTGGCCTGAATCCGTCCCGAGAGTTCCGGCAGCAGCCGCTCGATGCCGCGCGCCAGGCCGGTCGACACCGGAATTACCGACTGGAAGGCCGAGCGCGTGCGGCGCAGATCGTCGTGGTGGTAGGCGTCGATCACAGGCTGATCGTTCATCGCCGAGTGAATGGTGGTGATGGATACGTAGTCGAGGCCAACCGCGTCATTGAGCAGCTTGAGCAATGGCACACCGCAGTTGGTGGTGCAGGAAGCGTTGGAAACCAGCTGCTCGGCACCGCTTAGCTGGTCGTGGTTGATACCCATCACCACGGTCGCATCGACGTCCGCAGCGCCGGACATCGGCTGCGAGAACAGTACCCGCGGCGCGCCGGCGTCGATGAAGCGCTGACCACCGGCACGGGTGTTGTAGACGCCGGAACACTCCAGCACCAGGTCCACCCCCAGCGCGCGCCAGTCGATGCCCTCCGGTGTCGATTCGCGCAGCACCTTCACGCAATGACCGTTGAGGTGCAGACAATCGCCCTCGACCCTGACCTCGCCAGGGAAACGGCCATGAGTAGAGTCGAAGCGGGTGAGGTATTCGAGGCTGGCCATGTCGGCCAAATCGTTGAGGGCAACGATTTCGAAGTTAAAGGCCGCGTTACGCTCGTAAAAGGCGCGCAATACGCAGCGGCCGATACGGCCGTATCCATTAAGGGCGATGCGATAGGGTCGATTGGACATAAAGCTTCCGCTGTCTCGTAGGAGCGAGTGGGACACATAGTTCTTGCTCACGAAGCGTTTATGGCGCGTTCGCGAGCAAGCTCGCTCCTACCAATTGGAGGACCAACCTATTAGCAGCTGGAATCAGTCTTCCAACAGCTCCTCAGCCACCGCAAGGATGTTGTCGACGGTGAAGCCGAAATGCTCGAACAGCTGGCCCGCCGGGGCCGACTCGCCGTAGGTGGTCATGCCGATGATCCGGCCGTCGAGACCGACGTACTTGTACCAATAATCAGCATGCGCCGC
Source organism: Stutzerimonas sp. VN223-3 (assembly GCF_045999685.1). NCBI lineage: Bacteria > Pseudomonadati > Pseudomonadota > Gammaproteobacteria > Pseudomonadales > Pseudomonadaceae > Stutzerimonas > Stutzerimonas sp. VN223-3. Next base: position 999,137 of record NZ_RBEC01000002.1, on the reverse strand, counting down.
TTCGACGGCAATCCGCGCGCCGACTTCAACCGGCAGCACGGCCTGTTTGTACGCGGCATCCTGGGCGTCGAACACACTGGTGCAAGGCATGGAAACCACACGCACGTTGCGGCCCTGCGCGGTCAACTTGTCATAGGCCTGCACGGCCAGACCGACTTCCGAACCGGTAGCTATGAGGATCAGTTCCGGCTCACCCACGCAGTTCTTGAGGACATAGCCGCCTTTGGAGATCGAGGCTTCGGTCTCGTTGTCGCGGATGTGATACGGCAGGTTCTGCCGCGAGAAGATCAGTGCGCTCGGACCATCCTTGCGCTCAACCGCGTGCTTCCAGGCCACCGCAGATTCAACCGTATCGGCCGGCCGCCAGGTGTCCAGGTTCGGCGTACTGCGCAGGGCCGTCAGCTGCTCGACTGGCTGGTGCGTCGGGCCGTCTTCGCCGAGGCCGATGGAGTCGTGGGTGAAGACATAAAGCACGCGCTGTTTCATCAATGCGGACATGCGCACGGCGTTGCGTGCATATTCCATGAACATCAGGAAAGTCGCGCCGTAGGGGATCAGGCCGCCGTGCAGGGCGACACCGTTCATGATGGCGCTCATGCCGAATTCCCGCACGCCGTAGTACATGTAATTACCGGAAGCATCCTCGGCAACCACTGGCTTGCAGCCCTTCCACAGCGTCAGGTTGGACCCGGCCAGATCAGCAGAGCCGCCGAGCAGTTCCGGCAACAGCGGGCCGAAGGCGTTCAGGCAGTTCTGGCTGGCCTTGCGGCTGGCGATGGTTTCGCCTTTGGTCGCCACTTCGCGGATGAACTCGGAGGCTTTTTCGGCGAAATCTTCTGGCAGTTCACCCGCCATGCGGCGCTTGAACTCGGAAGCCAGCGTCGGGAATTCAGCCTGGTAGGCAGCGAAGCGCTTGTTCCACTCGTTTTCGGCGTCGGCGCCTTTCTGCTTCGCATCCCACTCGGCGTAGATATCGGCCGGAACTTCAAACGGACCATGAGCCCAGCCCAGCGCTTCACGAGTCAGCGCGATTTCAGCGTCACCGAGGGCGGCACCGTGAGACTCCTCCTTGCCCTGCTTGTTCGGCGAGCCGAAGCCGATGATGGTTTTGCAGCAGATCAACGTCGGACGATCGCTCTTGCGTGCGGTGTCGATGGCGATCTGGATTTCGTCGGCGTCGTGGCCGTCGACATTGCGGATCACCTGCCAGCCGTAGGCCTCGAAGCGGCGCGGGGTGTCGTCTGTGAACCAGCCGTGCACTTCGCCATCGATGGAGATGCCGTTGTCGTCGTAGAACGCGGTCAGCTTGTTCAGGCCCAGAGTGCCGGCCAGCGAGCAGACTTCATGGGAAATACCTTCCATCATGCAGCCGTCGCCAAGGAACACGTAGGTGTTGTGGTCGACGACATCATGGCCGGGGCGGTTGAACTGCGCGGCCATGATTTTCTCGGCCAGGGCGAAGCCGACGGCGTTGGCCAGACCCTGACCCAACGGGCCGGTAGTGGTCTCGACGCCTGCGGTATAACCGAACTCCGGATGCCCCGGGGTCTTGCTGTGCAACTGGCGGAAGTTCTTCAGATCATCAATGGACAGGTCGTAACCGGTCAGATGCAGCAGGGAGTAAATCAACATCGAGCCGTGGCCGTTGGACAGCACGAAGCGGTCACGGTCGGCCCACAGCGGGTTGGTCGGGCTGTGCTTGAGGTGGTCGCGCCAGAGTACTTCGGCGATGTCCGCCATGCCCATCGGGGCACCTGGGTGGCCGCTGTTGGCTTTCTGCACGGCATCCATGCTGAGGGCGCGGATGGCATTGGCTCGCTCACGACGGCTGGGCATCGCTGATCTCCTGCGGGGCTGTTCTGAAACGAAGAGGGAAGAAAAAGGCCGCCATTTTCCCCTACCGCGGGTGGCGGGGCAATGATTGAATAACGTGGCGATCTGCCGCTCCGACCCGCTTAGTCGAGCAGGCTTACGCCACGGTTGCCGATATCCGGTAGACGCTGCAGCAGGTAATCCTTCATCCGAGTGAGCGTACTCGGGGTTTCGCCGGACGCCGGCCAGACCAGGTAGTAGCTGTCGCCGGAGCGCACCGCCTGTTCGAATGGCAGCACCAGCGTGCCCTTGTGCAGCTCGGTGCCGACCAATGCCAGATCACCGATGGAAACGCCATGGCCCTGGGCTGCAGCGGAAATGCCGAGCTCCAGTGTGTCGAACAGCTTGCCCTGCTGCCAGGCAATCACATCGATGAGCCCGACCCGCTGCAGCCAGCGCCGCCAATCGCGGCAATCGCGGGATGGGTGGATCAGCTCGGCGCTGGCCAGATGCTCCGGGGTCCAACGCCCGTCGCCGAAAATATCTGGTGAACACACGGGCACCAGCCACTCGTCGAACAGCTTCACGCGGTTCCAATCGGCTGGAAATCCGCCGTGCCCGAGCAGAATCGCGCAATCGAACGGCTCGTTGTGAAAGTCCACCGCATCCAGATCCATCCAGGCGCTGGTGAGCTGCACCCGGTTTTGCGGGTGGGCCAGCTGGAAATTTTCCAGCGCGCCCAGCAACCAGCGCATGGTCAACGTCGAAGGTGCTTTCAGCCTAAGTGCATTCTGCTGGCGATTGACCGAGATACAGGCGTTTTCGATGGTTCGAAAGCCCACCTTGAGCTCCTGCGCCAGCATACGTCCTGTGTCGGTCAGGGCCAGCTTTGAGCCGCGCCGCTCGAAGAGCTGGCAGCCAAGGTTTTCTTCCAGAGTTTTCACGTGCCGGCTGATTGCGCTCTGGGTAATACAGAGGCTCTCGGCAGCCTGAGTGAACGAGCCGAAGCGTGCGGCGACCTCGAAGGCACGCAGCGCGTACAGCGGAGGCATCCGCAGCGTCATGCCACCTCGCTCCAGCATGAGTAAAACTCATCGCAGACGGCCATTTTTTCCATTTTGCAACCCTCCGAACCCCACCAATACTGCGCCAGCAACCGAGCCAGCAGTGCGATGGCATCGACAAGAAAGAGGCGTGTGCCTCGTAGAAATGCTCAGGGAAGGATGACATGTCCAATCGCGACTTTGACCAGCTTTTGTCCGCCAGCGTCAGCAATGGAGGACTGAGTCAGGAACAGATGGCGCAGATCCTGAACTTCAAGTTGTTCGGTAACAAGCAGGGTTTTCTGTTGCTGGAAGACACCACGATAGGTGAAATACCGCCAACCCCCGCCTCTCGCGCCGATTTGCACAAGCCTGACGACAGCAGCGAACGGCTGCTGCTGCAAGCGACCGCTCTGCTTGGTGAGCCGATCGGCTATGTGCAGGAATCCGGCGGCTGCATCGTCAACAACTGCTTCCCGCAACAGGCGCAATCTCGCGCTGCCACATCCGATAGCTTCGATACCGAGCTGGACCTGCACACCGAGAACGCCTTTCATTCGATCCAGCCAGACTATTTACTGCTGCTATGCCTGCGCCAGGATCCTGCGGCGGAGGCGATCACCTATATCGCCTCGGTCGATCGCATTCTCGACTGCCTGGATCATGAGCAGCAAGCATTCTTCCTCAACGAACCGTACAACTTTCTCTCCGATTACGGCGCGACCGAAAAGAACCAGCGCATCGATATCAACAAGCACCAGACTGTGCTGTACGGGGACCCCGACGCACCCTTCTTTCGTTTCGATCCGCAGTTCATGATCGCCTACAGCGACCGCGCGCAAAGCGCACTGGACAAGCTGCGAGCCATCGCCTGGGAAGCGGTTGAACCGGTCAGGCTCACCCGTGGCGACCTGCTGATCATCGACAACCGCCGTACTGCGCACGCGCGCAGTCCTTTCACCGCCCGCTTCGATGGCAGCGACCGCTGGATGCAGCGCACCTTCGCCAGCTGCAACCTGCGTTTTTACACCGAAAAACTGGGCAAGCAGTCGCGCATTTTCGAACTGGTAACCGAACTATGAATGCCACCTACCTCGCCTTTGCCGCCGCGGTCGCCTTACTGATCGCCTCCCCCGGTCCGGTCGTCGCACTGGTCATTGCCGATGCTCGGCGCAGCTGGCCTGCCTGGACCATTCTCGGCGGCGTAATCTCCGCACAGCTCCTGCTGGTCGCCGCGCTGGTACTGATCTACCTGGCACTCGACCTGGAGCCGGTCATTCTCGAATGGGGCCAAGTGCTCGGTGGGCTCTACCTGATCTGGCTCGGTGCCGACGGCCTGTGTGGCGGAGGAGAAGGAAATACGAACCTGCCTCGGTCAGAAGCCCACTATTTCTGGCGCGCCATGGCGGTGGGCCTGTCCAACCCCAAGGACATCCTGTTCTTCCTCGCGTTTCTACCGGGCTTTATCCTTCCGGCGCAGCCCTTCGCTCCACAGGCTTTGGCATTGATTGCCATCTGGGCGCTGGTCGATGTATCGATCCTAATCGCCTACAGCCTGTTATCGCGGCACCTGTCCAGCCACGAGAGGTTGCAGCGAGTACTCGATCTGTTGCCAAGCTTTTTCCTGCTGGGCCTCGGACTGGTCTCCTGTGGAATGGGGGTTACCAGCCTGGTGAATTGACTTCCCCGGCCCGAGCCAATATCAAAACTTTTTGATACAGCCATTGCTGGACGAAAAACCACCGACTAGACTGCGCGGCCTATGAGCTTGCGCATCCCCCAGATTTCATTCGACGACAGCGACCAGCTCGCCGCCCTGTGCAAGGCCGGCGGCGACGCGCTGCGCCTGAACGTATTGCGGGCGTTGGCCAGCGATTCGTTCGGCGTGCTCGAACTGGCGCAGATCTTCGCCACCGGCCAATCCGGCATCAGTCATCACCTCAAGGTGCTGACCCAGGCTGGGCTGCTGGCGACTCGGCGCGAAGGCAATGCAATCTTTTATCGCCGCGCTCTACCGCAAGGCGACAGCCTCGGCGGTACGCTGCACGCCGCGCTACTCGAAGAACTCGACCAACTTGCGCTGCCGATCGATGTTCAGGCCCGGATCGCCGCGGTGCATGCCCAACGCAGTGCCGCCAGCGAGGGTTTCTTCGCGCGCATGGCCGACAGCTTCCAGGCACGTCAGGACCTGATCGCCGGTCTGCCGCACTACCGCGATAGCGTGGTGGCGTTACTCGATGCGCTGAGCTTCGCGCCCGGCGCGACGGCGCTCGAAGTCGGCCCGGGTGATGGCAGCTTTCTGCCCGAGCTGGCGCGTCGCTTCGCGCGAGTGGTGGCCATCGACAACAGCCCGGCGATGTTGGAGTTGGCTCGCGCGCGCTGCGAACAGGAGGCACTGGACAACGTCGAGTTGAAACTTGCCGATGCGCTACAGGACGAATGCCCTGCAGCAGATTGCGTGGTTCTGAACATGGTTCTGCATCATCTGGCGGCGCCGGGTGAAGCGATGAAGCAACTGGCGCGGCTGGTGAACGCGGGCGGCAGCCTGCTGATCGCCGAGCTGTGCAGCCACAACCAGGGGTGGGCCAAGGAGGCCTGCGGCGACCTATGGTTGGGCTTCGAACAGGACGATCTGGCCCGTTGGGCCGATGCCGCGGGGCTCACGCCCGGCGAGAGCCTCTACATTGGCTTGAAAAACGGTTTTCAGATCCAGGCCAGGTACTTTTCCCGGCCATCCGCTGATAGCCGACTCACCCACCGGTAATAGGAAACCGTTAGATGAGCGAATATTCTGTTTTCACCTCCGAGTCCGTGTCCGAAGGGCACCCGGACAAGATCGCCGACCAGATTTCCGATGCGGTGCTGGACGCCATCATCGCCGAGGACAAACACGCCCGTGTGGCCTGCGAAACCCTGGTTAAGACTGGCGTGGCGATCATCGCCGGCGAAGTCACCACCACTGCGTGGGTCGATCTTGAAGAACTGGTCCGCAAGGTCATCCTCGATATCGGCTACGACAGCTCGGACGTTGGCTTCGACGGCGCCACTTGTGGCGTATTGAACATCATCGGCAAGCAGTCCCCCGACATCAACCAGGGCGTCGACCGCGCCAAGCCGGAAGACCAGGGCGCAGGCGACCAGGGCTTGATGTTCGGCTACGCCAGCAACGAGACCGACGTGCTGATGCCCGCGCCGATCCGCCTCTCCCACGCACTGGTCGAGCGCCAGGCCGAAGCGCGCAAATCCGGCCTGCTGCCGTGGCTGCGCCCGGACGCGAAATCACAGGTCACCTGCCGTTACGAAGGCGGCAAGGTGGTCGGCATCGACGCCATCGTGCTCTCCACCCAGCACAGCCCGGACGTGAAATACGCCGACCTCCGTGAAGGCGTGATGGAGCTGATCGTCAAGCATGTGATCCCGGCCGAACTGCTACACAAGGACACCCAGTTCCACATCAACCCGACCGGCCAATTCATCATCGGCGGCCCGGTGGGCGACTGCGGTCTGACCGGACGCAAGATCATCGTCGACACCTACGGCGGCATGGCCCGCCATGGCGGCGGCGCGTTCTCCGGCAAGGACCCGTCCAAGGTCGACCGTTCGGCGGCCTACGCCGGTCGCTACGTAGCCAAGAACATCGTTGCCGCAGGCCTGGCCGAGCGTTGCGAAATCCAGGTCTCCTACGCCATTGGCGTGGCGCAGCCGACTTCGATCTCGATCAACACCTTCGGCACCGGCAAGCTCAGCGACGAGAAGATCGTCGCGCTGGTCCGCGAGCATTTCGATCTGCGCCCATACGCGATCACTACCATGCTCGATCTGTTGCACCCGATGTACCAGGCGACCGCAGCTTACGGCCACTTCGGTCGCGATCCCTATGAAATGACGGTCGGCAACGATACCTTCACCGCCTTCACCTGGGAAAAGACCGACAAAGCCGACGCGTTACGCGCGGCTGCCGGGCTGTAAAAGCGCAGCGGCAAGCTGAGAGCTGCAAGAAAGCCCCGCCAGTCATGTGCTGCGCGGGGCTTTTTTGTGCTGTGCAAGTTCTCGCGTAACTGCTCAAAGCCTGCGAACCAGCCCATAAAAAACGGAGCGCCGTTTGCGCTCGCTATTACCTTGCGGCAAGGTGCCGGCTCGCATACCGATAAGGAGATTGGTCATGTCTGGCAAACCCGCCGCACGCCTCAGCGATCCGACTGCCTGTCCGAAGACCGGGCACGGCAACAACCCCATCGCTACCGGATCACCCGATGTGCTCTTCGATGGTCTCCCCGCCGCCCGCCAGGGCGACTCGACCGGTTGCGGCAGCATGTTGGCGAGCAACCTCATCGCCAACTTGCTGATCAATGGTAAACCCGCCGCCACGCTTGGCAGCCTCGGCGATCATGGCAACGTGATCATCGGCGGTTCGGGGAGTGTTGTTATCGGCAACACATCGACTCCGGCACCCTTTACGCCACCTGCGTCCCTTAGCCTCCAATCAGTGGCGCAAGCCCAAGCCTTCGATACGTCCACCTCGCCGCACTCGCCACCTCCGCAGCAACCGGCCCCCAGCCAGGCCCGAGCACTGGAGCAAGCAGACAATGATGCCCCGCATGGCCTGGAGGAAGAGGAGGAAGAGGAAGAACTCGACAGCCGCCAGGCCGTCACCCTGCGCATCGGCGTATTCTTCGACGGCACCGGCAACAACGCCAGCAATAGTGCTATCGGCGCCCAATGCCGCGCCTCGGACATCGGATTGGGCGAACTCGAGGCACAAGCCATCGTCCAGCGCTGCGAAGCCCACCATATCGATCCGGACAGCAGTTACGGGAACGATGTCAGCAATATCTGGCGACTATATGACCTGTATCGGGACGATTCCGGTCAGCCATTAGCCGAAGGGGCAAATCAGGCAGCCCTCCGTGCCTATGTGACTGGGATCGGCACAACGACCGGCGAGACGGACACGCCGTTTCCCGGACTAATGCTTGGCCGGGGTGACACGGGCGTGTTGGCCAAGGTCAACGAAGGTTTCTCGCTTATTTCACAGGCGCTGGATACATTCCAGCAGGCGAACCCGGGCTCGGTGATCGGAGCCTTGGAAATGGACATCTTCGGCTTCAGTCGGGGCGCGGCGGCCGCTCGGCATTTCGCCAATCAGGTATTGCAGCGCACCCAGGGTCCATTAGGTGCGCTGCACCGTCAGGGGAGATTAGCTTCTGGACCAAGATTCGATTGGCGCCGCGACGTCACCATTAACTTCATCGGCCTGTTCGATACCGTCGCGGCGATCGGCGGCTGGGATGACTGGGCCGACCCAAGCGATGCCACAAACGGTGGCATCGACCTTTATCTGGCGCCCGATGCGGCCCGCCAGGTCGTGCATCTGGTGGCTCGTGACGAGCATCGCCAAAACTTCTCTCTCAACAGGGTTTCCCCACCGCATCGCGAAATCGTCCTGCCCGGCGCCCACTCCGATCTGGGTGGCGGATACCTCCCCCAAGCCGTGGAACGACTCTATCTCTCTCGGCCTCGCCGTAACTGGGTCAGCCGGGAGACCAACCCGCTGCGCACTATCGCCTATCAACAGGCACAGCAGGACACCGCCCTCGCCCGCCAAGCCGACCTGCTCGATCCGCAGGACCGCGCCGCCCGCCTGGAAACCCATGTCTGGGAGCATTTCCCACCATTCAGCCAAAGCCGTACTGATGCGATGAAGTTCGTGATGGCTGCGCCCTATCTGGAGCGCCCAATGTATGGGCATCTGTCTCGTGTGTATCTGCGAGTGATGCATGCGCTGGCCGTTGAAGCAGGTGCCATGCTGGACTTCGTCGACGAGCAAGACCCTGACCTCTTCGTGCCAGCCGAGCTCATGCCAATCAAAGACAAGCTACTAGCATGGGCCTCGAGCGGTGGCGGATCGCTGGATGAAGATGAGGAGTGCCTGCTGCGCCAGCGCTATATCCACCTCTCGTCCAATTGGAACGCCGCAATCGGACCGGGCGGTAGCAGATGGGACGTGGTTTTCATCAATGCCCCGGCCAAGAATGGCCGGGCGCACCACGACGATAGCTTGGGAGCGAAGCGATGAGATCGGTACTGCTTGGTCTGCTGTTTTTCCTGCTCTCCGGATGCGCCAATCCCGAACAGTACGCTGGCAACCTGCCCTATCCCTACTGGCGCCTGGGCTTTCTCGCTCCGGACTATATGGAGGTCTGGGTGGAAACAGCTAACGTGGAGGACATCAGCGGACGGTACTTTCATCACGTCGGTAGCGGCATTGTTGCGGTACGAACCCCGCCAGAGAACAAGGGCGATGCCGCAGGCTGGGGCGAGCGTTTCGGCTGGGGCGCAGGCCGCCAGGTCCCCGGCGCTGAACTACCCAGGCGCATCTACATCCGCTGGCAGTCGCTTGCTGAGCCACAAACCTACCGGGTAACGCTGGAAATCCCCGAACGCGCCCGGCAGTTGATGATGGAAAGACTCGACCCACCCTGCCGCACCAGCGAATACCGTCATGCCCTGACGCTGGGACTCGCCCCTGGTGGCGTGGTCAGAGGTTGGGTAATGAGCACCTGTGGCGAGCCGATCGAAATCCTGCGCGCCCAGGCCGAAATCGAGCCAAAAGGCCCGTACGGTGGCGCTTCGAAAGGAGAGCACCGCTCTCTTTCGGAAACATCCAAAGCCTATATCGAAAAATACGGCATCCCGTACGGCTCTTGGTGATCCTTAGCAACCCGCTCGTGTGATAGCGAGACGCCCATCTTGAGGGCGTCTCGATTAGCGAGGCTCAGTTCTTAAGCCGATAGCCCGTCTTGAATATCCACCAGATAAGGCCCAGGCACAGCACCAAAAAGCCCAGCGTCATCGCCAGGCTGATCCCGACATTGACGTCAGAGACGCCATAGAAACTCCAGCGGAAGCCGCTGATCAAATACACAACCGGGTTGAACAATGTGACCTTCTGCCACAGCGGCGGCAGCATTTCGATGGAGTAGAAGCTGCCGCCGAGAAAGGCCAGCGGCATGACGATCAGCGACGGCACGATCTGCAACTTCTCCCAACCATCGGCCCAGATGCCAATGATGAAACCGAACAGGCAGAAGGTCACCGCGGTGAGCACCAGGAACAGCGTCATCATCAGCGGATGTTGAATCTCATAGTCAACAAACAACCGCGCCGTCAGCAGAATCACAACGCCGAGGACCAGTGACTTGGTCGCCGCCGCGCCGACATAGCCAATAACGATCTCTAGATAGGAAACTGGCGCTGACAGCACCTCGTAGATGGTGCCAGAGTAGCGCGGCATATAGATGCCGAACGAGGCGTTGGAAATACTCTCGGTAAGAAGCGCCATCATGATCAGACCGGGAATGATGAAGGCGCCATACGGAATGCCATGCATGGCCTCCATGCGCGAACCAATGGCCGAGCCGAACACCACGAAGTACAGCGATGTGGAAATAACCGGAGTAGCGATGCTTTGCAGCAGTGTGCGCCAGGTTCGCGCCAGTTCGAACAGGTAGATAGCTCGGATTGCGTGGAGATTCATGTGCGGCTGCCTTTTACCAAGCTGACGAAAATTTCCTCCAGTGAACTCTGACTCGATTGCAAGTCCTTGAAATCGATGCCGTGCTCAGCCAGTCGTTTGAGCAGGTCGGCGATGCCGGTGTCCTCGTGCTGAGCATCGAACGTGAAGATCAGTTGATTGCCACCATCGCCCAGTTCCAGCGGATAACCGGCCAGTTCTGCTGGAATTTCCACCAACGGCCGCTGCAGATGCAAGGTCAGCTGCTTCTTGCCGAGCTTGTGCATCAGCGCTTTCTTGTCCTCTACCAGGATGATTTCGCCCTTGCTGATCACCCCAATACGGTCAGCCATTTCCTCGGCCTCTTCGATGTAGTGGGTGGTCAGGATGATGGTTACGCCGCGCTCGCGCAGGCCGCGCACCATCTCCCACATGTCGCGGCGCAGTTCGACGTCGACGCCGGCCGTGGGCTCGTCGAGAAACAGAATCGACGGCTCGTGAGACAGGGCCTTGGCGATCATTACCCGGCGCTTCATGCCCCCGGATAGCTCGATGATGCGCGCGCTCTTCTTGTCCCAAAGAGAGAGATCGCGCAGCAGTTTCTCCAGGTAGGCATCGTTCGGCGCCTTGCCGAACAGTCCGCGAGAAAAGCGCACCGTTGCCCAAACGCTTTCGAAGCCTTCATTGAATAGCTCCTGCGGCACCAGGCCGATCTTCGAGCGGGCCTCGCGGTAGTCGCCGATGATGTCGAATCCGTCGACCAGAACCCGCCCGCTGCCTGGGTTGACGATGCCGCAAACGATACTGATCAGCGTGGTCTTGCCTGCGCCGTTGGGCCCAAGCAGGGCGAAAATTTCGCCCTTGCGGATCTGCAGGTCGATCTGTTTGAGCGCCGGATGCCCGGACGCGTAGGTCTTGCTCAGCTGTTCGATGGAGATCACAGATTGCACGGGGAGGTCTCTCCGGACTATGGATGCGCGATTGTAGTTGCTTGGTCGAGATGAGGCCCGTCATGTTGCGCCAGTGGCCACGGTTGTAGACCTTTTCGCAAGCTGACTAGCTCGGTGCTGGTGGCGTGCTGCTGAACGCTATCGCTTCTGGCCGTTACGCGCCGTCATGGTTCATTCCGTGGCACTGCCGGCTGAAATACTCAACGGAAACGGCTCAACATGCGCTAGCGCACGGCCGTCACCTGTACAGCGAGTCAGAATGCAGCGTCTCCAACGAGCAAGGATGCTCCCATGCAACGTTTGATCGCGTTAGTTTTCTGTGTCATTTCCTCCGCCAGCCTGGCCGACTGCCCTGACTGGCCCGACAATCGAGCCACCGAAGAAATAGCCGGACTCGAGCGGCAACTGGCCGGCTGGGACGACGCCTACCACCGCGGTGGCGTCTCGCTGGTCGACGATGAAATCTATGACCAGTCGCGACAACGACTCCGGCAATGGCAAGCGTGCTTCCCGAAAGTCGTCTCGAACGCTGCGAATCCGCTGGCCGGCACCGCCGGGCCTGTTGCACATCCGATCGCACAGACCGGGCTCGCCAAACTTGCCGATGCGGCGGCGGTGCGCGCCTGGATCGAGCCCCGCGAAGATCTGTGGATCCAGCCAAAAGTCGATGGCGTCGCAGTGACGTTGCACTACCGGAACGGACATCTGCTCCAGGCTGTCAGCCGCGGCGATGGTAATCACGGTCAGGACTGGACCGAGCGGGCCAGACAACTGCCGGCGATACCGCAGCAACTGGCGAGCGGCGACGAACTAGTCCTGCAGGGTGAGCTTTACTGGCGTCTGGACGCACATGTTCAGGCGGAAGCAGGTGGTGTCGGCGCGCGCGGCAAGGTCGCCGGGGCCATGGCACGCCAAGCGTTGGATGACACAACCGCGGCGCAGATCGGTCTGTTCGTTTGGGATTGGCCCAATGGCCCGGCGGGCATGCAGGCGCGCCTGAATGGCCTGGCCGCACTGGGCTTCGACGCAAGCGTGGAGCTGACCCAGCCTATTGCCAGCATTCAACAAGCCGAACATTGGCGCGACCACTGGTATCGCCATCCTCTGCCCTTCGCCAGTGATGGCGTGGTACTGCGCCAGGGCCGGCGCCCGGACGGCACGCGCTGGCAAGCCCAGCCGCCACACTGGGCGGCCGCCTGGAAATATCCGCTGCGCACCGCCTTGGCGCAGGTTCGCCAGGTGCAATTCAACATCGGCCGAAGCGGCCGGATTACGCCGATCCTCCAGCTCGACCCGGTGCAACTAGACGACCGCCGCATCGCCCGCGTTAGTCTCGGATCACTTGAAACATGGAAGGCACAGGATATCCGGCCTGGCGATCAGGTCGCGGTCACTCTCGCCGGCCTGACGATTCCGCGATTGGATACCGTCGTCTGGCGCGCTCAGCAGCGCCTGAATATTAAGGCCCCAAACCCCGCCAACTACCATTCGCAGAGCTGCTGGCATCCTGATAACGGCTGCAACCAGCAGTTTATTGCGCGGCTCACTTGGTTGAGCAGCAAGCACGGGCTGGACCTGCCGAACCTCGGCCCCGGCACCTGGCGGGAATTGGTCGAAGCGGGAGCAGTAACAGGATTGCTCGACTGGCTGCACCTCGACGAAGCCCGCCTGCAGCAAATCCCAGGCTTCGGCCAGACCAGCGCCGAGATTCTGGTAACCAGCTATCGGCTGGCTCACGAGCGCCCATTTGGCGCCTGGCTGCGAGCAATCGGACTGCCGCCGAGCGGCGATGCGGAAATCGACGCGAATTGGGACACCCTGGCTGCAAGAAGCGTGGCGCAATGGCAGGCCGAACCGGGTATCGGCGCCACGCGTGCGAGACAACTGCGGGCGTTCTTTTCGGCGCCAGAAGTGCTGAAGCTGCGCCAGCAGCTGCGCACCGCACGGATCGCCGGGTTCTGAGGGCACTTAGGCGATTCAGTCCAGTCTTAAACCTAAGAATAAAAAGGAGTGCGCATGTCCGCCCGGCGAACCATCCTCACCTTGCTGCTTCTCAGCTTTAGCGGTGCCCAGGCATCCATTGCAGCCCCGAACCCCGTCGAGGCATGCCGCGATGCGCGTAAAACGATCGGAGAACAGATTCAGGATGCCCGCCTGAAGGGTGACGACAGCCAGCGCGTAGCGCTCGAAGAGCGTCTGCAGAGTCTTAACGAGCGCTGCCGCGGCATGGTCCCGTTACAGTCCAATCATGTGGCGGTAGAAAAGGCGACTCGCCTGACCAGCGAGCGCGAGGCGCAATTACGCGAAGCATTGGGCACGGGCGATGCGCAAATGATCGAGCTGCATAAGCGGCGCCTGGATCAAGCCCGTAAACAACTGGAAGCCGCCAAGCGTTAAACGGCCGCGATCCGCAAGCAAGCGTCAGTACGCGCGAAATTTCTGATGGCAGGCTTCACAGGCATCTTCTACACGCTGGAAGGCCGGCGCGACACTTTCGGCAGTCACTGGCACCTTAGCCGTCGCGGCCACCAGCGCAGCAGTGTGCGCCTCGAGCTCACGAGCCATCTGGTTGAAACGTTCCTGCTGCTGCCAGACATCGTCGCGGGCATCGCTTTGATCCTCCTTGACCTCCGGATAGTACTGCCAGGGCTGCCGCGATAACTCGTCCAGCTTCGCCGCGCCGCTGACGAAGCCCTGCGGATCAAAAGCCAAACGGCCACGCAGCATGCCACCGAGGTCTTCCTTGGTATCGAGCATTTGTTGGTAGATGGCCTTGCGCTTGCCGAGTGGAGAATTGGGATCGATGCGGTCACAGCCCGCGAGCGCAAAAACGGCGATCAGCGACAAACTCAACGGCATCAGCTTCATGATTCAATCACTCGGGCATTGAACGGCCGGCGATTATCCCTGCTGCCGGCCATTTCACCAAACGCCACGAGGCTACTGCGACCATTCACCGCCGGCGCTTTCGCAATCGATTTTTGCCTGGGCACGATCGGTCGTTTGATAGTTGTATGTGACGATACGTGCGTTTTCAGGCACGGTTGTCGGCGCTGGGGTGTCCGTTGCCTGAGTGCCAGTGGCGCGCTCGTTGGCGAGGGTTTCTGGTGTCAGCGCGGCGGTACAGACACCAAAATGGCCAGACGGGCAGTTCTCGACAATCTTCCGACGCGAATTCTTGACCGCCTCGTTATCACGGCAGACCCAGTCAATATCGTTATCGTCCATGCCCTCATAGCGAAAACATTTTTCGGTGACCACCGGTGGCGGCACTGCACCGGACGTCTCGGCGGAGACATAGCAGGAATTGGCGGCAACTGGCAGGCTAAACGCGACGGCAATGGTAAGCAGAACAGAACGGAACAAGAGGTTCATGTTGGCAGCTCCTGAGGGTCATTCGCCCGGCGAGGTTCACCGAACCTCTTCGTGTGACCGCCCTGGCGCAAGTTGAGTTCGACGCTGGTGAAAGGCACCAATGGCGCGCTGCCGGGTCCACCCCGCAGTCGATCTGGAAACCGCTGAAGAGGGGTCGCATGCTTGAGCTCTCGACAATCTTCATCAGCCTCTCTGCGCTACTCGCCTACCTCAACTACCGCTTCATAGGCCTGCCGCCGACCATTGGCGTCATGGCCACGGCGATGGTTATCTCGCTCGATTGGGGTATAGGGCTTGAGCACCGGCCGCATGGTGCGCCATATCTGTACTCGCGACAGCGTAGACGGTCGTTGAGCAATGGGCGCTGCAACGGGCTTGGGCTTGACCGCGGTCGCGGCTATAATCGTCGGGCTTTACACTGCCGACACCGTTCGGCCGTGCCCGCCACCTGTCCGAGGGGCGCTGCAGCAGGATCGCTTCCCGGCGGTACCTGTCAGGCTCGGATGGGGCGTTAACCATACGCATCAACGGCGCCCATTCGCACAAAACGAATGGAGAACTCTTCAATGAGCGCTGTCATGACGCCTGCAGGTTTCAACGACTACAAGGTCGCCGATATTTCCCTGGCGGCCTGGGGCCGTCGCGAGATCATCATCGCCGAATCGGAAATGCCCGCCCTGATGGGCCTGCGCCACAAGTATGCCGGCGAGCAGCCGCTCAAAGGCGCGAAAATTCTTGGCTGCATCCACATGACCATCCAGACCGCCGTGCTGATCGAGACGCTGACCGCCCTCGGCGCCGAAGTACGCTGGTCGAGCTGCAACATTTTCTCTACCCAGGATCAGGCCGCTGCTGCCATCGCCGCCGCCGGCATCCCCGTATTCGCTTGGAAAGGCGAGACCGAAGAAGAATACGAGTGGTGCATCGAGCAGACCATCCTTAAGGACGGACAGCCGTGGGATGCCAACATGATTCTGGACGATGGCGGCGATCTGACCCAGATACTCCATGACAAGTACCCGCAGGCGCTCGAGCGCGTGCACGGCGTTACCGAAGAAACCACCACCGGCGTTCATCGCCTGCAGGACATGCTGAAGAAAGGCACCCTGAAAATTCCGGCGATCAACGTCAACGACTCGGTCACCAAAAGCAAGAACGACAACAAGTACGGCTGCCGTCACAGCCTCAACGACGCTATCAAGCGCGCCACCGACCATTTGTTATCTGGCAAGCAGGCGCTGGTGATCGGCTACGGCGACGTGGGCAAGGGTTCGGCGCAGTCGCTGCGTCAGGAAGGCATGATCGTCAAGGTCTCCGAGGTCGACCCGATCTGCGCCATGCAAGCCTGCATGGACGGCTTCGAGCTGGTCTCCCCGTACAAAGACGGCCTCAATGACGGTACCGATGGAAGCATCGACAGCGCACTGCTGGGCAAGATCGACCTGATCGTCACTACCACCGGTAACGCCAATGTCTGCGACGCCGGCATGCTCAAGGCACTGAAGAAGCGCGCCGTAGTCTGCAACATCGGTCACTTCGACAACGAGATCGATACCGCCTTTATGCGCAAGAACTGGGCGTGGGAAGAGGTCAAGCCGCAGGTGCACAAGATTCACCGCACCGGTGCTGGCAGCTTCGATGCGCAGAACGATGACTACCT
Organism: Stutzerimonas sp. VN223-3; assembly: GCF_045999685.1. Taxonomy (NCBI): domain Bacteria; kingdom Pseudomonadati; phylum Pseudomonadota; class Gammaproteobacteria; order Pseudomonadales; family Pseudomonadaceae; genus Stutzerimonas; species Stutzerimonas sp. VN223-3. The sequence goes on along the minus strand of NZ_RBEC01000002.1, from coordinate 982,784 downwards.
GATTCTGCTGGCCGAAGGCCGTCTGGTGAACCTGGGTAACGCCACCGGTCACCCGAGCCGGATCATGGACGGCTCCTTTGCCAACCAGGTGTTGGCGCAGATTCACCTGTTCAACGAGAAGTTTGCCGATCTGCCGGTCGTTGAGAAGACCAAGAACGTCACCGTGATGGTGCTACCGAAAAAACTCGACGAAGAAGTCGCGGCCGAGATGGTCAAGGGCTTCGGTGGCGTGATCACCCGCCTGACCCCCACTCAGGCTGAGTATATCGGCGTGGAAGTCGAAGGCCCGTTCAAGCCGGATAGCTACCGCTACTAATCGAGGCCGAGCCGGTGATCAGGAGCAGACTCGCCTGCTCCTGACTGGCGCTTGCCGCAGAAAGGAATGTTCATGTCACAACCACGTAGCCACAGCTTCAGCTTCGAGTTCTTTCCCACCAAAACCGCCGCTGGGCACGAAAAACTGATGGTGACCGCCAGGCGTCTAGCCGAATACAAGCCGGACTTTTTCTCCTGCACCTATGGCGCAGGGGGATCGACTCGCGACCGCACGTTAAACACCGTGTTGCAGCTCGACGGCGAAGTGAGGGTGCCGACCGCGCCGCACCTGTCCTGTGTCGGCGACAGCAAAGCCGAGCTGCGTGAGCTGCTCAAGTTGTACAGGGAGGCTGGTATCAAGCGGATCGTCGCGCTGCGCGGCGACTTGCCGTCCGGTATGGGCATGGCCAGCGGTGAGCTGCGCTACGCCAACGAATTGGTCGAGTTCATTCGCGCCGAAACGGGCGACCACTTTCATATTGAAATCGCCGCCTATCCGGAGATGCATCCGCAGGCGCGCAATTTCGAGGATGACCTGGCCAACTTCGTGCGCAAGGCCAAGGCCGGTGCCGACAGTGCCATCACCCAATACTTCTTCAACGCCGACTGTTACTTCTACTTTGTCGAGCGCGTGCGCCAACTGGGCGTGGAAACGCCGATCGTGCCCGGCATCATGCCGATCACCAATTACAGCAAGCTGGCGCGTTTCTCCGATGCCTGCGGTGCCGAGATCCCGCGCTGGATGCGTAAGCAGCTTGAGTCCTATGGCGATGACATGGACAGCATCCAGGCCTTCGGCGAGCAGGTGATCACCGAAATGTGCGAGAAGCTGCTCGCCGGCGGCGCACCGGGATTGCACTTCTATACCTTGAACCAGGCCGAACCGAGCCTGGCCATCTGGGACAATCTCAAGCTGGTGCGTTGATTCATCGATTCAGCTCCCTGCAAAACAGGGAGCTGGTCAATGAACCTGCGAACTGCCACACTGTCCTAGCAATGCGGCGTTAACAGGCTCTGTTATACTCCGCGCTTCCGCCAGGCTTACGCCCGGATGTCAGCATCTTCCGATGCGACAGGACCGGACGGGATCGCACGCCAGTCGCGATTCGAGCCAGGCATGACCATCCCAGGGCCTCGCCCTATACAGACAGGATTACTCATGTCCTTTGCTTCCCTCGGTCTCTCCGAGGCTTTGGCCGGTGCCGTCGAGGCCGCCGGTTATACCCAGCCTACACCAGTGCAACAGCGGGCCATTCCCGCCGTGTTGCAGGGACGCGACCTGATGGTCGCCGCACAGACGGGAACCGGTAAGACCGGTGGCTTTGCCCTCCCCGTGCTGGAAATTCTTTTCCCGGGCGGCCACCCCGACCGTGAGCATCGCCATGGCCCTCGCCAGCCGCGTGTCCTGGTGCTGACGCCGACTCGTGAGCTCGCCGCCCAGGTCCACGACAGCTTCAAGGTCTATGCCCGCGATCTGCCGCTCAAAAGCGCGGTGATCTTCGGTGGTGTGGGCATGAACCCACAGGTCCAGGCCATCGCCAAGGGTCTCGACATACTCGTCGCCTGCCCTGGCCGCCTGCTTGATCTGGCCAACCAGAAGGCCGTCGATCTGTCCCACGTGGAAATTCTGGTCCTCGACGAAGCCGACCGCATGCTCGACATGGGCTTCATCCATGACGTCAAGAAGGTCCTCGCCAAGCTGCCGACCAAGCGCCAGAACCTGTTGTTCTCGGCGACCTTCTCCAAGGACATCACCGATCTCGCCAGCAAGCTGCTGCACGAGCCGGAGAAGATTCAGGTCACGCCGCCAAACACCACGGTCGAGCGCATCGAGCAACGCGTATTCCGCTTGGCTGCCTCACATAAGCGCGCTCTACTGGCTCACCTGATCACTCAGGGCGCCTGGGAACAGGTGCTGGTTTTCACCCGCACCAAGCATGGCGCCAACCGCCTCGCCGAGTATCTCGACAAGCACGGTCTGCCGGCGGTCGCGATTCATGGCAACAAGAGCCAGAACGCTCGCACCAAGGCGTTGGCCGACTTCAAGGCGAACGCCGTACGTATTCTGGTCGCCACCGACATTGCTGCCCGCGGCTTGGATATTGATCAGCTGCCGCATGTGGTCAACTTCGAGCTACCGAATGTCGAGGAAGATTACGTCCACCGCATCGGCCGTACCGGCCGTGCCGGACGCAGCGGCGAAGCGATTTCGCTGGTGGCGCCCGACGAGGAGAAGCTGCTAAAGGGCATCGAGCGGATGACCAAGCAGAAAATTCCGGACGGCGATCTGATGGGCTTCGACGCCAGCACCATTGAGGCGGAGAAGCCCGAAGTACGCGAGCCACGGCAGCCGCGCCCTGCTCGCAACGGCGAGCGTAAGCCACGCGCCGAACGCGCCGCGAAAACGACTGAATCGAGCAGTGAACCCAAAGAGCGCGATCGTAACCGCCGCAGCCGTAACAAGCCGCGCAGTGCAAATGCCAGCCAGGGTTCGACGACACAAGGAGCGGCTGCCGCACCGGTCAGCCGCCCGCCTCGCCTGCCCAGCGACCGGGACCCGGAAGTGTTCCTCGATGACGATCTGGACAACTTCGGTAATCGGGTTGATTACGTCAGTCCATACCAGAACAAGCAGGGCCGTGGTCGTCGTCCCGGAGCCCCCGCTCAGCCTGGATCCACCCAGCCGCGCGGCGCAGGCCAGCGCGGGGGCGGTGCCGCCTCGACAAGCGGCGCTGCTCAGGGCAAGGGCAAACGTCAGGGCCAAGGCCAGTCAACTCGCGGCGGCCAGCCACGGCGCAAGAACGAAGGCCGTCGGATCGACAACGAGGGCGGGGCTCGTCAGGACATTGCAGCCAAGCCGAAGGAAAAGCAGCCATTGATCATCCATAAGGAATCGAAGATCGATCGGCTGCCCAGCGCTGAGCAACTGGATCAGCTGCCAACAAAACCACGCGGCGAGAAGCCAGCATTGCTAACCCGCAATCGCTGATTCGAGACGCAAACAAAAACGCCGCCCTCAAGGGCGGCGTTTTTGTTGGTGCTGCTGATCGAGAAAGCCGGATTACAGCCAGCGACGACCAACCCTAGCCTTCGCTAGGCGCCGGATCGGCCTCCGCATCCCAACCGCCACCCAAGGCCTTGAACAGATTGACTTCGCTAACCATCTGCGCCAACCGGTCGCTAATGAACTGCTGCTGCACGTCGAACAGCTGCCGCTGGGCATCGAGCAGCACCAGATAGCTGTCGACACCGGTCCGGTAACGCCGCTCAGCGAGACGGTAATAGTCTTCACTGGTTTCCAGCAGGTCACGCTGCGCTTGCACCTGACGGATGTAGGTCGCCTGTGCGGCCAGACCATCGGCCACTTCGCGGAATGCGGTCTGGATAGTTGACTCGTACTGCGCAACCTGAATATTGCGGCTGATTTCGGCATAGTCGAGATTGGCTCGCAGTTGGCCGGCATTGAAGATCGGCACACTGATGCTCGGCGAGAAGTTCCAATAGCTGGAACCACCATCGAACAGGCCGGACAATTCGCTGCTCGCCGTACCCACCGCGCCGGTCAGACTGATACGCGGAAAAAATGCCGCTCTGGCCGCACCAATGTTCGCGTTGGCAGCGCGCAGCTGGTATTCGGCCTGAATGATGTCGGGTCGTTTGTAGAGCAAGTTGGAAGGCAGGCCGACCGGCAATGTAGCCAGCAGGTCACGCTTCAACCGGTCGTCGGTCGGCATGGAGACCGGAATGTTCTGTCCGAGCAGCAGCGTCAACGCGTTGCGATCCTGCGCCACCTGACGGGTATAACGCTCGATGCCCACCCGGGCGGTATCGGTCGCGCTGCGCGCCTGGCTCAACTCCAGAGCCGAGGCGACACCTACGTCGAAGCTGCGCTGGGTGAGTTCGAGGCTTTCCTCGAACGCCTTCAGCGTGTCGCGACTGACCTGTAGCAGCGCCTGGTCGGCCTGCAAGGTCAACCAGGCATTAGCGACACTGGCGATCAGGCTGATGCGCGTGCTGCGCTGCGCTGCCTCGGTGGCAAAATATTCCTGCAGCGCCTGCTCGCGAAGGCTACCCAGCCGGCCGAACAGGTCCAGTTCCCATGCCACCCCGAGCGTCGCACTGTACTGACTGCTGATACCGTCCTGCCCGGTCTGGTTGAGATCGCCAGGAGTACGAGTGCGGCTGCCGGAGCCGTCGGCGCTCACTGCAGGTAACAGGTCGGCGCGCTGGACGCGATACAACGCCCGATAAGCATCGACATTAAGCGCCGCTGCGCGCAGGTCTCGGTTGCTTTCCAGCGCCACACCGATCAGCTGGCGCAGCGCGGGGTCGCGGAAGAACTCCTCCCACGCCAGATCCATCTGCTGCCCTTGAGCCCCGTTGACGGCGCTGGTGTAGGCTTCGCCTTCGGGCCAGCTCGTAGCGGTCGGCGCATCCGGGCGCTGGTATTCGGGAATCAGGGAGCAGCCGCTCAGCGCTGCCATCAGCGCCAGGCTCAATACGGACTTGTTCATTGTGCATCTCCCTTTGGCTCTTCGACAGCCGCCTTCCTGCGATCGCCAAGCGAAGACACCAGAACATAGAACAACGGTACCCAAAAGATAACTAGCACGGTTGCCGTAAGCATGCCGCCGATTACGCCGGTTCCGATAGCATGCGAGCTGCCTGCACCAGCGCCGCTCGCGAGGGCCAGCGGAACCACGCCGAGGGTAAAGGCCAGCGATGTCATGACGATCGGCCGCAAGCGCATACGGCACGCCTGTACCGCCGCATCGAAGCGACTCACGCCCTGTTCGTGCAAATCCTTGGCGAACTCGACGATAAGAATAGCGTTCTTCGCGGTCAAACCGATGGTGGTCAACAAGCCGACCTGGAAGAACACATCATTGGACAGCCCCCGCCCCATGGTCGCCAGCAGCGCACCAATGACGCCCAACGGCACCACCAGCATTACCGCAAACGGGATGGACCAGCTTTCATACAGTGCGGCCAAGCAAAGGAATACCACCAGAAGCGATAGCGCATAGAGTGCTGGCGCCTGGTCACCTGATAGACGCTCCTCGTAGGACAGGCCAGTCCAGGAGATGCCAACCCCTTCCGGTAATTGCTGGGCAATCTCTTCAACTGCCGCCATGGCATCGCCGGAACTGTAACCCGGTGCGGCCTGACCCATGATTTCCATCGCGGACACCCCATCGTAGCGAGACAGCTTGGGAGATCCATAAACCCATTCGCCACTGGCGAAGGCGCTAAATGGCACCATTTCGCCTTCGTCGTTGCGTACGAACCATTTATCCAGGTCTTCGGGATTCATCCGTGCGCTGGCCTCGCCCTGCACATATACCTTCTTCACCCGCCCGCGGTCGATAAAGTCATTGATATAACTTGAACCCCAGCCAATCGATAGCGTGTCGTTGATCGCACCGAGCGATACGCCCAGCACCCGAGCCTTTTCATCATCGATCAACAACTGATATTGAGGTTCGTCGTTCAAACCGTTGGGTCGTACAGCTGTCAACGCCGGATTCTGCGCAGCCAGGCCCAGGAACTGATTGCGCGCCTCCATGAGCACGTCATGACCAACGCCAGCACGGTCTTGCAGATAGAAGTTAAAGCCGGTCGCGTTGCCCAACTCCATGACCGCCGGCGGTGCAAAGGCGAACACCATGGCGTCACGAAGAGTATTGAAATGCGCCTGCGCCCGCTTAGCTACCGCGGATACGCTCAGTTCAGGGTCAGCGCGCTCATCCCACGGACGCAGACCGATGAATGCCATACCCGAATTCTGCCCACGGCCAGCGAAATTGAAACCCGTAACGGTGAACACGGATTTCACCGCTTCTGATTCTTCACGCAACAGATATTCACGCATTGCGTCGACGGTCTGCTGAGTCCGCTCGGCTGTGGACCCGGCTGGAGTCTGCACCTGAGCAAAAAGCACGCCTTGGTCTTCTTCCGGCAGGAACGAGCTGGGAATCCTAGTGAAAAGAATAGCCATTATCGCGACGATAATGACGTAGAGCAGCAAAAAGGGGATTTTTCGACGCAGTATCGTTATCACGCCTCGCTCATAACCACCGACGCCGCGATCAAAGGTGCGATTGAACCAGCCAAAGAAGCCCCGTTTCTCTTCGTGATGACCTTTAGGAATAGGCTTTAGCAAGGTGACACAAAGCGCAGGCGTGAAGACCAGCGCCACCAGCACCGATAGCGCCATCGCGGAGGCGATAGTGATTGAAAACTGTCGGTAAATAACACCAGTGGATCCGCCGAAGAACGCCATCGGCAAAAATACAGCCGACAGCACCAGGCCAATGCCAACTAGTGCGCCCTGGATTTGCGTCATGGATTTGCGCGTGGCCTCAAGCGGGGAAAGGCCTTCTTCGGCCATTACCCGCTCGACGTTTTCGACCACCACGATGGCATCATCCACCAGCAATCCGATAGCCAGAACCATCGCAAACATTGTCAGCGTGTTTATGCTGAAGCCAAACGCCGCGAGAATGCCGAACGTACCCAGCAACACCACAGGCACCGCCAATGTCGGAATTAGCGTGGCGCGAAAGTTCTGAAGAAACAGGTACATCACCAGGAAGACCAGAACGATGGCCTCAAGCAGCGTATGCACTACGCCGGTAATCGAAGCTGATACCACTGGTGAAGTATCGTAGGGATAGACCACCTCCATCCCCTCGGGGAAGAAGGGCTCCAATTCGGAAATCGTCGCGCGAATTGCCTTCGCCGTATCCAGTGCGTTGGCACCGGTGGCCAACTTGAGCGCGATGCCTGAAGCCGGCTTGCCGTTATAAAGCACACTAATGGCGGCGTTCTGCTCGCCCAGCTCAACGCGGGCGACATCGCCCAGGCGGACCTGCGAGCCGTCGCCATTGACCTTAAGCAGGATTTCACGGAATTGCTCAGGCGTTTGCAGGCGAGTCTTGCCTATTATGGTGGCGCTCAACTGTTGCCCAGGCACCGCCGGCAAGCCACCGAATTGTCCGGCCGAAACCTGGACGTTCTGCTCGCGAATCGCATTGCCCACGTCAACCGGGGTAAGACTGAAGTTATTCAACTTGGCTGGGTCAAGCCAGATGCGCATGGCATATTGCGACCCGAACACTTGGAAATCGCCAACGCCAGGCGTTCTTGAGATCGGGTCTTGAATGTTGGACACGATGTAGTCCGATAGGTCGGCCCGATTCATGCTGCCATCGGTCGATACCAGACCGACAACCATCAGAAAGTTCCTGACTGCCTTCGTTACCCGAATGCCCTGCTGCTGGACTTCCTGCGGCAATAGCGGCGTGGCTAGCTGCAGCTTGTTTTGCACCTGAACCTGTGCGATGTCCGGGTTGGTGCCCTGCTCGAAGGTCACGGTGATGCTCATACTGCCGTCGGAGTTGCTTTCCGAAGACATGTAGCGCAAACCGTCGATACCGTTGAGCTGTTGCTCGATGACCTGGACTACGGTGTCTTGCACGGTCTGGGCGGAAGCGCCCGGATAGGCGACCTGAATACCCACTGCAGGCGGTGCGATACTCGGATATTGGTTGACTGGCAGCCCGAGAATGGACAGCCCGCCGGCAAGCATGATCACTAGGGCGATCACCCAGGCGAAAATTGGCCGATCGATAAAAAATCTGGACATTAGGTAATTATCCTTGGCTCAGCCCTACTGGACCTGTGGCTGGGCAGCGGCAACATTGGTAGCAGGCACGGGCTCGACTTCGACGCCTGGGCGAATGAACTGTAGGCCTTCGGTGATCAAGCGGTCGCCGGCATTGAGCCCCTCGCTGACCAGCCACCGATTGCCAACGGCGCGCGATGCAGTAATCTGACGCACCTCGACTTTGTTGTCGGCATTGACCACCAATGCAGTCGCCTGACCGCTCGGCGTCCGAGTGACGCCCTGCTGCGGTGCGAGAATGGCTTCGCTCTTGACTCCTGCGACCAGTTGCGCATGGACGAACATGCCTGGCATCAATATCTTGTCCGGATTCGGGAAAACCGCACGCAGCACAACCGAGCCCGTTCCGGCGTCTACTGACACCTCGGAAAATTCGAGCTTGCCCTCATGCGCGTATGTGCTTCCGTCCTCGAGCATCAGGGTCGCTTTCGCAGCGTTTTCACCGGCTTTTTGTAGCCGCCCTTCGGCCAGATCGCGACGCAAATTGAGTAGGTCCCGTGCCGGCTGGGTGACATCGACGTAGATCGGGTCGAGCTGTTGAATGATTGCCAGCTCTTGGGCCTGGCCTGCGGTGACCAGCGCGCCCTCGGTAACGGCCGAACGGCCAATTTGCCCCGAGATCGGAGCGAGCACCTTGGTATAACGCACATTGATCTTCGCACGCTCCAGCTCCGCCTCGGCCTGTAGGTTGGCAGCGCGCGCTTCGTCATAAGCCTGTTTGCTTACCGCCTGCTCTTCAACCAGCAATGCGTAGCGATCAGCGAGGGACTTGGTCGATGCGAGGCTGGCCTGGGCACTCTTATACGTGGCCTGATAGATCGCATCGTCGATTTGATAGAGCTGCTGGCCAGCCTTGACCTCGCTGCCCTCGGTAAACAGACGCTTCTGAATGATGCCATCGACCTGCGGGCGCACCTCGGCGATACGAAACGGCTGTGCCCGCCCCGGAAGTTCCGTGGTAAGCGCAAACGGCTCGGCTTCAAGTGTTACGAAGCCGACTTTGGGAATTTGCTGGGCGGCGGGCGCAGCGGCCTCTTCCTGACAACCGACGAGCAGAGAAGCAGCAGCGAAGATGGTGATCAGAGCAGCACTGGCTGGCTTGATTGACATGGAGAGAGACCTCGTTGAACAGACAGAGCCGGAGCAGAACAGCCCTGGCAGACTCGAATGGCAGAATGCGATTAATATACTTACATTCATGAATGTCTGTAAACAAGCGATCACAATGTAAATGCCGTGAATCAAGCGATTCCAGAGCCATCCGCCAGCATTATGGGCGTGACCGCATGATCGTATAAAGCAGAACGCCGGCTTCAGAGCCGGCGTTCCACAATGCAATGCCCGTCGTGCTTACTGACGAACACCTTCTACCGAGATGATCAGATCCACGGTCTGCGAAGCTGGGCCGAGGTCCATCTTGATGTCGAAATCTTTCAATTTTAGCGTTGTGGTGCCTTCGAAGCCGGCGCGGTAGCCGCCCCACGGGTCCTTGCCTTCGCCGATGAATTTAGCCGCAATCACGACTGGTTTGGTCACGCCGTTGAGCGTCAGGTCCCCGGTAATATCAGCCGTACCCTCACCGGTGGATTTTACCGAGGTGGATTCAAAGGTAGCGGTTGGGTGCTCGGAGACGTTGAGAAAGTCATCACTGCGCAGATGCTTGTCACGCTCGGCATGGTTCGAATCGATGCTGGCGGTCTGCAGCGTGACGTTGACTTTGCTCGCTTCCGGCTGCTCGGCATCGAAACTGAAGTTACCGTCGAATTCCTTGAATGTGCCCCACAGCCAGCTGTAGCCAAGATGACTGATCTTGAAATTGACGAAGGCGTGTTGGCCCTTCGTATCGATCGCATAATCGGCGGCAACGGCCTGCCCTGCGAGAATCATCGAACCAAGAGCAAGTGCAGCGAAGGTTTTCTTCATGGAGTTCTCCTTTGAGTGCTATCAGGCATCGGCGCGGCCGAACATCCGTTTAAGGGTCGGATCGCGATCGATGAAGTGGTGCTTCAGTGCCGCGAGGGCATGCAAGCCGGAGAAAATCACCAGCCCCCAGGCGAGGTATTCGTGGATCAGGCCGGCGATGTCCTCCTGGTTCGGGATCGATGTGATCAATGCAGGCACCTCGAACCAGTCGAACACGCTGATTGCACGCCCATCAGCGGTGGAAATCAGGTAACCGGAAATCATCAGGACAAACAGGCCAAGATAAAGAATCCCGTGCCCTGCCTTGGTTGCAAGGCGCGTAGTACGTCCATGGCTAGCCAGCGGAGCTGGGCCGCTACTGAAAAATCGCCAGATGACCCGTATCACCATCAGCCCGAGGAGAAGCAGCCCGACGCTCTTGTGAATATCCGGCGCAGTGCGATACCAGCTGCTGTAATAGGTTAGGCCCACCATCCAGTAACCCAGCGCGAAAAGCCCAATCACAGCAATCGCCACCAACCAGTGCATGACGATGCTGACCAAGCCGTAGTTGCTGGATGAGTTTCGCCATTGCATCGGTAAGCCCCGGATTTGAGATGCGATAAGCCTAACGACTAACCGATCGAAATGAATCTCATTTTTCGTTTCAAAATATCGAGCATGCAGATAGATCGATTGAACGGCCAGGCCGATAGACCGCTTTCTGCTAGGCTGCGCCGATTTCACCCGCGTAAGGAGCGACGATGAGCCTGAACGACAGCTGGATGCAGCGCGACCTATCCGTACTCTGGCATCCCTGCACCCAGATGAAAGATCACGAGCAGCTTCCGCTGATTCCGATTCGTCGTGGCGAGGGTGTCTGGCTCGAAGATTTCGACGGCAAACGCTACCTCGACGCGGTCAGTTCCTGGTGGGTGAACGTATTCGGCCATGCGAACCCGCGAATCAATCAGCGCATCAAGGATCAGCTCGACCAGCTCGAACACGTAATGCTCGCCGGCTTCAGCCATCAGCCGGTGGTCGAGCTCTCGGAACGGCTGGTAAAGATTACGCCGCCCGGCCTCGACCGGGTGTTCTACACCGACAACGGCTCGACCGGCATCGAGGTCGCGCTGAAGATGAGCTTCCACTACTGGCGCAACAGTGATCAGCCGAACAAGCAGCGCTTCGTCACCCTTACCAACAGCTACCACGGCGAAACCGTCGCGGCCATGTCGGTTGGCGACGTGGCTTTATTTACCGACACCTATAAGCCGTTGCTGTTGGACACCCTCAAGGTGCCCAGCCCGGATTGCTTCATGCGCCCCGACGGTATGAGCTGGGAAGACCATTCGCGCAACATGTTCGCTCATATGGAGCAGACCTTGGCTGAGCATCACGCGGAGATTGCAGCGGTGATCGTCGAGCCGCTGATCCAAGGCGCCGGCGGCATGCGCATGTACCATCCGGTTTACCTCTCGTTGCTGCGTGACGCTTGCGATCGCTACCAGGTGCACCTGATCCTCGACGAGATCGCCGTTGGCTTCGGCCGCACCGGAACCATGTTTGCCTGCGAGCAGGCGAACGTTACGCCCGACTTCCTCTGCCTGTCGAAGGCACTAACCGGAGGCTATCTACCGATGGCTGCGGTCCTGACGACCGACGAGGTGTATCAGACGTTCTACGCCGACTACTCGACGCTGCGCGCGTTCCTGCACTCTCACACCTATACCGGCAACCCGCTGGCCTGTGCCGCCGCTCTGGCGACGCTCGACATTTTCGAGCAGGACCATGTAATCGAAGCCAACAAGGCACTCGCCGCGCGCATGAACAAGGCCACCGCTCATTTGCGCGACCATCCACAGGTCGGCGAAGTACGGCAGACCGGCATGGCGGTGGCCATCGAAATGGTTCAAGACAAGATTAGCAAGACCTCATATCCCTGGCAGGAACGGCGCGGCCTCAAGGTTTACCAGCATGCGCTGCAGCGCGGCGCCCTGCTACGTCCCCTTGGCAGCGTCGTGTACTTTTTGCCGCCCTATACCATCACAGAAGAGCAGATCGACTTTCTTGCAGAGGTCGCTACCGAAAGCATTGATATCGCGACGCGAGCAACTGTAAGCGTCTCGGTGGTGCCCGGCGCGCCCAGCGAGTTTCGCGACCCGGGCTGATAGCAGCGGCAAGCTTCAAGCAAGCCAAGAACTGCAGCCGGACGGTCGATGCTTTAAACTTGCCGATTCCAACTTGCCGTTTGCAGCTGCTCTTATGCGCCTTTCCCGCTTCTTTATCGATGCCCCGCTTTCCCTCGGTATCCATGCGCTTCCCGAAGCCTCTGCACACTATATAAGCCGCGTGCTGCGGCTATCGGCAGGTGCGGCCGTGCAGCTATTCGATGGCAGCGGCGACGAATACCGCGGCGAGTTGGCAGAAGTAGGCAAAAAGCACGTCAATGTCGAACTTCGCGAGCAGCTTCGCGGATTGCCGGAGCCAATGCTACGGATACACCTTGGCCAAGGTTTATCTCGTGGCGAGCGGATGGATTGGGCGATCCAGAAAGCGACGGAACTGGGCGCCACAGAGATTACGCCGGTCGTCAGTGAACGCTGTGAGGTACGTTTGAAGGATGAAAGGGCTGACAAGCGCCTTGTCCATTGGCGTCAGATCGCCATAAGCGCATGCGAGCAATGCGGTCGCTCCATCATTCCGATTATCCATCCACCGACGCCGCTGTATGAGTGGCTGGCCATCGACGCGGAGCTGAAGCTGGTCCTGCATCCGGTGGCCGAACCGCTGTCAGCTCACCAACCGCCCGCCACACTGGCGTTTCTGATCGGCCCCGAAGGCGGACTGACTGACGCCGAGGTCGAACAGGCACGACTCTCTGGATTCCGGCCTGCTCGCCTTGGCCCGCGTGTCTTGCGTACAGAAACGGCACCGGTGGTGGCGTTGAGCCTGGCCCAGCAACTCTGGGGCGATTTTTAACCTGCAAGCAAATCAGGGCAGTGGCTGGCGCCGAAAGCCGGTCAGGCCTTTCGCTTCCATTTGAGGCCTGCGGCTGCCTTTATCACCGTCAGATCAGCCCGGCGTCTGCCAGCTTCTGCTCCAGCGCGACCATATCTGGAATTCGCGCCTCGACGTCGCCTAGATTGACCGCTTCCAGCTCCAGCGGCGCCAGCGCTACATCTGACCGAGCCAGGCTTGGATCGACCTTGATTGAGCGGGGAATGCCCTGAACCAACAACGCGATGAATTTCACATGATCGCGTCCGCCCAAGGCGTTCAGGACCGCCACTCGTGCTCCCGGACCCGTTTCGGGATGACCATCGGACGCCGCCTCGAATGACAGCAGCGGCAACGTGAGGTCTCGCCACGGTACCTGGCCAAGAAACCAGGACGGCGTTCCCTGAGCAGGCTGCGGTGCGCGGTAGGGGATCAGCTCCGCAACGGCGACGTTGGGCAGCAACAGCGTGCGATCGGCTAATGGAACCAGCAAGCCGGTAATGCTCGCTGGGGCTTCCTGAGTAACAACAGATTGGCTCATGGGGTATCCAATTGCAGAGCCGCAGCGGGCTGGCAGGCCTGTTGCGTTAGATGATTGACCAGGGCTTGGGCCAGTTCGCGCGGGTCCCCACTGAGAGAGCTATAACCGCCTTCGCGAAGGCTATCCGGCATACTCGAGCAGACACAAGACTCAGCACGCTGGGTCCAGACTTTGCCACCCTGGCGCAACACGTAAGCGGCTGCAGCGTTTCCGTCGCTGCCCATGCCGCTGAAGGCAATGACACCACAACGGCTGCCGAACTGCTGAGCCAGATTGAGCATCATCTGATCGATAGATGGGCTGTAGGGCTCGGGCCAGCTACGTCCGCTAAGCTGCATGGTGCCATCCTTGCCGAACCCCATCTCTTGGCCGATGGGCGCGATCACGACTTCCCCGCAGCGAATCGCGTCGTTCTCGCGGCTCTGATTGACGCTCCATTGGCTGTGACGACCCACCACTTGCGATAACGCCGACTCGAAGCTTGCCTCGATATGCTGTGCATATACGAAGCCAAGCGGCAGCCCGCTTGGCAACGCATCGAGAAATGCTTTCACTGCCTCGGGACCACCCAGAGATGCGGCCAGCAACCAGACCTCACGAGCCGGTTCGCCAACTACCGAACTGGCGTTTACTAGGCTGCTCGGCAGCTCCAGGCGCGCGGGGCGGTGCTCTTCGTCTCGCAGAACCTCGAGGCGTGGACCAACGACCCGGGAGGGGTCCCCTACAAGTCGCTTCAGTTTGCCGAACAAACGCCGCTCCCAGCGCGGATAATTCTCGGAGTGACGCTCCGGGGCGTGCCCTTCGCCGAACAGCACCGGGCAGTGGTCGCGTTCGAGCAGCGCGTTGACCAGTGGCGAATCCTCAGTCTGCGCCAGATCGACGAGCCACAGGTCGGCTTCGAGCGCTTCCAAGTCCGCTTCCTGCAGCCGTGCAGGATCGCTGTTGAGAACAACCTGATAGCCATTGGCGCTCAATGCCTGCTGCAGGACATGTCGTTGCAGCGAGGTGTCGGCGATAACGCCGATGCGTGCCGCAGCCATCTCACTCATGGCTCTTGACCAATTGTTGAATGGTCTCGAGCAGCAGGGATTCCTGATACGGCTTGCCGAGATATTCGTTCACACCGATGGCCATTGCTCTGTCCCTGTGCTTTTCGCCGGTTCGCGATGTGATCATGATGATCGGAAGATCTTTCAGGTGCTCATCGTGGCGCACCAGTGTTGCCACCTCAAAACCGTCCATACGTGGCATCTCGATGTCCAGCAGCATGACGTCCGGCTTACGCTCTTGCAGCTGGGTGATGGCGTCGACACCGTCCTTGGCGGTCAGCACGTTCATGCCGTTCCGCTCGAGAAGACGACTGGTTACCTTACGCACGGTAACGGAATCGTCCACCACCATGACCAGCATAGGCCGATCAACCTCCACCTCGCCCGGTTCGTCTTCACCAAGCAGGCGCAGCGGTTGCTGCTGCGTAAGCAGATGTGCATGCAGCACACGAATTGTCGCGAGCAGATCCAGAATCACCACCACGCGGCCATCGCCCAGGATGGTTGCACCGGAGATGCCCGGTACGGTAGCGAACTGCGGCCCCAAGCCCTTAACCACGATTTCGCGCGAGCCGGCGAGGCTGTCGACCTGCACCGCCACGCTGTGCTCGTTCGAACGCACCAGAATCACCGGTAGGGGCAGACTCTGGCCGACCAGTTTCGGCCGTTGACCGTTGTTCAGCAGCTCTCCCAGATAACGCAACTCGTAAGTCTGCCCAGCGTATTCGAAGCGGGAAGCGCCCGGCTGGTAGTAAGCTTCCAACTCATAGGGCGACACACGCACGATACCTTCGATGGTGTTCAGCGGAATCGCGTAGAGGTCTTCACCTGAATACACCATCAGCGCACGGTTGACCGATACGGTAAATGGCAGACGGATCAGGAAGCGCGTGCCACTGCCGAGCTTCGATTCGATGCTCATCGAACCGCCGAGCTGTTTTACCTCCGAGTGCACCACATCCATACCGACGCCGCGGCCTGATATCTGGGTTACTTGTTCGGCGGTGGAGAAACCTGCCTCAAGAATGAATTGCAAAACTTCATGGTCCGACAGGTCGCCGCCGGGAACCATCAGGCCGCGCTCAATTGCCTTGCGACGCACCGCGTCAAGATTGATGCCCGCTCCATCGTCGCTTAATGCAAGGACGATGTCCCCACCTTCGCGCGTCAGATCCAAGCGGATGTTGCCCTGCTCAGGTTTACCTGCGGCGGCACGCTTGGCAACGGCTTCGATACCGTGATCCACGGCATTGCGAAGCATGTGCTCGAGCGGCGCGACGATACGCTCAAGTACGCTGCGATCCATTTCGCCCGTTGCGTTGCCAACATGGAATTCGACCTGTTTGCCCAGCTCGCCGGCAACCTGACGGACAATGCGGCGCAACCGCGGCACCAGACGATCGAAGGGCACCATGCGCGTGCGCATGAGACCTTCCTGAAGCTCCGTATTGACCCTAGCCTGCTGCAACAGCAAGGTTTCAGCATCGCGGTTGCGCGCGGCCAGGGTTTCTTTCAAATCAAGCAGGTCGGAGGCCGACTCGAACAGGGCGCGGGACAATTGTTGGAGTTGCGAGTGGCGGTCCATTTCCAGCGGATCGAAGTCATCGTATCCAGCACGCTCGGCTTCGGCCTGATAGCGGCTGAGAATCTGCGCCTGGGTTTCGGTGTCCAGTCGTCGCAACTGATCACGAACCCGCTCGATGGTGGCTTCCATCTCGCCCAGCGTAAAACCGACATCACTGACCTGCTGCTCGACCCGACCGCGGAAAATCGAGGTTTCACCCGCCAGGTTAACCAATCCTTCCAACAGATCGGCAGGTACCTTGACCAGCTCCTGCGGCGCACGACGTGACGCGGCGTCCAGCGCAGCCTGCTCGGCGCGACGTATGAAAGGCAACACCTTAGCCGAAGCGTTGGCCGTTGGCGCCTGGGCGCTGGCGGCAACGATCGGGGTTTCGAGAATGATTATCGGCGAGTCCGATTGCGGCTCCGGGAGACTCATTGGCGAATGCCCGGCTGAGCTCGCATCAGATTCGCTCACCAACCGGGAGCGCATCGATTCGACTTCCTTGAGCAACGCGTCATAACCGCGTTGTACATCCACAAACAAACTGTCCGTCCAGGGTGCGCCCTGCTGCTGGGCATCGCTAAGGCGCTGCTCGAGGTCATGCGCCATATCGCCCAGGCAGCCTTGAGCCGCCAGGCGTGCACCGCCCTTGAGCGTATGCAAAATGCGCATCATGTCGACCAGTGGAGCGGCGCTGTCACGCGAGGCCTCCCAGCGACCCAGCGCGGATTCCATTTCCTCCAGAAGGTCATCCGCTTCTTCTACGAAAATGTCCAGAATCTCGACTTCGGCGGCGTCCTGAGCAGCATCTTGCGCCGCCCTCAGCGCGACGCTACTCGGCATGCTCAACTGCTCTTCGGGATTCGCCCGAAAGCGCCGAATGGTTTCGATCAGGTCCAGACCGCTCGGCAGCTCGCGATAGGAGCGCACCGCATCGAGCATCGCCGCCAACCGGTCGTGACAAGTCTGCAACAGGGTGAAAAGCGTCGGGCTCGCCCGGTAATTGCCGGCACACAATCCCTCGTACAGATACTCCAATTCATGCGCAAGATCGCCAATCTCACGAATGTCCGCCATCCGCGCACCGCCTTTAAGGGTGTGCAGATCACGCTGCAGTGCTTCGACTTCAAAGGTATTGTCAACATCATCCATCCAGCGCTGCAACGACATACCGGCACGCTCGACGATGTCGAAGCCTTCTTCGAGAAATATTTCTACCAGTTCGGGATCGCGATCCTCCCAGCTGCCGGCACCCACGTTGGCTGACTCCGCTACCGCTGGCGGCGCCTGGATATCGAAATGCTCAGACTCCTCTGCCTCAGGCGAGCACGCTTCAACCTGCTCCGCGCCCTCTTCCGAAATTTCTGGTTCGGAGATCAAGGCATCGCCTAATCGCTGTTCGGCTTCAGCCTGATCGGCATCGGCATCGGCTGAATTTGCATCGACTTGGCCAGCCATCCCTTCGGTCACGTGCCCGTCATGATCGGTCGAGCCTGGCAATTCCGATGTATCCGGTTCACCGGCGAACGGTTCGAAGCCCGGCAGTGCGGCATCGGCAGCTATGGCTTCATTGACCGCAGAAGCATCGCTTCCGAATACCGGAGTGACGCCTTGGCGATAAGCTCGGATGCGCTCGATGAGGTCGGCTGCGTCGCCCATTGGCTTGTGTGCCTGAAGTTGCTCCAGCTGCACCGCAAGTTGATCGTGGCTGCGAAGCAGCAGGGTGGCGAGATCGCTGGCATGAACGTAACGACCGTCCGAAAGCCCCTCATAGAGCGTTTCGAGCTCATGCGCCAAATCGCCGATCGGGCGGATTTCCGCCATCCGCGCCCCTCCCTTGAGGGTGTGCAGATCACGTAGCAGTGCGGAGAGCGCCAGCTGGTTGGCAGGATCGCTCAGCCAGCGGTCTAGCGCGCCACCGGCACTTTCAAGCAGGTCAACGGCCTCGTCGAGGAAAATCTCGACCATTTCCTCGTCCTGCTCGTCGTGCTCCGACTGGGAAGCGGCAGGCCAGGCTTCGGCTTCGGCTTCGGCTTCGGCTTCGGCTTCGGCTTCGGCTTCGAGAGCACCTTGCGAAAACTCATCAACCGCAGCAACGGTAGGATCTTCCTGATATGTGTCGGTGCCCGGTAGCTCGTATGTCAGGGGGGTGATTGCCTGGGCAAGCAGATCCTCGAGGCGAGCGACCAGCTCAGGCTGGCCAGTGACCTGCAGCCCAGCGGCGACCTGATCCATCATGCCAACCAGCGCTTCATGACCTTGCTCGACGTCATCGAAGAAACGTGCGCTGACCGCAAGACGGCCGTCCTGTACTACGGCATACAAATCGAGCAACACTTGGCAGAGCGCGTCGATCTGCGGCAGATCGGCCATTTGCGCACCGAGTCCGAGAGTCGTCAGCTCCTCCAGCAATGCAGTCAACTCCTGGCGCTCGGCCGGGTGCTCACGCCAGCTGCGCAAAAGATCTTCGGCGTCCAGCAGGATGTTCATGCCTTCCGACAGAAACAGTGCGATCATGCCAGGGTCGCGTGGCTCGCCGTGTTCGTTCTCGCCACGCTCGCCCGCCAGGCGAGTCTGATGCAGTGCATGCACTTGCGCGATGAAATCATCGGCGCCCTCGATGGGTGCCAGCGCTTCACGTTCGAGGTTCTCCAGTCCTCGACGCAGCAGTTGTTCTGCAGCGTGCAGAAGTTCCGCCTCGGCCAGATTCATTGGAATCAGATTGGCCTTGAACTCCTTGACCATCTTTTCGAGCGGTGTGGCAATTTCTGCGACCGGCAGAATTCCGGCCATATGTGCGCTTCCCTTGAGGGTATGCAGAGCACGCTGCAATGCATCGGTCACCGGCTGTGGAAGGCGCTGCGTGCAGTCGGCTAGAAAGTCGACCAAAGTGGTGAGATGGGACTCCGCCTCGTTGCGGAAAATTTCTAGCAGCTGTGGATCCAGCACATCATCGGCAGGGGGGTGCTCCTGCATCGCCAGCGAATTGACTTTGACGCCGCCCTGCGGATCAGGATCTATAGGTTGCCCTTTGGCCAGTGCATGGGCGTCGGCCGCCAACCGATCGACGTCGTCGCGCTGACGTTGTGCCTTGGCAGCAAATTCCTCAACCAATGCCGGCATGAGCGCGACGACGTCGGCGATTAGTTTCTTTACCGGCTCGCTTGCATCAATGCTGCGGTCGAGGACGCGGTTGAGCAAGTTTTCAACAGACCAGGCCAGCTCGCCGATAATCAGCGCACGCACCATGCGGCCGCTGCCCTTGAGCGTGTGGAAAGCTCGCCGTACTTCGCCTAGCGCATCCTTGTCAGAAGTGTCGACGCACCAGCGGGGCAGGTATTCGCCGATGGTGTCGAGTACCTCGGCGGCTTCCTCAATGAAGACCTCGAGTAGGTCGTCATCGACCGCCTCCTCCCCCTCAGGAGGTGGCAACAAACTCGGCGGAACATTCTGCGCGGGCGGATTGATCGCGACGATCGGGGCGGCCATGACGTCGTCCAAGCTCATCGCGGGTTCGGCGGCAACTAGCTGCTCCGCCAGCTCCGGCAGCACGACCTCAGGCATATTCAGCTCGGCCATTTCAGCCTCGCTCCACTCCACCGAGTAGCCGAGCGATTCATCGGCACCTTGGTCGTCAGATACCGCCGTCAGGTCATCAATTTCGGTGGCGGTCGTTTGCGAAAACGATGCCTCGGATAGCTCGAACACATCGTCCGGCGAAGCGGATCGCTCGTGATGTCGTTCGTCGTCGGTACCGCCGCCTTGCTCGACACTCCAATCCACACCCAATCCCGAGTCGGTCGACGGCTCTGCATCGGATGGATCGCTCGACTCGAGCTCAAGATTGTCCTGATCCAAGCGCTTAGTGCCCAGAGAGTCCAACGCTGGCTCCGGCAACAGAACCTCTATCTCATTCAGCGGATCGGACAGCTCGACGTCCGCAGCGGAACCGACCTCTTCGCTACCGACAGTCGATGGTTGCTCACGTAGTGGGTAGCCCAGCGCCTGCAGGCTCTCTTCGGCCACATCGAGAATTAGATCACCCTGCGAGCCGCAGTCTTCGCTTAGGCGCTCAAGATAATATTCAACGCTGGTTATCGCATCGGCGAGCGTATCTAGGCTTTGCCAATCAGGGATCGCCTGTTGCGCGAGCAATTGCTCCTGAATATAGCGGTTGCAGGCGTCCAGTAACGCCGCGGCCCGCGCGAGCGGTATCATCGCAAGCCCGCCACGCGATTGAGTCAGCAGCTCGGGCACGCGTGCCAGATGCTGATGATTCCATTGCGAGGCAATGAACTCGATGATGGCGTCCTTAGCCTGCTCAAGGCCCGTTCGCGCTTCACGAATGACCAGTTGATGGATCTGCGCAACATCAGTAGTCGGAAGGTGGCTCTCTTCGCCTTGCTCGTCAGACGTGCCGCCAACCATGCCGGCCAGTGTCGCCTCGACATACAACAGTGCACCTGCCACATCCATCAGAGCAGCATCATCGGGCTGCTGTTGCCCTTGCGCCAGAGCTTCGACCACACCAATCTGATCGAGAACGATCCTGCGGGGCTGGCCGAAGCCCAAAACTGCAAGCGTATCGGCGATCTGCTTGAGCGGTGCCCGTAGCGCACTCAGGTCGGCCAACCCCTTCCGATCGCTGCGTACAAACAGATCCAGGCTGTCCTTTACCCGAACCAGTTCTTCACACAATGCAGCTACAACCGAGCGCATGGCCCCGCGATCCGGGCCCGCCAGCTGGGCTCGCTCCTCGTCGACCACGGTGCTGTCGGGTAGCGCGTCGTCCAGGCTGTACTTGGCCTTCAAGGCCTGGATCCGCGAAGATTGTGCGGGCGCCTTGGCGATGTAAAACAGAAGGTTCTTGATCAACTCGTCAGGCGCAGCCTGGTTGATTCCGTCCGCGCCCTGCGCGACGAGACGCTTGAGCTCCTTATCCACCTGGCGCAACAAGGTACGGACCGAGGGGCTGTTAACGACGCCACCGCTGGCTAATCCCTCGATTATGCCCGACGCAATCTGCCACAACGCGCCTAGTGGCGCGTCTTTGCAGAGCATTTCCAGGCGAGCGAAAACTCGCGCCATGTAGCCCAGGTTGGTTGGCATGTCCTGATTGCGGATAACCCCGACCAACGCAACTTGCAGCATCTGTCGTAACTTGCGTAACAAGCTTGGTAGATCAGCCGTTTGCCGCTGAGCCAGAAATTCGGTCGAAAGTGCCGGAAGACGAGCGGACATGTTAGGCGAGAACAGACTGGTCTCCGAGAGCAGTTTCTCACCACGCGCGGCACGTAGGTCATTGAGCAACGGCAGCACGACCATAGGCAGATCGCGGCGAGCACTCTGGATGCGATCCAGATACACCGGCATTTGCAGAATCGCCTGCATGAGCACTTCAAGCGCTTCTGCCTGGCTGGCGACACGCTCGTCCAGCAGAGCACGGGCAAGCTGCTCCATTTCTTCGGCAAGCAGTGCGGCGCCGTAGAATTCAACCATCTGCAAGGTGCCATGCACCTGATGCACGTAGGTCAGGCAGAAGCGCATCCGCGTTGAGTCTTGCGGGTTTTCGACGAACGCTTCCAAAGCCTGCCGCGCCTGCTTTAGCGTTTCGGCAATCTCGCCTTTCACCCACTCCAGGGCGACATAATCGTGCCGATCACCCATAGCGACTCCGCTCATAAACTTTTCCGGGTAAAGGCCAAAACCTGACTATCAGCTACCGGCACCAAGTCCGGATGCTGCCAGCCGACCACCTCGCCTGCACCAATAACCAACAATCCTCCAGGAGCCAGGCGCTCGACCAGGCGACTGAGGATTTCGCGGCGACGCCAGCGACGGAAGTAGATCAACAGGTTTTGACAAAAAATGACGTCCATATCGGACATTGGCGCGCCGGCCAGCTCCAGCACATTGAGTCTGGCAAAGCACACACGCGCTGCCAGGCTGGGTATCACTTGAAATCGATCATCCGGCAGCGGCTGAAAATACCGCCTTTGCAGTTCAGGCTCCACCTGTTCGAGCCGGCGTTGGCTATAGATGCCCTCCCGCGACTTGCCCAGCGCACTGAGGCTGATATCGGTACCGATCACACCGTAACGCGCGTCACCACCGTTATATGACAGTGCTTCGGCAGCGCAAATCGCCAACGAATAAGTTTCTTCACCGCTTGAACACCCCACGCTCCATAGCGACCATGGAAGCGCATCATCACGCAACTGGCGACGCCGCTGCATATAGGCTGAAAGAAGTGCGAACGAAGGGGGATGCCGAAAGAAGCGTGTCTCCTGCACCGTTAACCGATCCATCAAGGTCGACCATTCCACCGCGCCTCGAGGGCCGGCTGTGACGTGGCGATAGTAGCTGGTGTAATCAGCCACACCGACCTCACGCATGCGGGTACTCAGGTTCGCCTGCAGAAATGACCGCCGTTGCTCGGACACGACCATGCCGGAACGCTCTTCGAGCAATGCCTGCCAGTCATGGAACTCCGCGGACGACATATCGGCCAAGGGTCTCAGTGACCATTCAACACTTGGCTGCATGTCCTGCCCCTTACTCATGAACTTTCACAGCAGCCGTTGCCGGCCGCCGTGCTCTCAGTCAGGCCTGATCCTGAGTTTCCGGCAATGTGAAGCCGGATACCGAATGGCGCATCTCGTTAGCCATCTTCGCGAGGTTACCGATGCTCTTCGCGGTAGCAGTGGTGCCCGAAGATGTCTGCGAGGTAATTTCCTGAATGACGTTCATGGTGTTGGAGATATGACCGGCCGACGAAGCCTGCTGGCGTGCAGCGTTGGAGATGTTCTGGATTAGCGCCGCGAGGCTCTTGGATACCTTCTCGATCTCTTCGAGTGCGACACCCGCGTCCTGGGCCAGGCGAGCACCTCGCACCACCTCGGAGGTGGTCTGTTCCATGGAGATAACGGCTTCGTTTGTATCGGTCTGAATAGTCTTGACCAGCGCTTCGATCTGCTTCGTAGCCGCTGAGGAACGCTCCGCAAGGCGTTGTACTTCGTCCGCAACAACCGCAAAGCCTCGACCTGCGTCGCCGGCCATGGAGGCTTGAATGGCTGCGTTCAACGCGAGGATGTTAGTCTGGTCAGCAATGTCGTTAATCAGGCTTACGATGTCACCGATCTCCTGAGACGACTCACCGAGGCGCTTGATCCGCTTGGAGGTGTCCTGGATCTGCTCACGGATGTTATCCATGCCAGTGATGGTGTTGTGCACCACCTCGTTACCTTTATTGGCGATGGCTACGGAGCGCTCCGCTACAGCCGATGATTCGGCGGCGTTCGCCGATACTTGGTCAATCGATACCGCCATTTCGTTGATCGCCGCCGACGCGCCGGCAATCTCCTGAGCTTGATGCTCGGAAGCCTCAGCCAGATGCATCGCAGTTGCCTGTGTCTCTTGGGCCGCGCCTGATACCTGAACCGCCGTCTGGTTGATCGTTTCGACTAGGTCGCGCAACTGGTCGATGGAATAGTTGATCGAGTCAGCGATGGCACCGGTGAAATCCTCGGTAACCGTCGCAGCCACCGTCAGGTCACCGTCGGCAAGATCGCCGATCTCGTCCAGCAGACGCAGAATTGCCGTCTGGTTCCGCTCATTCTTTTCGGCGGTTTCACTCAAGCGGCGACGCGTTTCCTGAACCATGACCAGACCGATCAACATGATCGAGGCCAGGGCCAGGGCACCGAGTACGTACCCCGCGAAAGTATTGACGTAACGAGCATCGGCACGACCCTGGAGTCCTTGGGTCAGGGTCGAAGTCTTGTCGAGTAGGGTCTGCGAAACTTCGAAGATGCTGTTGGATGATTCACGCACCTGGAACAGTTCCGGTGAAGTTTCAAGAATCTCGTCCACAGAGCCGGAAACGAACTGGAACAGCTCCGAAATTGCCGCCAGACGATCCAGCGCTTCGACATCGCTGACGCGGGTAATGCCCATGGCCTCATTGCCCTCAAGCATCGCGCTGAGTACCCGACCAAAAAGGCTTGCATCACGACCGAACATGTCAGCGGCCTGAACTGAGTCCTGGTCACCGGAAAGCACCTTGTTCACCGAGCCGAGAATACGTTCAGCGAGCAAGGACTGGCGCTGAGCCACAGAAACCTGAGCTGCCGGCGCGCCGCTTTCGAGAAGAATGTCGACAACCTCTTCGTACTCGACCTGCAACTGCGGAATGGTTTCGGCGAGCGTCGCAGCTACCTGATGCAGGGAAAGAACGGTCTGTTCGCTGGAAAGAATCGCGTCAGTATTCTGCCGCAGCGTATCCCAGTCTTGTTGTACCGCAGCGACCTCAGCTTGCAGCGACTGCGGGACGGCAGGCAGACCGATTCGCTCGTCACCCTCGGACAGATACCCCCAACGCTGGCTGAAGTCGTTTCGTGCATCTTTCAACGAGCCGAACGCTTCCGGAGTACCGGCTGCCGCTTCCACCGCGTTTTTTGCGATGCGCTGGGAGAGAACTCGCAGCTCACCTGCGTGTCCAATATATTCATTGTCATAGTCGGCCTGAGTATTGATGTACGCGAAATTCACGAACAACAACACCATCGACACGATAAGAAGGATAAACAGCCCGGCGATCAACGTATTGCTACGTATCCCTGCCAGCAATGCATTTGCGTTCATTTTTTTCATTTTTCCGGCCCCCGCCTGGACCACCCGTACGTTTCCTTCCAAGAACCAAAAGGCCGGCATCAGCCGACCCACCTAAATCAATACGCCACGTCCAGGAATGTCTGATGCGCGGCAAGCGCATGCGGACTAAATACCAACCAGGGCTGCTCGCGCTGAAAGACGCCATGAATGAAAGGTTGAATCGATGCCTCGACCGGCGGCAGCTGCTCGGAAAAAGCATCTACCGGGAAATGTTGCATGCCGAACACCTCATCGACGGTAAGCCCCGCAAACACTTCTTTATGATCGACTATCAGTACTCGCCGCTGCTTGCGCAGCGGCGAGAGTTCGAGACCGAAATAGCCGCAGAGATCCATGACCGGCAGCAACCTGCCGCGAACGTTGGCTACCCCCTTGACCCAGGATTTTACGCCCGGCAAAAGCGTATAGCGCGGCTCATGCAGTATCTCGCCGACCTCTCCCATCGGTGCGACAAACAGGCGCCCTCCCATCCGAAAACCAATACCGGCCCACGTCTGGATAGCTTCCTGCTGAGATGGCAGACCAGCAGCCAGCATTCGACACCGAACATCAATTTCCAGGAGTCGCTGAAACGGCGTTGGCAAATCCGACATGCTGGCAACATCCCTTTGTCCGAATTACGAATCCGCCGAAATCAACCGGCAAGTACGGCGTTCAGGGTCTTAAGCAGTGTCGCTTCATCCACTGGTTTGGTCAGGTAATCCTTAGCACCCTGACGCTTGCCCCAGACCTTATCGGTTTCCTGATCCTTGGTGGTCACAATGATCACAGGAATGTGACTGGTTTCAGCATCTTTGGTCAGCTGGCGAGTAGCCTGAAAACCATTCAGGCCCGGCATGACGATATCCATCAAGACGGCGTCAGGTTTCTCCTGGCGGGCAAGCGCTACACCATCCGCGCCATTTTCGGCTTTGAGAACGACATGACCATGCTTTTCCAGCATGGCTGTCAGCTTGTACATCTCGGTCGGCGAGTCATCAACAATCAGAACGCGAGCCATGATTTCTCCGTGGGAAAGGCTTCAGCGGCACACAGGGCCGAACTTCAGGATACTTGCTCTACCGGTGCAAAATCAGGCACATGCGCCTTGATTGCACCAAGCAACTCTTCTTTGCTGAAAGGCTTGGTGAGGTATTGATCCGACCCCACGATCCGCCCCTTGGCCTTGTCGAACAGGCCATCCTTGGAGGACAGCATGATTACAGGGGTGGACTTGAAAGAACTGTTGTTCTTGATCAGCGCACAGGTCTGATAACCATCAAGTCGGGGCATCATGATATCGACGAAAATTATGCGCGGGTGTGTATCCGCTATTTTGGCGAGCGCATCGAAGCCATCCACCGCCGTGATCACATCACAACCTACCTTCTTCAGCAGCGTTTCGGCGGTGCGACGAATCGTTTTCGAATCGTCGATCACCATGACCTTCAAGCCCTCGGAGTGCTGTTCCATTTCGCCCTACCATCGCCTCGGTGAGTCGTAGTTTATCGTTATGTCAGTGCACCGGAGGCCCTGCCATCGATGGGCTGCACCCAATCGCCGGACCTTTTTAGCACACTCCTCATGCGCAAGCCATCTACTGCCAGGGCAGCGGGATTTTCCTTGACCCAACGCACAACCGCCGCCAATCTGCGTCGACATTTCAGGCCACGGCAGCTTCGTTCTGCCCCCTCGTTGGAGATCATCACATGACTGTTCGCGTCGGGATCATCATGGACCCAATCGCGCAGATCGCCTTCAAGAAGGACAGCTCTCTCGCCATGCTGCTGGCAGCCCAGGCTCGCAGCTGGACGATCTATTACATGGAGCAGCGCGATCTCTATCAGCTCGGCGGCGAAGCGCGGGCCCGCATGCGCTCGATACAAGTCTTCAACGACCCCCTGCGTTGGTACGAGGCAGGAGAAGAGATCGATAGCGCATTATCCGAGCTCGACGTCATCCTGATGCGCAAGGACCCGCCTTTCAACAGCGAGTATGTGTACGCAACCTATCTACTGGAACTTGCCGAACAGGCCGGTACGCTGGTGGTAAACCGTCCGCAAAGCCTGCGCGATTGCAACGAGAAGTTCTTCGCCACTCAATTTCCTCAGTGCACTCCACCGACGCTTGTCAGCCGACGGTCCGACATTCTGCGGGAGTTCGCCCGCGAGCAGCGTGACATTATTCTCAAACCGCTGGATGAAATGGGTGGCGCCTCGATTTTTCGTCATCGCGAAGGAGATCCGAATCTTTCGGTGATTCTTGAGGTGCTGACCGAACATGGCAGCCGACAAATCATGGCGCAGCGCTATATCCCGGCCATCAAGGACGGTGACAAGCGAATTCTGATGATTGATGGAGAGCCAGTGCCTTACTGCCTGGCACGCATTCCTGCTGCTGGGGAAACCCGCGGAAACCTCGCCGCTGGCGGGCGCGGCGTTGCGCAACCACTTTCCGATCGCGACAGAGAGATTGCCGCCATCGTAGGGCCTGAGTTGCGCAAGCGTGGGCTGTTGTTCGTTGGGCTGGATGTAATCGGTGATTACCTCACCGAAATTAACATCACCAGCCCGACCTGCATTCGCGAGATCGATAATGCCTTCGACACGCATATTGGCGAACGACTAATGGACGCGATTGCCGGGAAGCTGAAGCGCTAGAAGCCGCAAGCTAATAAGAGGTGACTAACGCGGAAAGCCTTTCCGCTCTCGCACCTAGCTTGTGCTTGTGTCTCGCAACCGCTTTTATGACCGACCTAACAGCTTTGAACTTGAAGCTTGCGGCTTCACGTTCAAAGTCTGCAGACTGCGCGCACTTCGAGCCGACTGAAATGCGATGAACGCCGCTACACGCCAACCTATTCCTGCCAGCTCCGGCGTCCGCCCGGCGGATCGCCTCGGTTTTACGATATTTCTTGCCGCCGCGCTGCATGCTGCCCTGATCCTGGGTCTCGGCTTTACCCTGGACGAACCGAATCAGATCAGCAAGACGCTCGAAATCACGCTGTCCACCTTCAAGAGCGAAGACAAGCCCAAAGAGGCCGACTTCCTAGCCCAGGACAACCAACAGGGCAGCGGTACGCTGGAGCACAAGGCATCGCCGAAAACGACCGAGCAGGCGCCCTTTCAAGATACCCAGGTACGCAAGGTGACTCCGGCTTCCTCGCCGCCACCTAGCAGCCGCAGCGAGGCGCCTAAAACCGCCGTCGCGACCCGCGCGCCACAGCCGGACAAGACACCGGAAAAGCCCCAGAAGAACAAGCCACAACCACAGACGCAACCGGCACCTGTTTATGACAGCTCGCAGCTGAGCGCAGAAATTGCCAGCCTCGAAGCGGAACTTGCGCAAGAGCGACAGGAATACGCCAAGCGCCCGCGCGTCAGCCGTCAGAATAGCGCCGCCACCATGCGCGACGTCAGTGCCTGGTACCGTGACGAGTGGCGCAAGAAGGTCGAGCGCATTGGCAATCTCAATTACCCCGGCGAAGCCCGCCGCCAACAGATCTACGGTAGCCTGCGAATGCTGGTGGTCATAGACCGCAACGGCACAGTGCGGGAGCTTCGAGTACTCGAATCCTCCGGCCAACCGGTGCTCGACGAGGCCGCCATGCGCATCGTCAGGCTCGCGGCCCCTTTCGCCCCGTTCTCGGGCGAACTGGCGCAAAAGTTCGACCAGGTAGAGATCATCAGAACCTGGCGCTTCGAGCGCGGCGATCGGCTATCGAGCCAATAAGGCAGCCGTCTTGCACCGGAATGCCACCAAGCTGTTTCGCTTTTCCTTTTACGCTTGTGGCTTGCAGCTTGCCGCCGCTTTTTGAAGCTTGAAGCCGCCACGCCGAAGCCCGAAACTAGCCGCATGAAAATCGCCACGACGTCCTATCTCAAGCATCACTTCCTGATTGCCATGCCGCATATGGCAGACCCCAATTTTGCCCAGGCCCTGATTTACCTGGTGGAGCACAACAGGGATGGCGCAATGGGCCTCATCGTCAATCGCCCAAATGGGCTGAATCTGACCGACATACTTGAACAGCTGCGCCCAGACGAACCCGTTACTCTCGCTAGCCAAGACCTGCCGATTCTCTCCGGCGGGCCGGTACAGACCGACAGAGGGTTCGTGCTGCACCCGGCCGACGTCCATTTTCAGGCGACTCTCGACTTGGGTCAGTTGGGCATGACCACCTCACAGGATGTGCTTTTTGCTATTGCCGACGGTTACGGCCCCAAACGACACCTTATTGCCCTGGGCTATGCAGGTTGGGAGCCGGGTCAGCTTGAGGCGGAGCTGATCGACAATGTCTGGCTGAGTTGCCCGGCACAGCCAGACATACTCTTTGACGTTCCGCACGATCACCGCATCAATGCCGCCGCCGCATCCCTGGGGGTCGATCTCAGGCTGCTCAGCAGCCAGGTCGGGCACGCATGAGCGCGTTGCGTCTGTTACTCGGCTTTGACTACGGCACCAAGCAGATTGGCGTCGCCGTCGGCCAGATGATTACCGGCCAAGCCCGCGAGCTTTGCGTACTGAAAGCACAGAATGGCGTGCCCGACTGGTCACAAATCGAGGCATTGCTGCGTGAATGGCAGCCGGACGCACTGGTGGTAGGTTTGCCGCTGAACATGGACGGCAGTCCCAGCGAGATGAGCGCACGGGCAGAAAAGTTTGCCCGTCGTCTTAATGGCCGCTTCAACCTTCCGGTACATACCCACGACGAGCGACTGACCACGTACGAAGCAAAAGGTGAGCGCCTTCGCGGCGGCCAGCAAGGCGGCTATCGCGAGCGACCGGTGGACGCGCTTGCAGCGGCCCTTTTGCTCGAAGGCTGGCTGGCTGCACGACTGTCTGATGACGTGGCCTTCAAGGAGAAATGATGACCCTGCCCAACCCCGAACAGCTGCTTCCAGAAATGGCCGCCGCACTGGACCAGCACCTGAGCAGCCACGGCGTCGCCGAGCCGAGATTCATTGGCATCCGCACCGGTGGCGTGTGGGTGGCCCAGGCGTTGCTGACATTGCGCGACAAGGACGAATCGCTGGGCGTGCTGGACGTCTCTTTCTACCGCGACGACTTCACCCAGAACGGTCTGCATCCGCAGGTTCGTCCGTCAGAATTACCGTTCGAGATTGAAGGCCAGCATCTGGTTTTGATCGATGACGTCCTGATGAGCGGCCGCACCATCCGTGCCGCTCTCAACGAACTGTTCGACTATGGCCGTCCCGCCAGTGTCAGTTTGGTCTGCCTGCTCGACCTCAACGCTCGCGAACTGCCAATCAGGCCGGACGTGGTCGGAGCAACGCTTTCGCTTGCACCTGAGCAGCGCGTCAAGCTGATCGGCCCGGCACCGCTCGCGCTCGAGTATCAGACCCTCGCTTCCGCCAATTGAGATCCTTGCGATGACGCCCACCGACGCCAAGCGCCCGCTACAGTTGAACGACAACGGTCAGCTGCGCCATTTCCTATCATTGGATGGCCTGCCCCGCGAACTGCTTACCGAAATCCTCGACACCGCCGACTCCTTTCTCGAGGTCGGGGCCAGAGCGGTTAAGAAGGTCCCGCTATTGCGCGGCAAAACTGTCTGCAACGTGTTTTTCGAGAACTCCACGCGCACGCGCACCACCTTCGAACTGGCAGCCAAGCGGTTGTCGGCGGACGTGATCACGCTGAACGTCTCGACTTCGTCTACCAGCAAGGGCGAAACGCTTACCGACACGCTTCGCAACCTCGAAGCCATGGCTGCAGACATGTTCGTCGTGCGCCACGCCGATTCGGGTGCGGCGCATTTCATTGCCGAACACGTCTGCCCCGACGTGGCAGTAATCAACGGCGGAGACGGACGCCATGCGCACCCAACCCAGGGCATGCTCGATATGCTCACCATCCGCCGACACAAAGGTGATTTCACAAAATTATCGGTCGCCATCGTTGGCGATATCCTGCACTCGCGCGTAGCGCGTTCCAACATGCTTGCGCTAAAGACACTGGGCTGTCCGGATATTCGCGTTATTGGCCCAAAGACCCTGCTACCGGTAGGCCTGGAGCAATATGGCGTCAGCATCTACAACGACATGGACGAAGGCCTGCGCGATGTAGACGTGGTCATCATGCTGCGCCTGCAACGCGAGCGCATGCAGGGTGGGCTACTGCCCAGCGAGGGCGAGTTCTACCGCCTCTATGGTCTGACCACTCAGCGCATGGCGCTGGCCAAGCCGGACGCCATCGTTATGCATCCGGGACCGATCAACCGCGGCGTAGAAATAGAATCGGCCGTGGCAGATGGCATCCAGTCCGTCATTCTCAATCAGGTGACCTACGGTATTGCGGTTCGCATGGCCGTGCTTTCCATGGCCATGAGCGGCCAGACCGCGCAACGACAAATAGAAAACGAAAACGCCGCCGAGGAGCAGAACTGATGCCAACCCAGATCCTCGGTGCTCGCCTGATTGATCCTTCCACCGGCCGCGATGAAGTCACCGATCTTTATTGTCAGGACGGCAAGATATCCGCCATTGGTCAGGCACCTGCTGGCTTCAGCGCAGTACATACCATAGATGCCCAAGGCTTGGTTGCAGCGCCGGGCCTGGTCGACCTTGCGGTCGCGCTACGCGAGCCGGGTTACAGCCGCAAGGGCAATATCGCCAGCGAGACACTGGCCGCCACCGCTGGCGGCATCACCAGCCTGTGCTGCCCGCCGCAAACCAAACCGGTGCTGGATACCGCCGCGGTCGCAGAACTGATTCTCGACCGAGCACGCGAATCCGGCCACGCCAAGGTTTTCCCCATCGGCGCGCTGACGCGCAATCTGGCTGGCGAACAACTGTCGGAACTGGTCGCGCTACGCGATGCGGGTTGCGTAGCCTTCGGCAATGGCCTGGCCAATTTCACCAGCAATCGCAACCTGGGCCGCGCGTTGGAATACGCAGCGACTTTCAACCTCACTGTTGTGATCCATTCCCAGGACAGCGACCTTGCCGAAGGCGGCCTCGCCCACGAAGGCCCCTCGGCAGCCTTCCTCGGCCTCGCCGGAATTCCCGAGACCGCAGAAACTGTTGCACTCGCCCGCAATCTGTTGCTAGTGGAGCAGGCAGGCGTGCGTGCGCATTTCAGCCAGCTCACCACCGCCCGCGGCGCGCAGATGATCGCCGACGCCCAGGCACGCGGCTTGCCGGTCACTGCCGATGTCGCGATGTATCAATTGATTTTGACCGACGAAGCGTTGCACGGTTTTTCCAGTCTTTACCACGTACAGCCGCCGCTGCGCAGTGCCGCGGACCGTGACGGCCTACGCGAAGCGGTCAGCACCGGCGTCATTTCGGCAATTTCCAGCCACCATCAGCCTCACGAGGCGGATGCCAAGCTGGCGCCTTTTGGCGAGACGGAGCCAGGCATCAGCAGCGCCGAGATATTGCTGCCGCTGGCAATGACCCTGGTGGAAGACGGGCTGCTGGATCTGCCGACGCTACTGGCGCGCCTGAGCAGCGGCCCTGCTGCGGCGCTGCAGTTACCGGTCGGGCGCCTGGCGGTCGGCGAAGCCGCGGACCTGGTTCTGTTCGACCCGCGCAGCTCGACCCTGGCTGGCGAAGCCTGGCATTCGAAAGGCCGCAATTGTCCCTTCATTGGTCACTGCCTGCCAGGCGCGGTGCGCTATACGCTTGTCGACGGTCGAGTCGCTTTTCAGAGCTGAGTATTAATCGAGCGGCCCAGACCGACCAGAACCACGCTGGTCGAATCTGCGCCGCTTACGTCAACGCTTTTCTAGGTTGCGCATCGACACTTGGCTGTTCAGTGTCCAGAAGTCATACAAGACGCCTATAAAAAACAGCCCGCCCGTGCAGAGATAAATCAGTCCGGTAATCCACTTGCCCTGGTACATCCGGTGCACGCCAAAAATCCCTAGAAAGGTCAGCAGAATCCAGGCGACTGTGTAATCAATCGGGCCAGGTTGAAAGCGCAGGTCGGCCTCGCGATCCATGGAGGGGATTAGAAACAGATCGATGATCCAGCCAATAAAAAACAGGCCGAGCGTAAAGAACCAGATGGTGCCGGTGATCGGCTTGCCGTAGTAGAAGCGGTGCGAACCGAGGAATCCAAAAATCCACAGGAGATATCCGATCAACTTGCTATGGGTGTTCTGCCGCATCTGAGCCTCTCTATCTGTTTTGGCGTTGCGTCGTTCAGCTTATCTGAATTCCTGCGGCTCAGACCTTCTGCCGAGTGGACGTTGCTCCATGAAACAGTCGTGATACTGTATGCACAAACAGTATCACGACAGCCGATATGCAACTAATCGATAAACTTAGCGTACTCGCCGATGCTGCTAAATACGACGTGTCCTGCGCTAGCAGTGGCGCGCCAAAGCGCAGTTCAAAAGGCCGAAGCGGACTGGGCGCCACCGATGGCATGGGCATCTGCCACAGCTTTACGCCCGACGGCCGCTGCGTGGCGCTGCTAAAGATTCTGTTGACCAATTTCTGCCTGTACGACTGCCAGTACTGCGTAAATCGGCGCTCCAGCGACGTGCCTCGCGCCCGTTTCACGCCCGAAGAAGTAGTCACGCTGACCCTGGACTTCTACCGCCGCAACTGCATCAGCGGCCTGTTTCTCAGTTCCGGGATCATTCGCTCGGCGGACTACACCATGGAGCAGCTGATCCGCGTGGCCAAGCTGTTGCGCGAGGAGCACGAGTTTCGGGGCTACATCCATCTGAAGACCATTCCCGACGCTGATCCGCAGCTTATTGCAGAAGCCGGCCGTTACGCCGACCGCCTCAGCGTCAATATCGAACTACCTACCGAAAGCAGCCTGATCCGCCTGGCGCCGGAAAAGCAGGTCGTGACCATCAAGCAGGCCATGCAGTCGATCCACCAGGGCGAGACCGAAGCCAATGCAGAAAAAAGCGCGCCGCGTTTCGCTCCTGCCGGGCAAAGCACGCAGATGATCATCGGTGCCGACGCAACCGACGACAGCACCATCCTGCATACCGCACAGGCGTTATATGGTGATTTCCGCCTGCGCCGCGTCTATTACTCGGCGTTCAGCCCCATCCCACACAGTCCCAAGACCGTTCCCTTCGAGGCGCCGCCACTGTTGCGTGAGCATCGGTTGTATCAGGCCGACTTTCTCATGCGCGGCTACGGCTTCAAGGCCGGCGAACTGCTCACAGGGCCAGGGAATCTAGCGCTCGATATAGACCCGAAACTCGCCTGGGCGCTTTTCAACCGCGAGCATTTTCCTGTCGACCTGAACCGGGCCGAGCCGGCGCTGATTGCGCGCATCCCCGGGATTGGAATACTCAGCGCCAAACGCCTGGTCGCCCTGCGCCGGCAAAAGCGCATCCGCTTCGAAGACCTGACACGCCTTCGTTGCTCGCTGGAAAAAGCCAAACCTTTCGTCATCACCCAGGACTACCGACCGAACCTGGCGAACCTGGAATCCGCCGCCTTACGCCATCAGTTCAGCGAAGGTCCTGTGCAGATGGGGCTATGGTGATGCGTCAGATAAGCTTCGACGGCAGCTTCGCTGGCTGGCGCGACGCCGCGCGTGATCTGCTCCGCTGCGGGGTCGCGCCCCACCAGGCAGAGTGGCTTGGCGGTAGCGATGCAGGCGGCCTGTTCGATGAGCCCGATGCGCTCGAACCGATCGAGCCGGCGCCACCGGTACGCATCCCGCGGCAATTGGTCGTCGAGCTGGAAAACGCGGCGCGCTTCCGCATCGATGACCGCTGGAGCTTGCTGTATCGCATCCTCTGGCGGGTCGTCAAAGGCGATCAAACGGCTCGGCTAGTCGGCGATATCGATGGCAGCGAACTGCATTCGCGAATCAAGGCGGTACGCCGCGAAGCGCATCATATGCATGCCTTTCTACGCTTCAGCCCGGCAAGCTCCGAGAGCGCTCCGGACTATGTGGCCTGGTTCGAGCCTGCGCACGACATCCTGTGCAGTGCGGCACCGCACTTCGCCGAACGGATGGGGCTACATTCCTGGCTGATTGCAACGCCGAATGATGCAGTGCTATGGGATGGACAGGACATGCATTACGCCAATCCTTGTCCGCCCGCTTGGCGACAGCTGGCGCAGACAGCAAAAGATCCTGGCGTAGAACTGTGGAAGACCTACTACGAAAGCACCTTTAATCCGGCTCGACTCAATCGCGGCGTGATGCAGAGCAATCTGCCAGTGCGCTTCTGGAAGAATCTGCCGGAAGGAATGCTGATTCCTCAACTCATGAGTCGCGCGCGAGCCGGGGCACAATGTGACGGCCAAGCCGACAGCGTGACCAATAAGGCCGGCAAGCGTATCGGCCGGCCTCGTTAGCGCAACGACTAGCGAAAGCTGCGCCCCGGATCGTCATTGCTGACCTCCAGCGTCAGCCCCTGGGAGACGCTACTCAGGTGCTCACCGTCGGTTTCCGAGCCCAGCTTGATCATCAGGCGCAGGTCGTTGGACGAGTCGGCGTGCAGCAAGGCGTCTTCGTAGGTGATTTCACCTTGCACATAGAGGTTGTAAAGCGCCTGATCGAAGGTCTGCATGCCCAGATCGGTGGAGCGCTTCATCAGCCCCTTGAGCTCGTGTACCTCGCCCTTGCGGATCAGATCGGCGGCCAGCGGGGTGTTGATCAGCACCTCGATGACCGCGCGACGGCCCTTGCCGTCGGGCGTTGGAATCAGTTGCTGGGCAACGATAGCCTTGAGGTTCAGCGACAGGTCCATCCAGACCTGTTGCTGCCGGTCGGCGGGGAAGAAGTTGATGATCCGGTCCAGCGCCTGGTTGGCGTTGTTCGCGTGCAAGGTCGCCAGGCAAAGATGCCCGGTCTCGGCGAACGCGACCGCGTAGTCCATGGTCTCGCGGGTCCGCACCTCACCGATGAGAATCACGTCGGGCGCCTGTCGCAGGGTGTTCTTCAGCGCTACATCGAAGGAATCGGTGTCGATGCCAACTTCGCGTTGGGTGACGATACAGCTTTGGTGCTGATGGATGAACTCGATAGGGTCTTCGATGGAGATGATGTGCCCGCTGGAATTCTTGTTGCGGTAACCGATCATCGCCGCCAACGAGGTCGACTTGCCGGTACCGGTCGCACCGACGAACAGAACCAGCCCGCGTTTGGTCATGGCCAGCTTCTTCAGTACGTCCGGAAGTTTGAGATCTTCGAGCGTCGGGATATTGGTCTCGATGCGCCGCAGCACCATGCCGGCGAGATTGCGCTGGTAAAACGCACTGACACGAAAACGGCCGATGCCCCTCGCGCTGATGGCGAAGTTGCATTCGTGGTTTTCAGCGAACTCCCGGCGCTGTTGCTCGTTCATGACCGCGTGCACGGTTTCGCGAGTCATCTCCGGCGACATCGGCGTTTTGTTCACCGGCATGATCTTGCCGTTGACCTTCATCGACGGCGGCACACCAGCGGTAATGAACAGATCGGAGCCGCCCTTTTCCACCATCAGGCGCAACAGTTTCTCGAATTCCATCATCGTTCTCGTAGTCTGGCAAAGCCGCGTTGAAGCGAAACGGAGGCGCTGGCGATCGCGCAGCCAGGCTTCCTGCTGAGGTTAGAAGTTTTCCGGCTGCTTGGCTTTTTCCTTGGCGCTATCTCGAGAGACAAGACCCTTGGCAAGTAAACCCTTGAGGCATGAATCGAGCGTCTGCATGCCCAGCGAACCACCGGTCTGAATCGCCGAATACATCTGCGCCACCTTGTCCTCGCGGATCAGGTTACGGATCGCCGGAGTACCGATCATGATTTCGTGGGCCGCCACCCGGCCGCCGCCGACCTTCTTCAGCAAGGTCTGGGAAATCACCGCCTGCAGCGACTCGGAAAGCATCGAGCGGACCATGGATTTTTCTTCCGCCGGGAACACGTCGACTACACGGTCGATGGTCTTGGCAGCCGAGGTGGTGTGCAGGGTACCGAACACCAGGTGCCCGGTTTCCGCCGCGGTGAGCGCCAGGCGGATGGTTTCCAGGTCGCGCATCTCACCGACGAGGATGATGTCCGGGTCTTCCCGCAGCGCCGAGCGCAGCGCTTCGGAAAAGCCCAGGGTGTCGCGATGCACCTCGCGCTGGTTAACCAGGCACTTCTTCGACTCATGAACGAATTCGATCGGGTCTTCGATAGTGAGAATGTGGTGATATTTGGTGTTGTTCAGGTAGTCGAGCATCGCCGCCAGGGTGGTCGACTTGCCCGAACCGGTAGGGCCGGTCACCAGCACCAGGCCGCGCGGCACATCGGTAATCTTGCGGAAAACCTCACCCATGCCGAGATCCTCCATGGTCAGGACCTTGGACGGAATGGTCCGGAACACCGCGCCGGCACCGCGGTTCTGGTTGAACGCGTTGACCCGGAAACGCGCCACGCCAGGCACTTCAAAGGAAAAGTCGGTCTCGAGGAACTCTTCGAAATCCTTGCGCTGCTTGTCGTTCATGATGTCGTAGATCAGCGCGTGTACCTGCTTGTGATCCATCGCCGGAAGGTTGATCCGGCGAACATCGCCGTCAACGCGGATCATTGGCGGCAAGCCGGACGAAAGGTGCAGGTCAGACGCACCCTGCTTGGCACTGAAGGCCAGCAGCTCTGTGATATCCATGGGACTC
The DNA here is from genome assembly GCF_045999685.1 of Stutzerimonas sp. VN223-3. Lineage (NCBI taxonomy): Bacteria > Pseudomonadati > Pseudomonadota > Gammaproteobacteria > Pseudomonadales > Pseudomonadaceae > Stutzerimonas > Stutzerimonas sp. VN223-3. The sequence goes on along the minus strand of NZ_RBEC01000002.1, from coordinate 945,484 downwards.
CCCAATTACAAGCAAGCAGGTAGAATGCCGCGCAGACCCTAAGGTGGCAGGCGCAGGTAATGTCCACGATAGAGAGCAATATTGCAAAGGTCACAGCGCGCATCCGTGAGGCGGCGCAAGCTGTAGCGCGCGATCCCGACGAGGTGCGCCTGTTGGCGGTGAGCAAGACGCAATCGGCCGACGCCATTCGCCAGGCTTGCGACGCCGGCGTGCACGATTTCGGCGAGAACTACTTGCAGGAAGCGCTCGAAAAACAGGCCGATCTCTCCAACCTCCCTCTTGTCTGGCATTTCATTGGCCCCATTCAGTCGAACAAGACCAAGTCGATCGCCGAGCACTTCGACTGGGTTCACTCAGTTGATCGCCTGAAGATCGCCCAGCGCCTATCCGATCAGCGGCCTGCCGAATTGCCGGCACTCAACATCTGTCTACAGGTCAACGTCAGCGGCGAGGCCAGCAAGTCGGGCTGTGAGCCGCAGGACGTGCCCGTGCTAGCCCGCGCAATTGCCATGCTGCCTCGTCTGCGGCTGCGCGGGCTGATGGCAATTCCCGAACCGACCGAAGACCTCGCCGAGCAACGCGCCGCGTTCGCCCGCTTGGGTCAGTTGCAAAGCGAACTCGGCCTCGGTCTCGATACACTTTCCATGGGCATGAGCCAGGACCTGGAGGCCGCCATCGCCGAAGGTGCCACCTGGGTCCGCATCGGCACTGCCCTGTTCGGCGCCCGCGCTTATCCGTCGCAGACAGCTACGGTCGCCCCTCCGCATGATTAAAGGAACTCACGCATGAGCACTCCCCGTATCGCCTTCATTGGCGGCGGCAATATGGCCGCGAGCCTGATCGGCGGGCTGCGAGCCCAAGGCATTCCAGCCAGGTCCATCTGCGCCAGCGATCCCGGTGCAGACAAGCGCGCAGAGCTTGAAACTACCCACGGAATCGAGACCTTTGAGAGCAACGGCCAGGCCGTGGCCAACGCCGATTTGGTGGTACTGGCCGTTAAGCCGCAGGTGATGCAAATCGTCTGCCGGGACTTGGGCGCTCATCTGCAATCAGATCAGCTGATCGTTTCGATCGCTGCCGGCATCAATTGCGCGAGCCTCCAACACTGGCTGGGCGAGCAAGCGCCGCGGGCAATCGTGCGCTGCATGCCGAACACGCCTTCACTGTTGCGTCAGGGTGTCAGCGGGCTCTACGCCAACGCCCAGGTCAGCGACACGCAAAAGCAGCAGGCTGAGCAGTTGCTGTCGGCGGTCGGCGTGGCGCTGTGGCTCGATGAGGAAAGCCTGATCGACGCCGTTACCGCCGTATCCGGCAGTGGACCGGCGTATTTCTTTTTGATGATCGAAGCCATGACGGCAGCTGGCGAACAGCTCGGATTGCCGCGCGCCACTGCCGCTCAACTGACGTTGCAGACCGCGCTGGGCGCGGCGCGAATGGCCTGTGAGAATGATCTAGAAGCAGCGGAACTACGGCGCCGGGTTACGTCACCGAACGGAACCACCGAAGCGGCGATCAAAGCCTTTCAGGCAGGCGGCTTCGAGACCCTGGTACAACAGGCGGTAAACGCAGCCGCGCAACGCTCGGCCGAACTCGCCGAACAATTGGGCAAATAAGGAATCTTCATGTCGCAACTCTCGCAAGCCCTGATCCTGATCATCCAGACGCTCGGCAGCCTTTACCTGCTGATCGTGCTGCTGCGCTTCATCCTGCAATTGGTCCGGGCCGATTTCTACAACCCGCTGAGTCAGTTCATCGTGCGTGCCACTCACCCCTTGCTACGGCCGTTGCGCCGGGTGATTCCCAGCATCGGCGGGCTCGACCTGTCGTCATTGGTACTTGCAATCATTGTGCAGATACTGCTGATGGCGGCGATCCTGATGATCGCTTACGGCACTATCGGCAATCCGCTACAGCTGCTGGTCTGGGCCATGATTGGTGTCACCGGCCTGTTCCTCAACATTTTCTTCTACGCGCTGATCATCAGTGTGATTCTGTCTTGGGTTGCGCCCGGCAGCCACAATCCTGGCGCCCAGTTGGTCAGCCAGATATGCGAGCCGGCGCTAGCGCCCTTTCGCCGCCTGCTGCCTAATCTTGGCGGGCTGGATATATCACCGATCTTCGCGTTCCTCGCGATAAAGCTGTTGGATATGTTGGTAATCAACAACCTGGCCATGATGAGCCACATGCCCAACATCCTGCGCTCGCTGATTTAAAAGTTGCTACCGCCCATTCGCCTCATGCAGCCTTTGGGCGGTAGTTCACAGCAGCTTGATTGACCCACACAAGGCGACTGGGATAATCGCCCGATTACGCCTATCAGGAACATCACGATCATGGAACGACTCGACCGGCAGGTGGATGCCTATGTCGCCTGGAAACGCGACCTGATTCGTGAAATCACCCGCTACCGCAGCTGGCTAGCGCATAACCGCCTGACCTCCGACGCGGTCGAAGCAAGACTGGAACGCGCGCTGAAGTTGCTGCGCACCGATCACATTACCCTGGCGTTCGTCGGCGAGTTTTCACGCGGCAAGACCGAGCTGATCAACAGCCTATTCTTTTCTAGCTACGGCCAGCGCATTCTGCCCTCGCGGGCGGGTCGCACCACCATGTGCCCCACCGAACTATTCTTCGATCCGCGCGCGGAACGCTCTTATATTCGCCTGCTACCCATCGAATCGCGCCTGGAAGACACCAGCATCGCTCAGCTCAAGCGCGCCCCTCATTTCTGGCGGGACATTCCGCTGGAGCCCGACAATCCGGACAACATGGTCGAAGCCTTCACCCAGGTTGCCGCAACCAAGTCGATGCCGACGGACCAAGCCATTCAGCTCGGCTTTCACCCCGACTCACTGGAAAGCTCGGATATCGTCGGCGAGGTGCTGGTGCCGGCCTGGCGGCATGCCATGGTCAACTTCGACCACCCACTGCTGCGTCAGGGCCTGCGCATCCTCGATACGCCCGGCCTCAACGCGCTGGGTAGCGAGCCGGAACTCACCCTTTCGATGCTGCCGAATGCCCAGGCGGTGATTTTTCTGCTGTCGGCCGATGCCGGCGTTAGCGCCAGTGACATGGATATCTGGCAACAACATATCCGCCAGCTCGACGATGGCAACCGGAACCGTCTGTTCGCCGTACTGAACAAGATCGATGTGCTCTGGGACGACGTCTCAGGCGATGCGTTCGTCCAGGCCGCGATTCAACAGATGCAGACCAGCACCGCACAGCAACTGGGCATCGCTGTCGAAGATGTGCTGCCCCTGTCGGCCAAACAGGCGCTGCTGGCCAAGATCCGTGGCGACCAGGCGCTGCTGGAGCGCAGTCAACTGGCGGCACTGGAACAGCTGCTTTGCGAACGCATCCTGGCACAGAAGGAGCGCCTGCTCGAACAACAAGTGGTGCGCCAGGTTCTGGCTTTGCTGCAGAACAGCCAACACATCCTGACTGAGCGCCTGAACAAGGTGCGCGAGCAGAGCGAGCTGCTCGATAGTCGTCGTCAGGACCGCGGCCAAATGCTGGTGGAGCTAACCGCCCGCACTCGCCACGATCACAATCAGCACCACAAGCGTCTGCTGCAACTGAAAACCAACCAGCGCCTGTTGCAACGCCAAGGTGAACTATTACGTGGGACGGTGCGGGCCGAACGCCTGGAAGAGCATCTGACCCGCCTGCGTCGCAGCCTGACCGGCAGCCTAACCACACTGGGCATCAATCTCAGCATTCTGCACTTCTTCCGCTCAGTCGAGCAGGATCTGGGCGCGCTCGAGAATGAGGCGGTACTGGCGAACAAAATGGTGTCGGCGATTTACCGCCGCCACAACGAAGAGAACCCCTTGCACGGCGTGGACGCGCCGCTGTTCCGCCTTGCACCCTACCAGAAGGAGCTCAAGGGCTTGCAGAACAAGGCCGATCAGTTTCGCCTGCAGCTCAAGACTTTGCTCACTGAGCAGCGCACCCTGACCCGGCGCTTCTTCGCCACCCTGGTGCAGGAGGTAATTGGAATGCATCAGCGTCTGCGCCAGGAAGCCGAGCAGTGGGCCAGCGAAGCCCTGATGCCACTGATGCAGCATTCGCTGGAGCATAAACAGCAACTCGAAGCGCACATGCTGCGCCTTAAGAGCCTGGCGCAGGACAGCCAGCAAAGCAGCCAGCGCGGTCGCCTGTTGGCACGCTACAGTCTTGAGCTGGAAGAGCAACTGGCGCAGGCCGGCGAAATGCTGCGGCTGCTGCGACGCCCGGCGCCGATCCGCCGCCAAGGTAAGGTGGTCAGTCTTACCGGCGCCGTTGTGGGTTAATCTGGCGTTGCGATTTGAGGATGAATTGGCGCGCGCTAACCTTTAGACTTTGCCGCCTTCTTCCAGCACGAGCCAGGGTCGATGCCCACTGCTATTCCAGCCGATTCCGTTGGTCTGGTGAGTCCGAAGGTCGCGCACTTCGCCGAGCCGCTGGCACTCGCCTGTGGCCGCACGCTCAACGACTACCAGCTGATCTACGAAACCTACGGTGAACTGAACGCCGCACGCAGCAATGCCGTGCTGATCTGCCATGCCCTGTCCGGCCATCACCATGCGGCCGGCTTCCACGATATGGAAGAGCGCAAACCGGGCTGGTGGGACAGCTGCATCGGCCCAGGCAAGGCAATCGATACCAACCGCTTCTTTGTGGTCAGCCTGAACAACCTCGGCGGCTGCAACGGCTCGACCGGTCCAAGCAGCATCAATCCGCTGACGGGCAAGCCTTACGGCGCGGACTTCCCGGTAGTCACGGTGGAAGATTGGGTCAACAGCCAGGCGCGACTGGCCGATGTGCTGGGTATCGAACAATGGGCGGCTGTCGTCGGCGGTAGCCTTGGCGGCATGCAGGCGATGCAGTGGACCATGAGCTATCCGGAGCGGATCCGTCACTGCGTGGCCATTGCTTCGGCGCCCAAGCTGTCGGCGCAGAACATCGCCTTCAACGAGGTGGCGCGTCAGGCGATTCTGTCCGACCCTGAATTCCATGGCGGGCATTTTCAGGAGCAGAACGTAATTCCCAAGCGCGGGCTGATGCTGGCCCGAATGGTTGGACACATCACGTATCTGTCCGATGACGCCATGGGTACCAAGTTCGGCCGCGGCCTGAAGAGCGAGAAGCTCAACTATGACTTCAACAGCGTCGAATTCCAGGTTGAGAGCTATTTACGCTACCAGGGCGAGGAATTTTCCAGTCGCTTCGATGCAAACACTTATCTGCTGATGACCAAGGCACTGGATTATTTCGACCCTGCCGCGGCTTATGACGACGATCTGGCCAGCGCCCTGTCGACCGCCAAGGCGGATTTCTGCGTGATCTCCTTCACCACCGACTGGCGCTTCTCGCCGGAGCGCTCGCATGAGATCGTCGACGCACTGATGGCGGCACGCAAGAACGTCTGCTATCTGGAAGTCGACGCGCCCCAGGGCCACGATGCGTTCCTGATCCCGATCCCCCGCTATCTACAAGCCTTTCGCGGTTACATGAACCGCATCGCCGTATAAGGAACCCACATGCGCGCCGATCTGGAAATCATCCAAGACTGGATACCGGCGGGTAGCCGTGTGCTCGACCTCGGTTGCGGCAACGGCGATTTGCTGGCCTGGCTGCGAGACAACAAGCAGGTCAGTGGCTACGGCCTGGAAATCGATCCTGACAACATCGCGGCCTGTATCGAAAAGGGCGTCAATGTCATCGAACAGGACCTCGACAAGGGCCTGGGCAACTTCGCCAGCGACAGCTTCGACATGGTGGTCATGACCCAGGCCCTGCAGGCGGTTCATTACCCCGATGAGTTGCTCAAGGAAATGCTCCGAGTCGGCCGCGAATGCATTATTACTTTTCCTAACTTCGGTCACTGGCGTTGCCGCTGGTACCTGGCCAGCAAGGGCCGCATGCCGGTGTCAGAATTTCTCCCCTACACGTGGTACAACACGCCAAATATTCACTTCTGTACCTTCGAGGATTTCGAAAGGCTGTGCCGGGAGCGCGGTGCCCGTGTACTCGAACGCCTCGCCGTTGACCGGCATCACAAGCATGGTCTGGCGAGCCGCATCTGGCCCAACCTGATTGGGGAAATCGGCATCTATCGCGTCACCGGGCCCGCCCGCTGACCTGCTTCATATGGAGAACTATTTTTGAAACGCAGCCTGATCTACCTGCTCACTCTACTGTTCGCCTTGCCTGCACTGGCCGAACGCAAACACAGCGTCGGTCAACACGACGTGCATTACATCGCCTTCAATTCGAGCTTCTTGCAGCCCGACATCGCCGCTGCCGCCGGACTGGTGCGCAGCAAGGCCCAGGGCGTGGTCAACGTCTCGGTGCTCAAGGCTGGCAAGCCAGTGGCTGCGCAGGTCAGCGGCACGGTGAAGAACCTGCTGGGCCAGGATTACCCACTGACGTTCAAGCAGCTCAAGGAAGGCGACGAGGCCATCTACTACCTCGCTCAGTTCCCGTTCGAATCGCGCGAGACGCTGCGCTTCAACCTGAACGTTCAGCCGACGGGCGCCGCCCCGATCAACTTCGACTTCACCCAAGAATTCTTCCCGGACGAATGATGCCTTTTAAAGAACTGGTGCTGGCCAGTCATAACGCCGGCAAGCTCAAGGAACTACAGGCCATGCTGGGCGACGCGGTGCATGTGCGCTCGATTGGCGAATTCAGTGATGTAGAGCCGGAAGAAACCGGTCTGTCCTTCGTCGAGAACGCCATTCTCAAAGCGCGAAACGCGACGCGAATATCCGGATTGCCGGCGCTCGCCGACGACTCGGGACTGGCCGTGGACCACCTCGGCGGCGCGCCGGGCATTTACTCGGCGCGCTACGCAAACGGCCAGGGCGATGCGGCGAACAACGCCAAGCTGCTGGATGCACTGAAAGACGTGCCGGATGCAGAGCGTGGCGCTCAGTTCGTCTGTGCACTCGCGCTGCTCCGACATGCCGACGACCCGTTGCCGATCATCTGCGAAGGCCTGTGGCATGGCCGTATCCTCCATGCGGCCCAGGGTGAACATGGCTTCGGCTATGACCCGCTGTTCTGGGTACCGGAGCGCGACTGCTCCAGCGCCGAGATGGTTCCGTCGGACAAAAACCAGCTCAGCCACCGCGCCCGGGCCATGAGGTTGCTGAAAGCGCGGTTGGGGATCGCTTGAAAACCGCTAAAGACCCAAGGCTGAATGCTGGAAGAAAAAGCGACACCCTCGTTCAGCCTCTAGCGTCCAGCGAAGACCAGGCACAAGCGATCGAGCTGCCGCCTCTAGCGGCCTACATCCATATCCCCTGGTGCGTGCGCAAATGCCCGTACTGCGACTTCAACTCACACGCCGCTGGCCCGGATCTGCCTGAAGACGCCTATATCGCTGCGCTGCTCGCCGATCTTGAATGCGAGCTGGATCAGGTGCAGGGCCGCAAGTTCACCTCGATCTTCTTCGGCGGCGGCACCCCGAGCCTGTTTTCCGCCGAGGCACTGGGCCGGATTCTCGATGGGCTGGAGCAGCGGGTAGGATTTGCCGAAGGCATCGAGATCACCCTGGAGGCCAACCCAGGCACCTTCGAACAGGCGAAATTCCGCGACTATCGCAGCCTCGGAATCAATCGTCTGTCGATTGGCGTCCAGAGCTTTCAAGCCGCCAAGCTGAAGGCGCTGGGCCGCATCCACGACGGCGACGAAGCCATTCGTGCCGCGGATATGGCGCGCGCAGCCGGCTTCGATAATTTCAACCTCGACCTGATGCACGGGCTGCCTGAGCAGAGCCTGGACGATGCGCTGAGCGATTTGCGCATTGCCATTGCACAGCAACCGACGCACCTGTCCTGGTACCAGCTCACCGTCGAGCCGAACACCGAGTTCTGGAGCAAACCACCCAAGTTGCCAGAAGACGAAACGCTATGGGATATCCAGGAAGCCGGCCAGGCATTACTGGCGGGGCACGGCTACGGTCAGTATGAGACGTCCGCCTACGCACAACCCGGACGCCAGGCGCGGCACAACCTGAACTACTGGACCTTCGGCGATTTCCTCGGCCTCGGCGCTGGGGCGCACGGCAAGTCGACCCGGCCCGACGGGCAGATTCGGCGCAACTGGAAGACTCGCCTGCCCCGGGATTATCTCGATCCGGCAAAGCGCTTTCGTGCTGGCGACAAACGCCTCCAGCAGAACGAATTACCGTTCGAATTCCTGATGAATGTGCTGCGCCTCACTGACGGTGTCCCTGCGCTGTTGTTCACTCAGCGCACCGGTCTGCCGCTGGATTTGCTAGCCGAAGCCCGACGCAAAGCCGAAGCCCGAGGCCTGTTGGCAAGCGATCCGGAACGACTGGTCGCCACAGCCAAAGGCCAACTATTTCTGAACGACCTGCTGCAACTTTTCCTGCCCTAAGGACCCCGCATGGATCTTGTACTCGACCTCATCGCCACCCTGTCGCGCTGGAGCCGTCACCACCTGTTCGACATTTCCCTGGCGATCATGGCCACGCTCTTCGTGCTATTCGGCCCGGCGCTGAACGCCTGGGTACAGAAGAACATTGGCGGACTGAACTTTGTCCTGCGCACGCTGGCCTTCGTGGTGTTCTGCGCACTGGTCTACGGCCTCGGCATCATCTATCTCAGCCCTTGGCTAGCCAAAGGCCTGGCTCAGTTCAACAACTACACCCTGGCACCGGTGCTGCTGTTGGTGCTGTTTATCATTGGCGTGGTCGCCGACCGCAACTGACCGCACCCCTGACATAAAAAAACCGCCTGAACAGTCTGTGAACAGGCGGTTTTCTTTTGGCATGCACCAATCGCTTAGTTGGCGCCCCGACGTAGCGCTGCTGGCGAGAAGTCTCGTGGCCCCATTTTGGCGTTGAAGTCGTACATCGGCTCGTTGTTGTCGAGTCCGTCGACGAAATAGTTGTCGTCCTTCAGGTGGTACAGCGTCTCTAGCGTGCTGCCAAACATTGGCACCTCGTAATAGCTGATCGGATGGCTTTCCTGCAGGCCGATCAGCTCGTTGTTCTCGTCGTACAGATCGACCGCCAGAATCTGCCAGCTGTCTTCGTCAATGTAGAACCGGCGCATGTCGTAAGGATGGCTGAAGCCCTTGCGCAGCGTAGCCTCGACGATCCAGACGCGATGCTGTTCATAGCGCAGCAGTTCGGGGTTCAGCGTGCGTGGGCCGACGATCGATTCGTAAGGGATGCCCTGCTGATGAACCGCGTAGCTGTTGTAGGGCACCAGCATTTCGCGCTTGCCGACCAGCTTCCATTCATAGCGATCCGGGGCGCCATTGAAGGAGTCGACCACGTCAGCCGTGGCCAGCCCGCTGGTGTCCGGCTGCAGCGAGTCGTAGGCCAGCGAAGGCAAACGCCGCACACGCCGGTCGCTCGGGCTGTAGCGCCAAGCCTTGCGGATCGCCAGCACCTGATCCATTGGGTCCTGCACGACCAGCGAGGTGCCAGACAGCTTCGCCGGTGCGGTGACCCGGTACTTGTAATAAAGAAGGGTGTTGTCCAGCTGCGCTTTGTCCATTCCCTCACGGTTGTAGACGTAATAGATATGCCGGTCCCGCTTGATCAGGTTGGCCCTGCCGTTGATCACCACGGCCTGGTTGTTGATCATGTGGGTCTGCTCACCCTTGTAATGAAGGATGTGGTTCCAGATCACTTCCATGCCGTCTTGCGGTAGCGGAAACGGGATACCGGCGACAGCGCCCTTGATTCCGTTGCCGTTGGCAATCAGTTCGGCAGACACGGCGTTGGCGCGCGTCTCGTCATAGATGCGCTGTGGGGCCGCGGCGCTGCGGCGTGACGGAAATACGCGCAGATGAAAGTCCGGATGCCGCTCGATCAGCGCCCGCAGGCCTTCGGGCAGGAGCGCGGCGTATTGCGCGACATTGCGGCTGTCGACCCGATAAAGCACCGGATCGGCCGCGTACGGGTCCGGATGATGCATTCCGACCGAGTAGCTGGCCGGCGGCTGTACCCCACCAGTCCAGGCCGGGATGCTACCGCTGGCGTTGGCCGACCGCTCGGCCCCCAGCGGGGTCAGGTCCTGCCCCAGGCGCGCGGCCTGGGTTTCATCCACCTTGGCCTGTGCCTGACTGGCGCAGGCCGCCAGTAGCAGAATTCCAAACTTTCTAAACATTTTTGCTCCTTTGCAGCGCAACGGGCACGCCGCACGTAACGACCGCTGCCAGCAGGCAGGGCTCTCTTGAGGCGTTGGGGAGGTTGTGCCGTCCTGGCATTCGTTGTTTTCAGATCTTCCTTGGGCCGCGTGAAACGGCTCTAGCGGGCGCAGCTATGGCACCCACGCTTGCTAGTCAGTCGATGCGTTCGAACTTCAGATCCCAGACCCCGTGGCCCAGGCGCTCACCGCGGCGCTCGAACTTGGTCGTCGGGCGCTCCTGCGGACGTTCAATGTACTGCCCGTTTGCAGCCTGGTTGCGATAACCAGGCGCGACGCTCATGACGTCGAGCATGTACTCGGCATAGGGCTCCCAATCGGTCGCCATATGCAGCACACCACCAATCTTGAGTTTCTGTCGCACCAGTTCGGCGAATGCCGGCTGGACGATGCGCCGCTTGTGGTGGCGACTTTTGTGCCAGGGGTCGGGGAAAAACAGCAAGACCCGGTCCAGGCTGGCGTCGGGGACGCATTCACGCAGCACTTCAAGCGCATCGCAACTGTAGACCCGCACGTTATCGAGATTTTGTGACAGAAGTCCGCTCAGCAGCGCACCCACTCCTGGCGAATGCACTTCCACGCCGATGAAATCCTGCTCAGGCGCTGCCGCGGCCATTTCCAATGTGGAATGACCCATACCGAAGCCGATTTCGAATGTCCGCGGCGCCTGCCGGCCAAACACCTGGCCGAAGTCGCGCAGGCCATCACCCAATTCGAGGCCGAACCGCGGCCAGCCTTGATCCAGGCCGCGCTGCTGACCTTCGGTCATGCGTCCTGCACGCATCACGAAACTTTTGATGGTGCGCATGCGCCGTTGGCCATCGGCCGGGATGGAAGTGTCACTCATGAACGAACCTGCAAAATAACAATGACCAGCCGCGCGATTGGATGAGCGCGCGGCTAGGAAGGGAGAAATTAGCGGATCAGGCCTTCCAGAGGCGAAGAGGCGCTGGCATAGAGTTTCTTCGGCATACGCCCCGCCAGATAGGCTAGACGTCCAGCATCGATGGCGTACTTCATGGCCTCGGCCATCAACACCGGATTCTGCGCATGGGCGATGGCGCTGTTCATCAGCACCGCCTCACAGCCCAGCTCCATCGCGATGGTCGCGTCGGACGCCGTGCCCACACCCGCGTCGACGAGCACTGGCACCTTGGCTTCTTCAAGGATGATGCGCAGGTTGTAAGGATTACAGATGCCCAAGCCGGTGCCGATCAAACCGGCCAGCGGCATCACCGCGATACAACCCATGTCGGCCAGCTGGCGCGCGATGATCGGATCGTCGCTGGTGTAGACCATCACATCGAAACCGTCCTTGACCAGCACTTCAGCGGCCTTGAGGGTTTCGATCACGTTGGGAAATAGGGTTTTCTGGTCGGCCAGAACTTCCAGCTTGACCAACTTGTGCCCGTCGAGCAGCTCGCGGGCGAGACGACAGGTACGGACGGCCTCGTCGGCGTCATAGCAGCCGGCGGTATTCGGAAGAATGGTGTAGCGGTCCGGCGAGATGACGTCGAGCAGATTCGGCTCGCCCGGATTTTGACCGATATTGGTGCGGCGCACGGCCACGGTGACGATCTCGGCGCCCGAGGCCTCGATCGCCGAGCGGGTTTCTTCGAGATCCTTGTACTTGCCAGTGCCCACCAGCAGACGCGACTGATAAGTGCGGCCAGCGAGCGTAAAGGGTTTGTCGTGCGGAACTGGGCTCATGGGACCATCCTGTTCAGACGTTATAAAGCGAGAAGTACGCCGCCGCACGGAGCGGCATCCGGAAAAAATATGCGATGCGGCGTAGACCGCTAACCACCACCAATGGCATGCACGACTTCGATCTGGTCGCCTTCGACCAGCACGGTTAAGGCATGTTGGCTGCGTGGAACGATGTCGCGGTTAAGTTCGACCGCCAGCCGGCGCCCAGTCAGTTCCAGGCGTTGCAGCAGATCGGCCACCGACTGACCGTCAGGGAGCTCATAGCGCTCGCCGTTCAACTGAATGTGCATAGTGATCGCCACCATTGCGAAGGGGCCAGCATTCTAGCCCGATCGACCCGGACCACCAAGGCGGCGAGCGTCGCCATTCATCCGTGTATCGCCGGCGTCGCTGTGGTCAGCCTCGAAGGTTCCACGCCGCTAACATCAGACAGATCCAGCCCGCCAGAAAAGCCGTGCCGCCGATTGGGGTGATGATGCCGAGCTTGCCCACACCCGTCAGGGTGAGCAGGTAAAGACTGCCAGAGAACAGCAGGACGCCCAGCGCGAAGAGGCAACCTGCCGCAACCAGCAGACGGCTCGGCGCGTGCAGTGCGAGCAGGGCCACACCAAACAGCGCCAGCGCATGGATCAACTGATACTGCACGCCCGTTTGAAACACCGCGAGATAGTCGGCGCCGAGGCGGCTTTTCAGGCCATGGGCGGCGAAGGCGCCTAGAGCAACGCCGGTCAGCCCGAAAAATGCGGCAAGCAGAAGAAAGGAACGAATCATTCGGTAGTGTCCGGTCAGGAAGTTTGAGCGCCGTTATAATGCCCGTTCTCCCTGGCTGCGACCACGACCCATGTTCCGAGCCCTGCTGCGTCGCCTCTCTAAATTGCTGCTATGGCTGGCCGCGCTTTCCGTGCTGCTGGTATTGGTGCTGCGCTGGGTTCCGCCGCCCTTCACCGCACTTATGGTCGAGCGCAAATTGGAATCCTGGAGCAGCGGCGAAAGCATCGACCTTCAGCGCACCTGGCGACCATGGAAGGAATTGCCAGACAACCTGAAGATGTCGGTCATTGCCGCCGAAGATCAAAAATTTGCCGACCATTGGGGCTTCGATATCGCTGCCATTCGCGCCGCGTTCGCCCATAACGAACGCGGTGGCTCGCTGCGGGGCGCCAGCACCCTGAGCCAACAGGTGGCGAAGAACCTGTTTCTCTGGTCCGGGCGCAGTTGGGTGCGAAAAGGGCTCGAGGTCTGGTTCACTGGCTGGATCGAGCTCCTGTGGCCGAAGCAGCGAATCCTTGAGGTCTACCTGAATAGTGTCGAATGGGGCAGCGGAATCTTCGGCGCAGAGGCGGCGGCGCGGCATCATTTCAATGTCGGCGCGCCCTATCTTTCAGCCGCTCAGGCCAGCCAGCTAGCCGCCGTGCTGCCCAATCCGCGCGAGTGGAATGCCGGCCGGCCTGGCCCGCATGTTCGCCGCCGCGCCGCCTGGATTCGCCAGCAGGTACGGCAGCTGGGCGGTAGCCATTATCTGAACAGCATGCGGGAATCCACAGCCAGACGAAACTGAGCGACGCCAGCGATACCGGCGCGGCCTGACGGAGCGTTATGGCAGTAAGCCATCTCAACGAGTAAGCTGAAACTCACATGTTGCGAGATGCGCGGCGCTTCCCCCGCACGCAGAAAGGCCGCCGGGGCAGACGGACCAATGCCGTAATCTTCTCGCCCATTCGCCACTGAACGCATGGCAGCGAAAGCATGAGCGAAACCGTGATCGAACACAGCGCACCCCTAAACAAGGTGCGGCAACTCTTCAACTGGCGTAACAGCATCGCCTGGCTCGTCCTGGCTTTCACATTGCTGGTGCAGTTGATCATCCTTAAGCAACTGGAGCTGAAGGAAGATCGCGCCGCAGGCCAGCAATTCGAGTTCATGGTAGAAAAAACCACCGAAGCCATCGGCAAGCGCATGATCAACCATGAGCAGGTTTTACTTGGCGCAACAGGATTGTTCGACGTCAGCGGTGAGGTCTCGCGTGAACAGTGGCGCGCCTATAACGAGCGCCTGCAACTGGCCGAGCGCTACCCCGGAATTCAGGGAGTCGGATTCGCCAAGGCCGTACGCCCCGAAGGTCTTGCGACCCACATCCAGAGCGTCCGCGGCGAAGGATTCGCAGATTACGACGTTCATCCACTCGATAGGGATCGCGCGCTCTACACGCCCATCGTCTACCTTGAGCCGTTCCGTGAACGCAACCTCGCCGCTTTCGGCTATGACATGTTCGCCGAACCGGTGCGCCGGAAAGCCATGCTGCAAGCAGCCGAGTCAGGGCAGACCCGCATTACCGGCAAGGTCACGCTCCGACAGGAAACCCACGGAAAGGTGCAGGCCGGCGTACTGATGTATGTGCCGCTGTACCTACCTGGCGCGCCGACCGACTCGCCACAACAGCGTCTGCAGGCGCTCCGAGGCTTCGTCTATAGCCCCTATCGGATGGACGATCTAATGCGTGGAATTCTCGGAGCCGCCGACCCGAACCTCAGCTTGCACATTTATGCCGGCGACCAGGAACGGCCAGAGAATCTCATCTTCGCCAGTCGTGAGCTGCCACGTGCCGAATCTGCCCGGCACAGCGAAGTCGCACGGCTCGACCTCTACGGGCAGATATGGACCCTGCGGCTGGAGAGCCTGCCGGAGTATGATCGCTTCTTTCATGTCAACAACGAGCTGGTCATCGGCCTTGGTATTGGCCTGAGCCTGCTGCTGTTCTTCCTGACCTCATCGCTCTCGCTAAGGCGTAGCCGCGCCGAGGCGCTGGCGCAGCAGATGACCGAGCATATCCGGGAGAACAAACGCGCCCTTCAGCTCAGTGAGGAGCGTTTGAGTCTTGCACTGAAAGGCAGTAACGACGGCCTTTGGGACCTGAACCTCGACGCCGCAACCTTCTACGCATCGCCGCGCGCCTGGCACATGCTCGGCTACCGCCCCGGCGAGCTGCAGTCGGATCTGAAACTATGGGAACAGGTTCTGGTGCCTGACGACCTGCCTCAGGCCAAAAGGCAGTTGGCGCACACCATGCTCTCGACGGTCGATCATTTCACCACCGAACTACGCTTCCAGCATAAAAGCGGAAAGGTGATACCAGCTCTGATCCGCGGCTATATCCAGCGCGATCGGAATGGTCAGCCGCTGCGCATCAGCGGCACCAGCATGGACCTGACCGAGCACAAGCGCATCGAGCAGATGAAAGACGAATTCGTCTCAACCGTTAGCCACGAATTGCGCACGCCGCTGACCTCGATCAGTGGTGCCCTGGGCCTGGTTACCGGTGGCGCGCTGGGCGAGGTGCCACCACCCATGCGGCAGATGCTGGAAATTGCTCATCGCAACAGCCTGCGCCTGGGTTATCTGATCAATGACCTGCTGGATATGGAAAAAATCGCGGCGGGCAAGATGTCGTTCGATATGCGCGAACATTCGCTCAGCCGACTGCTGGACGAGGCGCTGGCAAGCAACCAAGCCTTCGCCAGCCATCTCGGCGTGAACTGCGTACTGCGTAACTCTGCCGCAGTCAGCGTTTGGGTCGATGGTCTGCGCCTGCAACAGGTGCTGAGCAATTTCCTCTCCAATGCCATCAAGTACACCCCGGAAGGTGGTGAAGTAACATTGCACTGCAGTCTGCCCGATGCAGGCCATGTGCGCATCAACGTTACCGACCAAGGCCCAGGTATTCCCCAGGGCTTCCAGGCGCGGGTATTCGAAAAATTCGCTCAGGCAGATGCCTCGGACAGCCGTCAGAAAGGCGGTACCGGCCTGGGATTGGCGATCACCAAGGAGTTCATCGAGCGAATGGGCGGGCGGGTCGGCTTCGATACAGCAGAGGGTCAAGGCACGACGTTCTGGTGCGAACTGCCGATAATCGAATCATCCGGCTCTGCGACCGACCAGGGCCAGCTGCGGCTACTGGTTGTCGAAGACGAGCCGGATACTGGCCGGTTGCTGCACCTTATGCTGCGCGATGCCGGCTATTCGGTCGATCGCGTGCAGAGTCTGCATGCCGCGCGGGGCAAGCTCGCCAGCGTCCGCTACGAGGCGATGACACTTGATCTGCATCTGCCCGACGGCAGCGGGCAAGAGCTGATCGACGAGGTACGCCGCAATCCCGACACGCAAGCATTACCGATTATCGTGATATCAGCCGCTAGCCAGTTCGAGCAGAACGACAGCGATACCAGCATCACCTGGCTACATAAACCCATCAGCGCGGCGCAGCTGCTGATCGCACTCACCGATACCCTGGAAAACTCCCGGTCCATTCCTTGAACCGCCGGAACGCGGGCTGCCGACGAGGGCGTGACCTGACAGGTATAAAAAAGGCGCTACAGGCAAAACCTGTAGCGCCCTCTTAGGCTCTGGAAAATCAGGCCTGAATCGAGCCCTTGAGCTTGTTCATAGCGTTCTTTTCCAGCTGGCGAATACGCTCTGCGGAGACCCCATATTTGGCGGCGAGGTCATGCAGGGTCGCCTTGTTGTCACTCAGCCAGCGCTGCTGAAGGATATCCCGGCTACGCTCGTCCAGCGTTTCCAGCGCCTCGTGCAGGCTGGAGTTGGAATTGTCGCTCCAGTCGGCGTCCTCGAGTTGCCGCGCCGGATCGTAGCGATGATCCTCCAGATAATGCGCAGGCGACTGGAAGGCACTGTCGTCGTCGGCGTCGGCCGACGGATCGAACGCCATGTCGTGCCCCGTCAGACGGCTCTCCATCTCGCGCACTTCACGGGCTTCAACGCCGAGGCTGTCGGCAACCCGCTCGACTTCGTCGTTGTTCAGCCAGGCCAAGCGTTTCTTCTGGCTGCGCAGATTGAAGAACAGCTTGCGCTGCGCCTTGGTCGTGGCGACCTTGACGATGCGCCAGTTGCGAAGAATGAATTCGTGGATTTCGGCTTTGATCCAGTGCACCGCAAAAGACACCAGGCGCACACCCATCTCGGGGTTGAAGCGCTTGACAGCCTTCATCAGGCCGACGTTACCTTCCTGGATCAGGTCGGACTGGGCCAGACCATAACCGGAATAGCTGCGGGCGATGTGTACGACGAAACGCAGGTGGGCAAGCACCATCTGGCGAGCGGCCTCGAGATCCTGTTTATAGAACAGGCGCTCAGCCAGCTCGCGTTCCTGCTCGACCGTCAGCAGCGGAATGCTGTTGACCGTCTGCACGTAGGCCTCGAGATTGCCTCCCGGGACCAGGGCTTGAACAGGTTGCAGAGAAGTTGTCATGCAGGTCCTCCAATAATGAAGCTGCAGCAGTTTAGCATTGCCGGGTGAGACTGCAAGCTTGGGGTAAAATTCCCTTACACCTATTAAATTACTTAAATATCAATGAGTTATCATCGCGGCGCAAGCTCACTCAAATGCCGCGCAACAGCCAGCCAGGCGCCGATATAGCCCAGCAGCAAGGCACCGAGAACCAGCGATAGGCCATCTCCGACCGGCACCCCGGCCAGACCGAAGTCACTGCCATACAGGCCGGCCAAGCCAGTCACCGCCTCGTTCAACCAGCCCAGCCCGTAAGCCAGCAGCGACCAGGCGATCAGTCCGGCACCCAGACCGTACAGGGCTCCCATATAAAGAAACGGTCGCCGTACGTAGCCATCGGTTCCACCGACCAGCTTGACCACTTCGATCTCGGTACGGCGGTTCTCGATGTGCAGACGAATGGTGTTGCCGATCACCAGCAGCAAGGTCGCGATAAGCAGCAGGCTGAGGCCGAAGACGAAGCGATCGCCGAGTTTCAGAATCGCCGTCAGCCGCTCGACCCACAGCAGGTCGAGCTGCGCCTGCTCCACGCCGGGCAAGTCGGCCAGGCGCTGGCGCAGGGCTTCGAGGTTGTCTCGGTCGACCTCGCTGGGCGTCACCAAGATCACACCGGGCAAAGGATTTTCCGGCAGCTCGCGCAGCGCCTCGCCCAGTCCCGATAGCTGTTGAAACTCTTCCAGCGCCTGCTCGCGACTGATCCAGTCAGCTTCCGACACATCCGGCATCGCCAGGATCTGCTCGCGAAGCGCCTGGCCCTCCTGCGCATCCACATCCAACTGCATGAACAGTGAAATCTGCGCCGCACGCTGCCAGGACCCGCCGAGCCGCTCGACGTTGTCCAGCAGCAGCGCCAGGCCCATCGGCAAACTCAGCGCGACGGCCATGACCAGACAGGTGAAGAAGCTGCCGATCGGTTGTTTGATCAGCCTGCCAACACTATCGACCATGCTGGCGCGGTGACTTTCCAGCCAGGCGTGAAACAGCGTCTTGAAATCCGGTTCGTCGCTTCTGGGCTGCTCAGGCTTGTTCCGCACGCCACCCGCGCGCTCGGCCGGGTTCGGATTATTCTCGGGTGCGCTCATCGTGCCGCCTCCCCGTCGCCAATCAGGCGACCACGCTGCAGGGTGAGCATGCGATGACGCATGCGGGCGATCAGCGCCAGGTCGTGACTGGCGATTAACACGGTGGTACCGAGGCGATTGATATCTTCGAAAACACCCATGATTTCAGCGGCCAGTCGCGGGTCGAGGTTGCCGGTCGGTTCGTCGGCGAGCAGCAGAGCCGGCCGATGCACCACTGCGCGGGCGATGCCGACGCGCTGCTGCTGGCCAGTGGAAAGATCCGAGGGGTACTGCAACGCCTTGTCCTTGAGGCTCACCCGCTCCAGCGCGGTCATGACTCGCTGACCGATCTCGCGCTTGTTCAGCCCCAGTATCTGCAAAGGCAGCGCGGCATTGTCGAATACGGTGCGATCGAACAGCAGCTGATGATTCTGGAATACCACGCCGATCTGCCGGCGCAGGAACGGGATCTGCGCATTGCTAATCCGCGACAGGTCCTGCCCGGCCAGTAGCAGCTTGCCGCTGGTGGGGCGCTCCATCGCCAGCAGCAGACGCAGCAGGGTGCTCTTGCCTGCGCCGGAGTGGCCGGTAACGAAGAGAAATTCTCCGCGCTGCACATGGAACGACAGTTCGTGCAATCCGGTGTGACCGTTGGGATAACGCTTGCCGACCTGTTCGAATCGAATCATGACGAGACGTTACCTCCGCTCGCCCCTTTCTCGGCAAATAGCGCATTGACGAAAGAGTCCGCTTCGAAAGTGCGTAAATCATCGATGCCTTCGCCGACACCGATATAGCGGATCGGCGTGCCGAACTGCTTGGCCAGCGCGAAGATCACACCGCCCTTCGCCGTACCGTCTAGCTTGGTCAGTGCCAGGCCGGTGAGCTCCACGGCCTGATTGAACTGGCGGGTCTGGTTGATGGCGTTCTGGCCAGTGCCGGCGTCGAGCACCAGCAGCACTTCATGCGGAGCCGTCTCGTCCAGCTTACCGATGACCCGACGGACCTTCTTCAGCTCTTCCATCAAGTTGTCCTTGGTATGCAGACGACCGGCGGTATCGGCAATCAGCACATCGATGCCGCGGGCTTTGGCGGCCTGCACGGCGTCGAAGATCACCGAAGCGGAATCCGCGCCGGTGTGCTGGGCGATCACGGCGATCTTGTTGCGCTCGCCCCAGACCTGTAGTTGCTCCACGGCGGCCGCCCGGAAGGTGTCGCCGGCAGCGAGCATGACTTTTTTGCCCTCGAGCTGCAGCTTCTTTGCCAGCTTGCCGATGGTGGTGGTCTTGCCGACGCCGTTGACACCGACCACCAGAATCACGAAAGGCTTTTTGCCGGCTTCGATCGTCAGCGGCTGCTCCACCGGCTTGAGCAGGCTGGTCAGCTCTTCCTGCAACGCCTTGTACAGCGCGCCGCTGTCGGCCAGCTCCTTGCGCGACACCCGGCGCGCGAGGTTCTGCATGATTGCCGTGGTTGCCTCGACGCCGACATCGGCAGTCAGCAAGCGGGTTTCCAACTCATCCAGTAGATCGTCGTCGATGGCCTTCTTGCCCAGAAACAGGCTGGCCATGCCCTCGCCGATACTGGCGCTGGTTTTCGACAAGCCCTGCTTGAGCCGCGCAAAGAAACCGATTTTGGCAGCCGGCTCGGCAGTGGTAACAGCTGCCGGCTCGACGGCAATCTCGGCGAGCACCGGTGCCTCGGGAATTTCCTTGGTCTGAACGACTTCGGGGATGGCCTCGGGTTCGGACTCAGCCTGCAGCACTGCTTCCGGTTTGAGCTCCGGCGCGGTTTCCGGCTCGGGCTGAGCATCTGTCGGGCGCGGCTCAGCGGCCGGGATCGCATCGACCTCGTCGGCGAACGGCTGGCTGTCTTCCAGCGGCTCGGCAGCGGGTGGCTCAGCCGCCGGGGTCTGCGGCTTCTTGCGCAACCAGCCGAACAAGCCTTTCTTTTCGCCAGCCTCGGCCGGCGCCTTCTTATCGTCGTTGGAACCAAACATGGAGAAGATTTTCTCAAGAGGGCGAACGCCGGCGGCCACGCCACCGGCCAGACGGGGGCTATCCTAGCACTGCGCAACCGCCTGCGCTAAGCGCGGGCAGCCACCCGCCACGCGGCGCGATGCATATCCAACGTTCCGCCGCTTTGCCCTGACACCGACGCCCCAGTACCATGCCCTGTGTGCTCCCGCCTGCCGACGTCACTCGGCGGGATTTATCCCTGAACGAGCCCCTGAATATGCCCTTGATGCTACGCCGCGCCGCAGCCCTGTTACTCGGCGCTCTGTACCTGCCATTGGTCGTCGCAGCCGACACCCAACCCACCCACGAATTCTTTCTGGATAACGGCCTCAAGGTGATCGTGCGCGAGGATCATCGCGCCCCGGTGGTGGTATCCCAGCTCTGGTACAAGGTCGGGTCCAGCTACGAGTCGCCCGGAAAGACCGGGCTTTCCCATGCGCTCGAACACATGATGTTCAAGGGCAGCCGCAAGCTTGAAGCAGGCGAGGCGTCGCGCATCCTGCGTGAACTGGGCGCCGAAGAAAACGCCTTCACCAGCGACGACTACACCGCTTATTACCAGGTGCTCGCACGTGATCGCCTGGCCGTTGCCTTCGAATTGGAGGCCGATCGCCTGGCGAGCCTCAAGCTGCCGGCCGACGAGTTCGCCCGTGAGATCGAAGTGATCAAAGAAGAACGGCGGCTGCGCACCGACGACAAACCCAGCGCCCTGGCCTTCGAGCGTTTCAAGGCCATGGCCTACCCTGCCAGCGGTTACCACACGCCCACGATTGGCTGGATGGCGGATCTTGAGCGCATGACCGTGGAGGAACTGCGCGCCTGGTACAAAGCCTGGTATGCACCCAACAACGCTACGCTGGTGGTGGTCGGTGATGTCACGCCGGACGAAGTTCGTAGCCTGGCCGAGCGCTATTTCGGGCCTATCGACAAGCAGCCGGTGCCCATTGCCAAGCGCCCGCTGGAGCTGGACGAGCCAGGCGAGCGCCGCCTGCAGTTACATGTGCAGACGCAGGTGCCCAGCCTGATCATGGCCTTCAATACCCCTGGCCTGGCCACGAGCGAGAATTCGACGCAAATCCACGCCCTGCGCCTGATCAGCGCGCTGCTCGATGGCGGCTACAGCGCGCGCCTGCCGCAGCGACTCGAGCGCGGCCAGGAGTTGGTGACCAGCGCCTCGGCCTGGTACAACGCCTACGCTCGCGGCGACAGCCTGTTCGTTCTCAGCGCGGCGCCCAACATACAGAAGGGCCGAACCCTTGAAGAAGTAGAGGACGGTCTCTGGCAGCAACTCAACCTGCTCAAGCAGACTGCTCCCTCGGCAGAAGAACTCGAACGGGTCCGCGCTCAGGTCATTGCTGGCCTGGTTTACGAACGTGACTCGATCACGCAACAGGCCACCACCATCGGCCAGCTGGAAACCGTGGGACTGTCCTGGCGACTGATGGACGATGAACTCAGCGCCCTGGAGGCGGTGACGCCAGAAGACATCCAGCAAGCCGCCCGCACTTATTTCACCCGCTCGCGCCTGAGCGTTGCCCATGTTCTGCCCGAGGAGACCGGCGATGAGTGATCGCAACCTGGTGCGTCGCAGCCTGCTTGGCCTGGCGCTGGTGTCCTGCCTGGGGCTGGCCGCCTGCGATGGCAAAACCGGCGAAACCGCTGCATCGATTCCCGTACCGACCGAAGAAACAGTTGCCACGCCGGCAGAGTCCGGACAAGCCATCGCCAAGGCAGCCGAAGAGGATAAGTCTCGGCTGGAATCGCTGGACGAGCTTGGCGACCAACCTCTGCCGCGACGTGAGCTGGATATTCAGAGCTGGCAAACCGAAGGCGGCGCCAAGGTGCTGTTCGTCGAGGCCCATCAGCTCCCGATGTTCGACCTGCGCCTGACCTTTGCCGCCGGCAGCAGCCAGGACGGCGGTGTGCCAGGACTGGCCATGCTAACCAACGCCATGCTCAACGAAGGAATCGAAGGCAAGGACGTCACCGCCATCGCCGAGGGTTTCGAAGGGCTCGGCGCCGACTTCGGCAATGGTTCTTACCGCGACATGGCGATCGCCAGCCTGCGCAGTCTCAGCACGGCGGACAAACGGGAACCGGCGTTGCAACTGTTCAGCCAGGTGCTGGGCCAACCGACTTTCCCGGCGGAATCGCTGCAGCGGATCAAGAACCAGGTACTCGCCGGCTTCGAATTCCAGAAGCAAAACCCCGGCAAGCTGGCAAGCCTCGAACTGTTCGAGCAGCTCTACCAGGACCATCCCTACGCACACCCCAGCGAAGGCACACCGGAATCGATCCCCGGCATCACCGCCGAGCAGTTGCGCGCGTTCCATGCCAAGGCCTACACCGCTGGCAATGCCGTGATTGCCCTGGTCGGCGACCTCAGCCGCGAGGAAGCCGAAGCCATCGCCGCTCAGGTTTCCAGTGCGCTGCCGCAAGGGCCGGCACTGCCACCACCACCCGTGCCGAACGAGCCCACTGCCGGCAAGCACCACATCGACTTTCCTTCCAACCAGACCCACCTGCTACTCGCGCAACTGGGCATCCCCCGCGGGCACCCGGACTACGCCGCGCTCTACCTGGGCAACCAGATCCTGGGCGGTGGCGGCTTCGGCACCCGCTTGATGGAAGAAGTCCGGGAGAAGCGCGGGCTGACCTATGGCGTGTATTCGGGCTTCAGTCCGATGCAGACCAAGGGCCCGTTCATGATCAATCTGCAGACCCGCGCCGAACTCTCCGAAGCGACTCTCGGGCTGGTGCAACGCCTGGTCGCGGAGTTCCTTGAACAAGGCCCGACGAAGGCCGAACTCGAACGCAGCAAGCGTGAAACGGCTGGTAGCTTTCCGCTATCCACCGCCAGCAATGCCGATATCGTTGGCCAGCTGGGCAGCATCGGCTTCTATGATTTGCCGCTGACCTACCTCGAAGATTTCATGCAACAGGTCCAGGCGCTGTCGGTCGAAGATGTCAGGACCGCGATGAGCAAGCACCTCAGCGCGGACGGCTTCGTGATCGTCACTGCGGGCCCGCAAGTCGAGCAAAAGCCACTGCCGGCACCAAGCGCAAAACCCATTGAGCAACCCAGCAGCGTTCCGGAGCATTGATGGCCAACCCACCCATTCGTCCTTCCGCTCATGGTGGTCAGGGGCAGCTACGCATTATCGGGGGCGAATGGCGCAGCCGGCGCTTCAGCTTTCCCGACGCCGAAGGGTTGCGACCGACACCTGACCGGGTACGCGAAACATTGTTCAACTGGCTCGCGCCTTATATGTCCGGTGCGCGTGTGCTCGATCCTTTCACCGGTAGCGGTGCGCTGTACCTGGAGGCCCTCTCCCGCGGCGCCAGCATGGCCCTGGCGTTGGATGTGAACGCCAACGCCATCGCCAGCCTGCGCAAACATCTGGACACGCTCAAGTGTGGGCAGGGCCAATTGCTGCAAAGCGATGCCCTGCGCTACCTGGAAACCCAGACACCAACGCCTTTCGATCTGGTCTTTCTCGACCCCCCATTCAACAAGAACCTGCTGCAACCCGCCTGCCAATTGCTGGAAACCAACGGCTGGCTGGCCAAACACGCCTGGGTCTATACCGAAAGCGAAGCTGTGCCTTCGAGCCTCGGCCTGCCCGGCAACTGGCGGCTGCACCGGGAGAAGCAGGCCGGCAAAGTGCACTACGCGCTGTGGGAGCGCAGCGGCGAGTCGTAGCCATTCGCCTGCTTGATGACACCAAGGTGATGCGCACAGCAACCAGACGTGGACCAACCAGAACCGCGGTACCGACCCGTACCGTAACCAGCAACGGGGCCATTCAGTGTCCGTGACCTTTCCTGACATCGCCGCCGAACCTGAAACGAGCCCGGCCTTCGCACCGGCCTGGTGGCTACCTGGCGGGCACCTGCAGACCCTCTGGAATCCCTTCTGCCGGCGCTCGCCTGCGCTGCCGCGCCGCCGCGAGCGCCTGTGGCTCACCGACGGGGATTTCATCGATCTCGATTGGCACGGCCCGCATGATCCTGCGACTCCGCTGGCGCTGGTCCTGCATGGGCTGACCGGTTCTTCGAGCTCGCATTACGTGCTCGGCCTGCAACAACGACTGACCGCCAAAGGCTGGGCCAGCGTGGCGATCAACTGGCGCGGCTGCTCGGGTGAACCGAACCTGCTACCGCGTGCCTACCATTCCGGTGCCAGCGATGATCTTGCCGAAGTCATCTCGCATCTGCGCGCCAGCCGTCCATTGGCGCCTCTGCACGCGGTGGGCTACTCGCTGGGTGGCAACGTGCTGCTCAAGTATCTCGGCGAGACGGGCAACAGCGCACCCTTGCAGAAGGCCGTGGCGGTCTCCGTACCGTTCCGGCTGGATCAGTGCGCCGACCGCATCGGCCTTGGTTTTTCGCGCGTCTATCAGGCGCACTTCATGCGCGAGATGGTGGGCTACGTGAAGGACAAGCAGCGCTTATTCACCCAGCAGGGCGCCGCGGATCATCTGTCCGCCCTGGAACGGCTCGGCTCGCTGAAAGGCCTGCGCACCTTTTGGGATTTCGACGGCCGCTTCACCGCCCCGCTGCATGGCTACACCGATGCCAGCGACTACTACCGCCGTGCGTCGAGCCGCTATTTTTTGCCGGATATCCGCATCCCGACGCTACTGATCCAGGCGGAAGATGACCCCTTCGTATTCCGCCACAGCATTCCCGATCCGGCAGAACTCTCAACGACCACAACCCTGGAGCTGCACCGCAGCGGCGGACATGTCGGCTTCGTCGAAGGCTCACCGACCAAGCCGCGCTACTACCTGGAGCGGCGGATACCGGAGTGGCTGGCCGCAGGCAGCGACTGAGTAACCAAAACCCAGCTCAGCGGCCAAGCATGAAGGTTTCGTACTCAAGATCATCCAGCGAACTGGATAGACGAACCAGCCCAAGCAGCACGCAAGCCAGTACTGAGAGAGTGAAGCCGTAGCCGAAGAAACTCGGTCCCAGCTGCTGGCTGGCCATGGTCAGCGCGGCATTGAGCAGAACGAAGATCAGGCACAACTCCAGAACGATGCTGCGCTTGTCGAGATAGAAGAAGACGTTCAATAACGCCATGAATACGACCTGGATGCTGACGCCAATCAGGTCAACGTAAAACAGTGGCAGGTAATAGGCGGACATACCCAACCACGCCAGCAGCTGCGGGGCGATCAGGAACAGCAACACGACAGTCAGCCCCTGAACCTTGCAGATCTCCAGCAGCCCTTGGCGCACGGAAAGGATCATCTGGTGTTTGAGCTGGCCGATATGCTGCAAGGTCTCGCCACCGCGAATGGCCGAATAGACGCGGTCATACCACTCGGCAAAGTCCGTCTCGATGCGCACCAGAAATACCGCCATGCCAGGAATAATGGCCAGATAGGCCAGGAAAATCGGCAGGTCATAAAGCATCGAAGCCCGCAGTGGCCCGATGACTTGACTGGAAGTGCTGGGGTTGAACCAGAACAGAATCTTGTCGATCCAGATACCGAGGTTGTAGCAAAGACCGGTCAGCAACAGGCTGATAAATACCTGCTTGCGTTTCAGAAAATCGAAAGCCACCAATTGTTTGGCCGGGTATTCCCGCAATATGTCGAACAGGAACATGAAGAACAGGCTGGCGTGCCCTATCAGCAAGCCCATCAGCAATCCTTCGAGCTTGAGGAACCGCAGCAGGAACGAACACAGCACCATCAGCGAATAGCCTGCCACCATCACTAGCAAGATGCGGTTGTAGGCCTTCATTCCAGACAGGAAAACGATCGTCAGCCACAGGTTGCAGAGCACCACGAAGTTGGCCAGCATCAGCAACCGGTAAAGGAACGGCTGGTCGAACAGCACGCTCAGCAGGGCGAAGCCGAGTAGCCCCGACGACACGGTAACGACCAGCAGGATGCCCACCAGGTTCGGCAGGATGCGCTCCTCCTGCTTCTCGAACAGCCGGTCGGAGATGAAACGGGTGAAGAACAGCTGAGCGCCACCGGTAATGATCAGCGAGGCCGCCATCAGATAAGTCACGCTGACCAGAAACTGGCGAATCAGCAGTTCGGGGATTACTACACCCAAGCTCATAACGCCGATCACCATGACGCTGATGATGGACAACACCCAGGGGCCAGAACTGATCAGCCCTGCGTAGAGATAGGCTCTAAGCGTTGCGGTGTAGGAATCGCGAGAAAGAATTTTGCGCAGCTCGAATCCGATACCGGCCATGTCAGACGGCTCCCATGGCGTTGCGATAGAGGGTGCGATAACGCTCGAGCATCAGTGCGTCGGTGTAATAGCGGTTGACGCGTTCCAACCCCACCGCCTGCGCCGCCCGCCAGCGCTCGGAATCGCTCAGCAGGTCGACGATGGCGCGCGCGGTGGCCTGCGGATCGGCAATGGGCACTACCTCACCGGCGCGCCCCAGTGCGGGTTGTTCGTCCGGCGCTCCTTCGATCAACTCTCGGCATGAGCCCACGTCGCTGCTGACCACCGGCGTGCCTGCAGCCCAGGCTTCGAGAATGACCAGCGGCTGCGCCTCGCTGATAGATGTCAGCACCATCAGCCCCAGGCTTGGCAGCAGCTCGTGTATCTGACGAAAGCCGAGAAACTTAACGCGGCCTTCCAGCCCCAAACTGATCACCAGGCTGCGACATTCGGCAGCATATTCCCGATCTTCTTCATCAGGCCCGACTATCCAACCCTCTGCTTCGGGAATGGCGCTGATCACGCCGCGCATGGCGCGGATGAAGGTTTTCACGTCCTTGATCGGCACCACTCGGCCGACCAGCCCGACAATCGGAGGGATGCCTGGTGGCCGCCGTTCCAGCGCATCGGACCAGCCGGACATGGCGATACCGTTGGGGATGACACGGGTGCGCGCTGGTTCCGCGCCATCGGCGATTTGCCGTTGGCGGTTGCCGTCGTACAGGGCGATGATCGGATCGGCCGAGCGATAAGTCAGCAACCCGATCCGCTCGAAAAATCGGATCCATAGCCGGCGAACATAGCTGAATTCGGCATCCAGGCCCATGCGCAAAGCTTCGTCCGGGCTGTCGGATATCCAGCTGGCCTGGGCCAGGTCGATCTTGCGCTCCTTGGTATAGATCCCGTGCTCGCTAAGCAGATAGGCGCATTGCCAGCGGCGCTGAAGAACACTCCCTACCAAACCCGCATAGCCAGTGGAAATGGCATGCAGGGCACGCGCTCGCGGCAGTCGTGTGATCGCCTGCGCCAGCATCACCAACGGCGCTTGCATGGTGCGCAGTGTCCAGAAGTAATTGATGAACGATGGGTCGCTGCAATGCCGCGTATACCCTTCGGTGATCGCATCCCAGCTCGCCCGGCTGTGCAGTACGTCGTCCAGCGTTAGCCGGCACGAGGCCAGCATCTCGAGAATCGCTTCGCCCTGCTCCGCATCCGGCGGGTCCGGGTGATGGAAAAACTGGTGCATCTGGTGCATCGGCCCGCGTGAACCCTCGCGCTTGGCGGCGGCGACCGCATCCCCCGGTCGCCAAGCGCTTTCCAGAAAGTGCTCCTCGATGTGCACCACATTCGGCGGGATCTTGTACTGGCGCTTGGGATAGGCCTCTCGCTGTCCGCCAATGAAAAACACCGAGAAGGTGAACTCCGGCAGGCCAAGGATCAACTGATTTACCCAGCTGGATACACCGCCACGCACATAGGGCCAGGTGCCCTCGAGCAGCAGGCAGATATCAGCGACAGGGGCTTCGGGTAGATTCTTGGTCACAACCAGTATTTCCCTAAGGCGGCAAATGGTGGGCGGTTCAACACATCCTCCGGCAGCTTTGCCAACTGCTCCGGGACCTCCGCATAGCGCCTCTCGATAAATGCGATCTCTGCGCGAAAAGGCGCCAGTTGCTGCGCGCCGACGCCCGCGGCCTCGGCATTCGCCAGGTGTGTCTTGGCGGCATCCAGGCGCTTGTGCTCCAGTGCGATGCGTCCTGCCAGGACGTGCGCGTAGGGATTGTCAGCATCAGCGAGGGTTTGCTCGACATGTTCTCGGGCCTGGCCAAGCACATGGTCGAGCACGCTTCCCTGGGCCAGCCCCAAGTAGGCCAACTCCCAGTACCAGCGCGCCAGGGCGTCGTGCAGCGCAGCCTTGTGCCGGGTATCGGCGGTAGCCAACTGCTGGAGTGCCATTTCGATACGATGGTTGATCTCGCTTTCCTGCTTGTCGAGCATGGAATAGGCCAGCAGCCGTACGTCATCGGCTGGATCGCGCAGCGCCAGCTTGAGAATCGGAATCGCCTCGCGACCCGGCATGCGCCGCGTGGCGAAGAGCGCCGCCAAGCGCTTCTCCGTGTCCGGTGCATGGCGCAAGACATCCTTCAGGCCGCCATCACTGAACATCAGCTCACGGCCGCGTTCCTGCGGGCGAAACGGCAGTTCGGGCACAGCCATTGAGTCCCAACTCTGCTCCTGTCGACGACGCGGCAGATACAAGGCCGGGAACAGCGCAGCCGCGACGCCCACGGCCCCCAGCAGCGGCACGAAAAAGGCCAGACTGAAGATGAACAACGGGCTCCAGGGCAACGGAAACTTGTAACGCCGCGGCAATACCAACCAAATGCCACCGCTGAGCATGGCACTGCTGAGTGCGTGCGCAACTATGTATAGGAGCGTCGCCTGAACAAGCCCGAGGGACTGGCGGAAGGCGGCCCAGCTGCCCACCTCGAACAGCAGCGCGCCGCTAAATAGCCACTTGCTGATCATTCAGGTCGCACTCACGGAAAAGAAAATTACGTAGCGCATCGCGGCCATTTGCCGTGCCGAGGTCATGGTCGAGCACGCGCACGTCCAGGCTTTCGAGCGATTCGCTGGTGCCGAAGCGTTCACCGAGCAGTGTGTTCAGACGGAACAGATAGCCTTGAGCGCCTTCGGCAGAAGTCAGCGGCAACAACACCAGCACACAGGTATTGCCGCGCTGGTTGCTCAGCCTGAGCTGCAGGTCCAGGCCGCGCCGGCTGTCTTCGATCAGACGCAGCACCTCGGCGCCGCGCGGCGAGGCGCTTATCTCGAACGAGAACAGACAGGCGTCCAGCCCGTGCCGCTGCGCATCGGTCAGCGAGCGCTTGAGATTCTGGCTGAACAGCTGGCTGTCCATGTCCTGCAGATGACGCGTTTGCGGGTCGCTGAGCATCAAGTCGGCGATATGCCCGGCGAGAATCGCCAGTAGTCCGAAGATCCGCTCATTGAACGAGAAGAACGGCATCTGCTCCACCGCCAGCAGCGCCACGACGAGCCCTTCGGTATCGACCAGCGGCACACATAGCTGGTATTGCGAGTGCTGGCGGTGTTCGCCACGCTCGAGTAGCTGCTCGCGAATGCTCACCAGTTCACCGCGCTGCACACACATGCGCACCAGCAGATCATCGGTGTTCATAGGTGCCGCTTCACCGATCAGGCTCAAGGGCTCCGGCACGACGCTACCGCCGTGCACGCGATACAGACCGGCGGCCCGGAACGAGCCGTACTGCGCGAGCAGATTCATTACCGGCTCGGCCAATGCGGCAAGCGTATCGTCACCGCGCGGCAGGTTGCGCAGTTGGTTGCGCAGCCCGTACAGGGAACTGCGCAGGCTCTGGTCATTGCCGGCAACGCGCTGTTCGAGACGGTCATGCGAAATGCGCAGGATGTAGTGCGCGCGGGTGAACTCGTCGAGTCGCAGTTGCCGATAATCGTTGGCCAGGTCGAGCCGCTCCAGCCGGCGCTCCCAGATATCACGAAACTCACCCACCAACATGCCACTCACCAAGACGCCGACGATGAACGAGGCGGGCATTTCTGGATAGTGGCCACCGAAGCGGTGATAGGCGATCAAGGCGAGGATCAGCAGCACGGCACTGACCAGGCCGCGCATGAAGCCATAGCGCATGCCCAGCAGAAGTGGCGCCATCACCGTCCAGGGAAAAGAGCCATGGACCATCAGCGGATCGTCAGGCGAAATCCAGTAGCCGAGCGCAATCGCCAGCCCGCTGAGCAACCAGGTTTCCAGCCAGGAGACCGCACCGCTGGCGCGCGGCGCCAGGCTGAAGTCCTTGTGTGCCGATCCGATCGCCATTATTCGAGACGCAACGCGCCGGCCAGCTCGCGCAGTACCTTCTGCGCCGTGCCTGCGAGGCTTTCGCGGGACCAGCCGGCACGCGCACCACTGTTGTTCCACACTACGCGACCGCTAGCCACCTCGATCACTTTCAGGCTCATGCCCACGGCGGGCTCACCATCGAGCCCACTCTTGTATTGCCATTCCTCGACGCTGCCGCCGATGACGTAATCGAGCCGCTCGGCTTGAGCCCAGGCCATCGCATGGCTGAGCCGTTCGCGATCATCGATCAGTGGCGCCACACCCTGAGCCACGAAGGGATAGTGCCGTGGCTGCAGACCGCGCTCGGCAAGTACGCTGAGCAGGATCTGCTCGGCCCGCTCACCGGCCTGGGGCGCCTGGGAGTAGTTGACGATCGGCACCAGCCCCCAAGCCGCATCGCGCGGCAACGCCGAAGCGCTCTGGTCGGTGAAGCTGGAGCAGCCGCTGAGGAAAAACGCCACAGCCAGCAAGGCCAGGCAGCGAATGGATGACATGGTTGATTCTCCTTGTAGATCGCGCATCAGCGTCCGAAACGGGCGCTGTAAGTCATGCCCAGTGTTCCACCCGGTTCGCCGTCACCGCTGCGCGGTGCGGACTGGAAGCCAAAGGTGAAGGCCAGTTCATCGTCGCCGAGCACTCGCATGCCGACGCCGGTGGTGATCGCGTAATTGGGCTGCTGCTCCGTCCACTGCCAGCCCGCCAGCACATCGAGCAGCCAGCTGTATTGAGCGGTTCCTTGGTTCAAAGCGCCTGGAAAACCACGCCGCCAGGTACTGCCGACGTACAGCTGGCCGAAGCGGTCTTGAAGCAGATCGGCTGCCAATGCTGGCTCCGGCCCGTCCGTCTGTATCGAACTCAACTCGCCCGCCTGGCTGTACCTCGAGTAGCTGAGCCCGCTACGCAGGGTCCAGCTCGGCCCCTCGAAAAAAACCGCATGGCTCAGTTCGAGATTGAACTGATGACCGTTACCCACGGCTTCGCCATCCAAAGTGCTGAAGCGCTGATGAGCCAGCGACCAGCTGAGCTGATCGCGCGCGCTGATCCCATGGCGACCATTGATGCTCAGCGCGTCGCGCCTGCCCAAGGCCCGCAGCAGTCCGCTTTCTTCGGCCTGGCGGTGCCAGTCGAACTGCAATTCAAGCGCGTCGGAATCGCCCAACTGCAAGCTGCGCGAAACGCTCGCCCCGCGACGCTCGCCCTCATCGTGCTGGCTGCGGTCCAGCGCAACGCCCAATGCACCGTTGGCCAGCGTACGGGTCAGTTCCAGCTCGGTTGTCTGCTCGACCCCGGGTCGCGTACCTAACAACCCGGTACCGGAATAGTCGAGCCGCGCCAGGGACAGCTGCGCATGCCAATCTGCATTCAGATGCCTGGCGACTCGTGCTGTCTCGCCCTGCAGCCGAATGGTGCCGAAATCCTGCTGGCGCAGGCCGAACTGGAAGCCCTGCGGACTGCTCTCCTGCAACGCCAGGCTTTGTCTCAACAGCTGCTGGCGTATCGCAGCGGGTTGCTCGGCGGACAATGCCGCAAGGCTCTCTGCCAGCGGCTGGCCGGTGCCGCCCAGCCGCATCAAGGCCTCGACGCGTTGCGCCGGGTCCAGCCCGCCCTGCGCCAGCAAGCGCTCGAGCAGGCCACGGTTGTTTGCCTGCAACGCTTGCTGCAACTCGGCGTACTGATTGATCCGCAAACCGTTGCGGCGCCCCCAGGAGATCCATTCGCCCTTCACTGCCGTTTGACCCAATGCATCGAGCTGGGCGCTGAACTGCTCGAACCACAGTTGCAGCATCGGCCGGGATCCATCGCGCCAGCGCAGCGCCTGCTCCGTAGCCAAACGGGTCGACCAGCTATTGCTCAATAACCGCAGATACGTCCGGTACCGCGCCGGGTTCGCCGCGGCCGGGTGCACCTGGTTCGTGCGTAGCAGATGGCGACGCAGGCGTAACGCGCGATCGCTATAGCCGGTACTGTCCAGGACGTCGGCATAAGCCGCCTGCACGAGCCAATCGTTGGGGTTGGCACGCAAATACAGGTCGAACCAGCGCAAAGCCTCGTCACTGCGGTTGAGCAGCAGGCTGGCACTGGCAAACGGCAGCCATAAACGACTGCTGCCGGTTGCCAGAGGACGCCACTGAGCCAGTAACGGCACCAATGCATCGGCCTGATTGTGATCGATGTAGTGCCACAGCAGCTGCTCACGGAACCGGTTCGAGCGCGGAAACCGGATCAACGCCTGCCGGTATAGCCGCCCAGCCTCGGCAGAATTGCCCGCTCGTTCGGCCAGCAACGCACGTGCGCTCCACAGAGCCGCGACCGATCGGCTGTCTGGCATCCGCTGCCCTTCGGCAACCAGCACCTCGAGCCGCGCCATGTCATCAAGGTCCTCGGCGAGCTGTAGCGCCCGGCTGAGGTTCGCCGGTGTGCGGTTGCGCTGCCAGCTGGCGATCATCACATCCAGGGCGCTGGCCGGTGAACTGCGGCTGTACAGCCTGATCAGGCGTTCCTCGCCAGTATCGTCCAGGTCAACACCCAGGGTTTCGAGCCTGCGATAGCTGTCCAGTGCATCGGTATCGCGTTCCAGTTCCCAGGCAAGCTCGGCGCGCAGATGCCAATAGGCTTCGTCAGTGACCGCGTCGGCATCCAGACCATTTAGCACTTGCCAGGCGCCTTTCGGGTCGAACAGCTCCCAGTTGACCCGCGCCCAGCTCACACGCTGGTCAACGTTCAGCCCGAAGCGGCGTTCGATCTCGGCCCAAAGCTTGGCCTGCGCGGCTAGTTGCTGAGTCTGTTCGAGAACCAGTTGCAGGCGCAGCCAGGCCAGTTGATGGTCGGGGTGCAACTGCAGGTAACCACGCAGCCAGCGCTCAGCCTCGCTCGGCGTACCACGAGCCTGGTGGCTATAAACCAATGCCTCCAGCTCCGCGTCCGATAGCCGGCGCTGCTCGGACAGCGCCGCCAGCAGCGCGACTGTGTGATCGAAGTCGAACAGCTGTGCGGCCAGGCGCCAAGTATGTTCGCGTATTGCCGGACGGTCATCGGTCTCGACCAACCGCAGCCAGAAGTCCAGCGCCTGAGCGGAGTGACCGGTCCATTCGCCGAGTTGAGCCAGTTGTTCGAGCCGCGCGGCATTCAGCGGGCCTAGGGTCGCCAGACGCTGGCCGATCAACCAAGCCTCGTCGATCTGCCCGGCGGCCAAGCGCAGGTCAAACTCCACGTTCAAGGCCGCTACGTCATCCGGTGCCAGCGTGCGCCATCGCGCCACGGTTTCGCTCGCCAGATCGAAGCGCTGGCTACCGACCGCTGCCTGCGCCGCCGAGCCAAACAGCGCGCCATCGGCTTCGGTCAGTAACGTCAGGTTGCGGTGGATCAACTCGGCGGCTTGCTCAGCGCGATCGGCCGACCGCAGGGCAGAGAATGCCTGCTGCAGGTATTGGTGTTTTTCAGCTCTGGTTTGCGCGGTTGAAATCAGTCCGGTGAATATTTGTGCGGCCAACAACGGTTCACCCGCCGCCAGATGGGCACGGGCGGCCTCCTCAAGCCAGTAGGCACGTTTGGGTACGTCGCGCTTCGCCAGATCACGGTAGATCGGCGCAGCCAGTCGGGGAGCTGACAGCGCGAGCGCGTAGCCGGCCTGACGAACCAACTGGTCGATAGAAAGAGTGCCGCTCTCCACGCCACGCAGTTGATCGAGCAATCTTTTGCGCGCCTGATCCGATATGCCGTCAGGATTGGCAGTGGCCTCGAGAATCGCTAGCTCCATGAGATAGAAGCGCACGCTACCCGCCTCGCTTGCGGCCAGCTGAAACACATGCGAGCGAGCGCGTGCATAGTCGCCCAGCTCGATCAGTTGCTCGACCAGTTTCCGGCGCAGGTCGGTATCGTCCGGATGAGCTTCGAGCAACAGTTCTGCATAGTTGATGGAGACAGCATCGGGCCGCTTTTCACCGGGCATGAAGACATCTTCGCCAGCGTAGGTCCAAACCAGCACTCCGCCCACCAATACCACTACCAGCAGCATCGTCCAGGGACTCAGCAAACGTGCGGACTCAGTGGCAGCGTAGTTGCGCATCGGCCATCCGCTTCATTGGTAGATCGAACTGCCACAGGCCATCTTTGCCGGTCGCCTGATAGCGCTTGCCCGCGACATCGAGCGAACAAGCCGCCGCCGCGCGCACCGAAAAGCGCAGCGGCACTTCACCGGCGAAGGACAGCCTGATACTGCCATCGCCGAGATACTCCCACGCGAGTAACGGCAGGTTGGCTTCCTCGAGCGCGGGACGCGGATCGCGCTCGCGGCGCAGGGCCAGCACGGCATTGGCGTCGCTCAGGTGTACATAGCGTCCCTGCGGCAGGTCACGCACGCCAGCGACACCGCTCGAACGCGCAAGGTCAGGCCAGCCCAGCGCCGGATCCAGGCGTAGAGTGCGCAGGCCATCCAGGCCGCGAACTTGCCAGCGACCGTCTGGCAAGCGCGCCAGACTGGCCTGATGCAAGCCGTGCATGCGGGTGATGTATTGGCTCATCCATAAGGAGATCGGTTGCTCGGCCTGCATCGAGCGGTAGATGTCCTGCATTACCTTGATCGAGGCCTGCTTGGTCCCCGAGTAGAAGTGGTAATAAAGGTGCAACCCGCGCAACCGCCGAGGGCTATCGGTCAGCGCAAACGTATCGAGCACGCCTCGAAAGCCGTAATAAGGGCCCTTCCAGAGATTGGTATAGAGGTTCTCGTTGATGACCGGCGCGTAATATTGAACGCCCCCCGCGGTAGGCCTGATCAGCGGTGACAGACCTGTCAAGGATGGGTATGCGCGGGTTAGCGCAGTGGTGCCACCATTGACGTTGGCCAGACCTGCCTCGTAAGCCAGCTTGATGGTCGCTGCGTCCGGTAAAGCATCACCCGACCAGAAAATCATTTTCACCGGTTTGTCGGCAGTGGTCAGACGCTGGTTGATATAGGCCGTGGAACCAAACACCTCACGCTTGAAATCAAGCTTGTCGTAACCCGGGATAGCCAACATCAACCCGTACTCGGCGGTGAACCCTTCGCGATGTTGCGCCCGCTCCGGCTGCCAGAAGTACGGGTGACTGAATGAGTGGGTTGCGACCTCGACCTTGGGGTCGGCAAAAATCTGCCGGGCGATCGGCTCCAGTTCGCGTGCCAGGTGCGGGAAACGGCCCTTGGGCCCGATCTCGCCCTCGATCACCGAGACGGATGTCAGAAATGGATGCGGCTTGATGAAGGCATCGAACACCTCGCGCCCGGCATAGGGGGAGCCGGTGACCTCGGCGCGTGACAGGAAGCCATCCCCATCGATGTGCACCGTGGCGATCCTGCGGCCGTTCTCGGTGGTTGCATCCGGTCGTGGCAGTGGCGGCAATTGCAAGGCGCGCTGCAAAAAAGCGAAGGGATCGAGCATCCAGCGCTGGCTACCCGGACCCTCCTCGATAACATAAGGCTTCAGAGCGATGCCGCCCCAAGGCCCGGTTGCCACCGGCACGTATCTACGCTTTTCGCTATCGACCAGCACCAGCCCCGGCGTCGTCGCGCCACTTTCGTGGACCGTCAAGGCTACGAGATCACGAACCCGGATCGTCAGCGGCGCCTCGAATTGCCCTAGTAGCGTCTCGTCCTGGCTGGCGACGACGACCTCTCCCTCCGCTGGCGCACCGACACGACGCAGGCCCATGCGGTTGAGCAGATCGTCGTTGGCCAGTGGAAGGCCACCCATGATCGCCAGCGGAACGCCTTCATCCATCCGTGCCGATAGCCACCGGTTGAACACCGCGGGTTCGTCAGGGGGGCCGCTGGTCATCCAGGTAACGACGCCAGCATAAAGCCCGCTCATCGGCCCATCGGGCAATTGGTCAGCAGGCAGATAGTCGACGCGATAACCGATGTATTCCAGCAGGCCGCCAAGAAAAAGATGGCCTCGGTTGGATTCCAGCGGGCTCTCGCGGCGGTCGTAGACCAGCGCGATGCGCCGCGGCTGTACCTCCACGCCGCTAACGCCGAGGTAATTCAGTTCGGGTATCGTCACGAAGGGTACGAAGCCCTCGCGCTGTAATCGCAGGGCTAACGCTCGCGCCTCGTCACGACGCGAGGCTGGTAAATAATCGATCGCAATCAGGGGTACGCCCTGGGCGCGTAGCGGTTCGAGATGCGTTTCCAACCAATCGCGGTCGTCTTGGGGAACCGTTCGGTAGCGCCCGGTGTTGGCATCCCAACCGGAATGAATCGACTCCACAGCCACTGCCGAGGCGACTCCAGGCAGTTCCGGCAGCACTTCGAAACCGCGATTGAAGATGAGCTCGAGGGTCGGCTGGCGGTGCTTGAGCTCGATGAGAAAGTCTCGTAATGCGACCCGCTGCGCCTCTCGCTCGTCCGCTGGAAGCAGCTGAAAACTGTCAAGGGTATCGAGAAACAGCCCTGTATAGCCCTGCTTTGCCAGCTCGCCAGCACGATTCAGCAAATAGTCACGCCAGGCTTGCGAAGTTATCAGCATGACGTGGCTGTTCCAGGCCTGGTTACGCACGCTGCTGGCGCCTTCCGCCAGAGCGCTGCTCGACCCACTGAAACTTCCATCGAACTCACCCACCGACAGGTAGGCGAACGGCTGGCTGCCTTGATCGCGCAAAAATCCGACGCCAGCAGTGTTCGCGTGAGCAGATTCGAGCACCACCCAATCGAACTGGGACAGTTCGGCGAGAGGCGGGCTATCGGCGTACCAGAACACCACGCTGCGTGGGGCTTGCGGGTTGCCGATCACTGGTCCGTCAGCCGCAAACAGAGCGGCGCAGAACAAGGCCAAAACGGTGCCGATTAGCCCCGTGAAGACGCGCGATGCCAAAGACAAACGCCGCGCATTGCCCGTTGCGTCGATTCGACAGACGAAGGCATGAAAGAACCGCATGGTTCACTCAGAGTCATTTGTGAACCGGTATTAATCCATATGCAAAACACCAATACAAGCAAAATGCCACTATTGGTGACAAGAGTTTGACCCACGCAAAGAGAAACGCCAATAAACCACTGAAACCAAAAGATAATCGCCCTTCAGTGAGACCGCCGTCTTAAATCAGAAATGCAAAGTCACCGACAGCCGCTGCTGCAGAGCCTCGAAAGCCCCACGCGCTTGCGGCACGACAAACCCATCCTCAAGCATTAGCAATTGATAGATACCCCGCTGCAGCATCGTTTCGCTAAGCGCGGTCGCGCTGCTTACCGTACAAAGAAACCGCACCCAAGACGTCATGATGATCCAGGCATTAACTGACAGCGCCTCCACCTGCGGCGGTGTCATGTCGAGAATGCCGGCTTCGACGAAGCCCTGATAGATCCGCTGCGCGCTCACCAGATGGCGCTTGGCGAACAGGCGGTAGCGCTCCGCCAGCTGATCATCGTTGCTCAATAGATGCTCGAGATCCCGGTGCAGAAAGCGGTAGTCCCACATTACCGAGAGCAGCGCTTCGAGGTAAGCGGTCTTGTCGTCGATGGTCAGCGCGCGACCTTCGGGTAGTTGCAGGAAGCCATCGACGCCCGCCTCGTAACGGTCGAACAGCTCGGCAATGATCATCTGCTTGTTGCGAAAGTGGTAATAGAGATTGCCCGGTGAAATCGTCAGATGCGCGGCGATGTGGTTGGTGGTCACGCTCCGTTCGCCCTGTGCATTGAACAGTTCGAGGCTGGCCTGAAGGATGCGATCGCGGGTTTTCGATTTCGGAGACATTGCGGGAGAGGTTCATCCGTCGCGCTAAAACTGGAGTGCAAAGGTAACCCAGCAATCACGACAGAGCACCTCGATTGACAGGCTAGAGTCTTTACTCTAATAAAGCTCATCATTGCACGTTTTTTGGAGCATCGCCCATGCTTGCCGACATCGCCTACCTAGACCAGACGCGCCTGGAAACCGAACGCCTCCAGCCGCTGTTCGAGCGCCAGCGCAGCGCCTTTCAGGCCAACCCCAGCCCGCTCGCAGAGGATCGTCTGCAATGGCTGGAGGCACTGCACGATATCCTCGCCAGCAATCAACAGGCGTTGATCGATGCTATCAGTCAGGACTTTGGCAACCGCTCGGCAGACGAAACGCGGCTTGCGGAAATCATGCCCAGCTTGCACGGCATTCGTTACGCCAAGCACCATCTCCGCAAATGGATGAAGCCATCGCGACGCCGCGTGGGAATGGCCTTTCAGCCGGCCAGTGCGCGAGTGGTTTATCAGCCGCTCGGCGTGGTGGGCGTCATCGTGCCCTGGAACTATCCGCTATACCTCGCCATCGGCCCGCTGGTCGGTGCACTGGCCGCAGGCAACCGGGTGATGCTGAAGCTGAGCGAGTCCACCCCGGCCACCGGTCTGTTGCTCAAATCGCTGCTGGCGCAGATATTTCCGGAGGACCAGGTGGCGGTAGTGCTCGGCGAGGCGGACGTGGGCATAACCTTCTCGCGACTGCCCTTCGATCATCTACTATTTACCGGCAGTACCAGTGTCGGCCGGCATGTGATGCGCGCCGCCGCGGAGAACCTGACACCGGTCACGCTTGAGCTGGGCGGCAAGTCACCAGCCATAGTCTCGAAGGATGTACCGCTGACCGACGCCGCCGAGCGCATCGCCTTCGGCAAGACGCTGAACGCCGGGCAGACCTGCGTTGCGCCCGATTACGTGCTGGTGCCGAAGAATCGTGTCGATGGTTTCGTCGAGGCCTATCGCGGCGTAGTCCGGCGCTTCTATCCGCAACTGGCCGACAACCCCGACTACACCTCGATCATCAACCAACGCCAGCATGTGCGGCTACGGAGCTATCTCGACGATGCCCAGGCCAAAGGCGCGCAGGTTTTGCCCCTGTTCGATCAAGCCCAGGAGCGGCGCATGCCGCACTATCTGTTGCTCGACGTAAACGATGACATGCAAGTGATGCAGGACGAGATCTTCGGGCCGCTGCTGCCGATCGTGCCCTACGACGACATTGAACAGGCGCTTGCTTACGTCAATGCGCGCCCTCGCCCGCTGGCGCTGTACTACTTCGGCTACGACAAGGCCGAGCAGCGCCGCGTATTGCGCCATACCCACTCCGGTGGCGTCTGCCTCAACGACACCTTGCTACATGTCGCCCAGGACGATCTGCCATTCGGCGGCGTCGGCCCGTCGGGCATGGGCCATTACCATGGACACGAAGGCTTTCTGACCTTCAGCAAGGCCAAGAGCGTGTTCATCAAACAGCGTTTAAATGCAGCCCGCTTGATCTACCCGCCGTACGGCAAGCCCCTGCAGAAGCTGATCTACAAACTGTTCGTGCGCTGATCTCTGCGCGCGCTGGTGAGATAACAACGATGACTATCGCCGCCTTACCGCTTTCCCGGCGCGGCCTGCTCAAGGTCGGCCTGTTCGGCAGCGCGACCCTGGCCGGTGCCGGTCTTCTCGGTAGCCTGTCCGGCTGCAGTGGTGAGCGTGCTGCGAGCGGTTTCGTCCTGCTGCGCGATAGTGATCTGCCTATGCTGCGCCGCCTGATACCGGTGGTGCTGAAGAACGCCGCAGCAGATATGCCAGCGGCGGTACAGGGAACATTGGCGAGCCTTGACCAGGGGCTCGCTCACTTGTCGCCAGCGCTCTCACATCAGGTATTGCAGTTGTTCGATCTGCTCAGTCTGCCGTTTACCCGAGGTCCTGTGACCGGTATCTGGGGCGGCTGGGAGCAGGCACCGAGTGAAGACATCCATGCGTTCTTGCAGCGCTGGGAAAACAGCTCGCTGACGCTGCTGCGCCAAGGCCACGCCTCACTGCTGCAGATGATCCTGATGGCGTGGTATGGCCGCCCGGAATCCTGGGGCCACTGCGGTTATCCCGGCCCACCCGTCGTTTAACGATTCGCCTGCCCTGCCGCCCACCGATACCGAGGACCCAAGATGCCCGTTGCCGACCCCTTTGCCGATGGCATCGCCCGCGGCTGGAAAACCCATGACGGCTCGCGGCTTGAGCAAGA
The DNA here is from genome assembly GCF_045999685.1 of Stutzerimonas sp. VN223-3. Lineage (NCBI taxonomy): Bacteria > Pseudomonadati > Pseudomonadota > Gammaproteobacteria > Pseudomonadales > Pseudomonadaceae > Stutzerimonas > Stutzerimonas sp. VN223-3. The sequence continues at coordinate 905,145 of NZ_RBEC01000002.1, read as the reverse complement.
CATTGCCCTCGAAGCCGACATCGCCATCATCGGCAGCGGTGCCGGTGGCGGCACCAGCGCGGAAATTCTCAGCGCGGCGGGATTCAAAGTATTGCTGATCGAGGAAGGCCCGCTGCGTAGCAGCCGCGATTTCGACATGCAGGAGCCGGCCGCCTACGCCTCGCTGTATCAGGAGGCCATCGGCCGCACCAGTAAGGACGGCGCCATTACCATCCTGCAGGGCCGTGCGGTGGGCGGCTCAACCCTGGTGAACTGGACCTCGAGCTTTCGCACCCCGGTGCCGACGCTGGAACATTGGGCGAAGGAGCATGATGTCAAAGGGCTTTCCATGACCGAAATGGCGCCCTGGTTCGAACGCATGGAGCAACGCCTGGGCATCGAGCCCTGGCAGCTGCCACCGAATGCCAACAACCAAGTCATACGCGACGGCTGCCAAGCCCTTGGTTACAGCTGGGCGGTGATCCCGCGCAATGTGAAAGGCTGCTGGAACCTTGGGTATTGCGGCATGGGTTGCCCGACCAACGCCAAACAATCGATGCTGGTGACCAGCATCCCGGCCACCCTTGAAAAAGGCGGCGAGCTGCTCTATCTGGCTCGGGCCGAGCGTCTGTTAGTCGATAAGGAGCGCGTCGTAGCGCTCGACTGCCTGGCCATGGACCCGCGTTGCGTCACGCCCACCGGGCGCAGGATTCGTGTGCGTGCGCGTCACTACATCCTCGCCGGCGGGGGCATCAATACGCCAGCGATCCTGCTGCGCTCGGAGACGCCGGACCCGCATCAGCGCGTCGGCAAACGCACTTTCCTGCATCTGGTGAATTTCTCCGCGGCGCAATTCGATCACGCGATCAACCCCTTCTACGGCGCGCCGCAATCGATCTATTCCGACCATTTTCAATGGGACGACGGCACCAAGGGGCGCATGTCCTACAAACTGGAAGTGCCGCCAATTCATCCGGCCCTGGCGGCAACGCTGTTGGGCCGATTCGGAGTCGACAATGCCCTGCGCATGGAGCAGCTGCCGCAAACCAACGCGATGATCGCCTTGATGCGCGACGGTTTTCATCCCGACAGCGCCGAGGGCCGGGTGCAATTGCGCGGTGACGGCTCGCCCACGCTCGACTACCGCATGACCGCCTACACCTGGGATGGCATCCGCCGCGCCTATCACAGCATGGCGGAAATCCAGTTCGCCGCTGGCGCGCGGGCGGTACTGCCGCTGCACAACGATGCGGCGTACGCAAAGAACCCTGAGCAGGCTCGACAGATGATCGACGGGCTGAGCCTCGAGCTGTTCCGCATGCGGCTCGGCAGCGCTCACGTCATGGGCGGTTGCGCGATGGGCGAAGACCCGCAACACGCCGTCACCGATAGCCTCGGTCGCCATCATCAGCTGGAGAATCTGTCGATTCACGACGGCTCGCTGTTTCCCACCAGCATCGGTGCCAATCCCCAATTATCGATCTACGGACTGGCCGCCAAACTCGCCAGTCAATTGGCCGAGCGATTGAAAAATGCCTGAACAGCGGCGTTGTGCCACTCCCGGCGGTGATCCGCTTTGATGCTTTACGCTGCCAATACCGAGCCGCTACCATCCACCCCCCACGCATGCGTCAGGACGCCGCGATGAATCGAGTGCTGTATCCAGGAACCTTCGATCCAATCACCATGGGCCACACCGACCTGGTCGAGCGCGCCTCGCGCCTGTTCGACGAGGTGATCATCGCTGTCGCTGCCAGCCCTAACAAGAATCCTTTGTTTCCGCTCGAACAGCGCGTGGCGCTAGCCCAGGAAGTGACGGCGCATCTGCCGAACGTCAAGGTGTTGGGCTTCTCCAAGCTACTGGCTCACTTCGTCATCGAACAGAAAGCCAATGTCCTGCTGCGCGGCCTGCGCGCGGTGTCCGACTTCGAATACGAGTTCCAGTTGGCCAATATGAACCGACAACTGGCTCCCGATGTGGAAAGCCTGTTTCTCACTCCGTCGGAGAAGTTTTCCTATATTTCTTCGACGCTGGTGCGCGAGATCGCCCGGCTCGGCGGCGATGTCAGCAAGTTCGTCCACCCCTCGGTGATGAAAGCGCTGACCGAGCGTTACGCCTCGCGTTAAGCGCATTCAGCTACGCGGCGAATAAGCGGCCCCGACAAACTCCGATCGTTGCCGCGTGCACCGGGCGAGCTGATGCGGCAAAATTGGCGCGTCGTTTTTACCTGCGCTGCGGCTCGCCCCGCAGCTGGAGTTAGCTGGATGTCCCTGATAATCACCGATGACTGCATCAACTGCGATGTGTGCGAGCCCGAGTGCCCGAACAACGCGATTTCCCAAGGCGAGGAAATCTACGTCATCGATCCCAACCTCTGCACCGAATGCGTCGGCCATTACGATGAGCCGCAGTGCCAACAGGTCTGTCCGGTGGATTGCATTCCGCTCGATGAAAGCAATGTCGAGAGTAAGGATGAATTGATGCAGAAATACCTGATCATCACCGGCAAGGCCTGATCAGCAAACCTTCGCGACCTCATCCGCTAGGTGGGGTCGGCTAGTCCCCCTCTCGCTCGATCCACAAACTAACCTTCGTCGTTCCGATAACGCGTTCCGCGTTCCGGATGCGCCTGCGCGCGCCGACGAAGACCCCGCAGCTGCGTGCCGGCATTTAGGAACGCAATCGGCGATTCAGAAACAACGCGGCTTCGCACGCAGTCAAGCGGCGAAGCCGTAGGGAAGCAGGTCGATAGCAGTTCCGACCTGATGATGCAGGCCGAGGATCAGTCCTGGCGGTTGTAGCCAACGCGGGTGCAACCCAGGCAGCGGGCAAAAGCCGCGGCGCCAGGCTCGACGACCAGTGCCTGGCCGGTTTCCTTGATTCCACCACCCATAGCGCTGAACGGCAGGCTGACAACGAACAGGCCGGCGCCGACAACAGTAGCGGCAATCAGCAGCGGACGAGCGATCAGCAAATCGCCGACGATGGAAAAGGCTTTGGGGGCTTCGACGGCGTACATAGGATCGCCGCTGGCGTTCTGCTGCACCGATTGCGCCTGAGCCGGCATCGCCAGCAGGCCAGTGGTCAGGGCCAAGACAACAGCAGTGGAGCGAAACAGTTTCATGGTGTGGTCCTTCAGCTGGGCGAAACGAGGCAGATAATTGTAGTGACGGTCACTATAGCAGTGGCCATCGGTTGTTGATCGTGAACACCGTCAATGCCTGCGCCAGTCGCATGGCAGATCGTCGGCATCATCGCTGACAGCGTCCGCAATAGACACTGGCGCGCTGACCCAAGCGAATTTCGCGCAGGGTCGAGCCGCAGCTCTTGCAGAAATCCCCGCCGCGCCCATAGACGAACAGCTCCTGCTGGAAATATCCCGGTTTGCCGTCGCCACCGACGAAATCGCGCAACGTGGTACCGCCACGCTCGATGGCGTAGGCCAGGATGCGCTTGATTTCCACGGCAAGCTTCAGATAACGCGCTCGCGATACCGCCCCCGCGGTCCGGCGCGGATCGATGCCTGCGGCGAACAGCGCCTCGCTCGCGTAGATGTTGCCAACACCAACCACCACCGCGTTATCCATGATGAATGGCTTGATCGCCATGCTGCGGCCCCGCGACAGCTGGAACAAACGCTCACCGTCGAAGACATCGCTGAGTGGCTCTGGGCCGAGATTGGCGAGCAGCACGTGGCTCAGCGGATCTTCGCTCCAGAGCAGCGCACCGAAGCGCCGCGGATCGGTGTAGCGCAGCGCCATACCGGATTCGAGGAGGATATCGACATGCTCGTGCTTGCCGACCGGGAGATCCGCCGGCACCAGGCGCAAGCTGCCGGACATGCCCAGGTGAGCGATCAGCGTGCCGGCCTCGGCCTTGATCAGCAGGTACTTGGCGCGCCGCTCGACCGCCTCGATACGCTGGCCGGAAAGGCGTATGTCCAGATCCTCTGGAATCGGCCAGCGCAGCCGCCGCTCGCGCACGATGACGCGGATGACACGCTGACCGACGAGATGCGGCTCGATGCCGCGGCGGGTGGTTTCGACTTCTGGAAGTTCGGGCATACGAGCAATCGACAATGGACCGGGAGGCGACCTTAGCAGCTAATGCGCTGTCGGGTCAGCCGACGCCCAGCTCGCGAATGCTGTCGCGCTGGCATTCGAAGTCGTACCCCGACAAACCGACGTATTCGAGGACCAGCTGCGCCACGGCGTCCCACTCATGATCCTCTGGCTGCTCGCCCAGCACTCGATGGCAGGCGCAGATGTGCTCGGCCATTTTCAGGATCGCCAGCAGCGTCTTGATCTGCGGATCGCTCCATTCGTCGTTGAACAGCGCCAGCGCGTTGTGGTGGTTGGCGATGGCTTCGCACAGATGCTGCGGCAGCTTCCACGAACGCGCCACGAAATAGCCCACCACCGCGTGGTTGGTGTTCAGTACGCGATTCTCGACGTCGGTGATGCGCGTATCTGCCCCTACGCTGGCATAGGCCTCTTCCAGCACCGCCATGTACTCAGGAAAGCGGGTGAGCATCAGCGGGATGCCGCAGTTGTGGAACAGTCCGAGGGTGTAGGCCTCGTCGGGTGACGGGTGACCGATGCGTTTAGCCAGGGTGAGGCAGGTGCTAGCCACGTCCTGCGCCGAATCCCAGAAGCGGTTGAGGGTAACGATGGCCGCATCGGTAAGCTCGCCGCGGATCGATTGCGCATTGATCAGGTTGATCACCGAGTTGCAGCCCAGCAGATTGACCGCTTGCTGAATCGAGGCGATGCGGTTGGCCAGGCCGAAGAAAGGCGAGTTGACCGTCTTCAGCAGCGCACCGGAGAGCCCCGGATCCTGGCTGATTAGTCGTGCAATGGCACGCAGATCGGGGTCCGGCATGACCTGCTCCATCTGCAGGTCGACCATGATCTGTGGCTGCGGGGGAACGCTGATTCCCTGCAGCACGCTGCGGATTTGCTCGTCGGTGAGTTCGATGGACATGAAGGCGGCCTAACCTCGCGACTAGCACAAGGCCACTATAGAAAGAATGCGAACTTTGGCCGAGTTCATGGTCGGATTTCAAGTAGACCAATTTGCAAACCGACGAGGAGGAAACGAAATGGCCGATTCTCTGAAAGGCAAACGCGTAGCTATCCTGGTAACCGATGGCTTCGAACAGGTCGAAATGACCGGCCCGAAGGACGCACTCGAGAAAGCCGGTGCCACCGCCGAGATCATTTCTTCATCCAATGGCGAAGTGACCGGGTGGAACCACACCACACCCGCTACCAAGTTCCATGTCGACAAGACCTTCGACAGCATCCGCATGGAAGACTATGACGCCGTGCTGCTACCCGGCGGCGTAGTCAACTCCGACACCATCCGCACGGATGACATGGCTCAGGAACTGGTTCGGGATGCGGCGCGGGCGAACAAGACCATTGCCGTTATCTGCCACGGCGCCTGGCTGTTGGCCTCAGCCGAACTGGTCAAGGGCAAGCGCATGACCAGTTGGCCGTCACTGACCGACGACTTGAAAAATGCTGGCGCCGAGTGGGTGGACGAGCAGGTGGTTATCGACGGTCACCTGATCAGCAGCCGCAAGCCGGACGACATTCCTGCGTTCAGCGAAGCGCTGGTAAAGGCGCTCGCCGCGGCCTGATGGCCCATGGCCTGGCTCAGCTAGGAGTTACAAGCAAGGGGAGCGTGCTTTTCCTTGCCGCCTGAGGCTTGCAGCTTGTGGCTCCTATACAATGCCCGTCTTTTTCCGGGAGCCCACTGATGACCCTGCCCAGCCTGCGCCTCAAAGCCAACGCCGATCGCCGACTGCGCGCCGGCCATCTGTGGGTCTATAGCAACGAGGTCGACACCGCCGCCACCCCGCTGAGCGGTTTCGCCGCTGGTGATCAGGCGATCCTCGAAGCGGCTGGCGGCAAGCCGCTGGGCATCGTCGGCATCTCGCCGAACAACCTGATCTGCGCCCGCTTGCTGTCGCGCGATCTCAAACACAGCCTGGACAAGTCGCTACTGGTGCATCGCATCCAGGTCGCCCTCTCCCTGCGCGAGCGACTGTTCGATCAGCCCTGCTATCGCCTGATCTACGGCGATTCGGATTTGCTGCCAGGCCTGGTGGTGGATCGCTTCCATGATCATCTGGTGGTGCAGCTGGCCTCGGCCACCATGGAGCGCAACAAAGACGCTGTGCTCGAAGCCCTGGTTCAGGTGCTCAAGCCGCGCGGCGTGCTGTGGAAGAACGATTCCAGCGCACGCGATGCCGAGGGCCTGGAGCGCTATGTCGATACCGCCTTCGGTGTGGTGCCGGAATGGGTCGCTCTCGAAGAGAACGGCGTGAAGTTCGAAGCGCCGGTGCTGCAAGGCCAGAAGACTGGCTGGTTCTACGACCACCGTATGAACCGCGCTCGCCTGGCGCCCTACGTGAAAGGCAAGAGGGTGCTCGACCTGTTCAGCTACATCGGCGGCTGGGGCGTGCAGGCCGCGGCGTTCGGCGCCAGCGAAGTGTTCTGCGTCGATGCCTCGGCATTTGCCCTCGATGGTGTCGAGCGCAACGCCGCGCTCAATGGCGTCGCCGAAAAAATGACCTGCGTGGAAGGCGATGCCTTCGAGGCGATGAAGGAACTGAAAAACGCCGAGGAGCGTTTCGACGTCGTCATCACCGACCCGCCAGCCTTCATCAAACGCAAGAAGGACATCAAGAACGGCGAAGCCGCTTATCGCCGGCTAAACGAAACCGCCATGCGCCTGCTGAACAAGGACGGCATCCTCGTCAGCGCCTCCTGCTCCATGCATCTGGAAGAAGACAACCTGCAGAACATTCTGCTCGGCAGCGCACGGCATCTGGATCGCAATATCCAGCTGCTCGAACGCGGAGGCCAGGGCCCTGACCATCCGGTGCATCCGGCGATTCCCGAGACCCGCTACATAAAAAGCATCACCTGCCGGATTCTGCCGAACAGTTGAAGGACAGCTCGGTCGATTGGCCTGTCGGGCATGCTTCAATGCGCCTATCCCATGCGCAAACCTAGTCTCGGTGGGCTGAAGCGGAACGCCGCCCGGCCTACCCTACGAAAGCCGTTCCTTGCCTTCAGCCATGTAGGGTGGGCTTCAGCCCACCGAGGCTAGCGTTGCGTCCGGAATCGGTGCCCTGAGCACCCGATATTCGTCGGCAATCTGCGCGCCACTGGCCCCGGCTACCGTCCTGTCAGACGGCTCCGGCCATCCCACAAGCCACCACGATGCCAGCACACCAGTTCCCGCCGACCATCAACCTTTCCCCGGCGCCGTTGGCGAGCGTAGAATCGAGCCCATTCCTCGCCATTATCCCCCGGCGAGCCAGTGGGCCCAGGCCGCCCGAGCGATACCCCGCCTCGATCCGGTCCCTCCGCACGCACGGTCACCTGCCGTTGCACGCGGCGCAGGTGACGCTCACCATAAGTACTATTCGACCAGCTGATTAGCCGCAGGAACCGTCATGCCCGATTACCGTTCGAAAACCTCCACGCACGGCCGCAACATGGCCGGTGCCCGCGCGCTGTGGCGTGCCACCGGCATGAAGGACGAAGACTTCAAAAAGCCGATCATCGCCATCGCCAACTCCTTCACCCAATTCGTGCCCGGCCACGTGCACCTGAAGGACTTGGGCCAGCTGGTCGCGCGCGAGATCGAGAAGCACGGCGGCGTCGCCAAGGAATTCAACACCATTGCGGTCGATGACGGCATCGCCATGGGCCACGACGGCATGCTCTATTCGCTGCCCAGCCGCGAGATCATCGCCGACTCGGTGGAATACATGGTCAACGCGCATTGCGCTGACGCCATTGTCTGCATCTCCAACTGCGACAAGATCACTCCCGGCATGCTCATGGCCGCGCTGCGCCTGAACATCCCGGTGGTGTTCGTCTCCGGCGGCCCGATGGAGGCCGGCAAGACCAAGCTGGCCAGCCATGGCCTGGACCTGGTTGACGCCATGGTCATCGCCGCGGACGAAAGCGCCAGCGATGAGAAGGTCGCGGAGTACGAGCGCAGCGCCTGCCCGACCTGCGGCAGTTGCTCCGGCATGTTCACCGCCAACTCGATGAACTGCCTGGCCGAAGCCCTGGGCCTCGCCCTGCCCGGCAACGGTTCGACCTTGGCCACCCACGCTGACCGCGAGCAGCTGTTCCTGCGCGCCGGCCGCACCGCCGTCGAGCTGTGCCAGCGCTACTACGGTGAGGGTGATGAGTCAGTGCTGCCGCGCAACATCGCCAGCCGCCGCGCCTTCGAGAACGCCATGACCCTGGACATCGCCATGGGCGGTTCCACCAACACCATCCTTCACCTCTTGGCTGCCGCTCAGGAAGCCGAGGTGGACTTCGACCTGCGCGCCATCGACGCCCTGTCACGCAAGGTGCCGCAACTGTGCAAGGTCGCGCCGAACATTCAGAAGTACCACATGGAAGACGTGCACCGCGCCGGCGGTATTTTCTCCATCCTTGGTGAGCTGGCCCGTGGCGGCCTGCTGCACACCGACGTGTCCACCGTGCACAGCCGCAGTCTGGAAGAAGCCATAGCCCAGTGGGACATCACCCAGACTCAGGACGAGGCGGTACACACCTTCTTCAAGGCAGGCCCGGCGGGCATCCCGACGCAGACGGCATTCAGCCAGTCGACCCGCTGGGACAGCCTGGATGATGATCGCGAAAACGGCTGCATCCGCAGCGTCGAGCACGCCTACTCTCAGGAAGGCGGTCTGGCCGTGCTTTACGGCAACATCGCCCTCGACGGCTGCGTGGTGAAGACCGCGGGCGTGGACGAATCCATCCACGTGTTTGAAGGTACGGCGAAGATCTTCGAAAGCCAGGACAGCGCCGTAAAGGGCATCCTCAACGACGAAGTGAAGGCTGGCGACATCGTCATCATCCGCTACGAGGGTCCGAAAGGCGGCCCGGGCATGCAGGAAATGCTCTACCCGACCTCGTATCTGAAGTCCAAGGGCCTGGGCAAGGCCTGCGCCCTGCTCACCGACGGCCGTTTCTCCGGCGGCACCTCCGGTCTGTCCATCGGCCATGCCTCGCCGGAAGCCGCCGCAGGTGGCGCTATCGGCCTGGTGCAGGACGGCGACAAAGTGTTGATCGACATTCCCAACCGCAGCATCAACCTGCAAGTCAGCGATGAGGAGCTGGCCCACCGCCGTATCGAGCAGGACAAGAAAGGCTGGAAACCCGCTGCGCCGCGCGCGCGCAAGGTAACCACGGCGCTCAAGGCCTACGCCCTGCTCGCCACCAGCGCCGACAAGGGCGCGGTGCGCAACAAGGCGATGCTGGAAGACTGACCGGCGGCGCCTATCGTCCTTTCATGTGCGCGGCCTTCGCTGGAAGGCCGCTCACTTGACGCTTTGATACTCACGGTTGGTCTACGCCTCGCCCAGTCCGACCAAAACCCCTCCATTCCCCATCGACGGTCGCCCGCCGGCGATCGCGGCCGCCGAAATTGCGTCTCCGTCGCAACCAGTCGTCGGTTTGTTGTCCCCCTTTTTTGCGCAAAAGATCGCTCGGAAGGCCTTGATCCGCGTGCTGGCGCAACTGGCTGCCATGGGAGCCACACTCGCATAAGTCGAAATGTATACAAATTGGTAGTCAATTCGACAATCAATTGTCTACATTAGGCCAACAAGAACAACAGCGAGAAAGGGATCACCATGACACTCTCATCCGCAAAAACATCTCCCGAGAAGCGCCCGGAAGATGAAAATCTCGGCATCGGTGCCAACCTGGCCTACGGCCTGCAGCATGTCCTGACTATGTATGGAGGCATTGTCGCGGTACCGTTGATCATCGGCCAGGCGGCCGGCTTGTCACCAGCCGACATCGGCCTGCTGATTGCCGCCTCGCTGTTCGCCGGCGGGCTCGCAACCCTGCTGCAAACCCTCGGCCTGCCATTCTTTGGCTGCCAATTGCCGCTCGTGCAAGGTGTATCCTTTGCCGGCGTGGCGACCATGATCGCGATCATCGGCAGCGATGGTGCCGGAGGCATTCCCGCAGTGCTTGGAGCGGTGATCGCCGCCTCACTGATCGGTTTGTTGATCACGCCCATATTCTCGCGAATTACCAAATTCTTCCCGCCGCTGGTCACTGGCATCGTCATCACCATCATCGGTTTGACCCTGATGCCGGTTGCGGCGCGCTGGGCAATGGGCGGAAACAGCCAGTCGCCGGAATTTGGCAGCATGGCCAACATCGGCCTGGCTGCCTTTACGCTGGCTGCCGTGCTACTGCTCAGCAAGCTCGGTAGCGCCAGCATCTCGCGGCTTTCGATTCTCCTGGCCATGGTGATCGGTACCGTGGCAGCGGCGTTCTGCGGCATGGCCGATTTTTCCGGCGTGCTCGACGGCCCTCTGGTAGCGTTGCCTACACCGCTGCACTTCGGCATGCCGGAGTTCCACGTGGCGGCGATCCTGTCGATGCTGATCGTGATCATCGTCACCCTTGTGGAGACCTCGGCAGACATCCTCGCGGTCGGTGAAATCATCGATACCAAAGTCGACTCCAAGCGTCTGGGCAACGGTCTGCGTGCCGACATGATTTCCAGCAGCCTGGCGCCTATCTTCGGCTCCTTCACCCAGAGCGCTTTCGCCCAGAACGTCGGCCTGGTAGCCGTGACTGGCGTGAAAAGCCGCTACGTGGTGGCTACCGCCGGCCTCATCCTGGTCACACTCGGCCTGCTTCCGGTCATGGGCCGGCTGATCGCCGCGGTGCCCACCGCGGTGCTCGGCGGTGCCGGCATCGTACTGTTCGGTACCGTAGCGGCGGCCGGTATCCGGACCCTGGCCCAGGTGGAATACCGCAACAACATGAACCTGATCATCGTCGCGACATCGATCGGCTTCGGCATGATCCCGATCGCCGCGCCAACCTTCTATCACCACTTCCCGTCCTGGTTCGAAACCATCTTCCACTCCGGCATCAGCTCGGCGGCGATCATGGCGATCCTGCTGAATCTGGTGTTCAACCACCTGAAGGCCGGCAACTCGGACCAGCAGTCGGTGTTCGCCGCCGCCAGCGAGCGCACCCTGCGCTATCGGGACATCGCCGCGCTGCACGACGGCGACCACTTCCACGACGGCAAGCTGTTTGACGTGGACGGCAACGAGGTGCCAGTGATCAGTCCCGACGACCATGGCGCACCTTCGCAGGCACCACAAGCCAAGGTGACAGCGGCAGTCCCGACCCACGGATAAGGCGCGGCACTACAACCCCGGCTGACGACAATGCCCGCCTCATCGAGACGGGCATTGTTTTTTGTACCGCGTGCAGCATCGGTACTGTTACGCCAGGTTCTCAACGTTAATCTTTCAATATCTCGCGCAACTCTTTCCTGGATTCGTCCAGCTTATGCTTGCGCGCTTTGATCTTCTTCGGATCGCCATCACGCAACGCTTTCTGCAGATCAGCCTCACGCTCGCTGATTTCCTCCTGCGCCTCGTCGATATCCTTCTGCCGGTCGGCCCGCAGTCCCGCTTCGGTACAGTTAGTTCGGGCCTTGCTCAGCGCGGTTTCCAGACCGCGAATATGCCCGGTGTTGTCCTGATCACGGGCATTCTCCAGCTGGCGGCGAATCTCTGCTTCCTTTTCGGCACAGCTTTCCTGCGCATGCGCCAGCCCAGTAGTGAGCAACAGTATTGTCACTGCGACGATGGTTTTCATTCGGTACTCCCCCTCGATTGGCCCCAATGATAGTAGCGGGCGTGTGGCCAATTGGTTGGGGCACGCTCGATGCTGCAGTTCTGGAAAATCCAAGACGACGATTCAACAGGACTGTGGCGAGCAGCTGCAACGTCGTTTGGACCTTGCTTACCGCGCTGTCCGGACAGCATACCGGTCAGTAGAATCGCGCTCTTTCGCTGAAAGGACGGCCATGAGCGCTCCCGATAATAAAACCGCCCCCGAAACACCGGATGAACTGGTCTACGGGCTCGATGACCGTCCGCGTCCGTGGATTACCTTTCTCGCCGCGCTGCAGCATCTGCTCGCGATCATCGTGCCGATCGTCACGCCCGGCCTGCTGATTTGCCAGGCCATTGGCGTATCGCCGCGGGATACCAACATCATCGTCTCCATGTCGCTGGTGATATCCGGGATTGCGACCTTTCTTCAATGCAAACGCTTTGGCCCGCTCGGTGCCGGCCTGTTGATCGTGCAGGGCACCAGCTTCAATTTCGTCGGCCCGCTGATTGCTGGCGGCGTGCTGATGGTCAAGCAAGGCACACCGGTCGAGGCCGTGATGGCGGCGATCTTCGGCGTAGTGATCGCCGGTTCCTTCATTGAAATGGGCGTCTCGCGTGTCCTGCCGTTCATCAAACGCCTGATCACACCACTGGTCACCGGCATCGTGGTGCTGATGATCGGCCTGACGTTGATCAAGGTCGGCCTGATCAGCATGGGAGGCGGCTACGCGGCCATGGGCGACGGCACTTTCGCCAACCGCGAGAACTTGCTGCTTTCCGGCGTCGTGCTGGCGGCGATCGTCGTGCTCAACCGCTTACCGGTTGTTTGGATGCGCAGCTGCGCGATCATCATCGCTCTAGCCATTGGCTATGCGTTGGCGGCGTATCTCGGTCGCCTGGACTTCACCGGCATGCGCGAAGCGGAGCTGTTCGAAGTACCGATGCCGTTGCACTTCGGCCTGGGCTTCTCCTGGAGTCTGTTCATCCCGATGGTAGTGATCTATCTGGTCACGTCTCTGGAAGCCATCGGCGACATCACGGCCACCAGCAAACTTTCGCGTCAGCCGGTCGAAGGCCCGTTGTGGATGCAGCGCATCAAGGGCGGCGTACTGGTCAATGGCGCCAACTCGCTGCTGGCGGGGGTGTTCAACACCTTCCCCAGCTCGGTGTTCGCACAAAACAACGGCATCATCCAGCTGACCGGCATCGCCAGCCGCTACATCGGCATGTGGATCGCCGTGATGCTCGTGGTGCTCGGCTTGTTCCCAGCGGTCGCCGGCGTGCTGCAGGCTGTGCCCGAGCCGGTACTCGGTGGCGCCGCGCTGGTGATGTTCGGCGCAGTGGCAGCAGCTGGCATCAACATCCTTGCCGGTATTCAGCTGGATCGCCGCGCGCTGTTGATCATCTCGGTATCGCTGGCGCTCGGCCTTGGTTTTTCCCAAGTGCCGGAGTTTCTTGCTCACCTCCCGGCCGGGCTGCGCAGCGTGCTTGAATCGGGCGTTGCTACCGGCGGAATCTGCGCGCTGGTGATGAACTGGTTCCTCCCGGAATCGCCAGCCGCTACGCGCGAAGAGGCCTGATCAAACGGTGCGCCCGAGGCGCTGGCACACCTCGTCAGCAATCGCCAGGCATGCAGTCAGCCCTGGCGATTCGATGCCGAACAGGTTCACCAACCCGGCAATGCCATGCTGCGCCGGGCCGTCGATGCGAAAATCAGCGGCCAGCTCACCGGGACCGCTGATCTTCGGTCGGATACCGGTGTAAGCCGGTTGCAGCGCGCCATCCGGCAGCGCAGGCCAGTAGCGGCGGATTGCGGCATAAAAACTATCAGCACGGCGGGCGTCCAACTGGTAGTCGAGTGATTCGACCCACTGCACGTCTGGGCCGAAACGGGCCTGACCGCCGAGATCCAGCGTCAGGTGCACACCTAGCCCGCCGGGCTCGGGTAACGGATAGACCAGATGCCGGAAAGGTGTCGACGCCGACAGGCTGAAATAACTTCCCTTGGCGAAATAACGCGGCGGCACCGACTCGGCAGGCAGGCCGCGAGTGTGCGCAGCGATCACTGGCGCCGCGTGCCCGGCGCAATTGATCACCGTCGTAGCGAGCAGAATCATCGGCTCATCACCGCCCACATCGACACGCAGCCCCTCGTCCAACACGTCGATCGCATCCACCGGCGCGCGCAGCGCCAGCAGCGCACCTGCCGCCTCGGCGTCACCCTGCAGCGCCAGCATCAACGCATGGCTGTCGACGATTCCGGTACTTGGCGATAGCAGCCCGGCGACGGCGTTGAGCTGCGGCTCCAGCGCTTTCACCTCGTTGGCATCGAGCCGCTGCAGATCGTCGACGCCGTTGGCCGCCGCGTGCTCCTGCAATGCCAGAAGTCCCAACAGTTGTGACTCATCGGTCGCGACAATCAGCTTGCCGCAGCGCCGATAAGGCACGCCGTGGCTGTCGCAGAACGCGTACAGCGCATCCCTTCCCGCCACGCACAGGCGCGCCTTCAACGAGCCTTGCGGATAGTAGATGCCGGCATGGATGACTTCGCTGTTGCGCGAACTGGTACCCGTGCCGATGGCAGCCTCGGCTTCCAGCACCAGCACTTCGCGCCCTACCAGCGCCATGGCGCGCGCCACGGCCAGCCCTACGACGCCAGCTCCGATGACAACGCAATCGACCCGTTCCATACACACCCCCGCCCCAAAACGGCCGCTAGACTGCCGCAATATCGAACCGCGGCCAAGTCTCGCTTGCCCAATGCTCGATACCCAACATTCAACACTCAATTATGACTGGAGCCAGCATGCGCATCGGCGTCATCTCCGACACTCACGGGCTGTTGCGGCCAGAGGCACTCGCCGTGCTACAAGGCTGCGAGCGGATCATTCACGGGGGCGATATCGGCAAGCCGGAAGTGCTCGACGTATTGCGGGAAATCGCGCCGCTGGAGGTGATCCGCGGCAATGTCGACTCCGACGCTTGGGCTGCGATGATCCCCGAGCGGTTGGACCTGCGGCTCGGCGGGCTGCGCATCCACGTGCTGCACGATCTAAAGACGCTGGACCTCGACCCGGTCGCGGAGGGCATCGACGTAGTCATCGCCGGCCACTCGCACCAGCCCGTGATCGAACAGCGCGAAGGCGTGCTTTATCTCAATCCCGGCAGTGCCGGACGCCGCCGCTTCAAATTGCCGATCAGCCTGGCCCTGCTGGATATCGAGGATGGCCAGCCGCGCGCTCAGCTGGTCACGCTTGGCTGACATTTAGCATTTGCGAAGATCGATCCGGGAATACAAGCAAGGATGCTCACCTCGCCAATTCAAGAGACAGCTAGACTCAGCGCCGCTGCCAAGTCTCGAAACTGTATGCGGGCGCTTCGCCTACAGCCGCATGCGCCTGACAATCAATGCACTGCCATTCGGATTCATCGAAGGCAGGGAAGAAAGCATCGCCTTCGGGATTCGCATCGATGCGTGTGAGGTAAAGACGCTGGGCCCTACCCAAACCTTGCGCGTACAGCTGCGCCCCACCGATCAGCATCAGTTCGTCGACACCCTGCTCGCGCGCCCACGCCTCCGCGCGGCGTAATGCTTCGTCCAGGCTGGTGAAGGTTTCGGCACCGTCGAGCTGCAGATCCGGCTGACGGCTGACTACCAGATTCAGCCGACCCGGTAGCGGGCGACCGAGCGAATCCCAGGTTTTGCGGCCCATGATGATCGGCTTGCCGAGCGTCGTGGCCTTGAAGTGTTTGAGATCGGCAGGCAGATGCCACGGCATCTGGTTATCGAGCCCGATGACGCGGTTTTGCGCGAGGGCCGCGATCATTGCGAGCGGAAGAGAGGTCTGATTCATGGCGACGAGAATATCAGAGCGTCAGGCGGTAGGTCAGCGGACGCTGGATAAACGTCGTGACCATCCAATCGTCATCTTCGCTCCACCAAAGCGTCAACCCGCCGTCATTCAAGCGCGTCAGTCTAATCGCTCCATCCCGAGGAGACGCCCCATGGCCCGCCCAACCCGCGCGACCCTGAGCCACTGGTTTACCGCTTGCAGTCTGCTGCTGCCAATCACCGCGTTCGCTGCCCCGGCTGACATGTCGAGCGAGGCGAAGCTGCATGACGGTCGCGCCGAACCCAGGCCGCTGGTCATTGCCCACCGCGGCGCCAGCGGTTACGTCCCCGAGCACACCCTCGGCGCTTATGCGCTGGCCATTCTGCAGGGCGCCGACTACATCGAGCCGGATCTGGTGATGACCCGCGACGGCGAACTGGTCGCGCGCCACGACAACGAGCTGGGGTTGACCACCGATGTATCCCAGCACCCCGAATTCGCCGATCGCAAGCGCACCCAAATGGTCGACGGCGTCAGCCTTACGGGTTGGTTCAGCGAAGATTTCACCCTGGCGGAGCTGAAGACATTACGGGCGATCGAACGCATCCCGGCGATTCGTCCCGGCAACGCTCGGCTCGACGGCAGCCTGGAAATCCCAACGCTGCAGGAAATCATTGACCTGGTAAAAACCATGCAACTGAGCGAACGCCGGCGCATCGGTCTGTATGTCGAAACCAAGCATTCAACCCACTTCCGGAAGCTCGGCCTGGCGATGGAAAAACCGCTGGTGCGTACCCTCCACCGCAACGGCTATGCGGGGCGCCACGCGCCGGTGTACATCCAGTCGTTCGAAGTCGACAACCTGAAAACCCTCAGCCGCCTGACGCAGCTGCGCCTGGTGCAACTGTTCGGCGGCGGCCAGCCCTACGACCAGCAAGTGCGCGGCAGCGACCTGACCTACGCGCAGATGGCCACAGCTGAAGGACTCAAAGCGATCTCGCGTTACGCGGCGGGCGTCGGGCCGGACAAGAGCTACATCATTCCGCGCGACGCCAACGGCAATCTTGGCGAGCCCACCGACTTCGTCCCGGACGCCCACGCGGCGGGGCTGAAGGTGCACCCCTATACGTTCCGCGCCGAGAATGCCTTTCTGCCGACCAGCCTGCGCAACGGCGACTCACCGGCCGACCGCGGCGACGTCGAGGCCGATATTCGTGCGTATCTGGATGCCGGCATCGACGGGCTATTCATCGACCAGCCGGACATCGCGGTGAAACTGCGCGCGCAATAAAGCGCGTTCGAACAAGGCCCAGCCGGGATGGCTGGGCCTTCCGCGGTTGATCGCAGGATCTGCAGCCAAGCCAGCTCAAGCAATCACGGCGGCCTCGTGCAACTCGGTCAGCCGCGTAGGGTGGGCTTCAGCCCACCGTTTGCAACCCTTGTCGGTGGGCTGAATTTCACCATTTGCAAACCTGGTCGGTGGGCTAAAGCCCACCCTACGGTGTGCCAACCGGGGCTGACGCGGAGCGGCCGTTCGGCCGCAACTTACCATCCGTTCAGCGAATCACGGCGGCCTGGCGCAGCGATGCCAGTTCGGCCTCGCTTTTGCCGAGCACCCGCTGCAACACTTCATCGGTATGTTGCCCATGCAGCGGCGGCGCCTTCATCGGCACGGTGGGCGTTCGCGATAACCGTAGCGGGCTTCGCACCATGCGCACCTCGCCAGCAACCGGATGCGCGGCGCTGATTACCAACTCGCGGTAGCGTGCCGTCTCGGTGTCGAACGCCTGAGCGACGTTCTTCACTTCCCCGACGGGAATCCCCTGGTTGCGCAGCGCGGCGATCAGCGCCTCGCTCTGCCACTCGGCAAAAGCCGTCTGAAGCAATGGCAGCAGCTCTTCGCGATGCTCGGTACGGCCCTTATTCTGAGAAAAGCGCGGATCGCCATGCAGCTCCGGCCGCTTCAACACCTCCAGGCAAAGTCGCCGATATTGCTCGTCATTACCGACTGCCAGGGCGATGGTGCCATCGGAGGTTTCGAACAGCTGATAGGGAACGATGCTGGCGTGAGCATTGCCGTAGCGCTGCGGCACCGTGCCGGTGTTGAGATAGCCCGAAGCGATGTTGGCGAGAAAGTGCAGCGCGCTGTCGGACAAAGCGATATCCACCGACTGCCCCAGGCCGGATTTCTCCCGCTCATACAGGGCAGCGAGGATGCCTTGCACGGCGTTCATGCCGGTGACCAGATCGATGAAGGCCACACCGAGGCGCATCGGCTCACCGTCTTTTTCGCCGGTGATCGACATGAAGCCGCTCTCGGCCTGGATGATGAAGTCATAACCCGGACGATTTTCCAGCGGATTGCCGCGCCCGTAACCGGTGATCGAGCAATGGATCAGGCGTGGATTGATCGCCGCCAGCGTCTCGTAGTCGAGCCCGAGGCGCTTGAGGCTTGCCGGCAGAAAGTTCTCCACCACCACGTCGGCCTGAGCGGCCAGATCGAGTATCAGCTGACGCCCCTGCGGCTTGCGCATGTCTATGGCCAAGCTCTCTTTGTTGCGATTGGCACTGAGGTAGTAGGTGGAAATACCGGCCTTGGCCGGGGGCATCCAGCTGCGAGTGTCGTCGCCCTCCAGACTTTCGATTTTCCACACCTCGGCGCCAAGGTCCGCCAGTGCCATGGTCGACCAGGGGCCGGCGAGGATGCGTGTCAGATCCAGTACCTTGATGCCTTGCAGAACGCTCATCGCACTTCCTTTCGGTATTTGTGAACAGACAAGGGAATCGAAATTGGCTCAAGTGGGTCGAAACCACAACAGATGGCCGACGTACATATGTGCGATTACCGAACGGAATTTTCGTTCGCTGTGCGACCGGTAGGGCTCTGCCCCTTTAAGGTGTCCGGGCTGTCTGTTAGACCACTGGCTGCATCCTGCCGTACAACTACAAGAAGAGAATATCGCCATGCCCCTCACCCTGAAGCGCACGCTGTGCCTGCTCATGCTGGCCGCCACCTTCCCACTCGCCTCACTGACCCAGGCCGCTGACTGGCCGACCGACACCGTTCGCCTGGTGGTGCCCTACGCCCCTGGCGGCACCACGGACGTGCTATCACGCAAGGTCGCGGACCTGCTGCAGCAACAGATCGGTACCGTTGTCGTCGAGAACCGCCCGGGCGCCGGCTCGACCACCGCCACCGGACAACTGGCCCGCGGCGGTCGAGGCGCCGATCACACCATCCTCATGGCCTCGCCGGGGCACACCATCGGCCCGGTGATCTACAAGAAGCTGCCCTACGATCCGGTTAAGGATTTCAAATTCATCCGCAACGTCATCGAAATTCCCAACGTCATGGTCGTGCCGGCAGATAGTCCTTACGACTCGGTAGAGGCGTTCATGGAAGCTGCCAAGACGAGAGAAATGACCTTCAGCTCCGCCGGTGTCGGCAGCTCGATCCACATGTCCGGCGAGCTGTTCAAAACCATGACCGGCTCCAAGATGACCCACGTGCCCTTCCGCGGAAGCGGCGAAGCACTGCCGGCCTTGCTTAGCGGTGACGTCGACGTCTCTTTCGAGAACATGCCGACCGTGCTTTCACACATCAAGGCCGGCAAGCTCAAGGCGCTGGCGGTCACATCCGCCGAGCCTTCGCCTTATCTGCCGGGCGTCGAGCCGCTCTCGAAGATCGGTGCCGACCTGGGCCTCGGTGACTTCGTCACCACCGCATGGTTTGGGCTGATCGCCGATGACAGCATGTCGGACGAAGCCGTAAAGACGCTGCAGGACGCGCTGGACAAGGTGATGGCGGACGAAAGCTTCAAAGACTTCGTCGCGCAGATCGGCGGCGAAGTGGCACCGCAGGAAGGCGACGCCTTCCGCGACTACGTCGAGCAGGACGTTCAGCGCTGGCAGCGCGTCGCGGGCCAGGCCGAGCTGCAGTAGGGAGACAGCCATGACCCTCGCCAACGGCCGCCCTCGCTGGGCCAACCTCAACACGCTGCTGGGCGCGTTCTGGCTGGTGGCGGCGCTGGTGTTTCTGTTTTACCTGGTGCCGAACCATATCGACGAAGCACCGATGGTCGACAACCCCATGCAGTCGCCACGCTGGCTCCCCAGCGTGGCCGGCTGGCTGGTCGCCGCACTGTCGCTGGCGCTGATCGTCGAAGGCTGCCTGCGCCCGCCGGTGCGCCCGACCGCAGACGACGACAGCGGGACCGCGCCGCCTTGGCGCTGGCTGCTGATGCTCGCCGGGCTGGGCGCTTACTGGTTGCTGTTCGAAGCACTTGGCGCCATTGCGGCCGGCATACTCGGCACCTTGCTGCTGTTTGCCGCGCACCCGGTGCGAAAACCCTGGCTCTACCTACTGGCGATCGCACTGCCGTGGCTGGTGAGCCTGCTGTTCATTCACGTGCTGAACGTCCCGCTGCCGTCCGGCACGCTGTGGGATTGACCCACCCCTCCTCGCGAGTGACCGAATGGAAAATTTTTCCGAAGTCCTGAGCCTGTTCCTCAGTGTCGACAATTTCATCGCGATCGGCATCGGCGTGCTGATTGGCGTGGTGGTCGGCGCGATTCCAGGGCTGACCGCGACCATGGCCGTCGCCCTCGCACTGCCCTTCACCTTCACCCTCCAACCAGTGACCGCCATCCTGCTGCTGGTCGGGATCTATAAGGGCGGCATGTACGGCGGCTCGATCACCGCCATCCTCATCCATACGCCTGGTTCGCCGGCCGCCGCCTGCACACTACTCGACGGCTATCCGCTGACGCAGCAGGGCAAGGCGAAAAAGGCGCTGCAAATGGCGCTCTATTCGTCGTGCATCGCCGACTTGCTATCGAACCTGGCGCTGATCCTGTTCGCCTCCTACCTGGCAAAGATCGCACTGAACTTCGGTCCGCCTGAGTTCTTCTGGCTGATCTGCTTCTCGCTGACGATCATCATCTCCATCGCTGGCGAATCTGCGATCAAGGGCCTGATCGCCGCGGCGCTCGGAGTAATCGTCGCCTCGATCGGCATGGACGTGGTGTACGGTAGCCAGCGCCTGACCTTCGATAACTACAACCTGATGGACCGCGTGTCCTTCGTTCCGCTGCTGATCGGCCTGTTCGCCGTGCCGGAAGTCATCGACTTCTACCTCAAGAAGGCCGCGCCGCATATCCGTGCTACCTCGGGCGGAACCGGGCTGACATTGAAGGAACTCAAGGCGAGCCTGAAAACCATCGTACGCGGCTCGCTCATCGGCGTGATCATCGGCGCAGTGCCTGGCACCGGAGCCACCGCCGCCTCCTTCATTTCCTACAGCGAAGCCAAGCGGCGCTCAGCCAACCGGGAGAACTTTGGCAAAGGCGAGCTCGAGGGTGTGGCCGCGGCTGAATCAGGCAACAACGGCGTGGCTGGCGCCACACTGATTCCGCTGTTGTCGCTGGGCATCCCGGGAGATGTGATCACCGCAATCATCCTTGGCGCATTCATGATCCACGGCCTGACCCCCGGACCAGTGCTGTTCCAAGAGAACCTGACGATCGTTTACGCGCTGTTCTGCGGGATCATGCTGAGTTCAGCGGTGTTGCTCTTCGTTGGCCACGGGGTGATCAAGTACTTCTCGCTGGTGGCGGACATCCCCAAGGAGATCCTGCTGCCGATCGTGCTCATGTTCTGCGTCTACGGCGCTTTTGCGGTGAACAACAGCCTGTTCGATATCGGCCTGATGCTGCTGTTCGGGGTAGTCGGTTATGTCTTCAACCGCACCGGCTTCGCCACCGCCCCCTTCCTGCTCGGCTTCATTCTCGGTCCGATGTTCGAAGACAACCTGCGGCGCACGCTGCTGATCGGCCGTGGCGACCCGATGATCTTCTTCCGTGGACCGATTACCTGGATTTTCATCGTGCTCACCGCGTTGTCGCTGTTCTTCGCCGTTCGACGCTACTGGCAGGAGCGCATCAGGGTTCGCGAAGCCACGGCAGATGATGCGGCGAACCCCGGAGCGATCGAATGATTGGCGACGGGTAGCAGCAGAGATCCGCGCGTTGCGCGGGCGGGACGGCCATTTCACCCTTCCGGCGGCAACGGTTATTCTCGGGACCGAGTTCGTCTATTAAGAGAAACCGCGTGTCCGCATCTCTCCCGCCGCTATCCAATCCACTCGACCGCCTTTGGCTCACCGAAGCCGTGCGCCTGCGCGAAGAGCACGCCGGGCCGCTGGATGATGATGAGGCCAACCGTCAGGCTCGCGCTCAGGGCGGCGAACTGGCCGAGCTGATTGAGTTTCGCGCGCTGTGGCTGGCACGCCGTGGCGGTTTGATCGATGCATTGCGGCACTGGCGTCAGGGCGCGCGGCTGGCCGGCTTCGCGCTAGTTTTGCTGGCACTGCTCACCGGTGCCGGGCTAGCGCTAGCGGCACTGGGTGACGGCGTGCAGCCAGTCAACGTGTTCTGGGCGCTGGGCAGCCTGCTCGGGTTGAATCTGCTGACATTGCTTGGTTGGCTGCTGGGCTTCGTGCTGGCCGGTGACAGCGGCGGCGCGCTGGGCCGGTTGTGGCTCTGGCTCAGCGAGAAGCTCGCGCGCGATGCTCGTGCGATGCAGCTGGCGCCTGCGCTACTCGTAGTGCTGGAGCAGCGCCGCATCGGTCGCTGGCTGCTCGGGATGGGCGTGCACGGGCTGTGGCTGCTGGCGATGGTCAGCGCACTGTTGACCTTGCTGGCGCTGCTCGCCACGCGGCGCTACGGCTTCGTCTGGGAAACCACCATCCTTGGCGAAGGCACGTTCATCAATCTGACCCAGGCGCTCGGAATGCTGCCCTCGCTGCTGGGTTTCAGCGTGCCGGATATCGACCAGATCCGCGCCAGCGGAACCTTGAACAATGGCTTCGAAAGCGCGCGGCAGAGCTGGGCCGGCTGGTTGGTCGGCGTATCGCTGATCTACGGGCTGCTGCCGCGCTTGCTGCTGGCGCTGTTCTGCCTGTGGCGCTGGCGCCGCGGCCGCGCCTTGCTCCGTCTGGATCTGCAGCTACCCGCCTACCGCCTGCTACGCGAGCGACTACAACCGCCCAGCGAGCGTCTCGGCATAAGCGACGCGGCACCTGAACAGCTGTATTCGCCCAGCATCGGTACGCATCTGGACGGCAGCGAAGGCGCGGTGCTCGTCGCCATCGAGCTGGACCCGAGCCATCCCTGGCCACCGAAACTGCCGACGGGGATCGCCGACGCCGGCGTATTGGACGACCGCGAGCAGCGTCGGCGCCTGCTGGAACAACTGACCCGCTTTCCGCCGCAGCGCCTGGCCATCGCCTGCGATCCGCGCCGCTCGCCGGATCGTGGAACCCTGGCGCTGATCGGAGAGCTGAGCCGTTGTGCCGCCGAAAGCCGCGTCTGGCTGTTGCAGGCACCTGCCGACGAAGCGTTGGACAGCCACCGCTTGCAGGACTGGAAGCAAGCACTGGACAGCCTCGGCCTGCCCTATTACTGCAGCGCACCGCTTAACTGGCTGGAGAGTGGCCATGATTGATGTCCTCGGCTCGGTTTTGGTAGGAGCTAGCGTGCTGACGATCAAAGCGACCTCGGCGACGGGATCGCCAGCAAGCTGGCTCCTACAAAAGCAGCAGATGGTCCTGGCGGATTTGCGGTTAACCCATGGCTACGCACATGCCATAGCAGCGGAGTCCGAGCCATGAGCGCGCCCCTGAAACTCGCCCTCGTCGGCCATACCAATGTCGGCAAGACCTCGCTGCTGCGTACGCTGACCCGAGACGTCAGCTTTGGTGAGGTTTCGCACCGGCCAAGCACCACCCGTCACGTCGAAGGAGCACGACTTTCCGTCGATGGCGAGCCGTTGCTGGAGCTCTACGACACGCCTGGCCTGGAAGACGCCATCGCCCTGCTCGACCATCTCGAACGAATCGAACGCCCCGGTGAACGCCTCGATGGTCCGGCGCGTACCGCACGGTTTCTCGACGGCAGCGAGGCGCGCCAGCGTTTCGAACAAGAAGCCAAGGTGCTGCGCCAGCTGCTCGCCAGCGATGCCGGGCTCTACGTGATCGACGCCCGCGAGCCGGTGCTGGCCAAGTACAAGGACGAGCTGGCGGTGCTGGCCGGGTGTGGCAAACCCCTCTTGCCGGTGCTCAACTTCGTCGCCCAGCCCGGTCACCGGGAGGACCAGTGGCGCGAGGCACTTGCGCGGCTGGGTCTGCATGCGCTGGTGCGCTTCGACAGCGTGGCGCCGCCGATCGATGGCGAGCGCCGCCTGTATGAAAGCCTGGCGCTGCTACTGGAGCAGTCCCGCCCCAAGTTGCAACGTCTGATCGACGATCACGAAGCCCAGGCCGCAGCCCGGCTGAGCGAGGGCAACCGCCTGATCGCCGAATTGTTGGTGGATGTCGCCGCCTGCCGTCGCAGCGTCGCCGCCCAACCCGAACTCGAGCGCGGCGCAATCCGCGAACTGCATGACGCCATCCGCGCCCGCGAGCAACGTTGTGTCGAAGCCTTGTTGCGTCTCTACGGCTTCCGGCCACAGGACGCCGCAGCGGCCGACCTGCCATTGCTCGATGGCCGCTGGGGTGATGACTTGTTCAATCCCGAAACACTCAAGGAACTGGGTGTGAAGATCGGCGGCGGAATGGCCGCAGGCGCGGCAGCCGGGGCCGGTGTCGACCTGATGGTAGGCGGCATCACGCTCGGCGCCGCCGCGTTGCTCGGGGCCATCGCCGGCGGCGGTGCACAGACCGCGCGGCACTATGGAAATCGTCTGCTGGGCAAGCTCAAGGGTGAGCGCGAACTGACCGTCGATGATGCGGTGCTGCGCCTGCTCGCCCTGCGCCAGCGACAATTGCTGGGCGCCCTTGCCGCGCGCGGGCATGCCGCGATGGACGCGATTCGCCTCGATGCGCCGGACGATAAAGCGTGGCGCGAGGGCAAGCTGCCCGAGGCGCTGCATCGTTGCCGTGCGCATCCGCAATGGTCGTCGCTGAACCTCGGCGCACGCCTGGAGCAGGTCGAGCGGCAACAGCAACTGGCGGAACTGGTCATTAGCTTGCAGGGCAGCTAGCAGGCTGCGGCGGGATTGGTACGGCGGCTGCAGAAACCCGTAGGGTGGGCCGGGCGGCGTTCCGCTTCAGCAGGTAGGGTGGGCTTTAGCCCACCGAGCGCCGGTTGGCCGGCCGACACACTCCCGAGTGACTTCTGGTGGGCTGAAGCCCACCCTACAATGCTGCGATTCATCCTCCGTTCGGCAACCACAGGCTGTAGGGTGGGCTTCAGCCCACCATTTGCCACTTCACAGCGCTCGCCCTACCTTGACGGGTACAAGCCTCCGTCAGTTGCGGGCCGGCAACCCGCCCTCGACCGCAACCGGTGCCGCCGAACGGCCAAAACGCAAAGTTCCCAGCGTCGCCACCATGATCAGCAGTCCTCCTACCCAGCCCATCAGTTCCAACCGCTCGCCCAACCAGAGCCCGGCGATAATCGCGCCGAATAGCGGCTCAGACCCCATCAGCAGCGACACTCGCGTCGCGCTGGTACGGCCCAGCGCCAGGTTCTGCGCATAGAGCGCGAACAGCGTAGCGAAGAACACCAGATACAACGTCGCCGCCCAGAACGTTGGGCTCTGCGGTAACGCCGGCAAACCACCAGGTAACGTGAAACCCAGTACCAGACAGCCCGTCGCGACAACACCACTCTGCACGGCCGTTAACGCCAACGGCGGTACCTGCATGTCGGCTGTCAGGCGTCGGGTCAGGCACACCAACAGCGCACGCAGCAGCGCCGCCGCCAACATCAGCCCGTCGCCGAGGTTGAGCGACAGGCTCGTACCGCCTGTCAGCAGCCAGACGCCGACCAGCGACAGTGCGCAGGCCGCGAACAATCGATTGCTCGGTCGCTGGCGCAGCATCGCCCACTCCACGAACGGCGTGAACACCACGCACAGGCTAATGAGAAAGGCAGCGTTGCTGGCGCTGGTGAGCATCACGCCCCAGGTCTCGCAGAGGAAGATCCCCAGCATCACCAGCCCCAGCGGCAATCCAGGCCGAACCGCGCGTTGGCCGTCACCGCGCAGCTGCGGCAACAGCAGGATGAAGGTCAGGCCAAAGCGAATCGCCAGAAACCCCAGCACCGGATAGAACCACAGCGCTTGCTTGGCCACTGCGTAACTGCTGCCCCAGATGATCGCCACCATCAGCAGCATGGCATCGGCCAGCCAGAGGTTGCGTCGTGCTATACCGCGCCAATTCTGCATCGTCGTCACCCGTTTCAACTGAACGGGTCGATTGTCCATTGATACTCCGAGGTCGATAATCCAGCGATTCGACAAAGGACTTGTTCGCCATGAGAACGAATGACAACGCGGCGCTTTTGCCCGGCATGGCCGTGTTTGTGCGCGTGGTCGAGGCTGGCAGTTTTTCCGCCGCAGCCCGGCAGCTGGGCACGACCGCCTCGGCAGTGAGCCGTCAGGTGGCGCGGCTGGAGCAGCAGCTGTCGCTGCGATTGCTGGAGCGCACCACGCGCCAACTACGGCTGAACGAAGCCGGCAGCGAGTTCTATGTGCATTGTCGGACGATGCTGGACGCCGCCGATCAGGCACTGGCCATCGGCGAACGGCTGATGAGTGGCCCGCGCGGACTGGTGCGTTTGAGCGTGCCCAAGGCCTACGGCAAGTTCGTCATCAGCCCATTGATGCCGGGCTTTCTGCGGCGTTACGCCGATGTCGACGTGCAGCTGCAGATCAGCGACCAGAGCCCGGATTTGATCGAGGACGGTTTCGACCTGTTGATTCAGGTCACTGATCAGCCGCCGGATGGGCTCGCTGGCAAACCGTTGGGGCCAGTACGCCAGGTTCTTTGTGCGAGCCCGGAATACCTGCAAGAACACGGCACACCGCAGCACCCGCAGGAACTGCTCAGGCACAGCTGCCTATATCTCGGCGAACGTGCGGGCGACAACCGCTGGCATTTCAGCAACGGCGAGCAGCAGGAGGTGGTGACGGTGCGTGGTCGCTATATCAGCAACCACAGCGAGGCGCGGCTGGAAGCGGCGTTGGCCGACCTGGGTATCACCGTTTTGCCGCATTTCACTGCGGCGCAGGGGCTGGCGAAAGGAAGATTGCGCGAGGTGCTGCCGCAGTGGCGCTATACCAATTCTTATCAAGGCGCGGCTTGGCTGTTGTGGCGGCAGAACCAGCATCTGCCGCCGAAGCAGCGGGTATTGATCGACTATCTAAGCGAGACGTTGGCGACGCGCTGACCGTCGTGCATAACTCGGTCATGTGCAGGGTGAAGCAGTTGTGGGTGGGTCGGACGGCGTTCTGCTTCAGCCCACCGAACGACCTCGGGTGGCTTCTGGTGGGCTGAAGCCCACCCTACGGTGCTGAGCGAGACGTTGGCGACGCGCTGAGCAGCCTAGACCGCACGGGCATCCCTCGGTGGGCTGAAGCGGGGCGCCGCCCGGCCCACTCTACGGAGCTGAAGCGGAGCGCCGCCGGCCCACCCGACTAGACCGGGCTTTGGTAGGGTGGGCTTCAGCCCACCGGGTAACCGTTTGATTGGTCGCTCCGAGGCGGGTTCTGGTGCTGCAGCGAAGGGCCTTCCGGCCGACCTATGGTACTGATCGCCGAACTCAGCGAGCCGCGACAGACTGCCTGAGCGGACGCCGACGCCTGACCATCAATCGCGCTTGTTGGCGACTTCCTCGGCCATGCGCGTCAGACCCAGGTGACGCACGTCGGTGCCGCGCACCAGGTAGATCACCAGCTCGGCAATGTTGCGTGCGTGATCGCCGATCCGCTCCAGCGAGCGCAGCACCCAGATCACACTGAGCACGCGGGAGATCGAGCGCGGGTCTTCCATCATGTAGGTGACCAGCTCGCGCAGTGCGGTTTTGTATTCGCGGTCGACGGTCTTGTCGTATTGCGCCACCGACAATGCCAGTTCGGCATCGAAACGGGCGAAGGCGTCCAGCGACTCCTGCACCATCTTGCG
This sequence comes from Stutzerimonas sp. VN223-3, assembly GCF_045999685.1. Taxonomy (NCBI): domain Bacteria; kingdom Pseudomonadati; phylum Pseudomonadota; class Gammaproteobacteria; order Pseudomonadales; family Pseudomonadaceae; genus Stutzerimonas; species Stutzerimonas sp. VN223-3. Next base: position 877,665 of record NZ_RBEC01000002.1, on the reverse strand, counting down.
CACCTGATCGCCGATGTGACGAACCTCGACGTAGCCACGTGGCGACTCGCCGTCTTCGCACAGCTCGATGGCGCGGCGTGCAATTTTGGTGGCTTCGTCGCCAATGCGCTCAAGATCGATCACCGACTTGGAGATGCTGATGATCAAGCGCAAGTCAGAGGCCGCCGGTTGACGGCGAGCAAGGATACGAATGCATTCCTCGTCGATGTTGCGCTCCATGTGGTTGATCTGGTCATCCACTTCGCGAACCTGCTGCGCCAGCCCGGAATCGGCCTCGATCAGCGCGGTGACCGCATCATTGACCTGCTTCTCCACCAGTCCGCCCATGGCCAGAAGATGGCTGCGCACCTCTTCCAGCTCGGCGTTGAACTGCTGGGAAATGTGTTGGGTATGGCTGTCTTTGCTGATCATTTTTTCGCTCCGAGGAGGCTGCCGCTAGGCGGCGCTGGTGCGCAGCGCACCTGGAAATAGTCGAGTTAACGTTGCGGCCCTTGGGAAATTTTCACTGGCGCGGAGGGCGTGCGCTGACAGTACGAGTAGTACGGCAAGCGCGCCCGACAAAGCCAGAGGAGATTTCTCATGGCATCAACCGTAGCGGCCGGTGATGTAGTCCTCTGTCTGTTTTTTCGCCGGATTGGTGAACAACGTATCGGTGTCGCCGTACTCGATCAGCTTGCCCATGTACATGAACGCGGTGTAGTCGGAGACGCGCGCGGCCTGCTGCATGTTGTGGGTGACGATGACGATGGTGTACTTGGCTTTCAATTCGTAGATCAGCTCTTCGACTTTCAGCGAGGAGATCGGGTCGAGCGCCGAGCTCGGTTCGTCGAGCAACAGCACTTCGGGCTGTACGGCGATGGTTCGGGCGATGACCAGACGCTGCTGCTGGCCGCCGGAGAGGCCGAGTGCGGACTCGTGCAGGCGGTCCTTGACCTCTTCCCATAGCGCCGCGCCCTTGAGCGCCCATTCGACGGTCTCGTCGAGTACGCGTTTCTGCTTGATGCCCTGGATGCGCAGGCCATAAACCACGTTCTCGTAGATGCTCTTGGGGAACGGGTTGGGCTTCTGAAAGACCATGCCGACGCGACGGCGCAGGTCGGCAACGTCTTCGCCCTTGCGGTAGATGTTATGGCCATCGAGGTTGATCGCACCTTCGATGCGGCAGCCATCGACCAGATCGTTCATCCGGTTGAAGCAGCGCAGCAGCGTGGACTTGCCGCAGCCGGACGGGCCGATGAAGGCCGTCACGCGTTGGCGCGGGATGTTCATGCTGACGTTGTGCAGCGCCTGCTTCTCACCGTAAAAGAGGCTCAGATCGGGCACTTCGATGGCCACGGCCTCGTTATCCAGGCTCAGCGCGCGCTTGTCACGACCCAGCGCGGATATATCGATGGAATGCGTCTTTGCTTGTGACATGGAATGTCTCCGTATCGCTGAAGGCCAGAAGTGCGGGCGGCGAATCGTGCAGCGCCGGCCTCCAGCGTGTCTGTCGGCAGTTAATGATCAAGCGCTTTGTATTTTTCGCGCAGATGGTTACGAATGATGACCGCACTGAGGTTGAGCGTTGCGATCACCAGCACCAGCAGAAACGCCGTCGCATACACCAATGGTCGTGCAGCCTCGACGTTGGGGCTCTGGAAGCCGACGTCGTAGATATGAAAGCCCAGGTGCATGATCTTCTGATCGAGGTGCAGATAGGGGTAGTTGCCGTTGAGCGGCAGGCTCGGTGCCAGCTTGACCACACCCACCAGCATCAGCGGCGCAACTTCACCAGCCGCGCGCGCCACGGCGAGGATCAGACCGGTCATCATCGCCGGGCTGGCCATCGGCAGCACCACCTTCCACAGCGTCTCCGATTTGGTCGCACCGAGGGCCAGCGAGCCTTCGCGCAGGATTCGCGGAATCCGCGCCAGCCCTTCCTCGGTGGCGACGATCACCACCGGCAGGGTCAGGATCGCCAGGGTCAGCGATGCCCACATCAGGCCCGGCGTACCGAACACCGGTGCCGGTGCCGCTTCTGGATAGAAGATGCGGTCGAGCGAGCCGCCCAGTACATAGACGAAGAAGCCCAGGCCGAACACGCCGTAGACGATCGACGGCACGCCGGCGAGGTTGTTCACCGCAATGCGAATGATGCGGGTGAGCAGGCCCTGTTTGGCGTATTCACGCAGATAGACCGCTGCGATCACGCCGAACGGAGTGACGATCACCGCCATGATCAGGGTCATCAGCACAGTGCCGAAGATGGCCGGGAAGATACCGCCTTCGGTATTCGCCTCCCGCGGTTCGTCGCTGACGAACTCCCAGACCTTGGCGAAGTAGAAACCTATTTTTTCGACCGCCGACATGGAATTCGGCCGGTAGGCGCGCACGATCTTGCCGAGGCTGAGCTCCTTTTCCTGGCCGTCCATGGTGCGCATGGTGATGCTGTCGCGATTGAAGCCTTCGTAGAGCGAGATCAACTCGCCTTCGAGCGACTTGTACTCGGCGTCCCACTCGGCGCGCTCGGCGTCGAGCTGGGCCTGGGCGGCCGCGTCGAGCTGACCGTCGAGCTCCAGCTTGCGGGTTTTCAGGCGTAGGCGCTCGAGGCCATAGTTGATACGCCCGATGTCGACCTGCTCCAGCCGAGCGATCTGCGCATGCAGTTCATCGATGCGCTCTATGCGCTGCTGCAGCTCGGCCCAGGCTGCGTCACCTTCGGCGACCAGTTGGCCGCTTTCCTTGACGTTCAGCAGCTCGCCATAGAAGTTGCCCCACTCGCGACGCTCCAGCGCGACCAGATCGGCAGGCTTGCGCTGGTTGCTCAGCCATTCGCCGATGACCCAGGAGAAGTCCGCGCCATAGACCTCGCGGTTGCCCACTTTCAGCAACTCGCGCGTCATGAACTCGCCGCCCTCGACATCCACCGGCAGGCCGCTGGCGGCCAGACGAGCGCGGGGTACTTCTTCGGCCTGTACCACCTCACCGGCCATTACTCGCGGCTCGGCACCGGGCACCTGATAATCAGCGACCACGATGTCGGCCGGCCAGAAATGCTCCAGCCCGCGCACGGCGATCACCGCCAGCAGGCCGAGGGTCATGATCACGGCGATGGAAACGGCGCCAGCGTTCATCCAGACCCAGGGGCTGCCGCTCTTGATCCAGGTTTTCAGCGAATCCTTTTTCACGGATCGATACCTTTGTCGAAATCTTGTCGCAGCCGTCACCGGCTGCGTCCTTGCACGCCCGCAGGCGTGCCTTTGTTACAGGCTTACAGGCTGGCGTACTTGCGGCGAAGGCGCTGGCGGATCAGCTCGGCCAGGGTGTTCATTACGAAGGTGAACATCAGCAGCACCATCGCGGCGAGAAACAGCACGCGGTAGTGGGTGCTGCCCACTTCCGACTCGGGCATTTCAACCGCGACGTTGGCCGCCAGGGTGCGCATGCCTTCGAAGATGTTGGCTTCCATGATCGGCGTATTGCCGGTGGCCATCAGCACGATCATGGTTTCGCCCACCGCACGGCCCATGCCGATCATCAGCGCCGAGAAGATGCCGGGGCTGGCGGTCAGCAGCACCACGCGAGTGAGCGTCTGCCATGGCGTCGCACCGAGCGCCAGCGAACCCAGGGTGAGGCTCTTGGGCACGCTGAACACGGCGTCTTCGGCGATCGAATAGATCGTCGGGATCACTGCGAAGCCCATCGCCAGACCAATTACCAGAGCGTTGCGCTGATCGAACGGAATGCCCATGTCGTTGGACAGCCACAGGCGCATGTCACCGCCGAAGAACCAGTTCTCCAGATGACCGCTGACAGCCAGGGAGCCCCAGCCCACCGCCAATATCACCGGAATCAGCAGCACCGCTTCCCAGCCATCCGGCACGCTCAGGCGGACGTTTTCCGGCAGACGGCTCCATAACCAGCCCGCCAGCAGGATGCCGATCGGTGTGAGCAGCAACAGGCTGAAGATGCCGGGAAGGTGGTTTTCCAGATAGGGGGCGAGAAACAGCCCGGCGAAGAAACCGAGGATTACCGTCGGCAGCGCTTCCATCAGCTCGATCACCGGCTTGACCTTGCGGCGCAGCGCCGGGGCCATGAAATAGGCGGTGTAAAAGGCCGCGCAGATAGCCAGCGGCGCCGCCAGCAGCATGGCGTAGAAGGCTGCTTTGAGGGTACCGAAGGCCAGCGGTGACAGGCTCAGCTTGGGCTCGAAGTCGCCGGTGGCGGAGGTCGACTGCCACACATAGTCAGGCTCCGGATAGTTCTCGTACCAGACCTTGCCCCACAGCGCGCCCCAGGAAATTTCCGGATGTGGGTTGTCGATCACGAAGCGCTGCAGCTGATCACCCGACTCCACCAGCAGGCGTGTGGCCCGCGGCGACAGGGCGGCAACTGCCGCGCCATCGGCGACCTGTTCGGTCAGCAGCGTGCGGTGCGCGGTGCTATGGAAGATGCCGAGGGTGCCAGCGTTGTCGAGGGCGAGAAATCCCTTGCGCCGCTCCTCCGGAATGATCTGGGTGATCGGCTGACCGTCCAGTTGGAAGTTGCGCACGTTCTTCAGCTCGGCCTGACCATCGCCGCCACGCACCATGAACCACTGGCCGATACCACCGACCGAATCACCGACCATTAGTGAGATGCCACCGAGCAGCGATGCGACGGTGGTGATTTCGCCCTTGCCATTGAGCAGCTTGTAGCGGCCGTTGAGCTGTTTGCGGCGCAGATCGAACACATCGACACTGGCGCGGCCGCTCACAGCGAACAGCCACATATGGCGCGGATCGATGCGCAGCGCCTTGATCGGTTCGGAGAGTTGCGGCAGATCCAGACGTTCCTGCTCCAGGCTGGTTTCGCCTGTCATCAGGTTTTCAGTAGCGGATATCTTCAGCGCCTGTAGCGCTCCATCGGTAGCGCCAGCGACCATCAACGTGTCGCCATTCAAGCTGACCGCAGCGTGAGCGATCGGACGCCCATGTGGATCGAGCTGCATCGGCTCCTCGCCGAACGGATAGTCCAGCTGCGGCGTGATGGTTTTCTTGCCGTTCGGATAGCTGATCTTGTAGTTGTGCTCGGCGACCAGCACCTGACCGTTGTCCAGACCGAGTACGAAACGGCGGTTACCCGGGGTGTCCTGACCGATCGAGACGATACGGCTGCCGGCAGGCAGCGGCAGTTCGATGTTGCGCAGAGATTCGCCGGTCTGAACGCTGAAGAAACGCACCTGGCCGTCGCTGCCGAGGCGCATCGCGACCTGATTCTGCTCTTCCATCGCCAGGAACAGCGGCTCGCCAGCATCGGCCAGCCAGGCAGGCTGCTGCGCGTCGCGCGCCTCCAGCTCGGCACCCTGAAACATGGGTAGGACGACCTGGGCGAGGTAGAAGAAAATAAGGGTGATCGCGCCGAGCACGGCGAGGCCACCAATGGAGACATACCAACGCGCCAGGTTGTCTTTCAGCGCACGGATACGGCGCTTGCGTTGCAGCGCAGGCGTATTGAAGTCCAGCCGTTGCACATCGGAATTCGCGCTCATGGTCTCTATATCGTTCATGCGAAGGTCCTGGCCGCTCAGGCCGCTAAAACTGCTGCGCTCGGTTGAGCGCGAGTCGTTTCCTGGCTGTTGAGGGCCGGTCGGGCGCCTAATCTAATCAAGCTGTGTGACAGAAAAATTACAGCAGGTTGACGCGACGACGCCCACCAGCGCGAAAAGCGTGGCGGGCGTTGTATTCAGGCTCGCAGCAGGTGCGGCAAGCCTGACATCGGGTCTTAGTTTTCCAGACCCAGCTCCTTCAGCGTCTTGTCGACGACTTTCTTCGGCAGCGGGATGTAGCCGTCCTTGACCACGACTTCCTGACCCTGCTTTGAAAGCACTAGCTTGAGGAATTCCGCGTCGATTGGGCTAAGCGGCTTGTTTGGCGCCTTGTTGACATAGACGTAGAAGAAGCGCGCCAGAGGGAATTTGCCAGCCAGGGCGTTCGCTTCGTTGGCCTCGAAGGCCTCGCCACCCTTGGACAGGGGAACGGCGCGGACACTGGAAGTCTTGTAGCCAATACCCGAGTAGCCGATGGCGTTCAGGGTGCTGGAGATCGACTGCACCACCGAGGCCGAACCTGGCTGCTCGTTGACGTTGGGCTTGAAGTCACCTTTGCACAGAGCTTCTTCCTTGAAGTAACCGTAGGTGCCGGATACCGAGTTACGACCGAACAGCTGAATAGGCTTGCTCGCCCACTCGCCGGTCAGGCCAACATCGCCCCAGGTGGTGATGTCTTTCTCGCCGCCGCACAGGCGGGTGCTGGAGAAGATCGCGTCGACCTGCTCGATATCGAGGCTCTTGATCGGGTTGTCCTTGTGCACGAACACGGCCAGGGCGTCGATAGCTACCGGCACCTCGGTCGGCTTGTAGCCGTACTTCTCTTCGAAGGCCTGGATTTCGTTGTCCTTCATCGGACGGCTCATCGGGCCGAGGTTGGCCGTGCCTTCGGTGAGTGCCGGCGGCGCGGTGGAAGAACCGGCAGCCTGGATCTGAATGTTGACGTTGGGGTAGCTGCGCTTGAAGTCTTCGGCCCACAGGGTCATCAGGTTGGCCAGGGAGTCGGAGCCGACGCTGGACAGGTTGCCGGAGACGCCGGAGGTCTTCTCATAAGTCGGCAGTGCCGGGTCAACCGCGGCAACTGCGTTTGCAGCACCTACGCCAGCGGCTACGAAAGTCAGGGCCGCCATCAAACGATTCAGTGTCATACCTTGCTCCTAGCAGGGGTGTGCTCGAGTGTGTTGGAACGGGGGCCATTGTCTGCAGGCCGTGTGAACACTCTATGAACGGAATATGACAATCTGGTGACGATCAGTAACTTGCTCCATGTTGGTCGCTGCGGTCACATACAGCCGCTATACTCGGCCCCGGCCTGCACTACCGCGGGTTCTTCGCGCCTGAACAACAATCGCGCCGCGAGTCCGACCGATGAACGAATACGAACAAGAAGACCCAATCCCGCAGGGCGATCTGGCCCTCCAGCTGACCGCCTTGCCGCGCGAAACAAACGGCTTCGGTGACATTTTCGGTGGCTGGCTGGTATCGCAAATGGATCTGGCCGGAACCGCCATGGCCAGCCGCGTTGCCGCTGGCCGCGTGGCAACGGTGTCGATCGACCGCATGGCCTTCATGGTTCCGGTCGCCGTGGGTGCGCAGCTATCGTTCTATACGCAGACGCTGGACGTCGGGCGCAGCTCGATTCGCATGCTGGTAGAAGTTTGGAGCGACGACCCGCTCTCCAGCGAATGGCGCAAGGTTACCGAGGCGGTGTTCGTCTTCGTCGCCATCGACGGCAGCGGCCGCACCCGCCCGGTTTCACCGCGCCGCTAAGCACCAACGATCACGCCGCCTTCGGCTGTGCGGCATACACGGCGTAGCGATTCTTGCCAGCCTGCTTGGCCTGGTACAGCGCAGCATCGGCAGCCTGATAAAGCTGCTCGGGGGTATAGCCCGGCTGCAGCATTGCGACCCCGACGCTAGACGTGACATTTCCGCTATGCGCCGAAGCCGGATGTGGCAGCGCCCGGTCAGCGAGCATCGCCAGCAGCTGACTGGCGATCGTTTGCGCCGACTCGGCGTCGCAGTGATAGAGCACCAACGCAAATTCCTCACCGCCGACCCGTGCCGCCAAGTCCAGCGGCCGCCGCGCGAAGCGCCCAAGCAGCTCGGAGAATTCTCTGATCAACGCATCGCCGGCCGGATGGCCGAGGTTGTCGTTGTAACTCTTGAAGTCATCCAAGTCGAGCAGCAGCAATGCCAGCGGTTGGCGCTCGCGCCGCGCCTGCAAAAGCGTCTGCTGCAGCGCCATGTCGAAGCTGCGGCGGTTGGCCAGCCCAGTCAGCGCGTCGTGTTGTGCAACCCAGCCCAGCAGCTTGCGCATGAGAAATTGCTCACGCTGCGAATATTCGTGGACGTAACGGCTGATCGCCCCGAGTACCAGCAAAATCAGGTAATAGCTGACCGAAATCCAATGCACTTGCATTTCGCTAGCCGAAAGAATCATTGCGGCGATCAGCACATCGAACAAGACGATCGCCGCAGCGCAGCTCAACGCGCGCCAGAACGTGATGCCGAGAAAGAAAAACGAACAGACGATCAGCAGACCGGCACCGTAGCGGAAGGCGAGCTCGGGCTGCATCGTCTCGTACTGGATATCGATCCGCGCGGCGACCAATCCAATCAGCACGATAAATAGTGGAAATAGCCGATTGGCGATGACCCGTGCGCGCCTGTAAAAAAGGGTCACTACTAGAATCGCCATTCCAGGCATCATCTGTAGCAGGCGTAGCAAGGTCAGCTCGCGCAGCCAGCCCGGGTCCGAATGGGCGAACAAATGCCGTTCGACGTACAGATAACCGCCGACCACCAGAATCAGCAGGCAGGCGCCAAGCTGCTGCGCCAAGCGGGCTTGACGGTTCAGGTAGCGGCGAAACTCGCGCTCCAGTTCCGGCGCAAATGACAGGCGGCGAAAACCTTCGCGTAGCTGCGTCCCGTAGGGCGTATCCCGAAAATCTTCGGCGGACTGGTTCTCGAGAAATTGCATCGATGGTGCTCATGTACAGGCGCGACGCATGATATCACTTAGATATCATTGCGCTCGCTTTCCCGATGAACGCACCCAGTACCACCGACTTTGCGCTGCCCACGTCTAGGTTGCGGTCGCAGGCGCGACACTCCACTATCCACCCACCTGCACCACTGGATGTATACGCGTGACTGTCCTTCTTCTCGCTCTCTGGCCTTTGTTCGCCCTGATTATTGCCGGCTATTTTTTGCGGCTGCGTGAGTTTCCCAGCGAGGCTTTCTGGCCTGGCGCAGAGCGAATCAATTACTTCGTCCTGTTTCCTGCGCTGCTGTTCAGCAGTCTGGCCACCGCACCGCTGGACAACCCCGCGCTGCCGCGACTAGCCGGGGCGGTAATGCTGGGTCTGGGATTGGCATGGCTCGCGCTGCTGATAATGAAGCGCGTACGTGGCTGGCCTGCCGCTCGCTTCGGGGCCTTTGCCCAAGGCGCGCTGCGCTTCAACACCTACCTCGGCCTTGCGGTGGTCGGCAGCCTTTTCGGCAAGGAAGGCCTGGCAATGGCCGCACTGATGCTGGCGTTGATGGTGCCGACGGTGAACGTCATGTCTGTCTGGGCCCTGACCGCCGAACGTGGCGTCAGCGTGCGCTCGCTCCTTCTGCCGATCGTGAAGAATCCGCTGATTCTTGCCTGTCTGACCGGTGCCCTGGTCAATTTTTCCGGCTTCGGCCTTCCTTGGGGCACCGACCGCCTGCTGAGCCTGCTGGCCGCCGCCAGCCTGCCGCTGGGCCTGCTTTGCGTAGGGGCGGCCTTGAAGCCGAAGGAGTTGGGCGGAGAGATCCCAGCGCTGGGCTGGAACAGCGCGCTGCGGCTGATGGCCGTTCCGTTGCTTGCCTACGCCGTGGCTCGCCTGCTCAACCTGCCGGCGATGGAGACGACGATCATTGTGCTGTTCTTCGCGCTGCCCACCGCACCGACCGCCTATGTGCTGACCCGCCAATTGGGCGGCGATAGTCACCTGATGGCGGGCATCATCACCCTGCAGACATTGTTAGCCGCCGCCAGCCTGCCGCTGGTACTGGCACTGCTGGGCAGCTGATCCGTTGATGATCGGCCTAGCGCACCACTTGGCTACGTAAAGCGCGTAGCAGCAAAAGCGCCATACCCACACCAAAGGTAGCCAGTACCAGCAACGGGCCAAGATGGCCAACCAACTCCTGTAACCAGACCAGAAGGCGTACCAAGACACCCAAGCGCCTGCCGGCGGCATCGGGATCGGTCACGTAGGCGCCCTGTTCCCATATTTCGTAAGCCGCTTTGAGCGGTAACAGGGTCAGCGGAATCAACACCAGGCAGATCCAGTAACCCGTCCGGCGGCGCGGGCCGAGCAGGCCCCAAGGTTGATAAGCGGCGCGAATCAGTTGGAAGAAACAAACGGCGTAATAACCCACCAGCAGCAGGAAGACCCCATTGGCCAGCGATGGCGCGAGCCAGACAGCGCGTAGCGCAGCGCCCGCTAGCAGCAGGCTGAGCGCGCCCCAAGTGGCAAAGAAAAGCTTTTTCATCGGTTGTTCCGATTGTCGGGTTTTGCAAAGACGCATCGGAACAGATTTCAGCCGCGCAGATGTAAAACCGCTTCACGGAAACGGGTAGCTAGGCGCGGCGATTTGCGGGCTTCGATCACACTAGCCATCCGTTGTCAGAACAGGCTGAGCTGGTCGCCCGGTGGTGGCTCGCTGGGTAGGCGTTCGGCGAACGACTCGGCAGTTGCCTGCCGCGTTCCGTCCAACGCGAGGCGATCCGCTAGTCCAGCCGCTCGCTCGGCACGGGTTGTCACCGCCTCGGCCAGACGCGCCGGCAGCGCCCAGATTTCCACCTTCTGTTTGGCACGGGTAATCCCGGTGTAGAACAGAGAGCGCGTCAACAGCGGGCTGGCCTGCTCCGGCAGCGCCAACAGAACTTCGGCGAACTCCGAGCCCTGGCTCTTGTGCACGGTCATCGCAAAGGCGCTGTCGTGGCTCGGCAGCCGCGCCGGGGCGAAGCCGCGATATCCGTCGTCCCCCTCGAAAAACACGCGCAGGCCGTGCTCGGTTTTCAGGCACAGGCCGATGTCACCGTTGAACAGCCCCAGCGCGTAGTCGTTCTGCCGGACCATCACCGCACGACCCGGATACCAGCGTTCGCGGGGCGGCACGCCGAGGCGTCGCTTGAAGCGCGTCTCCAGCGCCTCGTTGATGCCGGTGACGCCAAAGGCGCCCTCACGCTGAGCGGTCAGCGCACGAAAGCCGTTGAAGGCAACGAATGCGCCCGCCGGGTCCGCTTGCCGTGCAGCCTGCAGGTAAGGCGAGTAACCCTGCTCCAGCCGCTCGATTAGCGAGGTGGGGTTGGGTGCCGCGTCCCAGGCCAGATCGGCGCGATTCTCCTGCAGCAACGCGACGGTGCCCTTGGCGTCGCCCCCGTTGATCCGCCGCGCCAATTCGCCGATGCCGCTGTCACCGGCGAAGCGATGGCTGTGGGTCAAGAGCACCACCGCATCGCCGAGGCGCGAGCGCGGCGTCTCGACCGGCACAGGCTGGTCGGTAATGCGCTGCAGATCCATCGCCGCCTGGGCATCGAAACCGCGCCCCTCGCAGAGTTCGGCGAACACCGCGCCGGCCTCGACCGCGGCTAGCTGATCCTTGTCGCCGAGCAGAATCAACCGCGCCTTCGGTGGCAATGCGGTGACCAGCTTGGCCATCAGCGCCAGATCAACCATCGACGCCTCGTCCACCACCAGCACGTCCAGCGGCAGCGGGTTGGCCGCGTCGTGACGCACCCGAGGGCTGTCGCCGCGGCTGCCGAGCAGCCGATGCAGCGTGCGCGCCTCGTCCGGCAGCGCGTCCTTGAGCTCATCGCTTATCGGTAAATTGGTCTTGGCATTGCGAATCGCCTCGGCCATACGCGCCGCCGCCTTGCCAGTGGGCGCGGCCAGACCGATGGCGAGGCGCTCGCCCCCAGGCTGCTCCAGCAGCGCCGCCAGCAGCCGCACCACGGTGGTGGTCTTGCCGGTGCCGGGGCCGCCGGAAATCACTGCCAGCCGACGGCGTACCGCCTGCGCCGCAGCCAGACGCTGCCAGTCCGGGCTTTGCTGGTTGAAGGCGAACAGCCGCGCCAGGCTTTCGCTCAGCTGCTGTTCGTCGACCTCCGGCGCATCTGCCGCACGCAGGAGCAGCTGCTCGGCCAGTTGCTGTTCATAGGCTTGGTAACGGGCCAGGTAGAGGCGGTCGCCAACGAGCGTGAGCGGGACGTATTCATCGGGCCCACCGACCAGCGGGGATAGCTTCAGCTGCTCACGCCAGCCAGCAAGTGGCGGCAGGCTGACATCGTGATCCGGCCAGGGACGCTTGCCGGCCAAGCTCCCCAATAGCAAACAAACGTCGCCGTTACCAAGCGCCTCGCAACACAGCGCGGCGCCGAGCAGCACCGGCTCGGATGCCATCGGATCGAGGCGCCGCAAACTGTCAATGAAGGCACGCTCCAACGGGCCGAGCGGCAGGTCCGAGCGAAGCGTCATTGCGCGTCCCTCCACGCGGTAGGCGTCGCGCCGTTCAAGCGGTGGGCTGAAGCCCACCCTACAGAAAAATTGGAGCGCGCCGGCTCCAGGCTTGCCACCCGTAGGGTGGGCTTCAGCCCACCAAAACGTGCAGCACCCCATATGCGTTGCGCTGAAGCAAACCTCTGCTCGCCCCACTTCACAGAACATGCTTCTCGCATCATCTACCCTCCTCGAACAGTCTATCCAGCGCATCGAGCAGCGCATCGTCCGGCCGTGCGAAGTACACGCCCGCCTCGGGCATGCCGCGCAGGAACAGATAGAAGGCGCCGCCCAGCTGTTCGTCGCGGAAATCCGCCAGGCGCTGGCGCAGGAAGCGGCGCAACGCTACGAGATAGATCAGGTATTGCAGGTAGTAGTGCTCGCCGGCCAAGGCGTGCAGCAGTCGTTCGCCGCCGTAGTAGCTGGCGTCCGGGCCGAGCCAGTTGGACTTGTAGTCGGCGATGTACCAGCGGCCGTCGTGCTCGAATGTCAGGTCGATAAAACCCTTGAGAAAGCCTTTGAGGCTGTCGAACTCCAGCCGCGCCGCCGCCTCGCGCAGAGGTGCGGCAAGGCCGTTGGCCGGATCAGTCAGCAGCGTGCGCAGGCGCGTCACATCGAGATCCTGAACCGGGAAGGTGAAGCCCAGCTCGGGCAATCGCCGCGCGGCTTGCAGGCAGGAGAGACTCAGACCGGCGCCGTTCAGATCGGTCTCCAAGACGTGTTGCAGATGGGCGGAGGCGACCTCTTTCCACTCCAGCGGTAGCCCATAGGCCTGCAACGCCGGCTCGACGAGCTCCGACAATTCGCCTTTGCCGCGTGCCCAGTCTTCGAGAATCGCATGCAGACAGGTACCGGCACGCGCACCGCGAGGGAATGCGAAGAAGCCGTTGCCCGGCTCGCCGGCATTGGGGATCGCCAGGGCGTCGCGGTCCGGCGCTTCCATGTGCATACCAGCAGCCAAGCCGGAAAAACTGCCGATACGCCAGGCGCTGTGCAGGCTGCGGTTGAGCTGTGACAGTTGCTGCGGTGGCGACGCACGGCCCGGTCCCTGAGCGTTCGCATCGCGCTGTTCGAGTGGCAGGCAGGCCATGCCGCCCTCGCTTCCCTGAACCAGACGCTCGATCGCCAGGCGCAGGGCGCCACCGTCGAGATCAGCCAGATGATTGCCCAGCTCGGTTAACGGCTGAGCACCTGGGAGTTCACGACCGTGCAGCAACCAAGCCAGGGCGCTGCTGTGCAGACCTTCGTCCGTTAGGCTGCCATCCTTCTTCGGCTTGCACAGACACACCGGGCCCCAGTGCAGCCAGAGCCGGTCACGGGCGCGGGTGAGCGCGACGTAGGCCAGACGCAGCTGCTCGGCGAAGACTTCCTGGCGGGCACGTTCAAGGTTTTCCTCCAATTCTTCACTGCCTAGATCCAGCAGCGGTTGGCCGTCGGCATCGTGACAACGGGCGCTGTCCCGGTTCTTGCCCAGCAGCTTGCCGTCCCAAAGGAAAGGGCAGAACACCAACGGGTATTCCAAACCCTTGCTGGTATGGATAGTGACGATCTGCACCCGCTCGGCATCGCTTTCCAGGCGCAGCAGCGCTTCTTCGCCGGCGCCTTCGCTGCCGCGTTGGGCGTTGAACCAGACGAGCAACGGTTCGAGGCCAGGGCGCAGCAAGCTCTCCGCCTGCAGCAGTTCGCCCAGGTGCAGCAGATTGGTCAGCCGACGCTCGCCATCGACCCGCGCCAGCAGCCGCTCGGCCACGGCCTGCTCGTCGAGCCAGGCACGGAACACACGCATGAAGCCCTGTTGCTGCCAGAGCTGGTGATAACGCTCGGCGGCTTCGCGCTCGGCATCCCACTGCTGCTGGTCGTCCTGGCAACGGGCGAGATCGGCGGCGCTGCGGCCCAGCATGCGCGTCGCCAGAGCGTAACGCAGCAAGCCCTCGCGGCCCGGCTCGGCGTAGGCGGCCAATACCGCGGCGAGCTCGGTGGCCTCTTCGCTGCGCCAGACGCTGTCGCGCCCACGACGTACGCTGGGCACGCCACGGGTGGCCAGTTCCTCGGCGATCATTCCCGCCTGCCGGTGATTGGCCACCAGCACGGCGATGTCGCCGCCCTTCAGCGGAGTGAACCCGCCGTCCTTGTCGAAGCCAGCGCGGCCCTCGGCGGCGGCCGCCAGTTGCAGGGCGATACGCCGTGCGGTGTCGCCCGCCGCCAACTGCGCGGCCTCGCCCTTGCCCAGCGGATCGTCGCCAAGCCAGACCAGCGACAACGGCGCCGCTTCGCTCTCTTCAACCAAGCGCAGACTGGCGCGCGCTTTCTCAGCGGCACCCACCGGCGGATATTGCAGGTCGTTTTGAGCGAAGGGTTGCGGATGGGTGAACAGCCGGTTCAACGCCGCGATCAGCGCCGGCGTGGAGCGGTAGTTGATCGGCAGGTTGTAAGGCCGGTCGGCCTGATTGCGTGCGGTAATGTAAGTCGCCAGATCCGCGCCACGGAAGGCATAGATCGCCTGCTTGGGATCGCCGACGAAGCACAGCGAGGCTTCGCCGCCCTTGGCATAGATGCGGTTGAAGATGGCGTACTGGATCGGGTCGGTGTCCTGGAATTCGTCGATCAGCGCCAACGGATAGGTAGCACGCAGCGAGGCGGCCAGATCCTCGCCGACCGGACCTTGCAGTGCCTGATCCAGGCGATTGAGCAGGTCGTCGAAAGCCAGCAGTCGCTGCGCCGCTTTACGCTCCGGCAGTTCGCGGTTGAGCCGTTCGAGTAGCGCGACCTGCAGCGCAATCAGCCGCTGCTTGCCTGCCGGCAGCGCCTCGGCCACCCGGTCGGCCAGCTCGTCCAGCGCATGGGCAAGCTCGCACACTGGCGCGTCGAAGCCCTTTTTGCAGGCCTTGCTCAAGGCGCGTACGCCAAACTTGGCGGCGCCGTCGGGCAGATCGAACATCACCGCCGGATCGGCGAAATAGGCGTCCAGTTCGACCCGCCACGGTTCGAACTTGATGCTTTTATGGGTGCTCTGGCTCAGGCCGCCGTGATCTGACAGCTCGGCGACCCAGCCTCTTCCAGCCTCGCGCCACAACGCCGCGGCACGCTGCCAGGCCGCTTCGGCCGGCCGCAGGTCGGCTGCAACGGGCGCATCCTGCGGCTCGACGCGCAGATAAGGTTTGCCCAGATGACTGCGCAGCCGCTGGCGCAACCACAGCGGCGTGATGCGGCTCTTGGCCAAAAAGCGCGCCCAGGCCGGGTCGGCATCGGCTAGTTCGCTGCGCCAGGCATCGGCGAGCAGTGCGTCGATGATCTCGCGATCGTCGGCGGTCAGCTCGCTGTCGAAATCGCCGCCGGCCTCGAAGGCCGCGTCCTGCAGGGCACGCTGGCAGAAGCCGTGGATGGTGAAGATCGCCGCCTCGTCGAAACCGTGTACCGCCAGCAACAGGCGGCGGCGCGAGGCCTCGTCCGGGTAACGGGCATGGAGGCGGTTGAGGAAGTCGTCATCACTTGGCGTGCCTTCGTACACCGCCAGCAGATCGGCGAGCCGCGCGCGGATGCGCTCGCGCAGCTCGGCGGTCGCAGCGGTGGTGTAGGTGACCACGAGGATCTGCCCCACCGACAACTGCCGCTCCAGCAGCAGGCGGGCATAGAGAGCGGTGAGCGTCCAGGTCTTGCCGGTGCCGGCACTGGCCTCGATCAGCGAGCGGCCATCGAAGGGCGAATCGAGCAGGTCGAGCTTCATTCTTCTTGCTCCTCGTTGGCCAACGCATCCAGAGCCGGGCCGATCAACTGTTCGGCCAGCGTTTCGAAGCGCTCGTCGAGCGGATCGCGATCGCGGAAGGCCAGGGCATTCCATGGGTCTTCCGACTCGGCGGCGATGGGGCTGAATTCAGCACCCAACCAGGCTTCGCGGGCGCGTTTGCGTGCGGTATCGAGCGGTTCGCTGCCGCGGCTCGGGTTGCGATAACCCTTGGCGAAGGCATGGCTGCTGCGCGGCAACAACGGCAGCGGCTCACGGATCGCGCAGCGATAGGCGGCGAGCCAGGGTTCGAGCACCTGCGCCGCGTTCGCCAGCGGCCCCAGCTGCCAGTCGCCGGCCGGCGAGAGCATCAGGCTGTTGCGCTCGATGCCCGCCGTAGCGGATAGATTGAGCAGTAGATGGCGCAGCCAGAACGGCGGCAGGTCCCATTCGCCGAGACGGCCCAGCTTCCAGCCGAACAGCCCGCCGGGGGTCACACCGTCGAGCCAGCCATGCACGCGCACGCCCGCCAGGGTGATGTCCACGGCCAGCGGTTCGGGTACCGCGCCGGGACGCAGCTCGAACAGCCGCGGCGCAAAGGCGCGCACCGGGCCACGCAGCTTGCCCCACAGCGCCTGGCCCAGCTCGCCGGTGGGCAGCCAGCCCGCTGCGCAGGCCATGCGGCGCTCGTCCTCGTCGCTCCAGTGATGTTCCAGCGCTTGTAATGACAGCCGCCGCAAGCCGTTCCAGGCGGGCATTTCCAGATCGAAAGGTTCGTCGCTGGCGAGCGATTCCTGCGCATCGGCCAAGCGCAGACCCAGGCGCTGTTCGAGCAGGAAACGCGCAGGGTGACGGAAGCACTGCAACAGTTGCGACGGCTCGATGGTCAGCCAGGCCTCGTCGGGCTCGGCCAGCAGACTGGCGAAGGGCTGCGTGCTGGTCTGTGGCGGCTCGGCCAGGCGCTGGGCCGCACGAAACCAGGGCAGCGAATAGCCTGCGCAGGGCGCGTTGGCGAAGTTGTGCGGCGAGAACGGCTGCAACGGGTGGGCGACAAGGATCTTCTCGCTGGCCTTGGGCTCCTTCGGCTGCGAAACATCGGTGTTGGCGGGTTCGCGAGCAAGCTCGCTCCTACAGAGAGCGGTCATGTCGATGGCTTCCAGCACTTCGCTGAGCAGCACCGACGGTGGCAGCACGGCGTTGTCACGCGGGTCGCGACCGACATAGGACAGGTACAGCGCCTCGCGCGCCGAGAGCAGGGTTTCCAGCAGCAAGTAGCGGTCGTCGAGTCGCCGCGCACGATCGCCGCGCCGCGGATGACGGCCGATCAGGTCGAAGCCCGACGGCGGCGTGCGCCGCGGGAAGGCGCCGTCGTCCAGACCAAGCAAGCAGACCACACGGAACGGCAGGCTGCGCATCGGCACCATGGTGCAGAAGGTCACCGCACCGGTCAGGAAGCCAGAGGCGCCGCCGCCCTGCTGCAATGCGGCGCTGAGTTGTTGATGCACCAGTTCCAGCTCGATGGGGCGTTCAAGGTCCGCCGCCTGCGCTTGGTCGCGCAGCGAAGCACAGGCCTGGGACAGCAACAGCAGGGTGTCGCCGGCCTCGCGTTCGTCGAACAGGGTATCGAGCAGCACTTGCAGATCGTCCGCCCATTCGGCCAGCGGGCGTGGCCGGGCCAGCTGATCGGCCAGTTTGCCGAGGCGCTCGACGAACTCCACCAGCCGACCCAGCAGCTGGCCTCGCGCACCTTCCAGCGCATCCAGCGGCCAATGCTCACCGAGCAGCGGCGCAGAATCACCGGCCAGTTGTGGTGGCGCGGCGAAGCCGAGCATCAATCGATCCAGCCCTTGGCGCCACGTAAAGGCCGATTCGTCCGGCAAGCCCAGACGCGCCCGCTGACTGCCATCGCGCCCCCAGCGCACACCCGCCTCGCGCAGCCAGTCGCGTAGCAGTGGCAGGTCTTCGCTTTCGATTCCGGCGCGGCGGGCGATGGCCGGCTGCTCCAGCCAGGCGAGAATTTCCTCGGCGGCGAAACGGCTCTGGGCCAGCATCAGCAATTCGAGAAAGGCCTCGATCAACGGCACCTCGGCCCGCAGGCTGCGATCGGCGAGGCTGTAGGGAATGCGCGGGCTGCCTTCGCGCGGGGCGAACACCGCTTCGATGAATGGGGCGTAGCGCTCGATATCGGGGGTCAGCACCACCACTTGGTCCGGGCTTAGCGCCGGGTCGGCGGCAAAGCGCGCCAGCAGTTGGTCGTGAAGAATCTCCACCTCGCGCAACGGCGAATGAGCGATATGCACTTCCAGCGAGCGATCACCTTCAGCCAGCGTCATGCGCTCGTCGGGCAGGCGGGTGCGCAGGCGCAGGATGTCGTTCTGCAGCGCGTGCAACAGGCTGTCATCGCGCAGGTCTTCGTCTTCGGAATACAGGCCGATTTCCTGGCTGCCTTCGCTCGTGGCGAGGCTGAACAGCGAATCGAAGAAGTCCCGGCCCTGCTTGCCCAAGCTCGCCAACAGCGGATGGCCGATGTCCAAGTACCAATCGTCTGCACCGCTTTCCGGCTGTCGCGCCAGCTCGCGAATATCGCGAATTTCGCCCCAGGCTTCGCGGCTCGGGTTGAGCGCGCAGACGACCACGTCGATATGCCGGGCCAGGCCATCGAGCACACGCAGGTGGTGCGGCGGCAGGCTGCTGATGCCGAATACCAGGAGCCGCTCGGGCAGGCCGGGCAAGGGTTCGTCGTCATAAAGACGCTGCAGCAGATCGTCGAGCAGACGGGCACGATGCGGATGGCCGTCCTTGGTCAGTTCACGCCAGAGCAGCGCTTGCCAGGCTTCGTCGGGGCCCAGGTCACGAGTTTCGCCGCGCTCCCAGGCGGCCAGCCAGTCGTCGCGATAGAGCAGGTATTGGTCGAAGGTGTCGGCGATTTTCGCCGCCAGCGACAACCGTCGACGCTCATCGCCGCCGTCGAGGTATTGCGACAGGCGCGGCGCTAGTTCGAGGTTGGCCGGCTCGCACAACCATCCATAGAGACGCCAGGTCAGGGTCGACGGGGAAAACGCCGATTGCTCCGGCAGGCTGCCCAGCACCGTGCGGCTCAGGTCCCAGACGAACTTGGCCGGCAATTGCATTTCCAGCTGCATGGCAATGCCTTGCTTGCGCGCCAGTTCCAGTGTCAGCCAGCGGCCCATGCCCTGGCTCGGCACCATCACCAGCGCCGGCGCGAAGGGGTCGCTCAGTGGCTGGGCGAGCAAGGTGGTCGCCAGTTCGCCGAGGGTTTCCAGATCGGGGGCGTGGTAGAGGCTTAGCATGGGCGGACCGCGTCGAAATGAGATAAGTAGGTTACAGGCCACCTGCGTAACGAGCGAGTGACACCGGCAGTTTGCTCTAAGCCTGCGACAAGCTGTGTCGCGCCTGTGAATGACAGTTCCGTGAACGGGCCAACTGCCGCAGGGTCAACCGAATATCCCGCGATGTGTATCGCGCCGCTCGGCGCTATTTAGTGTCGTTGTCTTTCGCCGGAGAAACCGCCTGATGCTGACGTTGTTGCACCTGCTGTCTTCCATCGCTCTGCTGGTCTGGGGTACGCATATCGTGCGCACCGGCATCATGCGGGTCTATGGTTCGCATTTACGGCGGCTGCTGGGCCACAGCATGGCCAATTCCCCGCTGGCATTCAGCGCCGGTATCGGTGTCACCGCGTTGGTGCAAAGCAGCAATGCCACCGCGTTGCTGGCTATATCCTTTGTCGCTCAGGGGCTGATGGCGCTGCCCACTGCGTTAGCGATCATGCTCGGCGCGGATGTCGGTACGGCGCTGATGGCGCGCGTACTGACGCTTGATCTGTCATGGCTGTCGCCGTTGTTTACGCTGGTCGGGGTCTGCCTGTTTCTGTCGCGTAAGCAGACCCGTGCGGGCCAGCTTGGCCGCGTGCTGATCGGGCTGGGGCTGATCATCCTCGCCTTGCAGCTGATCGTGCAAACGGCCGAGCCAATCACCGAAGCGCGCGGCATGCGTGTGCTGTTCTCGTCGCTCGCCGGAGACACTCTGCTCGCCGTGGTCGTGGGTGCGGTGTTCGCATTGCTCTCCTATTCCAGCCTGGCAGCCGTGCTGCTCACTGCGACCCTGGCCAGCGCAAGCCTGATTAGCCTGCCGGTAGCCCTCGGCGTGGTCATCGGGGCGAATGTCGGCAGCGGCGTGCTGGCCTGGCTCAACGCCAGCCCGCAACCGGTACCGGCGCGTCGGGTGGCGCTGGGCAATCTTCTTTACAAGCTCGCCGGATTGTTGGTGTTGCCGTTTCTGCCGGTACTGGTGAGCTGGATAAGCACGCTCGGGTACAGCGCCGAGACCGACGTGATCGCCTTTCATCTGGCCTACAACTCGCTGCGCTGCCTGCTATTGCTGCCGACCGTGGGCTTGATGTCACGTCTCTGCGAATGGCTACTGCCGGAGCGTGTGCTGGACAATGGCATCGCCCAACCACGCCACCTCGACCCCACCGCGCTCGATACGCCGAGCCTGGCGCTCGCCAATGCCACGCGCGAAACCCTGCGCATCGGCGATCTGGTGGAAACCATGTTGGCGCGCCTGCTGGAGGTGCTGCGTGAGGATCGGCCGGAACCAGGCGAGGAGATCCGTCGCCTGGACGATGACGTCGATGCGCTCTATAGCGGTGTAAAGCTCTATCTGGCGCGGATGCCGCGTGAGGACCTGGCCGAACAGGAAAGCCGGCGCTGGGCGGAAATCATCGAGTTGGCGATCAACCTGGAACAGGCCGGAGACATCATCGAGCACATGCTCGGCAAGGTGCAAAACATCAAGACATCCAAGCGCCGCTCTTTCTCCGACAGCGGACGGGACGAACTGGGCCAGCTGCACGCCCTGCTCAGCGCCAACCTCGCGCTGGGCCTGTCGGTATTCCTGTCTGGAGACTCGCACAGTGCGCGGCAGCTCTTGCAGCAAAAGCGCCAGTTCCGTAAGCGCGAGCGCGAGCTGGCCCACGCTCATGTGCACCGGCTGCATCAGCAGGTGGTCGAAAGTATCGAAACCAGCTCCGCCCACTTGGAGCTGATCGCCGATATGAAGCGTCTGAATTCGCTGTTCTGCAGCGCCGCCTATGCCGCGCTGGAGGGTTCGGGTGGCGGCAAGGGCCGATCCGCGGCAGAGGCAGACCGCGATTCGCTTACCGTCAAGCATCGGCTGCCCGGCAAGCCGGCCTAAGACGGAATTGGCGGCCTTCGCCGCGCTGGCTTCCCCAGTGACGTCAAGCCCAGGTTTCAAAAGCAGAAACCCCGGCGATGCGTGAGCAAGGCCGGGGTCAGCTGGTTCAGCAAAACGCGCCGATCAGCGCAGCCTGCGCCGCCGCTGCATCCAAATCACCAAGCCGAAAAGCGCGAGGCCGGGTAGCCACATCCACTCTTTGGCCACTCGATCGGTGGGCGCGCGAACCGCGAGGATTTCCTGATCGAATTCCAGACCCAATTCGGCGGCTGGGCTACCGAAGGTCACATTGTCGACCAGCACCTTGCCGTCTTGCTCATAAGTCATCAGGCCGATCTTTTCCAGCTTCTCTTCTCCCGACGCTCCGTCCGGAACCGCCAGTAGCAGGCTGAACTCGCGCATGTCACCCACTGCGTCCTCACCGCGGATGCGCAGGCGAAGCTGGCTGTCCTCATCCACCACTTCCAGCGCCTGAGTCAATTGCGCCGGCGGGATGTCGCGGTAGGGGTCGTGCACCATGTCCATCCAGAATCCCGGCCGGAACAGGGTGAAGGCGACCAACAACAGCAGAACGCTTTCATACCAGCGGTTACGCACCAGGAAAAAGCCCTGAGTACCGGCGGCAAAGATCAGCATTGCGCCAGTGGCGACCATGAAAATCAGGATGCCATGCCAAAGCCCGACATCGATCAGCAACAGATCGGTGTTGAAGATGAACAGGAACGGCAACGCGGCGGTGCGCAAGCTGTAGTAGAACGCCGTAATTCCGGTCTTGATCGGATCGCCTTTGGATACCGCGGCAGCAGCGAACGAGGCCAGCCCCACCGGCGGCGTGACATCGGCCATGATGCCGAAGTAGAAGACGAACAGATGCACGGCGATCAGCGGCACGATCAGCCCGTTCTGCTGCCCCAGCGCCACCACCACCGGTGCCAGCAGACTGGACACTACGATGTAGTTGGCGGTAGTCGGCAGGCCCATACCGAGGATCAGGCTGAAGACCGCGACGAGCAGGAGCATCAGGAAGAGATTGCCCATCGACAGCATTTCGACCAGATCGGCCAACACCAGACCGACGCCGGTCTGCGAGACCGCACCGACGATGATGCCCGCCGCCGCGGTGGCGATACCGATACCGATCATGTTGCGCGCGCCTGCGATCAGACCTTCGCGCAGGTCGACTACGCCATCCATAAAGCTACCGTGCTGATGACTGCCATCGCGGCGCATCCAGGTGAGCAGAGGGCGCTGGGTCAGGAGGATGATCACCAGCATCACCGTGCCCCAGAACGCCGACAGGCCGGGGGACAGCCGTTCGACCATCAGGCACCAGACCAGCACCACCACGGGCAACATGAAGTGCAGCCCAGAGAGCAGCACTGCACGGGTGTTCGGCAGCTCTTCCAGCGGCTTGTCCGGATCTTCGGCAGCCAGCGGAGGATTGCTCGCCGCAACCTTCAGCAGCGCCAGATAAGCCAGCGCCAGCAGCACCGATATACCCGGCAGTGCGTAATCGCCAAGGACCGGCTTGAGCCAGCCGAGACCGTAGTAGACCGCCAGCGAAAGCCCGCAAATCAATGCTGCGCCGAAGGCAAAGCCGGTCAAACGGCGCAGCCAAGGCTTGGGTTGGCGCGAGCCGATTGGCTGCATGTTCTGCTTTAGCGCTTCCAGATGCACGATGTAGAACAGCGCGATGTAGGAAATCGTCGCCGGCAGAAAGGCGTGTTTGATGATTTCCACATAGGGAATGCCGACGTACTCGACCATTAGGAACGCCGCAGCGCCCATTACCGGCGGCATGATCTGGCCGTTGACCGAGGACGCCACCTCCACCGCACCGGCTTTTTCCTTGGAAAAGCCGACCTTCTTCATCATCGGAATCGTGAAGGTGCCGGTGGTGACCACGTTGGCAATCGACGATCCCGAAATCATGCCCGTCAGCGCCGAGGACACCACCGCCGCCTTCGCCGGGCCGCCACGCATGTGGCCGAGCAGGCCGAACGCCAACTGGATGAAATAATGCCCAGCGCCGGCGCGGTCGAGCAGTGCGCCAAACAGCACGAAAAGAAAGACGAAACTGGTGGATACGCCCAGGGCGATACCGAACACGCCCTCGGTGGTGATCCACTGGTGGTTCGCCATTGCGGTAAAACTCACGCCGCGATGTGCCAGCAAACCCGGCATATAGGGTCCGGCCAGGCTGTAGATGATGAATATCAGCGCGATGACCGCCAGCGGCGGGCCGAGCGCGCGGCGAGTGGCTTCCAACAACAATGGAATGCCAATGCAGGCCGTGACCAGATCCGCGGTCGTCAGGTTGCCCGGGCGATTTGCCAGTTGTTCGTAGAAAATAAACAGATAGGCGGCACTGGCGGCGGCTACCAGGCCCAGTGCGATATCAGTCAGAGGTACTCGATTGCGCGGCGAGCGTTTGAAGGCCGGATAAGCCAAAAACGCCAACAGCAGCGCGAATGCCAGGTGAATCGAGCGGGTTTCGGTGTCATTCAGCACACCGAAGCGCAGCATGAACGGTAGCGGCGAGGCGATCCACAGCTGGAACAGCGACCAGAGCAGGGCCAGGCCCGCAATCATTTTCGCCATGGCGCCTTCGGGCAGTCGAGCCCCGACGTCCTTGGCAATGAGCTCTTCAGTGGACAGTTGATTGTCTTGCATGAAATGAGGCCTGTTTTTCAAGTAGCGGAACCACGAAAACCCGTGGCACTGGGCTCACGGGTTTTCAGGCGAATGCGGCGATAAAGAACCGCCGCACCGATGCAGCAAACCAAGGCATGCCGCAGCATTTCTCTGCGGTCTGCCGGGCCGTTACATCCAGCCTCGTTCCTTGTAGTAGCGCACAGCGCCTTCATGCAGGGGCGCAGACAGACCAACCTTGATCATGTCTTCTGGCTTCAGGTCCTTGAACGCAGGGTGCAGACGCTGGAAGCGTTCGATGTTCTCGAACACCGACTTGACCAGCTTGTAGACCACTTCGTCGTCGACCTTGGACGTAGTGGAAAGCACGGCCTTGCCGCCGATGGACTGAGTGGCGCTGTCATTGCCCTTGTACATGCCGCCCGGGATTTCAGCCTTGGTGTAATAGCTCTTCTCAGCCAGCAACTTGTCGATTTCCGGGCCGGTAATCGGCACCAGAACCGCGTCGACAGTGGTGGTCGCTTCCTGAATCGCGCCATTGGGGTGACCGACGAAGTAGGTCATGGCATCGATGTTGTTGTCGCCAAGCGCGCTGGCCAGTTCGGCCGGCTTGAGTTCTGCGGCGAGACTGAAGACCGACTGATCCCAGCCCTTCTCTTTCATGATCTCTTCCAGCGTGTCGCGCTGGCCGGAACCGGGATTGCCGATATTGACGCGCTTGCCCTTGAGATCATCCAGGCTCTTGATATTGGCGTCGCGACGCGCCAGTACGGTGAACACTTCACTCTGCAGGGAAAAGACTGCGCGGAGGTCTTCCATCGCGCCTTCCTTCTCGAAGGGCGCAAGGCCTTCCATCGCCTTGTACTGATGGTCCGACTGCATGATGCCGAAATTGAACTCGCCGCTGCGCAGGCCGTTGACGTTGGCCACACCGCCGCCACTGGCTGGGGCATTGCACTTGAGGTTTTCGGCGTTACGGTTGACGAAGCGGCAAATAGACTGACCGGCAACGTAGTAAACGCCCGTCTGCCCACCGGTACCGATGGTGACGAACTGCTCTTGCGCCTGAGCCATACCGCTCAGCCCAGTCCCCGCCAATGCGGCGGAAAATATCCATGCCAAGGATTTGCCTTTCATGGATTCACTCCTTATTGGTTGTTTTGGATTGTCCCGCTTTGCCTCGTGAGCCTTCGCGAGAAGTTCGAAGTCTAGCAGGCCATCAGCCACCGCGAGCAGCGTCTGCTGCAGATGATTGGTACACCTTGCGAATCGCCATTGCCCTGCCGCTGCGCCGGATCGATGAACCGAACTAGAGACCGATCGCGCAGCCCAGCGTTCACATAAGCTGTAAGTGCATGGCACCTGCAAAAAGACGTGCGCTTTCGCTCTCGCTGGCGTGTTTTGGCGTTTTGCCTAACGATCTAGGCATGCTGACCGCAAAGCCGTGTGCGGAATTTAGCGTGCAGCACCAGGGCTGCAGTCCGCTTATCGGCTAGCGCCGAGCGGTTACTCGGCTGAGTCAGCTGGGATCGACGGAAACCTCAGCGTGACCAACAGTCCGCCCAACGAGCCTTGACCCAGTTCGATGGTGGCGCGGTGGGCACGGCTGATTTCGCCAACGATGGCGAGCCCGAGGCCGGCGCCCTGACCTTGGTGTTGGATCCGGTAGAAGCGCGCAAAGACCTTCTCACGCTCCGCGGGCGGTATTCCCGGACCGTCGTCCTCCACTTCCAACACGCCGCCGTCCTTCACTCGCAGCACCACGTTGCCGCCATTCGGCGTATGCGCCAGAGCGTTGTCCAGCAGGTTGCTCAGCAGCTCGCTGAGCAAGGTCGGCTCGCCATGGATCCACACCGGCTGCTCAGCCTCCAGTGCCAAGGCGACGCCGCGCTTGTGCGCCAGCGCCGCCATCGCCAGTCCCAGCTCGCGAGCCAGCCGGCTCAGGTCGAGACGCTGCGCCCCGCCTTCCGCGATGGACTGCGCGCCGCTTTCGATGCGCGCCAGCGAAAGCAGCTGGTTGGCCAGGTGAATCACCCGATCGGTGTGTTCCTCAGCTTCTTCCAGGGTTTGCTGCCAGCGTTGCGGCTGCTGTTCACGCAGGCCCAGTTCGATGCGCGCCTTGAGCGCGGCCAGTGGCGTGCGCAGCTCATGGGCTGCATCGGCGATGAACTGCGCCTGACGCTCGAACTGGCCACGCAGGCGATCAGTAAAATGGTTGAGCGCCGCCACCAGCGGCTTGAGTTCGCGCTGCACCGCCACCAGCGGCAGCGCCCGAAGATCGTCAGGCTGACGCAGCTCGACCGCCTCGCTGAGCTTGCCCAGCGGTCGCAGCGCAGCACTGACAGCGAGCCACACCAGCAGCAGCGAAGTGACGGCTAGCAGGCCGACGCGCCACAGAGTGTCGGTGAGCAAGCTGCGCGCCAGGCGTTCGCGGGCGCCGAGCGTCTCGGCCACGCGGATTTCGGCGATGCCGTTGAGCTCAGGCTCACTGACCGGTTGCAACAGACTGACCAGACGTACGCCCTCGCCCTTGAACTCGCCGTCATAAAAGCGCGCCAGCGCCGGATAGTCATCGGTACGCCGGACCTTGGGCCCCGGCGCTGGGAGATGTTCGTAGCCGCTTACCAGGCGGCCTTTGGTATCCAGCACCTGGTAGTAGATGCGTCCGGCGCTGTCATAGGCGAAGGTATCCAGCGCCACGTAGGGCACGTTGGCGCGCAGCTGCCCGTCATTCGCCACCAACCCCTCGGCGATGGCGCGGGCAGAGGCCAGCAAGGTGCGGTCATAAGCAGTATCGGCGGCGGCCCGGCCGTTCCAGTAAGCGCTCCAGCCGCTGAATAACAGCAACAAGGCCAACAGCACCGCCAACCTGCGTAACAGCCCGGCGCGCAGGCTCCCGGCACGTGGCGGCACGGCCTCAGGCATCCACCGACTCCAGCAGATAACCCAGCCCGCGGAAGGTGACGATACGCACCGCACTGCCCTCCAGCTTCTTGCGCAGGCGGTGGACATAGATTTCGATGGCATCGGCGCTGGCCTCTTCGTCGAGGCCGAACACCTGCGCCGCCAGCTGATCCTTGCTCATGACCCGTCCGGGCCGGGCGATCAGCGCCTCGAGTACCGCCTGCTCACGCGAGGTCAGGCTCAGCGGTTGTTTGTCGAGGCTGAACCGCCGCGCATCCAGATCATGAACCAGCACACCGCAGCTCTGCTGGCGCTCGCCGCCGGCCACGCTGCGGCGCAGCAGCGCCTTGACCCGCGCTTCCAGCTCGGACAGCTCGAAAGGTTTGGCCAGATAGTCGTCGGCGCCGAGGTTGAGTCCATGCACGCGATCGGTGACTTCGCCACGCGCGGTGAGCATGAGTACCGGCAGAGTCTTGCCGCGTTCACGCACCCGCGCCAGAACTTGAAAACCATCGAGCCGGGGCAGACCGACGTCGAGAATCGCCAGCGCGTAGTCCTCGGTGGCGAGCGCCAGATCGGCCGCCACGCCATCATTGAGCAAGTCCACCGTCCAGCCGGCTGCACGCAACGCCTGCGCCACACTTTCAGCCAGTTGGGGATGGTCCTCGACCAGAAGAATCCGCATTGCCTGTCCTCTGCCATATACGGAACGGGACGCCAGTGTAGCGACAAGGAATGCGGCACGCTGCTTTCAGTCTTGAAAGCCTGGTGAAAGTTTCGACGCCTAGCATCGCTCTCCAGGTGGCTCGACCCACCTGAAACGGCACACCGCCGTCACAACAAAAATAATAGTGGAGAGATCAGATGCTGACTGCCGTCAGATATCACCCCGCACACGCTAGTCTTGCCCTCGCCATCGCAGCCGCCTCGTTGGCACCCGTGGCCCAGGCTGATTTTGTCGCAGACAGCAGCGCGACCCTGCAAACCCAGAATATCTACCTCAACCGCGATTTCCGCGAAGGCGACGGCCAGTCCAAACGTGAGGAATGGTCGCAAGGCTTCCTGCTCAACATTGAATCCGGCTTCACCGAAGGCACGGTCGGCTTCGGCCTCGATGCCATGGGCATGCTCGGAATCAAGCTCGATTCCGGCGGCGGCCGCACCGGCACCGATCTTCTGCCGGTGCATGACGACGGCAGCACGCCGGACGAGTTCAGCCGTCTCGGGCTGACGGCCAAGGCTAAGATTTCCGAGACTGAGCTTCGCTACGGCAGCCACATTCCCGAAACAGCGGTGGTGAAAGCCAGCGACAGCCGCACCCTGCCCCAGGTGTTCGAAGGCACCATGCTGGTGTCTCAAGAAGTGACCGGTCTGACCCTGAGCGGTGGCCGTCTGGACAAGGTCATCGACCGTGCCTCGACCAACTCCCAAGAGCTGCAGATCAACAACAAGAACGGTCGTTTCGACAGCGCCGCCGAAGCCGATCACCTAACCTTCGCCGGGGCCAAATACGACTTCAGTGACAAGTTCACCGGCACCTACTACGCCGCAGAACTCGACGATATTTACCGCCAGCACTTCTTCAACCTGCAGGCGGTGCAGCCGCTGGGTGAGGATTCGGCGCTGACGGCCGATCTGCGTCTGATGATCAGCGATGACACCGGCGCGGCCAATGCCGGCAAGATCGACAACCAGGCCTGGAACGGCATGCTGGGTTACAGCCTGGGCGGCCACAAGGTCAGCCTCGCCTACCAGCAGATGAACGGCGACACCGGCTATGCCTACATCGACGGCGGCGATCCCTACCTGGTCAACTTCGTTCAGATCAATGACTTCGCCAACGCCGATGAGCGCTCCTGGCAAGCCCGTTACGACTACAACTTTGCGTCCATCGGCGTTCCCGGACTGACTTTCCTGACCCGCTACATTTCCGGCGACAACGCCGAATATGTCGGTGGCAGCAACGGCAGCGAATGGGAACGCGATATCGAACTCAAGTACGTCGTACAGACCGGGCCGCTGAAGAACGTCGCCGTACGCATGCGCAACGCCATGTTCCGCTCTGATTTCGCCCGTGACGCCGACGAAAACCGCCTGATCGTCAGCTACAGCCTGCCGATCTGGTAAAGCCGCCCACAATAAGAATCCGAAGGAGACACTCATGAAAACTGCAATCCGCCGTTTTGCCCTGCTCTCGTCCTGCCTGGTGCTGTCCAGCCAACTGATGGCCGAGCCCAAGCGCCCTGAATGCATCGCCCCGGCCAAGCCTGGCGGCGGTTTCGACCTGACCTGCAAACTGGCCCAGAGCGGCCTGAAGAATTCCGGCCTGCTCGAAGCACCGATGCGCGTCACCTATATGCCCGGCGGTGTCGGTGCGGTCGCCTACAACGCGGTGATCGCTCAGCGTGCCGACGATCCGGCGACCATTACGGCGTTCTCCAGCGGTTCGCTGCTGAACCTGGCGCAAGGCAAGTTCGGTCGCTACGACGAAACCAATGTGCGCTGGCTGGCTGGTATCGGCACCGATTACGGCGCCATCTCGGTCCGTGCCGATGCGCCTTACCAAAACCTCGACGATCTGATCGCCGCGGTGAAGAAGGACCCCAGCAGTGTCGTCTTTGGTGCTGGCGCCACCATCGGTGGACAGGACTGGATGCAGACCGCACTGATTGCCCGCGCCGCTGGCGTGGATCCGAAGAAGCTGCGTTATGTGGCTTTCGAGGGCGGCGGTGAGACCCTCACTGCGATGCTTGGCGGCCACGTGCAGGTCACCAGCAGCGGCCTGGGTGAGGTCGCGCCACAGCTCGAAGCCGGCAAGATTCGCATCCTCGCGGTGCTCTCCGACGAGCGCCTGCCGGGCGAGATGAGCGAAATCCCAACCGCAAAGGAACAGGGCTTCGACATCAGCTGGCCGGTGATTCGCGGCTTCTACATGGGGCCGGAAGTCAGCGACGAGGACTTCAACTGGTGGAAGACCCAGTTCGACACGCTGCTGGCCGCTGAGGATTTCGCCAAGCTGCGCGAGCAGCGCGACCTGTTCCCGCTGTCGATGACCGGTGACGAACTCAAGGCGTTCGTCGACAAGCAGGTCAAGGAGTACAAGGCGCTCGCCGGCGAGTTCGGTCTGGTCAAGTAATACCCTGCTGGCAGTGGCTTCCACGAAGCCGCTGCTGGCTCCTCTGAGGTAATCCACCATGTACGTTCGTGTCTTTGCCGCGGCCTGGCTGCTCGCCTGTGCCGGTCTCGCGCTGCTCGCCTGGAGTTTCGAGGCGCCTTTCGCCTACGACCCGGTCGGTCCGCGCGCCTATCCGCTGCTGCTGCTGTTTCTGATGGCCTGCGGTGCGCTCTGGCTGCTCTGCAAACCACATGGCGAACCGACGCCGCCGTTCGACTGGGCGATGGCCCGGCGAGCCCTTCTCTGCGTGCTGGTACTGCTGGCGTACGCGCTGCTGTTCGAAAAGCTCGGTTTCGTCATCACCACCGCGCTGGCCTGCTTCGCGCTCGGCCTGCTGTTCAATGGCCGACTCTGGCCTTGCGTGATCAGCGGAGTGCTGATGGGTGTGTTGCTCCATGGCTTGTTCGACGTGTTGCTTGATGTGCCACTGCCGCTCGGCGTGCTGCGCCTGTTGGAGAACTGAAAAATGGAAACACTGAATTTCTTGATGCAGGGCTTTGATGTCGCCACCCGCCCGACCAACCTGCTGGTGGCGCTGTTCGGCGCCTTCGTCGGCACCGTCGTCGGTCTGCTTCCCGGTCTGGGCCCGATCAATGGCGTGGCGCTGTTGCTACCGTTGGCCTTTGCTCTGGGTTTACCACCGGAAACGGCGCTGATCCTGCTCGCTGCGGTGTACCTGGGCTGCGAATATGGCGGACGTATTTCGGCGATCCTGCTCAATGTGCCGGGCGATGCCGCCGCGGTCATGACTACTCTCGACGGCTACCCACTGGCACGTCAGGGCAAGGCGGGTATCGCGCTGTCGCTCTCCGCGGTCAGCTCGTTCATGGGGAGCATGATCGCCACCTGTGGCGTGGTGCTGTTCGCCCCGCTGCTGGCGAAGTGGGCGGTGGCTTTCGGGCCTGCGGAATACTTCGTACTGATGATCTTCGCCATCGCCTGCCTCGGCGGCATGGTCGGTGACAAGCCGGTGAAAACACTGATGGCGGCATTGATCGGCCTGGGTCTGGCAACCGTCGGGGTGGATTCGACCACCGGTGTCTACCGCTTCACCTTCGGCAGTGTCAGCCTGTCGGATGGCATCCAGTTCGTCATCGTGGTGATCGGCTTCTTCAGCGTCAGCGAAGTGCTGCTGATGCTGGAAAAGACCCACAGCGGGCAAAAGGCAGTGAAGGCCAGCGGGCGACTGCTGTTCAATTTCAAGGAGTTCTCCCTGACCTTCTGGACCATGGTGCGCAGCGCTTTGGGGGGCTTCGTCATCGGCACGCTGCCCGGTGCCGGCGCAACCATCGCCAGCGCCATGACCTACATGAGCGAAAAGCGCATGGCCGGCGCCAGCGGCAAGTTTGGCGAAGGCGATCTGCGTGGTCTGGCGGCACCGGAAGCGGCCAACAATGCCTCCGCCTGTGGCTCGCTGATTCCCATGTTGACCCTTGGCGTGCCTGGTTCGGGCACCACGGCGGTAATGATCGGTGCGCTGACCCTGTACAACATCACGCCCGGCCCGCTGCTATTCGAGCAGCAACCGGACGTGGTCTGGGGCCTGATTGCCTCGCTGTTCATCGGCAATGTGATTCTGCTGGTGATGAACATTCCGCTGGTCGGGCTGTTCTCCAGGATGCTCAGCGTGCCCAACTGGGTGCTTGTGCCAGCCATCACGGCAATCAGCCTGGTCGGCGTATATTCGGTACACAGCACCACATTCGACCTGGTACTGATGGTCGGGCTCGGGGTGTTCGGCTACCTGTTGCGCAAACTGGACTTTCCGCTGTCGTCGCTGATTCTGGGTTTCGTACTCGGCGAGATGATGGAAGACAACCTGCGCCGCGCATTGTCGATCTCGGCAGGCGACCTGGGCATCCTGTGGGGCAGCCCGATCACTCTGGCGTTGTGGGCGATGGCAGTCCTGATGCTGGCCATGCCAGGCATTCGCTGGTACCTCGGCCGTCGCCGCGCCACGCTGGCAGTCCAGAGCTGATATGCACGGCTACCGGTTGCCGGTCTGGTGGGCAACACCGCTGGTGGGCACCCTCGGCGGCTGGCTGGCGAGCCTGGCGAACTGGCCGCTGCCGTGGATGGTCGGCTCGCTGTTGGCGGTCATCGTTGTGCGTTGCAGCGGCTGGCTGCTAAAGGAAGTCCCGCACGGCCGGCAGACCGGGCAATGGCTGATCGCCAGCGCCATCGGCCTGCACTTCACCAGCGAGGTCATGCAGCAGGTGCTGGAGCATTTCGGCGTGATTCTTGCCGGTGCACTGGGCACGCTGCTGCTGAGCCTGATCGGTCTGTTCATTCTGCTGCGCAGCGGCACTGACCGCGCCACAGCGTTCTTCGCCAGCATGCCCGGAGGCGCCAGTGAAATGGTCAATCTGGCCGGTCGTCACTCGGCGCAGCCGGCGAAAGTCGCCGCGGCGCACAGCCTGCGCTTGCTGCTGGTGGTACTGATCATCCCGGCGTTGTTCACCTGGACCCTGCCTCCCGTCGACGCACCGCCACCGGCACCCGTTAGCTGGCCGTGGCTGGCGTTGCTGCTGCCAGCCGGCGCGTTGCTGGCACTTCTATGGAAAAAGCTCGACCAACCCAACCCCTGGATGCTCGGCCCGTTGACCGCCTGCGCGGTGGCGAGCGTGACATTCGACCTGAACCTGAGCCTGCCTGAAGGTGCCGGCCAGCTCGGGCAATGGCTGATCGGCTGTTCGCTGGGTTGCCATTTCGATCGTGCGTTTTTTCGCAGCGCTCCGAGGTTCCTGCTGTGCGTTCTGCTGTTCACGCTGTTGGCAATGCTCGCCGCGGCCGGCCTGGCCGAGGCGCTGGGTTGGGCAGCGACGCTGAACCAGACGTCGCTAACGCTGGGGATGATGCCTGGCGGGATTACCGAGTTATGCCTCACGGCGGAGGCGTTGCAGCTATCGGTGGCGTTGGTGACGGCGTTACAGGTGTTGCGATTGTTCCTGGTGATGTTCTTGGCCGAGCCGTTATTTCGGTTGTGGCAACGGGCGACGCTTTGATCCGCCATTTGCTGGATTTTTGGGCACTATCATCAGCGTGAGCCGATACGGCGCTTGGTGGGTTACGCGACGCGCCAGCTTCGTGTGGTTATTTGCTTCGACGAGCATGCGTCGCTAACCCACCCTACACTGCTACTCGCCACAGCCTTTCCTCCGCCCTCGCAAGATCAATCACCCAAAAAACCAATAGCACACCAGAATTGCCGCGGTGATGCCGGCGAAATCCGCCACCAGTGCACACCCAACCGCATGCCGGGCGCGTTGGATGCCGACCGCGCCGAAATACACCGCCAGCACATAGAAGGTGGTCTCGGTGCTGCCCTGCACCGTCGCCGCCACCAGCGCCGCGAAGCTGTCGACGCCCTGGTTCTGCATGGTTTCGATCAACATCGCCCGCGCTGCGCTGCCGGAGAAGGGCTTGACCAGTGCCGTGGGCAGCGCGTCGACGAAGCGGGTATCCCAGCCCAACACTTCAACGAGCCAGCGAATCCCGTCCAGGCCAAAGTCCAGCGCGCCGGACGCCCGCAATACGCCGATCGCGCAAAGCATGGCGATCAGATAGGGCAGCAGGCTTTTCGCCACATCGAACCCTTCCTGCGCGCCTTCGACGAAGCTTTCATAGACCGGCACCTTACGCAGCGCGCCGACGATCAAAAAGGCGATGATCAGGCCGAACAGGGTCAAATTACCGAGCAGCGATGACAACGAAGCCAGCGCCGTGGCCGACAGCCCGGCAAGCAGCGCCATGAAGCCGCCCAGCAGCAGCGCACCGGGAATGAAATAAGCCAGCACCACCGGATCCCAGATGCGCAGCCGTTGCACCAGCGCCACCGCCAGCAACCCCGCCAACGATGACGCGGTCGTCGCGAGCAGAATAGGCAGGAACACCAGCGTTGGATCCTCGGCACCCTGCTGCACGCGATACATGAAAATCGAGACGGGCAAAAGCGTCAGTGAGGAGGTGTTAAGCACCAGGAAGAGAATCTGCGCGTTGCTCGCCACCGTCTTGCTGGGATTAAGCTCTTGCAGGGCACGCATGGCTCGCAGGCCGATAGGTGTGGCGGCGTTGTCCAGCCCCAGACCGTTCGCGGCGAAGTTCAGCGTGATCAGCCCCAACGCCGGATGCCCGGCTGGTACTTCTGGCATCAGACGGCGGAACAGCGGCCCCAGCAGACGCGCCAGCTGTTCGATCAGACCGGCTTTCTCGGCGATGCGCAAGAAGCCGAGCCAGAGCGTCAGCGTGCCGAACAGCACGATCATGATTTCTACCGCCAGTTTGGCCATGGCGAACAGGCTTTCGACCAGCGCGGCGAAGATCGCCGGATCGCCACCGACCAGCCAACGTGCAAGCGCAGCAACCGTGGCGATCAGAAAAAAGCCCAGCCATAGGCCGTTGAGCATGTCGTTCTCCCGAAAGTGATTGGGCGCGATGATAACGGCGCAGATGGGCAACGACCATTGTGCTCAGCGTCGAGACAGCCAGCAGATTCGCGAATCGCCTGAGCGAACCTGATCAGCCTTAGCCTGAGACCGCGAGGGCGTTCGAATTGAGCTGGGAGCGACGCTGCGCGAGCGGCAGCATGGACAGGAGAATGGTGACGATTCGTTTGATCGCAAGCCAGAGGCGGTCTGAGCCACCTCCGGTTGCCTTTTACTGAACCTGGTCCGTTAGCAGGAAGTACTCCATGTACCTCTAGGTCGCTCCGTTGACAGAGCATCCCGACCCCATGGTTCGCCCGCTACGCGGGCTGACGAGTGCTCGGTAGATCACTCAAGGTTACTGCGAGCCTCGCGCCGCTGGCGCGAAGGGCTAGGAATATCGGCATCCCGCCTGCGTTGCCTCCGTTAGGTTTTGCAGCCGCCCTTGCGGGCGGCATCATTGCATCAAACGCGCGGGCCCCGGCCTCGACCGAAGATCAGCGATGCTACGAATAGCACCAGGAAAACCACGAACAGGATCTTAGCGATGCCCGTTGCGGTGCCTGCGATACCACCGAAGCCCAGTACAGCAGCGATGATGGCGATGATCAGGAAAGTAATAGCCCAACTCAGCATGGTGTGACTCCTCTTCGTTCAGGAACTTCTTCAGCGGGACCGCCATTTTGATCAGCTATCGGAGCGACCACTTAGAAAACCCAGCGCTGCCCTGACCGCACCTGCATGTAATCGATCGTTTTCGGTGCCGGCCCGGTTTGCACGATCCCTACTGGTTGAGCGTCATACATGTGAATTCGTTCCGCTGATTCATGCTGTGCCTGGCTGAGCGGTTGCGACATCGGCCGCTCGGCACCCACGATAAGCATTACAACCGCAGCGGTAAGAAAACCTTTGCTGACCAGTGAGAAACGCGCTTGACGATTCATCCTCAACTCCTTCTAAGCATGCGGGGCAGTCTGTCTTTCCAGTTACATTGCAGACGTCATGCCAGCCTATAAAAATAGATTTTTCCCTTTATTTTCAAATACTTAATAAGACAAATCTTTGAGGCGTCAACTTAAATTGCACGATACCTACAATCGGCGCCGGGCGATTTGCACGACGAACTAAT
The DNA here is from genome assembly GCF_045999685.1 of Stutzerimonas sp. VN223-3. Classification (NCBI taxonomy): domain Bacteria; kingdom Pseudomonadati; phylum Pseudomonadota; class Gammaproteobacteria; order Pseudomonadales; family Pseudomonadaceae; genus Stutzerimonas; species Stutzerimonas sp. VN223-3. The sequence continues at coordinate 842,338 of NZ_RBEC01000002.1, read as the reverse complement.
CCCTCCCGCTCGTCAGTGATCGTCATGGTGGTTGAGCTTGTGGATACGCTCGTGACAGGCACGAATTTTCGGCAGCTCGATAGCTAACAAAGCCCGTACATCGGGTTCGGCCGATTTCAACGCGTCTTCGAATGCCGCCAGGATGCGTTCCTCGGTTTGATCGAGCTGATCGATGTACACCGCATCGGCATGACCGAGCCGCGCCTTGGTGTCTGCATACATTTCACGTAACTTGCCGGCCGTGGTGCCGCCTTGGGCAGGTTGTTCCTGGTTAGCCGCGACCTTCACCGACAACGCCTGGATGATGTGGGTCTTGGCCTGTGCCATGTCGCGAAACAGATGCTGCAGCTCGACGTCCTTCACCACGTCCAGCGCATGCTGGTAAAAGTGTTGGCCGTCACGAGTGATCTCGATCAGCTCGTTGAGTTGAGTCATGTTCTGATTCATGGGTCCTCCGGTTCAGGTGCGAATGCGTACCCGACTGCGGCCGCAAGCGCCGTGCCAGCAGCAAAAACAGTGTTGTGCTTTTATAATCAGGTACTTGCCGTGCCGCCTCGCTTGAGGATTGATTGCATGGTGCAGGAAAGGCCCGCAAATACCGTGCAACTTGCAAGACTTTTCGTAGACTAAAGCAGGCGCCAACGCGCGCTCGGCATCTTTAGAACACAGCACCGCGATTTCTACCCGATTTGCAGACAAAGACCGTCTTTGTCTGATTGGAGCATTCATGGAACAAACGACCGACGCCGGTGGCCGCATTCTTCTGGTAGATGACGAGGCCGCGATATTGCGTACCTTTCGCTACTGCCTCGAGGATCGCGGCTACACGGTGGTAACGGCTGCCAGCGCCTCGCAAGCCGAAGCCATCCTGCAACGCCAAGTGTTCGACCTGTGCTTTCTGGATCTGCGCCTCGGCGAAGACAACGGCCTCGATGTCCTACAGCAGATGCGCGTGCTTGCGCCCTGGATGCGCGTGGTGATCGTTACCGCACATTCGGCCGTGGACACTGCAGTAGATGCAATGCAGGCGGGGGCCGCGGACTATTTGGTCAAGCCTTGCAGCCCCGAACAGCTGCGTTTGTCGGCCGCCAAGCAACTGGAAGTCCGCCAGATGGCGGCGCGCCTGGAAGCTCTGGAAGGCGAGGTGCAGAAACGCAACGACGCGTTGGGTTCGTACAGCCCAGCGATGATGAGCGTGCTGGAAACCGCCCGGCAGGTTGCCGACACCGATGCCAACATCCTCATCCTCGGCGAATCCGGTACCGGCAAAGGCGAGCTGGCACGGGCAATTCACAATTGGAGCCGGCGGGCGAAGAAGGCGTTCATCACTATCAATTGCCCGTCGCTCTCCGCGGACCTGATGGAGAGCGAGTTGTTCGGGCACAACCGCGGCGCCTTCACCGGCGCCACAGAAAGCACCTTGGGTCGGGTCAATCAGGCCGATGGCGGCACGCTGTTTCTCGACGAAATCGGCGATTTTCCCTTGGCATTGCAACCCAAATTGCTCCGTTTCATCCAGGACAAGGAGTACGAGCGAGTCGGTGATCCGGTCACACGGCGCGCCGACGTACGCATCCTCGCGGCGACCAATCTAAATCTCGAAGAAATGGTGCGCGAAGGCCGCTTCCGGGAAGATCTGCTCTACCGCCTGAACGTCATCACCCTCAACCTGCCACCAATGCGCGAGCGCCCGGAAGATCTGGTGACCCTGGCCGAGCGTTTCCTGGCCTTCTTCGTCAAGAGTTACGGCCGCCCGGCACGTGGCTTCAGCGATGGCGCCATCGGTGCCTTGAAAGCCTATCGCTGGCCCGGCAACGTGCGCGAGCTACGCAACGTGGTCGAGCGAGCGAGCATCATCTGCCCGCAGGAAATGATCGAAGTCAGTCATCTTGGTTTGGCCGACCAAGCGGTCAGCAATGCCCCGCGCATCGGCGAGCCGCTTAGCCTGGAGGCTCTGGAGAAAGCGCATATAGCCGGCGTGCTGAGCACCAGCGACACCCTCGAACAAGCCGCCCGGATTCTGGGCATCGACGCCTCGACGCTGTACCGAAAGCGCAAGCAATACAGCCTATGAAGCTCCAGATGAAGCTGAGAACCCGTCTATTTCTGGGCTTTTCCGCGTTGATGACCGTAGCGCTACTGGGGCTGGTACTGGCGCTGGTCAGCGTGGTGCAGATGGCTCAGAGCCAGGAGAAGCTGATCCGCGACAACTTCGGCGTCATCGAGGTTAACCAGCAACTACGCCAGGCACTGAGTAATCATCTGCTTCTGCTGATGCGCGAGGATCGCGACAGCGCGGCGTTCAGCGAATCCCGTGGCGCGTTCCAGACTGCGCTGTCGCAAGGAATGTCCGAGGCGTCCGAAAAACATGACCGGCAGGCGTACCAGGCGATCGGCGACGCTTACGCCAGCTTTATCAACGAGCTGGAAGCCCCATCGAGCTTGAACTGGACACTGCTCGAAGATAACGCCTTGAGCCAGTCCTTCAACCGCGTGCGCGAGTTGATGGTCGATATGCAACAGAGCGCTTACGACCAGATCCGCGACACCGAGATTCGCAGCCGTGAGCGGGCCCAGCTGCTTGCCGGGCTGCTCGGCCTGACCGGCATCGCGGTGCTGTTGATCGGCTTCGTCACGGCACACAGTTTCGCCCGCCGCTTCGGTGATCCTATCGAGCAACTGTCCAGCGTCGCCGACCAGATCGGCCGCGGCGATTTCAATATCAGCCTACCCGCCTCGCCCATCGCCGAGCTGTCCTCGCTGATTCGCCGTTTCGGTCTGATGTCGCAGGCGCTGCATCAGTTCAAGCAGACCAATGTCGAGGCGCTGGTCAATGGCCAACAGCGCCTGCAAGCCCTGCTCGACAGCATCGACGACGGCCTGCTGATCATCGACCGCCAAGGTCGGCTGGAGCACGCCAACCCCGTGGCACAGCGGCAGCTGGCGTGGGAAAGCGAACATCTCGGCTCGACGCTCGGCCAAGCGCTCGGCTACCCCGAACTGGACGAGGCGGCCCAGCAAGTTCTCGACGACAGGCCACTGTCTGGGCCGCCGGAGGATTTGGTCATCGAGGCGGACGGTGAGCGGCGTTTGTTGTCGTGGCGCATGAGCCCGGTTAACCACCATGACGGGCGCATCAGCGGTGCTGTGATGGTGCTTCACGATGTCACCGACCAGCGCACCTTCGAGCGCGTGCGCAACGAATTCGTCTTGCGCGCATCGCATGAACTACGCACGCCGGTGACCGGCATGCAGATGGCGTTCAGCCTGTTGCGCGAACGCACCCATTACCCCGACAACAGCCGTGAGGCCGACCTGTTCAGCACCGTGCATGAGGAAATGCAGCGCCTGGTCACGCTGATCAATGACCTGCTGAATTTTTCGCGTTATCAGAGCGGTCAGCAGAAGCTGGAATTGGTGCCCTGCGACTCGGTCGAGTTGCTTGAGCAAGCCCGCCACCGATTCCAAGCTGTTGCCGCGCAGAACGACATTGAGATCAAGCTGGAACTGCAATCGCCACTGCCCAGCCTGCTGCTGGATCGGCAGCAGATGGAAAGGGTGCTCGACAACCTCCTCAGCAACGCACTACGACATACGCCGGACGGCGGCGAGATCCGCCTGCTGGCCAGGCATCACGGCGAACGGGTGATTCTCAGCGTCGAGGACAACGGAGAGGGCATTCCTTACAGCCAGCAGGCGCGAATTTTCGAGCCGTTCGTGCAGATCGGCCGCCGCCGCGGTGGTGCCGGACTGGGCTTGGCCTTATGCAAGGAGATCGCCCAGCTGCATGGTGGTCGTATCGGCGTGCATTCGCGAATCGGCCACGGCACCATCTTCTACATCGCCCTGCCAATTTGAGCCAGGCAGGGCCTTGAAGAACAACAAGGAGCCGTCCATGCCCAGTCTCAATCCCAGCCCGCAGCAATTGGAGCGGTTCGCCGCGCAGATGCCAGCCGGCGAGCCGATCCTCATGCTCAACCTGCTGCGTTTCAACAGCGAGGCAGCCTACCCGGACGGTAGCGGACAATCCCCATGCAGCGGCAAGGCGGCCTACGCTCGTTACAGCCGCACCGCGCTATACAAAGTGCGGGCCGCCGGGGGCGACGTTCAGCTGATGGCCGAAGCGCAGGTCGCACTGATCGCACCGGAACAAGAACACTGGGATGAAATGCTGTTGGTGCGCTATCCCTCGCCGGAAGCTTTCCTGGCGATGCTCGCGGACCCTGAATACCGCGCGGCGACCATCCACCGTACCGCTGCGTTGGCCGACTCACGGTTGATCGGCTGTAGCCCTCGCGCCTGACAGCTCGCGTTAACGCTCCGCTCCCAGCACGGCGAGGAGCGCTGCGGTTTCGGCATCGGGTTCGCCATCGAAGCGTGTCGGGCGGTACTTCATCTGGAATGCCGCGATGACATTGCGGGTTTCCAGATCAAGGTGGCCGTGCTCCGGCACCTTATAGCCCTGCCTGACGAGTTGCGCCTGGAACCAAGCGACGTCTGGCAGCTCCCGCGCGAACAGACTGCGCTGATGGGCGACCGCGCCGGCATCCGGCCAGGACATCAGGCCTGCGTCAGCCAAACGCTTCCAGGGAAACAATGGGCCGGGATCGACCTTGCGCTGCGGAGCAATATCGCTGTGGCCAACGATGGCGCCGGGTTTCAACCCGTGACGCTGCATGATGTCCTTGAGCAGCACGATCAGCGCATCGATCTGCTCCTCGGAATAGGGATACCAGAGCCGCCCCCGCTCGTCTTCGATATAGCCGCGGTTGACCAATTCGATGCCGATGGAGCTGGAGTTGAGCCAGGTACGGCCGTTCCATTGGCTCTCGCCGGCATGCCAGGCGCGGCGATCCTCATCCACCAGGCGGTAGATGGTCGCTGGCGATTCACCGATCAGGTAATGGCTGCTGACGCCGTCGCCCTTGAGGATTTCCAGCGAGCGCTGCAGATCGCTGGAGGTGTAATGCAGAACGATGAACTGCGCCCGGCTGTCCTGACCCAACGATGTATGGCTGGTATCGATCCGCGGACCGCTGGCGCAACCCGCCAGCGACAGGGCAATCGTGAACAAAATCAAAGCTTTCATCGGCACCTCTGGTCGACAGCGAAATGACGCAGACTGGCGGCATCTTGGGGCCGGTCACTGCGCGCGGAACGTAGCGGCCAGCAGAACAACGCCGACATTGTGGGGCTGGGAGAAGAAAGAAATTATACCCAGGCGACCTGGAGGGTCCCAGACCGATTGGTCAGCCCGCTTCGATACAGTTGCGTCCGCTACCCTTGGCCCGGTAAAGCGCTCGGTCGGCGCGCTCGAACACCCGCTCGGCGTCATCGCTCTCGGCGAAGCCTGCGAGCCCACCCGAAAGGGTCACCTGAATACGCGAGCCCTTGAAGTGAAATGGACAATTTTCAATGCCCGAGCGCAGGCTTTCGATGAGCTGCTGCCCGGCATCGAGCGGCGTCTCGGGGAGCAGCAGCGCGAACTCCTCGCCACCGAAACGGGCAATGAAATCGGTCTTGCGCAGTCTTTTCCGTAGCTCGTTAGCGATGATTTTCAACACACGGTCACCGGCAAGATGGCCGAAACTGTCGTTGATTCGCTTGAAGTGGTCGACATCGAGCACCGCCAGAAGCAGCTGTCCACCGTAGCGTTGCTGGCGCGCCACTTCCATGCCCAGCCGTTCGTCCCAGGCCGCACGATTGGGGAGCTCGGTGAGCGGGTCCCGTAATGCCTTTTGTCGCTGCGCTTCGAGGTGCTCGCGCATCTCGGTGGCGGCCTGTTCAAGGCTCGCAACCCGCTCGACCAGCGTGCCCAGCCGCTCGCTCAGCTGTTTCTCATGCTCACCGCGCTGCCGTTCATAAGCGCCGACGGTCTGCAGCAGACCATCGAGTCGCGCCTGGACCGCCTGCTTCAAGCTCGGCAGATCCTCGGCTTCCCGCATACTGACCTGCAGCCCATCGACCTGCTGGCGCAGCTCGTCATCCAGCGCCTGCGCGGTCTCCTGGCTTTGCGTATGGCCTTCATGAGCCGCGCAAAGGCTGTCGTGCATGGTCGCCAGACGTTCGTTGAGTAGCTTCAGGTAGCTTTCGAATTCACTCTGTCCCTGATTGGCTACCGCAATCAGTAGCTGCGCCAGATCGTCCAGGACGGGCACCAGCTCATACCAGTTCAGACCATGTTGTATGCGCTCGCGCAGCGACAACGCCTGCGGCTGCTGGTGTTCCGGCAGTTGTAGATCGTCAAGCAAGTGGAACAGAGTTGACTCCACTCGCTCGGCAATGGCGCTGTAAGCCACTTCCGGCGATGCGGGCAGCAGATAGCGATTCGCTTCGTCGACACCAGCCGCAACTACCGCAGCGTCTGCCTCTTCGCTCTGTACGCTAACGGCCTCGCCATCCAATCTGCCATCTGTAACCGCTTCAGGTTGCCGGAACGACACAGCACCGGCTGTTTCCATGATTTCTGACAAAGCTGTCGGAACGGTATCGGGCACAGTCTGCGAAGCCATCTCGACGGTGTCGGGGACGCTATCTGCGCTGCGTTCACGCTGGCCGAACAACCGACCCAGCAACCCCACCGAGCTCGGAGCACCAGCCATCTGCAGGGTCAATGCTCGATCTTGAAGCTCGCCCAGCTCACCAAGCAGAACGGGCAGTTCACGCGGCTGCGCGGCGCGCTCGTTGAGCTGTCGGGCAAAAGACTTCAGAGGCTTGCGGACCTCACTGGGCAGCGGTAGCGCCAGCAACTGCGCCGCCAGCCGGTGCAGCGCCTGGGTAAGGCGTTCGAGGCGATCCTTTTTGCTTCTTTCGGTATCTAGCACCGCACGTTCAAGGCGCGGCACCAGCGCCCCGAGACGGTCGTCCAGATCGTCATCGCGCAGGACTTCGCGCAACTCGCGCATGCACTGCTCAACGGCCGGATCGGCGCCGTCCACCGCGAAGCTGCTACGCACTAGGCTGCGGCGCAACAAATCCAGACGCGTACTCCAACGCGCTTCGAGCAGTTCCTGCTGCTCCAGCGAACTCAGGTACTTTTCCTTCCAGCGCTGCGCTTCATCGCTCATGTTGGCGCGCCCACCGGTACTGGCAGTGCGCCGCCATGCAGCGAGTCGGGCAAGCGAATCTCTACGGCCACCGGTAGGTGATCCGAGGTGGCCTGTGCCAACACATCGACGCGTTCGAGCGTCAGGCTGGGACTCAGCAGTATGTGATCCAGGCAACGCTGCGGACGCCAGCTCGGGAAGGTCGCTTCGATCTGTGGGGCCTGAAGACTGAGATCACGCAGCGGCGAGTGCTCCAGCAAATCGCTGGCATGGGTATTCATGTCGCCCATCAGGATCTGATGCCGATAACCGCCTATCAGCTCGCGAATATAAGCTAGCTGGCGCGTTCTTGCGCCTCCGCCGAGCGCAAGATGCATGACCACCACTACCAGCGCATCCTCGCCTTCGCCGAACCGCAACAGGATGGCGCCGCGACCGGATGGGCCGGGCAGCGGATGGTCTTCCAGCCCCTGCGGCTCGAGACGGCTGAGTACGCCGTTGCTGTGTTGGGCGAAGCGGCCAAGATTGCGATTCAATTGCTGATACCAGTACGGGAACGACCCAAGTTGGGCGAGATGTTCCACCTGATTGATATAGCCAGAACGCATACTTCCGCCGTCGGCCTCCTGCAGGGCCACCAGGTCGTAATTACCGAGCATTTCACCAATGCGCTGCAGGTTCCCGGCTCGCCCCGGATGCGGCAACAGATGCTGCCAGCTGCGAGTGAGATAGTGATGGTAGCGCTCGGTGCTGATACCCACCTGGATGTTGAAACTGAGCAGCCGCAACCGGCCATCGCAGGGAAGTCCGCTGGCATCCAGACAAAGCGGATTGACACGGGCCTGGCCGGGTCCGGCCAGGCGTGGTGAACTCCAGCGGCGTAGCATTGGCGCTTACTGAGCTGCGCGTTCTTTTTCGATGAGGAAGTCTGCGACTTCCAGCGCGCGCTCTGGGCCACCTGCTGAACCGATGTCGAAACGGTATTTGCCGTTGACGATCATCACCGGCACGCCGGTGATCTGGTAAGCCATCGCCAGCTTCTTGGCCTGCTCGGCACGGCTCTTCACACCGAACGATTCATAGGCCTTTAGAAACGCGTCCTGGTCGACGCCCTGCCCCGCAAGGAACTCAGCCATCTTCTCCGGCGTGTCCAGCTTGTTGCCGTCGCGGTGATAGGCATTGAACACCGCGTCGTGAACTTGCTGCTCGACGTTCATCGCTTCCAGCGCGAGGAACATCTGGCCGTGGACATTCCAGATACCCCCGAACATGGCGGGAATACGTTTGAAGTTAACGTCGTCAGGCAGTTGCTCGATCCAGGGATTAATGATCGGCTCGAACTGGTAGCAATGCGGGCAGCCATACCAAAACAGTTCGACCACCTCGATCTTGCCCGGCTCAGCTACCGGTACGGGATTATTCAGCTCGACGTACTCTTTGCCCGCCTGGAATTCCGCTGCATGAGCCGACAAACCGAACAGGCTGGCGGTAACGAGAACGGCACTGAGAACGAGTTTACGCATGATGACTCCCTTGGCTTTGAGCGGCTGACCGATAGCGCCACAGGCTGCAGCAAAACACTCATGCTCGCCAGCGCTTTTCGCCGCTTTTCAATATCTTGACAATCATTCTAGCGGTGCCAAAAACGAAAAAGGCGTCCAGGTTATGACCTGAACGCCTTTTTTTCGACGAGAGCCGCTGCTGTCAGTGCAGACCCTGAATGTAGCTCGACAAAGCTTCGATGTCCTTGTTACTCAACTTGGACGCGATGGTACGCATAATCATCGCATCGCCATCGTTGGTGCGGTTGCCTTCGCGGAAATTGGTCAGCTGCTTGGCTGTGTAGGCTGCGTGCTGGCCGCCTAGCTGCGGGAAGCCCGCCAGGTCATTGCCGACGCCATTCGGCGCATGGCAACCAGTGCATGCCGGCATGCCCAGGTCGAGCTTGCCACCGCGGAACAGTTTTTCGCCCTGAGCGACCAATGCCGGATCGGCCATGCCGACAGTCATCTTCTGGCTGGCGAAGTAGGCGGCGATATCTGCAAGGTCCTGATCGCTGAAGGGATCGAGGATACCGGTCATTTCAAGCACCTTGCGGCCGACGCCGGGTTCCGCGGTAGGGCTGCTACCCGCCTTGATGTCTTGCAGCTGCTTGAACAGATAGCGCTCGCCCTGACCTGCCAGTTTGGGGAAGTTCGGTGCGGCACTGTTGCCATCGGCACCGTGGCATGCGCCACACACTGCAACCTTCTCCTGACCGGCTTCGGCATTTCCAGCGGCGTGGGCCATACCGGTGATGCCAAGGGTCAACAGCAGACTCACGAGTACTTTGTTCATCAGCTCATCCAACTACGGCTAAGGGTTTAAAGAAGAATCTTATTCGGCAAGCCGACCGCTCGGGCCGCGACAATGCTCGTTAATGGTGGCATGTGGCACCGACATCGAAAAGGCGTGCAATCCCGCTTATCGGCGTTCCGATCGGAGGCCGACGAGACTACTGCGCGGGGCTCGTTTCAGACCAAAGCGCACACAAAATCTGCGGCATTATATACTTGTGATCTTGAAACGGAAATGAACCATTGCCGCACCCCCGCGCACTCACCGGAACGTCCATGCTCCCCAAAAACCCGATTCTCGGCCTCTGCCAGCAAGCCACTTTCATGACCAGCGCCGCCAAGGTCGACCAATGTCCGGCAGACGAGGGCCTGGAAGTCGCCTTTGCCGGGCGTTCCAATGCGGGCAAATCCAGCGCGCTGAATACCCTGACCCACGCCAGCCTCGCCCGCACATCCAAAACGCCGGGGCGCACCCAACTGCTCAACTTTTTCCGCCTCGACGATCATCACCGCCTGGTCGATCTTCCTGGCTACGGCTATGCCAAGGTGCCGATCCCGCTGAAACAGCATTGGCAACGCCACTTGGAAGCCTACCTGAGCAGCCGGGAAAGCCTCGCCGGCGTCTTCCTGATGATGGATATTCGTCATCCACTGACTGAGTTCGACCGGATGATGCTCGACTGGTCCAACGCCAGTGAAATGCCGTTGCACATTCTGCTGACCAAGTCCGACAAGCTCGCTTTTGGCGCGGCGAAAAACGCCTTGCTGGCGATTCAGCGAGATATTCGCAAGGGCTGGGGAGACGGCGTCAGCGTACAGCTATTTTCGGCGCCGAAGCGGCAGGGCGTGGAAGAAGCGCAGCTGGTACTGGCGCAACTGTTGGGAATGGTTGGCGAGGACAGCGGCGAGCCTCTGGACGAGCAAGCGTCACAGGACTGATTCCGTCAAACGAAATGATGCGCCCGCCCTGAGCTTCAGCTCAGAGCGGGAGACCGATTACCGTTACTCTCGATAGTCTTCGACCGGGACGCAAGCGCAGAACAGGTTGCGATCACCGAAGACGTTGTCGACCCGGTTTACCGCCGGCCAGTACTTGTGTGCCTGGGTGTGAGCACTCGGCGTTACCGCCTCGGCAATGCTATACGGGCGATCCCACAGATTGGTGACGTCGGCCAGCGTATGCGGCGCACGCACCAGCGGATTATCCTCGGCAGGCCAGCCTCCGTCCTGCACCTTGGCGATCTCCGCGCGGATGCTCAACATCGCTTCGACGAAGCGGTCCAGCTCAGCTTTCGACTCGCTCTCGGTGGGCTCGATCATCAGCGTGCCGGGCACCGGGAATGACATGGTCGGCGCGTGGAAGCCGTAGTCGATCAGGCGCTTGGCCACATCCTCTTCCGTGATGCCGGTCTGCGCCTTGAGCGGCCGCAAATCGATGATGCATTCATGCGCGACGCGACCGTTGCGACCGCTGTAGAGCACCGGAAAGGCATCACCCAGACGCATCGCCAAATAGTTCGCGCTTAGGATCGCGACTTCTGTGGCGTCGCGTAGCTGCGGGCCCATCATGGCGATGTACATCCAGCTGATTGGCAGGATGCTCGCGCTGCCCCAGGGCGCTGCGCTGACCGCACCGTTCTGCGGATTCGGTCCCTGCAGTTCGATCACCGGGTGGTTGGAAACGAAGGGTGCGAGGTGCGCCTTGATGCCGATCGGGCCCATGCCTGGACCTCCGCCGCCATGAGGAATGCAGAAGGTCTTGTGCAGATTCATGTGCGAGACGTCGGCGCCGATATCTGCCGGTCGCGCCAGGCCAACCTGAGCGTTGAGGTTGGCGCCGTCCATGTAGACCTGACCACCCTGGGCATGGATCGCTTCGCAGATCTCGCGAACACCTTCCTCGTAGACGCCATGGGTCGATGGATAGGTGATCATCAAGCAGGACAACTTATCGCCGGCTTCGGCCGCCTTGCGCTTGAGATCTTCCAGATCGACGTTGCCAGCCTTGTCGCACTCGACGATTACCACGCGCATGCTGACCATCTGCGCCGACGCCGGGTTGGTGCCGTGGGCAGACGACGGAATAAGGCAGATATCGCGCTGCCCTTCGCCACGACTCTCGTGATATTTGCGGATTGCTACCAGGCCGGCGTATTCACCCTGGGCGCCGGAGTTTGGCTGCATCGATATCGCATCGAAACCGGTGATCGCGCAGAGCCAGGCTTCCAACTCCTCGATCATCAGCTTGTAGCCCTGGGCCTGCTCGCGCGGCGCGAACGGATGCAGATTGGCGAATTCCGGCCAGGTGATAGGGATCATCTCGCTGGTAGCGTTGAGCTTCATGGTGCAGGAACCGAGCGGAATCATCGCCTGGTTCAATGCCAGGTCCTTGTTTTCCAGCTGCTTGAGATAACGCAGCATCTCGGTTTCGCTGTGATGAGTATTGAACACCGGATGCGTCAGGTACGCGCTGCTGCGCTGCAACCCGGCAGGAATGCCGCTGGCGATGTCGCCGTCATCCAGCTTGGCCACGTCCAGCTTGTGATCGGCGCCGAGGAAAACGGCAAGCAGCTGCTCGACCGTTGTCTCGTTGCTGGTCTCGTCGAGACTGACCCCGAGCTTGCCGCGGCCGACAATTCGTAGGTTGATTCGCGCCGCCTGGGCACTTTCGAGGATCGCCGTCTGCGCGCCGCCCACTTCAAGAGTCAGTGTGTCGAAGAAATGCGCGTTGAGTCGCTGGATGCCGTTCTGCTCCAGCGCGCTGGCCAGAATCGAGGTCAGCCGATGGGTCCGTTGAGCGATGCGCTTGAGCCCTTCGGGGCCGTGATACACGGCATAACAACTGGCGATATTCGCCAGCAGCACCTGCGCGGTGCAGATATTGGAGTTGGCTTTCTCGCGACGGATGTGCTGCTCGCGAGTCTGCAGTGCCATGCGCAGCGCGGTGTTGCCGCGGGCATCCTTGGATACGCCGATGATGCGGCCAGGCATGGCGCGCTTGAATTCGTCACGCGTGGCGAAATAGGCCGCGTGCGGGCCACCGTAACCCATCGGCACGCCGAAGCGCTGGGTCGAACCCAACACTACGTCGGCTCCCAGCTCGCCCGGCGGGGTCAAGAGCAACAGGCTGAGCAGATCGGCAGCAACGCAGGCCAGCGCCTGCTTGGCGTGCAGTTGCTCGATGGCCGGACGCAGATCGCGAATCTCCCCGTGGGTATCGGGGTATTGCAGCAGCGCACCGAAGACGTCCCGCCCATCGATATCTTCGATCGCACCAACCACCAACTCGAAGCCAAAGGCTTCGGCACGGGTCTGCATCACGGAAAGCGTCTGTGGATGACAGTTTTCGTCGACGAAAAAGCGGTTGCTCTTGTTCTTCGCCATACGGCGTGCCAGCGTCATGGCTTCAGCTGCAGCAGTCGCCTCATCAAGCAGCGAGGCGTTGGCCAGATCGAGGCCGGTAAGGTCGATGGTCAGTTGCTGAAAGTTCAGCAGCGCCTCGAGACGCCCTTGAGCAATTTCCGGCTGATAAGGCGTGTAGGCGGTATACCAGCCCGGATTTTCCAGCACGTTGCGCAGGATTACTGGCGGGGTGATGGTGCCGTGATAGCCCATGCCGATCAGGCTGGTCCAGAGCTGGTTTTGCTCGGCGTAGCCGCGCAGGCGAGCCAGTGCGCCCTGCTCATCCAGCGCCGCTGGCAGTGCCAGCTCACTCTGCAGGCGGATCGCCGGCGGCACGGTCTGTTCGACCAACTGCTCGCGGCTGGACAGGCCTAGCGCGTCGAGCATGGCCTGCTGTTCAGCCGCATCGGGACCGAGATGACGACGCAGAAACGCGTCGGGTTGCTGGAGCTGGGAAAGGCGCGGCACTAGGGACATGACTGCTACTCTCGAAAAAGGAAAGCCCCGGCTTACAGGCCGTGTGAAAACTGTTGTGCTACGTTTTCACACGGCCTGTATAGCGGGGCTCTTTAATAGGGAACGCTTAGGCTTCGGCGTCGCAGGAGGCCTTATAGCCATCCGCGTCGAGCAGCTTGTTCAATTCCGAAACGTCGCTCGGCTGGAGGCGGAAGAACCAGCTGCCATAGGGTTCGCCGTTGACCATTTCGGGCGAGTCAGAGAGCTGCTCATTGACGGCGACCACTTCGCCGGAAATCGGTGCGTAAATATCCGAAGCGGCTTTCACCGACTCCACTACGCCCGCCTGCTGACCGGCGGTAAGCTGCTGGCCGATCTCCGGCAGTTCCACATACACCACGTCGCCCAGCGCTTCTTGGGCGTGATCGGAAATGCCGATGCTGACACTGCCGTCCGCTTCGAGGCGGGCCCACTCGTGGCTGGCGGCATAACGCAGATCGCTGGGAATGTTGCTCATTTTAAGTCCTCAAAAAACTGTTCGGTTTGCGGGCACGAAGCAGATTCAGCACCCGCCGCAGGGAAGCAGATGGCCGAATTTACACCAGTACTTTGCCGTGGCGCACGAAAGTCGGCTGCACCACACGCACCGGATACCATTTACCGCGGATCTCCACTTCCGCACGGTCGCCCGCTCCAGCAGGAACACGCGCGAGCGCGATGGACTTGCCAAGGGTAGGCGAAAAACTGCCACTGGTGATCTCACCTTCGCCAGCGCCGTTAACACGCACCACCTGATGGGCGCGCAGTACACCGCGCTCCTCGAGCACCAGGCCGACCAGTTTCGGCAGATCGCCGTTGGCCTTCTGCGTTTCCAGCGCGGCGCGGCCGATAAAGCCACGGTCAGCCGGCTCCCACGCTACGGTCCAGCCCATGTTCGCCTGCAACGGCGAAACCTCTTCGGTCATGTCCTGGCCATACAGATTCAGCCCGGCTTCCAGGCGCAGGGTATCGCGCGCGCCCAGTCCGATCGGGGAAATGCCCGCACCGACCAGTTCGCTGAGAAAATCCTGTGCCTGATCGGCCGGGAGGATGATCTCCAGCCCATCCTCGCCGGTATAGCCGGTGCGGCCAATGAACCAGTCACCGGCGGCACGACCTTGAAACGGCTTGAGTTCTTGAATCAGCGCAGCTCTGGGCTGAGTAACCAGCTCCGCAGTTCTGGCCCGTGCTTGCGGCCCTTGGATCGCGAGCATTGCCAGCTCAGACCGCTCCTTGATCTCGACGGAAAATCCTTCGGCCTGCGCCTGCATCCAGGCCAGATCCTTGTCACGAGTACTGGCGTTGACGACCAGGCGATAACCCCAGTCGGTCAGGTAGACGATGAGATCATCGATCACCCCGCCGCGCTCGTTGAGCATGGCGGTGTACAGCGCCTTACCCACCTCTCCAAGGCGACTCACATCATTGGCCAACAGGTGTTGGAGATAGGCCTTTGCATCGGTACCAGCGATGTCGACAACCGTCATGTGGGAAACGTCGAAAACTCCACAATCACGTCGCACCTGGTGATGTTCTTCTACCTGGGAACCGTAATGCAGCGGCATGTCCCAGCCGCCAAAATCGACCATCTTGGCGCCGAGTGCGAGGTGCTGATCATAGAGGGGAGTACGCTGACCCATGGGTTTCTCCTTCCGGGCAGGTCGCCGAAGCGGCGTGGGTAAAGCTTATTAGAGTCGGGTACGTGGCCCCGACGATTTTTGAATGGCGCGCATTGTAGCCCCAAGGTTGTGACAGGTCACGGTGAGGCGATGGAGTGAGCGCGGTCACCCGATCCGCCGGGCCGAACGACGAATCAGCAGGATCACCGGCAGCAAGCCGACCAGCACCAGCGTCAGTGCTGGCAGCGCGGCACGCGCCCATTCGCCCTCGCTGGTCATTTCGAAGATTCGTACCGACAACGTGTCCCAGCCGAACGGCCGCATCAGCAGCGTTGCCGGCATTTCCTTCAGCACGTCGACGAACACCAGCAAGGCGGCACTCAGCGTGCCAGGCAACAACAGCGGCAGATAGACCCGAAAGAACAGCGCTGATCCGCCGACGCCCAAGCTGCGCGACGCCTGCGGCAGCGACGGGCGAATGCGTGCCAGAGCACTTTCCAGCGGCCCGAATGCCACCGCCATGAAGCGAATCAGATAGGCCAGCAGCAACGCACCGAGACTACCCAGCAGGATTGGCTTGCCGGCACCACCGATCCAGGCGGAGAACGGGATGACCAGCTCGCGATCGAGATAGCTGAACGCAAGCATGATTGACACCGCCAGCACCGACCCCGGCAGGGCATAACCAAGATTCGCCAGTCCCACAGCTGCCCGCACCGAGCGCACTGGCGCCTGCCGCCGGGCAAAGGCCAACAGCAGTGCGACCGCGACCGTAATCAGCGCAGCGATCCCGCCCAGGTAGAGCGTATGCAGGATAAGTCCGGCATAGCGCTCGTCGAGATCGAAGCGCCCGCGTTGCCAGAGCCAGACCAGCAGCTGCAGCATCGGAAGGACGAAGGCACATAGAAATACCAGGCCGCACCAGCTGGCGGCAGCGAAAGCCTTGAACCCGCGCAGTCGATAGAGTGCAGCAGATCGCGCCCGATCATTCGCGGGCCTGGCGGCGCCACGCGCACGGCGCTCGCCGTAAAGCACCAGCATTACCGCCAGCAGCAACAGGCTGGCCAGTTGAGTCGCGCTGGTGAGACTAAAGAAGCCGTACCAGGTCTTGTAAATGGCGGTGGTAAAGGTATCGAAATTGAATACGGCGACAGCGCCGAAATCGGCCAGCGTTTCCATCAGCGCCAACGCCAGTCCGGCGCCAATGGCCGGTCTCGCCATCGGCAGCGCCACGCTCCAGAACGCCTTCCACGGCGACTGGCCGAGGACTCGCGCCGCCTCCATCAATCCCTTGCCTTGGGCAATGAATGCCGCGCGTGCAAGCAAATAGACGTAGGGGTAAAACACCAGCACCAGAACGGCAATCACGCCGCCCGTGGAGCGGACCCGAGGAAAGCGAATGCCGCTGCCGAACCACTCGCGCGCCAGCGTCTGCACCGGGCCGGCAAAATCCAGCAGACCGATAAAGACAAACGCCAGCACATACGCCGGGATCGCGAAGGGCAGCATCAACGCCCAATCCAGCCAGCGCCGCCCAGGGAACTCGCACAGGGCAGTCAGCCAGGCCAAGCTGACGCCCAATACGATCACGCCGACGCCGACACCCAGCACCAGCGTCAACGTATTGCCCAGCAAACGCGGCATCTGGGTTTCCCACAGGTGCGACCAGATATTGGTGTCGATGTCGTTCCAGCTGAACAACAGGACACTTAGCGGCAGCAATACCAACGCGGCGACTGCGAAAGTGATGGGATACCAGCGGCGCTCGACGGGGTGGGACACTCAAGCCTCGGAAGCAAAAAAGACAACGCCCCCGGCATGCCGGGGGCGTTGAGTATAACGACAGCCGTAGCTGCAAGCTGCCTTAACGCCAGCCCGCGCGATCCATCAGCATGATCGCTTCGGCCTGCCGCTCGCCGGCAACCTCTACCGGAATGGTGTCAGCCTTGAAGTCACCCCAAGCGGCTACTTCGGCAGACGGTTTCACATCTGGATTTGCCGGAAATTCCATATTGGAGTCGGCGAAGATGCTCTGCGCCTCGGCAGTGGTCATCCACTCGACCAGTTTCTGCGCGGCTTCGGGGTGCGGCGCATGCTTGGTCAGACCGATACCGGAGAGATTGACATGAACGCCACGGCCTTCCTGATTCGGCCAGAACAGCTTGGCTTTCAGCTCCGGATCCTGCGCATGTAAACGGCCATAATAATAGCTATTGACGATGCCCACATCGCACTGCCCCGCATCGACTGCCTGAATCACGGCATTGTCGTCGGCAAAGACGTCGGTAGCCAGGTTGTTCACCCAACCCTCGATGATCTCTTCGGTTTTCTCGGCGCCGTGGGTTTCGATCAAAGTGGCGGTCAGCGACTGGTTGTAGACCTTCTTGCTGGTACGCAGGCACAGGCGGCCTTCCCAGTTCTTGTCGGCCAGTGCTTCGTAAGTGCTCAGCTCGCCTTCCTCGACGCGCTCGGGGGAGTAGACGATGGTTCGGGCACGCAGCGAGAGGCCGGTCCAGGCGTCGGTGGAGGAGCGGTACTGAGCGGGAATATTGTCTTTCACCACTTGGGATTTCATCGGCTGCAGGATGCCCATTTCCTCGGCCTGCCAGAGGTTGCCGCCATCCACCGTCAGTAGCAGATCCGCAGGAGTGTTTTCGCCTTCGGCCTTGATACGGGCCATTAGCGGCGCTTCTTTGTCGGTAATGAACTTCACGTTCACACCCGTCTTGGCCGTGTAGGCATCGAAAACGGGCTTGATCAGCTCGTCGATCCGAGAGGAATAGACCACCACTTCATCGGCAGCTTGTGCAGCGCTCGACAGCGCAGTGAGCGCCAGAGCAGCGAGTAAACCTTTGCTTGCCTGCATGGATCAGCCTCTTATAAATTCGTGAACGAGGCCAAATAGTAGTGAATGTCATTTAGTTTCTCAACGCGACATTATCGCTGACCACGATGAATGTCCGCTGATCCGCTGTCAGAGCCGTGCCAGATCCGGTAGATCGCCGCTCAATCCCAACGCCTGCCGCACGAACATCGCCTTCGCCTCAGGTAGCACCTGCACACCCTTCAGGCCGGCGTTGCGCAACCAGCGCAGCGGCAGTGGATCGGCCTGAAACAAGCGCTCAAACCCCTCCATCGCGGCCATCATGGCCAGGTTATGCGGCATCCGCCGACGTTCGAAACGTCCAAGCACACGCGGATCGCCAAGTTGGACACCGCGAGCGGACGCTGCGAGCAGGACTTCGGCGAGCACCGCAGCGTCCAACAGTCCGAGATTTACACCCTGCCCTGCCAGCGGGTGAATGGTGTGCGCGGCATCGCCGATCAAGGCCAGGCCCGGCTGTACGTAGCGCTTGGCATGGCGTTGACGCAACGGGATGCATAAACGCGGATCGGCTTCGAGCACTTCGCCCAGACGATATTCGAAGGCCCGCCCAAGCGTCTGGCGAAACGCATCATCGTCCAGTGCCATCAGGCGTTGTGCCTCGTCTTCGGTGACCGACCAGACGATCGAACACCAGTGATCATCGGCCTCGCGCCGTAACGGCAGAAACGCCAGCGGGCCGTCATCGGTAAAGCGCTGCCAGGCCGTTTGCTGATGCGGCTCGGTACAACGCACGCTGGTCACTATGGCGTGATGCAGATAGTCCCATTCGCGGGTCTCGCAGCCAGCCAGGCGGCGCACCGCCGAATTGGCGCCATCAGCGGCAATCAGCAGACCGGTGCTGAGCTGCTGCCCGTCCGCCAGCGTCAGGGTCCAACCGGCTTCATTCTGATGCAACTGTTCGAGGCGCGCTCCAGGCATCAGCTCGATCGCGTCGTTAGTTTTCAACGCATCCAGCAGAGCATCTTGGACCACACGGTTTTCGACGATGTGGCCGAGCACCTCGGCATGCACCGACGCGGCAGAGAAGTGGATCTGCCCAGTACCGGAACCGTCCCACACGTGCATGTCGGAATAAGGGCTGGCACGCCGATCGACGATGCCCGACCAGGCGCCGACGCGCTCGAGAATCCGCTGACTGGCCGCAGACAATGCGCTGACGCGCGGCTCGAACGGATCGGCGACCGCAAAGGCCTGGCTTTCCAACGGGCCCGCGTCGATCAGTTTGACGGTCAGCCCGGAATGCTGCAGCGCCAGCGCCAGCGTGCTGCCGACCATCCCGGCGCCAACGATGATGAGGTCCGCTTGCATCACTTCTCTCCTGCGTGCCGGGCCTGCGGCTGCGGCTTATATAGAGGGCCTTCGTTCCCACGCGACCAGCGCGTTCCGCACATCCGGCGGCCCCGCAAATCAGAGTTTGCGTACGCCCAACCCCATCGCCTGACGTGCGAACCATTTCTTGGCGGGCGGCAAAAGGTCCAGCGCAACCAGGCCGAGATTACGACCGGCAATAGCCAGACGCCCTGACTCGCCAAACAGCTGGGTCAACTGGTCGGAAAAGCCGACCGTAAGCCGCTGATCCGAACGCTGGCGTTTGTGGTAAACCTGCAGCACACCCAGCTCACCCAGCCGCTGCGGACTACTCAACAGCATCGAAGCAAGCGCCTCGGTATCTCGCAGCGACAGGTTGTAACCCTGCCCAGCAATAGGATGCAAACTGTGCGCAGCATTGCCGAGCACGACCAGACCGGAGCGAACCTGCTCATCGGCCTCGATCAGCATCAGTGGGTAAAGATGCCGCGCCCCGACTTGCTGGAAGCCACCGAGACGATAGCCGAACGCCTGCTGCAGCTCATCAAGAAATTCCGCTTCGGGAAGTGCGACCAGGCGCGCGGCGTCCTGCTCCGGACGCGTCCAGACCAATGCGCAGCGATTGTCCTGTAGCGGCAGCAGCGCCATCGGCCCTTCGTCGGTAAAACGCTCGAAGGCATGGCCGCCGTGGGGTTTACCCGGCGTCACGTTGGCGATCAGCGCCGATTGATCATAGGGGGTGCGCTTGATCTCGATGCCAAGCTGCTCGCGCAACGCGGATCGCCCGCCATCGGCAAGCACAGCCAAATCGCAGTCGAGCTGTTTTCCGTCAGTCAGCGTCAGCTGATAGCCGCCTGCCGACGCTTGCATGCGTTCGACTTCGGCGGGGCAATGGCGAACCACCACCTCATCATCCAGCGCCTGCCACAGGCAATGGCCAATCCATGCGTTCTCCACCACATAGCCCAACGCTGGCACCTGCTCGGTGCTGGCATCCAGTCGAGTGGCGCCAGCGCGACCGCGATCGGAAACATGAATATGAGTGATCGGCTCGGCACGCTCGGCAATCCGCCCCCAGACGCCCAACCGTTGATAGATCAGGCGGGTGCCGTAAGACAGTGCCGTGGAGCGCGCATCGTAGCTTGGCTGATATTCGTTGCCAGGTTCGAACGGCTCGATCAGTTCAATCGTCCAGCCGTACTCCTTGGCGCCCTTCTGCAGCGCCAGCGCCAGACTGGCACCGACCAGACCGCCACCAACGATGGCCAGCGTGCCCATGGCTACGCGACCTCGGTGGCTGCCGCCATCAATGTCTCGATCTCGGCGATGCTCTTGGGCACACCGCCAGTGAGAATTTCGCAGCCGGTGCGGGTCACCACTACGTCATCCTCGATGCGTACACCGATGCCACGCCATTTCTTAGCCACGTCCTGGTTGTCGAGAGCGATATAGATACCCGGCTCGACGGTCATCGCCATGCCGGGCTCAAGCACCCGCCATTCACCACCGATCTTGTAATCGCCGACATCATGCACATCCATGCCCAGCCAGTGACCGGCGCGATGCATATAGAACGGTTTGTAGGCTTCAGTGGTGATCAGCTCTTCAACGTCGCCCTGGAGCAGCCCCAGCTCGACCAGTCCGGCCGTGATGATCTGTACCGTCGCTTCGTGCGCTTCGTTCCAATGTTTGCCCGGTGCGATGTGCTTGAAGGCTTCTTCATTGGCAGCCAGCACGAGCTCGTAGATGGCTTTCTGCTCGGGCGAGAAGCGACCGTTGACCGGAAAGGTCCGAGTGATATCGCTGGCATAGCAATCGATCTCACAACCAGCGTCGATCAAGACCAGATCGCCGTCCTTGAGCGCGGCATCGTTCTCGCGGTAATGCAGGATGCAAGCATTCCTGCCGGCCGCGACGATCGAGCCGTACGCCGGCATTTTCGCGCCACCCTTGCGGAACTCGTAGTCCAGCTCCGCTTCGAGATGGTATTCGTACAGCCCGGCACGGCTGGCTTGCATGGCGCGGACATGGGCGCGGGCGGAGATTTCCGCCGCTTGCTTCATGACCTTCACTTCGTTCGCCGATTTGTACAAACGCAGGTCGTGCAGCAAATGATCGAGAGCGACGAACTCGTTCGGCGGCTGGGCGCCTTGGCGGGCCTTGGAGCGGATGGTGTTGATCCATTCCATCAGGCGGTGATCGAATTCCTGGTTGCTGCCGATGGCGTAGTAAACACGCGAGCGACCTTCGATCAACCCCGGCAAGATGTCGTCGATATCGCCGATGGGAAAGGCATCGTCGGCACCGTATTCAGCGATGGCGCCGTCCTGCCCCGCCCGCAGCCCATCCCACAATTCGCGGGCCGGATCACGTTCACGACAGAACAGCACGTACTCGCCGTGTTCGCGGCCGGGAATCAGCGCAATCACCGCTTCAGGTTCGGGAAAACCGGAGAGGTACTGGAAATCGCTGTCTTGACGGTAGATATGCTCGACATCGCGGTTGCGGATGTACATCGGCGCCGCTGGCAGAATCGCGATGCTGTTGGGCTCCATCTCCGCCATTAGCGCCTTGCGCCGACGAGCGTAATCCGACTTCGGGATGCGGTTCATGTGCAAACTGGTCCTCAATGCAAGGAGGGCTTGGGTGTCGGCGGCACCGGTTTGGCGCATTCGGTAAACAACAACAACGGCGCGACACGCAGATATTCCATGACTTCCATGTAATCGCTTTCGCCATCCTCGGACTCGTCCAGCGCATCCTGTATCTGAGCAATCGCGGCCAGATCCTGCAGGACCTCCATCGCCTCGCTGCTCAGCGCACGATCGCCAGCGACCAGACCGAAGCCGGTAAGAAAGCTCTGACACCACTGGCCCAGCGCGAGCGCACGCTCAGCCAGCGGTGCATCGTCGGAGGGCAGCAGTAGCACAATAGCGATGTCGTCGCCGGCGAGTTCGCCTTTAACCATCTCCTGCAATCCGATAAGCGCTTGACGAACCGAGTCCTCCGGCGCGGCACCGAGCAGCTCGGTGGCGTCGACCAGCCAAGACTCAGCATCGAATCCGGCACCTGCGCAGCTGCGTCCTAGCAACAGGCCGTGCAGCTCGGCGGGTGTGACGGGTTGGGCACTGTTGGCCAGCAGTGTGGCGAAAGCAGCATACGGCGAGTTCTGAATGGGCATTGGCAGCTAGGCGCACAGAGGCGCTAATGTCTAGAATGAAGGCCTTGTATCCTAGCATCGGCGCACGAGCCAAGACCATCGAAGCCGGATCGCCCAACGCTCGCGCCACTTACCGGGAATCCCATGGAAGACGCCGACCTGCAATTACTGACCGCCAGGCTGGAACAGCTGATTCAGCGCATCGAGCAACTCAAGGCGCAAAATCACCTGCTGCTCCACAGTGAGCAGGCTTGGCGTGAGGAACGCGCTCATCTGATTGAAAAGAACGAAATGGCCCGGGTGAAGGTCGAATCAATGATTTCGCGCCTGAAAGCCCTGGAGCAGGACTCATGACCCAGCCGAACACCGTTACCGTGCACATCATGGACAAGGAATATTGCATTTCCTGCCCGCCCGAAGAACGCAGCAACCTTGAAGGTGCAGCGAGTTACCTGGATCGCAAGATGCGCGAAATTCGCAGTAGCGGGAAAGTCATCGGTGCCGACCGCGTCGCAGTGATGGCCGCGCTCAATATCACGCACGAACTACTGCACAAGCATGATCGCCTGGACGCTGAGGCTAACAGCGCCCGTGCGCACGTCCGTACCTTGCTGGAGCGGGTCGACAGCGCCCTGGCCACCGATCCAAACCCTTCTGGCAACTGATGAACGGCAGGCAGATTGCGTTATAATCCCGCCAACTCCCTGGCATGTTCGCCAGTCGGCGATGACCCTCTCCCGATAAGCAACACCATGGAGGCTACACGTAGTGCCGGTGTGCATGTCCGCCTGACGGAAAGCCTTAAGGTACTCTGTAGTCGCCACCTTGAACTCTCGGGTTCAAGGGCCTACGCGGGCAGCGGCATGCTGGGGAGCCTGATTCTATGATCGTAGCCGAAGGCCTCTCTCGCCGGGTGCTGCGACGCCAGTTGCGGCAAGCTCGCCGCCAGCTCTCCCCCATCCAGCAGCGTCGAGCGGCGAAAGCGCTCTATCGACAGCTGGCCCAGCATCCGCTTTTTCGCCGCGCCAGCCACATTGCCCTGTACCTGCCCAACGATGGCGAAATAGATCCTCGACCGCTCTTGCTGGAAGCGCAACGACGCGGCAAGGCAACCTTTTTGCCCGTGCTCAACGCCTGGCCGCGAACACGAATGCTGTTCCAGCGGATCATGCCGAACGAACGTCTGAAGCCAAATCGCTTCGGTATCGCCGAGCCGGGCTTTCGCCCCGCGCGGCAGCGACCGATTTGGACGCTCGACCTGGTTCTGATGCCACTAGTGGGATTTGACGAGTACGGCGGCCGCCTGGGTATGGGCGGAGGTTTTTATGATCGCAGTCTGGCGTATCGCAAAAGGCGCAAAAAAGGTCACAAACCGACTCTTTTGGGACTCGCCCATGAATGCCAGAAGGTTGATCGTTTGCCGATGGAAATCTGGGACGTGAGCCTGCAGGCTACGGTGACGGATCGCGGCTGGTATGCGAAATGAGGCGGGACGATCCAAGACGGTGTTGCGGCCGCATCCATGCGGCTTAGCTGATTAGCGCTGAAGTTGTTGCGAGTGGCTGATTGGAACCATCGAAGATGCGTCAGCCGATTGCTCCCATAGCCCCTGGGTATAGCCCGTGGTTACTACGCCGAGACCAAAAATCAGCACCAAGACCCAAAGAATATCTGGCTTGCGTTTCATAGTTTTTGCCTCCCCCTGCCAGGCGAACAATCTTGCATCGAGTCAGTTCGTTTTCGTTTTGGACTCGACACTGCCAACCTCAAGCGCGGCATTCTCCGCCATGCCTCGGTACAGCGCAAACAAGCGTCGTGACCGGTTGTCGGGGAATTTGCATTCGAGAACCCTTTCCAAGCAAGAGCGATGAGCAAAGAACATGCCGTACTGGCTGATGAAATCCGAACCCGATGAATTTTCCATCCAGAACCTGCAGCAACTCGGCACGGGACGCTGGGATGGCGTACGCAACTACCAGGCCCGCAACTTCTTGCGCGCGATGGCAGAAGGGGATTCTTTCTTCTTTTATCACTCCAGCTGTGCGACGCCAGGCATTGCCGGAATCGGCAGGATCACGCGCGCCGCCTATCCTGACCCAACCGCACTCGAACCTGACAGCCCCTATTTCGACGGCAAGGCCAGCGAAACGAAAAATCCGTGGAGCGCGGTCGATGTCTGCTTCGTCGAGTGCTTCTGCTCCACGCTGACGCTACCGCAGCTGAAGATGGAATCGGCCCTGGCACAACTGGCGCTAGTGAAAAAAGGCAACCGACTCTCGGTAATGCCGGTTAACGAAAGCGAGTGGCACGCCATCCTGGCCATGCGCTGATCCAGCCGGACCTTCCGCCGCGCCGCGGGCGCTACTGGATAATCAGATTATTGAACAACAGGTCGTCCACCAAGGGCTCGCCTTCTTCTTGAGTGAGCACTGCCTGCACCTGCTTGAGCGCTTCCTGCCTAAGCGCTTCTTTAGCCTCGACAGTACCCAGGCTGGCGTCCGTCTGCTGTGAAAACAGCGACACCAGTTGGTTGCGAATCAACGGTTCGTGGTGCTTGACCTTCGCCTCCGCCTCGCTGCCGCTGACGCGCAGCGCGATATCTGCCTTGTAGTATTTCAGCCGGCCATCCGAACCGTAATTACCGACCAATGCAGGCACCAGCGCGTAATAAATGGTTTTCGTCGCAGCCGCATCGGCTTCGGATGTTTCGGCCAGAGCCGGCAATGCCATGCCAAGAGCCAGACAAAGGAAAAGAATTCGCGTCACGGGGCAACTCCAGGGAAAACAGCGATCAGCATAACCAGTGCCAGGCGCGGACCCAAGCCCGGCCTTATGTATTGCCATCAGGACAGACCATGCTCGTTGCGCCGAATGAGTAGCCTTCTAGACTGACCGGACAAAGCGGCCACGGCCTCATTCACCTGATAACGATAAAGGAAACCCGATGAAAGCTGTCCTGTGCAAAGAATTCGGCCCGGCCGAAAAACTCGTCATTGAAGAAGTCGATAGCCCACAAATCAAGAAGGGCGACGTGTTGCTCGATGTGCATGCCGCCGGTGTCAACTTTCCAGACACACTGATGATCGAAGGCAAGTATCAATTCAAACCGCCTTTTCCATTCTCGCCGGGTGGCGAGGCTGCTGGGGTGGTCGCCGCGGTCGGCGAGAAGGTCACCCACCTCAAAGTTGGCGACCGGGTAATGGGGCTGACTGGCTGGGGCAGCTTCGCCGAACAGGTCATCGTTCCGGGGCATAACGTAATGCCGATTCCTCCGGAGATGAATTTTGAAACAGCCGCCGCGTTCAGCATGACGTACGGCACTTCGATGCATGCGCTGAAACAACGCGCCAACCTGCAACCTGGCGAAACCCTGCTGGTATTAGGCGCATCCGGCGGCGTTGGCCTGGCAGCAGTAGAAATCGGCAAGGCTATGGGTGCCAAAGTAATCGCCGCCGCCTCCAACGCTGAGAAGCTAGCGGTCGCGAAAAACGCGGGCGCCGACGAGCTGATCAATTACACCGAAACGAGCATCAAGGAGCGTCTGAAGGAACTTACGGGTGGCCAGGGCGTGGACGTAATCTACGATCCGGTGGGCGGTCAGCTGTTCGAAGAGGCGTTCCGCAGCATCGCCTGGAACGGTCGCATGCTGGTAGTCGGTTTCGCTGCTGGCGACATCCCGTCGCTGCCGGCAAATTTACCGCTGCTCAAGGGCGCCTCGCTGATCGGGGTATTCTGGGGCAGCTTTGCGCAACGTCAGCCGCACGACAACGCCGCCAACTTCAAGCAGCTATTCGCGTGGCATGCCGAAGGCAAACTCAAACCGTTGGTATCGCAGATTTTTGCCCTCGAACAGACCGCTGAAGCGATCAATACGCTGGGTCAGCGCAAGGCCGTGGGCAAACTGGTCGTAAAGGTGCGCTAACGCAAGCTGGAAGCGAGGTAAGGTGGGCTTCAGCCCACCGTGACGGGATCGCCATCTGCTTGTGGTGGGCTGAAGCCCACCCTACGGCCGCCGGAGTTTTTATCAGTGAGCGGTAGCCGGCGCTTCGTTGCCCGGCTGCATGCGCGCCATTTCTTGGGCATACAGCGCATCGAAGTTCACCGGCGCCAGCATCAATGCCGGGAAAGAACCACGGGTGACTAAGCTATCCAAAGCCTCACGCGCATAGGGGAACAGAATATTCGGGCAGAACGCGCCAAGGGTGTGGCTCATGGCCTGCGCTTCGAGTCCTTTGATCAGGAAGATGCCGGCCTGCTGAACTTCCGCGATAAAGGCGACTTCTTCACCGGTCTTGACCGTTACAGACAACGTCAGCACCACTTCATGGAAATCGCCTTCGAGCGACTTCTGCTTGGTGTTCAGATCCAGCGCAACGCTCGGATTCCACTCCTGGCGGAATATCTCAGGACTCTTGGGCGCCTCGAAGGAAAGGTCGCGAACATAAATCCGCTGCAGGGAAAACTGTGCACCCTGCTCTTCCTGAGCCGCGGCCGCGCCGTTGTTTGCTTGTTCAGTCATGTGAAGCCTTCTTGTTGTGCGTGTTGTATGTAAATCGCCCTGGCAGGACCGGCTCTCACCAGCGTCTGCAGCAGGTTCCGTTAAATCGAATCAAGCCTGCAGCATCGCATCCAGCCGACCGGCCCGCTCCAGCGCATGCAGCTCGTCGCAGCCACCGATATGCTCGTCGCCGATCCATATCTGCGGAACCGAGGTACGCCCGGCCTTGCTTGCCATTTCCGAGCGCAACGCCGGCTTGCCGTCTACGGCAATTTCTTCGTAGTTGACCCCCTTGCGATCGAGCAGACTCTTCGCCCGAACACAAAACGGGCACCAGGCGGTGGTATAGAGGACGACTTTAGGCATAGTTACTTGACCACTGGCAGATTCTCGCCGCGCCAGCTGGAAATCCCTCCGGACAGCTTGGCGGCAGTAAAGCCCGCCTTCTGCAGCTCGCGGCAGGCCGTTCCGGCGTGCTGGCCCATGGCATCGACGACGATGATCGTCTTGCCCTTGTGCTTTTCCAGCTCGCCTAGTCGGCTGACCAGTTTCTCGTAGGGAATGTTCAATGAATCGACGATGTGGCCGGCGTCGAACTCCTTCTTCGCCCGCACGTCCAAGACCACGCCTTCTTCGCGGTTGACCAGGCTGGTCAGCTCGCGATTGCTCAGGCTCTTGCCGCCCTTTCGCGCTTCGGTAAAGGCCAGAAGGATCAGCAGCACTAGAAAGATGCTGACCAGAACATAGTGGTTAGAGACAAATTCAATCAGGTTAGCGACCATCAACAGGGTACCCAGAGGATAAAATGCGGGCCAGTATACACAGCCCACCCCATCAGGCTGAACCCTAGCGAATCGTGACGCCAAACCGGCTAGCCAGTAGACTCGCCGCCATTTTTATGCGCCCCCGTGCAAGGAGCCAGA
Organism: Stutzerimonas sp. VN223-3; assembly: GCF_045999685.1. Lineage (NCBI taxonomy): Bacteria > Pseudomonadati > Pseudomonadota > Gammaproteobacteria > Pseudomonadales > Pseudomonadaceae > Stutzerimonas > Stutzerimonas sp. VN223-3. The sequence goes on along the minus strand of NZ_RBEC01000002.1, from coordinate 814,664 downwards.
CACATGCCTGCCGCGCCAAAACCCTTGGTATTGATCATCCTCGACGGCTTCGGACATAGCGACAGCCCGGAATTCAATGCCATTCACGCAGCAAACAAGCCGGTCTATGACCATCTGTGCGCTACTCAGCCACACGGGCTGATCTCCGGCAGCGGCATGGACGTAGGTCTACCGGATGGCCAGATGGGCAACTCCGAAGTCGGCCACATGAACCTGGGCGCAGGCCGCGTGGTGTATCAGGATTTCACCCGCGTGACCAAATCGATCCGCGACGGCGATTTTTTCGAGAACCCGAACATTTGCGCTGCGGTCGACAAGGCTGCCAGCGCCGGCAAGGCGGTGCATATCCTTGGCCTGCTGTCAGATGGTGGCGTTCATAGCCATCAAGACCATCTGGTCGCCATGGCAGAACTGGCGGCCAAACGTGGCGCCGAGAAAATCTACCTTCACGCCTTTCTCGACGGCCGCGATACCCCGCCGAAAAGCGCGCAGCACTCCATCGAACTGTTGCAGGCCACCTTTACACGCCTGGGCAAGGGCCGCGTCGCCAGCCTGATCGGCCGCTACTTCGCCATGGATCGTGACAACCGCTGGGATCGGGTCGAGCAGGCATACCACCTGATCGTCGACGGCAAGGCCGACTACCACTCTGATTACGCGGTCGATGGTCTGATTGCCGCCTACGAGCGCGGCGAGAGCGACGAGTTCGTCAAGGCCACCACCATCGGCGAGCCGGTGCGAGTGGAAGACGGCGACGCAGTGATATTCATGAACTTCCGCGCCGACCGCGCCCGCGAGCTGACGCGCTGCTTCGTGGAGCCTGATTTTAACGAATTCCCACGTGCCCGCATGCCGCAACTGGCCGGCTTCGTGATGCTCACGCAATACGCCGCGAGCATCCCAGCGCCCAGTGCTTTCGCACCGGAAGCGCTAACCAACGTGCTCGGCGAGTACCTGGCGAACAACGGCAAGACCCAGTTGCGCATCGCCGAGACGGAAAAATACGCTCACGTCACCTTTTTCTTTTCTGGCGGCCGCGAGGAGCCGTTCGCCGGCGAGGAGCGCATCCTGATCCCGTCGCCGCAGGTCGCCACCTACGACATGAAGCCGGAAATGAGCGCGCCGGAAGTGACCGACCGCATCGTCGACGCCATCGAGAACCAGCGGTACGACGTCATCATCGTCAACTACGCCAACGGCGACATGGTCGGCCACACGGGGGTCTTCGAGGCAGCAGTGAAAGCTGTGGAATGCTTGGATATGTGCGTTGGCCGCATCGTCTCGGCACTGGAGAAGGTCGGCGGCGAAGCCTTGATCACGGCAGACCACGGCAACGTCGAGCAGATGGAAGACGTCATGACGGGGCAGGCGCACACCGCTCACACCTGCGAGCCGGTGCCGTTCATCTATGTCGGCAAGCGCAACCTGACGATCCGCGAAGGCGGGGTACTCGCCGATGTGGCGCCAACCATGCTGACCCTGCTGGGCCTGCCGGTGCCGCCGGAAATGACCGGTCGCTCGATCGTCGAGCTGAGCTGAACCACGTCGCCCCGAACTGACAGGCCATAATGCCGGTGCGCCTGCAAAGGCGTACCGGTTATCGTCGCGGCTATTTACGGCGCAAGGCTTGCAGCTTGCCGCTGGTTTTTTAGGCATACTACGGTGGTCGTTGAACTCTCGGTTACACCCTCTCATGCCTCGTATTTTTCTCGCATTCGCGCTTTTCTGCCTGCTTGGTTCGGCTATCGCCGACGAGCGCGCTGACGCCCGCAAACAGATCGAAGCGGCGCGCAAAGATGTAGCCGAGCTACAGAAACTGCTCAAGCAAATCGAGCAGGAGAAGTCCGCCGTACAGAAGCAGCTGCAGACCACCGAAAGCGAGATGGGCCAGCTGGAAAAGCAGGTCGACTCACTGCAGCAGGAGATCGATCGCAGCGAAGCGGAGCTGGAACGCCTCAATGAAGAGAAGACCACCCTCGAAGGCGCCCGCATCGAGCAGCAGCGGTTGATTGGCATCCAGGCGCGCGCCGCTTACCAAAGTGGCCGGCAAGAATATCTGAAGCTGCTGCTCAACCAGCAGAACCCGGAAAAATTCAGCCGCACCCTGACCTATTACGACTACCTCAGCAAAGCTCGCTTCGAACAGGTCGAGAGTTTTAACGAAACGTTGGCTCAACTGGCCAATGTCGAAGCCGGCATCGAGGCGCAACAGGCGACACTCGCAGAGCAGCAGGATGGAATGAAGGAGCGGCGCGCCCAGCTCGCCGAAATCCGCGAGGAACGCCAACAGACACTGGCCAAGCTCGACCGCGACATTTCCGGTCGAGACCAGAAGCTCAAAGCCCGCAAACAGGAACAGGCTCAACTCGAGCGCGTTCTCAAAACCATCGAGCAAACCCTGGCCCGCCAGGCACGCGAAGCCGAGCAGGAACGTCAGCGAGCCTTGGCACTCGCACGCCAGGAACAGTCACGCCAGCAGCGTTCCGGTAGCACCGCTTCAGCACCTTCCGGCCCGTTGGTTTCAAGTGCAGGCGGCAATTTCGGCGGCCCTTTCTCCAGCGCCAAGGGCAAGCTGCCCTGGCCGGTGGATGGAAGATTGGTCGCTCGCTACGGCACTCCGCGCGGCGGCGACGCTCGAACCAAGTGGGACGGCGTCCTGATCGGTGCCGACATCGGCACACAGGTTCGCGCGGTGCATGGCGGCCGGGTGGTATTTGCCGACTGGCTGCGTGGCGCCGGTCTGTTGGTGATCCTCGATCACGGCAACGGCTACCTCAGCCTGTATGGCCACAACCAGAGCCTGCTTCGCGACGCAGGAGAAATAGTCAAGGCTGGCGATCCGATCGCCACCGTAGGAAACAGTGGCGGGCAGGAATCTGCCGCACTGTATTTCGCCATTCGCCAACAGGGTCGCCCGAGCGATCCGGCACAATGGTGTCGTGCGCAAGGATAAGCCGGTTCGGCTGCTAGCGCGCCCCTCACAACTGGAGTCAGACATGCTGCACCTGTGCCGTTTCGCCCGTCCATCCACCCTAGCCCTGGCCATCATGCTGGGGATGTACGGTAGTGCCTGGGCTCAGCAACCACCGGCAGAGCTGGCGCCAGAGCCGATCACGCTGGAAGCTCCGACCACCAAGGCACCGCTGCCGCTGGAAGAGCTGCGCACCTTCGCCGAGGTGCTGGACCGAATCAAGGCCGCGTATGTCGAGCCAGTCGATGACAAGACCCTGCTGGAAAACGCCATCAAGGGCATGCTCAGCAATCTCGATCCGCACTCCGCTTATCTCGAACCCGAAGCTTTCGCCGAGCTGCAGGAAAGCACCAGCGGCGAGTTTGGTGGTCTCGGGATCGAGGTCGGCATGGAGGACGGCTTCCTCAAGGTCGTATCGCCAATCGATGACACCCCGGCATCCAAAGCCGGCATCGAGGCAGGGGATCTGATCGTCAAGATCGATGGAAAGCCGACCAAGGGCATGTCGATGATGGACGCAGTCGGCATGATGCGCGGCAAGCCAGGCAGCGATATCTCGCTGGCGCTGGTGCGTGAGGGCGGCAAACCCTTCACGGTCAAGCTTACCCGGGCGATCATCAAGGTCAACAGCGTCAAGAGCCAACTGCTCGAACCCGGCTACGGCTATCTACGCGTCACGCAGTTCCAGATCAATACCGGTGAGGAAGTCGGCAAAGCGCTCGCGCAGCTGCGCAAGGAAAACGGCAAGAAGCTCAACGGACTGGTGCTCGATCTGCGCAACAATCCGGGCGGCGTGCTTCAGGCGGCTGTCGAGGTGTCCGACCATTTCCTCACCGACGGTCTGATCGTCTATACCAAGGGCCGCATCGCCAACTCCGAATTGCGCTTCAATGCCGACCCCGCAGATGCCAGTGAGGGTGTTTCGCTGGTCGTGCTGATCAATGGTGGCAGCGCCTCTGCATCTGAAATCGTCGCCGGCGCCCTGCAAGACCAGAAGCGCGGCGTAGTGATGGGCACCGACAGCTTCGGCAAAGGCTCGGTACAGACCGTGCTGCCACTGAATAACGACCGCGCGCTGAAACTCACCACAGCCCTTTATTACACGCCCAATGGCCGCTCCATCCAGGCCCAGGGCATCAAGCCGGATATCGAAGTGACCCGCGCCAAGCTCACTCGTGAACAGACGGCCGAAGGCATTCGGGAAGCGGACCTCGCCGGCCATCTGGGCAACGGCAATGGCGGCCCGGATCGCCCTTCCAGCACCCAGATCGCCAGCGACTCTCCGCGCCCTCAGGACGAGGATTTCCAGCTCGGTCAGGCACTGAATCTGCTCAAGGGCTTGAATCTCACCCGCGGCCAGTAACGGATGTGTCGGCTTGCACTTCTGCTATTGGGTATCTTTGCGCCGTTGCTCGTAACCGGCGCTCCGGCTGGCGGCGGCAATCCCGTAGAGCCACGACACACTGAAACGGAACATCTGGCTGCAGTATCGAGAATGCCGAAGCTGGCCTTGGTGATCGACGACTTAGGCCAGAACCCCACCCGAGACGGACGGGTTCTGGCATTGCCTGGCCCGGTGGCCATGGCGATTCTGCCGGATACCCGCTACGCCACCTCATTGGCTGAACGAGCCAACGCGGCGGGCAAGACTGTCATGCTGCATCTCCCGATGGCTCCCGCCGACGGTCCCTACGCCTGGCAGCCTCAACTGCAGCCAGGGGAGCTGGCGCGCCGTCTGGACCGCGCACTATCGAAGGTCCCCCATGCAAGCGGCGTAAACAATCACATGGGCAGCCAGATGACCGATCGGCAGCTGCCCATGACATCGCTGATGGCTGAGTTACAGCAGCGCCACCTGTTCTTTCTCGACAGCCGCACCGGTACCAGGACGGTCGCGGCGGCCGTCGCGCAACGCATCGGATTGGCCAGTCTGTCCCGCGACATCTTTCTCGATGACGACCCCAGCCCCGCCGCCATTGCCGCGCAGTTCCAAGCGGCCTTGGAGCTGGCGCGCAAACAGGGCTCAGTGGTGATCATTGGGCATCCTCACACCAGCACGCTTGCGGTTCTGGAGCGCGAGCTGCCGCGTTTGCAAGATGCGGGAATCGACTGGGTGGACATCGGTCAGATGATCGCCACGCGGGGCAATCGGGCAATGGTCGCTCACGGCGCTGGCGGTATCTACCGCTGACGGCCCCCTTCAAAGATAGCGGCGGCGCAGACGCTGGATCACCCGTTGCCCAGAGCTGGCGCCGCTGCTCTGCAGCTTTTCTACATTGGCTGGCCGCAACGCCGGCATCGCTACAGCCGAGCATCGTGAAAGATTTCTAACCAGCCAAAGGGGCAGGCTCAACGCATCACGATGCCGCAGCTGGCCATATAGGCCTTGGCTTCCGGCACGGTGTATTCGCCAAAATGGAAAATGCTTGCCGCCAAAACCGCATCGGCCTTGCCTTCGATGACGCCGTCGGCCAAATGTTGGAGGTTGCCGACACCGCCGGAGGCGATCACCGGAATATGCACGGCTTCGCTAATGGCGCGGGTCACGCCAAGGTCGTAACCACTTTTCACTCCGTCCTGATCCATGCTGGTCAGCAGGATTTCGCCCGCACCCAATGCTTCCATCTTCTGCGCCCAGAGCACCGCATCCAACCCGGTGGGTTTGCGCCCGCCATGAGTGAAGATTTCCCAGCGCGGCACTTCGCCCGGCTTGGAGACCCGCTTGGCATCGATGGCGACGACGATGCACTGCGAACCGAAACGCTCGGCAGCCTCGCCGACGAATTCCGGTGTAAACACCGCGGCGGTATTGATCGATACCTTGTCAGCACCGGCATTGAGCAGGTTGCGAATGTCCTGCACGCTGCGCACGCCACCGCCGACGGTCAGCGGAATGAACACTTGGCTGGCCATGCGCTCGACTGTGTGCAACGTGGTGTCGCGGTTGTCGACGCTGGCGGTGATATCGAGAAAGGTGATCTCGTCGGCGCCCTGCTCGTCGTAGCGCCGGGCGATCTCCACCGGGTCACCGGCGTCGCGGATGTTCTCGAACTGGACGCCCTTCACCACGCGACCGTTGTCCACGTCGAGGCAGGGAATGATGCGTTTTGCCAAAGCCATAGCGGATTTCCCGTAGGGTGGGTGCAACCCACCAAAGAATGCATCGATTACGGTGGGCTACGCCCACCCTACGTTTATTCGTCCTTGAACTTCAGATCACATAGCGCCTGCGCCTCGGCCACATCCAGCGTGCCTTCGTAGATCGCACGGCCGGTGATGGCGCCGATGATGCCGGGGGTATTGGTATCCAGCAGTTTCTGGATATCGCCGATGTTGTGAATGCCTCCGGAGGCGATCACCGGGATTCGACTGGCTTTGGCCAGCGCCACGGTGGCCTCGACATTGCAGCCCTGCATCATGCCGTCCTTGGCGATGTCGGTGTAAACGATCGCCGAGACGCCATCGGCCTCGAAGCGCTTAGCCAGATCGACAGCCTGCACGCTGCTGACCTCGGCCCAGCCGTCGGTAGCGACGAAGCCGTCTTTAGCATCCAGGCCAACGATGACTTTGCCCGGGAAGGCACGGCAGGCCTCGCCGACGAACTCCGGCTGCTTGACCGCCTTGGTGCCGATGATCACGTAACTGACGCCAGCGCGGACGTAATGCTCGATGGTTTCCAGCGAGCGAATGCCGCCGCCGATCTGGATCGGCAGGTTCGGGTAGCGCTTGGCGATCGCCGTGACTACCTCGCCATTGACTGGCTGGCCCTCGAAGGCGCCATTGAGGTCGACCAGGTGCAGGCGGCGGCAGCCGGCCTCGACCCACTTGGCGGCCATCGCCACCGGATCATCGGAAAACACGGTGGCGTCATCCATCAGACCCTGACGCAGACGCACGCAGGCGCCATCCTTGAGATCGATCGCGGGAATAATCAGCATGGCTTGAACCTGTTCAAATCGGTATCGGTTAAGGTCAGCTCTTTTCGAGCGCCCATAAGTCGCTTTCGATGCTTTCGAACCGCTCTTTCAGGTGCGTCTGCACATCAAAAATCGCCTTGTTGTAATACAGCGGAGCGATTTCCCGCGCGAATAGATCAAGCACTTCCTGCGCCTCGAAGGAGCCAAGCTCCAGCTCGAAACGGTCTTCCAGAAAGCGCTTTATGATCTGCTGCGCAGCTTGCTCCTGAGCGGAATCCAGCGTCAGGACCGGTGCCTTGAGCTTCGCCCGGCTCATTACCAACGGCCATCCCAGGCGGCAAAATTCTGCAGCAGCTGCAGGCCGTGGGTGTGGCTTTTCTCGGGATGGAACTGCACGGCAAAGCGCGAGCCGTCAGCCAGTGCCGCCGCGAAGTCCTTACCATAACGGCCACGACCGACTACTTGGCGTGGGTTGCCCGCCTCGATGTAATAGCTATGCACGAAGTAAAAGCGGCCATCGGCTGGGATGTTGTGCCACAGCGGGTGGCTGATCGCCTGCTCCATCTCGTTCCAGCCCATGTGCGGGACCTTGAGGCGCTCGCCATCTTCTTCCAAGTCTTTGCCGAAGAAGCGCACCTGGCCAGGAAACAGCCCGATGCAATCGACACCGCCGTTCTCCTCGCTGCGCTCCATCAGGGCCTGCATACCCACGCAGATGCCGAGGAAGGGACGGTCGACGCTGACTTCCCGCACCAGCTCGTCGAAACCCAGGCGACGGATTTCGGCCATGCAATCGCGGATCGCACCGACGCCGGGAAAGACCACGCGGTCAGCCTCGCGGATGACCTGCGCATCGCTGGTGATCAGCACCCGGCCGGCGCCGACGTGCTCGAGCGCCTTGCCAACCGAGTGCAGGTTGCCCATGCCGTAATCGATGACAGCGACGGTCTGCATTACAGGCAACCCTTGGTCGATGGCATTTGCCCCGCCATGCGCTCATCCAGCGTCACCGCCATGCGCAACGCGCGGCCGAAGGCCTTGAATACCGTTTCGATCTGGTGATGGGTGTTGTGCCCGCGCAGATTGTCGATGTGCAGGGTAACCAGGGCATGGTTGACGAAGCCCTGAAAGAATTCCTGGAACAGATCGACATCGAACCCACCGACGGTCGCACGAGTGTAGGGAACATGCATCTGCAGGCCCGGACGCCCGGAGAAATCGATCACCACACGCGACAGCGCTTCGTCCAGCGGTACATAGGAATGCCCGTAACGGGTCATGCCTTTCTTGTCGCCGACTGCCTTGGCGAAGGCCTGGCCGAGGGTGATGCCGACGTCCTCAACGGTGTGGTGGTCATCGATATGCAGATCGCCCTTGCACTCGATATCCAGATCGATCAGGCCATGACGGGCGATCTGATCGAGCATGTGCTCGAGAAAAGGCACACCAATGGCAAAGCGGGCCTTGCCACTGCCATCGAGATTAATAGTGGCCTTGACCTGGGTTTCCAGAGTATTGCGCTCTACGCACGCCGTACGTTCGGACATCGACAGCTCCGCTGATCGTGGGGCTAAAAAAGAGCGGCATTATAGGCGCAAACCCTCCAGCGGGGATACGCGCCTGGCGGCTCGATGCCTTGCAGCGTCCAGCCGGAGGGATCGAAGCGCCGGGGTGTCGTGCGCTTGCAGGTCGGCACGGTTATGCTTGCCGGCAACCACATAGAGCACCAGGTCAGCATGCCCGTATTCGTCGAAACCCTCACCGAGCCCAGCCAGCAGGATCGCATCGATCTGGCGAAGATTTTCGCCGACGCGCCTACCTGGTTGCTGGCACCTTATGCGGATGCCACAGCGCTGATCGAGGCAGCATTGACCGATGGCATCCTGATCGCCGGTCGCTTCAACGATCGCCTGCTCGGCGCGGCCCTGCTGCAGCGCGGCGAGCAGCATTGGCGCCTGTCACACCTGTGCGTACGCAAGATCACACGCCGCCGTGGTGTGGGCAAACGCATCCTTGAGGAAAGCCGACGCCTGGCAGGTGAAGCCGGCAAGATGCTGCATCTGGCGGCGCCGCCGGAACAGCTCGAAGCCCAGGCACTGGCGGCGCGGATGCATTTGCCGTTGGATCATCTGTAGCTATCGATCACTGCGTAGCGACGCCTAGTGGACTTTCTAGAGCGCATCGGCCACTCGCAGGAACCACAGCCACAGGCGCCACTCAAACGGCAGCTGCGACGTAAGCCATGGCTCGCGGCGCTATACTCGCTGCTTTTGAACGCCAAACACAAAGGACCTGTCCATGAAAGCGCTCGGCAAGACTTTGGGCCTGGTAATCCTCGGGTTGCTGCTCCTCATCGTCGCACTAGGCTTCGCCCTGACGCATCTGTTCGACCCCAACGACTACAAGGACGAAATCCGTGCGCTTGCCCGCGACAAGGCCGGACTTGAACTGGATATTGGCGGGGACATCGGCTGGAGTCTTTTCCCCTGGCTCGGCCTGGAACTGCACGAGACCACTCTGGCCAGCGTGCGCACGCCGCAGCAACCGTTCGCCGACTTGCGCATGCTCGGCCTCTCGGTGCGGGTGCTGCCGCTGTTCAGCCGCGAAGTGCAGATGAGCGACATTACACTCAACGGCCTCAATCTGACCCTGGCACGCGACGAAAACGGCAAAGGCAACTGGGAAGGAGTAGGCCAGCCGGCCGCCAGCGAAGAACAGCCCGGCGAGACACCGCCAGCGGAGCAGACCGAGCCCCCTACCGAGGATCAAAAACCGGACAGAACCAGCCGCCCGCTGCGGCTCGACATTGACAGCTTGACCGTCAGCGATGCACGGATGGCCTACCACGACGCGCAGAGCGGCCAGCAATTCAGCGCTGAAGGCATCGAGCTGACAACCGGCGCGATTCGCGAAGCTACATCGATTCCGGTCAAGCTCAACGCATTCTTCGGCAGCAACAAACCGGTGATGCGTGCGCGCACCGAATTACAGGGCGCACTGCGCTTCGATAACAAACTACAGCGCTATCAGCTCGAAAATCTGCGACTGAGTGGCGAGGCCTCCGGCGAGCCACTGCAGGGCAAGACGCTATCCTTCAGCGCCCAAGGGCAGTTGCTGGTCGACCTGGCGGCAGACATTGCCGAATGGACCAGCCTCAAGTTCACCGCCAACCAGCTGCGAGGTCTAGGCGAGCTGAAGGCACGCGACCTGCAGGACCAGCCAAAGATCACCGGCACCCTGTCGATCGCCGAGCTCAACCTGCGCGCCTTCCTCGACAGCATCGGCCAGCAGCTCCCAGCAATGGCCGACACTAACGCGCTGAGCAAAGCCGAGCTGGTCACCCGTCTGGCCGGCACATCGACCAGCCTGACGCTCGAAGAGCTCAACCTGAAGCTGGACGACAGCACCTTTACCGGCCAGATCGGCATCAGCGATTTTGCCAAGCAGGCACTGCGGGTTGATCTCAAAGGCGATCGACTTAATCTCGACCGTTATCTGCCGCCGCCAAGTGCAGACGACTCGGCCGGCGCGGCACGCCAGAGCGAGGTAGACGCCACCGAAGCAGCCGTAGTTGGCACTGGCACCACACCTTTACCGGACAAGCCCACCCAGCAGGCATGGAGCGAGGCCTCGGTATTGCCGATCGGAGCGCTGCGCAGCCTCGACACGCAAATCAATCTGGACGTCGGCAGCCTCACCGCAATGAAACTGCCGCTCGACGGCTTCGTATTAAGAGCCCGAACCGCCGGCGGCCTGCTAACGCTGGAAGAAATGCGCGGCGGTATCTACAACGGCCAGATGGAAGCCTCGGCCAGCCTCGATGTAAGGCCCGCGGTACCCCTGATAACCGCACAGACGCGCCTCGCACACGTCCCGGTCGAGCGCTTGCTCGAAAGCCAGGGCGAGAAGGTAGTGGTCAAGGGTCTGCTTAATCTGGACAGCGACATTCGCACCCAGGGCAACAGCCAGAAAGCCTGGATCGACAACCTCAACGGCAAGATCGGCTTCATCATCGACAACGGCATCCTCGTCGACGCCAACCTCGAACAGCAACTCTGCCGCGCCATCGCCACGCTCAACCGCAAGCCGCTTACCAGCGAGCCGCGCAGCAAAGACACGCCTTTCCGCGAGCTGAAAGGCAACCTCACTCTGCGCAACGGCGTGGCTAGCAATCCCGACCTCAAGGCGAGCATTCCCGGTCTGACAGTGAACGGCAACGGCGATGTCGACCTACGCGTACTGGGCATGGATTACCGCATCGGCATCGTCATCGAAGGCGACAAGGGCGCGATGCCTGACCCGGCCTGCGAAGTAAATGAGCGTTATATCGGTATCGAATGGCCGCTGCGCTGCCGCGGACCGCTGGAACTGGGCGCCAAGGCCTGCCGCTTCGACAATGACGGCCTCGGCAAGATCGCCGCGAGGCTTGCCGGGGAAAAGCTCAACGAGACAATCGAAGAAAAGCTTGGCGACAAGGTCAGCCCGGAGCTGAAAGATGCACTAAAGGGCCTGTTCAACCGATGAGTCCCGAGCCAATGAGTGCCGAGCAGTTCGGCGCGGCCGTTCTCGACTGGTACGACCGCCACGGCCGCAAGGATCTGCCTTGGCAGCAAGGCATCACGCCGTACCGGGTCTGGGTATCGGAGATCATGCTGCAGCAGACTCAGGTCGGCACTGTGCTGGGTTATTTCGATCGTTTCATGGACGCTCTACCTACGGTCGAAGCATTGGCCAGCGCGGCCGAGGACGAAGTGTTGCACCTGTGGACCGGACTCGGCTACTACAGCCGCGCGCGCAATTTGCACAAGACAGCCAAGCTGATCGTTGCCGAGCATGGCGGCGAGTTTCCGAAGTGCGTCAATCAGTTGGCCGAGCTGCCCGGTATTGGCCGCTCCACGGCCGGCGCGATCGCCAGCCTGAGCATGGGTCTGCGCGCGCCGATACTCGACGGCAACATCAAGCGCGTGCTGGCCCGCTACGTCGCGCAGGATGGCTACCCGGGCGAACCAAAAGTCGCCAAACAGCTCTGGGACGTGGCCGAGCGCTTTACCCCGCAAGATCGGGTCAACCACTATACCCAGGCGATGATGGATCTCGGCGCGACGCTCTGCACCCGCAGCAAACCAAGCTGCCTGCTCTGTCCGTTGAAAGCTGGCTGCCGTGCGCATCTGCTCGGCCGAGAAACCGAGTTTCCGGTACCCAAACCCCGCAAGGCGCTGCCGCAGAAGCGCACCCTGATGCCCTTGCTGGCGAACCATGAGGGTGCCATCCTGCTCTATCGCCGCCCTTCGACCGGCCTCTGGGGCGGGCTTTGGAGCTTGCCGGAGCTGGACGATCTGGCCGCACTCGACCCGCTCGCCGAGCGTCACGCCCTGCAATTGCAGGAACGTCGGGCATTGCCCGGCCTGACTCATACGTTCAGCCACTTCCAACTAGCCATCGAGCCCTGGCTGATCCGGGTTCAGCCCAAGGCCGGCGCCGTGGCCGAGGCAGACTGGCTCTGGTATAACCTCGCCGCCCCGCCGCGACTGGGCCTTGCCGCCCCAGTGAAGACGCTGCTCAAGCGTGCCACCGCTGAATTGAACGCAGGAGAAATGTCATGACTCGCACCGTGAACTGCCGTAAGTACAAAGAAGAGCTCCCCGGCCTTGATCGCCCGCCGTATCCAGGTCCGAAGGGCGAGGATATCTACAACAACGTATCGAAGAAGGCCTGGGATGACTGGCAGAAGCACCAGACCATGCTGATCAATGAACGTCGACTGAACATGATGAACACCGAGGATCGCAAGTTCCTGCAGGCGGAAATGGACAAGTTCTTCTCCGGCGAGGATTACGCCCAAGCCGAAGGCTACGTACCGCCGAGCGAATGATTCGATTACAAGCGAGTACGGCCTCAACCATGCTCGCGCTGTGTTCCTTCGCCGTAGCGGCCCGCAGCAACGAAAAAATCCGATCGCAAAGCTAAGCGCCCGTTCTGGCTAAATATTTTCCCGGCCGCGCTTGACAGGCAAAAGCCAAATCCGTCTAATAGCGCCCCGTTGCCCAGGTAGCTCAGTCGGTAGAGCAGGGGATTGAAAATCCCCGTGTCGGCGGTTCGATTCCGTCCCTGGGCACCACTAATATCGAACGAAAAGGCTCATCCTAGTGGTGGGCCTTTTTGCTTTCCGGGGTTCGACCGGGCGCGATTCGCAAAACCCTCTCACAGCAAACAGCAAGATGGATAACAAGAAAAGCATTGAGCTTCGCTTAGCCACGTCTTGCCCTGCCACATCCCGCCGCACCTACTCTCCAGCCCTACTAGACCCAGGGACAGCGCATTCATCGGACTCGCCACGATTGGGCTGGAGAACGGGAGCATCTCGGCACCAACCGGCATCGATGAGCAGCTCGTGCTGTTCCGCTCGCTCGACTTATGCCTCCCCATGTGCCGTTTCGAAAGCCCGATCTTGGCTTCCTTCCGATTAATAACGGAGCAAGTTAGCGCACCAACCAAACAACTAAACACAATGCAAATTATTTTCATTTAGTTTACATTCCCGCCCCGTTTTCCACATAAGACCAACATCGGGAGCGCTCACGTGTTTCGCAAATCCTGTCTCTGCCTATCCATTTCGCTAGCAACCCTTTCACTTTCTTCGGCCCCAGCCTTGGCCGAAGAGGCGACAGAGCTTGAAGCGGTAACCATCAGCGCAACGCGTGCCCGTAGCGAGGCAGGCAAGACACCGCAAAAGATTACAGTGATCAGTCGTGAGCAGATCGAGCAGCAGCTGGCGATTACTTCGGACCACGGTGCGGTGCTGAGCAACCTGATTCCGTCCTATTCGCCGAGCCGGCAGAAGATGAGCAGCGCGGGTGAAACCTTCCGTGGACGCTCGGCGCTAATTCTCATCGATGGTGTACCGCAGTCCACTCCACTGCGTGATAGCCAGCGCGACGGCTACGTCATCGACCTGTCGATGGTCGAGCGAATCGAGGTGATCCACGGTGCCAGCGCCGAGCATGGCCTTGGCGCCACTGGCGGAATTATCAACTACGTTACTCGTCGCCCTGCAAGCGGCACCCTTCGCCAGCACGCCGGGGTCAGCTTCACGGCGCCCACCGACTATGAGTCCGAAGGCCTCGGCTACAAGCTGGACTATCGCGCCGAGGGGACTCAGGGCAACTTCGACTACCTCGTCGGCACCAGCTGGCAGACCCAGGGCATGTTCTACGATGCCAACGGCGATCTTATCGGCGTCGACGACACCCAGGGTGACGTGATGGATTCGACCAGCACCGACTTATTACTCAAGCTCGGCTACTGGCTCGATGACAATCAGAACATCGGCCTGATGGTCAATCGTTACCAGGTTGAAGGTGAGCACGAGTACGTCAACGTCCCCGGTGATGCCGACGCCGAGATTCCCGCGACGTCGCGCAAGGGCGACCCGCTGGGTAAGGCGCCACAGAACGAAGTGCTGGCGACCAGCCTGTCTTACAAGCACGCCGATCTGTATGGCAACGAACTGGGGCTGCAGCTCTATACCCAGCGCTTCCGCGGCCGCTTCGGCGGTGGTACCAATGGCACTTTCCAGGATGCCGACATCGCTCCGATCGGCGCGCTGTTCGACCAGTCGCAGAACGAGTCAGACAAGTACGGCGGCAAGCTCACGCTCAGCCGCGACGGCATGTTCGACAACCATTTGAGGCTCACCGGCGGCCTCGACGTGCTGCAGGACACCACCAGCCAGCAACTGATCCTCACCGATCGCGAGTGGGTGCCAGAGACGGTATTCCGCAATTACGCGCCTTTTCTCCAGGCCGAGATCCGTGCCCTTGAACAGCTGACCTTCTTTGTTGGCGCCCGCCACGAGTTTGCCGAGCTGGACGTAGACAGCTTTCGCACCATCGCCTCGACCAATCCGGCTCTAGGCGGAGTTGACGTCGAAGGCGGCAATCCGACCTTCGAAGAAACGCTCTACAACGCTGGCGTAGTCTGGCAGATGACCGACTGGGTACAGCTGTTCGCCAACTATTCGGAAGGCTTCGGCATGCCTGATGTGGGCCGCGTGCTGCGCGGCATCGGTACGCCTGATACCAGCGTCGATAACTTCCTGAACCTGCAACCCATCGTCACTGAGAACCGTGAGATCGGCTTCCGTCTGAACAAAGGTCCGTTCGATGCCGAGATCAGCTATTACGAATCCGACGCCGATCTCGGCTCGCGTCTAGACAGTGTTGGCGGCGTCTATCAGATCCGCCGCGAGCGCACCGAGATCGACGGCGTCGAGTTCACTGGCGGCTGGCAGGTCAACGATGCGCATCGCCTGAAGCTGATATATGCCCAGGTCAATGGCCAATCCGACACCGACGGCGACGGCAAGGTCGACACCGACCTCAACGGCGCGAACATCTCGCCGGATCGCTATGGCATCAGCTGGCAAGCCAACTGGACCGACAAACTGCACAGCCTGCTGCAAGCCAACCACTACGCCAGTCGTGACTTCGATACGCCCGGCCTGGAGTTCGATGGCTACAGCCTAGTGGATGCCTTCGTTGGCTATCGCCTGCCGGTCGGTGAAGTGAACCTCGGCATCGAGAACCTGCTCAACCGCGACTACCTGACATACTATTCCCAGGCCGCCAACACCGGCGCGGATGTCACCCGGAACGGGCGAGTATTCAACGGTCGCGGGCGCACCTTCACGCTCGGCTATCAGGTCAGTTTCTGAGCATAGGGGCGCAGCCACGATGAAGCTTCGCAGGCAGACATCCAGCGACCCTTGGTCACGGCGAGGCAGTCTGGCGTTGCGCGTCGTCGCGGCCATCGGCGGCGGCTACGCCTGCACCGTGGCACTGGGTTCAGCCGGTGCACAGCTATTAGTTGTGCTCGGCGGGATGGCACGCAGCGAAGCGGTGATACTCACAGCGCTGCTGGGGTTCATCCTCTATCTCGTGCTGCTGCTATGGAGCTTCTCCGAACCCCGAGTCTGGCGAATCTGGACATTATTGGTCGCTGGCGTTGCGATCGGTCTGCTAGTGCAGCATAACCTGGCTTCTTTACTGATCGAGAGCTGAATGGAACCTGGACAAGGCTTTCGCCGATCAATGAGTTGGCTGCATACCTGGGCCGGAGTACTGCTCGGCGGTTTGCTACTGGCGATTTTCTGGACCGGTTCGCTGTCGGTTTTCGATCGAGAGATCGACCGCTGGATGCAGCCAGGCACGCGCCTGGCTGCACCACCAGAGCAACTATCGCTCGACCGCCTCGTGTTGCCGCATGCTCAGCGACTCGCTGCCGGCGCGCCAGTGTGGACGATCACTTTGCCGACGCCGCGCGCACCGGCCCTGCAATTAGATTATCAGGACCCGCAACAGGGACCCGTACGCCGTTATATCAATCCGCATACCGGCGAGTTGATCACCGATCAGGGCAGCTGGGGCGGAACCCGGTTCATCTTCCCTTTCCATTTCAGCCTGCACCTCGGCTGGCGCAGCATCGGCTATTGGCTGGTAGGCATAGCTGGCATGGGCATGTTGGTCATATTGACGTCCGGCGTGGTGGCGCACCGCAAGCTGTTCGCCGAGTTTTTCACCTTTCGCCCGCGCAAGCGGCTGCAGCGCAGCATGCTCGATTTACACAACCTTACCGGTGTGCTGGTGCTGCCGTTTCATTTCGTGATCACCCTGTCCGGGTTGGTCATTTTCTACCTGATCTATTTTCCGGGGATTACCCAGGCGCTCTATCCGCAAGGTCAGGCGCAATTCCAACTTGAAGCGCTGGGCACCTACTCGCGTCCGGCCTCCGGGATGGCCGCCGACAGCGCGTCGCTCGACACCATGCTGACGAGCGCGAAAGCCATCTGGACGGACAACGGCACCCCCGGCGAGAGCTACCTCGTGCGTATTCGGAATCCCGGTGATCGCAACGCGCTGGTGGAAATCCGTCGGTCCTTCGCGAACGAGGTGACGATGAACGTTGATCGGCTGACCTTCGACGGAGCGACCGGCGCATTGCTGCACCAACATTCGACGGCACCCGTCGCCGGTGTGCAGCGATTTATGACGGGCCTGCATTTCATCCAGTTCGATCACTGGACGCTGCGCTGGTTGTACTTCGCTGGCGGCCTGAGTGGCTGCGTGCTGATCGGAACCGGCCTGCTGTTCTGGACCGGCTCACGACGGGCCAGGCATGAACGTCAGGGCCGGATCGGCGCGCGCCTGGTCGAAGCATTGAGCGTGGCCGCCAGCGCCGGACTGGTTATTGCGACCTTGGCTTTCTTTATCGCAAATCGCCTGCTGCCGTTGGATAGCGAGGTGATCGGAAATCGCCGTGCGGCCCTGGAAGGCTGGGCGTTCTATCTGTGCTGGCTGCTGGCGCTGGCTCACGCCATGCTATGTCCGGCGCATG
Source organism: Stutzerimonas sp. VN223-3 (assembly GCF_045999685.1). Taxonomy (NCBI): domain Bacteria; kingdom Pseudomonadati; phylum Pseudomonadota; class Gammaproteobacteria; order Pseudomonadales; family Pseudomonadaceae; genus Stutzerimonas; species Stutzerimonas sp. VN223-3. Next base: position 797,384 of record NZ_RBEC01000002.1, on the reverse strand, counting down.
CATGGCGCAGACAACTGCAGATGGCCGCCGTGATGGCAGTAAGCGCGGTATTGCTGAACTGGCTCACCACCGCCGACCATCCACTGCGCAGCTTGACCGCCGAATATTCAGGCGTTGCCGGCATGGACCTGATGTTGCTGGTGCTCGCCGGCTTTTGCCTGCTAACGGCGACCCGTATCCAACGAGCCCATCGCTCAATGCCAGCCACCGCTGGCGCGCCACGAGAGGAACGGCAAGGTGCCTGAACCATTGGCGTCGATACTTGCCTTCGCCCTTTGCTATTTCGCCTTCGCCCTGCTCGCACTTAGCCAGTCGGCACATATGAAAGTGGTAGATCCAAACGCGCCCGCGCCAGATCGTCCGACCCAGAAACGGAAGCGGCTGGGTGCAGCATTGCTTTTGGGGATCGCCTTGTCGCTTCTGCTTGAAACTCAGGGCGGTGCATTCGGCTCATTGCTCTGGATGACGCTCCTCAGCGCGGGCGCACTCAGCCTGTCGTTCACTTTGAGCTGGAGGCCCGGCTGGCTGCGCTTCATTGCCCGCCTTGTCGCCTCCACGCGTCGCTAATCAGTGGATTGGCATCGACCTCGTCCGCCACAAGTCTGAATGATGCATGACGTACCTTCGAACGCAGCTGACGCAGGCGGATACGTCCCCAATTCGACTACCGAGTGAGCATTCCCCGGCAAATCACCGTCTACCCTTCTGACAGCAGTTTCGCTTTCGGAGCCATAGCGCGTTTCCGTCCCTCTCTCTCCAACCAGAGCCCAGAACGACATATGGAAGCAGAAAAGAAACTCCCCAAGGCCATCATCCTCTTCCCGGTGTTCATCCCTGCAGTGGTAGTGACCCTGCTTCTGGTGATCGGCACGATTAGTAACCCAGACCTGGCAGGCGAGGTGTTCAGCTCGACGCTGGCGTTCATCACCCGCTCGTTCGGCTGGTTCTACATGCTGGCGGTGGCCTTCTTTCTTGTGTTTATCGTCGGCATCGCGAGCACCAAATGGGGCAACATCAAGCTCGGCCCTGATCACGCCGAGCCGCAGTACAGCTTCCCTGCCTGGTTTGCCATGCTGTTCTCTGCAGGCTACGGCATCGCGCTGCTGTTCTTCGGCGTAGCTGAGCCGGTGCTGCACTTCTCCACGCCGCCGGCCGGCGCGCCGGAAACCGTGGATGCCGCCAAGCAAGCGATGCAGATCGCCTTTTTCCACTGGGGCTTCCATATCTGGGCGATTTACGGCCTGACCGGCCTGGTGTTGGCCTATTTTTCGTTCCGCCACGGTCTGCCATTGTCGATGCGCTCGGCGCTGTATCCGATCATCGGCGAGCGCATTCACGGTCCAATCGGGCATGTGGTGGATGTGTTCGCAATTCTCGGCACGCTGTTCGGCATCGCCACTACCCTCGGCCTTTCGGTCACTCAGATCAATGCTGGTCTCAATTACCTATGGCCGCAGATTCCCATCAGCACCATGGTGCAGGTCATTTCCATCGTGGCGATTACGGCGCTTGCGACCTGCTCGGTGGTGGCCGGGATGGACAAGGGCATCAAGAACCTGTCGCTATTGAATATGGCGCTGGCCATCACGCTGATGCTGTTCGTTTTCCTCGTGGGGCCGACTATCTTCATTCTTGAAACCTTTCTGCAGAACACCGGCAGCTATCTCAACAACATCATCGAGCGCACCTTCAACCTGCAGGCCTACAGCCGCAGCGACTGGATTGGTAATTGGACGCTGTTCATCTTCGGCTGGACCATCGCATGGTCGCCGTTCGTGGGCCTGTTCATCGCGAAGATCAGCCGCGGCCGGACCATTCGCCAGTTCGTCTTCGGCGTGATGTTCGTGCCGACGATCTTTACCTTCCTCTGGTTCTCGATCTTCGGCGACACCGCCCTGCATCTGATCATGGTCGAGGGCTACACCCAACTGATCAACGACGTGCAGAGCGACCACGCCATCGCACTGTTCAAACTCTTCGAACACCTACCGCTGAGCTCCATCACCTCCTTCGTCGCCGTGGTTCTGATCGCCACTTTCTTCGTCACCTCAGCCGACTCTGGGGCGTTGGTAATTGACTCGCTGGCGGCGGGCGGCGTGGCGCAAACACCAATCTGGCAACGGGTGTTCTGGGCAACTTCGGCGGGCTTCGTCGCCATCGCGCTGCTGGTTGCGGGCGGCCTAAGCGCCTTGCAGACCATGGCAATCACCAGTGCGCTTCCGTTCGCCATCGTCATGATTATTGCGGCGCTGGGCATGTGGCGCGCCCTGGTGATCGAAGGTCATCACGAAGTCAGCTTGCAAAGCCACATGCAGGGCAGCCGGCTGGCCAGCAATGCCGGGCCCGGACTATGGAAAAAGCGCCTGGCCGGACTGGTCAACTTCCCCAGCCGCGAGGAAGCGGAAAACTTCATCGCCACCAATGTGCTCAAGGGCATGCGCCGGGTGCAGCGCGCGCTGGCCGAACAAGGCTGGCCGGCCGAGGTGCATACCGATGAGCATAATTTGCGCGTCTACCTGGAGGTCATTAAGGAAAACCAGGTCGATTTCATCTACGAGATCCGCCTGGTCGGCTATGCCATGCCGTCCTTCGTGCTCACTGAGGATCCGGATACAAACGAGCAGTACTACCGCGCCGAAGTATTCCTACGCCGCGGCGGCCAGCACTACGACGTCTATGGTTACGACCAGCAGGACATCATCAGCGACATACTTGATCAGTTCGAGAAATACCTGCATTTCCTGCATATCTCGCCCGGCAGCCTGCCCTGGAAGATGGACGAGCACGACGAGATGCTCAGCAACGAACCCGATGCACCAAAGCCCGAGCCGTAAGACGCAAAAGAGCGCAAGTTCATCTATATAGATAGAGGCGATCCGCTTCGCAGCAGACAAGTCACTCGATCATGCAGTGACTGGTCGGTCAGTCTCATGGCAAACGGCGCCACGCTTGGCGCATGCCCCAGCCCATGCTAGGTTTGCGCCTCGCCAGGATGGCGAGCAGTTGGCCGGAGCGCAATTTAAACAGAAAAGGACCATGCAACGCCCTGGTCCGAGAAGAGGAAGCTCAATGGCTGAGGCCATATCCGCACTGGAAATCCGCAACCTGCACAAGCGCTACGGCGATCTGGAAGTACTCAAGGGCATCTCGCTGACAGCGCGCGACGGTGATGTGATCTCCATCCTCGGCTCGTCCGGCTCCGGAAAATCCACGTTCCTGCGCTGCATCAATCTGCTGGAAAACCCCAACGAGGGCGAGATCCTCGTCGCTGGCGAACAACTGCGCCTGAAGCGTGCAAAAGACGGCGATCTGGTTGCCGCGGACGCCAAGCAGATCAACCTGATGCGCAGCAAGCTCGGCTTCGTGTTTCAGAATTTCAATCTCTGGCCGCACATGAGCGTGCTGGACAACATCATCGAGGCGCCACGTCGCGTGCTTGGCCTGAGCAAGGCCGAAGCCATCGAAAGCGCTGAAGCGTTATTGGCCAAGGTAGGCATCGCTGACAAACGCCATGTTTACCCCAGCCAACTATCCGGCGGTCAGCAACAACGTGCAGCGATTGCGCGCACCCTGGCGATGCAGCCGCAGGTGATTCTGTTCGACGAGCCGACCTCGGCGCTCGACCCGGAAATGGTACAAGAAGTGCTTGCAGTGATCCGGTCACTGGCCGACGAGGGTCGCACCATGCTGCTCGTCACTCATGAAATGAACTTCGCCAAGCAGGTTTCCAGTGAAGTGGTTTTTCTTCACCAGGGCCGGATCGAAGAGCAAGGAACGCCCGAGCAGGTGTTCGACAACCCCCAATCGGCACGCTGTAAACAGTTCATGTCCAGCCATCATTAATGGAGCAACACCGCATGAAAAGCTATAAGAAGATTCTGCTGACCGCCGCCGCCACCCTTATGATCGGCGCCAATGCCGTCGCCGCCGACAAGCTGCGTATCGGTACCGAGGGCGCCTACCCACCCTTTAACCTGATCGATGCCAGCGGCCAAGTGGTCGGCTTCGATCTGGATATCGCCCACGCGCTCTGTGCCAAGATGGAAGTAGAGTGCGAAGTGGTCACGTCCGATTGGGACGGCATCATCCCTGCGCTGAACGCCGGCAAGTTCGACTTCCTCGCCGCCTCCATGTCCGTCACCGAGGAGCGCAAGCAGGCCGTCGACTTTACCGACCATTACTACACCAACAAACTGCAGTTCGTGGCGCCGAAATCGGTCGACTTCAAGACAGACGAAGACTACCTCGATGGCAAGGTCATCGGTGCCCAGCGCGCCACCATCGCCGGCACCTGGCTGGAAGACAACATGGACGACGTCGTCGAAATCAAGCTCTACGACACCCAGGAAAATGCCTATCTGGACCTGGCCTCGGGCCGCGTCGATGGCATCCTCGCCGACTCCTTCGTACAGTGGGAATGGCTCAAGAGCGACGCCGGCAAGGACTTCGAATTCAAGGGCGAGCCGGTATTCGACAACGACAAGATTGCCATGGCCGTGCGCAAGGACAACGATGAGCTGCGTGAGAAGCTGAACAAGGCACTGGCGGAAATCATTGCCGACGGCACTTACGAGAAGATCAACGCCAAGTACTTCCCTTTCAATATTTACTGATCCGTCTGAACCGAAGCCCGGCCGCTAATCTGGTAGGTCGGGCTTTGGTGTTTGAGCCCTTATGATTCCCGACCTTCATGGATTCGGTCCGGCGCTGGTCGCCGGCACCTGGATGACCATTCAGCTGGCCCTCGCATCCCTGGCCCTGGGCCTGGTGCTCGGTCTGCTCGGCGCACTCGCCAAGACTTCTCCGTACGCGACCCTGCGCTGGGTCGGCGGCACTTACTCGACGATCGTCCGCGGTGTGCCCGAACTGCTCTGGGTACTGCTGATCTATTTCGGCACCATCGGCTTGGTACGCGGCATCGGTGAGATCTTTGGTATCGAAAATCTCGCCCTCAGTCCCTTCGTCGCCGGCACCATCGCCCTCGGCCTTTGCTTCGGCGCCTATGCGACCGAAGTGTTCCGTGGCGCCCTGCTCGCCATTCCCAAGGGCCACCGCGAAGCTGGCTTGGCGCTGGGCCTGGGCAAACGCCGCATCTTCCTGCGGCTGATCCTGCCGCAGATGTGGCGCCTGGCCCTGCCCGGTCTGGGCAACCTGTTCATGATTCTGATGAAGGACACCGCGCTGGTCTCGGTGATCGGCCTGGAAGAGATCATGCGCAGCTCGCAAATCGCCGTGACCGCCAGCAAGGAGCCCTTCACCTTCTTCGTCGTCGCCGCCTTCATTTATCTCGGCCTTACGGTCATCGCCATGACTGGCATGTACTTTCTCGAAAAACGCGCCGGACGCGGTTTTGTCAGGAGCGCCGCATGAGTTGGGAATTGTTCATCAAGTGGCTACCAGACTTTCTCGAAGGCGCCTGGCTGACGCTGCAGCTGGTCGGCGTGTCGGTCATAACAGGGCTAATCCTTGCTTTGCCGCTGGGCATCGCGAGGTCTTCGCGCATTTTCGCGGTGCGCGCGTTGCCCTATGGCTACATCTTCTTCTTCCGCGGCACGCCGTTGCTGGTGCAATTATTTCTGGTCTATTACGGCATGGCTCAGTTCGAGGTCGTGCGCGAAAGTGTCCTGTGGCCTTTTCTGCGTGATCCCTACTGGTGCGCGATCATCACCATGACATTGCACACCGCCGCCTATATCGCTGAAATTCTGCGTGGCGCGATCCAAAATGTGCCCGCGGGCGAAGTCGAAGCCGCTCGCGCGCTGGGCATGTCCCGCCGCCAGGCGCTGTGGCATATCATCCTGCCGCGCGCGGCACGTATCGGTCTGCCGGCCTACAGCAACGAGGTGATACTGATGCTCAAGGCCAGCGCCCTGGCCAGCACCATCACCCTGCTCGAACTGACCGGCATGGCGCGCAAGATCGCCGCACGCACCTATATGCACGAGGAAATGTTCCTCACCGCTGGCCTGATCTATCTGATCATCGCGTTCGTGCTGATGCAGGGCTTCAAGCTGGTGGAGCGCTGGCTGCGCGTGGATGCCTGCCAGGGGCGCTGAATCGAGAGTCTCGATTTCGATCAACCTTGGCGCCAGCCGCGGACCGCTCGATACGTTACCGATCCGCCCCTGCCATTGACTCAAAGTCCCGCGGCGGTGGAATCCTCCGGCGTGGGCAGGGTCAGAAACAACCCGATCATATTGCCAACGAGACCGCCCATGCCCGCCGACATTCAGCGCATCGAAATGGACCAACTTGCCTGCTGGCGCCTCCGTAACGGTGATGCCGAGGTGATCGTCGCCGAACAGGGCGCGCAGGTACTCAGCTACCGCCAAGGCGAAGCGACGCCGATCATCTGGCTTAGCGAAGAGGCCGCTTTCGAGAAGGGGCAGGCGGTGCGCGGCGGCGTTCCGGTGTGCTGGCCCTGGTTTGGCGATCTGGCACGCAATCCTCAAGCAGTACAGGAAGCGTACCTGGGCAACCAACCGGCTCCGGCGCACGGTCTGGTACGTAGCATCGACTGGGTATTGCAGGACTCACGCAGCGATGCCGACAGCGCCAGCCTGGAATTTTGCTGCAATGCCGATCGCACCCTGCCCGGCTGGCCACACGCTGTCGAACTGAACCTGCAGATCCGCCTGGATCGGAAAGGCCTGCACCTGTCGCTGACCAGCCACAACCAAGGCGATGCCCCGGTCGCTCTGTCCCAGGCGTTGCACAGCTATTTCGCCATCAGCGATATCCGTCAGGTCGCGGTAGAAGGTCTCGATGGTCGCCCCTATATCGAAACCCTGGATGACTGGCAGCAGCGCCTACAGCAGAGCGACCTCCGTTTCAGCGGCGAGACCGACCGCATCTACCTGGATCTCCCCGCGACCTTGAGCCTGCGCGATCCCGGCCTCAATCGACGAATAACCATAGAGACTCGCGGCTCTCGCTCGGCCGTGCTCTGGAATCCATGGATCGCCAAGGCGCAGCGCTTGTCGCAATTTGCCGACGATGCCTGGCAGCGAATGCTCTGCATTGAAACCGCCAATGTGCTGGGCGACATGGTCCGGCTGGGCGCTGGCGCTAGCCATACCCTGAGCGTCTCGATTGGCGTCGAGGCGTTGTAGCAGCCAAACACCAGTCTGAAACGAAGAGGCGGCAGGCATCCAGCAGCATTGAATCTATACTGCAAGCGACCATCCCGCCGCTGCCGGCATACCGCCGGGTTTCGGCTTAGGGAGCCTGCCGGCCAGTCGCAGCGCCCTGGAGGACCTGTGTCATGGAAGCCACGCTACTTCAAGCAGACCTCAACCAATTCGCCGCCATTTGCATCAGTTTTTTTCAGCTGATGCGCCATGAATAACGATTTCGACCTGCTGCTTGCCGGCGCGGGGCACAGCCACCTCGGCGTACTGCGCCAGTGGGCCAGTCGTGAACGTCCCATGGGCCGAATCGGCCTGGTCTCGGCCGAACCCCACGCCTGGTATTCGGGCATGATGCCAGGCCTCATCGCCGAGCATTACCAAACCCGCCAGTGCCGTGTCGCGCTACCCAAGCTCTGCGCGGCGGCGGAAGTGGAGTTCATCCAGGGCACCATGGTCGCGCTGCTCCCTGAAACACCCGAATTGTTGCTGGCAACTGGCGAGACGCTGCGCAGTACCTGGATGTCACTCAACCTGGGTTCCTTGCCTTGGCTACCGGAGCAGAGCGGCGACGGCATGGAGCTGCTTTCGGTCAAGCCGTTCGCCGAATTCATTCGCCGCTGGCAGCAGTGGGAGGAGATTCCCGAAGGGGTGGCGGTACTCGGAGGCGGCGCAGCGGGGGTCGAGTTGGCGCTGGCCATGGCCGGGCGAGTGCCGGCATTGACTCTGTTCACCGATGGCGAGTTGCTTGCTGGACATCCGCCGCGCCTGCGCCGCCTCGCGCTGCACCATCTGCAACGTGCCGATGTAACGGTTCACGAACAGACGCCGATTCAGGCGGTGCATGGCAACACGCTGGTCGGCGATGGGCAGATCCGCTGGCAAGGTCGACGCCTGGTCGTCGCAACCGGCCCCAGCCCGCTGGAATGGCTACGCGAATCTGGTCTGCGCTTGGATGCACGCGGCTTCATCGATGTATCGCCGTCGCTGCAGAGCCGCTCTCATCCACACGTTTTTGCCAGCGGCGACTGTGCGAGCCTTCCCGGCGCCGCACGCAACGGCGTCCAAGCGGTGCGCCAGGCTGGTGTGCTGGCGACCAATTTGGGGCAGGCAGCGATCGGCCAACCATTGCGTCACTATCATCCACCGTCCCATAGCCTCGCCCTTCTGGCCGACGGCCACCGCGGAGCGATGCTGAGCTGGGCGGGAGTGGCAGCGGAAGGCAGGTTGTTGTGGCGTTGGAAAGATTACATCGACCGTAGCTTCATGCGTCAGCACGGTGCCGAAGATTGACCCCGTTCAATCGAGCAGCTGCTGCAGACGCGCCTCCAGCAATGCCGGAAAACGTTTGAACCAGGCCAGGTTGCGCGGCGATGGATGCGGCAAGGGGTGCAGACGAAACGCCCGCGTGGCGCCCTGCTCCGTCGCCAGTTCGATATTGAAATGCGCAGTGAAACGGTCTTCGCGCTGCCAGTACGCTTCGAGCTGTTGGCGCACCTCGCGCGGCTGCTCCATGCCGAACCAGAGAAACGCCTCTCGACCGAGCGTGACGATGTCACGACCATGCCAGTTATCGATCAGCAGGCGCCGCATGAGCGGATGAAAGCGGCGCTTGATAGTCATCGACCAGGCACGGTTGCCGAGCGGCTTGTAGGGCACGGTGTTGATCCAGAAGAAGGCTTGGCCAAGCGCACGCCCGGCCTCGAAATCGGGCATTTCTTCGCCGTGCAGATGCTGGTAGAGCACACGGCGCACCAGCTGACCGCCACTGCCAATGAACGGCTCACCATATCGGACCTCTTCACGGCCGGGGTCACGACCGAAAAAGGCAAGAGGCGCGTCGGCACGGCCGAGCCCAATGATCGGCTCCAGCGGATCCTTGTCGAATTTCTGATAGACCGACACATCGACGCCTTCGATCTCGGACGCGAGCGCGCGAAATGCTTCGCGCTCTGCCTGATCGAGCGGTATCGGGTCCCGTTTCGGCTTAGAGGTCGCTTTCATCCACCAAGGACACCTCGGCTGCGGTTATTACGTACGCCGCGTCGGCCAGATCATTGCTGACCGGCTCGATCCGCAGCGTACCGTCCACCCAAAGCGGTGCATAGATGTCCTCCAGAGCGATGCCAGCCGGATAGCGGACCATCACGATCTGGTTCGGTGGCGGCGGCGGAACATGAATACAGGCGCCTGGATAGGGAACCAGGAAAAACTCGGTACTGCGTCCCTTGCTGTCGGTTTCCAGTGGCACCGGATAACCGCCGAGGCGGATCGTCTGGCCGTTCAGTGCCGGCACAGTCTTGGCCGAATACATCACTTCTGGCAAACCGGCACCCTGTTTAAGCCCACCCTGGTCGCTAAAGCCGTTGGCCTCGGGAGAGTTGTGCTCGATCTCCGGCATTTCCTCCAACGCTCTGCGGTCTTCGGCGGGCATCAATTCGAGCCAGTCGAGCTCAGCTGGCGCAGCGTGAGCGACGGAAGCAAAGCACAGCAGCGAGAAAACTATCGAGCGCATGAGAACCGAAGAATTCGAAGAAAACGGGGCCGCCAGAGGCGCGGCCCCCGACGGATCAATGTTTACGGCTAGTAACCATGCCGTAAATCACCAGCAGGATGATCGCACCGACCACCGCACCGATAAAGCCTGCAGCTTCGCCCGCTTCATAGAGACCGAGCGCCTGACCGCCATAGGTGGCCAGCAGCGAACCGCCGATACCCAGCAGGATGGTCATGATCCAGCCCATGCTGTCGTTGCCGGGCTTCAGGAAGCGTGCGATGAGGCCTACGATCAGGCCGATGATGATGGTTCCGATGATGCCCATTGGCAGTCTCCTCAGGTCCGAAAAATACGCGTTACGTATCTTCGGACCTGAGGCGGACTAGGCAGTTCGCCGCCAAATGCTGCAGGCCAGACGGCCGGTGATCAGTCGCGGGCGATCAGCGACTCGACAGCCGTGATCTGTCGGTCCAGCGTGGCGCGGTCGGGGCAGCGCAGCGTGGCGTGGCCGACCTTGCGTCCGACTTTGAACGCCTTGCCGTAGTGATGCAGGTGACAATCCTCGACGGCGATGACCTTCTCCACCGGCGGCACTTCCCCAATGAAGTTCAGCATGGCGCTTTCGCCCAGCTTCGCCGTCGAGCCTAGCGGCAGCCCAGTGACGGCGCGCAGATGATTCTCGAACTGGCTGCATTCGGCGCCTTCGATGGTCCAGTGACCAGAGTTGTGCACGCGCGGCGCGATCTCGTTGGCCTTGAGCCCACCGTCAACCTCGAAAAACTCGAAGGCCAGCACGCCGACGTAGTTCAGCTGCTGGAGTACGCGGCTGGCGTAATCCTCGGCCAGCGGCTGCAGCGGATGACTGCTGCTGGCCACCGACAACCGCAGGATGCCGTCCTCGTGCGTGTTGTGCACCAGCGGATAAAAACAGGTTTCGCCATCGCGACCGCGCACGGCAATCAGTGAGACTTCGCCGGTGAACGGCACGAAGCCTTCCAGGATGCATGGCACACTTCCCAGCTCGGCAAAGGCATTGGCGACATCGGCCGGCTTGCGCAGGACTTTCTGACCCTTGCCGTCATAACCAAGCGTGCGTGTCTTGAGTACCGCCGGCAGGCCGATGCTGGATGCGGCGACGTCAAGATCTGCCTGGGACTGGATGTCGGCGAATTCCGGCGTAGGAATGCCGAGGTTCTTGAACATGGATTTCTCGAACCATCGGTCACGCGCGATGCGTAGCGCCTCGGCGCTGGGGTAAACCGGCACGAACTGCGAGAGGAAGGCCACGGTTTCGGCCGGCACGCTCTCGAACTCGAAGGTCACCAGATCCACTTCATCGGCCAGCTGGCGCAGGTGATCCTGATCGCCATAGTCGGCGCGTAGGTGTTCGCCGAGGGTGGCGGCACAAGCGTCCGGTGCCGGATCGAGGAAGGCGAAGTTCATGCCCAGCGGCGTCCCCGCCAGGGCGAGCATGCGGCCCAGTTGGCCGCCACCGATCACGCCAATTTTCATTTACGCGTCCCTCGGGTCCGGATTGTCGAGTACCGTCTGCGTCTGCTCGTCGCGGAATTTCTTCAGCGCCGCGTGATACTCGGGAAATTCGTGGCCGATGATGCTGGCCGAAAGCAGCGCCGCATTGACCGCGCCGGCCTTGCCGATGGCGAGGGTGGCAACCGGTACGCCAGCGGGCATCTGTACGATTGACAATAGCGAATCCACACCCGAAAGCATCGACGACTGCACCGGCACACCGAGCACCGGCAGGTGCGTCTTGGCGGCACACATGCCCGGCAGATGAGCAGCACCGCCAGCACCGGCGATGATCACGCGCAACCCGCGCGCTTCGGCCTGTTCGGCGTATTGGAACAGCAGATCAGGGGTGCGGTGTGCGGACACCACGGTGACTTCGTGCGGAATGCCGAGTTTTTCCAGCATCTCGGCGGTGTGGCTGAGGGTGGACCAATCGGACTTGGAGCCCATGATCACGCCTACCAGTGCGGTCATCGTCGTGCCTCTTCGTGGTGCGCTGCGCAGCGCTACAAAACAACAAGCCACGCAACAGGAGCGTGGCTTGCATGTAGGGCAAACCAGCGAAAGGCGCTGGTTCGAAGGCGCGGCATTATACCGGAAAGCCGTAGATGTCGCGCAGCCTGGCGTTACGACCTGTCTGCGTAACTGCAAGGTCGATTTCATCGGATGAATGGCGCTTTTTCCCTTCATGGTTTTTCGCGCCGAAAGGAACGCCACCCGGTCCGCCCTCGCTGCCTTATCCCGCGTCACCCTCCAGCTTGCGCCAGAGCAACCGTACCGTCGCCTTGCGCACCAGGGCGCAGCGATATAGGCGGATTTCCAGCGGCAGCCGCCAGGTTTCGTCGCCGCACTCCACCAGTTCGCCGCGCTGCAGTTCGGCGGCGATGCTCAGGCGCGGCACCCAGGCGACGCCGAGCCCTTGTAGGGCCATGCTTTTCAAGCTGTCGGCCATGGCGGTTTCGTACACCGTGGTGTAGCGCAGGCGGCGCTGGCGCAGCAGGCCGTTGACCGAACGACCGAGAAAGGCGCCGGCGCTGTATGCCAGCAGCGGCACGCTCTGCCCACCTTCGAGATCGAACAGTGCAGCGCCCTGCGCATCCACGGCGCAGACCGGTAGCATCTCGCTATGAGCCAGGTGCATGGATGGGAAAATCTGCGGGTCCATCTGCAGCGCGGCATCCGGGTCGTGAAAGGCCAGCATCAGGTCGCAAGCACCTTCGCGCAAGGCATGTACCGCATCGCCTACGTTAGTCGCCATCAGCCGCGTGCTGGGGTTCAGGCCCAGCTCGCGCAGGCCAGCAATCCACTGCGGGAAAAAACCGAGCGCCAGCGAATGCGCGGCGGATATCTGCAGCACTTCGCCCTGCTGGCCCTCCAGATGATGCAGATGACGCAGCACCTCGCCGAGCTGCTCGACCAGGCTACGCGCAGTGATCAGGAACAGCTGCCCGGCCTCGGTCAACTCCACGGGCGTGCGCGCGCGGTTCACTAGCGTCAAGCCGAGACTGTTTTCAAGGCTGCGGATGCGCCGGCTGAACGCGGGCTGGGTGACGAAGCGCCGTTCTGCCGCCTGGGAAAAGCGTCGCGTCGCCGCCAGTGTGACGAAATCTTCCAGCCATTTGGTTTCGATGTTCATGCCGGCTCCTGGCTGGCTTGGTTTTTTGCTATCGAATGCCCAGCAATAACGCTTGTCATCGAAACGGCGTCACAGCTTTATTATGCCGATCGCGCATGAGGCAGCGTTTAACGGCATTGGCCGGAAACAGGCCACAGCCCTTATGGTAGTGGCCTTCGCGGTAAATACCGCTTTCTCTCGGATGAGAATCCTCATGTCCTCTGCTGCATCATTCCGGCTCGAAAAAGATCTGCTCGGCTCCCTCGAAGTACCCGCTGAAGCCTATTTCGGCATCCAGACCTTGCGCGCCGTGCACAACTTTCGCCTATCTGGTGTGCCGCTGGCGCATTACCCCAAGTTGGTGGTCGCGCTGGCTATGGTCAAGCAGGCGGCGGCGGACGCCAACCGCGAGCTCGGACACCTCAGCGAGGCCAAGCACACGGCGATCAGTCAGGCCTGCGCGCACCTGATCCGCGGCGAGTATCACGATCAGTTCGTCGTCGACATGATCCAGGGCGGTGCCGGCACCTCGACCAACATGAACGCCAACGAGGTGATCGCCAACTTGGCGCTGGAATACATGGGCCACGCCAAGGGCGAGTACCGTCATCTGCATCCAAACAACGACGTGAACATGGCGCAGTCTACCAACGACGCCTATCCCACGGCCATCCGTCTCGGCCTGCTACTGGGTCACGACACGCTGCTGGCCAGCCTCGACAGCCTGGTACAGGCCTTCGCCGGCAAGTCGGCCGAGTTCGCGCACATCCTCAAGATGGGCCGCACTCAGCTGCAGGATGCGGTGCCGATGACCCTCGGCCAGGAATTCCGCGCGTTCGCCACCACCCTTGGCGAAGACCTCGAGCACTTGCGCTTGATCGCACCACAGCTGCTGGTCGAGGTGAATCTCGGCGGCACCGCCATTGGCACCGGCATCAACGCCGATCCCAACTATCAAGCCTTGGCCGTGCAGCGCCTGGCGACCATCAGCGGCCATCCGCTGAAGCCCGCCGCCGACCTGATCGAAGCCACCTCCGACATGGGCGCCTTCGTCACCTTCTCCAGCATGCTCAAGCGCCTGGCGGTGAAGCTGTCGAAGATCTGCAACGACCTGCGCCTGCTCTCCAGCGGCCCGCGCACCGGCATCAACGAAATAAACCTGCCGCCGCGCCAGCCGGGCAGCTCGATCATGCCGGGCAAGGTCAACCCGGTGATTCCCGAGGCGGTCAACCAGGTCGCCTTCGAGGTGATCGGCAATGACCTCGCGCTGACCATGGCCGCCGAAGCCGGCCAGCTGCAGCTCAACGTCATGGAGCCGCTGATCGCCTACAAGCTATTCGACTCCATCGGCCTGCTGCAGCGCGCCATGGATATGCTGCGCGAGCACTGCATCGTCGGCATCACCGCCAACGAAGATCACTGCCGACGCCTGATGGAAAACTCCATCGGCCTGATCACCGCGCTGAACCCCTACATCGGCTACGAAAACGCCACCCGCATCGCCGGCCAGGCGCTGCTCAGCGGCCGCGGCGTGCTGGAACTGGTGCGCGAAGAGCAGTTGCTGGACGATGCCACCCTCGATGACATCCTGCGTCCCGAAAACATGATTGCGCCGAGATTGGTGCCGTTAAAGGGGTGACGCCCACGCGCCACTGCGTGCGGCAATAAGGCGCCCGGTTAGCGGGCGCCGTTCATGCCGGAACTCCCGTTAAACACCCTGAACTCTGCTGAGCTCCTCCGATTGGACGACGGCGCAACAGCGCCATCGCAGCCTGGACCGCTTTACCGTATCCGCTCATCGCCTCGCCCAGGCTCGCCTCTCAGACAGGGGCCCCGCTTGACCAGTTGTCGGAACCGGGCAACCCACCTTTTTATTCGATTTCGAACAGTCCGTCTCGCAGCGACGCCGACGCAAGCCGCTCACGGATTTCCGGGTCGATCCGCGGGTCATCCATGGCATAGAGCATCACCTGGCGATAAGCGTTGACCCGGTTGATCTCCTTGCCCAGGTACTCCCAAACCACGCGGGTGCAGGCCGGGGTACGACGGTCGCCGCTGGAGACGCCGGTCTTCAGGCCGTTCAGGCGACTGATGCGGCTTTTGAAGCTGGGGATCAGGATCGTCTGGCTCATCTCGTTGCCCGTCAGCGACTCATAGTCGATGAGAAACAGGCGGTCCTGCAGATAAAAGGCAGCGCCCAGGTAGCGGCAGCGCACCACCCAATCTTCGGCCTTGGGATTGTCGGCGCGCGACTGCTCCTGGCGCTCCTGCCGTTCAAAGACGAAGCTGCCGCGATCCTCACGCAGGTGCACTAAAGAAAGCAGAATTTGCCCGGGAACCGACAGGCAGTTGGCGTATTCGAAATAATAGCCGCAGTAACGCGACAGGCTGCTGGCGTTGTCGCGCAGTGGCTGGAACAGCTCGAGCAAGGGATCGCTGGCAGCGATGCGCTCCTGATCGTGGCTGCGTATGCCGATCAGCTGTGCGAATTGTTCGCTCGGCAGACCCAGTTCGTAACTTTCGACACCGAAGAAATCACAGATACGTTTTAGGTTGTGTGCTGTCGGCCGGCTTTGCCCGTTGATGTATTTGTTGAACTGGGCGCGATTGATAGCCAGTTTGCGGCACACCTCAGCAATGGAGCGGTAGTGGCTGCAGAGCAGCTTCAGGTTAGTGCCAAGATGGTCGTACATGTGATTTCCAATGATGCAAGCGGCGCGATATTAGCATCAACTCGCGTCAGTTCGCCGCGATCTGCGTAATTGCCTGCAAGGCGCGCTTGACTAACCATTCCGGGGCCGCACGTACAGTGACGCGGCCTCGCCCATCCAGAACAACAAGAGACAACCTCATCATGCTCGATCTTCTCAATGACCTGCTCTGGAGCAAGGTCCTCATCGTCGCACTGGTCGGTCTCGGCCTGTATTTCTCGATTCGCTCACGCTTCGTGCAGTTTCGCTACTTCGGCGACATGTTCAGCATCTTTGCCGAAGCGTTCCAGCGTCAGCCGGGGCAGCTCAGCTCATTCCAAGCGCTGATGCTCTCCGTAGCCGGCCGTGTAGGCGCCGGCAACATCGCCGGCGTTGCCGTAGCGATCATGCTCGGCGGTCCCGGCGCAGTATTCTGGATGTGGCTGGTTGCGCTGCTCGGCATGGCCACCAGTTATTTCGAGTGTTCTCTGGCGCAGCTGTACAAGCGCCGTGAGGCCGACGGCACCTATCGTGGCGGCCCGGCGTTCTACATCCTGCATGGCCTGGGTCAACGCTGGCTGGCAGTGATCTTCTCAATCCTGCTGCTGGTTACGTTCGGTTTCGGCTTCAACGCAGTGCAGTCCTACACCGTCGCCACATCGCTGAACGATACCTTCGGCCTGCCGACATGGATCAGCGGACTGGCCCTGGTCTGCGTGATCGGCGCCATAATCTTTGGCGGCATTAAGCGCATCGCCAGCATGGCCGACGTGCTGGTACCAATCATGGCGTTCTCCTACATCGGTATGGCACTGGTGGTGATCGGCATGAACATTGGCGAGGTGCCGGAAGTCCTGGGGCTGATCGTGCGCAGCGCATTCGGCCTGGAGCCGGCATTCGCAGGCGGCATCGGCGCGGCGATCATCATGGGCGTCAAACGCGGCCTGTTCTCCAACGAAGCCGGCCTCGGCAGTGCGCCGAACGTCGCCGCCGTGGCGCAGGTCAAACACCCGGCCGCGCAGGGTATCGTCCAGTCGCTCAGCGTGTTCATCGACACCCTGCTGGTGTGCACCAGCACCGCGCTGATCATCCTGCTTTCAGGCGTCTACCAGCCAGGCAGCGAAGAAGTCGCGGGCGTGGTTCTGACTCAGACCGCACTGGCCGCAGAAGTCGGCGAGTGGGGCAGGATTTTCGTCAGCACCGCGCTGCTGCTCTTCGTCTTCACGACCCTGGTATACAACTACTACCTTGGTGAAAACGCGCTCAGCTTCTTTAGCACCAAACGTTCGCTGCTGCAGGTGTACCGCGTGTTGGTGATTGCGCTGGTGTTGTGGGGCTCCATGCAGGATCTGTCCACCGTATTCGGCTTTGCCGACGTGACCATGGGGCTGCTGGCGCTGGTCAACCTCGCGGCTGTGTTCCTGCTGTTCAAGACTGGCATCCGCCTGATGCGTGACTATGACAGCCAGCGCAAAGAGGGCGTGAAGACACCCGTGTTCGATCCGAAGGCTTATGCTGATCTGGACCTCGATCACGCCGCCTGGCCGAACAAGGTGCCCGGCACGGTACCGACAAGTGGTACCGTCAGCCCATCCCCGGTTCGTCAGCAGTAGCCTGCGAGTGTCATGAACAGGGGGCTCGACCCCCTGTTTTATTTAGGAGTCCTCCATGCCGGCTTCCAGAAATATCCTGGTGCTGTATACCGGCGGCACCATCGGCATGCAGCAAAGCGCCGAGGGTCTGATGCCCGCCTCCGGTTTCGCCAGTCGACTGCGTGAGCAGCAGGACCAGCAACCACAGCTGCAGCTGCCTGACTGGCAGTTTCGCGAATTGTTACCCCCCATCGACAGCGCCAACATGAACCAGGCCAATTGGCTGGCGATAGCCGAGGCCATTCGCGCCGGCGTCGAACAGGACGGCTGCGATGGCGTGCTGGTGCTACACGGCACCGACACCCTGGCCTACAGCGCCGCGGCCTTGAGCTTCCTCCTGCTTGGGCTCGACGTCCCGGTACTGCTGACCGGCGCCATGCTGCCAGCCGGTGCGCCCGGCAGCGATGCCTGGAGTAATTTGTTCGGCGCCATGCAGACGCTTCACACAGGCGTCGAGCCGGGTGTACATCTGTACTTCAGCGGCCAGCTGATGCATGGCGCGCGGGCCAGCAAGCGGGGCACCGCCACGCTGGATGCCTTTGCCGTCCAGCCTCGCGAGCGGCACGGCCAGCGGGCTCCGAATATTCCCGCCGCGCTCGATTATCGTCAGCCGCGCCGCCCGGTCAGCCTCGCGGTGCTGCCGCTGTATCCGGGCATCCAGGCGGCGCAGGTTCGCGCGATGCTGACCAGTGACGTGCAAGGCCTGTTGCTCGAATGCTACGGCAGCGGCACCGGCCCGGCTGACGATGCCGAGCTGTTGGCGGCATTGAAGCAAGCGCATGAGCGCGGCGTGGTGCTGGCGGCGATCAGCCAATGTCCGCAGGGTCATGTCGAATTCGGCATCTATGCGGCCGGCAGCAAACTGGCGGCCACTGGCTTGGTTTCAGGCGGCGGGATGACCCGCGAAGCGGCGCTGGGCAAGTTGTTCTCGCTGCTCGGCACCGGCATGTCGCAGAAGGAAGTGGAACACTGGTTCGCCCTCGATCTCTGCGGTGAGCGGGCCGATTGAAACCCGCACGCCATTCAGCTCGGCTTAGGACCCGGCGTCTGCAGACAAGCGCGGACCAGCCGGCGTAACTCGTCGAGGTCCAGCGGTTTATTCAGGCGGCCCTGGCAATCGAATCCGCCGCGCGTCTCGCTGGCAGCGCTGAGTACGATGACCGGTAGCTCGCGGGTCGCCGGCGCCTGGCGCAGCAGCGACAACAACTCCTCGCCATTCAGCTCGGGCAGGTTCAGGTCCAGCAGTAGCAGTTCCGGCGGGTCGGTCAGCAGATGCTCCAAGGCCAGCCGGCCGTTACCGATCACGCTGACCTCGCCCATGTCGGCCAGGGCCTTGCGCACCAGCAGCTGGCTGGCCGGATCGTCTTCGACATAGACGATGCGCGGCCGCTCATGGGCTGGCAACACAAGTTGCGGCTCCAGCACCGACAGGGCGATCCAGAAGCGGCTGCCGACGCCGAGCTCGCTCTTCACACCGATGCTGCCGCCCATGAGCTTGGCATATTCCAGACACAGCGACAGCCCGATCCCGGCGCCCTGGATGTTCGAACTTTCGCGTCCTAGCCGCTGGAAAGGTTCGAACATCCGCGTCTGCAGCGTCTCATCGATACCCAGGCCGGTGTCTTCGACCAGCAGACGCACCTGCCCGGCCACCGTTTCGATGCTGAGCAGGATCTGCCCGGACGGCGTGTTGTACTTGATCGCGTTGGACAGCAGATTGAGCAGCACCTGGCGCAGCCGCCGTGGCTCGGCCAGCACCTCGATGGGCGCATCCGGCAGATCGAATTCAAGCCGCAGACCCTGGCGCTGCACGTCCAGAGCAACCAGCTCGGCGCACTCACGCATCAGCGCGGTGACCTCGACCCGCTTCAACTCCAGCCGCGGCCGCTCCGCCTGCAGGCTCGACCAGTCGAGGATGTCACCGAGCAGCTGATTCAGATGCCGGCTGGCCAGCAGAATCTCGTCGAGGTAATCGGCTGCGTCCGGATCGGCTTCGGGCGAGCAGTCCATGCGCATCAACTGGGCGAACCCGAGGATCGCGTTGAGCGGTGTGCGTAGCTCGTGGCTAATGCTGGAGATCAGATGCGTCTTGGCCTCGTTGGCGATCTGGGCCTGCTGAGTGACCTGACGCAGGTCCTCCTCGACCCGCTTGATCGCATCGATATCCACATGAGTGCCGGCTACCAGCGTGGCTTCGCCGGTCTGCGGGTCGCGTTCGAGCACGCGGCCGCGGCTCAGCAACCAGTGGTATTGCCCGAGCGCGTCGGCGAAGCGGAACTCGCTTTCATAATGCAGCGCATCGCCTTGATGCATGCGGGCCAGTTCAGCGCGCACTTTGGACACGTCGAACGGATGGATGCGCTGCAGGAACTGCGCTTCGCTGAGCCGCGACGAGGGCAACCCGAAGCGAGCTGGCAGGCGTCCGCGGAACTGCAGCGTGGCGCTGCGCATGTCGTTTTCCCAGAGGCTTTCGGTGGCGCTTTCAAGCACCAGTTCGAGACGTTTGTGTGCTTGCCAACGCTGCGCCTCGCTGAGTTCGAGTTGCCCGCCAATAGCCTGAGTGTGCTGTGCCAAATCGTCGAGTTCGCGAATATCCGATGAGACTGGCTGCGGCCGCCATTGGCCGCGGCCGATCTGGCCCATCATTCGCGAAATGCTGGCGATCGGGATGAGCAGTGCCTGACTGAGCCGTCGCGCACGCAGCCACATATAGGCGAAGAACAACAGATAGAACAGCAACAGCCCGGCGATCAGTAGATAGCCGATCTGCCGATAGCGGCTGGCCAAGGCGTTGGTCTGACTGAACACTTCAGCCTCGTCCACCACCGCCAGCAAATGCCAGCCAGTTTGCTCTACGGTGGTCCAAGCCACCAACTGCTGCCGGCCATCGAGGTTCAGACGCTGCACACCTTCGGTCTGCGCGGCGATGGCGTGCGCCAGCGCGCGGGTTTCCGGCCGGCGGCCGAGGCGAAAGTCTTCGGGTTTGAAAATCTCCCGGCGAATCGCTTCGTCGTATGAGTGTTCGGTCAGCTCGTCGAGGCCGAACTGCCGCTCGCCCGCCTCGGGCAGCGCCATGATGTTGAGGTCGCGGCTGATCAGCACGCCATAGCCGTTCCAGGGCACCCGCAGTTTGCCTATCTGCTTCAGAATGCCGCTGACGGTGATGTCGATGCCGTTGACGCCCTCGAGAAAATCACCTCGATACGCCGGCGCGATGGCCGACATCATCCAGCCGTGCCCGGCCGGGTCCAGGTACACGTCAGTCCAGACGACCTTGCGCGCCGGGTTGTGCCAGGAGCTGGCCAGGTAATAGAAGTTGTAGCTCGGAATGTTCATGTCCGACGGATACTGCTCCGCAGTGTCGAACCAGGGATAGATGTGGTTGTAGCTGTCCCAGCTGTTGAAATAGAGGCTGGCGATCAGCGGGTTGGCAGCATGCAGCTCCTTCATCAGCGGATCGAGACGACGCAAGCGCGCCACTTTCTCAAGATCCTGCAGTTCAGGCGCGGTGACAGCGGAATAGAAGCTCGCCGCACCGCCCTCGTCGCGCGGGCTATAGCGCACGCCGCCGGAGCCAAGCGTTAAGGGCGGTTGCGGCTCGACGCGGGTGTCGTCCAGCGCACGAACGGTGAAATTGCGAAACAGCGTCGTGGCGCTCGCCACCTGCTGCAGCTGCTGACTGATGATTCGCGACTCGCGATCGGCCGCAGCCTGTAATTCGGACAGCGCGGTTTCGCGCAGATGCTCGATCTGCGCATCACGGATGGCATTGTTGGTCAGCAGGTAGGCCGCGATCAGCACTACCTCGACCAGCACCAGCGGGATCAGCGCGCTCTGGACGAAGGCGCGCCAGATCCATTGTCGTATCCCGGTAGGGGTTTTCGATGACACAACGCCCTCCAGCGATCCGAATCAAACGCTTGGCCTGGCCAACGCCGTCATAGCATCGCCGCAACGGGCTGGCTTCGGCAAGATTGGCATAACAGACAGCAATACCGGACAGCCTGAGCTTGTCCGATTCGGCGAACGCCAGCTTAGCGGCTCGCCAGTTCGATCAGTCCGGCGCGCCAATCAACACCTCGCGGCAGCGCCAGGAAAGACGGATTGAGATAGCTTTCTCGCGCCTCGTAGGTCAGGGTCGCGCCGCTGACATCCAGCACTTCGCCGCCTGCACCTTCGAGCACGCCCTGAGCCGCGGCGGTGTCCCACTGCGAAGTCGGCGCCAATCGTGGATAGCAGTCAGCGGCGCCTTCGGCCAGCAGGCATAACTTCAGCGAGCTGCCGACATTGGCCAATACCAACTCACCGAAACGCTGACGCAAGCCTTCGAGCAATCGCTCTTGCGCGGGGCTGGAATGGCGGCGGCTGGCAACGACCGTGAATCCTTCCGCCGGGCTTTGACGCACCTTCAACGGCCGCGCGGCGCCATCGGCCTCGGCGCGCCATGCACCGAAATCAGCGCCGCCGTAATAGCAGCGGCCATTGGCCGGAATGCCCACCACGCCGAACAGCACCCGCCCCTGTTCGATCAGCGCGACGTTGACGGTGAATTCTTCGCTGCCGGCAATGAATTCCTTGGTGCCATCCAGCGGATCGACCAGCCACCAGCGCGTCCATCCGGCGCGCTCGGCCAGGCTCAGCGCACAGTCTTCCTCGGAGAGCACCGGGATGCCAGCGTCCAGCGCGCGCAGGCCATCGGCCAGCAAATGATGCGCCGCCATGTCGGCAGCGGTGACGGGCGATGCGTCGGCCTTCTCATGCACATACACATCGTTGCGCCAGTGCGGCAGGATGGCCTCGCCGGCGGCACGGACCAGGTCAATGACCGGCGCCAGATACGGATGGCTCATTGGGCGAATTCCCCCCGCTGGGTGAGCAGATCACGCGCCAGATATAGCGCGGCGAGGGCGCGTCCTTCGCTGAACTGCGGGTTCTGGACCAGGCTCGACAGTTCGCGCAGATCGATGCGGTCGACTCGCATCGGCTCCGGCTCGTCGCCCGGCAACTGTTCGGGGTAAAGATCGCGGGCCAGCACGACCTGTATCTTCTGGCTCATGTAGCCCGGCGAGAGCGACAACTCGGTAAGCAACTCGAGGTTGCGCGCGCCGAAGCCAGCTTCCTCTTTGAGCTCGCGGTTGGCGGCGTCCAGCACGTCCTCACCCGGCTCGATCAGCCCTTTGGGCAATGACAGCTCGTAGGTGTCGGTGCCACCGCAGTATTCCTCGACCAGCAACGCTCTGCCGTCAGTATCGAGCGCGACGATCATCACCGCGCCATAGCCGGTGCCCTTGCCGACCAGCCGTTCGTAGGTGCGTTCGACGCCGTTGGAAAACCGCAGCTGCAGCTCCTCGACACGGAACAGACGGCTGGTGGCGACGATCTCACGGGCAAGCACAGTGGGTTTCTGGCGCATGGGAAGTTCCTTGAAACGCGAACCGCAATCATAACCCGGCTTTTTGCACCAACCGTGAACGCTTTGCATCGATCCGACCACTGCCGCACCATTACCGATTGCCGAACCACGAGAGCCTGCCATGATCGCTTCACTGCCCTGGTCCGAGATCGACACTGTCCTGTTGGACATGGACGGCACTCTGCTGGACCTGCACTTCGATAACCATTTCTGGCTCGAATTCCTGCCGCAGCGCTATGCCGAACTGCACGGCATCAGTCGTGCCATGGCCGAAATGGAGCTGATTCCGCTGTTCGCTGAGCACGAGGGCAAGCTCTCCTGGTACTGCCTGGATCATTGGACCCGCGAGCTGAACCTGCCGATCCGCGAGATGAAGCGCGAGATCGCCGACCTGATCGCCTTGCGTCCGGCGGCGGACGAATTCCTCGCCGCCCTGCGCCAAGCCGGTAAACGTGTGGTCCTGATCACCAATGCCCACCGCGACTCCCTGTCGCTGAAGCTCGAACGCATCGAACTGGCACCCTGGTTTGACCGTCTGATCAGCTCACATGACTACGGCTTTCCCAAGGAGCAGGCGCAATTCTGGTACGCGTTGCAAGCTGACCTGGATTTCGATCCCGCCACCTCGCTGTTCATCGACGACAGCCTGCCGGTCTTGCGCAGCGCCCGCGGTTTCGGCGTCGCGCATCTCTTGGCCATCAGCGAACCGGATAGCCGTCGTGGGCAAAAAAACACTGAAGAATTCTCCGCCGTCGACGATTACCTAGAGTTGATTCGCAGCCTGCAGGGTTACGCGGGCTGAACGCAGGCATGCCGCTGGTCTGTTTGATTGCGTAAAACCATGCTCGCCCGAGAGCGGAGGTAGCCGCTCGGTAACATACGAGGTGACGACAACAACGACACGGCCCAGCCCTGGCTGCGCCATACCGGGCATATGAATGCCCCTCAAGCGCGACGCTTACCTAATGACCCACCGCGCATCGATGGACGACATATGGCAGTAGATCCAGAACTCTGGCCGCACGACAGCAGCGAAATGAGTGGCCGCATCCGTCGCCACGACTGGAGCGCAACGCCGCTGGGCCCGATCGATAACTGGCCGGTCTCGCTGCGGGTTCTGGTCGCCACTCTGCTCGAAGCGCCACTACCGATGTGCGTGCTCTGGGACGACAGTGGCGTGCAGTTGTACAACGACGCCCACGCGGCACTGATTGAAGGTCGCCACCCCGCCGCGCTCGGTGCGCCGGTCGCCTCCACCTGGGGTGAAATCTGGGCGGAGCTGGTCGACGCGTGCAACGGCGATAAGCGTAGCCAGGCATGTCTGCTACGCAACCACTGCCTGCCTGGAAATGGCGAGTCTGACGACGTCTGGTTCGATCTGGCTCTCAGCCCCATCCGCGACGGCCAGAAGATCGCCGGACAGCTGTTGTGCATGCGCAATAGCGAAGAGGAAGCGCTACGCCGCAGCGAAGCGAAGATCCGCATGATCACCGACGCCTTGCCGGTTCTCATCGGCTACGTCGACCGGGACGAGCGCTATCGCTTCAACAACCGTCACTATGAAACCTGGTTCGGCCAGCCCCTCGACTCCATTTACGGCAAGCACCTAAAAGATGTGATCGGCGAGCGCGCCTACAACGAGCGCCGCGAACGGATCAAGGCCGCCCTTGCCGGTGAAGAGGCTATCTTCGAGGCGTCCATGCCCCACCGCGACGGTGAGCTGCGCCGAGCTTGGATGCATTACCTGCCGCACCATGACGGCGGAGGAAAAGTAGAAGGTTTCTTTGTCCTGACCCAAGACGTTACCGAGCGCTGGCGCGCCGAGCAGGCGTTGCGCGAACTCAACGAGACACTGGAAAGCCGCGTGCAAGAACGCACCACTGCGCTGGCCGAGGTCTACGAGCGGCTGCTCAAGGAAATGGCCAGCCGCGAACAAGCTCAGGAGGCCCTGCGCCAAGCGCAAAAGATGGAAGCGGTCGGTCAGCTCACAGGTGGCATCGCCCACGACTTCAACAACATGCTCACCGGCATAATCGGCGGGCTGGACCTGATCCAGCGTTACAACCAGACCGGCCGTCACGCCGAAACCCAGCGCTTCATCGATGCCGCCGCCACCTCGGCCAACCGCGCCGCGGCGCTCACCCACCGCCTGCTCGCGTTTGCCCGGCGCCAGCCGCTGAACCTCAAGCGGGTTGATCTGAATGCGATGGTCGAATCGATGCGCGACCTGATGGTGCGCACCCTTGGCAGCCATATTCTGGTCGACGCCCAGTTGCAGCCGGACCTGTGGGCCGCCAACAGCGACGAAAACCAACTGGAGAGCGCGCTGCTCAATTTGGTGATCAACGCTCGCGATGCCATGCCCGACGGCGGCAGTCTGTATATCGCCACCGCAAATGTGCAGCTGTTGCGTAAGTCGGAAGTGGGCGAACTGGCGCCGGGCCGTTACGTCACTCTCAGCGTGATCGACAGCGGCTGCGGCATGACGCCCAAGGTGCTGGCCGCTGCGTTCGAGCCGTTCTTCACGACCAAACCGATCGGCCAAGGCACCGGACTCGGGCTATCGATGATTTACGGCTTCGCCCGCCAGGCCGGCGGCCATGTGCAAATCCGCAGCGAACCCGGTAAAGGCACCGAGGTCACGCTATATCTTCCGGCGCACCACGCAATGCCGATACCAGCGGCGACCAGCAGCCCAGCGGAGCAGCCGCCACAGGCTTTGCAAGGCGAAACCGTGCTGGTAGTCGAAGACGACCCGGCCGTGCGACAACTGGTGTTGGACGTTTTGAGCATGCTCGGCTATCGAGCCTTGGAGGCAGCCGAGGCCAACGCCGCCGTGAAAATTCTGGAAAGCAGCGAACGCATCGACCTGCTGGTTTCGGATGTCGGTCTACCGGGGATGAACGGTCGGCAGCTGGCGGATATCGCCCGTCAGCATCGCCCCGGACTGGGCGTGCTGTTCATGACCGGCTACGCCGAACAAGCGGCTAGCAGCGGATTTCTCGAGGCGGGCATGGACATGATCAGCAAACCGTTCGCTATCGACCACCTGGCCACGCGGGTGCGTGAAATGCTGGCCAGTAACGCATCGTGATGATGAAGGTCGCTGAAACGGCCGTGACTACGCAGGCGCGATACGCGTTGAAAAACCTGCCTGAGCCGCGCACAGTCAGCCGGTCGGCACAAAAACCCGTTCGTACGATCAACCATCGAGCTTGTCCATGAACGCCCCACGCCGCCCCATTGCGCCCCCGGATAGCAGCGCGCCGGCTGATGCCAGCCAGCGCTATCACTTCCAGGCTATTGGCGAGACACGGCAAGAGCCGGTCGAGCTGGCCGAGGAATGCGCCCTGGCCATCGCCTATAACGGCATCAGCCAGGCAGTGATGATGGTTTCGCCGGCTGACCTCGAAGATTTCGTGGTGGGCTTCAGCCTCGGTAGTGGCATCGTCGAAATGGCTGACGATATCTACGACATCCATATCAGCGGCACCGGCAGCGGCCGGCAGGCCGACGTGGAGATCGCCAGTCGCGCCTTCTGGAAACTCAAGGAGCAGCGTCGCCAGCTGCCGGGCAATGCCAGCTGCGGCCTATGCGGCGTAGAGGCGCTGGAGCAGGCACTGCCGCAGCTGCCGGTAATGCCAGTCGCGCCGTTGCCTCCGGCGCATTGGCTGGACGATCTGCGCCAGCGCATCGCCGAATACCAGCCCCTCGGACGAACCTGCGGTGCGGTGCACGCCGCCCTGTTCATGGATGCGCAGGGCGAGATCCTCCTGGGCCGCGAAGATATTGGCCGGCACAACGCGCTGGACAAGCTGATCGGTGCGCTCAGCCGCGCCGGTCATGACGTCGCGGGCGGCGTCGCGGTAGTCACCAGCCGCTGCAGTCTGGAGCTGATCCACAAGGTGCAGCGCGCCGGCATTCCCACCCTGGTCAGCTTTTCATCGCCGACCGGCCTGGCAGCGCAGTGGGCACAGCGACACAACATCAACCTGATCCATATCCCCCACCGCAGCCCGCCGCGGGTCTACAGCACGGCGGCCGGTACGGCCGAGGACCAGCGGTGAGTCTGCAGCCCGAAAAGCCGCGCTATCGACCCTATACCGGCGCCGCCGCCGGCTGGGGTGCGCTGCGCAGCGTCGCGCATTCCTGGCTCGACAGTGAGCAGCCGCTGAAGAATCTGCGCGCGCTGCTGAAGACCAACCAGAACGGCGGCTTCGACTGCCCCGGTTGCGCCTGGGGTGATTCGCCGGAAGACGGTACCGTAAAGTTTTGCGAGAACGGCGCCAAGGCCGTGAATTGGGAAGCCACCACCCGCCGCGTCGACGCTAGCTTTTTTGCGCGCTACAGCGTCAGCCAGCTGCGCGAGCAGAGCGATTACTGGCTCGAATACCAGGGCCGGCTCACCGAGCCGATGCGCTACGACGCCGCCAGCGACCACTACCAGCCGATCGGCTGGGACGCCGCTTTTTCGTTGATCGCCGAACACCTCAAGGCACTTGATAACCCCAACCAGGCCGAGTTTTACACCTCTGGGCGGACCAGCAACGAGGCGGCGTTTCTCTACCAGCTGTTCGTCCGCGCCTACGGCAGCAACAACTTTCCCGATTGCTCGAACATGTGCCACGAAGCCAGTGGCGTCGCCCTTGGTGAAAGCATTGGCGTCGGCAAGGGCAGCGTTACTTTCGAGGATTTCGCACAGGCCGATGCGATTTTCATCCTTGGCCAGAACCCCGGCACCAATCACCCACGCATGCTCGAACCGCTGCGCGAAGCAGTCGCCCGGGGTGCCCAGGTGGTCTGTTTCAATCCGTTGAAGGAGCGCGGCCTGGAGCGCTTCCAGCATCCGCAGCACGCGCTGGAAATGCTCGCCAACGGCTCCGCTCCGCTGAATACGGCGTTTTTCCGCCCGGCTCTGGGCGGCGATATGGCGGCCATGCGCGGCATCGCCAAGCTGCTGTTGTTCTGGGAGCGCGAAGCCCAGTCCAAAGGCGAGCCATCGGTGTTCGATCACGCCTTCATCGAACAGCACACCATCGGCCTGGACAGCTATCTGGCAATGCTGGACGCCACTAGTTGGGAAGACATCGAGCAGCAATCGGACCTTGATCTGGTCCAGCTCGAACAGGCGGCGCGAATCTACCGCAACGCCGAGCGGGTTATCGTCTGCTGGGCCATGGGTATCACCCAGCATCGCCACTCGGTTGCGACCATTCAGGAAATCACCAACCTGCAGCTGCTGCGCGGCAACCTCGGCAAGCCCGGCGCTGGCCTGTGCCCGGTGCGTGGCCACAGCAATGTGCAGGGCGACCGCACCATGGGCATCAACGAGCGCCCGCCGGTGGCGCTACTCGATGCGCTGGAAAATCGCTTCGCTTTTCAAGTGCCGCGCCAATCCGGCCACAACGTGGTGGAGGCGATCGAAGCGATGCTAGAAGGCCGCTCGAAGGTCTTCATCGGGCTGGGCGGCAATTTCGCCCAGGCCACGCCGGACAGCCCGCGCGTACATCAGGCATTGCAGCAATGCGCGTTAACCGTGCAGATCAGTACCAAGCTCAACCGCAGCCATCTGACCGTCGGCCGCGACGCGCTGATCTTGCCGTGCCTCGGCCGCACCGACATCGACCGTCAGGCCAGCGGCCCGCAGGCGGTTACCGTGGAAGATTCGTTCAGCATGATCCACGCCTCCCATGGCCAGCTGGAACCACTCTCGCCGCTGATGCGCTCGGAGCCGGCCATCGTAGCGGGCATCGCCAAGGCCACCCTCGGCATGCATCCGCTGGATTGGGAAGCGCTGATTGCCGACTACGCGAGCATCCGCCGGTTGATCGCCGATACCATTCCCGGTTTCGCCGATTTCAACCAACGTCTGCTGTCACCGGGTGGCTTTCACTTGGACAACCCAGCCGCGTCACGGCTCTGGAACACCGCCAGCGGGCGCGCGAGCTTCATGGCCAGTCCGCTGCCGGAGAGCTTGCTCGACGAAGCGGTACGCAGCACCGGCGAACTGCCGGACCTGACACTGCAGACGCTGCGTTCGCATGATCAGTACAACACCACCATCTACGGCCTCGACGACCGCTATCGCGGCGTTCGCGGCCAGCGCCGGGTAATCTTCGTCAACCCGGTCGATATCCGTCGGCTGGGCTTCGAACCTGGGCAGCAGGTCGATATCCAGTCCCTATGGAATGATGGTATTGAGCGCAAGGTGGAGGGCTTCACTCTGCTCGCCTTCGATATTCCACCAGGCCAGGCGGCCGCCTATTACCCGGAAACCAACCCACTGGTACCGCTGACCAGTGTCGGTATCGGCAGCCACACGCCGACATCCAAGTCCGTCGCCATTCGCCTGTACGCCGCGCAGGGAAATCCGTTGGTCGCAGGCACTCTCACAACCGCAAAATAAAGGCGCCTGATAGCGCCAGATGAAGGGGGCTAGGACCGCTTCGGTTGTTTCCAGTTCCCACGCCAAATCAAATACTTATGAGAAGTGAAAGGCATCACACCTTTTATCGGCAAATACTTGCGTAAGCTTGGTCGGCACGTGAGGATCGCGGCGCCATCCATTAGAGGTTTCGCCATGAAGTATTCCCCCATTCTGCTGTTGTCCGCGAGCCTGCTCAGCAGCGCCGCATTTGCCGGAAGCAACACCGAAGCGGCCGTTGGCGGCGCACTGGGCGGAGCACTCGGCTCAGTGGTCGGTGAACATCTTGGCGGCTCGACGGGTGCAACCATCGGTGCCGGAGTCGGCGGTGCGGCTGGTGGCATGGTTGGTGCGGATAAGCGCAGCCGTACCGAGGCCGCAATCGGCGGCGGTCTTGGTGCGGCAGGCGGCAACGTTATCGGCCAGCGCGTCGGAGGCAGTACGGGCGGCCTGATCGGCGCAGCGGTAGGTGGCGGCGCCGGTGGGGCGATCGGCAATGAGTACGGCGACGATGATGACTACGATCGCCGTGATCGCCGCTACCGAGACGACCATCGCCATGGCCACCCTGGCAAAGCCAAGGGGCATTACAAGCACAAACACAAGCATCACGACTGATTCTGCTGTGCCGTAGCGGTGGATTACACGGCCAATCAGTTGCTAAGGCAGCAATAAGCAGGTTCCGCCCTACCCGGGCGGGGCGATCACCAAGACGTTGCGGGGCGACGTTTACTCGGCCATTACCAACAGCGCCTCAAGCGCTTGGCGCAAACCACTCGGGATCGGCGTCGGCCGGTTGCTGGCGCGATCCACGAATACATGGACGAAGCGCCCCGCCGCACATGCCTGTGGTTCCCCAGCCTTGAAGATCGCCAGCTCATACTGCACCGAGCTGTTGCCGAGCTTGCCCACCCGCAAGCCGACTTCCAAGGCATCCGGAAAAGCGATGGACGCGAAGTAATCGCATGAGGAACTGACCACGAAGCCCACCACGTCGCCTTCGTGGATATCCAGCCCGCCGTGCTCGATCAGATAGGCATTCACTGCGCTGTCGAAATAGCTGTAATAGACGACGTTATTCACGTGGCCATAGATGTCGTTGTCGTGCCAGCGCGTGGTGACAGGCTGAAAGCGGCGGTAGTCAGCGCGCAGATGCTGCGGTTGTTCGGCCATTCGAAAGTCCTTGAAGGCAGGCTGGCGCGTCGCGTTCAACGCAATGCGCCGGAGGGATCAGTAGGCGGCGCGATAGATGGCCAACGCATCGGCTTCGGTAACTTCGCGCGGATTGTTCACCAGCAGGCGCTGTTGCAGCATCGCCTCCTTGGCAAGCTGCGGCAGCATCTCTTCCGGCACGCCAGCGTCACGCAGGCGGGTCGGCAGGCCAACACGGGCGCTCATCTGCTCGAACTCCTCGATCAACTGCTCGGCATAGGTCGAAGGATCATCCTTGCGCAGTCGGTCACCGAGGATGATTGGCGCCAGCTCGCCGTAGTGGGTGGTCGCCGCGCTGACGTTGAAGCGCAGCACCTGCGGCAGCACCAGCGCGTTCGACAGCCCGTGCGGGATGTGGAAGTTGCCACCCAGCGGATAGGCCAGCGCATGCACCGCCGCCACCGGCGCGTTGGCGAACGCCTGGCCGGCCAGACAGGCGCCGAGCAGCATGGCCTGGCGCGCCTCACGGTTCTTGCCGTTGTGCACGGCTTCGTGGAGGTTGGCCGAAAGCAGACGCAGCGCTTCTCGGGCCAGCAAATCGGACAGAGGGTTCTTCTTAAGCGCGCTGGTGTAGGCCTCAATGGCATGCACCATGGCATCGATACCGGTAGCCGCAGTCACAGCGGGTGGAAGACCGAGGGTAAGGTCGGCATCGAGCAACGCCAGGTCCGGCAACAGCAACGGCGAGACCACACCCATCTTGGTTGTTTCGCCTGTAGTGATGATGGCGATCTGCGTAACTTCCGAGCCGGTGCCGGCGGTGGTTGGCACCTGGATCAGCGGCAGCCGCTGGCCCTTGGCGTTGCCCACGCCGTAGATATCCGGCAGCGTCTGCCCGTTGTTCGGGTGGGCCAGCAGCGCGACGAGCTTGGCGACGTCCATCGAGCTGCCGCCGCCAAAGCCGATGACCAGATCCGCTTTCGCCGCTCTGGCCTGCTCCACCGCAGCAAGCACGATATTTTCCGGCGGGTCGGCCACGACCTGATCGTAGACGGCAACCTGCAGGCCTTCAGGCTCGAAGCCCGGCAGCACCTCGCTGAGCAGGCCGAAACGGGTGATGCCGGGATCGGTCACCACCAGCACCGAACGCGCGCCCCGCTCCTTACAAATATTGGCCAGACGCCGCGACGAGCCAGGCTCGCAGATCAACTGGGCGGTTGTGGAGAAGCTGAATGGATGCATCGGTGCCTCCTGGTTTCGTTATGGTTCGGATTCAGCGAGCAAATCAAAAGCCCCCTCACCCCAACCCTCTCCCCTAAGGGAGAGGGGGTATTTCCGTGCATTCGCCCGAGCGCCGAAACTCAACCCCACTCTGTCCCAGCCCCCTCTCCGGGGAGAGGGCTGGGGTGAGGGGCAGCGGCGCCCGCTCGATCACCAACTCGCCCCACTCAAAACGCGAAATCGCTCTCCGGCAACGCCATCAAACACCCAGCGCCACCGAGAATCGCTTCCCGGTGCGCGCTGGCACGCGGCAATACGCGACGCAGATAGAAGTCCGCGCTGGCCAGCTTGGCCTGGTAGAACGCCTCCTCACCGGCGCCTTGCTCCAGCGCATCCTGCGCCCGAGCGGCCGCCTGCAGCCAGAGCCCGGCTAACAACACATAGGCGGAATACTGTAAGAAATCCACCGACACCGCGCCGATTTCCTGAGGGTCGCGCTCGGTAGCGGCGAGAATCTCGGCGGTCAGTTCTCGCCACTCGCCGATGCGCGCCTGAACCTTGCGCGCCATTTCCTGCAACGCCGGCCGGTCGAGTTGCTGGTCGCAGATTTCGCTGAACTCCGCCTGCAACGCCGACAGCTCCGCGCCACCGTCACCGAGCAGCTTGCGGCGGATGTAATCCAGCGCCTGGATGCCGTTGGTGCCCTCGTAGAGCTGGGTGATGCGGCTGTCGCGCATCAGCTGCTCCATGCCCCACTCGCGGATATAGCCGTGGCCGCCGTAGATCTGCACACCGAGGCTGGCGACCTCCTGGCCCATGTCGGTAAAGAAGGCTTTGACGATAGGAATCAGCAGCGCGGCGCGCTTGCCCGCCGCCTTGCGTGCAGCGGTATCGGGGTGACCGTGTTCGAGATCCAGCTGTCGCGCGCAATAGGCCGCCAGCATGCGACTGCCTTCCACCAGGGTCTTCTGCGTCAGCAGCATGCGCCGCACGTCCGGGTGGACGATGATCGGGTCGGCAACCTTGTCTGGGTGCTGTATGCCAGTCAGCCCGCGCGACTGCAGACGTTCACGAGCATAGGTGAGCGATCCCTGATACGCCTGCTCGGCGATGCCGAGGCCCTGCAAACCGACCTGGAAGCGCGCGTCGTTCATCATGGTGAACATGCAGGCTAGGCCTTGATTGGGCTCGCCGACGACCCAACCGGTGGCGCCGTCGAAGTTCATCACGCAAGTGGCCGCGCCCTTGATGCCCATCTTGTGCTCGATGGCGCCACAGCTCAGCGCGTTGCGCGCGCCCGGCGTGCCGTCGGCCTTGGCGATGAACTTCGGTACCAACAGCAGGCTGATGCCCTTCACCCCGGTCGGCGCATCCGGCAGGCGCGCCAGCACCAAATGCACGATGTTCTCGCTCATGTCGTGCTCGCCACCGGAGATGAAGATCTTGCTGCCGCTGACCCGGTAGCTGCCATCCGCTTGAGGCTCGGCCTTGGTGCGCAACAATGCCAGGTCGGTACCGGCCTGCGGCTCGGTCAGGCACATGGTGCCGCTCCAGCTGCCGCTGACCAGCTTCTCCAGATAGGCATTCTTCAGCTCATCGCTGCCGTGCTTGTACAGCGCCAGCACCGCGCCTTCGGTGAGGCCGGAATAGATGCGAAACGACAGCGACGCCGCCATCAGCATCTCGTGGAAGTTGCAGGCCACCAGTTGCGGAAAGCCCTGGCCGCCGTATTCGCTCGGCCCGGTCATGCTCGCCCAGCCGTTGTGGACGTACTGCTTGTAGGCCTCGACGAAACCTTGGGGCGTTTTTACCTCGCCGTCCTGCAGGGTGACGCCCTCTTCATCGCTGTTGCGATTGAGCGGGGCGATCTCGCCGCCGGTGTAGCGCGCAGCCTCTTCCAGCACGCCGTCGATCAATTCGTGATCCAGACCGTTGCCAAGCAGCTCGCAGTGGGCCGTGGCATCGAACAGTTCGTGCAGCACGAAGCGCATGTCACGCAGCGGGGCCTTGTACTCCATGCTCAGGCCTCCTTCTTGTAGTCGACGAAGCGACCGCCGAGCGTGGCCAGGCTGTCGATCAGTTCGGCCGGCTTCCAGTGCGGGCCGTGGCGCTCGGCCAGCGCATTCAAGCGATCGCGAATCGCTGGCAGGCCTTGGCGGTCCGCCCAGGTCATCGGCCCGCCGACTTCGGCCGGGAAGCCGTAGCCGTTGAGATAGACGGTATCGATGTCGGTGCTGGATTCGGCCATGCCTTCCTGGAGAATCTTCGCGCCTTCGTTGACCAGCGCCAGCAAGCAGCGCTCGAGAATTTCCTCCGTACCGATGTCGCGGCGCCGATAGCCCAGCCGCTCGGACTCGCGCTGCACCAGCGCATCTACTTCGGGGTCGTGTTCAGCCTGACGGCTGCCCTCGGCGTAGCGGTAATAGCCCATGCGCGATTTCTGCCCGAAGCGGCCCAGCTCGCAGAGGCGGTTGTCGATCTGCACCTCAGGCTCGTCCTGGCCCTTGCCGGCCAGCTCGCGGGCGCGCCATTCCAGGTCGATGCCGACCACGTCGTACATGCGGAACGGCCCCATGGCGAAGCCGAAGCCTTGCAGCGCCGCGTCCACCTGATGTGGGTAGGCACCTTCGAGCAGCATCATGCGCGCCTCGCGTACGTAGGTGGCAAGCATGCGGTTGCCGATGAAACCCTGGCAGTTGCCGGCGACCACGCTGACCTTACCCATGCGCTTGCCGAGTTCGGTGGAGGCGTCCAGCACCGCTTTCGAGGTCTTCGCACCGCGGACGATTTCCAGCAGCTTCATGATGTGCGCCGGGCTGAAGAAGTGCAGGCCCACGACCTGCTCGGGGCGCCCGGTGACGGCAGCGATGGCGTCGATATCCAGCGCCGAGGTGTTGCTGGCGAGAATGCCGGCTGGCTTAACGATGCCGTCCAGCTCGCGGAAGATGTTCTGCTTCAGCTCGAGGTTCTCGTAGACCGCCTCGATCACCAGATCGACGTCCTTCAGCGCCTGGTAATCGACCACCTTGCCGATGCAGGCGCGGCGCGCCTGGGCCTGCGCCTCGTCGATCCGGCCCTGACGGACGTTGTGCGCGTAGGTGTCGGCCACCACGCCCAGCGCCTGTTCCAGCATCTCGGGGTTGTTGTCCAGCCACAGCACCTGTACGCCGGCGTTGGCCAGGCTCATGACGATGCCACGGCCCATGGTGCCGGCACCGATGACGGCGGCGCGCTGGATATCGAAGCGGGTTTGGCTCATTGCAGCAGTCCTCGTCGCAAGCAGAAAAATCAGAAGACCTACCTTAGATGAAGAAGGTACTATTTTTGAAATTTAGTCTTGTGATGATTCAGATTCATTAGATGAATATCTACAGCTTCGACCTCAACCTGCTTCGCGTGCTGGACGCCCTGCTGCGCGAACGCAACGTCTCCCGCGCCGCCGAGCGGCTTTCACTCAGCCAGCCGGCCGTCAGCAATGCGCTGAATCGGCTGCGGGAACTGCTCGACGACCCGCTACTGGTGCGCGTCGGACGCGCCATGCAGCCGACCCCGCGTGCGCTGAACCTCGAGGCGCCGATCCGCGACGCGTTGCAGCAAATCGAACATACGCTCAACGCCGGTGACTTCTTCGATCCCGCCACCAGCCGCCAGCGCTTCGTAATCGCCGTGACCGACTACGTCGAGCTAATCTGCATGCCTGCGCTGATGGCGCATCTTGCGCGCGTGGCACCGGGCATCCAGCTCGCCATTCAACACCTGACCCCAAGCCTGCCCGCCGAGGCGCTGGATGACGGCAGGCTGGACTTGGTACTAGGCCGTTTCGTCGACGTGCCGACGCGCTTCCATACCCGTAGCTGGGCCAGCGAAACCTTGCAGGTCGCAGTGCGCAAAGGCCATCCGATGATTGGCGAGACGCTGGACCTTCCAGGTTTCCTGCGCCTTCGCCACCTCTGGGTCCACGGTGGGCAGACGCGCGGGATGGTCGATCAATGGCTGGAGCAACAAGGCCTCAGCCGCGACGTTGTCTACACCACGCCGAACTACCTACAGGCCGCACACATCGTCGCCCACAGCGACCTGGCCGCCGTGCTGCCAACAGAGCTGGCGCGCTATTTCACGGAACTGCTGCCGTTGCAACTGTTCGATCTGCCCTTCGATCTCGGCAGCTTCCGGCTGGATATCGTCAGCGTCGCCCAGCGGGAGCGGGATGCGGCGCTGCATTGGTTGATAGAGCAGATTGTGGCAGTTGCTCGCCATTGACGCTTAATCGCCTTTCATAGCAGCAAGAGACGTCTGGTGCCACGCTTCGCGTTTCCACCTTACGGTCTACGGATCGCTCTATACGCTAGGCGCTTGTTGCAGAAAAAACTGCCTAATCCGACCGCCGCTTTTTCATCAGAAAGCAAAAAACCCGCCGAAGCGGGTTTTTTTCTGACCTTACCGAATCCTTTCGAGTGCCGTCCTGGCGATGGTCGATCTTCCTGATCCTGAGCGCGTCCTGCGCTTCAGAGTGGGTGTAGATTAATCATCCGCGGCAGGGAGCTAAAGCGGCGAACGGCGCGACGTTTTGTAAGCCTTTCGCTATAGCCGCTTCTCATTACACCAGTCGCAGCCCATCGGCGCATTCAGGAGCGCACCGGGGAAACGCCGCTGAGCCGGCTATATGAAAGGCGGCAAGCCCCTGGTCAGAGCGGATTAGCACATTTGCGCCGATGATCATTTGCGAACAGACCAACACAAACATCACCGTTCTCTGCAAACGGCACTTGCCGCTGGTTCAGCAGCCGCAGCCGTCTGGCCACGGCCGGGATTAGCCCTTTGGCCCAATCACCAGCAGTTCGTTTCCGCCTCCGTGTGGCGTCCGGTCAGGATCGCCCTAACTCGTTTGTCCGCATCCTTGACCGCGGCTTCGTGTCGAGCAGCTCGTAGCGGACTAGATGCTCGGTGGGATCAGGACGGCTTCGAATAGCGGCTGGGGTGCCAATAGCCGGACAGCAGCGGCAACGCAGGCCCGCGCCAGCCGCGTCGACGCAGCTGCGTGGCAATCAGCGCATTCATGATTTTGTGGCCCATGAGCAACACGCTCCCGTGGGTCTCGGCCAGCTCGATGAGCTTATCGGCGGCGGCGCTGGCACGCTTTTTCGATTCGCTGACCGGCTCGGTGTGACTGGCGAAGCCGAGGAACCAGGCGGTGCGAAAGGTGATGCGCCAGAAACGCGAGGGCATCAGCGGGTAAGCCCAGTCGGGGTACGGCAGGTGCGCCTCGGCGAACAGGGGCTCGGGTTCATGGCCGCATTCGCAACTCAGGTAGGCGCGCGACTCCACGCAACGCATTAGCGAGCTGCACAGCACTACACCGACCGAGCCGGCCAGCTGCCTTAGCGCTTCAGGTCGCTCCGTGGCGACGACGCTAGCCGAGTTGTAGCGCTCCACCCAACTCTTCATGCCGGCAGGCGTGCTCCAGCGAGCGGCCGAGTGCCCAGGCCGACCATGACGCACCAGGATTATCTGCATTGGCGGGACCAGCTGGAAAAAGATGAACCTTCGAAACGTGCCGGAGCTGGCGGTTCCGGACGGCTAGCACGATCGCGGTCGGCCGCCATTTCGCTTGGCGCGAGTGGGTCATGATGAAATTGGGGACGCATCCGCCCGTCTTGCCGAGCGGAATCGCCGGGTTTATTCCTTGCCGAGTGCGTCCTGCTTTTCCAGGAAGTCTTCTTCGAGCATGGCGTCCTTGACCGCTTGCGGCTGCTCGGCGCGTAGCGGGTCGTTGAGTTCGCCGCTGGAAAGAACCTTGCTGTCCAGCTTGCCCATCAGGTGTTCCAGCGCA
Organism: Stutzerimonas sp. VN223-3; assembly: GCF_045999685.1. Classification (NCBI taxonomy): domain Bacteria; kingdom Pseudomonadati; phylum Pseudomonadota; class Gammaproteobacteria; order Pseudomonadales; family Pseudomonadaceae; genus Stutzerimonas; species Stutzerimonas sp. VN223-3. The sequence continues at coordinate 760,233 of NZ_RBEC01000002.1, read as the reverse complement.
TGGCGCATCTTTTCCGACGCACCGTCGACGGCCAGTTGCAGCGACTCGGCCTTGTGCGTGACGGATACGGCCTGATGGCCTTTGGGCCGCGCTTCGATCTGGCAACGCTTGTCGTCGGCGCCGGCTTTTTGCGCGTTCTCATCGCTGACGTGGACTTCGATTCGAGTGAGAAAGTCGTCGAAACGCTCCAGCCGCTCCTCTACGGTCGAACCCACCCATTCATGCATTTCGACACTGCCGCGAACGTGTTGGCTGTTAACTTGAACATACATACGACTACTCCTGATTGATGACGTACCTGTTAGGTTCGAGGGATCTGCGGCGCCGAGGTTCAGCGGCTTCGTCTGGCTGATTTGTCTGCATGGCGGTTCAGGCAGCAATGAATGCTGGCAGAAGCTAGGCTGCGAATGAGGCTGGAAGGTATGCGGGTTGCACCATTTTTCTTCACCCCCATCCCCCTCTGAAAAGGCCGGTTCAACGCTAATCGCCTGCATTTACCTGCTCGGCCTTGCCACGGTCTGCACGACCGCCCAGATACCAGCCCAACACGCCCCATACCGCAGCGCAGGCCGCGCCCACTATGGCGATCAGCACCGCGCCGTGGCCGAGGGTATCCAACAGACTCTTGGCCCAGCCGCTCAAGGCGTCGCCGCCGCGATAGACCACGGTGTCGATGAAGTTCTTCGCCTTGTACTTGCTCTCGGCATCCAGCGGGGCGAAGAGCATTTCGCGGCCGGGCCGGACGAAGGCGTACTCGCCGATGCGCCGCACGATCATCACAGCGGCCAGCACGGCGAAAGTCGGCGCCAGCGCCAGGCCGATGAAGCCCAGACAGACCGATACCGGCACGGCGGCCAGCAGCATGCGCACGCCGAGGCGTTGGGCGATGCGCCCGGTGATGAATAACTGTGACAGCAGCGCGCCAGCCTGCACCACGAAGTCGATCGCACCGAACACCCGTACCTGTTCGGCGCGATCCGGAAAGAGTTCGGCCACCAGCCGCGCCTGCTCGAAATAGAGAAAGGTGCTGGCCGTAGTCAGCAGCAGTACGAACGCGGCGATGCCCAGCAGATAGGTCGACCCGAGTACCCGCGTGAGCCCGCTGAACGGATTGCCGACAACCGGGCGACGCGGGTTTTCTGCCCGTTCGGCGCCGGGTCGACCGGCGCCATGTACTTCCCGCCAGGCCATCAGTTGATGCTTGAGCGCCACGGCGGCGGCCAACAACAGCGCTGCCAGTAACATCAGGCCGAACTGCCCTAGCATTCCCACCAGCAACGCACTCAGCGCCGGCCCTACCAAGCCGCCGACGCTGGCGCCGGCGGCGATAAAGGCGAACAGGCGACGGGCCTGAGGCGCGTCGAATACGTCGGCCATCAGGCTCCAGGCCACCGAAACCACGAACAGGTTATAGACCGAGATCCATACATAGAACACTCGTGCCAGCCAGATGCTGTCCCGCAACAGGAAGAACAGTCCGGCAAACAGCAGCAGGTTGATGCAGAAAAACCCGTACACCCAGTCGATGTAATGAATGCGCGCCACTCGCGAGTTGAGCCAGGCGAACAGCGGCACCGCAACCAGCATGGCGAGGAAGGTCGCTGTGAACAGCCACTGCAGGTTGTCGACGCCGCCCTGAATACCCATCGACTCGCGGATCGGCCGCAGCATGAAGTAGCCGGAGAATAGGCAGAAGAACAGCCCGAACCCCGCCAGCGCGGCGCGTAGCTCGCCGGGGCGGGCATTGATCAGTGCGGCAGCGCGTGCGTCGAGCGGGACGGACATATAGCCTCCAGCGGCGAAGACTGCGGCGGCGTGGCGCTTAGCGGAAGGCTTCGACGATCAGTTGCCGCTGGCGCTCGTCCGGCAGGCGACCCTGCCCGGCGAGAATGTTGTCGGCCATGTAGCGCGGGTTAGAGGTGGCGGGAATGACCGTAGTGACGGCCGGCTCGGCCAGGATGAACTTCAGCAGCAGCTGCGCCCAGGAGCTTGCGTCTATCTCCGCCGCCCAGGCCGGCAGCGGCTTGCCCTTGACCCGCGACAACAGATTGCCTCGAGTGAATGGCCGGTTGATCAGCGTGGCGATGCCGTTGTCGGCGCAATACGGCAGCAGCCGCTTCTCGGCATTGCGCTCGCCGACCGAATAGTTGAACTGAACGAAGTCGACCTTCTCCTGCTTGAGCACATCGAGCAGCCGATCATGGGCCGACTCGACGTAGTGGGTCACGCCGATATAGCGCACGCGCCCCTGCTCCTTCAGCTCGCGCAGCAGACCGAGCTGGGTGCTGGTGTCCTGCAGGTTGTGCACCTGGATCAGGTCGATGGTGTCGGTCTGTAGTGCTTTGAAGCTGGCCTCGATTTGCGCCATACCGCGTTCACGGCCGGTGGAAGAAACCTTGGTGGCGAGGAATACCTGATCTCGTGCATCGAGTCGCTGGACCAGTTCGCCTACCACGCGATCCGCATTGCCGTAGCTCGGCGCGGTGTCGATGACCTTGGCGCCACCTTCGACGAATACCCGCAGCACGTCGAGCAACGCTTCCATTTCGACATCGTCGAGGCTGATGTCATGCGTACGCGAAGTGCCGAGCCCGATCACCGGCAACATTTCGCCGGAGGCCGGAATCGTGCGCATCCGTAGCGGTTCGGCGGCCTGCGCCAGAGACGGCAGCAACGGTCCGAGAGCGGCGATAGCCGCCAGTACGGCGGAACGGTGGAGGAGCTGGCGGCGCGTCTGCATGGGCGAATTCTCCAGGTCGGTCAGTGTTGGCCAGTCGGCGGCGTCGACGCCTGAGTATGGTCGACTCCGTCGGACACATCGGCCATCCGACGTACAGGAGCTTTTCAGTTTGTTTCGACAGCGGGTCACCTGCGTCAGCTTTTACCGAACACAGCCGAAAATTTCAGAGGATCGATTTCTCCGATAATGGCAATATGCCTCCAATTCGGTTCTACTTCGCCGCGCCTGATGGCCGTTGATCCTTGCGCCGCACCCGTTGGTGCCTGCGCAGGTTCGCAACAATCGAGACACCCATGTCCAGTCACCCGACCAAGCCGACCGGCCAACCCTCGACCGCCTCGTCTGATAGACCTGAGCAGTCAGCTCGGCGATTCAAGGCGCGGCGGCACCGGCTGATCAACCTTGCCTATGCGCTGGGTCTGCTGTTGGTGTTCGTTCTCAGCCTATTGCTGCTGCCCGGCGATACCGGCCTGGGCAAGCTGCTGCGCAGCGAGCTGGATGCCGAATCGAGCGCCACGCTTTAGCCGAGCGCTTCAACGCCTGCTTTCTTGTAGCACCAACTCAGACGCGAAACCGCCCGACCAGCTCCGCCAGGCTCTGGGATAGCGTGGAGAGCTGCTGACTGGCCTGCATGCTTTTGGCCGAGTTCGCCGCCGCGTCGTTGGACAGATCACGGATGTCGGTGATGTTGCGCGCGATCTCCTCGGTGACGCTGCTCTGCTCCTCGCAGGCCGTAGCGATCTGCGCCGCCATGTCATTGATGCGCTGAACCGATTGCGACGTTTCGGCCAGCACCTGATCGACATCCGCGGCGCGCTCGACACTGTCGCGAGCCTTGCCGCTGCCGGCATGCATCGCCTGCACAGCCTTGGCGACACCGCCCTGCAAACGCTCGATGCGTACCTGAATATCCTTGGTCGAATCCTGGGTGCGTGCCGCCAGTGCCCGTACTTCATCGGCCACCACGGCGAAGCCGCGACCCTGCTCACCGGCCCGAGCAGCCTCGATGGCAGCGTTGAGCGCAAGCAGGTTGGTCTGTTCGGCGATACCGCGAATCACCTCGAGCACGGCGCCGATGTTGGCGGTTTCTTCGGCCAGCGCCTCGATGGTCTGCGAGGTACTTTCCACCTCCTGAGCGAGCTGGCGGATCGACTGGATAGTGCCGCTGACCACCGCTGCACCCTGGCGTGACTGGTTTTCGGCATCGCGCGCAGCGTTCGAAGCGTTCTGCGCATTGAGCGCGACTTCATGTACGGCGGCGCTCATTTCGGTGGCCGCCGTGCTGACCTGATCGACCGCCGCATGTTCGCTGATGATCAGCCGATCGTTGATGGCGGCCATTCCGGCCATGCCGCGTGCGGCAGCATCGACCTCTCCGGTCACCCGCCCTACTTCGGCGATCAGCGGCTGCAGCTTGTCGAGGAATCGATTGAATGCATTGCCGAGCCGGCCAAGCTCGTCGTTCGAGCGCACATCCAGCCGGGCTCGCAGGTCGCCATCGCCTTCGGCGATCTGCTGGACGCGATCGAGCAGTCGGCGCATCGGCCTTAGCACCACCAGCGGCAATACAAGCACCAGCAGCACACAACCGAGCAGGCCGAACAGCAGAAGGCCAGCCTGCAGCGACTCAGCGGTCGCGCCCTCGGCAATTGCCGCCTCGCCCTCACGCTGTGAGGCCTGGTCTTCGAGTTCGCCGAGCTTGTCGATAGCATCACGCATGGCATCGAAACGCGCTTCGCTGTCACCGAAACTCAGCGCGCTGGCCGCCTGCGGGTCTACGGCGATCTGCTCAATGACCCGTTGTGAGATCGCCGACCACTGTTCGAAGCCACGATTGAACTGTTCGACCAGCGCTAAGGCTTCGGCTCCCGGCTGCATCGCAGCGTATTGCTGCACGCGGTCACGGGCTTGCTGGAGGTTTTCCGCATGGCTCTCCCGCAGCGCTTGAACATGCTCTTCGGCATCGCTGTCGAGCATGCTGCGCTCGGCGACAAACGCCTGGTACAAGTCGCGGTCGGCGTTCAGCAGCAGGCTGATGGCCGGTAAATAACGCTTGGTCAGCAGACTGCTCGACTCTGCTGTCTGGTCGATGCCGCGCATGCCGGACCAACCCATCAACACGAGTAGCAGGGCCAGGAAGCCGACCGGCAAGGTAATTTTCCAGCGAAAGCCCAGATTGGTGAAAAAGCGAGACATGGCGGCGCCCCATAGACGGATTGTCCTGCTATCGGCAGCTCTGCCCTTGCGCATGAGGTCATTGGTCGAAATATGCACAATGACTGCCGAAGCCCTTGGGCTATCGGCAGACCCTTGTCTTACGAAAAGCGGCGAGACTGCCCGGCTGCCAACGGACCCACTCGCGCTACGTGCGCCTCACCCGCTCACGCACCTCTGCATACGGGTAGGCTTCCAGCGAAGCGAACCCTGGGATGCCGCGCGCCTTGAGCTTGGTGAATACCGGCGCGCTGATGCCACAGAGAAAACGTGTCAGGCATTCGACACTGGGCGCGGAGCTCTTCAGCTGCTGATAGCGCTGACTGAAGTCGGCACAGCGGGCGGCGACGTCGATTTCCTCCAATCGGGGTAGCGCTGGCGGCTCGGGCAACTGCGCAACGTGTCCCCGGCATACCGAACAGTGACCACACTGCTGCGGCGCCTGGCGGTCACCGAAATACGCAGCCAGGCGCTGGCTGAGGCATTCACGCGACCCGAACAGCGCCAGCATGTTGTCGATACGGATGATTTCACTGGTTTCGTGCTGTTTGAAATAGGCGTGCAGTTCAGCGCTGAGCGAATCAGGATCGAAGCTTGGGTCCAGCAGCGCGTAGACCTCGGTCATCTGTTTGCTTTCCAGCTCGATCCAACACTTTTCTTGAAAATACTCCAGCGCTTTGACCACCCGCGCCCGATCGGCGCCGTGCTGCTGGTAGAGCGCATCGAAGTCCAGCGTGCACCAGGTTCGCGCTGGGGCCGAGGTCTGCACGATGGCTTCGACGAACTGCCGACGCTCGCCGTCAAATTTCGCCACCAGCGCCTCGGGTTCGAGAAGGTACTTGAAGCGATATTCGGCGAAATAGGCGAAGCGTGGGGCGATGATGCCCTTGAGTTCCAGCTGAACCAGCAGGGTTTTCAGCGGCAGCTGGCGAATGTTGCTCTGGTCGGACAGCTGATTGAGCATCAGCTCCCATTGGCCGCCACCCCGTTGATCCGGAGCGGCGGCCTGCAACAGCTCGTCGAGGACGCAGCGGATGCCCTCGCGCTCCGGCGTGTCGCCGTAAACGTAGTTCTGCAGCACGCTGAGGCTGTCGCGATTGGCCAGCACCAAGCAGTCCGACGGCTGGCCGTCGCGCCCGGCACGGCCGATTTCCTGGCTGTAGTTCTCCACCGACTTGGGTAGGTCGTAATGCACCACGTTGCGGATATCCGACTTGTCGATGCCCATGCCGAAGGCGATGGTGGCGACGATGCAGTTCAGCTCGCCGTCCATGAAGCGGCGCTGGATCGATTCGCGCAGCTCGTGATCCATGCCGGCGTGGTAGGCGCTGGCCGGAAAGCCTCGCTGCGCCAGGTGCTCGGAGACCTGCTCGGCGGTTTTCTGTTGGGTAACGTAGACGATGGTCGGTTGGCCAGCCTTGTCTGCCAGCCACTCCACCAGCCGGCGCTGCTTGTTGAATCCGCTGACCGGCTCGACCAGCAAATTGAGGTTGGGACGATAGAAGCCGGTAGTCACCACATCGCCCGTGGCAATGGCGAATTTGGCCTGCATGTCGGCGATCACCGGCGGCGTAGCCGTGGCGGTCAGCAGCAGTACCTGAGGAATATTGAACTGGCGTTGATAATCGGGAAGCTTGAGGTAGTCCGGGCGGAAGTTGTGGCCCCACTCGGAGATGCAGTGCGCCTCGTCCACCACCAACAGCGAGATCGGCACCTGACTGATGAAGTGGCGAAAGCGCTCGTTCTTCAGACGCTCCACCGAGATCATCAGGATCTTCAATTCACCCGACTTGGCGCGTGCCATGGTCTCGCTGGCTTGCTCGCGGCTCTGCGCCGAATCGATGCTGCCAGCGGCGATGCCATGCCGATGCAAGAACGCCAGTTGATCCTGCATCAGCGCCAACAAGGGCGATACAACCAGCGTCAGATGCGGCAGCAACAGCGCCGGCAGCTGATAACACAGGGACTTGCCGGAGCCGGTCGGGAAGATCGCTGCAGCCGAGCGACCGGCCACCACGGCGCGAATGGCCTGTTCCTGACCAGAGCGGAAACCGTCGTAGCCAAACGTCTGGGCGAGGGTCTGTTCGATCATGCTGAGTCACTCCTTTGACTGGGAGTCGGAGGGTAGCAAAAGGAGGGAGACGGTAAAGCAAACGGGCGGCCAGGGCGCGGTCAGCCGTCGATAATCGCTCGGAGAATTCGGCCAAGGGATGCAAGAGCACTTGCAGGTCTGCAGCAAGCGAGGCGGCCAACATTTCGCTCAATCACGATCATTGGAAACCGCAATTATCGTTAGCAAGCTCACTACTTTTACGATCGCCGGGCCCTGAGAAAAACCATAAGCGAAGCTGGATCAGGTGATGCGGCTCGTGAACAGGACGCCATACGAATCAGAACACAGGATGCCCCACCATGCGCGTTACCCTTGCTACCACTGCCCTTCTGCTATCCGCCGCCTCGCTCGTCCATGCCAACAGCGCCGAACCCGAGACCTACACCTACGGTACCAAGACCGACATCGCGTCTGTGATGTCGATCAAGATCGAACCCACACCCTATTGCGAGGTTACCGACGCGGTCATGACTTATCGCGATTCCGCCGGCGAGGTACGCAAGCTTTCGTATCGGACCTTGTCCGATGCCTGCAAGAACCAGAACTGATATCGGCCGTCTCGATAGCCGGCGCTCCGACGGACTTGCTGGGCTGCAGGGCTCTGGTCAACTGAAAGGTTGATTGACAACGAAGGGGCGCCATACCGAGCGCCCCTTGCTGCATGCTTAGAACCGATCGCGGATGATCACTTCATCGAACGGCAGCTTACCGACACGCGGCTTGGGTTCGGCGGCCCGCTTGCCCACCGCGACCATCATGGCGATGACATGGTTTTCCGGCAGGTTGATCAACTTACCGACCGCGTCGAAATCAAAGCCATCCATGGGGCAGGAATCCAGCCCCTTGCCACGGGCGGCGAGCATCAGTGTTTGGGCCATCAAGCCGCAGCTGCGCATGGCTTCGTCGCGCTGTACCTGCGGCCTGCCGCGGTAGTAGTTATCGATGGCGCCAGCCATATAGTCCTGCACTTCCGGCGGCGTGCCTTCCCAAACGCGGCGTACATTCTTCTCCCAGCTGTCCAGCTGCGCGCAAACCACCACCAGCATTGACGCATCGGTCATCTGCGCCTGGTTCCAACCCACCTCACGAATCTGCGCGCGCAATGCCGGATCGCTGACCTCGACGAAGCGCACATGCTGCAGGTTAAAAGCCGACGGGGCTAGCAGCGTCAATTGCAGCAGTTCGTCCTTTTCTTCCCGGCTGAGCTGGAAGTCGGTGTCGTAGGCCTTGATGGCGCGACGGGTTTGGATAGCTTCTTCGATGTGCATGAACGGCTCCACGGGTTGAAAGTGTGGCTGCCATGCTATGTCGACGGAATGATCGAATCCATGCGTCTTTGCTGATGATATCTATCGCAGTCGTTGATTCTTTGGACGGTACAGGTGGGCTTGAGACGCATAGTTCTGTATATGCCGTAGGGTGGGCTTTAGCCCACCGATGTCGCAGGCGGTGGGCTAAAGCGGAGCGCCGCCCGGCCCACCCTACGGACACGAACGGCTAACACACATCTTCTGGTGAGCAGCCACGAAAAAGCCGCCCGGGGGCGGCTAGTTCTGACGCAACGGCTTACGGCTTAAAGCTGCGGGCCTGCGGCCTTGATGGCGTCGGAGACATCGAACTTCTTGAAGTTCTCGATGAACTTGTTCGCCAGCTCTTTAGCCGCTTCGTCGTAGGCGTTCTGGTCAGCCCAGGTATTGCGCGGGTTGAGCAGCTGAGTGTCGACACCCGGGACGGCCGTCGGCACGTCCAGGTTGATGATCGGCAGGTGCTGGGTTTGCGCACCGATCAACGCGCCGCTCTGGATCGCCGCGATCACAGCCCGCGTAGTCGGGATATTGAAGCGCTTGCCAACGCCGTAACCGCCACCGGTCCAGCCGGTATTAACCAGATAGACCTTTGAACCGAACGCCTGAATGCGCTTGATCAGCAGCTCGGCGTAAACACCGGCCGGACGCGGGAAGAATGGCGCGCCGAAGCAGGTGGAGAACGTCGACTTGATGCCGCTGCCCGAACCCATCTCGGTGGAACCGACCAGTGCGGTGTAGCCGGAGAGGAAGTGGTAGGCCGCCTGTTCATCGTTAAGGATCGAAACGGGCGGCAGCACGCCGGTCAGGTCGCAGGTCAGGAAAATCACCGCGTTCGGCTCGCCGCCGAGGTTCTTCTCGGAACGCTTCTCGACGTACTCCAGCGGGTAGGCGGCGCGGCTGTTCTGCGTCAGGCTGTCATCGGTGTAGTCAGCGATGCGCTCGTCATCGAGCACGACGTTTTCCAGCACGGTGCCGAACTGGATGGCTTTCCAGATCACCGGCTCGTTCTTCTCGGACAGGTCGATGCACTTGGCGTAGCAGCCCCCCTCGATGTTGAACACCACACCGGTGCCCCAGCCGTGTTCGTCGTCGCCGATCAGGTAACGCGATTCGTCGGCGGACAGGGTGGTCTTGCCAGTGCCGGACAGGCCGAAGAATAGGGTGACATCACCTTCTTCGCCGATGTTGGCAGCGCAGTGCATCGGCAGCACGTCGGCTTCGGGCAGCAGATAGTTTTGTACGGAGAACATGGCCTTCTTCATTTCACCGGCGTAGCGCATACCGGCGATGAGGACCTTCTTGGCAGCGAAATTGATGATCACGCAACCATCGGAGTTGGTGCCGTCACGCTCAGGGGAGCATTCGAAGTTGGCGACGTTGAGAACCTGCCATTCTTCCTTGCCGGCTGGGTTGTACTGCGCCGGGTTGATGAATAGCTGGCGACCGAAGAGGTTCTGCCAGGCTGTCGCGGTGGTCATCTTGACCGCCAGGTAGTGGCCCTCGGACGAGCCTACATGGACGTGGGAAACGAAGTGTTCCTGGGCCTTGTTGAAGGCCTCGACGCGATCCCACAGGGCATCGAACTTGTCGGCAGGGAACGGACGGTTGATCGGGCCCCAGGCGATGGAATCCTTGGTGCTCGGCTCTTCGACGATATAGCGATCGGCTGGCGAACGACCGGTCCGATGACCAGTTCTGACAACGAGCGCGCCATTGGCGGCCAATTCACCCTCACCGCGCTTGATGGCTTCTTCGATCAATCGAGCGGTGCTGATATCAACGTACACGGCGTTAATAGCTTGCGTCATGAGTTTCCGTCGGCCTTGGGCCGAATCCTCCATGCTGTTGTAGCCCACCTGACAGTGAACTACATCGAAAAAAAGTGCGCGCGATTATGACAGAAATGACGCTGCGCTGGGTATGAGGGCGTAATGGCGAAAAGGTTCTACGCCCCACGGCCTTTTAATGCCGCGTGCCGGAAGGGCCCTCGGTTCCCGCACCAGCGAACAACTGGGCGATATCGGCCGCATCGAAGCGGTAGCTGTGATTGCAGAACTGGCAGTCGATGGAGATTGCGCCGCCCTGTTCGTTGAGCAGCTGCTCGGCATCGTGCTGACCGAGGCTGATCACCGCATTGGCCGAGCGTTCGCGCGAGCAGCTGCAGCGGAAGACGATCGGCCGCGGCTCGAACAGGCGCACCTGCTCTTCGTGATAGAGCCGGTGCAGCACGGTCTGGGTATCGAGACCGAGCAGTTCTTCGGTCGACAGCGTATCGGCAAGGGTGCGCAAGTGCTGCCAGCTGGCTTCGCGTTCTTCACCGTCACGGATGCGATCGGCCGGTAGCTGCTGCAGCAGCATGCCGCAGGCACGGCGGCCATCGGCGGCAAGCCAGAAGCGCGTCGGTAATTGCTCGGACGATGCGAAATAGCTCGACAGGCTTTCCGCCAGGGTCGCGCCATCCAGCGCAACGATGCCCTGATAACGCTGGCCCTTGGCTGGATCGATGGTCATCGCCAGCACGCCTTCGGGCATCAGCTCGGCCAGTGTCGCACCGGGGGTCAGTTGCTCTTCGTGATAGCGGGCGATGCCGCGCACTTCGCGGTCGCTCGAGCACTCCACCATCAACAGAGGCACCGCGCCAGCTGAACGCGCCTGCAACACCATCAGCCCGTCGAACTTCAGCGTACCGACCAGCAGCGCCGCTGCGGCGAGCAGTTCGCCGAGCAGCTGGGCGACCGGCTCCGGGTAGGCGTGTTTGGCCAGCACTTCGGCATAGCTGCGCTCGAGCCCGACCCACTCGCCCCGCACGTCGGTGTTATCGAAAAGGAAACGCTGGGTGTAATCGGAATCGAGCATGGGCATGACCAGAGCAGGTGGAAGGCCGGGGCCGTTGGCTGGGATACCGCGATTCATCGAATCTCGGAATCTGCATGGGCGCCTGAGAGAAGGGACCGCATTCTAGGGCGAAAGTGGCGACCATCCAACCGGTGGAATCATTCGGCGTCCGAGCGAAAGCGCTGCAAGGCGCGGCGCTGTTTCTTGCTCGGTCTGCCATCGGTTTCCACTCCGAGAGTCCCGGCCTTGCGCATGGCGGCGGCGTTTTCGCGCCGGGCCAGACTGTCAGCGGTTTCCTCATATAACAGTTGCGCTTCCGGAGCGCCCTTTCGCACCGCAGAAAGGGCGCGGATGACCACGGTGCGCTCATCGAAGCCGGCGCGAACGACCAACTCCTCGCCAACCTTCGGTTCCTTGCTCGGTTTGCAGCGCTCGCCGCGACAATGCACCTTGCCACCCTCGATGGCGGCCTTCGCCAGGGCGCGAGTCTTATAGAAGCGTGCGGCCCACAACCACTTGTCCAGGCGGACTTTGCCGTCATCTTTTTCGCTCATCGTTCAACTCTGCGTAACGTCTCGTTGTCATAGGGTCGTACAGGTAGATGCGGTTGTCATGTACCCCGTCTAGAATGCGCGGAAATCTACTGGATACGTTTTTTGAATAGTCCCGACCCCCAAATAGTCATCGGTTTGCGCGAATGGATCGCCCTGCCCGAACTCGGCGTGGTCGGTCTGCGCGCAAAGATCGATACCGGTGCCAGCACCTCCGCACTGCATGCCACCGAGATCAGCGAATTCGAGCGCGGCGGCAAGCGCTGGGTTCGTTTTACCGCGCATCTGGGCACGCTCGTGCAGAGCCGGCATCGCTGCGAAGCGCCGCTGGTGGCGCGCAAGATCATCAAGAGTTCGAATGGCCACGTACAGACCCGCTACGTGGTGCGTACGCTGCTGGCGCTGGGCAGCCACCTGTGGCCAGTGGAATTCACCCTTACCTGTCGCAAGACCATGCGCTATCGCCTGCTGCTGGGGTCAAAAGCCCTGATGGACGGCAAATGGCTGGTCGACCCTGCACGCACCTACGTGCAGGAAAAACCCCAAACCCTTACCTCTCCCGGTGCCCAATGAAAATCGCCGTGCTGTCGCGCAATCCACGTTTGTACTCGACCCGCCGCCTGGTGGAGGCCGGTCAGCAACGTGGCCATGAAGTGGTGGTGATCGACACCCTGCGCGCCTACATGAATATCGCCAGCCATAAGCCGCAGATTCACTACCGCGGCCGCCCACTGGAAGGCTTCGATGCGGTGATCCCGCGGATCGGCGCCTCGGTCACTTTTTATGGCTGCGCGGTGCTGCGCCAGTTCGAGATGCAGGGCGTGTTCCCGCTCAACGAGTCGGTTGCGATTGCCCGTTCACGGGACAAGCTGCGCTCGCTCCAGCTGTTGTCGCGTCGCGGCATCGGCCTGCCGGTAACCGGCTTCGCCCACTCGCCGGACGACATTGCCGACCTGATCCAGATGGTCAACGGTGCGCCGCTGGTGATCAAGGTGCTCGAGGGCACCCAGGGCATCGGCGTGGTCATGTGCGAAACCGCCACGGCTGCCGAGTCGGTCATCGAGGCCTTCATGGGCCTGAAGCAGGACATCATGGTTCAGGAATACATCAAGGAAGCCGGCGGCGCGGACATTCGCTGCTTCGTCGTCGGCGACAAGGTGATCGCCGCCATGAAGCGTCAGGCCAAGCCCGGCGAATTCCGCTCCAACCTGCACCGCGGCGGCACCGCCAGCCTGATCAAGATCACCCCGGAAGAACGCATGACCGCGATCCGTGCCGCCAAGGTGATGGGCCTGAGTGTAGCCGGCGTCGATATCCTGCGCTCCAACCACGGCCCGTTGGTGATGGAAGTGAACTCCTCGCCAGGCCTGGCCGGTATCGAGGAAACCACTGGCAAGGACGTCGCCGGTTTGATCATCCAGTACCTGGAAAAAAACGCCGGCCCGCATCTGACGCGAACCAAGGGCAAGGGCTGAGCCGGCGCGGGTCCACTCAGGCGTCGGCGCCATCCTGCGCCTTGCGCGCCAGGTAGTGGTCGAACAGCTGGTTGGTGTTGCCCAGCGACATCAGATGCGCGTAGACCCACCCGAGCACACCGGACTTGTGCAGTTCCAGAATCTGCTCGTCGCCCAGTGCCATGAACTTCTCTTCGTCCACTGCCTGGAAATCGCTGAGCACGAAGCTTTCGCCGCTGGTGTGGTTCAGCTTGAGCGTGCGCGCTGAAAGCAGCTCCAGTTCGTTGAGTTTGGCGACGAACAGGCGGGTGCGCTCCATCTCGGCAGTGAAGTTCTGCAGGAACTGAATCATCTCATCGAGGAATTCAGTGTTCTTGCCTTCGGCATCGAACAGTTCACGACCTTCTTCTTCGTTCCAACCGTGATAGGCGGCATCGAAGCAGACGGTAAAGTTGTTGGCATCGTCCTGTGCCAGCACGAACGGGTAACGGCGGACGAACGCGGGAATGTAGGTATTGGGCTGCCAAGCGTGCTGCTCGTCGATGTAGCCGTTGTGGCCGTCTTTGAGGCCGAGCAAGGCGATGGGCATGGCCTGAGCACCTTCACCGATGAAGACGATCGGGTAGTGACGCGCGGCCTGGAAGAACTCCAGCCCGGCTATCGGCACCAGGTGGGTATTGGCAGCAAAATCGCAATTCGGCGCGGCTTTCAGCTTGAGGCCCTTGTGCTCATCGCGGTTCAACGCCTTGATTTCTTTATACAGCAGCATGGTGGTCATGAAGATCTCCGTGAAGCGATTAGCGAAGGGTAATCTGCGCCAGGACTTGTCCGCTATCCTGGTCAGGCACCACGTCGGTGAGAGTATTGGCGGCAACCACGCTGACGCTCAGGTGCTTGCCCCAGTTGAAGTTGAGCCCGACGCCGATGCTGTCGAGGTCCACGTCCGCCGTGCCCAGCTCCATGGCGCGACCGTAGTCGAAGAACACGAACGGCTGCCACCGCTCGCTGTAATTCCAGTAGGCCTCAAGATTCAGCGTCATACCCTGTGGTGCAGCGATCACGCCCGGATCGTAGCCACGGACGCTGCTGATGCCGCCGAACTGATAGAGCAAGGTGGACGGCAGCGTTTCGGTATCGCTGGCGTACTGCCAACCGAGGCGGCCCACGACTTCAAACCGCTGCTCCGCCAACGAGCGGCTCAGGTAGGCCGTGCCGTTGAGCAGCTGGTAGCTGCCGCTTTCGCCGGTGACCTGGTTGTCGGTGTTGGCCTGCCGGATGCGCTGTTCATAGCGCGCATACCACGGTGCCGCGCGGTATTCGAACTGGCCCTTGAGCACGATCTCGTCGACGCTGGTTTCGCTGAGCGCGAGCCCTTCGATGGTGGTCTCGGATTCCTGGTGATTCCAGCCAAGGCCGCCGAGCAGCAACCACTGGCGATCGATCCACCAGGGCTGGTCGTAACCCAGGCCGTAGGTCTGCGACTCGCCCTCGATGTTCAACGCGGCGAACGGCCCGGTCTGAATTTCCAGCGTGTTGGCCCCGGCCTCGACATAGGCGATGCCGTTGTAGCGGTTGACCGGACGGCTGTAGCGCAGGCTGCCGTACTGCGAACCGGAGGTGGCAACGACGATGGCGCTGAACGCATCCGCCACGCCAGTCGGCGAGAACCAGGTGGCCGTTCCGCCGTACTGCTCGCGACCGGTGCCTTCGTTGCCATAGTTGTTGACGAAGGCCGACCACTGAAAGGTGCCGGGCTCGAACGCCTCGAGCTCGACGCGTGTGGTGCCGAAACTCTGGCCCGGCGCCAGGCTGGCGGTGACCTGGGGTCCCGGCGTGGTGGCATTGAAGCGCTCGATCGAATTCATCAGCGCCAGGCTGTCCAGCGTCTCGCCGGATTGTACCGGCATGCGCGCCTCGTAGAACGCCTGGTCGACCTTCGGCGGCTGCCCCTGCCAGATCACTTGGTCGACTTTCGCCTCCACCAGCACGATCCTCAGGCGGCCATCGCTCAGTGTCTGTGGCGGGATCAGCGCCCGGGCGGTGAGCTGGCCCTGCTGTTCGTACAGAGCGTTCACTTCACGCAGCAGCGCGTTGAGGTCGGCGAAGGTGATCGGGCGACCGATGTACGGCCGCGCCAGTGCTTCGAGCGTTTGCTTCTCCAGGAATACCGAGGCATTGAAACTGATGCCGCTGAGCTCGAAGCGCTCGCCCTGCTCGGGCAACTGCTGCGCATCCGGCGCCTCGCCCTTGAGCGCCGGCACCACGACCCGCCTGGCGCGCTCCTCGATGGCTTGCTGGCGCTGGTTGCGCTCCAGCTGCTCGCGTTGCAAACCGGGGTCGATCTGCCCCGGCACGCCGGCCGGCGGCACCTGGGCCTGCGCTTCACCGGCCAGCAGCAGAGCGAGCCCCAGCGCATTCAGTCCGCAACGGCCGACAACGGCAAGACCTGGCCATCGCGATACGTTCAAAGCTCCCACTGCGTTGCTCCGGTTGCCCCGTACGAGGCAGGCATTTGGCTGTTGACTCGGTTGTCCACCGGGCCCTGATTGATCGGCGGCTGGCTGCGGCTGGCCGCTTGCTGTGCGGCGGCAACGGCCGCAGCGGCGGCTGCCTGCGCCGCCTGAGCGGCCTGCTGGGCGGTTTGAGCGGTCACCACGCCGACCATCTGCTCGACATAACGCGCCGCACTCACGCCCTGTACCAGCACCCCCGTCGGCTGCACCGCGTGCTCTTCGCTGAAGTTCTGCACCAGCACTTGGTGAGTGGACTTGCGGTGCAACACATAAGCGCTGGTCGTACTGGTCAAGGCGTCTTGCTTGAGCTGGAACGCCTTGTCCAACTCGTACAACTGCACATCGGCGTCGGCGCGATAGGCAGGCGTCAGGTTATCGGCAATGACTGTGGCTTCTGCGGTGTACAGCGACAGATGGTCGACGCCCATGGCGTCCTGAAGATCGATGCGGCTGCCATCGGTGCGGATTACGCTGTCGATGGCGTACAGGCGTGGAGAAAGGATGTCTGCCGCGCTCAGGTGCGTGGTGAACCGACGGGCCAGCGCCTCGTCGCTACCTTCCACCCACATGTTCAGCTGACCCGAACCGGTGTGACGGCCATAGAGCTCGATGTCCTGGCCGTGCAGGTCAACGGACTGCCCAAGATTGGCATCAGCCACGCGGATCAGGTTGCCGGCCCACAGGCTTAGCGTCGGTGCAGTGACCTGGCCGAGCAGCACGTCGGCGTTGCCCGCTACCTGATTGCGCCAGCCGGCATTTACGGTCGCGCCCTGGTCGGCGCGCAGCACGTTGCCCCGGGTGGTCATCAGGCTGTCGAGCAGCGCCTGGCCGTTGGCCAGCAGGCGGTTGAAGAAAACGCTTTCGTCCACGTGCCAGTGCTGCGAGCCCAGGCTCTGGCTGGTGCCAGCGATATTGACCAGGCCGCGCGCCAGCAGATCGATGTCGCTGCCCGAGCTCAGGTTGGTGAAGCGCAGGCTGTGGCCGTCGACCTCTATATCGCTGGCCTCCATGCGCTCGCCGGTGATGTCCCCACCAGCCGACAGACGCCCATCGCCGCCGGCGAGCAGGTTGCCGAAGTCGATGGTCTGTGCCGCATCCCAGTGCTGGTAGCCCTGGCTCGTGCTGGTGCCGGTGACTTTGATCAAGCCGCGCGCCTGCAGATCGGTGTCGCTGCCCGAGGTCAGGTTGGTGAAGCGCAGGCTGTGGCCGTCGACTCGGATCTCGCTGGCCTCCATGCGCTCGCCGACGATATCGCCCCCGGCCGACAGACGCCCATCGCCGCCGGCGAGCAGGTTGCCGAAGTCGATGGTCTGCGCCGCATCCCAGTGCTGGTAGCCCAGGCTCGTGCTGGTGCCGGCGACCTTGATCAGGCCGCGCGCCAACAGGTCGATCTGCTCGCTGGCCTGCAGATCGTCTATCAGCAGGTTCTGGCCCTGGACTTCGATCTTGCCGTTGGCTGCGCTGATTACCGGCGTGACCACATTGCCCGAGGCGCTGACCACGACGTCGCCGTGCAGCATCTGGCCTTCGTACGGCAAGCCAGTGGAGACGATACCGTCGCCGACCGTGACGTCGCCGTTGGCTGCAATCAAGGTGATATTGCCGCCGGCGGTCACGCTTTCGCCGATATTGATGTACTGACCCGATTCGATACTGGCATGGCGACCGGCACGCACGCCCTTGAGGTCGACCTTGCCGGCGATGATGAACTTCAGGTCCCGGCCTGCTTCGGCGTAACCGCTGACGTTGAGGTCGCGGCCCACGCCCACGGTGAGGTCGCGCCCGGCCTTCAGCGAGTAGGTGCCGCCGAACTTCACGGTCGGCATGTTGAGGTCGCCGTTGGCAATGATCGACACGTCGCGCTTGGCGTCGACCAACAGGCCGGTGATGTTGCCCTGCTGATCGTCGAGCAGGCCGGTGCTCTGCAGGAACACGTCTTCGTCCAGGCTCTGGGCGCGGCCGAAGAACAGGTTGCGGCCGATCAGCGTGACCAGCTGCTTCGCCTCGGCATTGCCACCGAACACATCTCCGTCGGTTTTCACCAACAGGTTCTGATCGGAATACAGGTGCGCCGGCACCAGCACGTTCGGGTCGTTCGGATCGGCCAAGACGCCGAAGCGAATGGTACCCAACGAGCCGGCGACGGTGGTCAGGCTGAGATCCCCACCCGAGCGGCCACTGAGGATGCTCAGATCACCGTTGGTTTCCACGGTCAGGGTATCGAAGGCCGTCACGTCGCCGAGAACGGAACTGCCGGCGTCCAGGCGTACCCAGCGCTGCGCGCTGGTCAGCGTATCCGCGGCGAACAGGCCGGCCGCCTTCAGCGACAGCACGCCGGTGGCGCTGTCGAGCAGGCCAAGTTCGGCGCTGCCGACATCGTAGGTGACATCGCCGCCGACGTGGGCGGTGGCACCGATCCAGTCGCCCGCACCGCTGACGGCGAGTGTCCCGTCGACATTCAGCGTGCCGTATTGCAGCAGGGTGCCGGCGACACCGCGGTGGGTCAGATCGGTATTGCCACTGACGTCAGCCAGGGCGAGGCTCATCGGCCCGGTGACGTCCAGGTCGAGATCGCCGATGATGTCCAACGCGTCGATCCGAGTGGCGCTGCCCAGGGTGAAGGTGGCATCACCGTCGTCGGTGGTCAGCGAACCCAGTTGCAGGTCGCCGCTCAGGGTGTGCTGCACGTCGCCGACCAGGTCGGCATCCGTGACGTTGGCGTTCACCGCCTTCAGCGTCCAGCCCTGCTGGCCGCTGAGCTGGGTCAGTTTCAACAGGTCGCCGCTCAGGCCCATGTCGACCTGCCCCTGGACGGTGGCGTCCCCGAGGCTGGCGTCGGTGCCCTTGAGCGTCCAGCTGTTGCCACCGGTGAAGCTGTTCAGCGTCAGCAGATCGGTCAGGGTCAGGTTGGCCGCACCGGTGACATTCGCTGTGTCGACGGTGGTCTTGCCGCCGTTCAGTGTCCACAGGCCGCCCGCCTTGAGGCTGGTCATGTTCAGCTCGCCGGTTACGGTCTGCACCACATTGCCCGCCAGGTCGGCGCTGTCGACAGTGGCGCTGGCCGCCGTCAGGTTCCAGCTACCTTCACCTTCCAGCGTGCCGAGCTGCAGGTTGCCCGTCAGGGTGTGCTGCATGTTGCCGACCAGATCGGCGTCGGTGATGTTGGCGTTCACCGCCTTCAGCGTCCAGCCTTGCTGGCCGGTCAGTTGGGTCAGCTGTTGCAGGTTGCCGCTCAGGTCCATGTCGACCAGGCCCTGGACGGTGGCAACACCGAGGCTGGCGTCGGTGCCCTTGAGGGTCCAGCTGTTGCCGCCGGTGAAGCTGTTCAGCGTCAGCAGGTCGGTCAGGGTCAGGCTGGCCGCACCGGTGATATTCGCTGTGTCGACGATGGTCTTGCCGCCGTTCAGTGTCCACAGGCCGCCCGCCTTGAGGCTGGTCATGTCCAGTGCGCCGGTGATGGTCTGCACCACACTGCCCGCCAAGTCGGCGCTGCCGACGGTGGCGCTGGCGGCTGTCAGGTTCCAGTTGCCTTCGCCGTCCAGATTGCCCAGTTGCAGGTCGCCGGACAGGGTGTGCTGTACGTTGCCGACCAGATCCGCATCGGTGACGTTGGCGTTCACCGCCTTGAGCGCCCAGCCTTGCTGGCCGGTCAGTTGAGTCAGCTGTTGCAGATCGCCGCTCAGGTCCATGTCGAACAGCCCCTGAACAGTCGCCTGGCCGAGGTTGGCATTGGTGCCCTTAAGGGTCCAGCTGTTGCCACCGGTAAAACTGGTCAGCGTCAGCAGATCGGTCAGGGTCAGATTAGCGGCACCGGTGACATTCGCTGTGTCGACGGTGGTCTTGCCGCCGTTCAGTGTCCACAGGCCGCCCGCCTTGAGGCTGGCCATGTCCAGCGCGCCGGTGATGGTCTGCACCACATTGCCCGCCAGGTCGGCGCTGCCGATGGTGGCGCTGGCCGCCGTCAGGTTCCAGTTGCCTTCGCCGTCCAGCGTGCCCAACTGCAGGTCGCCGCTCAGGGTGTGCTGCACGTTGCCGCCAACGGTGGCGCTGCCGACCGTTGCACTCGCCGCGTCGAGCATCCAGTTGCCGTGGGCGGCCAGGGTGTCCGCTTCGAGGTCGCCGGAGAGGTCGATCAGCAGCCCGCCTTCGAGGCTCTGTGCATTGCCGAGCCGCAGGCTGGCGCCAGCAAGGTCGAGATCGTCGCGCGCGCTGAGGCTGGCGATGTCCACCAGCCCGGCACCACGCAGTTGCACCGCGCCGGCGAGGCTGCTCACCGAGGTCAGCTCCAGCGTGCCTCGGCTCACCAGGAACTGATCGCCCGCGGTGACCAGCGAGCCGCCCCGGATGCCGGCCGTCAGATTGGCGTAGAGCCGCCCGGTGGTGCTGCCGATGTCCAGGTTCTGGCCGGCCAGCGTGGCGTAGAGCGCGCTGCTGCCGATATCGCCATAACCGCGCAGGCGCAGCGTGTTGGCGCTAGTCCAGGTGCTGCCCGCCGAGGTGGTGGCCAGGGTGTAGGCCTCGATATCGAGGCTGGCGTTGGTGCCGGTGGTGACCAGGTCGGCCAGCGTGGCCGCGCCGTTGACCCGGGCGAACAGCCCGTTGGCGGCCGTTACCGAGCTTCCGTCAGCCATGGTCCAGTTGCCGCCGAGGGTGGCGTACAGGCCGCCGAGGCTCCAGTCGCCGGTTTGCGTCAGGTCGCGGGTCTGGCCGATGTCCAGGGTGCCACCGACGGTTGCATCGCCCAGGCGCAGAATGCCCGCGCTGCTGGCCGTGCCTTGCAGGCCGCCGATCCAGGCGTTGCCGTCGATATCCAGAACGATCTCGTCGTTGACCCCGCCCGTGCCGATCTGCACGCGATCGTCTTCGCTACCGACGTCGCCGCTAACCGTGAGGTTGACCGCGCCGCCCAGCAGGTTCTCGCCCAACTGGCTGGCGGAGCTCAGGTTGCCGAGTACCTTCAGCGTCAGCGAATCGACGCCTGTCAGTCGCTGAATGCTCAGGTTGCCGTGGTTGATCAGGTGCAGCAGGTCGGCGCGTGCCGTCAGGTTGCCGGTGACCTGAGTGTGCAGTCCGCCGTTGGCGCCGATCGAGCCGTTGCCGGCTTCCAGCACCACGTCATGCCCCTTCACCACCACGTTGCCGCCGTTGGCGCTTTCGATGTTGCCATCGGTCTTGATGCGCACGGTCTGGCCGTCGACGTTGTAGATGTTGAAGTCCTGCTGGCCGCCCAGGTAGATGTCGCCGTCCGCGGTGGCGCTGATGGTGCCGGTGGCGGTGACGTTGACGTCGTCGCGCTGGGCGATGCTGAAACGCAGCGGGTTGGACGCGTCGAAGTAGATGTCATCCTGTTCGGCCCCGGCCAGCGCGGCACGCTGGGCGGTGGTCAGGCTGGCTGCCCCGCCGCTGAGGTCGATGACCACGTCGGCGTCGAGCAGCTTGCCGATGCGGTTGGCATCGAGGCTGACGTTGCGGCCCTGGACGTTCATCGTCTCGTTGGTCGCGCTTGAGCCGCTGCCGCGGTTGAGCAGGCTGGAGGCGATCGAATAGCGCAGCTGGTCACTGGTCCAGGCGGCGGTGCTGTCCAGCGCCTGGCTGTCGCCGGCCTCGAGCGCGTACTGGTAGGACGCGCTGTACGCCTGGGCGCCGAACTCGGCGTTCATCGCCTTGTAGTCGTCGATTCGGCGGGTCTGCTCAGCGGTGATCTTAGCGTCGCTCCAGCCCAAGGCCTTGAGCTGATCGACTTGTGCCGCGCCGAGCTTGGCCTGGTTTTCGTCGAAGATGGCCGCCTGCCAGCTGCCGTCCGGATTCTGGGTCAGCTGACGCAGCTGCCAGTAACGGGCGTAGCGCTGGTTGCCGGCGTCGATCAGGGTTTGCTTCTGCTCGGCCAGGGCCGCGCTGGCCTGGCTGCCGGTCAGGCCCATGCTGTCCCAGAGGTCCTGCAACTCGCTCAGGCCGCGCTCGTCGTAGCTGACGTCACTGTTGCCGTCGAGCAGGTCGCCGTTGCGGACCTTGATCGCCACGTCACCGCCGGTGGAAACGATCTGGTCGAGCCAGAGGTCGCCGCTGACTTCCTCGACGAACACCCCGGTAGTGCCGGACGCCTTGAGCAGGGCCGGGTTGTCGCTGCTGGGGCTGCCGGTATCGAGGTTGAGCAGCGCGGTGCTGCTGCCGATGCTGCCGGACGCGTCCAGGGTGATCGACTTGCCCTTTACCACCACGCCACCGTTGGCGCTGATGTTGCCCTGCGCCGCCAGGCTGACGTTGCCATTGGCCGCTTCCAGGCGGCTCAGATTGACGCCCTGGTTGGCGGTGTACTTGAGCGCTTGCAGGTTGATGTTGCCCGTCGCCGCGTAGGCCGAGAGGTTGTTGCCCACCTGCACGCGCAGCGCCTGGATGCTGTCGCCGATGCCGTTGGCGACGTTCAGGGTCAGGTCCCTGGCGGCGATCATCGCGCTGTCGTTGGCCTGGGTGAGGCTCCCGCCGTTCCTGACCGTGATATTGGTCGCACCGTTCTGGTTGTAGATCGAACCCAACATCGTCACGCTGCCGTTCGAGGTCAGGTCGACCTTGCCGGCCTCATAGCCGATGAAGCTGATATTGATCGGCGAGTCGGCGCGAACGGTGTAGCGGTCGATCTCCTTGAAGCCTTCCAGATACACGCGGGTACGCGTGGTGCGGTACACCTGACACCAGATGAAATGTTTCTTGCAGTAGCCACCCATGCTTTCGTTGATCAGCTCTTTGGCATCGGTGGTGTAGCGCTGATCCTTCTGCGACAGCACCTGGCCTTCGCTGAGCGAGTAATAACTGCGGTAGGCGACCAGCTCGGCGTTGTTCGGATCCTTCAGTGCCAGATTGACCAGGCGCATCGTGGTAGCGATGTCGCCCAAAGGGAACTTGGCGTAGTCGATATAGAACGGCGACGAGCCCATGTACTCGGCGCCAGCAATCGGCGTGCTATCCCCTTTCTTGACGTCCAGGCTGAGCAGCGTGCCGTCTCCGGTCGGGATGAAGTCCCAGAACTTGTCCCAGTACTCGACCTTGGTCGTCGTCTCGCTGGTGTCGCGGCCCTGCAGCCAGACGTAGGTGCGCCCGGCGGTGGTGCTGTAAGTGGTGTCGCGACCGTTGCTGGTGCCCTTGAGGAAGGCCGAGGTGGTCTTCACCGCGTCGCTCCAGCCTTCGTAGCGCTGCACCTGGTCGCCGACATGGGTGTAGATGGTCGACCACACGCCATCGGTGGAGCCGGACACGCGGCCGACATCGTTAATCCGCAACGTGCCCTCCACGCCACTGCCCAGGTCGATGCCGCTGATGCGCAGCTGGCTGCCGGTGTTGTTCACCACCGCGACCTGGTTGTAGCCGTCGAGTACCTTCAGCTGGCCGTTGCCGGTGCTGAGGATGTGCCCGGTCAGTTCCATGTAGCCGCCGGCGACCTCGACCTTGTCGAGCACCAGGCTCTCGTTGCGGAAGTCGTAGCTGTAGCCCACGGTGCCGGTGCGGGC
Source organism: Stutzerimonas sp. VN223-3 (assembly GCF_045999685.1). NCBI lineage: Bacteria > Pseudomonadati > Pseudomonadota > Gammaproteobacteria > Pseudomonadales > Pseudomonadaceae > Stutzerimonas > Stutzerimonas sp. VN223-3. The sequence continues at coordinate 737,004 of NZ_RBEC01000002.1, read as the reverse complement.
ATCGGTCTGTACCAGTTGCACGACGGCCGCGCCGCCGCTCTTCCAAGCGTTGCGCAGGCTGTTGAGGCTGGCTAGGTCGGCATCGTTGATGGTGACTTTCCAGTCGGCGACACCGCTCTGCACCAGGCCGTTGATGTTCAGGTACAGCGCGTTGATGACCACGTTGTTGCCGGCCACGGTACTGGAGGCGGAACCGTTCAGCGTGCTGCCGTTGTTGTTCTTCGCCGGGTCGCCGCCGATATGGGTGAAGCCGTCGGTGTTGTTGAGGACGAAGTCCTGACCGGCACTGAGCTTGAGCGTTTGGCCGCGAATGTCGGCGTTGGCGTAGATGCTGCCGTAGGCGGCGGTCAGGGCGATCTCGCCGCGCTTGTTGAGTATCTGGCCGTTGACGTAGATGTCTGGCGCCGGCGCCTTCAAACCGCCGGCATCGCTGACGCCGTTCGCCGGGTTGTAGGTGTTGATGACGGTAATCTGCGGGCTGGGCGAGTTCTCGGCAACCTGGATGCTGCTGAAGCCGGCACCCGAGAGGGTCTTGTTCAGCGCGTTGATGTTGGCGTTGCTGCCGACCTTGACGTCGTTGAACAGCAGTTGCCCGCCTTCGCGATCCGGAATTTCCAGCCCCTTGAGGCTGAGGAAAGCGGCGCTGTTGTTGACGATCTCGATTTTCGCGTCGCCCGGTGCGTTGAGCTTGCCGGAGCCGACCAGCGCGTCGCCGGTGACATAGATGTTGCCCGGCCGCGCCAGGATCGGGTCGACGTCGAGGATCCACACCTGCAATTGGCCTGGCAGCGAGCCAGTGGCTGGGTTGCCGCCCATCTGCTTGTAAATCTTCGCCAGCGTCTGCTGCAGCAGGTTCAGCTCCGCCTGGAAGGCGGCCTTCTCGAACGGCGACAGGCCGTAGTTGGCCATCTGCGCGCGCAGCGTTTCGATGCGCGAGCTGATCAGCTGCGAGTATTCCCCGCTGCGCATGCTGTAGGTGATGCCGTCGCTGATCTTCGACACAATCGGCGCGACGGTGACCACGTCCGAATCCTGCAGATTGATGCTGTCAGCGTTGGCGGGATTGATCTCGACTCCGTTGACGTAATACTTCAGCCCGTCGATTTGCAGGCTCTGCTTGCTGTAGACGCCGGTATCGAACTGGCCGTTGACCGTCACGGTGGCGGTGCCGCCGTTGTTGGTCGAGCCGCCGGTGATGTCCAGCGATACGTTGCCGCCCAGAGCATTGAGCAGCGCTGCGGCTGCTTCACGGTAGAGGTCCTTGCCCACGCCCTGGCCGACCAGCACGCTGTAGCCCTTGCCGGCATAAGCGTAGATGTCGCCCACGCTGCGCGCGCTGACGCCGCTGGCGACGGTTACGTTGCTGTTGCGAATGTAGGTGGCGTCGGCTTCGGGGTCGTTCACCACCGGGAAGGCGGTGTTGTTCCACAGGTCGGTGCGCGCGGTCAGGGTCGCCTTGTTCATGGTTCCGGCGACGCTGTAGCCGGCATAGAACTTGGTGTCGCCATAGCTGAACAGCTTGGCGTTGCTGCCCACCAGCACGTCGTACTGGGCGCTGACCCTGGCCAGGCTCTCGCCCATGGCGGCGCCGGCCAAACCGTAAGTCTTGGCGTTGGCGCGAGCGTCGATGTCGTAGTTCCCGCTGGCCGAGAGGATCAGATCGCCGACGCTGTAGACATCCGCACTGCTGGCAATGTCGACCTTGGCATTGGCCTGGCTGACATCGATCTGCGAGACCGCCTTGGCAATGGAAATGGCGCCACCGCTGTCGAGCTTGACCTTGTCGCGGGCGAACACGCTGTTGAACGCCTGGATGCGCAGATGTTCCGGGTTGCGCCAGTCGCCATCGAGGCGCAGGCGCACGTTGCTGCCGACCAGACTCTGAGTGGTCAGCTTGATGGTGGTGGTGCTCAGCGCCGCCGCGGCATCGACCACGCCACCGGAGCCGGATTCGACGTTGTAGCCGCTGTCGGGTTTGGTGACCTCGGCGCGCGCGCTCTGGTCGTAGGCGCTGCTGGTCAGGTAGGAATTGCTCGCCAGTTCGGCGCTGGTCTTCAGGTCCAGGCGGTTCTGCGCATGGGCGCCGCTGGCGCCGACCAGCGCAGCATTGACGCTGTTGACGAAGGCGTTGAAGCGCGACTGATGCAGCGCCGACAGGGTGACCGCGCCGAGGCTGGACTGGCTGCTGCCGGTGCCGCGCGCGTACAGGTAAGCCTTGGTGGTGCTGTTGTCATCGGTGTTGGCGATGGACGCCGCACCGCTGACCAGACCGCCCTGACCGGCGGTGGAATGGGCTTCGTTGTCCACCGAGGCGCTGGCGGCCACGCTGAGTTTGCCGATGCCGCCGCTGAAGCGACCACCGACGAGCGCCTGGGTGGTGGCGTTGGCGCTGGCTTCGGCGACATGCGCACCGAGGGTGAGCAGGCCGAGTGCCGCGCCGGTGGTTTCCGCGTACTGACGGATGTCGATAGCGGCCAGGAAGCTCCACTGGCTGGCGTTGCCTACGCCGACGAACTCCGTGGAGTCGGTGCTGATCAGCTGGCTGGAGCTCTCGTTACGGGCCTTGGCCACCACCGCGTTGGCGGAAACGCCGATACCGCCGGCCACACCGAGGCCGTCCACATTCACCGAATCGGCATTGCCATTGCGGGCCACCTGACTGGTGAGGCTGGCTTGCGCCGCCTGCAGGCGCGCACCGGCGCCCAGCTTGAGCAGCGCTTCGGACTTAGCCAGGGCATCGATCACCGTGGCACCGGCGGATAGATAGCCGCCGAGGGAAACCCCCAGCGCCTCGGCGCTGACCTTCGGCATCGCCAGCGCCTTCAGCGTCAGCCCATTGCTGGCCAGCAGGCGCGCGTTGGTGCCGACCTCCACTTTCGCCTTGCTCTGATCGCGGGCGACCAGAATGCTGGCATTGACGCCGGCGAGGATGCCACCGGCCGCGCCGCGTGCAGTCAGCGTCGCCGGGCCGGCCGAGGTGGCGGACAGGTTGATGCTGTTGGCGGTGAGTACCGCGTTCGGGCTGACGCTGAGGCCGACCTGGCTGTCATGCGCGGCGACGCCGAGCACCAACCCCGCGCCGACCCCGACGCCGGCTGCTGCGCCGAGTGCATCGACTTTGACGGCCTGGGTATCGCTGGCGCTGCCATTCAGCGCGCCGCTGGCGGTCAGGGTGCCGCCAAGATTGGTGTTGACCTTGTTGTTCATCACCGCGACGCCGACCGAGGCGCCAAGGCCGACGCCGAAGCCCGCGCTGCCGCTCAGGCTCTGTACGGTCACTGCCGGATCGCTCTTCAGGCCCAGCGCTTCGGCTTTCACCGAGAGGCTGCCGGTGTTCAGCGTGCTGGACAGGATTTCCGCCGTGACCAGTGCATTCGATAGCGTGAAGGCGAACGCACCACCGGCGGCTGCCTCCATGCCGAGCACGGCGTTGCCAGCCAGGTTCCGGCTGTAGAGCTTGTCCTGGGCGCTGACCTCGCTGGCGCCGCCGACGGAGATGCTGCTGTCGCTGACCCGCGCCACCGTCTCGTGCTTGCGCGTGCTGGTGGCGCTGAAGCGATCACCCAGATCGTTCTTACTGCTGCTATTGACCGAGGTTTTCGCAGCGCTGTCCTTGACCGTGACCAGCTCGTACTCCTGGCTGGTCGAGTTCCACACGTAATCCTGATAGCTGAGATCGCCGGACTTGTCGGCGTTGCCCAAGCTGTTGGCCTGACTCAGAGTGCCGTTACCGCCCTTGTCCAGTTCGTCCAGCGGGTTGCTGGTCTGGCCGCCGGCCGTCACGGTGGTCGAGCCGGAGCCGAGCAGCAACAGGCCGATGCTGCCACCGAGCGCGGTGGACCCGGCGCCGGCGGTGACGGTGTTGAGCTGGAAATCGCCTTCGCGCAGCGCCTTGACGTTGAACGCGCCGGTGGCCTTCAGACTGCTGCGATCGAACAGCGCGCGGGTGGCGCTGTTGGCGACCAGCACGTTGGCGCTGCCGCCGATGGACATGCCGCCGACCGAGACGGCGCCGGCATTGCTCATCGCCCTGACGCTGTCCTTGGCATTAACGGTGAGGCTGCCGAGCTTGGCTGCGTCAGTGCCGAAGTCGGCCTGACTGGCGCCGGCTTCGGTGGTGGTTTCGATTACGCTGATGGCCGCCGAACCGGCCAGTGCGGCACCGCCGCCGCTGGCGCCGGCCGCGTTGAGCAGCAGACGGGTATCGTTGCTGGCCTCGATGTTCACCGCCGCACCGGCGCCCTGCACCGTGGTGTTGGCGTTGGTCAACGGCGCCGTCAGCGCTTCGCCGACCCAGGCGCGGGTCTGGCTCTGGTTGTAGACCATGACGAAGGTGCCGCCCGCCCCCACCGCGCCGCCGGCGATGGCCACGGCGTTCGGCGAAAGTTGTTGCAGTGCCGAGGCCTTCACCTTGAGCGATCCCACGGTCAGCGCACTGCCGCCATCGACCAGCGCCTCGGTGGTGCCCTTGAGCACCAGCAGGCCGGCGCTGCCGGCGCCACCGGTGATGCCCCCGGCAGCGCTGGCGATCACGCTGCTGGCGTACTGGCTGGAGCCGGCGTTGACCTCGGTGGCACCCTTGCTGGCCAGCGTGGTGCCGCGCAGGTAAGCGCGGGTTTCGCGGCTGATTACGGTGCTGTCGAGAGTGCCGGACAACGCGGTGACGCCCAGCGAGAACGACAGGCTGGCCAGGTAGCTGGCGCCGAAGCTGTGGCTGTTGGCGCCGACGCGCACGTTTTGCGCGCTGCCCGCGCCGCTGGCTTGGTTGACCTTGGCCGAATCGATGTAGGCGCTGGTGCTGCCGGCGATCACGCTGGTGTTGCTCAGGCCGGCGACGGCGCCGCTGTAGAGCGGCACGAAGGACGCCGAGGCGGTCACCGACATCTGTCCGACCTGCTGCAGCGAGCTGGCCTGCACTGCAAGGCCGGTGATGTTGCGCTTGCCGATTCCGAGGTTCGGTACCGGGTTGAACTGGCCGCTGCTGGCCCAGTATTCGTGATCGTCAGACGGCGCGTTGAGCAGCTCGCCGCTGTCGATTTCCAGGGTGTCGCTGGCGTCCTTGCCGAGGGCGCTGACCTCGGTGGTGCTGCCGTCGATATAGGCGGTGGTCTGGCTTTCGATCAGGTTGACGGTGACCGAGGCGCCGACGCTGGCGTTGCCGCTACCGGCCGCGGCGCCGGCAATGCCAATGATGCTGTCGATATTGCTGGCGCTGACGCCGAGGTTGTTCTGCGCGATGACCTTGGCGCCGCCGCCGAGGTGGGCGCGGGCCTGGGTCTGGATGATGTTGGTGGCGAACGAGCCGAGCACCGCGACGTTGCCGGCGCCGCCGCCGCTGATGGCCGCCGAGCGGATGGTCGCTGCGGAATCGGCATCCACCAGCAGCGTCGACAGGCCCCAGCCGGTGCCCTTGCTGCCGGTCAGCCTGGATTCGATCTCGCTGGCGACCCGGTTGATCGCCGTAGCCGCGCCGACTGCGGCGGTGCCAGCGCCGGCGGCGCCGCCGGCCAGTGCATTGATGGTGGAGCTATCACTGCTCAGCAGGCTCAGCTTGCCGGCCGTGCCGCCACTGTTCTCAACGCTCGCCAGCGTGACCGCGCCAATATTGTTGCTGGTGTTGGAGAACACGGCCGCGCCGGTCCCGGCACCTGCGCCGGACACCGCGATGGTGTCGATGCGGGCGCGAGTGGCCGCCTGTACCACCATTGGTGCAGCAGCCGACAGGGTCAGCAGGCTGTTGACGACCCTGGCCTGACGCTTCTGCTCGATGGTGCTGACGGCGACTGCGCCGGCCCCGGCACCCGTACCGGCGCCCTGTACGTTACCGGCCAGGGTCTTGATGTCGGCGTCACCCTCGATCACCTCGACATTGACCGCCGTGGCGCCGCTGACCGTGCTGCCGCTGAGCAGGGCGTTCTCTTCACCCTGAATGACATTGACCGCGATGGAGGCACCCGCCGCCGCCGTGCCCGCACCACCGCCACCGACCGCCGCCGAACGAATGTGTGCCGCCCCGCCGCTTTCCAGTAGCAATGAGCTCGTCAGGTTCAGCGTGGCATTGAGGATCTCCGCGTCGCGCTTGGCCAGGATGATGTTGTTGGCATTGGCCACGCCAACTGCCGTGGTGCCTGCGCCGCTGATGGCCCCGGCCAGGCTCCAGATGGTGCGTTCACCCTCGGCGGCGGATACGTTCAGCGAGCCGACGGTAAAGGTGCCGCCCTCGATGGCCGCGCGCTCGTCGCCCTCGAGAATGTTGCTGGTCGACGACCCGTTCACCGCCACGGTACCCGCACCGCCGCCAGCCACCGCGATGGCATAGATCGTCTGTTCGACGCCGCTGAGCAGGCTGGCGCTGGAGAAGCCGCTGATGGTGCTGTCTTTCACCAACGCAGTACGGTCGGCGCCGATGCGGTTGACCGAAATCGCGCCGCCCACCGCGGCCGTGCCACCGCCGGTGATCGAGCCGGTCAGCGAGGCGATGGTCAGACCATTGCCGCCGCTGGCATCCACGGTCAGCGCCTTGCCGCTGCCACTGGTGGTCAGCGTGCTGTTTTCCACCGATACGGTGTCGCTGCCGCCGATATTGTTGACCACGAAGGAACCGCCGACGCCCGCGGTGTTGCCGCCGGCCGCGTCGACGCCCAGGCCCCAGATTTCGCCATCCAGCGCGGAGCTCAAGGTGGCGTCGCCGGTGAGGTTGACGGTGCTATCCGCCAGCTTGGCCGTGCGCTCGGCATCGATCAGGTTGACCGCCACAGCCGCGCCGACCCCAGCGCTACCGCCGGCCGCGGCGAGATTGAAAGCGACCGACCAGATGCTCGCGCCGAGATTCGGCTGGCTGGCGGCGATGGCCAGGTTGCGCGCGCTCATGCTGGCGTTCTGCAACAGCGCTGTGGTGGTATCGGCGATGCGGTTGTAAGTCAGCGCGCCGCCCACGGCGACACCGCTGCCGGAGACTGCGCCGGACAATGCGGCGGTGATGATGCGGCTCTCCATACCGGCACGCAGGGAGGCATCGCCGGTCAGGGTGTAGGTGCCGTTGGCGATTTCCGCGTTGACCGTCTGCTGCATGTCACTGAGGCTGAAGGCGCCGCCGACCGATGCATTCTGGCTGCTGCCGGTGATGTTGCCAGCCAGCGAATAGGAGCCACCGCTCTTCACCGCCGTGACGCTCAGGTCGTCGGCCTTGAGCGTGCGCCCCGTCATGTCGAGTGTGGCCTCGACACTGCCGCGCGCGATGACGATGGTGCCCGAACCGGATACTGCGGTGCCGTTGCCACCGGCCGCGCCGATGGCGGCCGCGAGCACGTCGGTATTGTTGCTGGCGGCGATATTCAGGTCGCCGGTCAGGTCGATGGCGGTATCGGCCACGCTGGCGCTGTAATCGCTGCCGGTGTAGACCACGCCCAACGCGCCGCCGACCGCGGCCTTGCCACCGGTGGCTGCGAGGTTGCCGGCGATGCCGAGCACCGCTTCGCCGGCCAGCTCGCCAGTGAACAGGTTGTGTGAACTGGTAGTGCCGGCGTCGCCACCTTCATCGAACAGGTCGTCGTCGGTGGCCACCTGGCCATCGATGCCCTCGGTAGTGCTCGAACCATCGAGGTCCAGCCCGGCGTCGGCCAGCGAGGTCTGCGCGGCCGTGCTGAACAGGCTGTCCAGCGCCTGTGCACCGGACACACTTTGAGCGTTCACATTCACCGCACCGCCGGTGAGCGACGAGGCGTTGCCGTTCTTGGCGTCCACCTTGGCGGTGACGTCGCTGTTCATCACCACGACGAACAGTGCGCCGGAGCCGGCGCCGCTTTCCTGCCCGGTGGAGATCGCCGCGCCGACGGCACCGGCGAGTACACGCGAGGCACTGTTTGCGGAGACATCGAGGCGCTTGAAGCCGGTCGCCGTGCTCCCCAGCCATTCAGCCTGCAACTTATTTAACACCAGGCCCAGCGCCAGGGCACCGCCGGCGCTGCCACCCTTGCCATTGCTGCCGGCGAACGCGCCGCCGCCGATCAGCAGGCGCGAGCGGTCGTAGGCGGTTACAGCGATGCCGTCGACCGACGCGCTGCGCTGCTCGACGCGGCTACTTTCCACCGCCGCACGGGTGGTATTGGCGACCACCGCGCCGGAGCCGGAAAGCGCCACGGCGACATTTGTGTTGCCGCCCGTGGATACCGACAACCCAAGGCCCATGGCGATCTGGTCGCCACCGCTGGCCGCCTGCACCTTGAGCAGGTCGTTGCTGTGCAACGTGGCGCCGGTCAGCAGCGCCTCGGTGACGTTGAACAGGTGGTTGTAGGCGACAGCGCCGGAAATGGCCGAACTGAATTCGCTCTTCTTGCCGCCCGCCAGGGTCAGCGCACCGGCGCCCGAACCGCTGAACTGGTTGGTCTGGTTCAGCGACAGCACGGTAACCTTGCTGCCCTTGGCCGGGTCACGCGGATCGAGCACGATGTCGCCGAGATGAGCGCGGGTCTTCTGTCCGGACACGTTGACGCTGCCGGAGCCTGCGATCGCCAGGGTCAGCTTGCTGCCGGGTTCCTGCCCGCCGGAGTCGCTGCCGCCGCTGTCCTTGCTGAACAGTCCGGTGAACTTGTCCCAGTAGCCCTTGAGCTTGTCCGGCACGTCGACGATGGTGTCCTTGACCTTCGTCGCCTCGGTCTTCGCGGCGGTGAGGCCATCGGTGACTCCGGAGATTCCGTTGGTCAGGGTTTGTAGCAACGCATCGCCCAGGCCGCTGGCCAGTTGCGTCGAGCCGGAATCCCCACCGCCGTCCTTTGCCGCCAGCTCTTCCTGTTGTTTCTTTTCTTCTTCGGTCTTGGCCATCGCGCCGGCCACCGAGAAGGCGCCGACCTGTCCGGTGCTCTCGGCGTTGACCAGCACTTCGTCGACTTTCCAAGTGGCCTTGGTCAGGCTGTTGGTCCCTGAACCGAGCACGTCGGACGGACGCCAGGCCCGGTTGTCACCAACCAGCGCGAGCACATCGGTGTCGAGGTAATTGACCGCCACGCTTGCACCGACGCCGGTGTTTTCAGACGAGGACAGCGCCCCGGCGGCACTCCACATGCCCAGCTTGTGATTGGCTTCGACACCGACCTGATCGGCATCGACGGCGGTGCTGTTGTGGATCGAGGCATGGACGGTGGCATCAGCCACGTTGACCACCACCGCGCCATTGCCGGCGACGCTGGCGCCCTTGCCCGCCGATGGGCTGATGCCGATCAGCAGCTCGTCCTGTTCGGCGTTTACCGTAATCCGTTTGGCTTTGAGCGTACCGTTGGCACCGATGCCGGCAATGGCCTGGTTGCCTGAGACCTGGACGTTAACGCCGGCACCGACCGCGCCGCCGTCAGAATTGTTGTTGAACAGTGACCACCAAAGGTTGCCGGTGATGCCGAGCTGCTGCACCTCGTTCTTGGCTTGTACAGCCAGCGGGCCGGCCCAGGACCAGCTAAGGTCCCGCAGGTCCTTGCGGCGGTCGAGCTCATCGCCGTCTTCGTCGTACAGCTTGTCGAGCACATCGAGCGGCTTGTTGCTCCAGCTGTCCGCGCTGGTATTGGTAGCGGTCAGCTTGACGTTGTCGCCGACCCAGGCGGTGGCATCGAGGTCGTTGATCAGCACCGAGAAGGAGCCGGTCATCGATAGCTTGTCGGCTTCGCCGGTGGAGTTGGCGTAGCTGGTGGACAGCATGCCGGGCACGTCTGGCAGGCTGCCGGCGAGCAGCTTGAGGTTGCTGTAGATGTCGTTCAGCGAACCCCAGCGGTCCAGGCCGTTGAGGTCGAGCAGCTGGATATTCTGCGCGCCAAGGCCGATGCGCCCGGCAGTGATGGTGCTGCCGTCGCCAATGAGTGCACGGGTTTGCTGCTGCAGCTGGCTGTACACCGCGGCGACGCTGAGCGAGACCTTGGTGCCGTCGTCCTTGTCGGCATTGGCGTTGACGGTGCTCTCCGCTGAGTTGTGCAGCGCGCTCTGCTGCTGCAGCGCCTGCACGCTGAGATCGCCAGTCAGCGACAGGGTCGGCGCCGTACCGTTGCTGCCGATGATCGCCTCGGCCTCGTGATCGGCGATACCGATGGCCAGCGCCGAAGCGAGGCGGAATTTGCTCTCTGTCGGCTTGGTTTCGCTGGGATTGGGGTTCATCCCGAACAGCGGCTTTACCTTGCTTGCAAGGTAGTCAGTAAGCGGTTTGGCGGTATTGATCGCCTTGGTGGTGACGAAATTTTCCAGGGCTTTTCCGGCCTGCACGCTCGAGCTGTTGCTCTGCTCGTAGACCATGTTGATGGCCGACACGTCGAGATTGCGCGTGCCGGCAAGGTCCGCATTCCAGACCGCACGGGTGGTGCTGTCGAACAGCGTCAGCGCGATCGCTGGGCCGCCGACGGCGCCTTCGCCGATGGACTTGAAGGTGACCTGGTTGCTCAGCTCCTGCTCGGTCAGCGCGGTCAGCGAGGCATCACGGCCGACGCTCAGTACTGCGCCCTTGTTCACCGTGGCGAGGGTGTCGATGTCCGTGTGGGCCATGCCGAAGGCGAAGCCGGCGGTGCTGGTCTGCTTGCCGTCGCCATCCTTGGAATTGGTGGCAGTCGACTCGAGCTTGAGGGTGTTGTCGCTCAGCGCGTTGATGACCAGATCCTGGCCAGCGGTCAGGCGGGCGCCGCTGGCGACATCGACTTGGGTGGTGCCACTCAGGCGACCGTAGGCAGCGCCGAGGTTAAACGGCAGCTTGCCGCTGAGTCCCGGAATCGCACCGGTGGAAGTGTCGACGTAGCGGGTGCTGTCGGCCTGGATCTTGATGTCGCGGAAGGATTGGATGACTGCGGTGGAGTCGACCTTCACATCGGCATCGGCGTTGGCGATGGCCGCCGTCAGGAACGGCAACAGCGCGGCCAGTTCGCTCCAGTTGCTTGGGTCGAGGCCGAGGGTGCCCAGATCAGTGGCTTGAGCAGTCTGGCTGCTGGCATCGCCGAGCGTATCGATGATGTTCGACCAGGTTTCGGCGTCGCTCCAGTTGTTGGCCTCTTTGAGCTTGGCGAAATCGGCGGCCAATGCGTCGCTGCTGAACAGGCTGCCCAGCAGGCTACCGGTGACGCGGGATTCGCTGGCCGCACGCAGGATGACGTCGCGACCGGTGATGCTGCCGGCAACGTCGATGGAGGCCGCCGCATCGGCGTAACCGCTCATCTGCTTGTCGAAGCCGACCGCGGTCACAGTAACGTCACCAGCGTTGGCCGTGCCGTTGGCATGGCCGGCGTCGAGCTTGGCGTCCTTGCCGATCATCACTTCGGCCTTGCCCAGGTGGGCAGCCAGGATGACTTTGGCCTGATCGGCTAGCTGGGTTTTCAGCTCCTCGACGGTCTGCGCTTCGTCGCCGGAAAAACTCTGGTCGCTGTTGGCGGTCAGGGTGATATTCCCGGACTTGCCGGTACCGGTGGTGCGGGTGTTGATCTGGGCTCGATCGCTGAGGGTGATCGACGGTGCCTCGACGGTGACGTTACCGCCGTTCTTGTTGAACTCACCATTGGCCAACAGCTTGGCGTCGCCCTTGAGTTCAACGCGCTTGCCGGCTTTGACCTGAACGCTGCCGCCACTGTTGTCGGCCATCAACGCGGCCAGCTCGCCGCTGATCTCCACACTGTCAGCGGCAACGATCTTGATCGTGCCGTTTTCCCGAGCGACGCCGGCACCGATGGCGACGTCGTCGACGTTCACGGTGCTGGCGAAGACGGCAGCGGCCACATCGGTGCCTGCTTGGAGCTGAGCGGCAGCACCGATCACTGCGGATGCAGCGAACAGATTAATGCTGGCGTTGCTGTTGACCTGGCCCTGGATTTCGACCGCACCATTGGAGGAGCGGTCCAGGGTGCCGTCCTTGAGCGCATCGACCAGATCGGCGGTTGCGCTGTCGCTGACCATATTGGCGCCACCCACTTTCGCACCCGTTGCGGCGAGCATCAGGTCGGTCATCGCCTGGGTGCTCGGGGTGGTCACGGTAAGCGATCCGACATTCACTACGCCGCTGGCCCCGACGACCATGCCGTGCGGGTCGGCAAAGATGATATTGCCGCCGATCTTGCCGTCCTTCAGGCCGTTAAGCGTACCGTTAACCACAGCCTTGGCGTCATGCACCAGGTTGACGAGGTTGGACGCACCGCCCGGCACATGCAGATTAACGGTGTTGCCGGTGTCGACTTCGAAGCGACCGAAGGAATTGAAGCCGGTCTGACCGCGCACCGACTGAGTGGTGATATCGGTCACCGCACCTGAAACGGTTATGGTCGTCTGGGTCTTGAGATCGTTGAGCAGAACGCCCGTATTGGGGTTGGCATAGCTGCCGTTATGCAGGGTGATGGTGTTGCCAGCAAGGGCTCCGACAGGGAACGCTCCGAAAGAAGCGATCAACGCAGCGGTAATGCGATTAGGTGCAAACCGTTGAGAATTAATACCGCGACTGTTGCGACGAAACGAAGAATTACGCTTGACAGCCATGGTGAGTCTCGCTGATCCGTCCCCTGGGCAGCGTATTCTCTAGGAACTTTACAAATTCAGGAAGATCATTTTGCCATTATATTGACATTACATTGGCATCATGAATGAAGTTATTAATGGCGCCTGATTTTTGGCGTTCAGGGTCGCGCCTGGCGAGGCAGCACTAGCCCGAGCGGTAAACTGACCCGCGCCTCCAGCCCGCCGCCCTCGCGGTTGCGTAGCTCGATCACACCGCCATGCTGCGAAGCGATGCGTTTGACGATCGCCAACCCCAGGCCGGCGCCCTGGCCGCCGCGCGCACGATCGCCGCGGATGAAGGGGTTGAAGATTTCCCCCAGCTCGTTCGGATCGATGCCGGTGCCACGGTCGAGCACGCTGAGTACCACGTACGGGGCGTTGCTGTCGCCGGACACATGCGCGGCGACCTCGACGCCGTGTCCGCCGTAACGCAAAGCGTTTTCGATGAGATTAACCAGCAGGCGCTTGATCGATACTCGTCGCAGCGCGAGTTGCGGCATCGGCTCGACGCACAGGCGCACGGTCTCTCCATACTGGTTGTAGGGCACTACCACTTCGCGAACCAGCTCTCCGAGATCGACGCTTTCCACCGGCTCGTCACTGCCGTCGCGGATAAAGGCGAGGAACTGGTCGAGAATCGCGTTCATGTCTTCGATATCACGGACCATGTCTTCGGTGAGCTCGGCTTCGCTGGTCATCAGCTCCAGCGACAAGCGCAGGCGGGTCAGAGGTGTCCGCAAGTCGTGGGAGACCCCCGCAAGCATCAGTTCGCGCTCGCGACCGGCCTGTTCGACATCCTCGGCCATCTGGTTGAAAGCGCGGTAGACCTCAGTCATCTCACTCGGTGTGTCGCTGATGGGCAGCCGCACGCTGCGGCCCTTGCCGATCTGCCGGGCTGCGTAGACCAGGCGCTTGAGGGGCAGGTTGAGCTGACTGACGAAAATCCACGCCGCCGCGGTGGATAGCAGGCCGATGCCGAGGAACCAGCCGAGTACGCTCCAGATCCGCTGCCCACGCAGTGGATAGGCATAGAGCGGAACCTGGAGCCAGTCCGGCCCCAAACTCGGCGCGCGCACCCAGATCGCCGTCTGCGGCTGGATACGCACCCGCACATCGGTTTCGACACCAAGCTCGGCCTGCATTTGTCTCTGGAAAATTTCCGTGTAGGGCCAGTGGTATTCGCTGGGCGGCACCTCCTCGGTCGTTACCCGCTGCAGCCCGGCCGCCTCGGCGATGCGCTCGCGGTTCTCTTCGTCGGCCGCCCAATAGGCTCGCAGGGTCAGCGCGGCGCCGTGGCTGTACTGGCGATCGACCATGACGTCTTCGTTCATCATCAGGTACACCAGCATCAGTACCTTGGAGAACAGCACGACGATCAGCACCATCCATAGGGTGCGGGCGAAGAAACTTTGCGGGAACCAGAGCGGGGTTTTCATAAATAAAAGCCGATTAAGAGCGCTGGAAGCTGTGCGAAAAAGCACAGCGGCTGGGCCTCCACGTGTAGGGTGGGCTGGGCGGCGCTCCGCTTCAGCCCACCAAGTCGAGCGGACGCGGTGGGCTGAAGCCCACCCTACGAAACTTTCATACTGGAGCCACGTCGGAACGGCCCTACGAACATGAAGCGGCCGACCTACTTGTTGCCGTCCGGCACGAACACGTAACCCACGCCCCAGACCGTCTGGATGTATCGCGGCTTGGACGGGTCGGGCTCGATCAACCGGCGCAGACGGGAAATCTGCACGTCGATGGAACGTTCCAGCGCGTCCCATTCACGGCCACGCGCGAGATTCATCAGCTTGTCGCGGGTCAATGGTTCGCGTGCGTGCTGCACCAGCGCCTTGAGCACGGCGAATTCGCCGGTGGTGAGCATATGTACCTGGTCGCCCTTCTTCAATTCGCGGGTGCCGAGGAACAATTCGTATTCACCGAAGGGCACCGTCTCGTCCTCGCTGCCCGGTGCGCCCGGCACCTGCGGCGCCTGTCGACGCAGCACCGCACGGATGCGCGCCAGCAGCTCGCGAGGATTGAAGGGCTTGGCCAGGTAATCATCGGCCCCCTGCTCCAGTCCGTGTATGCGGCTGGCCTCGTCGCCCTTGGCGGTGAGCATGATGATCGGAATTTGGTTGCCGCTTTCACGTAGGCGGGCGCAAGCCGACAGGCCATCCTCACCCGGCATCATCAAATCCAGCACGACCAGATGGAACAGCTCTCGACTGAGCAGGCGGTCCATCTGCTCGGCGCTTTCCACGGTTCGCACGCGATAGCCCTGCTCCTCGAGAAAGCGTTCGAGCAAACGACGCAGTCGCGCGTCGTCATCGACAATCAGGATTTTTTCGCCTTCGCTGGCGGGCGCAGTGCTGCTCATGGAAACTCCCAGAAATATCAACGGCGCATTATGCGCACAGTAGTGACAGCGCAACTGACGGCCATTGTTAGCAGATTTTTCGTCAGCAAGCAGGCAGCGTCATTCACGGCTCGTCCTCAAGCGCCTGCGCTGGTCATTCCGCGCTTGCCGCTGGCGGCTCGCCGCTGCTTTAATCCCGCCCTTTCGCGCAGGCTCGGCCTGCATGGTTTGACTGACCCAGGTAGGTTCATGGACAGCATCAATTCCCGTATCGCCGCTGAACTGGGCGTGCGCCCGCAACAGGTTGCCGCCACCGTAGCGCTGCTCGACGAAGGTTCCACCGTGCCCTTCATCGCCCGTTACCGCAAGGAAGTCACCGGCAGCCTCGACGATACCCAGTTGCGCCTGCTCGAAGAGCGCCTGCGCTACCTGCGCGAACTGGATGACCGCCGCGCGTCGATCCTTGCCAGCATCGAGGAGCAGGGCAAACTGACCCCTGAGCTGAAGCGCGAGATCGACCTCGCCGATACAAAAACCCGCCTCGAAGACCTCTATCTGCCTTACAAGCAGAAGCGCCGCACCAAAGGCCAGATCGCCTTGGAAGCCGGCCTCGGCGAATTGGCTGACGCGATATTTGCCAATCCCGAACTGAATCCCGAAAGCGAAGCCGCGCGTTTCGTCGATGCCGAAAAAGGTTTCGCCGACGTCAAAGCGGTATTGGAAGGCGCCAAGTACATCCTCATGGAACGCTTCGCCGAAGACGCCGATCTGCTGGCCAAACTGCGCGATTTCCTCACCCACAACGCGACCCTGAGCGCTCGCGTCGTTCCGGATAAGGAAGCCGAAGGCGCCAAGTTCAGCGACTACTTCGAGCACGACGAGCCGCTCAAGAGCGCGCCGTCGCACCGCGCCCTGGCGATCTTCCGCGGACGCAACGAAGGCGTGCTCAGCGTCAGCCTGAAAGTCGGCGACGAGGCGCCTGGAACCATGCACCCGGGCGAGGTAATGATCGGTGAGCGCTTCGGCATCGCCAACCATGGCCGTGCCGCAGACAAGTGGCTCGGCGAAGTGGTGCGCTGGACTTGGAAGGTCAAGCTCTACACTCATCTGGAAACCGACCTGCTCGGTGAGCTGCGTGACAAGGCCGAAGACGATGCCATCGGCGTCTTCGCCCGTAACATGCACGACCTGCTGCTGGCCGCGCCGGCCGGCCCGCGCGCCACCCTTGGTCTCGATCCGGGTCTGCGTACCGGCTGCAAGGTCGCCGTGGTCGACGCCACCGGCAAATTGCTGGATACCGCCACCGTCTACCCGCACGCACCACGCAACGACTGGGACGGCACGCTGGCCGTCCTCGCCAAGCTCTGCGCCAAGCACAGCGTCGATCTGATCGCCATCGGCAACGGCACGGCCAGCCGCGAGAGTGACAAGCTGGCGGCCGACCTGATCAAGCAGGTGCCCGGCCTCAAGCTGACCAAGGTGATGGTCTCCGAAGCCGGCGCCTCGGTGTATTCGGCCTCGGAACTCGCGGCCAAGGAATTCCCCGATCTGGACGTCTCGATTCGCGGCGCGGTGTCCATCGCGCGGCGCCTGCAGGACCCGCTCGCCGAGCTGGTGAAGATCGAGCCCAAGGCCATCGGCGTTGGCCAGTACCAGCACGACGTGTCCCAGCTCAAACTGGCGCGCTCGCTGGATGCGGTGGTCGAAGATTGCGTGAACGCCGTCGGCGTCGACGTCAACACCGCCTCGGTGGCGCTGTTGGCGCGCATCTCCGGTCTGAACACCACACTAGCGCAGAACATCGTCGCCTACCGTGATGCCAATGGCGCGTTCACCGCGCGCAGCGAGCTGAAGAAGGTACCGCGCCTGGGCGACAAGACCTTCGAACAGGCCGCTGGCTTTCTCCGCGTAATGAATGGCGAGAATCCGCTGGATGCCTCCGCCGTCCATCCGGAAACCTATCCGTTGGTCAAGCGCATCGCCACCGACACTGGCCGCGATATCCGCTCGCTGATCGGCGATTCAACCTTCCTCAAGCGCCTCGATCCGAAGCAGTTCACCGATGAGAGCTTCGGTCTGGTCACTGTCAGTGACATCCTTCAAGAATTGGAAAAACCCGGCCGCGATCCGCGTCCCGAGTTCAAGACCGCCGAGTTTCAGGAAGGTGTGGAGAAGCTCAGCGACCTGACACCCGGCATGGTGCTCGAAGGCGTCGTGACCAATGTGACCAACTTCGGTGCGTTCGTCGACATCGGCGTGCATCAGGATGGTCTGGTGCACATCTCGGCGCTGTCGGAGAAGTTCGTCAAAGATCCCTACGAAGTGGTCAAGGCCGGCGATATCGTCAAGGTCAAGGTCATGGAAGTGGACATCCCACGTCAACGCGTCGGCCTGTCCATGCGCATGAGCGACACCCCCGGTGAGAAAGCGGACAACATGCGTGGCGGTGGCAACAACCGTGGTGGCCAGGCGCGCGGCGAGCGCAAGCCAGCCAAACCGGAAACCAAGCCGGCACCTGCAAACAACGCGATGGCGGCATTGTTCGCCAACGCCAAGAGCCTGAGGAAGTGACATGCGCGAAGTCGAAAAGATAGGAAGCAGCAGCGCCTTTGGGCGCCTGCTGGGCCTGGAAATTCTTAAAGCCGAGAATGGAGAAGCGGTGCTACGCCTGGAGATGCACGACGGCTTACGCAACCTGCACGGCAAGCTGCACGGTGGCGCGCTGTTTTCGCTGATCGACACGGCCATGGGCCAGGCCAGCCACAGCCTCAATGATGGCGAGCCGAACAGCGTTACGCTCGAATGCAAGGTCAACTACATCCGCCCGGTCACCGAGGGCGAGCTGACCTGCCGCGCCTGGGTGGTGCATAGCGGGCGTCGTACCCAGGTATTGGAGGCCGAAGTACACCAAGGCGAGAAGCTCGTAGCCAAGGCACAATCGACCTTCGCCTGCCTTTGATACGTGCGCCGGCACGCCTGGCGTGGGGTTGCGTTGGAAACGCTCTGCAGCGGTGCGCGGTCGAAGTATTGCGGGCCCTTGTAGAGCGTTCGATCCACCCTCATATTGTGCCGACTGACGCGTGAAGGAATTCCCAATTGAGCGATCTTCTCTCCCACCGCCTGGCGTTGCTGGCCGAGCACCATAACCTGTCGCTGCTCTCGCAATGCCTGCACGGGATCGAACGCGAATGTCTGCGCGTGGATGGCGACGGCGAACTCGCCATGACTCCGCATCCGCGCACGCTGGGATCGGCGCTGACACACCCGAAGATCACCACCGACTATTCCGAAGCGCTGCTGGAGTTCATCACCGGCACCGAAACCGATCCGCAGCGGACATTGGCCGAGCTCGACGCCATTCACCGCTACACCTATAGCAAGCTGAGCGACGAATTCCTCTGGAGTCCGTCGATGCCCGGGCATCTGCCGGAAGAGGAACAGATTCCGATCGCCGAATACGGCACCTCGAACATCGGCCGGCTCAAGCACGTCTACCGCCAAGGCCTGGCGCTACGCTATGGCAAGACCATGCAGTGCATTGCCGGCATCCATTACAACTTCTCGCTGCCCGAGGCGTTGTGGTCCGTTTTGCAAGCCGATGAGGGGGACGACCGTCCGCAGCAGGACTACCAGTCCTGGCGCTATATCGCGCTAATTCGCAATTTCCGCCGCTACAGTTGGTTGCTGATGTATCTGTTCGGCGCCTCGCCGGCGCTGGATGCCAGCTTCATGCGCGGCCGTCCGCACCAGCTTGAGCAGCTCGACGACCAGACCCTCTATCTACCGTACGCCACCAGCCTGCGCATGAGTGATCTGGGCTACCAGAGCAATGCCCAGGCCGGCTTGACGCCCTGCTACGACGATCTGCCGAGCTACACGACCAGCTTGCACAAGGCGGTCTCGACGCCCTACCCCGAGTACGTGGCGCTGGGCACCAAGGACGCCGGAGGCCATTGGCAGCAGCTCAACACCAACATCTTGCAGATCGAGAACGAGTACTACTCGAACATCCGCCCCAAGCGCGTTACCGCAACCGGCGAGCGTCCGTTGCATGCACTGCGTGCCCGGGGCATCCAGTACATTGAAGTGCGCTGTCTGGACATCAATCCCTTTCTTCCTCTGGGTATCGACGTCAACGAAGCGCGCTTTCTCGATGCCTTCCTGCTGTTTTGCACGCTACAGCAGAGCCCCTGCCTGGTCGAAGGCGAGTGCGGCGCCAGCAACGACAACTTCCTCAAGGTGGTCAAGGAAGGCCGCAAACCAGGACTGGAACTGCGCCGCGGTGATGAAAACGTCGGCCTGCAGGCTTGGGCGACCGAGCTTATCGGCGAGATCGGCAAGGTGGCCGAGCTGCTGGATCGAAGCCATGGCGGCGATCACCACGCGCAGGCGCTCGCCGAGCAACAGGCGAAGGTCGCTGATAGCAACCTGACTCCTTCGGCTCGGGTGCTCGAAGAGCTGCGCCGTGGCGGCGAAAGTTTCAGCCAGTTCTCGTTGCGCCAAACCCGCCAGCACGCCGAATACTTCCGCAGCCAAGCGTTGCCCGAAGCCGACATGGCTTGGTTCGACACCACCGCACACGACTCGCTGGCACAGCAAGCCGAGATGGAAGCTGGAGATGCGCAGGATTTCGACAGTTTCGTCGAGGATTACCAGCGCAGTTTGACGAGCCTGAGCACGTCATAGGCGTGTAGGGTGGGCCGGGCGGCGCTCCGCTTCAGCCCACCGCGTGCTTTCACGCACCTATTAACGCCTCGCCCGGCCTGTTGCCGCCGGCAGCGATTCCTGGTGGGCTGAAGCCCACCCTACAGGCTTGAAGCTTGCCGCTGCTTTTTTACAGCTTCTTCTCGAATATCTTCGAGTTGCGCTGGAAGTTGTACAGCGAGGCTCGCGCCGCCGGTAACCTTTCAACGCCGCTGGGCTCGAAACCACGCTCGCGGAACCAGTGGGCGGTGCGGGTGGTGAGCACAAAAAGGGTTTTCAGCCCCAGCTGGCGCGCCCGCGCTTCGATGCGCTCCAGCAGTTCGTCGCCGCGGCCACCATGGCGGTACTCGGGATTGACTGCCAGACAGGCCAGCTCACCGGAGTCGGAATCGGCGATCGGATAGAGCGCGGCGCAGGCGATTATCAATCCGTCGCGCTCGACGATGCTGAACTGCTCCACCTCGCGCTCCAGCACCTCACGTGAGCGGCGCACCAGAATGCCCTGCTCTTCCAGTGGCGTGATCAGATCGATCAAGCCGCCGACGTCTTCGATGGTCGCCTCGCGCAGCTGTTCGAACTGCTCCTGGGTGACCAATGTGCCGTCACCGCCGTCGCGGGTGAACAGCTCGTTCAGCAGCGAGCCGTCCTCGGCATAGCTGATCATGTGGCTGCGGCGCACGCCACCCTTGCACGCCTGTGCCGCGGCGTCGAGCAGCTCGGCCTGATAGGTCCCGATGAGGCGTTCGATATAGGCCGGAATCTGCTGCAGGCGCAGCTCACGCACCAGCTTGCCGCTCGCGTCGCGCAGACCGCGCTCGGAGCCGTAGAGCACCAGCTTGTCGGCCTGCAGATCGATGGCGGCGCGGGTGGCGATGTCTTCGCAGGCGATGTTGAAGATTTCTCCGGTAGGCGAATAGCCCAGCGGGGAAAGCAATACGATGGTGCGTTCGTCGAGAAGACGTCCGATGCCCTTGCGATCGACGCGGCGGACTTCGCCGGTATGGTGGAAGTCCACACCATCGACTACGCCGATCGGGCGCGCCGTGACGAAATTGCCACTGGCCACACGCAGCCGTGCGCCCTGCATCGGCGAGGCAGCCATATCCATCGACAGACGTGCTTCGAGGGCGATGCGCATATGGCCAACGGCATCGATCACGCATTCCAATGTCGCCGAATCGGTGATGCGCAGGTCGCGGTAGAAGCGCGGTTCGATGCCACGAGCGGTCAAGCGCGCTTCGATCTGTGGGCGCGAGCCGAACACCAGTACCAGGCGCACGCCAAGGCTGTGCAGCAGTACCAAGTCGTGAACGATGTTGGCGAAATTAGGGTGCTCCAGGCCATCGCCTGGCAGCATGACCACGAAGGTACCGTCGCGGTGTGCATTGATGTAGGGCGTTGAGTCGCGAAGCCAAGTGACGTAATCGTGCATTACAGAAGCCTTAGATAACTGCTTGTTCAGTCTGGAAGCCGGGTCGAGAATGTATGCAAGGAGCAGGTTCAGGCTGCGATCAGATCGCTAAAACCTGCTCCTATCCTCGGCTTGGTTGCAAGCAGTAGTGTTCGATCATCCCGCGCAAAAGCCTCACGGTGGGTTCGATTCGGTCGAGATCCAGGTATTCGTCCGGCTGGTGGGCACAGGCGATATCGCCAGGGCCAAGCACCAGCGTCTCGCAGCCAAGCTGCTGAAGATAAGGCGCTTCGGTGGCGAAGGCCACTGCCTCGGCGGCGTGGCCGGTCAGGCGCTCGGCCAGCTTGACCAGCTCGCCGCTTGCTGGCTGCTCGAACGCCGGCACGCTGGGAAACAGCGGCGCCAGGTCGATCTTCACCTGATGCTTTTCGGCCACGGGGCGCAGACGCTTGGAAATGGCGGCGCGCAACTCTTCCGGCTCCATGCCGGGCAGAGGCCGCAGGTCATATTCCAGCGCGCAGTGGCCGCAGATGCGGTTGGGGTTATCGCCGCCGTGGATGCAGCCGAGATTCAAGGTCGGCTGAGGCACGTCGAATAGCGGGTTGTGATAACGCGCCTGCCACTCGCGCCGCAGCGCAATCAGTTCGCTTATGGCGTCATGCATGGCTTCCAGCGCGCTGTGGCCGAAAGCGGGATTAGAGGAATGGCCGCTCTGCCCATGAATTTCTATGCCTTCCATCATGATGCCCTTGTGCAGGCGCACCGGCCGTAAACCGGTAGGCTCGCCGATTACCGCGGCGCGCCCTAGCGGCCTTCCGGCATCGGCCAGAGCCCGAGCGCCAGACATCGAACTTTCCTCGTCGCAGGTAGCGAGGATCAGCAGTGGCTGTCTGAACGGCTGATCGAGCAGCGGCAACACGGCTTCGATGATCAGCGCGAAGAAACCCTTCATGTCGCAGCTGCCAAGGCCGTACCAGCGGTCATCGGCCTCGCGCAGTTGCAGCGGGTCGCCCGACCATAGCTGGGCATCGAATGGCACGGTATCGCTGTGCCCAGCCAGGACCAGGCCGCCCGGCCCGCTGCCATAGCTGGCGAGCAGGTTGAACTTGCCGGGCGCGACTTGCTGGACTTCGCAGCTGAAACCGAGATCGCCCAACCAACTAGCGAGCAGGTCGATCACGGGCCGATTGGTCTGGTCCCAGTGCGCCTGGGTGCAACTCACCGAGGGCGCGGCCACAAGCGCGGCAAATTGGTCTTTGATCGAGGGGATGGGCACCGACAGCCTCCTGAAAGACGGAAACGAAGGCGCTCAGTGAAACATGAAATACGCCACGGCAGCGTGCCCATTCGGGTAAAAACTGCCGTGGCGGACCGAGACTGATCGGGAGATCAGACGAAGATCGCCTGAAGAATAGTGAAGAAAATGATCGAAAGAATGGCGCCGGCCGGCAGGGTAATGATCCAGGACATGAAAATCGAGCCGACCACACCAAGATTCAACGCACCGATACCACGCGCAATGCCGATACCCAGTACTGCACCAACCAGCGTGTGGGTGGTTGAGACCGGCAGGCCAATTGCCGAGGCACCAACTACGGTGGTCGCGGTCGCCAGCTCGGCGGCAAAGCCACGGCTGGGCGTCAATTCGGTGATTTCCTTGCCGATAGTGGCGATAACCTTGTAGCCATAGGTGGCCAAGCCAACCACGATACCAATGGCGCCGAGCAGCAGCACCCAACCCGGCACCGCGGACTTTGCGGCAATCTCGGCCGCGCCTCCAGATTGAATCACACCGACGACCGCCGCCAGCGGGCCAACTGCGTTCGCGACATCATTCGCGCCGTGAGCGAAGGCCATGGAGCAGGCAGTGAATATCATCAGAATGGCGAAGACCTTCTCTACGCTGGCGTAGTGGAAGGTCTTGTCCGCCTCGACATCGACCTTGATACGCGACAACAACGCGATGCCGACCAGCATGACCAGCAGGCCTATGCCAAACGCCAGCAGGACGCCCTGATTGCTGCTCAGTTCAAGGCCGACGTGCTTGAGGCCCTTGGTCACGGTCATTAGCGCGACCATGAAACCTGTGAGAAACATGTACAGCGGCACGAAGCGCTTGGCGTTAAGAAACGGCTCATCAGTATTGATGATCAGCTTCTGCACGCTCATGAACAGGCCAAAAGCAGCAATACCAGACAGCAGGGGCGTTATAACCCAACTGGCAACGATCGGGCCGATGGCGTCCCAATGCACCGCATCCGAGGATACGCCGACTGCGGCAAAGCCGATCACCGCGCCGACGATGGAATGGGTGGTAGAAACCGGCCAACCTTTTGTGGTGGCGATCAACAACCAGGTCCCAGCTGCCAGCAGAGCCGACATCATGCCCAGCACCATCAAGTCCGGCGAAATGACTTCCGCATCGACGATCCCGTTCTTGATGGTTTCGGTCACCTCGCCGCCAGCCAGATAGGCCCCGCAGAACTCGAAAATCATGGCGACCAGGATCGCCTGTTTGATAGTCAACGCACGGGAGCCAACCGAGGTCCCCATGGCATTGGCCACATCGTTAGCACCAACGCCCCAGGCCATGAAGAAACCGAAGGCGCAGGCGAGGATCAGGAGTACGAGGCCGTAGTCCGAAATAAGAGACATAAAAAATTACCTTTGGGACCCAGAAAGGATCTGGCGCCTCAGCGCGCCAGCAGTTGTTCCAGACGGTTGCCGACGCGCTCGGCGCGGTCGGCCACATCACCGATCCATTCGATGATCTTGTAGAGGAACATTACGTCTACCGGCGGCAATTCCTTTTCCAGCTTGAACAGCGCACGGCGCACCGTGATTTGCATGCGGTCGGTCTCACGTTCGATTTCGCCGATTTCTTCGACCATGCTTTCCACCAACGTGGCTTCGCGACCGCTGAAGCCGGTTTCCAGCAGCGAATCCAGCTCCTTGAGCGCCTTCAAGGCCTGACAGCTGGCATCCACACTGCGCTGCACAAAGGCCAGCATTTCAGGCTGCATGGCCGGCGGTACGGTCATGCAGCGACCCAGCATCAACCCGGCAATGTCCTTGGCGCGGTTGGCAATTTTGTCCTGTACACTCAGCAGCTCCAGCAGATCCGAGCGCGGCACCGGCAAAAACAGGCTTTTCGGCAGGTGTTGACGCACGCTCTTCTTGAGCTTGTCGGCCTCGTTTTCCAGTTGGGCCATCTCTTTCTGGATCTGCTCGACCCGTTCCCAGTCTTCTGCCGTAATGGCCTGGAACAGCGGCACCAAGTTGGCGGCACATTCGTGGGACTTGGCCATATGCTGTTGCATCGGACCGATTGGCGAACGGCCGAACAGGCTGACGAAAGGATTGATTGGCATAGGGAACACCCCGGCTTCAGAAGGCGGCAAGTATACGGATGACCTCAAAGGGCCGCTACCGCGTGACAACGGTCACACTCAAACATAGGCATCATCTCGGCACCATGCAGAAAGAAACTGAAATCAAACTGCGCGTCAGTCGCGAAACGCTTGCGGCGCTGCGTGACCATCCGCTGCTGAAAAAACGCAACAAGAGCGGCTGGCAGCGGCACGAACTGTTCAACCAGTACTTCGACACACCCGAGCGCGAACTTGCTCAGGCCAAGGTCGCACTGCGCCTACGCCGCGACGGCGAGCAGTTCATTCAGACCCTCAAGAGCCGCGGTCAGAGTGTCGCCGGCCTCTCCGAGCGTAACGAGTGGGACTGGTACCTGGAAAAGGCCAAGCTCGACGTGAAGAAGCTCGCCGACGACTGCTGGCCGGTCAGCCTTGCCGAGCTGGACAAGAAGACCCTGAAGCCGATCTTCACTACCGATTTCGTCCGCGAGAAGGCCGAAATAGCCTGGGGGCGAGGCAAGTCGAAGGTGGTCATCGAGGCGGCGCTGGATTTGGGCAAGGTCGTGGTCGGCAAGCAGAGCGAGGAAATCTGCGAATTGGAGCTGGAGTTGCGTCAGGGCGAACCCGACGCGCTGCTGGAATTGGCAGCCGAACTTGCTGCTGACCTGCCGCTGATGCCCTGCGACATCAGCAAGGCCGAGCGCGGCTACCGGCTGTATGACGCCGGCAGCTACTCGCTGAGCCTGCCGTCACCGCAGCTCGAGGCGACGATGCCGCTGGATGACGCCTTCGCCGCGCTGGCCTGGCAGCTGCTGGGCAATAGCCAACGGTTGGCCGAGCAATATCGCTTCAATGGTCACTGGAAACTACTCGGAGATTGGCTGCAGCAGCTCGTCGAGCTTCGCGCCCTGCTCGGCAGCCTCGGCCAGGCCGCACCGCGAGCTACTAGTCGCGAGCTGCGCGAACAACTTGACGCGCTGATTCAGGATTGGCGCCCGCGCATCGAAGCCGGCCAGGACGACGAAACCATTCGCCAGGCCGCACCGGCCGAATTCATCAGCGAACTCCAGCAGCCGCGCTGGGGCCTGTTTTCGCTGACAGCATCGCTGTGGCTGCTTCAACGTGGCTGGACCGCTGAACGTAACAACCGCGGTAATCGCCAGGGCGCTGCCGAGCTGGGCAACTGGCTGCCACGCCATCTGGGCGAAGAAGCCGAGGCACTGCAGCTGCAACGCTACCAGCAGCAACCGGAGGACCTGGCGGAGCAGCGTCCGCGCATGGAGCGGCTGCTGGTCTGGCTGCATCTGGCCCGCACGACGTTGGAATTGCCGGAAGCCGATCGTCTCTATGGAGAGTTGGCCAAGCTCTACGACTTGGCTCAGCAGCCGCTGAGCGACGAGCTGCTCGAAGCACGCATCGAACAAGCCCGCACGGTGTGGACGCTCAAACCCTGGAAGCAGTTGCTCAAGAAGGCGTAGCGCTAGAGACTGGCGCTAAGCGTAGGGTGGGCCGGGCGGCGTTCCGCTTTAGCCCACCGTTTATCGTAAAGCGCCCTTATCGGCACCTGACCTATGCCCCCGTCTCTTGTGGGCTAAAGCCCACCCTACCTGGCTTGACCTGCCCGCCGGCCCGGTTTGGTGGGCTGAAGCCCACCCTACGAAACTGTGTGGGGGCCAAAGCGTAGGGTGGGCTTTAGCCCACCACTGTTCGCACACGCTGCCGGTACCAAAGCCTCGCCTGCCTGTTACAGGCCCGCCGCGATTCTGGTGGGCTGAAGCGGAACGCCACCCGGCCCACCCCACGAAACTCCTGTCTCCGATTCGGCATCCCTCGGGTGCCGTCATTCATCGGCGACGCACCGACGAATCCGCAAAGCTGAACTGCTAGAGAGACAGAACGCACGTTTCGCGGCAAGCTTGACCTTCGCTCCAGCCACGACCGAAGAGCCCATGTCCGTATTGAACTCAGCTGCTCAGGATCGCTTCCTCGACCTCAACGACCTGCTGCGCGACCTGGTCGCCGAGGGGCGCCTGCTCCAGGAGACAGCCGAGCAGTGCCTGACCTTGCGACGCAGCACGGCGGCCAGCCAGCAGCATCCGTTGGAGTTTCTCGCCGCGCAGCAATTCGATGACTTGACGCGCCCGGGCAAGAAGCTCGACCTGGAAACGCTTACCGCTTGGCTCGCCGAGCGGGCCGGGC
This sequence comes from Stutzerimonas sp. VN223-3, assembly GCF_045999685.1. Lineage (NCBI taxonomy): Bacteria > Pseudomonadati > Pseudomonadota > Gammaproteobacteria > Pseudomonadales > Pseudomonadaceae > Stutzerimonas > Stutzerimonas sp. VN223-3. Next base: position 710,480 of record NZ_RBEC01000002.1, on the reverse strand, counting down.
AGCCCTATTTGCGCATCGACCCGCTGAAGATCAACGTCGCAGCCGTCACCCCGTTAATGTCCTATGCGTTCGCCCAGCGGCACAAGATCCTCGCCGTAGCAGTGGACAGCTCGGCGGTGACCATCGCCAGCAGCCAGCCCTTCGTAAAAAGCTGGGAAGCGAACCTCACTCACGTACTGAAGCGGCCGATCAAGCGGGTGGTGGTCAACCCGGTGGACCTGCAGCGTTTCACCGTGGAGTTCTACCGGCTGGCCAAGTCGGTCAGCGGCGCTTCGGCCAACGACCAGAAGGTCAGCGGCGCCGGCAATTTCGAGCAATTGCTCAACCTCGGCGCCAGCGACCAGGAGCCGGACGCCAACGACGCGCATGTGGTGAACATCGTCGACTGGCTGTTCCAGTACGCGTTCGACCAGCGCGCCAGCGACATCCACATCGAGCCGCGGCGCGAGCAGGGTACGGTGCGCTTTCGCATCGATGGCGTATTGCACAACGTCTATCAATTCCCGCCGCAAGTGGCGATGGCGGTGGTCAGCCGGCTGAAGACCCTGGGTCGGATGAATGTCGCCGAGAAGCGCAAGCCGCAGGACGGCCGGGTCAAGACCAAAACCCCGGATGGCGGCGAAGTGGAGCTGCGGCTGTCGACCTTGCCGACTGCTTTCGGCGAGAAAATGGTGATGCGAATCTTCGACCCGGACGTGTTGCTCAAGGGCTTCGACCAGCTGGGCTTTTCCGCCGAGGATCTGCGTCGCTGGCAAAGCATGACCGGCCAGCCCAACGGCATCATCCTGGTCACCGGCCCCACCGGCTCGGGCAAGACCACGACGCTTTACACCACGCTCAAGCAACTGGCGACGCCGGAAGTGAACGTCTGCACCATCGAAGATCCGATCGAGATGATCGAGGGCGCCTTCAACCAGATGCAGGTGCAACACAACATCGACCTGACATTCGCCAGTGGCGTGCGCGCGCTGATGCGCCAAGACCCGGACATCATCATGGTCGGCGAGATCCGCGACCTGGAAACCGCGGAGATGGCGATACAGGCAGCGCTGACCGGGCACCTCGTGTTGTCCACCCTGCACACCAACGACGCGCCGAGTGCCATTACTCGCTTACTGGAACTGGGCGTGCCGCATTATCTGTTGCGCGCCACCTTGCTCGGCGTGATGGCCCAGCGCCTGGTGCGTACGCTATGCCCGCACTGCAAGGCGCCGATACAGCTCGACGCGGATGACTGGCAAGCTCTGACCAAGCCCTGGAACGCGCCGCTGCCGAGCCATGCGCAACAGGCGGTCGGCTGTATCGAGTGCCGCGATACCGGCTATCGAGGACGTGCGGGCGTTTACGAGATCATGCTGCTCAACGATGCGATCAAGCCGCTGATTACCGCTGACACCGACCTCATCGCCCTGCGCCGCCAGGCGTTCAAGGACGGCATGCACAGCCTTCGCCTGTCCGGCGCGCAGAAAATTGCGGCAGGGCTGACAACCTTGGAAGAAGTGCTGCGGGTGACACCGCAGAGTGAACAAAAGTAAGCAGCTGGAGGCTGGAGGCTGGAGGCTGGAGGCTGGAGGCTGGACAAATCGTAGGGTGGATGTCGCTTTTTACATCCACCGAGACTCCGCCCCGGTGGATCGCCACCCGATGGATCGATGTAGCGTGATCCACCCTACGCCAGACGGGCGCTTCGTTCGCCGTCTTGCCGTCACCGTAGGGCCGAATTCATTCGGCCGAGCTTTGCGAAAGTCGAACGAATTCGACCCTACCAGCCTCGCCGCTGAGTCACCCCTGCCTCGCCGCCAATATCCCCGCGACCCGCGATGGCTCGCAATTCAGGTACGCCGATGACCGCAGCCATTGTTGATCCGGATACCAGGAAAACATGAACTGCCCACCCTTGAGGCTATCGACCACCATCCGTGCCACTTCCGGGCGGACCGCCGGGCAGCCCTGGCTGCGGCCGATGCGGCCCTGGGTGGCGATCCAGGCAGGATTCACGTAATCGGCCGGGTGAATGACGATGGCGCGTTCGCGGGCCAGATCGTTCACGCCGGGCTCGAGACCATCCATGCGCAGCGAGTAGCCGTGCTTGCCGCTATAGCTTTCGGCGGTGCGGAACAGACCGATGCTCGATTGATGGCTACCGACTACATTGGAGAAGCGGGTAGCGAGGTTCTCACCAGACTTCATTCCGTGCGCGACGAAATCTTTCAGCAACAATCGCCCCCGCTGCAGGTCAAAGATCCAGAGCCGGCGTTTTGAGGACGGCAGGGAAAAATCGATCACCGCCAGCCGCTGTGCCGGGCTGGCACCATTGTTTACGGCGCACTGCATGGCCGCCACAGCGTGGGTAAGAACCTGGAGATTCAAGGTTGGCGCCACCTTGGACAAATCGTCCACGAGGGGCTGATACGAAGGGGTTGAAGAGGAAGAATTGGCGGCCAGAAGCGGAGCTGACAAAAGCAGGCCTGCCATAAGGCAGAGGCGTCGGAGCGAAACCATCATGTGTTGAACTACCTCACCGACGCCAATGCCGAACTTCCCTTTCGACCGACGCCCATACTCGCTACCAGGCCCGAGCAGGCAATAGCGAAACAGGTCAGACGGGACCGAAAACGGTCCCACTACGTCTGACAGAACATGTTGTAGGGCCCGAATGGGCCTGGTTTTCCCAGAAGCCGCAGCCGGATCAGCGGCGCAGTCTAGCAGTCGGTGGGATGGCCGGGAGCGAAGCGTTGTACAAAAAACATGCATTTCGTCTATTTAGCGTCCTGCTGCTTGCGCCCTTGCTGGCAGCGGCAGAGCCCAGCAGTGAACAGATCAGCCCCATCCGTAACGCACTCGAGATGCTACCCAGCGCCTGCGGAAAACCGCTCGCCGATCTCGACCAAACCGCTCTGCAACGGCTAACCGAGCTCTACCACCGACATCATTTCGAGGCGCTGTGGACCTCTTACGCGCAGCTCGACGAACTGCTCACCCAACTCGACGGGATGGTCGACGACGGCCTGAACCCGGCGATCTACCACCCCGAAGCCATTCGTCGGGCGATGCAGACCGCCACGACCGAGCCGCTGCATCGCGAGTGCAGCGACATGCTCGCCACCCATGCTTATCTTCTGGCGCTACAACACCTGGCCCATGGCCGCCTGCCGCAGGATCGCCTCGAACCGGTCTGGCGCAGCGCCGACGCAGCGGCCAAGCAGGAGGCGGACGCGCAGTTGCTGAATATCGCTGACGACGGGCTGCAACACATCGAGCAAGCCTTCGCCAAGGCGCGCCCTTCCCTTGAGCAGTACCACAACCTGCGCAAAGCCCACTCCCGGCTACGTACCGAAGACCCGCCGCAGTGGCTGCCGATCCCGCCAGGCAAGACCTTGCGCCCCGGTATGCTGGATCCGCGAGTGCCCCTGCTGCGCCAGCGGCTGGTTAGCGATGGTTATCTGCGTGACGACAGCCTCTCCGCAGGCGACCCTGAGTCGCTCTATAGCCAATCCATGGAGCATGCGCTCATGGCGTTCCAGAGCCGCCATGCACTGAAGGACGACGGGGTGCTGGGCGCCGACACCCTTGCCGCGCTGAACGCCACACCAAGCGATCGGCTGAACCAATTGAAGATCAATCTCGAGCGGTTTCGCTGGTTGTCTCGCGATATCGAGGCGCGTTCGCTGCTGGTGGATATTGCCGGCGGACGTGTCATTTACTTTCGCAACAACCGGCCGCAATGGGAGGCGCGAAGCCAGGTCGGCCGGGATACACGGCAAACCCCGGCGATCAAGTCGAGTGTCACCCGGCTTACGCTCAACCCAACCTGGACAGTGCCGCCGACGATCCAGCGCGAGGACAAGCTACCGAAGATCCGCGAGAACCTGGATTATCTCGCGCAACAGAACATGCAGGTCCTCGACTACCAGGGCAACCTGCTCGACCCGTCGCAGATCGACTGGAGCAACCCCGGCGGCATTCTTCTGCGTCAGGCGGCAGGGCCGGACAACCCGCTCGGTCGTCTGGTCATTCGCTTCGCCAATCCCTACTCGATCTACCTGCACGACACCCCGAGCCAAGGCCTGTTCGCCCGTTCGCAGCGGGCGTTCAGCTCCGGCTGTGTCCGGGTCGAATCGGTGATGCAGCTGGTCGACCTGTTAATCACGGACGGCGAGCGCGAACGCTTCGCCCGCCTGCTCGAATCAGGCCAGACCCATGAGTTTCGGTTGGCCGAGCCGACGCCGATATTGCTCGCCTACTGGACAGCCGAAGCGGACAGCACGGGTCAGCCGCGCTATCGTCCGGACATCTACAGCCGCGACCCCGATCTGCTGGCCGCGCTCCAGGCTGCCGACCGACATCAACTACTCGAAGAGCCGCTGCGATGAACGATGCTGGCAGGCCTGCCAACCGGACTAAAATCAGCCAGGACCACAGCCGTTCACGACCAGACCGACGGCTCTGGCATACGGCCCGTAGACCGAGGTCTACTTACTACAAGTTCCGCTCCAGGTATCTTTCGCAACGACAACAGCCTGCAGATAATTGCACCCGCCACATACCGGTGCTCCCGCCTGGGACACCGCCCTCTTGCCGCCACGGATAGACGAGCAGAAGTGAACGCCGAAAACAGTGTCAACACATGGAACGAAGCTGACCGACTGGCAGCGCTAGCCCGTTATCGCATTCGCGATACCTCGTCGGAACAGGCCTTCGACGACCTGGCACTGCTCGCGACGGAGCTGTGTGGCAGCTCCGCCGCGGCCATTGTATTCATCGACAAGGAACGCCAGTGGACCAAGGCCTTCGTCGGCGTCGACGACATCGTCGGTTCGCTCAATCAAGCGCTCTGCGCCCGCGCGATCACCTGCTCGCAACCGCTGGTCATCGAGAATCTCGCCGACGAGCCGTCCGCAGATGGTCTGTCCGGCTTCTATGCCGCTGTGGTGCTGCGCACCCCGGAAGGTATTCCGCTCGGCATCCTATGCGTGATGGACAACCAGCCGCGGCAACTGTCGGAGCGGCAGCTGGCGCACCTGCAGGCGCTGGCCCGTCAGGTCATGGCGTTGCTCGAGCTGCGCCGCAGCCGTGACCACAACGAGCGCAACCGGCAGATCCTCGACAGCGCGGTGGACTACGCGATTCTCACCACCGATTCCCAAGGCATCATCAGTTGCTGGAATCAGGGCGCCGAGCTAATCCTCGGCTGGCGGCAAGAGGAGATCATCGGCCGTCATACCAGCCGGATATTCACCGAGGAAGACATCGCCAAAGGCGTGCCGGAAGGCGAGATGGAGACGGCAGTCCAAGACGGCTCGGCGATCGACGAACGCTGGCATCGACGCAAGGATGGCAGCCAATTCTGGGCCAGCGGCGTGCTGATGCCGCTCAAGAATGAGCAGGGCCAACGTCAGGGCTTCGTCAAAATCCTGCGCGACCTGACCGAACGGCTGCACGAGCGAGCAACGGTTCGCGAGGCCGAAGAGCGCTACCGCGCATTGGTCGACCTAAGCCCCCAGGTGATCTGGCAATGCGACGCCGGCGGTTCGCTGATTTTCTGCAATCGCTACTGGTGCGAATTCACCGGCCTGTCGGCAGCAGAGTCGGCCGGCATGGGCTGGCTGGCAGCGGTCGCGCAGGATCACCGCGACGCTGTAATGCAGCAATGGCGCGGTGCACTGAAAAGCGGTAAGCCCGGCAACTTCGAAGTACCGCTGCTTGGAGTCGATGGCGATCCTCGCTGGTTCCAGGGCAGTGGCGCACCGGTATACGACTGCGACGGGCAGCTGCTGCACTGGGTGCTGGTTGCTCAGGACATACATGAGCGGCGCCGTGCCGAGATCGAGCGGCTCGAGAGCGAGGCGTTCACCCGTCGGTTGTTGGACTCGGCGAGCGAGGGCTTTTATTCCATCGATACCGGCGGCCTTGTCACGCTGTGCAATGAGGCGTTCGTCAGGCTGCTCGGCTTTCCCAGCAAGAATCAGGTATTGGGCCGCCAGCTGCACCGAGTCATCCACCATAGTCATCCGGACGGTTCGCCCTATGCGGAGCAAGACTGCCCGATTCAGCGTACCGCCAGGACTGGCGAGCCGGCACATATCAAATACGAGCTGTTTTTTCGCCAGGACGGCAGCAGTCTGCCGGTGGAGTACCGGGTCGCACCGCTGTACCGCGACGGGGTGCTGCAGGGCGCAATCTGCACCTTTACCGACATCAGCGAACGGGCCCGCGGCGAAGCGCAGCAGAGCTATCTGCTCGAACTCAGCGATCACTTACAGGACGCTGGCGATCGCATCGAATTGACGGATGTGATGGCCGAGCGGCTAGCCGAGCTGATCGGCGTCGAGTGCATTGCCCGTGGTCATCTCGACGAGCACGATAGCTTCATCATCGAACAGCAGTGGCCTCAAGCAACGAAAGCCGATCGAACCAGACCATACCCGCTCGGCGGTTGCGCGCAGGCCCTGCGCCTGCGCCTATCGCAAGGCCTCGTCGTGCCCTTCGAGGACCTGCTCGATGAAACCGGCTGCCGCGATAATTGCGGCGCCCTGCATGAGCACCTCGGCCATCGAAGCCTGCTGTTGGCCCCCCTGTTGGAGCAGACTTCGGACTGCACTTTCCTGCTTTTCGGCAGCAAACGACCGCGATCCTGGAGCCAGACGGATACTTCGCTTGTCCGCGAAATGGCCGAACGCATCCGTGCCGCCGCCGACCGCGCGCGGGCGCGCAAGGCCCTGCTCGAAGCCGAACAGCGGGTCAGCCTGGCCAACGAAATCGCCTCGATCGGCGTCTGGGAATACGACTTCGAGCGTAACTCCCTGCATTGGGATGCACAGCTCAAGGCACTCGCCGGCGTCGCCCCGAACGAAGCGGAACTGACCGTCGATGAATTCCTCGCGCGCGTGCATGCAGATGATCGGCGCACTCTGCTCGACGCGTTCCGCAACGCCCTCGAAGGCGTCGGTGGCGGCGAGCTTAATCTCGACTATCGGGTCTATGACGAGGCCATCGACCAGTTCCGCTGGCTGACCAACCGAGGCCGCCGCCTGCTCGATGCCGACGGCAAGGCCCGTCTGCTTGGCACCGCGCGGGAAATCACCGCCGAGCGCAACGCGGCACTGAAACTGCTGCGCATGAATGCCCTGCTCGAGGAGCAGATCAGAGAACGCCAGCAGGCCGAGCAGCGCCAATCGGTGCTGATGGAGTTGGGCGATCTGCTGCGCGGCCAACCGGACAGCATCACCATCGTCACCGCTGCCGTGCGTGCGCTAGGGATGACGTTGAACGTGACCCGAGCGGCCTTCCTGAGTATCGATCCCGGCGGCCAATACGCCACCGTCGAGCGTTACTGGAGCGATGGCGCGCTGGGCGACTACAGCGAGCGCATGTGCTTCGCCGAATACGGTGATTTCATCTACGACCTGCAAAACGACGAGCTGGTGGTCGTCGAAGACGTGCTGCACGACACCCGCACCGCCGCGCAGGCCTCAAGCCTTCGGCTGCGGCGCATCCAGAGCCTGGTCTGTGTGCCGCTGCAGGAACAGGGCCGCTTGAGCGCCGCCTTGATCCTGCTGCAGGACCACCCGCGGCAATGGGCTGAGGAAGATATCTCCTTCATCCGCGAAGTCGCCGACCGCGCCTGGACCGCCGACGAGCGCATGCGTGCCGAACGTGCGCTGCGCGCCAGCGAAGAGCAGTTCCGTACCCTCGCCGACAACATGAGCCAGTTCGCCTGGATGGCCGATCCGGCGGGCCGCATCTACTGGTACAACAAGCGCTGGTACGACTATACCGGCACCACGCTGGAAGCCATGCGCGCCTTGGGCTGGCGGTCAGTGCATCACCCCGATCATCACGTGCGGGTCAGCGCATCGATGAAGCGCGCCGTGGCCATTGGCTCGATCTGGGAGGAAACCTTCCCACTGCGTGGCAAAGACGGCCAGTATCGCTGGTTCCTTTCGCGCGCCCTGCCCATTCGCGACGACTTCGGCCAAGTCATCCACTGGTTCGGCACCAACACCGACATCACCGCTCAGGTGGCAGCCGAAGAAGCGCTGCGCGAGCTGAACGATAACCTCGAACGACGCGTCGCCGAGCGCACACGCGAGCTGGCGGAAATCAACCACCTGCTGCATCTGGAAATGGGTGAGCGTGAGCGTGCCGAGGAAACCCTGCGTCATGCACAGAAAATGGAAGCCATCGGCCAGCTAACCGGTGGCCTGGCGCACGATTTCAACAACATGCTGACTGGCGTACTGGGCGCGCTCGATCTGATCCAGCGCCGTGTCGCCAGCGGTCGCGTGAACGATCTCGGCCGCTATGTCGATGCCGCCACCAGCTCGGCCAACCGCGCCGCAGCCCTGACCCACCGCCTGCTGGCCTTCGCCCGTCGCCAATCGCTGGACCCGAAGCCGGTGGACGTTAACCAACTGGTGCAGTCGATGGAGGAAATGCTGCGCCGTACCATGGCCGAGCACATCCAATTCGAGACCCGCCTACAACCGGAACCCTGGTTGGCCTATACCGATGCTCATCAACTGGAAAACGCCCTGCTCAATCTGGTGATCAATGCCCGCGATGCCATGAGCGACGGCGGCCGGCTGACCATTCAGACCGACTGTGTGCGGATCAACGGCTCACAACCCGACAGCCCCGAGCCGGGCGATTACGTCGTCCTCAGCGTGGCGGACACTGGCTCCGGCATGCCGGCGGAAGTGGCTGCCAAGGCCTTCGATCCGTTCTTCACCACCAAACCCATCGGCCAAGGCACTGGTCTAGGACTGTCGATGGTATATGGCTTCGTCAAGCAGACCGGCGGCCATGTGCGCATCGATAGCACGCTCGGCCAGGGCACGCTGATCACCTTGTTGCTACCGCGCAATCAGGCACAGCCGGAACAGCTCGTTGAGTGCGAAAGTACCGAGGTGACGGCACAGGGCGCGCAGGCCAACGAAACCGTGCTGGTGGTGGAAGATGAAGCCGCGGTGCGCATGCTCGTAGTCGAGGTACTGGTGGAGCTCGGCTATCGAGTGCTCGAAGCATTGGACGGCGACACCGCGCTGCCCTTTCTGCAGAGCGACAGGCGTATCGATTTGCTAGTCAGCGACATCGGCCTACCAGGCATAAACGGCCGTCAATTGGCGGAAATCGCCCGTCAGCACCGGCCTGACCTGAGGGTACTGTTCATCTCCGGTTATGCACCGAACGCTGAGGTTCGCGGCGAATTCCTCGCACCTGGCATGGATCTGCTCGCCAAACCCTTCAGCATCGACATGCTTGCATCCAAGGTTCGCCAGCTGATCGAGCGCAGCGGATAGCGCCCCGCCAAGGAACTCTGCTGATCGCTCGATACTCTTCTAATGGACGATCAAGTTAGAGAACGATCAAGCGGAGGCATCGACCATGCGTAAAACGATACTGGCAACCGTAGCGTTGAGTTGCATTCCCTTCGGCACGGTGATGGCGGACGACGGCTTCGTCCGTCAGATTCTTTCGTCGGGAGCGACCACCGCCTCGACCTACATGACCTTTCGCGACGACAAACAGGTCACTGCCGCACGCGAGGACGCCGGTAGCTTCGTCGCCAGCGATGGCGCCATCCGGGGCCCCTACCTCGAAGCCATGCTCCTGAAAGTGCGTAGCGAGCAGCCGCAGCTCCAAGCCAGCGACATGGAGCTGGCGAGCGCACTTCTTGCCGCCGAACAGCAGTAGCCGCCGAAGCAGGGCCGGCCGGCAAGCGGCCGCGCTGCCGCGATCATTCACGCGTCGACCAACCACCGCCGCTCATTCGAAGAACTCGGAGGAATCATGAAGAAAACCGCATCCGCTGTCTGGCAAGGCGACTTGAAAAGCGGCAAAGGCACCATCAGCACCCAGAGTGGCGCGCTGAAGGACAATCCCTACGGCTTCAATACTCGATTCGAAGGCGCGCCTGGGACTAACCCCGAAGAGCTGATCGGCGCGGCTCATGCCGGTTGCTTTTCGATGGCGCTGTCGATGATGCTCGGCCAGGCCGGGCTCACCGCCGAGCGTATCGACACCACCGCGGAAGTCACGCTGGATAAGGATGGCGAGGGCTTTTCCATCACCGCGATCGCCTTGACCCTGAAGGCCAAAGTTCCAGGCGCAGACGACAACCAGTTCCAGCAGATCGCCAATCAGGCGAAGGAAGGTTGCCCGGTGTCCAAAGTGCTCAATGCGCAGATCAGCCTGAGCGCGACCCTGGAAAGCTGATTACCCAGAAATGAAAAACGCCGCCCGGTTGGGCGGCGTTTTCGTGTTGCGTCTCGCGCGAATCAGCCGCGAATGTTGTAGATGTCTTTCTCGTTCAGCTCGGCGTATTCGTACAGACGGTTGAGATAGGCGCTCTGCTGCTCCCAGACTTTGGTTGCGACCGGATCGGCGGCGGCGGACGCGTCTACCACTTCGGCAGCGACTTCCTTCAAACGAGCCAGCACGTCGTCCGGCAGACGGCGAACTTCAACACCCTGCTCGCGCAGTTGCTCCATCGCTTCCATGTTCTTGGCGTTGTAGTCGTCGAGCATGTCGCCGTTGACGGCGCGGGCAGCAGCCCGAACGATCGCCTTGAGGTCTTCCGGCAGGGTTTCCCAGGCCTTGAGGTTGACGTCCAGCTCGAACGTGACGTTCGGCTCCTGCCAGCCCGGCGTGTAGTAGTACTTCGATGCCTTGTGCAGACCTAGGGCGAGATCGTTGTACGGGCCGATCCACTCAGTGGCGTCGATGGCGCCGGTCTGCAGTGCGGTGAAGATTTCACCAGCGGGCATGTTGACCACGGTGCCGCCCATCTTGGTCAGCACTTCGCCGCCAAGACCCGGGGTACGCATCTTCAGGCCCTGGAAATCCTGGACCGAGTTGATTTCCTTGTTGAACCAGCCAGCAGTCTGCACACCGGTCGCGCCGCACGCCATCGGTAGAACGCCGTACGGCTTGTAAACCTCTTCCCAAAGTTCCATACCGCCGCCGTAATGCAGCCAGGCGTTCATTTCCTGGGCGTTGGGGCCGAATGGCAGCGCGCAGAAGAATTGCGCGGCGGGAACCTTACCCTTCCAGTAATACGGCGCGCCGTGACCCATCTCGGCGGTGCCACGGGATACCGCATCGAACACTTCCAACGCCGGTACCAGCTCGCCAGCAGCATAGACTTTGACCGTCAGACGGCCAGCGCTCATCTCATTGACCAGTTTGGCGAAATTCTCAGCGCCGACGCCCACACCTGGGAAGTTCTTCGGCCAGGAGGTGACCATCTTCCAGGTGAATTTTTCGGCGCTTGCGCTGCCTTCGGACTTAGTAGCGGTTTCGGCTTCCTTGTTGCAACCGGCCAATGCGGTAGCGGCCAGACCAACACCCGCGGCGGCCAGAATTTGACGACGTTTCATGAGTAACTCCTTGTTGTTGTATGGCTGAATACCGGAACCCCGAATTCAGGTAGTTCTAGCTATCATATGGCTATCTATCACTCAAGCACCGTGACTACGTACAAAGACTACGTACGTAGTACTGCCGGTTGCGACGCCAGCGTGCAGCCGCCTAGAATCGCGGGCCGTCTGGGCCATAACAATAAAGGATCTGCCATGTTGAAACACGCCCCTCCCTTGCTAGGTGTCGCACACCTTATCGATGCTGCGAATGCCCGCTTCGGTCAGGCCTGCGCCTGGCTAACCATGTTTTTGGTCGTCGGTACCGCCTTGGTGGTAGTGCTGCGCTATGGCTTCGGCATCGGCGCAACCGCACTTCAGGAGGCCGTTCTCTACGCTCACGCGCTGGTCTTCATGGGCACAGCCGCCTGGGTCCTGCAACGCAACGGCCATGTTCGCGTCGACATCTTCTACCAGCGTTTCAGCGCCCGCTACCAGGCATTGGTCGAAGTACTCGGCACGCTGCTGTTTCTGCTTCCGGTCTGCCTGTTTCTCGGCTGGGCCAGCTGGGATTACGTCGGCAACTCCTGGGCGACGCTGGAAGCTTCCAGCGAAACGGGTGGTCTGAAGTTCGTTTTCGTACAGAAAAGCATCATCCTGGTTCTGGTTTTCTCTCTGACGCTGCAAGGCATTTCCGAAATCATCAAGGCTGCCTACATCGTTGCCGGACGCCTGCCGGAGCCGGAGGTGAAGCATGGCTGAGTTGATGGCGATCCTGCTATTCGTCGGTATCTGCGCGGCGTTGATGGCCGGCTATCCGGTGGCCTTTACGCTGGGTGGCGTCTCGCTGCTGTTCGCCGGCATTGGCGTACTCACCGGCACGTTTGACGGTAGCTTCCTGAGTGCATTGCCAAACCGCCTGTTCGGCATCATGAACAACCAGACGATGCTGGCAGTGCCACTGTTCGTGTTCATGGGTGTGATGCTGGAAAAAAGCCGGGTGGCCGAGGATTTGCTCGAATCCATGTCGCGGCTGTTCGGCACCCTGCGCGGCGGCTTGGCGATTTCCGTTTGCGTGGTCGGCGCACTGCTCGCCGCCAGCACTGGTATCGTCGGTGCCACCGTGGTGACCATGGGCCTGCTGGCGTTGCCGACGATGCTGCGCCGCGGCTACGACCCGGCAATCTCCACCGGCACACTCGCCGCTACCGGCACGCTGGGACAGATCATTCCACCTTCGATCGTGCTGGTTCTGCTGGGTGACGTGATGTCCAGCGCCTATCAGCAGGCGCAGCTGAAAATGGGCATCTTCTCGCCGAAGACGGTATCGGTCGGTGATCTTTTCGTCGGCGCATTCCTCCCCGGCCTGCTGCTGGTCGGCCTGTATATTCTCTACATCATCGGCGTGGCGATCTTTCAGCCGAAGAAACTGCCGGCCCTGCCGCAGGAAGAACTCGGGCCGATCGAGTGGGGCAAGCTGATCAAAGCGCTGGTGCCTCCGCTACTGCTGATCAGCGCCGTACTTGGCTCAATCCTCGCCGGCTACGCAACCCCGACCGAAGCCGCCGCGCTAGGCGCCTTGGGTGCGATGGTTCTGGCGTTCTACAAGGGCAAGCTGAACTTCGGCCAACTGCGCGACGTGGCCTACGGCACAACCGAAATCAGCGCCATGGTGTTCCTGATCCTGATTGGGGCGTCGCTGTTCTCGCTGGTGTTCCGCGGCTTCGGTGGCGAGGTGTTAATCGAAGACGTCTTCGCTCAACTGCCAGGCGGCGTCCTTGGGGCGTTCTTCTTGGTGATGCTGGTGATCTTCCTGCTCGGCTTCATCCTCGACTTCATCGAGATCACCTTCGTGGTGGTGCCGATCGTCGGCCCGGTGTTGCTGGCCATGGGGCTGGACCCGGTGTGGCTTGGCGTGATGATCGCGCTGAACCTGCAGACTTCGTTCCTTACACCGCCCTTCGGTTTCGCCCTGTTCTACCTGCGCGGGGTCACGCCGAAGTCGGTTCCTACCAGCACCATTTATAAAGGTGTGGTGCCGTTCATCCTGATTCAGCTCCTGTTGCTGGTGATCGCTTACCAGTTCCCGGGCCTGATCACCTGGCTGCCAGAACAGATTTACGGCAAATAGCAGCACGCAGACGCCCGTTTCGACGGGCGTCTCGCTTTTCGGCCAGCGGTTTCAGCGCGATCATATAGTTCGAAGTCGCCAATCGAACATCTTCAATGTCCTCCAATTCCTTCAGCTACTCGCAACTCGCCGAACGTTTCCGGCAGCTCGACGCGTTTCTTGTGCGGCATCAAGCACTGTGGCGGCCGCGACCCTTCACCCATATGCAACTACCGTGGGAAGCGGACCACCCGCATCTGGCCCAATGGCTGCGCAGCCGTTCGCTGGATGACGCCGAAGCCGCCCACAACCATCCCGCCGAGCTCGCAGCGCCTGCCCCATTCCCGGAACTGGCCGAACAAGCGATGGCGCTCGGTCGCGTAGATCAATTGCCCACGCTACGAAACCCAAGCATCGATGCCCGCCAAGCCGTGGACGTACCCGGGCGCAAATGGTCGCAGATCCAGGCTTTCGGCTCGGCGCTCAATTTCAGCGAACGCCCGCAGCACTGGCTGGACTGGTGCGCCGGCAAAGGCCATCTGGGTCGCCAGTTGGCCGCGCTCGGAGGAACCCTGACTTGTCTGGAGCGTGACGTCAGGCTGGTCGAGGCGGGTGCCCGCTTGAGTCAGCGGTTAGGGATCGAGGCGAACCATCGGCAGCAGGATGTAATGAGCGATGCGGTGGCGCAGCATTTGGGCCCAGCACACACACCGATTGCCCTGCACGCGTGTGGCGACCTGCATGTACGTTTGCTCCGGCTCGGCATCGAGCAAGGCTGCCGTCAACTCGCGGTCGCACCGTGTTGCTACAACCGCATTCAGGACGACAACTACCAGGCGCTATCCGGCATCGCGCGGCGGTCATCGCTTACCTTGTCGCGACAGGATCTCGGCCTGCCACTCAGCGAAACGGTCACCGCCGGTGCCCGCGAGCGCCGTCAACGCGACCATTCGATGGCCTGGCGCCTGGCCTTCGATCTGCTGCAACGAGCGCTGCGCGGGGAAGATAGCTATCTACCCACACCCTCGCTCCCAAGCATCTGGCTGAAAAAAAGCTTCGAGCAATACTGCCGCGACCTCGCCACGCTCAAAGGTCTTCCCCCGCCGCAGAACGAGGCATGGTCCCAACTCGAACGACGTGGCTGGCAGCGCCTCGCCGAAGTGCGCAACCTTGAATTATTGCGCGGCCTGTTCCGCCGACCGCTGGAGCTTTGGCTGCTGCTCGACCGCGCACTATTGCTCGCCGAGAACGGTTATGCGGTGCGTCTGGGCACCTTCTGCCCGACAGAGTTGACCCCACGTAACCTGCTACTGATTGCTGAGCTCGATGTTCGCACCGCGAGTTGATGAGGTCATTGCAAGTAACTGGCAACAAACAGTTTACTCGCCGCGAGCAATGGCTATAATGGCGCCCATCTTTTAGCCGGTATAGCTCAGCTGGTAGAGCAACTGACTTGTAATCAGTAGGTCCCGAGTTCGACTCTTGGTGCCGGCACCATACAAACGAAAGGCCCGCAGCGATGCGGGCTTTTTTCGTTTCAGGCCTTGCCCCTAAGTTGACCAGCCGCGCGCCATTGTGAAGTGTCATTGCGGTCGTGGATTCGGCAGATGGCGGTCTCTGTACTGAAATTGGCTTTTCGCGTATGGCCTGCGCCATGAGGATCGTGTGCAGCCACTGCGGTGCCAAATACACAAGGCTCTGGCGCAAGTACCAGAGCCCCATGTTGTAGCCTAGCTGCCTCTTCCAGACAGCTTGCCTTTTGGCACCACATGCATTCATGCCCGCTGGGTCGCCGCCCCAACGTCCATCAACTTGTCCAGGGTGATCGGCAGGTCGCGAATGCGCTTGCCGGTGGCATGGTAGACCGCGTTGGCAATGGCGGCAGGCACACCGGTGATGCCGATCTCACCGATACCGCGCGCGCCGAACTCGTTGAATTTGAAGTCTGGGTGGTCGAGCAGGATAACGTCGATCTCTGGCTGGTCGGCATGTACCGGCACCAGATACTCAGCATAGTTGTTGTTGACCGGGCGCCCATCACGGGGGTCGTATTCGGTCTGCTCGAAGAGCGCCATGCCGATCCCCATGACAATGCCACCCTCGACCTGATTGAGCGAGGTCAGCTTGTTGATGGCGCGCCCAACGTCGATGGCGCTGACCACGCGGGTAACGCGCAAATTGGAAACGCCTGGGTCCCAGCGCACCTCGACGAAATGCGCCCCGAACGAGCGAAAGGCATAGGTATCGGTGGACGCGCCTTCGGTGTGGGCTTCGCCGTCAGCACTGGCGAGCTGACGGGCCTTGAGCACCTCGGCGAAGCCGACCGCCTTACCATCACTGCTTTTGAGCTGGCCGTTTTCGTAAGTAAGGTCTTCTGGCTTGGCATCGGGGAAGGCGCCGCCTTCCAACGTGGCGTATTCCTTGAGCGCGTCGATGGCCTTGCGCCCGGCCGCGGCGATTGCCGGCAGGGTGGTCGCCGTGGCCCACGAACCACCAGAGATCGGCCCCGAGGGATAGGAAGAGTCGCCCAGCTCGACCTCGACCTTGTCCAATGGCACGCCGGTAACATCACTGACCGCCTGGGCCACGATGGTGTAGGTGCCGGTACCGATATCCTGAGTGGCGCAAGAAGCGAAGGCTGAGCCATCGGCACGCAGCGAAACGCGTGCATCGCATGGCCGGCGGATCGCCTCCCAGTTGCAGCTCGCCATGCCCCAGCCAATGATTTCGTTACCGTCGCGCATCGAGCCGACCTTCGGGTTGCGCTTGGCCCAGCCGAAGCGCTCGGCAGCCTGGTCGTAGGCATCACGGATATGGTTGCTCGACCAGGGCAAGCCTTTGCTCTCGTCAGAATCGGCATAGTTGCGACGGCGCAATTCGAGTGGGTCCATGCCGAGCTTTAGCGCCATTTCATCCATCGCGGACTCCAGCGCAAACAGGCCCGGCGCCGCACCGGGGGCGCGCATCGATGTTGGCGTGCCACGGTTGGTACGGGCAGCGGCGTGGGTAACGCTCAGGTTTTCGCAACTGTACAGGGCCTGGGTCATCTTTCCGCACGATTCCACGTACGTCTGCATCTGGTCGATCGTGGATGTCGTGTAAGTCGTCTCGTGGCGCACCGACACCAAGCGACCATCGCCATCGGTGCCCAGCCGCAGACGCTGGCGGGTCTCGGGGCGGTGGCCGGTCGTGGTGAACATCTGCTGTCGAGGCACGACCACCTGCACCGGCCGCCCGATCTCACGGGCTGCCGCGGCCGCAGCGATGCCGTGCGGCCATGGCCACAGCTTTCCGCCGAATCCCGAACCGAGAAACGGCGTCAGCACCTCGACACGATCCGGCGACAGGCCGAACACCTTTGCGTAGACGTTACGTGCGTTCACCACGCCCTGGGTGGTGTCGTACATGGTCAGCTTGCCATCGTTCCAGGCCGCCACCGTGGCGTGCATTTCCATCGGGTTATGGGTCTCGACGGGCGTGTAGTAGGTCGCATCGATGGTATGGGCAGCGCTCTGGAAGGCCTGCTCGGGATTGCCTCGGGTATGGTTGGATTTTTCCTGCATCTGCGTGCCGCCTTGCTCGACGGCCTGGTCGAGATTGGCGATGGCCGGACTTTGCTGATAATCGACCTTGACCTTGTAAGCGGCCGCACGCGCATTCTCGAAGGTATCGGCGACCACCAGCGCGACGAACTGGCCGGCGTAATAGACGTGGTTATCCTCGAACGGCAGGCGCACCTCGTCGACCTTGTTTTCCTGCGCCATGCTGCTCGGCGTGTGATAAAGCTTCGGAAAGTGGCCGTGGTGAAAGATATCGATCACGCCGGGCGACTGTTTCGCCACGCTGGTATCGATATTGGTGATCTCGCCGCGGGCGATGGTGCTGAACACGCCGTAGGCATGCACCATCCCGTCGAGGTTGTTGTCCGAAGAGTACTTGGCACGGCCGGTCAGCTTCAGCGGCCCGTCGATGCGTGGCTTGGCAGCACCGATGATCTTTTCGCTCATGGTTGCAGTCCTGTCTTGGCTATCCGTCAACCCGCGGTGAGGTCGGTCAGCGTGCGCACGATGGCCTGCTGTCCTAGCGGAATCTTGAATGCGTTGTGCTCGTAGCCCTTGGCCCCTTGCATGGCGATGCGCGCGGCTTTTTCGAAAGTGGCAATATTCGCCGGTTGCCCCTTGAGTGCCTGTTCAGCTTCCCGTGCTCGCCACGGCTTGGTGCCGACACCGCCGAGTGCCAGGCGCGCATCGCGGATGATATGGCCGTCGAGTGCCACGATTGCCGCGCTGGAGGCCAGCGCAAACTGATATGACGAGCGATCGCGCAGCTTCAGGTAGGCCGATTTGGCGCCCTGGATCGGCGCCTCGAGGGTGACGTGGGTAATCAGCTCATCGTCCTTGAGCGCGAACTCTTCCCAGGGCTTGTCGCCTGGCAGCAGGTGAAAATCGAGAAAGTCGATGTCGCGCGGACCATCGGGACCGATCACGCTGACCGTGGCGCCGATGGCTGCCATCCCCACACACATGTCGGACGGATGGCTGGCGATGCACTGATCGCTGGTGCCCAGCACAGCGTGCACCGAGCGGTTGAAGCCGCCGATGGCCGAGCAGCCCGAACCCGGGTCGCGCTTGTTGCACGCCGAGTGGCCGTCGCGAAAGTAGGGGCAGCGCACCCGCTGCATGACGTTGCCACCAGTGGTAGCCTTGTTACGCAGTTGGGTCGAGGCCCCGGAGAGCAGCGCTTCGGAAAGCACGGTGTAGTGCTTCTCAACACGCGGATGGCGGGCCAGCGCAGCGTTGCTGACCATCGCCCCGATCTTCAGGCGTCCATCATCGAGTTCCTCGACCTGATTGAGTTGCAGTCGATTGACGTCGACCATCAGCTCAGGGCGCATGATGTCGAGCTTGACCATGTCCAGCAGGTTGGTGCCACCGGCCAGGAATGAGGCTCCCTTGGCGCCAGCATAAGTGGCTACCGCCTGGTCGACGCTCTCGGCGCGGCTGTAATCGAAATGGCGCATGTCGACCTCCTAGGCGAGCTTCATCTGCTTGCGCGCCGACTGGACGGCGCTGAGGATGTTCTTGTAGGCACCGCAACGGCAGATGTTGCCGCTCATTGCTTCGCGCACGGAGAGATCGTCCTTGCCGACGCTGGGATCGTTGAGGATGGCTACCGCCATCATCATCTGGCCCGAGGTGCAGTAGCCGCACTGATAGGCGTCGTGTTCGAGAAACGCCTGCTGGATGGGATGCAGCTGGCCGTTGCGTTCGAGCCCTTCGACCGTAGTGATCTCATCGCCGTCATGAGCGATGGCCAGGCTCAGGCAGGAATTGACCGCCTGGCCGTTGACATGGAGGGTGCACGCCCCGCACTGGCCATGGTCGCAGCCCTTCTTGGTACCGGTAAGACCGAGCGGGTGACGCAGCACGTCGAGCAGTACCATGTTGGCCGTGACATCGAGCGTGTGGGGTTGACCGTTGACCTTGAGGGTGATGCGCTGGTGGCCTGCCGCCGGGGCCGCCTCGCCATCGGGGCGCTGTGCTGCTGGCTCCTCGGCGTCATTGGCGTATCCGACCCGTGCCCAGGCTGGCACAGCGGCTGCTGCCAGGCCTGTGGCCCCGACTGCCTTGAGAAAGGCACGGCGCGACCTGGAGGCAGTGTCGGGATCACGGATCCCCACCTCGCTGTCGTCCTTGTTCTCGGCGCTCTGCCCAGGAGAATTACGGTTATCGTCTGCCATGGTTGCCTCATCGCTGGGCTGCCTTGAGGCAGCGGATTTGCTGGACTGAGCGCCTCGCATTTCGCCTGTAGCGCGAATGCGAGCCTTACCCCGACTTCTCCTAATTCCCTGCGACCAACATTTACTCCGTGATTCGTCCGATCACTGACGATTGAGATAATTCCCGCGATCTGGCCGGAGCTGTGTAACAACCCGGCTCGGGACAACACTGACACACCGCATGCGCGGGACTGCGCAGCACCGTTACGCAACGGCATCTCGACGCTTCACCAGGTATCCAATGGGCGGTTCGTGACGTTCTGGCTGAACAGCACGGCCTGAAAGTCCCATGGGCGCTGCGCGATCCGCTCGTTTTCTCGACGTGTATGTTCCGCCAGTGTTGGTTTGCTAAACCAAGCGGCTTAAGCTCACGCACCATTACCTTTCTTCACATGAAGTAGCCCAATGATCACCGGCACCATCAAGACGCAAATCGACCAGATCTGGAACGCCTTCTGGAGCGGCGGCATTTCGAACCCCATGGAAGTCATCGAGCAGATGACCTACCTGCTATTCATCAAGCGCCTCGACGAGCTGCAAACGGTGAAGGAAAAGAAAGCCGCGCGCACCGGCAAGCCCATCGAGAACCCGATCTTCAACCCCTACCAGGCACACCTGCGCTGGTCGCAATTCAAGCTGCTTGGCGATCCGGGCAGCCTTTACACGCTGATCTCGGAGAAGGTGTTTCCCTTTATCAAGAGCCTCGGCAGTGAAGACGGTGAATCTACCTACTCCGCCCATATGAAGGATGCGCGCTTCACCATCCCGACGCCGGGCCTGCTGGCCAAGGTGGTGGACATGCTCGGCGCCATCCCGATGGAGGACCGCGACACCAAGGGCGACCTCTACGAATACATGCTCGGCAAGATCGCCAGCGCCGGGCAGAACGGTCAGTTCCGCACCCCGCGCCACGTTATCAAGCTGATGGTGGAAATGATGGCGCCGCGCCCCAGCGACACCATCTGCGACCCGGCCTGCGGTACGGCGGGCTTTCTCGTGGCGGCAGCGGAGTATCTGGATCAGCACCACCGCGACGAGATCTATCGCGACGCGGAAGCGGCCAAACGCTTCAACCACGAAACCTTCCACGGCTTCGACTTCGACAGCACCATGCTGCGCGTCGGCTCCATGAACATGCTGCTGCACGGCGTAGAAAACCCCGCCATCGAAAACCGCGATTCCCTCAGCGAAGGCCACGCCGGCGTCGAAGGCCAGTTCAGCCTGATCCTCGCCAATCCGCCGTTCGCCGGCAGTCTGGATTACGAAAGCTGCGCCAAGGACCTGCAGGACATCGTCAAGACCAAGAAGACCGAACTGCTGTTCCTTGCCCTGTTCCTGCGCCTGCTGAAAACCGGCGGCCGCGCCGCGGTGATCGTGCCGGACGGCGTGCTGTTCGGGTCATCCAAGGCGCACAAGACCCTGCGCAAACTGCTGGTGGAAGACCACAAGCTGGACGGCATCGTTTCCATGCCCTCCGGTGTGTTCCGCCCCTACGCCGGCGTCTCCACCGCCATCCTGCTGTTTACCAAGACCAATTCCGGCGGCACCGATAACGTCTGGTTCTACAAGATGCAGGCCGATGGTTTTTCGCTGGACGACAAACGCAACCCGCTGGATGCCAGCAAGCACGAATGCAACAACCTGCCAGACCTGCTGATTCGCTGGCAGAACCACGATGGCGAAACGGCGCGCGAACGCACCGAGCAGAGTTTTCTCGTACCCAAGTCGGAAATCGTCGGCAACGACTACGACCTCTCCATCAACCGCTACAAACAGGTGGTTTACGAGCAGGTCGAGCATGAACCACCGCAGAAGATACTGGCGGAGTTGAAAGCGCTGGAGGCGGAGATTATGCGGGGCATGGAAGAGTTGGAGGGAATGTGTCATGCCAGCCTATAGAGACCATCCCCTCTGGCCATCTCAAACACTATCCTCTGTCGCTCGCGTGGTTACAGGTAAAACACCAGTAACTTCCAACAGAGACCTTTACGGCGGAGCTATCCCATTCGTAACGCCCGCAGATCTGACAGATGCAAGCGTTTACTCCACAACGACACATCTAAGTGAGGATGGGGCCGATTCTGTGGCGCGCATTCCTGCTGGCTCAGTTATGGTCTCTTGCATTGGATCGCTCGGGAAAGTTGGAATCGCAGAAATCGAATTGTGCACGAACCAGCAGATTAACTCGCTTGTGTTCGATGCGTCATTTGTAGAGCCACGATACGGGTTCCACTTCTGCAGAACACTAAAGCCAAAATTAGAGGCTATGGCGCCCTCGACAACTATTCCTATCGTCAATAAATCTCGGTTTTCGGAACTAAAAATCCCACTCCCGCCCCTCCCCGAACAACGCCGCATCGCGGCAATTCTGGACAAGGCCGACGCCTTGCGTGCCAAGCGCCGCGAAGCTATCGCCAAGCTCGATCAGTTGCTGCAATCCGTATTCCTGGAAATGTTCGGTGACCCGGTGAGAAACACTAAAGCCATACCATCGGTTCCCCTTGGGGGCTTGATCCAGCTAAAAACAGGCAAGTTGGATGCTAACGCAAGCAGCGAAAATGGTGCATATCCATTTTTCACCTGCGCCCGCGACCCTCTTCGCATATCCACTTATAGCTATGACTGCGAATGCGTTTTGGTTGCTGGCAACGGAGACCTTAATGTTAAGCAGTACTCAGGAAAATTTGACGCCTACCAGCGCACATACATTCTTGAGTCATTAGATAAGCAACGGCTCACTACAAATTATCTGTTTCACTTTATGGATGCTTACCTTGTTGAGCTCAGAAAGCAAAGCATCGGAGGAATCATTAAATACATAAAGAAAGGAAACATTACTGAGGCCACCATCCCTCTGCCGCCCCTTCGGGAGCAGACTAGATTTAACGCTATCTGCGCCGAACTGAATAAGCAAAAAATGAGGCTTCTAGCTTTTTCCGAGTCTACCGATAGCTTGTTTTCTGCGCTGCAAGCTAACGCATTCGGAACACGAGGAACGCTCTAACCCATGATCACCCTCCACTCCCCCGCCGACCTCGACCTCCTCCGCGAGTCCATCGACCTCGAATGCAAGCTCGCAGCCGGTCGTGACGGAAAAGGCGCCTTGCTGGAAAATGCCGTTGGCAGCAGCTTCGGATATTGGCCAAGCAACTCCGAACATTTACGAGGTAGCTCCGAACACTTGCGGGATAGCTCCGAATACTTGGCCGGCAGCTCCGAACATTTGCGCGAAGGTAGCTCCACACATTTGCCGAACAGCTCCACCCATTTGGCCGACAGCTCAACACATACCCTTCACTGGCTACCTGAATAAGATGACAGACAAACCCGCCTGCCTGACCGAAACGCCCATAGCCGCAGCCTCGCGGCAGATGCCTCTGTTTCCTGGCGAAACGGTCACGCCTGCGACGGGCCCTGCGCCTGAATCAACGGAAAAGTCGTTTAGCAAATACGTTGTGTATGTGGATGAAAGCGGCGATCACGGGTTGGAGAACATCGACCCCAACTACCCGGTGTTCGTCCTGGCCTTTTGTGTGTTCCACAAGGTCCATTATGCGCAGCAGGTCGTTCCGGCCATCGAAACCTTCAAGTTCAAGCATTTCGGGCACGACCTCGTCGTGCTGCACGAAACCGATATCCGCAAGGAAAAGGGCGGCTTTAGATTCAACGGCCGGCAGCATAGGCAGCGCTTCCTGGGTGAGCTGACCGACATTATCGAAACCAGCAACTTCATTCTGATCGGCTGTGTTATCGACAAGCGCCGGCTACGGGAGCGGGGCAGCAATCCATACCATCTTGCGCTCGGCTTCTGCCTGGAAACGCTCTGCGAATTTGTCGAGGAGAAACATCAGCATCAACCGACAACGCACGTTGTGGTGGAATGCAGGGGTAAACGAGAGGATGCAGAGTTGGAGCTGGAATTCAGGCGGATCTGTGCCGGCGACAATAAGTTCGGTAAAACGCTGCCTTTCGAGATCGTGTTCGCTGATAAGAAAACCAACTCATCGGGCTTGCAGCTGGCTGATCTGGTAGCACGGCCCATTGGCTTGTCTGTTGTGAAGCCCGAGCAACCGAACCGGGCATTCGAGCTCCTGAAGCGGAAATTTTTCTGCAGCGGAGGGCGTATGCAGGTGGGTATCGGCTTCGAGGGGTGGGGTTTGAAGATTCATCCACCTTTAGAAAGCGAAAGGCCCCGGTGATCGCACCGAGGCCATGACGCCGACCGGGAACCCCCAGTCCATTTGCGGCGATTGTAGGTTCGACCTGAGGAAGGCGCAAGCCTGCCGTACCAAGGAAGTGATAAGACAATGACCAATTTCCAGTTTCTCGACCCCGAATTCAAAGCCCTTCTCGAACCGGCCAGGGGCGCCGAGCAACTGGTCTATTCCGACCCGCGCGCCTGTTGCATGCGCACCCGCCATGCATTGGAGCAGGTGGTGCACTGGTTGTACGAGAACGACCGCGACCTGCGCATGCCGTATGATCGCAGCCTCAACGTGCTGCTGACGGATCGGGATTTCGAGGAACTGGTGCCGGTGCAGGTGCATCAGAAGATGCGCCTGATCCAGCGCATGGGTAATCAGGCGGTGCACGGCAAAGGCGCGCTCGGTTTCAGTGATGCCATCAAGCTGGTCCGCGAGCTGTTCCACATCCTGTTCTGGCTGGCGCGTACCTACACCCGTAACAGTGACCCGAAGCACATCGCCGCCAGTTTCGATGAGAAGCGCGTGCCGCAGCTGGTCAGCACCACCGATGCCGCCGCCTTTACCCGCACCGAGCTGAAGAAGCAGGAAGAGCGCTTCCAGCAGCAGCTCAAGAACCAACATGCAGAGCTGGAAAAGCGTGAAGCCGCCATTGCCGAGCAGGCCGCGACGTTGGCCGAACGCGAAGCGCTACTGGCCCAACTGGATGCCGAACTCGCCGCCAAACGCGCTGAGCTGGCCAACGCCAAGTCGGCCAATATCGCGGTGCCGGATACCCACGACTACGACGAGGCGGACACGCGCCGCTTGTTCATCGATGTGCTGTTGCGCGAAGCGGGCTGGGAGGCGGGCCGGAACATGTCCGCCGAGGTGCCGCTCACGGGCATGCCCAATGCCAAAGGCGAAGGTTTTGCCGACTATGTGTTGTGGGGTGCCGACGGCAAGCCCCTGGCGGTGGTGGAAGCCAAGCGCAGCCTGAAAGACCCGGACATTGGCCGGCAGCAGGCCAAGCTCTATGCCGATTGCCTGGAAGCCGAAAAAGGCCAGCGGCCGCTGATCTTCTACTCCAACGGCAACCACACCTGGCTTTGGGACGACCGTCGCGCGCCACCGCGCGAGGTGCAGGGTTTCTACACCCGCGATGAGCTGGAGCTGGCCGTGCAGCGCCGCCAGTTGCAGACTGATCTGGGCAGCCTGCCGATCAATCCCGAGATTGCCGGCCGTCCGTATCAGCAGCGCGCCATCCGCGCCATGGCCGAGGCGTTCAGTCAGGGTCGTCGCGCCGGCCTGTTGACCATGGCCACCGGCACCGGCAAGACCCGCACCGCCATCGCCCTGGTCGAGCTGCTGATGCGCGCCAACTGGGTCAAGCGCGTGCTCTTTCTGGCCGACCGCGTGGCGCTGGTCAAGCAGGCGACCGGTGCGTTCAAGGCGCACCTGCCGGATTCCAGCCCGGTCAATCTGGTCACCGAAAAGAACGGCCAGGGCCGCGTTTATCTCTCCACCTACCCAACGATGATGGGCCTGATCGACGAGATGGACGGTGAGCAGCGCCGCTATGGCATTGGCCATTTCGATCTGGTGATCATCGACGAGGCGCACCGCAGCGTTTACCAGAAGTACGGGGCGATTTTCCGCTACTTCGACAGTTACCTCGTTGGCCTGACCGCGACCCCACGCGACGAGGTGGATCGCGACACTTATCACCTATTCGGCCTGGAAACCGGTGTGCCGACTGATGCCTACAGCCTCGATGAAGCGGTCGCGGCGAATTACCTGGTGCCGCCCAGAGCCCATTCGGTGCCGATCCGGTTCGTCCGCGAGGGCATCCGCTATGACGAGCTGAGCGACGCGGAAAAGGAGCACTGGGAGTCGCTGGACTGGGGCGACCGCGCGGCCGAGGATGGCGATGCGCCCACCGAGGTGCTGGCAGGCGAGGTGAACAAGCAGCTGTTCAACGAACACACTGTGGACCTGATGCTGCAGCATCTGATGCAGAACGGCCTGAAGGTGGACGGCGGCGACAAGCTGGGCAAGACCATCATCTTTGCGGTCAACCAGAAGCACGCCGAGTTCATCGCCCGGCGCTTCGACCACAATTACCCGCACCATAAGGGCGACTTCGCCCGCGTGATTACCCACGCGGTGACCTACGCACAGAGCCTGATCGATGAGTTCAGCAGCAAGCAGAACAAGCTGCCGCAGATCGCCATCTCGGTGGACATGCTCGACACAGGCATCGACGTGCCGCAAGTGCTGAATCTGGTGTTCTTCAAGGCGGTGCGCTCGAAGGTGAAATTTCTGCAGATGATCGGGCGCGGCACGCGCTTGTGCCCGAATCTGTTCGCACCGGGCGTGGACAAGACAGAGTTCCTGATCTTCGACTTCTGCGGCAACTTCGAATACTTCAACGAACATCCAAAGGGCGCGCTGGGCAGCGTGGCCGAGCCGGTCGGCAAACGCCTGTTCAAGGCGCGGCTCGATCTGTTGTCGCTGCTATCTGGCAAGGACACGCGGGTTTCGGATGGCCTCGCAGAATCCATCGGCGGCTACGACAGGCTCGCGACCCTCAGGCAGGGCGTGACGGATGAACTGCACGGTGAAGTTGCGGCGATGAACCTGGACAACTTCATCGTGCGTACCGAACGCGAGCATGTGGTGCGCTATGCCGAGCGCATTGTCTGGAATGAGCTGGACGATGCCGCGCTGGGGGATCTGCGTGAGCACGTCGCCGGCCTGCCCAGCGAGCGCGAGGCCGAGCACATCAGCGCCAGGCTGTTCGACCTGCTGTGCACCAATCTGCAATTGGCGGTACTGCGCGCCAGCAATGATTTCGTCGCCAATCGCGACCGCATTCGAGAGCTGGCCAGCCAGCTGGAGGTCATGGAAAGCATCCCGGCGGTGCGCGCCGAATTGCCGCTGATTCAGGACGTGCAAGGCGAAGATTACTGGCAGGACATCACCCTGCCGATGATCGAGCGGGCGCGACGTAGATTGCGCGGCTTGATTCAGCTGATCGAGCGCACGGCTTCCAATCCGGTCTATACCCTGCTGACCGACCAGATCGGCGAGGCCAGCGAAATCGTCCTCAAGGATTTCAGCACCGGCATCAATCTGGCGCAGTACCGCAAAAAGGTCGAAGCCTACATTCGCGCCAACGAGAATCACCTTGCCATCGCCAAGCTCAAGCACAACCGGCCACTGACGCCGACCGATCTGCAAGAGCTGGAACGTTTCGTCTACGGGTCGGAGCCGGTGGAAAGCCGCGAGCGCTTCATCGAATGCTACGGCGATGAACAGCCGTTGCCGCTGTTCATCCGCTCGCTGGTGGGACTGGATCGAAACGCGGCGCTGGAGGCGTTCGGCAAGTTCCTCGACGGCAGCCGCTACAACAGCCAGCAGATCCGCTTTGTCGAGATGATCATCGAGCGCCTGACCCGGCACGGCACCATCGAGCCGGGGCAGCTCTATGAACCGCCGTTTACGGCGGTTCACCACGAAGGGCTGGATGGCGCATTCAGCGACGCGGACGCCGATGGCATCGTGGCGGTGATCGTCGAGATCAACCAGGGCGCGGCCGCATAGGGCAGCTGCAAGCTGCAAGAAAAATTCGCCCCGACAGCGCATTATTCCGCCCATGAACCCTTTCCGCCGGCTCAAGCCAGCAGATGGCCGAGCAGTTCTTCGAGCTGCTGCATGGAAAACGGCTTGGCCAGTGTCGGGGTGCCAGGTTCGCCAACCGTCGCGCCGTAACCGGACACGTACACCACCTTCAGGCCCGGCTGCATATCACGCGCCTGCGCTGCCAGTTCAAGCCCTGACTGGCCGGGTAGCGTGACGTCGGTCAGCAGGATCTCGAAGCGTTGTCTGCCCAATAGCTGCAGAGCCGTTTCCGCATCGGCGGCGCCTGTCGCCTGATGTCCGAGCACGTCGAGCATTTCGCAGGTCATTTCGAGTATCGCCGGTTCGTCTTCGACGACCAGAACCTGCGGCGACGTTGCCGTCGAGGCGACTGCCTCGAAGACGCCGCTCGAGATTGACGGCTGTTGTCGCTGGGGCCGGCTGGCCAGCAGATGCCGCAGTTTTCGCGCCAGCTGCTCGAGGCGATACGGCTTGCTGATCAGCTCGACACCGGGGTCGAGCCGGCCGCCGTGAACGATGGCGTTCTGCGTGTAACCGGAGGTGAACAACACCACGATGTTCGGCAACAGCTGCTGGGCCTGGCGCGCCAGCTCGGGGCTGCGCAGCGGGCCTGGCATCACCACGTCGGTAAACAGCAGGTCGATCGCCAGCCCGCTCTGCAGGATGCTCAAAGCACTCTGCGCATCGTTGGCGCGCAGCACACCGTAGCCGAGGCTACTCAACTGATCGACGACGGTCGCCTGCACCGCCAGGTCGTCCTCAACCACCAGCACGGTTTCGTTCCCGCCGGTGATCGGCCCGCTCGGCAGCGGTGCCGGTGCCCGCTCCGCCTGCAACGTGCGCGGCAGATAGACCTTGACCGTGGTTCCGTGGCCGACCTCGCTGTACAGCCGAATGTGCCCTCCGCTTTGCTTGGCGAAGCCGTAGGCCATCGACAATCCAAGGCCGGTGCCTTCGCCTTCAGGCTTGGTGGTGAAGAAGGGTTCGAATACGCGCTCGGCCACCTCGGCGGACATGCCGATGCCGGTATCGGATACCGCCAGCAGCACATATTGCCCAGGGGTCACGTCGCCGGCGGCCTGGGCGTACTCATCGTCGAGCATGGCGTTGCTCAGCTCGAGCGTCAGCCGGCCACCGCCACGCATTGCATCGCGGGCATTGATGGCCAGATTGAGCACCACGTTTTCCAGCTGGTTCGGGTCCACCAGGGTGGTCCACAGGCCGCCAGCGACAACCGTTTCGATCTCCACATATTCACCCAGCGCGCGGCGCAGCAAGCCGTCCATGTCGCGTAGCAGGCGGGCCAGATTGGTCGGTGCCGGGCTCAGCGGCTGCCGACGAGCGAAGGCCAGCAGTTGGGAGGAAAGCTTGGCGCCACGCTCCACCGCGGCCGAGGCCAGGTCGATCCGACCGCCGAGACGCTCGTCTTGCGAAACCGCCGCACGTACCAATTGCAGGTTGGCGCCGATGATTTGCAGCACGTTATTGAAATCATGCGCCACACCACCGGTCAGCTTGCCGATCGCCTCCAGTTTCTGCGATTGATGCAGAGCCTGCTGGCTGCGCTCGAGCTCGCAGGTGCGCTGGTCGACCAGCGCCTGCAGATGCTCCTCGGAGCGCTGCAGTTGCTCCTGCGCCAATCGCTGCGCGGTGACGTCATGGCCCTGACAAAAGATACCGGTGATCAACCCATGCTCGGACAGCACCGGCTGGAACACGAAGTCGACATAGCGCAGCTGGCGCGCGGCCTGCCGCGCACGCGGGGCATGCACCGCCACGCCGCGTCCGACAAAGGGACGGCGAGTGGCATAGACGCGGTCGAGCAGGTCGCGCACCGGCTGGCTTTCCATCTCTGGAAAGGCCTCGCCAGCGGGCCGACCGATGACATCGCGATGACCGACCAACTGATAGAACGCGCGGTTGGCCAGCTCTACCAAGTGCCGCGGCCCCTGGGTGACGGCGACGAAACCGGGCGCTTGCTGGAACAGCTGGTACAGGTATTGTCGTTCCGCCTGCAGCTCGGCCTGGTGGGCAGATCGTTGCGTGGCGATAGCGGACACATCGCGGATCGTCAACGAAACGCCGATCAGCGCCTGGGTCTCGTCGCGGACGGCCGAGCAAAGTATTTCCAGCGCTATCGGCTGAGCGTCCTGCAACCAGGTGCTTTCGACCAGCACCGAGCGCTTACCGGCGCTCAGCGCCCGCAGGGCCTCGTCCAGATCCGGATTCCAGAAGTGCAGATCTCGCACGTCCTGACCGACAGCAGCGGCCGAAGGCAGGCCGAACAGCTCTTCGGCACCAGCGCTCCAGAACATCACCTGTTGGCCGGCATCGAGACCGACCATCGCTTCCTGGGCGAAGTCGATGAAGCTCGCCAGGTAATGATCGGCCATCGCCTGACGCTTCTGCGTCTGGCTATCTGGCCGTGCGGGCAGGCTGAGATTGGCAGTGTCCAACGTGGTACGCAGCCGCGCGCGGCGCCGGGCGGTTTGGCTGGCGAGCGCAAGGACGTCTTCCAGGGTGTCGTCATCGGGCACCACCGCCCAATGAATGCCGAGCATCGGCGCCATGCCCAGCTGCCGCCTGAAGTCCGCCAAGGTCGATGGCTCGCGCACGAACAGCAGCTCGCAACGTGACCAACGTTGCCGGGCGGTTCGAGCCAGACCCGCGGGACGCTCGAGCGAAGGCGCGAAGACCAGTACGGCGGGCTCGATCTCGACGGCGTCGGCCCGGCCGAGCCAGTCGGCCAGCGCCTGTTCGCTCAGCAAATGCGTTTCGCTGGCATGCCGGCGGGCCAGCGCATGAATGTCGTCGATCCGATCGCGCTCGGCCTCGCCCGTCGCGACGATGATGATCGACTGGAGCGGTGCTGCGACGGTCATAGCAGCGGCAGGCCCAGTAGGTTGCGTCCGGTCCACAGTTTGAGCAGATCGGTCGTCGGCGACATCACATGACTGGCCCGAGCGTCGCGCAACATTTGGGCGACGCGGCTGTTTTCCCGATAGGCACTTCCACCACAGAGGGTCATGGCCTCGTTGGCCAGCATGATCGCCGTTTCGCCGGCGTCGGCCTTGCACGCGAGAATATAGGGCAGCGCGTCTGCATGGCCGCTATCACCCAGCCGCGCGGCTTCGCGCACCAGCGCTCTGCATTTTTCCAGCGCGACCCACATTTCGCCGAAGCGAATCTGCAAGGCTTCCGCTTCACGCAGCGCGGCGCCCGAATGGGCATAGCGACGATTGCGCAGGTGGTCGCCGGTCGCGTCCAGCGCCGACTGGGCGATGCCCAGGTAAGTGCCAGCCATCGCCATGAGGAAGAACGGCGCTACCACTTCGAATACGTACCAGACCTGATCGCCGGCCTCGCCCAGCAGGTTGGCGCGGGGCACCCGAACATTGTCGAGCCGAAGTCCCCGCGAGGAATTGCCGCGCATGCCGAAGCCCGCCCAAGGTTCGAGCCAAGTCATACCACTGGTGTCGCGGTCGAGAATCACACAACTGAAGTCGCCGGTTTCATTGTCTGCGCCGCCGGCTACCGTCGAGACCACATAGGAGTCGGCATGCCCGCCGTTGGTCACGAACTGCTTGGTGCCGTCGAGGAGGAAATGCTCGCCGTCGGTGCGCAGTGTCGTGCCCGGCAGGTACAAGTGCGCACCGGAGCCGGCTTCCGACAGTGCCAGCGTGGTGAGATGTTCACCCGATGCGATGGCTTCGAGGTAATGCTGGCGGTGATGAGATGTCGCCTTGGCTGCAATCACCGCCGTGCCAACGCAATGCATGCCAAAACACAGCGCCGAAGACGGGCAGGCCTTGCTCAACGTTTCGGTGAGTACACTCAGTGCCAACAGGCCCTGGCCGTGGCCGCCTTGCGCGACGGGCACCTGCAGACCGAACAGCCCGGCTTGCGCCAGCGCTTCAAGAGTATGTGCCGGCCATAGACATTCTCGGTCCACGCGCTCGGCGTTGGGAGCGACGACCTGGTCGACCAGCTGTTCGGTGGTCGCCTTGAGCGCCGAGAGCTTGGGCGTGAGAGTGGTTGGCATGCAGTGAAGATCCTGGTCGGAGTGTTGAGGTCATACAGTGCATGGACACCGCATCCCCGCTACCGACTCCTTGGACCGGCGGAAAAGTCCACAAAGTACTCGGCAGACCGGGCATCGAGCGCCGAGGTCAACAAACACAAAAAAGCCCCGCATCGAGCGATGCGGGGCTTTTCTGTGTAAGGCTGAGTCCTATCCCTTTAGCCGCTCCAAGCGGCATTTCCCTCACGCCAGTCCAGGCGCTTGCGACATCCTTCGCGGCAGCCACAACCGACAACCCGAGAGTCGTGGGCGCGCCGTGCTAGGCGATCAGTGACGCATCAAGATGGGTCATCGATCGGCCAGCAACGGCAGCAGGGTTATGAGCGGTCGTGATGGCAAAAGTTCCACTTTTGAAATGAAAACGCCATCAGATTAAGTGTGACCTAGCCAAACGTCAGTAAATGCAGCTGGGCGAGGCGTGTGCCACAGGTCGCCTTGCGTAGTTTTCAGACCCCACGCTTTCGCGGCCGCAGTGAATTCGCCAAAGCCCCGCCAGACCGCGTCTCGGCGTAATTCGGCCGCTGATGGCCTTTCGCCGAGGCGAACCAAAGGTAACGACCTCGATATATTTCGCGCTATTTGTAGCCGGAACATGCCGAGCGAATCGCGGTCAGCTGTCCGTCGCCACACTCCAGCGCAACTGAAGGCAAGCTTGCCACCACGGAGCCAGCCTTGGGAGCCGGGCTACTCGATGACCGCAGTTACTACCCTCTTCAACAAACTCAAGCTCTATCTATTCAACGCCTCGTGGATGATGGCGGAACGGCTGCTGCATATCGGCGTGGGCTTTCTCACGGCAATCTTGCTGGCGCGGTATCTGGGCCCGGAGCAGTTCGGCATCCTCTCCTATGCGATTTCGATGACCGCCATCTTCGCCTCGGCCGGACATATGGGGTTAGCCGGTCTGGTGGTGCGCGAGGTGGTGAGGAAGCCGGAAAAGGTCCCGGAAACCCTCGGCACCACCTTTCTTTTGAAGCTGACCGGGATGACGCTCGGCTTCATCCTGATCCTGATCTATTCGCTGTTGTTCGAAGAGATCGGCGGCACCGAGTTCTGGATGCTGCTGATCGTCGCCTCGGCGATCTTCTTCCAGACCTTCGACGTGGTGGAGTACTGGTTCCAGTCGCAGGTACAGGCCAAATACCCAGCCATCGCCAAGTCCAGCGCGATCCTGCTTTCGGCCGGGCTCAAGCTATTGCTGGTGCTCAGCGGCGCGGGGGTGGTGGCCTTCGCCTTCGCCCACACCGCGCAATTCATGCTGGCCGCAGCGATACTGGCGATCCTCTACAAAGGCACCACGACCGTCTCGGTGATGAGCTGGAAAGCCAGCTTCGCCAAGGCCAAGGAGCTGCTCAGCCAAGGCTGGATCATCTATGTCGGTTCGATCTTCGCGGTGATCTACATGAAGATCGATCAGGTGATGCTCAAGTGGATGGTTGGCGCCGAAGAGGTCGGAGTCTATGCAGTCGCGGCGCAACTATCGGAAGCCTGGTACTTCCTGCCGACCGCCATCGTCGCGTCTTTCTTTCCCAAGCTGATCAAACTGCACGCCGCCGACACGACGAGATTCAACCAGCGTTTACAGCAACTGTTCGATGTTTTGTTCCTCCTCGCCGTCGCCGTTGCGGTGCTGGTGACGCTCGTCGCCGGGCCGCTGATTTCGCTGCTGTTCGGTGCCGAATACCAGAACTCCGCCTCAATCCTCGTTATCCATATTTGGGGTGGCGTGTTCATCTTCATGCGCGCGCTGTTCAGCCGCTGGATCCTCATAGAGGGCGCGCTGATGTTTTCCTTGGTCACACAAGGCCTCGGCGCCCTGGCCAATATTGGCCTTAACCTGCTGCTGATTCCGCATTACGGCGGTGAGGGCGCAGCCATGGCGACGCTGATTTCATACGCAATCGCTTCCTACGCCGCGCTGCTGGTGCACAAGAAAACCCGGCCGGTGTTTTACATGATGACCCGATCCATCTTCAGTCCATTTCGCTATGCATTCAGCGCCGTAGGAGCCACCCGATGAGCCTCATGTCCCTTGCCCGCGCCCTGCCCGACCCAGTGAAGACGGCGATCAAAGCCACTCGGGACAATACTGGGCTGGCTATGGTCCGGCTGTTTTCCGGCAACGGTTTCCTGTCTTCGCTGTACTACTGCTTTATCAGCCGCGAGTTCGACCGCGAGCACCGTGCCGTACTGCTCGGCCGCCTGCAATTCGCCAGGCTGATGCGTAGCAAGGGCGAGAACGACGCCTTTCTGCGGCGCAACGTGCACCGGCTGGAGAAGGGCCTGATCATGCGACCCCGCCGCAGCACCTTTGCCGAGGATTACATCGGCCCGACGGTCCGCTGCTATGCCGATGCGGCGCAGACCGGAGAGGTCAATGGCCAGCAGCGCTGGGCCAACGACGTGCTCACCGACTATTTCTCCGCGGTCGGTAGTACGCCGCGCATCGATTCGGCCAAGCGCGCGTTTTCCAGTGCGCAGAACCCCGATGAATCGAACCGCCGCGTGCCGTACCCGCATAGCCAGTTGCCGGAATGTCCGGTCAGCTACGAAGAGCTGATGACGCTGTTCCGCCGTCGGCGCTCGGTGCGCTGGTATCAGGACAAGCCGGTCAGCAACGAGCTGATCGAGCAGGCAGTCAGGGCCGCCGCATTGGCCCCCTCTGCCTGTAATCGACAGCCATTTCGTTTCTATGTCAGCAATGACCCCGCCAAGGCTGCCGATGTCGCCAAGTGCGCTGGCGGCACGGCGGGTTTCCACGACAACCTGCCCTGTGTAATCGCTGTGGTGGGCGATCTGAGCTGCTACCCGGAAGCGCGCGACCGCCACGTCGTCTATATCGACGGCTCGCTAGCAGCCATGCAGCTGATGCTGGCGTGCGAAAGCCTCGGCCTTTCCACCTGCTCGATCAACTGGCCGGACGTGGAAGAAAAGGAACGATTGCTGGCGAAAAAACTAGGCCTGGCCTACCACGAACGCACCGTGATGCTACTGGCGGTGGGCTATGCCGATCCAACTGGAGGGATTCCCTATTCGGACAAGAAGACCGAGCAAGACTTGATTGTATTCAACTGAGGTAAGCGATGATTATCGAGATCAGAAAGGCAGGCTTCGTCAATAAAGGCGCCGAGCTCATGTTGCACGCGGCGTTGCAGAAGCTGAAGACCCGGTATCCCGACGCTACCTACGTCATGGCACCGACACCTAAAAAGGCTGAACAACCGTTCCACAAACTCGTTCAGCTGGGTTTCTATCCGAAGGCATGGCTGTGGCGCTACGGCATCCAGTGGGGCGGCCTGGCGAATTTCGCGCCGCGTCCGCTACGCGAAATGTACGGCGTGGTGCTGGACAAGGAAGTTGACGTAGTCATCGACGCGGCCGGCTTCGCCTACAGCGATCAGTGGGGGGAAAGCCCTTGCGCAGAGCTGGCGCAATCGGCCAAACGCTGGAGCAAGCACGGCACTCGAGTGATTTTGTTGCCGCAGGCGCTGGGCCCGTTCAAGTTGGAGAAGAACCAGGCGGCGATGAAGACCGTTGTCGATAACGTCGATCTGATCTTTCCGCGCGAGCGCATCTCCTACGAGCATCTGACCGGGTTGGTCGGTGAGCAGAGCAAGATTCGCCAGTCGCCCGATTTCACCAATCTGATCTCCGGCGTGATTCCGCCCAATTTCGACGCCGTGCAGAACCGCTTCTGCATCGTTCCCAACTGCCGAATGCTGGACAAGACCGACCAGAAGACGCGCGACGCCTACCTGCCCTTCCTCATCACGTGCACCCGCTATTTGCTGGAGAAGGATGCCAAGCCGTTCGTGCTGGTTCACGAGGGCAAGGACGACCTGATGCTGGCCGAGAAACTCTCGGCGGCCGTTGGCGGTATCCCGATCGTCAGGGAAAGCGGTGCGCTGGAAATCAAGGGCATCCTCGGTGCCTGCAGCGGCACGCTGGGCAGTCGCTTCCATGGCCTGGTCAGTGCGTTATCGCAGGGCGTGCCGGCGCTGGCGACCGGCTGGAGTCACAAATACCAGATGCTCTTCGAGGATTACGGCTTCCCAGATGGATTGGTCGAGGTGACCACCGACGAAGCGGAGATCAAGCGCAAGATCGATCTGGTCACCGACGAAAGCGCGCGGATCGAGGCACTGATTCAAGCTCGCACTGCGCAGCTCAAACAGCAATCCGAGCAAATGTGGCAGCGGGTGTATGCCGTGATCGACCAGTGCGAGCGCGCGCGCCAGACGCAGCACCACACCGCCGGCGCCGCCTGAGCCTCACGGAAACAGGCCTGGCGAGGTACTGAAAAGCTGCTTGTGCTAGCAAGCGGTGGGCTAAAGCCCACCCTACGGGTCTCTGACGAATCAGTCTTGTAGGGTGGGCTTCAGCCCACCAACAATCGGAGTCAGCGGCAACAGGCCTGGCGGCGTTCCGCTTCAGCCCACCTGCTCAGTCACGCCGCGCGAAGCGCTGGCGGAGCAGCCTGTACAGGTAAAAGAGCACGAACAACACCACCACACCGGTGGAAATCGGATCAAGGTATTCGGAAACCTTTTCATACTGCGATTCGAGCAGAAAGCCCGCCAATGCCAGCAGCGCCGTCCAGAGCAACGACCCCAGCGTCGAATAAATCAGGAACAGCGTCATCGGCATGCCGACGATACCGGCCGGCACGGAAATCAGCGTGCGCACCGCTGGCATCAGACGGCCAAAAAACACCGCGCCCTTGCCGTGCCGGTCGAACCAGTTGCTCGCTTTGTCGACGTCTTCCGGCGACAGGGTCAGCCAATGCCCCCAACGCTTGGCGAGGCGCTTCATGCGTTCCTTGCCGAGCTTGGCGCCGGCGTAATACCAGGGCAGCGCACCCACCACCGAGCCAGCGGTGCCAGCAGCAATCACCCCGGCAAAATTCAGCTCGCCGCGCGCCGCCACGAAGCCCGCGAGCGGCATGATCAGCTCGGACGGAATCGGCGGAAAGATATTCTCCAACAGCATCAGCGCGAACACGCCCACATAGCCAAACGCCGAAACCACTTCCACGATTTTGTCGTACATCGGTTACCTCTGTTGTGGTGATACGGCGGCCGGTTTGGTAGCCAATGTCGATGCCACCTGCTGCGGCAACGATGCATAGTAATCCGCCAGCGCCTGCATTTGCTCAGGCGTCAACCGCTGCGCGGCGCTATGCATGATCTGCGCGTATTCGCCGCCGCCACGCGTGCCGGAGTTGAACAGCTCCAGCTGCTGCTTTAGATAGCTGGCGTACTGTCCGGCGATGTTGGGGTACATCGGGTTGCGCGGACCGGTCTTCGGACCGTGGCAATGCACGCAGGAGGGGATGCCGCGCTCAGGCACGCCGCGTTTGGCAAGTGTCTTGCCCTCAGCAAGCACAGCGGGCGTTGGCGCTGGAGCGTCCGTCCGGCTGACCGTCGGCAACTCGGCGAAGTGCCTGGCCAGCGCCTGCAGCACCGGCGGCTCAAGCCCGGCGGCAATCGGTTGCATGATGCCGCTATGGCGTTTTCCATTGGCGTAAGCCTGCAACGTGCCAAGCAGATAGGCCTCGCTCTGCCCGGCCAGCCGCGGGAAGGCGCCTTGCCCACGTCCGCCGCCGTCTTCGGCATGGCAGCGATTGCAGTTGGCCAACACCGGGCCCAGCGGATCACCAAGCGAGCGCAAATGATCAGGCGTCACCGGCTCGGCGGCATCAGCGGCGCGCTCGCCCAGCGCAAGCTCCCGGTAGCGCGCGGTGGACATCTCCGGCAGCGCCTGGAGAAACGCCACCATGGCCCAGACTTCATCCTCACGCTTGGACGCCGGCCAGGCTGGCATGGCGGTGTACTTGACGCCGTTCTTGACGATCCAGAACAGCTCCTGCGGCTCCCAGCGCTCGATACGCGGCGGCAGGAAGGGTGGTTCCGGGGTCATCTGCAGCGCGATCAGCGATCGCTCACGCCCCGGCGCGCCATGACAAGTAACGCAGCCGGTTTCGTAGTGGCCGGCGCCCTTGAGCACCAGTGCCGGATCGTCGAGCGGCGGCACCTCGATGCCCATCGACTGGGTGCTCACCGCGCGGCGCATGGCGTAATGCAGCACCCAGCCGGTCGCCGCCCAGTGGCCGGAGCTGGCGCTGATCGACACCAACCCCAGCGAGATCAGCAAGAAGCCGCCGGAGCCTGCGACCGCAATCATCAGCGCCACTGCCGCCAGAACGCGTTTCCACGAGCCGCCCGTCAACCAGCGCAGCCACCGGCGCAGGGGCGTCGAGAGTCGCTGCATTCGCCTAGCTGACCGAAACGGCATGGCGCTTGTCCTGTAGAAGGCCACTCAGCAGATACAACCCGCCGATCAGGTAGGACGTGCCGCCGAATATCAGCATGATCACGCCGCCCAGCTGCTGATCCTCAAGCGGGCCGAGGCCCGACAACGCTGAGCCGGTGTGCTCGAACAGCGGTCGGTTCGCCATCGTCAGCAGCACGCCAAGCAGCGTCATGTGCATCGAGGTCAGCAGCAACCCGGCGATGCCGGCCAGCGCACGCTGATGCCGGACGCCGCCGAACGCCGCGAGCCACACCAGCAGACCGACGACCAAATAGCTGCCTTGCTCCAGCAACTCGGCGGACTGCGATGTGCGTGCGGCATGGTGCAGAGCCGGCATATGCCAGGCCCAGACCACGAATAGCTCGATCACCGACGCCAGAACCGGCGAGAACAGAAATGGGATTCGGCTGGAGAAATCCAACCGGCTGCCAGCGAGGCCGATCGCCAGCAGCGGCGCCGCGACCGCCACCACCATCACGTGCATCAGCATGTGCCCGACGAACAACCGATCGGCCATCGCCGGTAGCGGGCCGAGCCACACCGCCGCCAGCGTGGTCAGGCCCAGCATCAATGACAGCGGGCGCCAGATCATGCGCAACTCCGGATGAAGACCACACAGAGGGCGACGAAAACCGTCGCGACAAAACTAAGACCGCTAAGCAGCAGTGTCGAAAAGCCCAGAAACCGATGGCGGTCGGCGGGCGTATCGAAATCATGCGGTGCGGTGGCGTTACCAAAGCTGTGCATACGCCAACCGCGCCAGCCGGTCGCGGCTATACCGATGAGCGCTAGCAGCGTTAGCACACCGATGACGATGCGCACGTCAGCCAACGGTCCCGTACGCCCCGCGACCTTGGCGCACCAGACCGCGGCCGCCGCATAGGACAGCACGAAGTGCACCGCCCAGATGGCCGGCCCGAAGGTTAGTAGCCAGAGCGTAACCCGCTCGTCAGGCGGCGCTTCGGCGTTATCTTCCGGCCGGATTTCGGTTCGCTCGCTCATGCGACCTCCGGGAAGCCGGCAATGACCGCGACGGTCACGACCAAGGTAATCGCCATGAAATGCCAGTAGAGCGCGACATTACGGATATCGATATCGTGCTCGGCGGTCATCCGCCCGGCAGCCCGGCGCGCCAGGCAGTACAGCTGCATGATCAGACCGATGCCCAGGTGCAGCAGGCACCAGAGCACCAGCACCCAGACGGTCGCTGGGTATACGTTGCTGGTCGGATCGAGCCCGCTGAAATGCGGCCCGGCCCACAGCGAGTAGGCGCCCGCCAGGGTCAGCAAGACGGCCAGCCCCAGCGCGAGGTAGAAGCCCGTCGCCTGATCGCGGTCATTGCAGCGGCGTGCCAGCAGCGTCAAACCCCAGGAGGCGAGGATTAGACCCAACGCGATCAACGGCCAGACCACACCGGGACCGGCGGCGTCCGCGGGTGGGAAATCCTCATGCACCGTCCAGAAGAAGAAGTAGCCGAACACCAGGCTGGCGAAGGCGCTCATGTCACCGATCATGGTGATGAACATCGCCCACCAGCCCACCGACTTGGCGCCTGAGGCATAGAGCGGCGCCGACACGTTCAGGCCGATGTCTTTTCG
Source organism: Stutzerimonas sp. VN223-3 (assembly GCF_045999685.1). Taxonomy (NCBI): domain Bacteria; kingdom Pseudomonadati; phylum Pseudomonadota; class Gammaproteobacteria; order Pseudomonadales; family Pseudomonadaceae; genus Stutzerimonas; species Stutzerimonas sp. VN223-3. The sequence goes on along the minus strand of NZ_RBEC01000002.1, from coordinate 671,396 downwards.
CGGCTTCTCCGGAATCACCGCAGTGCCCGTCCACAGCCAGATAAGAATGGTTACCAGGGCTAGAAAGCCGCTGGTCAGCGCTGCGACGTACCAGCTGTAGGTGGCGAAGATAAACAGGCCGCCAGTGAAGACCGCCGCCCAGAAGCTGAGAAAGGTCGGCCCGGGCACCCGCAGGCATTGGATCGGCTCGGCATCGATGATGCTGCTGATCAGCGTCTCGCGCTTGCCCTCTTCGGCATCGGGCAGATAAAAGCGCCCGGCATCGACGTCGCGCATCAGATTCGGCTGGTCCCACAGTGGGTAGCGGCTCTTGATGATCGGAATCGAGCGCACGCCCCAGGACTTGCCGGGCATTTCCGCTAGCCATTCCAGAGTGCCGGCGTTCCACGGGTTGCGCTTGCTGTAAGGCTGCTTGCCCTTGGGCCGCAGCACATCCCAGACCAGCACCGCGACCCCGGCGGCGAGAATGAAGGCGCCGACCGTGGAGACCATGTTGAGCACGTCGAAGCCCATGTCCGGCGCATAGGTATAGACCCGCCGCGGCATGCCCAGAAGCCCAGTGAAATGCATCGGCAGAAAGGCGATGTTGAAGCCGATGAACATCAGCCAGAAGGCGATGCGTCCGAGGCGGTCCGAGAGCGTTTTGCTCATCGCCAGCGGGAAGAAGTAGTACAGCCCGGCGATGACCGGGAACAGCATCCCGCCGATCAGCACGTAATGCAGGTGGGCGACGATGAAGTAGGTGTCGTGCGCCTGAAAGTCGAACGGCGCCAGCGCCACCATCACGCCGGTCAAGCCGCCGAGGACGAAGATCGCCAGCGCGCCGGCGACGAACAGCATCGGCACCGATTTGACGAACCGCCCCGCCAGCGCCGTGGCGAGAAAGCAGAAAATTTGTACACCAGTGGGTATCGCCACCGCCTCGGACGCCGCCGAGAAGAATGCCAGCGATATGCCCGGCATGCCGGTGGTGAACATGTGGTGCACCCACAGCCCGAAGCTGATAAAGCCGGTGCCCACTGCCGCCAGAACGATGAAGCTGTATCCGACGATGGGCCGCTGGGCGGCGGTGGGTACGATGGTCGCCACCAGCGCCACCGCCGGCAGGAAGATGATGTACACCTCCGGATGGCCGAATATCCAGAACAGGTGCTGCCAGAGCAGCGGATCGCCGCCGCGAGTGTGGTCGAAGAACGGCCAGTCGAACGCGCGCTCCAGCTCGAACAGCAGGTCCCCGGCGATCAACGGCGGGAAGGCGAACAGAATCATCCCGGCCACCACCAGGATGTACCAGGAATACAGCGGGATCAGGTTGATGCGCATCCCTGGCGGTCGCGTCTTCAGCACACCGACGATCAGCTCCACTGCCGCCGCGATCGACGATACCTCGATGAACGACAGCCCGAGCAGCCAGATATCCGCGCCGAGTCCTTCCTGATAGCTGGTGGTCAACGGCGGATACATGAACCATCCACCCTGGGGCGCGACGCCGAAGAAGATCGAGCCGCAGACGAACACACCGCCGATGATGAAGCACCAGAACCCGTAGGCCGACAGCCGCGGAAACGGCAGGTCTCGCGCGCCGAGCATCTGCGGCAGGATCAGGATCGAAAACGCCTCGAAGATCGGCACGCCGAACAGGAACATCATCACCGAGCCGTGCAGGGTGAAGACCTGGTTGTAGGTGTCGGCAGACAGCAGGTCGTTGTTCGGCACCGCCAGCTGGGCACGGATCAGCATCGCCAGCACGCCGGCAAAGAGGAAGAACAGGAACGCTACGCCGGTGTACCAGAGGCCCACTTCGGTGTTATTCACCGCCGACCAATAGCGCCAGCCGGTGGGTGTTTTCCAGGCGGCGGCAAGGCGTTCGGCTTGCGCCTTGGCATGGGCTTCTTCCTGCGGGTTGCGATTGCTCTCCGGCTCGGTCACGTCCATCGGCTCGCTCATTTCAGTCCGCTCAGGTAGTGGGCCATGGCGTTCAGCTGCTCACCGGGCAACATGCCGAAAGCGGGCATTCTTACATCCGGTTTGATCTCGCCGGTGTGGCCGATCCAGCGCTGGAACGCCTCGACATCGACCGGCAGCGTCCCGGCCGCGAGGCTCAGGCGGCTGCCAACGTGGGTCAGATCCGGCCCGACCGTGCCGTCGGCCTCGGTGCCGCGCACGCTGTGGCAGGCGCCGCAGCCGTTGCTGAGAAAAGCGCGCTGGCCTGCTTGCTGCAAAGCCGAATCTGGCGCCCGTGCCGGCTGCGCCTGCCCCGCAAGCCAGTCGGTAAAGGCTTCCGGCTCCATCACCACCACGGCGAAATTCATCAGCGCATGGGACGCGCCGCAGTATTCGGCGCAGGCGCCGCGGAAAGTGCCGGTGCGTGTTGGCTCCAGCACAAGCTCGTTGGTGCGGCCGGGAATCATGTCGACCTTGCCGCCAAGCGAAGGAATCCAGAACGAGTGGATTACGTCCGGGCTGGTCAGGCTGAAGGCCACCCGCCGGCCCACCGGCAGGCGAATCTCATTGGCCAGCTCCACCTTGTCGCCCGCCTCAGTCTGATAGCGCACGCGCCACCACCACTGCTCGCCGGCCACGTCGACTCTGAGGCCGATAGCCTCGGTGGAGCGCAGCTGTGGCATCAGCATCAGCCCGTAGATCAGCAGGCCGGTCAGCACCACCACCGGGAAAATGATCCCGCCGCCGATGATCAGCCAGCGTGCACCGCGAATACCGTGCGCTTCCGGGTGCGCCTGGGTCGCGTAGATGGCGATGCCCATCACCGCCGCCCAGATGACGAGCGCGCCACCGCTCATCCACCAAAACAGCTCGGCGATGCTCTGTGCACCCACGCCGGCGGGATTCAGCGCGGACTGTTGTCCGTCACAGCCAGCCAGCAGCGTGAGCAGCGCCAGCCCGAGGCCATGCGGCGATAGCCTCGCTCGGATGCTGCCGGTCAGAGTGGGCACATAGTCCGCCTCGCTAAGGGTCCAGCTTTTGTGACCCCTCTCAGGCGGAAAAAGTTGGATAGCGGCCGGCTACGATATCGGCCCCGGCCGCTGGACGGACCCTCTTGCCGCTGCGCTGGTCCCACAAAGGAGACAGTGATCGATCAGGAGAGAACATGGAGACAGACCGAAGCCACCGACGCTTCCTACTGACGCTGGCTGGGCTCTTTCTGATGGTTTGGGGGGCGCTCGCCATCGCACCGTTCAACCGCCACGATTGGCTGCTGGAAAACCTGCTGGTGCTGGCCCTGGTTGCCGCCCTGCTGTTTGGTCACAAGCACTACCTGCCATCGCGTAGCGCAGCAACGCTGATTTTTCTCTACCTTTGTGTCCATCAGTTAGGCGCGCACTACACCTATGCCAACGTTCCTTACGACGCCTGGTGGCAGACGCTGACCGGAGAGAGCCTGAACGACCAGATGGGCTGGGAACGCAACCAGTTCGACCGGCTGGCGCACTTCAGCTATGGGCTGCTGCTGGCCTATCCCATCCGCGAAGTGCTGATCCGCCTGGGCCTGCGCCCAGGGTTCTGGAGCCTGGTGCTGCCAGTAGATATCGTGCTCTCGACCTCAGCGGTCTACGAGCTGATCGAATGGTTTGGCGCCGAGATGCTCGGCGGTGGGCTGGGACGCACCTTCCTGGCGACACAGAACGATAGATGGGACCCGCAAAAGGATATGGCTCTGGCGACAGCCGGAGCGATTGTCGCCATGATCGTCACTGCGCTTGTCGTCAAAACACAGCGCTCACACAACGATTCGGCCAGCTGATGCGCTACGCCGACCACGCTTCAGGGTCGCGTGGCTTCCGCGGCGCGCTCAACCTGCTCCGATGCTTCCGGATCGGTAGTCACGCCGATACGCCGCAGGTACCAGCGATACGCCAGGGACGAACTGGCCCAGCCAAGCAGCACGCCCAAGGTGTTGGCCAGCATGTCTGCCAGCGACGCCTGCCGATTCGGCAGCAATCCCTGTGCAATCTCGATCATCAACGCTGCGGTGAGGCTCAGCACGATCGGCCAGAGCAGGCGCCACTGCGGGAATGCCAGCCGCATGGTGAACATCAATGCAGCAAAACCGAGCAGGTGGTGCAGTTTGTCCTGTTGATCGAACGCCTGTGGAATGGGGTCCGGACGCAGCCCGGTAAAAAGGATCACCGCCAGCACAGCGAGAAATGGCAGATAGCGCAGATTATTCATCGACAAATTAAAAGCTCTCGCGGGTCGGTAGATGAGAGATACGAACGACAGGGCCCTAAACAGGGCCTTTACGGAAGACTGGCCGCTTGAGCTACCAGCGCATGACGCGATGCGTACGCCGTCGAATGCGGCTTGCACGCTATGAGGCCGAACAGGTGCGATAGTTCGCGGCGCGCTGTAACAAAATGCACCTCGCCGACGGGCTCGTTGCCACAACCAGGCCGGTTGGCAAAACGGAACCACCAGAATCTGGTCGAACTGATAGCATTCGCCAAAGCCGCGGCGACAGGCACGAGCCTCGCACGCCACACGTAAACGGGACCCAACCCTTGACGCAATCCACTTCGCCGCCGGGCAGTCTGCAGCGGCAACCGACTAGCGACGCGCAGGCCGCCACCCTGGCCATCGGCGGCGACTGGACGCTGCAGCACTACGCGACACTCCGGCGAGAGATCGAGCGGACGCACCGCCAGGTAACCGAGACCGACAGAATTGAGCTCGATGCCATTGGCGAGCTGGATACCGCTGGCGCCGGTCTGCTGGTCGAACTGCTCGGTCCCGCTCGAATCGCCCGGCTGAACGAGTGGGCGCCGCAACTTGCCCCTGAGCGCCAGGCTTTGCTGAAGACAGTCGCCGTGGCGTTGGACCAGCCGGAAGCCGAGCAGACCCCGGATACCAATGGCCTGACCGATGTTCTGGCGCATGTCGGGCGCACCGTGGCCGCCGTCTGGAATCAGCAGCGCACCCTGCTCGGCTTCATCGGCCTGACTCTGCAGACGCTGTTCACGGTCATCCTCAACCCACGGCGCTGGCGCGTGACCGCACTGGTGGCGCATATCGAGCAGACCGGCCTGGACGCCATCCCTATCGTCGCGCTGCTGACTTTTCTGGTCGGTGCGGTGGTGGCCTTTCTCGGCGCCACAGTGTTGGCCGATTTCGGCGCGACCATCTACACGGTCAACCTGGTAGCGTTCTCTTTCTTACGGGAATTCGGTGTGTTGTTGGCTGCGATCCTGCTCGCCGGGCGCACCGCCAGCGCCTTCGCCGCGCAGATCGGCGCGATGAAATCCAACGAGGAAATAGACGCGATCCGTACCCTTGGCCTCAGCCCGATCGAATTGCTGGTGCTGCCGCGGGTGCTGGCGATGCTGATCACGCTGCCAATCCTGACCTTTATCGGGATACTCAGTGGCATCGTTGGCGGGCTGGTGGTCTGTTCGCTGGCGCTGGATATCTCGCCGGCGATGTTCTTCACCATCCTGCAGCGCGACATTCCGCTCAATCACTTTCTAGTCGGCATCGGCAAGGCGCCGGTGTTCGCTTTCCTGATCGCTGTGATCGGCTGTCTGGAAGGTTTCAAGGCCAGCGGCAGCGCGCAGTCGGTGGGCGAGCACACCACTTCCAGCGTGGTGCAATCGATCTTCATGGTGATCCTGCTCGATGCCATCGCCGCGCTGTTTTTCATGGAGATGGGCTGGTGAAATCAGACGAACCCGTGATTCAGGTCCGCGGTCTGGTCAACCGTTTCGGCAGCCAGGCGGTGCACGTCAACCTCGACCTGGACATCCGCCGCGGTGAGATTCTCGGCGTGGTAGGCGGCTCCGGCACTGGTAAGTCGGTGTTGCTGCGCAGCATCGTCGGCCTGCGTCGGCCCAACGCCGGCAGCGTCAAGGTATTCGGCGAGAACCTGCTGAAGCTTTCTACGCAGCGCCGTTCAGAGGTCGAGCGCCGCTTCGGCGTCCTGTTCCAGCGCGGCGCCCTGTTCACCTCGCTGAATCTGCAGGAAAACGTCGCGCTGCCGCTGATCGAACACGCCGGGCTCAAGCGTGCCGATGCCGAACACCTGGCGCGGCAGAAGCTGGCGCTAGCTGGCCTGCCACCGGAAGCTGCCTGCAAGTATCCCGACGAGTTGTCCGGCGGCATGGTCAAGCGTGCCGCGCTGGCCCGCGCATTGGCGTTGGACCCGGAAGTGCTGTTTCTCGACGAGCCAACCGCGGGGCTGGATCCCATCGGCGCCGCAGCGTTCGATCAGCTGATCCTAACCCTGCGCGATGCCCTGGGCTTCAGCGTATTTCTGGTCACTCATGATCTGGATACGCTCTATACCATCTGCGACCGCGTCGCGGTGCTGGCGCAAAAGCGCGTATTGGTGGTCGATACACTGGAAGCGGTCGCCGCTACCGACGATGACTGGATTCGTGAATATTTTCACGGCCCGCGTGGCCGCGCGGCGCACGAAGCGGCGCTAAAGCTGGAGAATTTTTAAGATGGAAACCCGTGCCCATCATGTATTGATCGGACTGTTCACCGTTATCGCAGTCGGCTGCGCGCTGGTTTTCGCGCTGTGGCTGGGCAAGTCCAGCATGGACCGCGAATACAGCTACTACGACATCGGTTTCAGCCAGGCGGTAAGCGGGCTGTCCAGCGGCAGTTCGGTGGAATACAGCGGCATCAAGGTTGGCGACGTGACCCAGCTGTGGCTGGAGCCGGATGATCCACGCAAGGTCCGCGCACGCATTCGCGTCTATGGCGGCACGCCAATCAAGACGGACACCCAGGCGCGCCTGGCATTGGCCAACATCACCGGCAGCATGGTCATCCAGCTGCACGGCGGCACCCCGGAAAGCCCGCGCCTGGAAGGCGATTCCGACAACCCGCCGCTGATTGTAGCCGACCCGTCCTCGCTCAGCGCGCTGCTGGAAAACGGCGAGGACCTGATGAGTAATATCAACAACCTGCTGCTCAGCGCCAACAAGGTCTTCTCCGAGGAAAACACAACGCGCCTGAGCAGCACCTTGGAACATTTGGAGCAAGCGACGAGCGTGCTGTCCGACCAGCGCGGCGACCTAGCCCAGACGCTGCAGCAATTCAATCAACTCAGCCAGCAGGCCAATACCGTCATGGGTGAGCTATCGACTTTGGCACGCAACGCCAATGGATTGCTTGATGAACAAGGCCGCAGCGTGCTCGACAGTGCTGCGCAGTCGATGAGTGCGCTGGATCGCACCACCTCCCGCCTGGATACGCTGCTCGAAGAAAACCAGGGCGCGCTGAATAACGGCATGCAGGGTTTCAACGAACTGGGGCCGGCGATCAACGAGCTGCGCTCGACCCTCGGCGCGCTGCGCCGGGTCACCCAGCGCCTGGAAGACAACCCGAGCGCGTTCCTGCTCGGCCGTGACAAACTGCAGGAGTTCAACCCATGAGCCTTCGCCGTAGTCCTCTGCCCCGCCTCGCTCTGTTCGGGCTGTTCGCAGTGCTCTCGGCATGTTCGATATTGCCGGACTCCGAGCCGTTGCGAATTTTCCTCCTGCCTACCGCGACGACACCGCAGCGGGCCAGCGAGCCGACGCTGCAGCACGCGTTGCGCATCAATACTCCACAGGCCAGCCGCATTCTGTCCGGCCAGCGCATTGCCGTGGTCCCGCAGGGCAATCAGATCAGCGCCTACCAGGGCGCACGCTGGAGCGATGCGGCGCCAGTGCTGCTGCGCGACCGTCTGATCGAAGCGTTCCAGCGTGACGGGCGCATGCCTTCGGTGAGCAACGAGGATGTCAATCTTTATGCCGATATCAGCTTGCACAGCGATTTGCGCGCGTTCCAGAGTGAATACGTCGACGGCGAGCCGCAGGTACTGATTCGACTCGATGCGCGCCTGGTGAACCGCCAGAACCAGCACACCCTGGCCAGCCGGCGTTTCGAGGTTCGCCAGGCCAGCGCCGATCCGAGCGTCGAAAGTGTGGTCGAGGCGTTCGGTCAGGCCAGCGACACGTTGAGCCAAGAGGTTCTCGAATGGACCCTTTCCCACGCAAAGCAAATGCCGCAAGGCTGAAGCGTTCACCGCCTCACTTCCCAGCAGTTGTTCGCCGGGAGTCTAGAGACCCGAGCAGTTCGTCATAGCCGGGGTTCACGGATTGAGTTGGCTACGTCAACACGCCTGGCGGCGCTAGCCTTCGCTACGAGTAGACTTGGCGGAACCAGGGTTCTCAGGCGAAGAGTGCGTGACCACCCCGGGTTCCGAGCCAGATGTGTTCGGCGCAATCCCAGCGACAGCGCTGAGCTCGCGCCACTTCTGGTCGAAGGTCGATTGGATTGTCGAGACTCGGGACACCATGCGGCGGCTGGCGATGCGCGCAGCGGGATCCTCGCTGGCCATGAGTTCGAACGAAAAGGTCGTCAGCGCTTCGGATAATTGGGAAATACTCTGCGCAGTGAGGCTAAGCAACTCGGCGAGCTGTGCGTTACGGGTGGGCATTCCATTGCTACCTGTCGTGAATTCCGAGGCGATATTACTCATTTGCGCCAACTGCGCCACCCATCCCTTTGTATCGTGAGGACCGCTGAGCGAGCCAGTGTGCTGCTCTGCGCAAAATCTGCACAAAAAGAGCGGCCGACTTCGCCGCGTCCGGGCCGTTACATGCGTCCGATCTATCGTCGTCATTGTCTGTCAGGCAGCGCCGCGGCAGACTTTCGCCGAAGCCTTATCCTCTCCAGCCCACAGCTGGGAATTTTTATATTTTCGGCAGGTCTATCCTGCCGACATGCCAAAGAGCCCGTTGCTCTGTAGCGCGCCAAGGAAGCCTATCATCATGCGCATTCTCGTCACCGGCGGAGCCGGATTCATCGGCTCTGCACTGATCCGCCATCTCATCCAAGACACCGAGCACAGCGTCCTCAACCTGGACAAGCTGACCTATGCCGGCAATCTCGAGTCGCTGGCTGAAGTGCAGAGCAGCGATCGCTATCAGTTTCTTCAGGCCGACATCGCCGATCGCGAGCGGGTAAGCGAAGCGCTGCTGGAATTCCAACCGGACGCCATCATGCACCTGGCCGCCGAATCCCACGTCGATCGTTCAATCGACGGCCCGGCCGAATTCATTCAAACCAACATCGTCGGCACCTACCAATTGCTGGAAGCGACTCGTGCTTACTGGCAGACACTGCCCGAAGGCCGCCGCCAGGCCTTTCGTTTCCATCACATCTCTACCGATGAGGTCTACGGCGACCTGCACGGTGTCGACGACCTGTTCACCGAGACCACGCCCTATGCGCCCAGCTCGCCGTATTCGGCCAGCAAGGCCTCTTCCGACCACTTGGTTCGCGCTTGGCAGCGCACCTACGGGCTGCCGGTCCTGATCACCAATTGCTCGAACAACTACGGCCCCTATCACTTCCCCGAGAAGCTGATCCCGCTGGTTATTCTCAACGCACTGGATGGCAAGCCGCTGCCCGTCTATGGCGATGGCGCCCAAGTACGCGACTGGCTGTTCGTTGAGGATCACGCCCGCGCCCTGTTCAAGGTCGTCAGCAAAGGTGAAGTCGGCGAGACCTACAACATCGGCGGCCACAACGAGCAGAAGAACATCGACGTGGTGCGCGGCATCTGCGCCCTGCTCGAAGAACTGGCGCCGCAGAAGCCGGAAGGTTTGGCGCGTTATGAGGACCTGATCACCTTCGTCAAAGACCGCCCTGGCCACGATCTGCGTTATGCCATCGACGCCAGCAAGATCGAGCGCGAGCTGGGCTGGGTCCCGCAGGAAACCTTCGAGACCGGCCTGCGCAAGACGGTGCAGTGGTACCTCAACAACCTCGAATGGTGCCGTCGCGTTCAGGACGGCAGCTATCAACGTGAGCGCCTTGGCGCACTGGAGAACGCATGAAAGGAATCATCCTCGCCGGAGGCTCCGGCACCCGTCTGCATCCCATCACCCTGGGCGTATCCAAGCAATTACTGCCGATCTACGACAAGCCGATGGCCTACTACCCGATTTCGGTACTGATGCTCGCCGGCATCCGCGACATTCTGCTGATCTCCACACCGCAGGACCTGCCGCAATACCGCAACCTGCTGGGCGACGGCAGCCAGTTCGGGGTCAACTTCAGCTACGCCGAACAACCTTCGCCAGACGGTCTGGCCCAGGCTTTCCTGATCGGTGAAGAATTCATCGGCAACGACTCGGTGTGCCTGATCCTCGGCGACAACATCTTCCACGGCCAGCACTTCACCGAGAAGCTGCAGCGCGCGTCGGCGCAGAAAAAGGGCGCCACGGTGTTCGGCTACTGGGTCAAGGATCCGGAGCGTTTCGGCGTTATCGATTTCGACGAGTCAGGCAAGGCGTTGTCGATCGAAGAGAAGCCGGCGAAGCCGAAATCCAGCTATGCCGTCACCGGTCTGTACTTCTACGACAACGACGTGATCGAGATCGCCAAGTCGATCAAACCGTCGCCGCGTGGCGAGCTGGAAATCACGGACGTCAACAATGCCTACCTCAAGCGCGGCGACCTCAACGTCGAACGCTTCGGCCGCGGCTTCGCCTGGCTCGACACCGGCACCCACGACAGTCTGCTAGAAGCTTCGCAGTACGTGCAGACCATCGAGCACCGCCAAGGCCTGAAGGTCGCCTGCCTGGAAGAAATCGCCTACCAGCACAAGTGGATCGACCGCGAGCAACTGCTACAACGCGCCGATGCCCTGGGCAAGACCGGCTATGGCCAGTATCTGTTCAAGCTGGCCGGTGAAGACGCATGAAGATCATCGAAACCGACATTCCCGACGTGCTGATCATCGAGCCCAAGGTGTTCGGTGATGAGCGCGGCTTTTTCTACGAAAGCTTCAACGCCGCCGCCTTCGAGGCCGCAACCGGCCTCAAGCGCACCTTTGTTCAGGACAACCATTCCAAGTCCCAGCGCGGCGTACTGCGCGGGCTGCATTACCAAATCCAGCAGCCGCAGGGGAAGCTGGTGCGGGTCGTAGCTGGCGAAGTGTTCGACGTAGCCGTGGATCTGCGCCGCAGCTCGCCGAGCTTCGGACGTTGGGTCGGTACCCGCCTGAGCGCCCAGAACCAGCGGATGCTGTGGATTCCCGAGGGTTTCGCCCACGGCTTCGTGGTACTCAGCGAAAGCGCCGAGTTCCTTTACAAGACCACCGATTACTACGCACCGGCCCATGAACGCTCGCTGCTCTGGAACGACCCGCAGATCGGCATCGAGTGGCCGTTTCAGGAACTACCGCAGCTATCGCAGAAAGACGCCGCGGGCAAGATACTCAGCGAAGCGGAGCTGTTTGCATGAAAATCCTCATCACCGGTAGCAAGGGGCAACTGTCTCAGGAGCTGCAACTGGCGCTTGCCGGTGAAGGGAGAGTGCTCGCCTTGGGACACAAGGCGCTGGACTTGGCCGAGCCCAAGCAGATTCGCCAGCAAGTGCGCCTGCTACGCCCTGACATGATCATCAACGCAGCCGCCTACACGGCCGTCGACCCAGCACAGGGCGATCGTGATCAGGCCTTCGCGGTGAACGCCACCGGCCCTGGCGTGCTCGCAGAGGAAGCTGCAGCTCTTGGCGTGCCGCTGATTCACTATTCCACCGACTATGTCTTCGATGGACGCAAGCTCGAGCCGTATGACGAAGAGGATCAGCCAGCCCCGTTGAGCGTTTATGGCGCAAGCAAGCTGGCCGGTGAACAGGCGATCCAGGCGATTGGCGGCCAGCACCTGATTCTGCGCACCAGCTGGGTCTACTCGCTGCACGGTCGCAACTTCCTGCTGACAATGCAGCGCCTGTTGCAGGAACGCGACTCGCTGTCGGTTGTCGACGACGAGATCGGCGCACCGACCTGGGCCGGCACCATCGCCGCGGTTACGGCTGATATGGTGCGCAAGTGGCGTGACGGTAGCGGCGGACCCAGTGGGTTGTATCATCTGTCCGCCACTGGCGAGACGTCCTGGTACGGTTTCGCCTGCTGCATCGCCGAGCAGTTGGATCAGCAAGGTCGCCTGCGCGCCACACTCGAGCCCATCATGTCCAAGGACTACCCCACAGCCGCTCAGCGCCCGCTCAATTCGCGCCTTAGCTGCGCACGCTTGCAGCGTGAGTGGAACGTTGAACTGCCGGACTGGGAAACCGCTCTGCATCAGTGTCTCGACAACCCGCGCAACAGCCCGGCAGAGCACAGTTTCGAGGCTACACAGGGTGTTTGATTGGGGCCGGCGCTGCTGAGGCAAGCCGTCCAGCCCCCGTCCTGGTGGCGCCCATAATTCCCTGAACGTGCATAATGTGCCCGAATCACAGGCGCATCCGCATGACTCCTCCTGAATCTCCTCGTCGTCCACGCTGGCGCAACCTGGCCTTGCTGGCCTTGTTGCTCGCACCACTGCTGTGGCCGTTGCAGCATCTGGCCGAGCGGTACTACAGCAACGAGCTGATCGAACAGAATCGGCAGACACTCGATCTCTATGTGGCCAATCTGCTCGGCTCATTGCGGCGCTACGAAGTGCTGCCGCGCATCCTCGGCGACCTGCCGACTCTGCGTACCGCTCTTCGCCAGGCCGACAACCCAACCGCCAAGGATCAGGCCAATCGCCTGTTGAACCGGTTACGCAAGGAAACCGGTGCCGACGTGATCTACCTGATGGCACCGGACGGCAATACACTGGCAGCGTCGAACTGGAACGATGAAGACAGCTTCGTCGATCGAAACTTCGCGTTTCGCCCCTATTTCAGGGAGGCCATGGCCGGCGGGCTGGGGCGCTTCTTTGGCCTGGGTACCACCTCCGGCAAGCGTGGCTATTATTTCGGCGCGGCCGTGCGCGACGGCACAGAGGTGCTCGGCGTGCTGGTGGTCAAAGTCGAACTGGACCATACCGAGACGCTGTGGGGCAGCACCCCGGAGCAACTCATGGTGACCGATAACCTCGGTGTGGTGATTCTGACGTCGCAGCCCGAATGGCGTTTCCGCGCGAGCCGAGCATTGGATGCCGACGACCGCGAGCAGATCGCATCCGACCGCCCATACCCGACCCTCGAGCCCCTGGACCTGACACTCGATATCGACGCCTGGTTGATCCAGAGCCGAGAACTCAAGGAAATCGGCTGGACGGTACGCATCCTGGCGCCGATCAGCCTGGTCGAGCGGCCGGTACAGACCGTCGAAGCGATCGGTGCGGCAACCCTGGCGACGCTGTTGCTGTTGATCGGGTTAATGATGCAGCGACGTCGGCATTATCTCGAGCGCATTGCGCTGGACGCCAAGGCGCGCCAGCAGCTGGAGCGCCGCGTACAGGAGCGGACCCAGGATCTGGAAGCGCTCAATAGCAGACTCAAGCTGGAGGTGCTCGAGCGCGAGCAGGCGCAACAGGAATTGGTCCGCGCCCAGGATGAGCTGCTACAAGCCGGCAAGCTGTCGGCGCTTGGCACGATGTCGGCGAGTATCAGCCATGAGCTCAATCAGCCGCTGGGGGCTATCCGCAGCTATGCGGACAATGCCCGGGTGCTGCTCGACCAACAGCGCAACGAGGAGGCTCGCGACAACCTCAGGCTGATCAGCGAGCTAACGGCGCGCATGGCGTCGATCATCGCGCATCTACGTGCCTTCGCCCGCCGCGACCGTCATGCGCCGGAGCGGGTGGCGCTGCAACCGGCACTCGATGATGCGCTGGCGCTGTTGGCCAAAAGACGGCAGGCAATGGGTGTCGAGCTGATCCGCGACCTACCGGAAGCCACGCTCTGGGTTCAGGCCGGCGAAACGCGGCTGCGGCAGATTCTTTCCAACCTGCTGGCCAATGCGCTCGACGCGCTCAACGAGCGACCGCCGGTACGGCGCATCTGGCTGCGCGCCGAGCGCCAGGGCGATGGCGTGCTGTTGACTTTGCGCGACAATGGCTCGGGGTTTTCCGCCGAGGCATTGCAGCGCTCCCGAGAACCCTTCTTCACCACCAAGACCAGCGCACAGGGGCTAGGCCTGGGCCTGGCCATCTGCGATACGCTGACACGCGCCCTGGGCGGCGAGCTGATCATCGCCAACCATCCCGAGGGCGGCGCCCAGCTCAGCCTCTATCTGCAATCCGCCGATCCCGGCGTCGCCTTCCCGAGCGAGGACTAGCATGACCAGCCAGATCGACCCGCAGACTCAGGTAATTCTGGTCGACGACGATCCCCATTTACGCAAGGCGCTGAGCCAGACGCTCGATCTCGCCGGGCTCAAGGTACTCAGTCTGGGCGATGCACGCGGTCTAGCATCGCTACTACCGATGGGCTGGCCCGGCGTGGTGGTCAGCGATATCCGTATGCCAGGTATCGATGGCCTCGAACTGCAGCAACAACTGCACACCATCGACAGCGAGCTGCCGGTGCTGCTGATCACCGGTCATGGCGATATCCAGCTGGCTGTGCAGGCGATGCGCGCCGGGGCCTATGATTTTCTCGAAAAACCCTTTCCCAGCGAGGCCCTGCTCGACAGCGTGCGTCGCGCCCTCGCCCTGCGTCAGCTGGTGTTGGACAACCGCAGCCTGCGCCTGGCCCTGGCCGACCGTCAGCAGTTATCGACGCGCCTGCTGGGGCAATCGCCGGCAATGCGGGCCCTACGCGAACAGATCGGCGCGCTCGCCGGAACGCAGGCCGATGTGCTGATCCTCGGCGAAACCGGCGCGGGCAAGGAAGTCGTCGCGCGTGCACTGCATGATCTATCCAGCCGCCGAAGCGGCCCGTTCGTTGCCATCAATGCCGGTGCACTGGCCGAATCGGTGGTGGAAAGCGAACTTTTCGGCCATGAAGCCGGCGCGTTCACCGGCGCGCAAAAGCGCCGCATCGGCAAGTTCGAGTTCGCCAATGGCGGCACGCTGTTCCTCGATGAAATTGAAAGCATGAGCCTGGACGTGCAGGTCAAGCTGCTACGCATGTTGCAGGAGCGGATCGTTGAGCGCCTCGGTGGCAATCAGTCGATCCCGCTGGACATCCGCGTTATCGCCGCCACCAAGGAAGATCTGCGTCAAGCTGCTGACCAGGGCCGTTTCCGCGCAGACCTCTACTACCGGCTGAATGTCGCACCCTTGCGTATCCCGCCGCTTCGAGAGCGCAGCGAGGACCTCTTGTTCCTGTTTCAGCATTTCGCCGAAACCGCCGCCAGCCGCCACGGCTTGCCGATTCGCGAGCTGCGTCCGGAGCAGCGTGCTCATCTGCTGCGTCACACCTGGCCCGGCAACGTGCGAGAACTGCAGAACACCGCGGAGCGTTTCGCCCTGGGGCTTCAGCTGGGGCTCGACGATCCGGCACGCCTCGTCGAAGGCACGCCCAGCAACGCTGGCAGCGCGCTCAACGAGCAGGTCGATGCCTTCGAACGAGCCCTGATTGCCGCCGAGCTGGCGCGCCCGCACAGCTCGTTGCGCAGCGTTGCCGAGGCACTCGGGCTGCCGCGCAAGACCCTGCATGACAAGCTGCGCAAGCATGGATTGGTGTTCAACGATGCTGGCGGAACCTCGCCGGAAGACGGCGAATAGCTGGCGGGTTTCCGCCAATCGCACCTCAAGGGAACTGCTTTTTCCGCTGCTGCGGTCGACTGCAGCGGTTTTGCAATAATCGTCCGGCTAGATGTTTCTCGCCCCATCAACCCCAACTGATTAACGGAGCCTGCGAGCTAGAGGCGTTGCTTGAGAATTATTCGTCAGCATTTCGCCACTACACCGGTAAACTCACGCGTCACGGGTGAAGGTTCTGCGCTTCTGGCACAGCACTTGCTCCCGCTAACCCGATGAGCCAGTGAAACAAGTCAGTAGTTGGCGCAACGACTTCTTCGATGACGCCTAGACTTGTCTTTGCTGGCTACAGCCGAGCTGCTGCTCCAGTGCGGCGGCTCATCCACAACAAGAGGAAACACAACAATGTTCAAGCTGACTGCCACGGCGCTTGCCTGCGCGCTGTCCCTGGGTATCGCCGGTCTGGCCCAAGCCGCCGACCCGATCCTGATCAAGTTCTCCCACGTAGTTGCCGAAAACACGCCGAAAGGCCAGGGCGCCAACCTGTTCAAGAAGCTGGTGGAAGAGCGTCTGCCCGGCAAGGTCGAAGTTCAGGTCTACCCGAACTCGTCGCTGTTCGGCGATGGCAAGGAAATGGAAGCGCTGCTGCTGGGCGATGTCCAACTGATCGCACCTTCGCTGGCAAAGTTCGAGCATTACTCCAAGGGCGTTCAGGTATTCGACCTGCCGTTCCTGTTCGACAACATCCAGGCGGTTGACCGCTTCCAGCAGAGCGATGCCGGCCAAAAGCTGCTGCACTCCATGGAAGACAAGAACATTACCGGCCTGGGCTACTGGCACAACGGCATGAAGCAGCTGTCCGCCAACAAGGAGCTGCGCGAGCCGTCAGACGCCCGTGGTCTGAAGTTCCGCGTTCAGGCTTCCGCCGTACTGGACGAGCAGTTCAAGGCCCTGCGCGCCAACCCGCGCAAGATGAGCTTCGCCGAGGTTTATCAGGGTCTGCAGACTGGCGTAGTAAATGGTGCCGAGAACCCCTACTCGAACATCTACTCGCAGAAGATGCACGAAGTTCAGAAGCACATCACCGAGTCTGACCACGGTCTGCTCGACTACATGCTGATCACCAACACCAAGTTCTGGAACGGCCTGCCGGATGATGTTCGCGGCGAGCTGGAAAGCATTCTGGAAGAGGTAACCGTCGAGGTGAACAAGCAGGCCGATGCGCTGAACCAGAAGGCCAAGGCGGACATTCTGGCAGCCGGCACCACCGAAATCCTGGTGCTGACTCCGGAAGAGCGTGCCAAGTGGCGTGAAGCCATGAAGCCGGTCTGGAAGAAATTCGAGAACGACATCGGTGCTGACCTGATCAAGGCCGCCGAGGCGTCCAACGCTCAGTAAGCCTGTCGAGAGGGCGGGCATAACCCGCCCTCTCCGTTCCGGTAGTTGCACACCGATAGATCAGTGAAAAACAAAACCAACCAGGCGGTTATCAAGGCGAGACGATTCGGCGCTTGGACGAAACAACAGTTTTTCATTGCTCTATAACCCGGTCACCAGACCGGTTCATGGCGCACGCTCTGTACGCCCGTCAACAAACACAATGCTCCATCGGGAGATGCCATCCATGAACGCCCTCTGGCGCGTCTGGGACCACTTCGAGGAGGCTTTTATCGCCTTCCTGCTGGCCGCCATGACGTTGGTGACCTTCGTTTACGTGGTTCTGAACAACCTCTACACCGTTTTCTACAGCCTGGCGGACAGCTTTCCACAGGCTGAAGACTTCTTTTTCGCCATCGGCGATTTCGTTATCGGCTTCGCTCAGGCGATGACCTGGAGTACCGCGCTGACCAAGGCCCTGTTCGCCTGGCTGATCTTCTCCGGCCTGGCCTACGGTGTGCGTACCGCCGGCCACATCGGTGTCGATGCGCTGGTCAAGCTCGCATCGCGACCGGTACAGCGTTACATCGGTATCGTCGCTTGTCTGTTCTGCCTCGGCTATGCGGGCTTGCTGTCGATCGCCAGCTTCGAATGGATCCAGGCCCTGTTCACCGCCAACATCGGCGCCGAGGACCTTGGTCATTTCGGCATCAAGCAATGGCATATCGGCATGATCGTGCCCATTGGTTTTGCCATGGTGTTTATCCGTTTCGCCGAAATCCTCGTGCGCATCCTGCGCAACGAACAAACCGGACTGGGGCTCGCCGATGAGGCAGCCGACGCGCTCAAGCTCGGTGAAGAGGAGCCGAAATAAATGACTATCCTGTTCCTCTTCGTGGCGCTTTTCGTGCTGATGTTCATCGGTGTGCCGGTGGCCGTTTCTCTCGGCCTCGCCGGCTCGCTGACCATTCTGCTGTTCAGCCCGGATTCGGTCACGTCATTGGCGATCAAGCTGTTCGAGACCTCCGAGCACTACACGCTGCTGGCCATTCCGTTCTTCCTGCTGGCCGGCGCCTTCATGACCACCGGTGGCGTAGCACGGCGTCTGATCGACTTCGCCAACGCCACCGTCGGCCATATCCGTGGTGGCCTGGCCATCGGTGCGGTCATGGCGTGCATGCTGTTCGCTGCGCTTTCGGGCTCGTCACCAGCAACCGTGGCTGCGGTCGGCTCTATCGCCATCGCCGGCATGGTCCGCTCCGGCTACCCGCAGGCCTTCGGTGCCGGCATCGTCTGTAACGCCGGTACGCTGGGCATTCTGATCCCACCCTCCATCGTCATGGTGGTCTATGCAGCCGCTACCGAAACTTCGGTCGGCAAGCTGTTCATGGCCGGTGTGGTGCCAGGCATTCTGCTGGGCGTCGGGCTGATGATCGCGATCTACATCATCGCAGTGAAGAAAAACCTGCCGGCCATGCCGCGGGCGACCTTCCGTGAGTGGCTGTCATCCGCACGCAAGGCGGTATGGGGCCTGCTGCTGATGGTGATCATCCTCGGCGGGATTTACTCCGGCATGTTCACCCCGACCGAAGCGGCGGCGGTGGCGGCGGTGTACTCGGCCTTCATCGCACTGTTCGTCTACAAGGACATCACCATTCGCGATTGCCCGAAGGTGCTGCTGGAGTCGGGCAAGCTCACCATCATGTTGATGTTTATCATCGCCAACGCGATGCTCTTCGCCCACGTGCTGACCACCGAGCAGATTCCGCAACAGATCACCGCCATGGTGCTCGAGGCCGGACTGCAGCCATGGATGTTCCTGCTGGTCGTCAACATCGTGCTGCTGGTCGCCGGAGCTTTCATGGAACCGTCGGCGATCATCCTGATCCTGGCGCCGATCCTGTTCCCGATCGCCGTGCAGCTGGGCATCGATCCGATCCACCTGGGCATCATCATGGTAGTGAACATGGAGATCGGCCTGATAACACCGCCGGTGGGATTGAACCTGTTCGTTGCCTCGGCCGTGACCGGCATGCCGGTGACTCAGGTGATCCGCGCCGTAATGCCGTGGCTGGCGCTGATGTTGGCCTTCCTGATTCTCATCACCTATGTGCCGTGGATTTCCTTGGCGCTGCCGAACCTGCTGGGTATGTAACACGTACCAGCAAGCTAGCTTTTTTTCTGCCCGGCCTTTGTGCCGGGCTTTTTTTTGCGCTGCCGTTACTATCCAGAAATCAAAGCGCCAGCACATCCGCCGGGCGACGACGGAACCAACCGGTCAGGGAAAGGCGGTCGGCATGGGTGACCAGTACTTCATGCGGGAAGTCGGCGGACAGAAACATCAGCAGATCGCCAGCCAGCGGAGGAATATCCAGCTTCGAACCGTCGCCGAAGTGCATGCGCAACTCGCCGCCATCGGATGGCTGCCAGTGTGGATTGAGATAGAGCACTGCGCTGATGCAGCGGCTGTCGTCGTCGCGGAAGCGATCGAGGTGGGTCTGGTAGAAGGCTCCGGGCGGATAAAGGGCAAAGTGGCACTCGAACTCTTCCAGACCGAGGAACAGCTCGCGATTGAGCGTCTGCCGCAGCTCGTCCATCAGAGCCAGATAGGCATCGCAGACCTCGGCCTGTCCCGCCTCCAACCAGTGAATATGGTCGCCACGAATGCCTTCACGCACTGTCTGCTCTTCGCCGCGCCCGACTCCGGCGGGCGCCAATGCGCCCTCGGTGTCTCGTCTGCGGCACTCGTCGGCCAGCTTTCGGGTCACATCACTGGAAAGAAAGGAACTCTGCAGCGACCAGCCACGCTCGGCCAGGTCGTCGATAATCGTAGAGAACGGCAAGGAAGTGACTCCGATGGGGTCTTATGACGTTTCATTGCAGCCTTTGGCGGGCCCGCTCTGGAACAGCAGCGGAGTCTAGCAGCCGCGCTTTCGCTCCTCGACAAGCCCATGTCGTGGCGCCGAAAATAAACCGCCCGCCAAACAGGAGCTTCCATGCGCGCCCTACTTACATGTGTATTACTCGCCTTCAGCCTGAACAGTCTCGCCGATACCTACGACGAACTTTATGAGACCGCTGGCTGGACCGAACAACGCACCAACTTTTCCGATGCCCTGACGGCTGCGCAACAACGTTACAAGAACAGCCTGCCACCGGCGGTTTATCAAGCGCTGGTGACCAACAGCAACCGACGCTTCGCCGTTAACGCCATCGATCAGCGCGCCAAGCAGGCGCTGCGGCAGAATCTGCCGGATCCCCAAGCAGCGCTGGAGTTCTTTCAGTCGCCGCTGGGCCATAAGGTGGTCGCGGCCGAAACGCTGGCAGCCCGCCGCGAGCAGCTTGCCCGCTACGAGAACGGCCTGCCGCGAATGGAAGCCGGCAGCAATCGACAATTGCTGATTCGTCATCTGGCCCAAGCATTGCCAGCCGCCGAGGCCGGGGCCGAGGTCAGCCTTGCGCTCGCCGGAGTCGCAGCGGACAGTCTCAGTCAGATGATCCCCGGGCTGCTCGGTGGCAACCAGGCCCAGGGACTGCTGGACGGCCAGCGCGAGCGCTTGCAGCAGCAGGTCGAAAGCGACCTGGACAACACGCTGCTGTACATCTACCGCGACCTTTCCGATGCCGAACTGCAAGAGTTCGTCGAGTTCGCCCAATCGCAAGCGGGCCAAAACTACTACCAGGCCGCTCTGCAAGCCCTGCGTGCGGGCCTTGCGGTCGGCATAAGCAGCGCCGATATTCAGGCAGCAGGAACTGCTGCCCAATCGGCTGAACTACTTCAACTGCTGGCTGAGAAAATCGAAGTACTCGCGGCGTAGAGCCTCGCGTTCGTTGACCAAATGGTGGCGCGCGCCGGGCAGACGGAGAATCTCGGGCGCTGCGAATTTGCGCTCGAGAAGCGGGAGATTGTGTCGCCAGTCAACGGTCATGTCGGCTTCACCCTGAATGATGATCGGACTGTGTGGACTGGCAGGCGCACCTTCGATACGCGGTATCCAGCGCGACAGAGCGCCCACCCAGGCGGTCGGCAGGATAATCGGTTGCAGCGGATCGCCCGACTGGATGAACTTGAGAAACGCTGGGTCGCCCGAGTTTTCACTGAAGCGCCGAGGGATCTGCTTGACGAAGCGGCGCACCACCTCATAGCTGAACCGTGACCAGCCCCAGGCACACGGCCGCACCAGCGGTGCCAGCAGAATGCTGCGCCCTAGCTGCGAATGTTTCGGCTGGCACAGCAGATAATCCAGGATGATCGCCGCGCCGGTGCTTTGCCCCAGCAGATGCCAGGGCCGCGGCAGCCCGAGCTTCTCGGCTTCGCCGAGCAGGCCCTGTAGCACCGCCTGATATTCGTCGAACTCGTTGATGCTCGCCCGCGGTCCGCTGGACAAACCATGCCCGGG
The DNA here is from genome assembly GCF_045999685.1 of Stutzerimonas sp. VN223-3. Lineage (NCBI taxonomy): Bacteria > Pseudomonadati > Pseudomonadota > Gammaproteobacteria > Pseudomonadales > Pseudomonadaceae > Stutzerimonas > Stutzerimonas sp. VN223-3. Next base: position 650,179 of record NZ_RBEC01000002.1, on the reverse strand, counting down.
TAAATCGCAGGCAAGCACGGCGAAGCCCATCTGCAGCCCCCAATCCACCACGTGCCGGTAGAGCCCCATATGGTCGTAGTAGCCATGCAGGATCAGCAACGTTGCCACTGGCTGGTCAGGACACCACGCCTGCGCGACCAGCTCGTAATCGTGCACCGGGAAGCAACCCAGACGCCGCTGGATATCACCGTAGTGAGGCAGGTCCAGACCGTAGAAAGCTTGGTAGAAGCGTGCGTCGGGGGTGAGTTCGGCGCCCTGACTGAAAGGGCGCAGTTGGGCGCGCAGGGCGTCGGGATCGATTCGCGAGGGCATAGCGGGTTTTCTTGCTCTGGTTGGGTAGGATATTCAGCTCTGTCGCGCAGCATGGCAAGCTGGCGCCCCCATTGACGAGCGCCGCTATGTCCTTACGCAACAAATATCTGATCGCAGCGCTCATCGCCCTGCTTTGGGGCGGTGCCATGCTCGCTGCCTTCTGGTGGTTCGAGGCGCGCTACCTGCGCCCCTTCGAAAACGAACGTGCCGAGCTGTTCTCCGGTGACGCCTTGCAGCTGCCGACGGAGCTCCAAGGACCGGGGCCAGTGCGTTTCGTGCATTTCTGGGATCCGGGCTGCCCGTGCAACGTTGGTAATCAGCAACACCTGCAGGAGTTGCTGGAGCGCTTCGCAGCGCTCGATGTGGAGTTCTACGTGGTGCAGAAACCGGGCAGCAATGGCCGGTTGCCGCAGCAGCTCGCCGCGCTTAAGCCGCTGAGCGGCCTGGCAGGCTCGGAGAAATTGCCAGCCAGCCCGGCGGTTGGAATCTGGGACAGACGCGGTCGGCTTGCCTATATCGGCCCGTACAGCGAAGGCGCTGTCTGCAGTTCTGACAACAGCTTCGTCGAACCGATTCTCGAAGCCATACTGGCGGGCCGCCAGGTTCGTGCGACTCACTCGCTGGCGGTGGCGTGTTTCTGTGATTGGCAGGCAGGCACGCTGTAAGGCGCGCCTGCCTGGGATCAGCTATGCGCCGATGGCGGTGCCGCGACCGTGTTATCGATCGCCGGCCGCCAGTTTCGATCTCCACCGTCATCCATGGCTTGGCGCATCGCGCGAACGCGACGCTTCTCGGCACGGCGGGTGGTGTACCAGGCGATGAAAGTCGCCAGCGACACCACCAGCAGAATCAGGCTGGCAACGGCGTTGATTTCCGGCTTCACGCCCAGGCGTACGGCGGAAAAGATCTCCATCGGCAGCGTGGTCGAGCCCGGTCCGGAAACGAAGCTGGCCAGTACCAGATCGTCCAGCGACAGGGCGAACGACAGCATGCCGCCAGCGGCCAGCGACGGCGCGATCATCGGCATGGTAATCAGAAAGAATACCTTCCACGGCCGTGCGCCGAGGTCCATCGCCGCTTCCTCGATGGACAGGTCGAGCTCACGCAGTCGCGCCATCACCACCACGGCGACATAGGCCGAGCAGAAGGTAGTATGCGCGATCCAGATGGTGACGATGCCCCGCTGTGCCGGCCAGCCAATCAGTTGCGCCATGGCCACGAACAACAACAGCAACGACAGGCCGGTGATCACCTCCGGCATCACCAGTGGTGCGGTAACCAACCCACCGAACAGCGTACGGCCGCGAAACACCGGGACCCGCGTAAGCACGAAAGCCGCCATGGTCCCTAATGCGACCGCAGCGATCGCGGTATAGGTCGCCACTTCCAGCGAGCGCATCACTGCGCCCATCAGCTGGCTGTTATCGAGCAGCCCGGCATACCACTTCAACGACCAGCCGCCCCACACCGTCACCAGCCGCGAGGCGTTGAACGAGTAGATGACCAGCAGCACCATCGGCAGGTAGATGAATAGCAACCCGAGCACCAGGATCACGTTGGAAAAGCTCCAGCGCTTCATAGCGTGCCCTCCAGCTCTTTGGCCATTCTTGTGGGTAGAAAGCCTGTTGAACAGGGCAGCCAGCCACTCAGGTGAGTCATAGCTTGCCCTCTAATTCTTTGGCTTGGTTGCGGTTGAACAGAATGATCGGCACCAACAGGATCGCCAGCATCACTACCGCCAGCGCCGACGCCACCGGCCAATCGCGATTGTTGAAGAATTCCTGCCAGAGCACCTTGCCGATCATCAGTGTCTCCGGCCCGCCAAGCAGTTCGGGGATCACGAACTCACCCACCACCGGAATGAATACCAGCATGCAGCCGGCGATGATGCCGTTTTTCGACAACGGCACGGTGATTTTCCAGAAGCTGGTGAGGTTACGCGCGCCAAGGTCGGAAGCCGCCTCCAGCAGGCTGAGGTCGTGCTTCACCAGGTTGGCGTAGAGCGGCAGGATCATGAACGGCAGGTAGGAGTAGACCACCCCGATGTATACCGCCAGATCGGTGTTGAGAATGCGCAGCGGCTCGTCGATCAGTCCCATGCCCTGCAGCAATCCGTTGAGGATGCCGTTGCTGCTGAGAATACCCATCCAGGCGTAGACACGGATCAGAATCGCGGTCCAGGTCGGCATCATGATCAGCAGCAACAACACGGTTTGCAGATCCTTGCGCGCGCGGGCGATGGCGTAGGCCATCGGATAGCCGATCAGCAGGCACATCAAGGTGCTGAAAAAGGCGATCTTCAGCGAGCCTGCATAGGCTGCCCAGTACAGATCATCCTCGCTGAGAAAGATGTAATTGCCGAGATTGATCACCACCTGCAGTTGCTGCTCGGCGTAGGCAAAAATCTCCGTGTAGGGCGGAATCGCCACGTCTGCAGCCGCGAAGCTGATCTTCAGTACGATGATGAATGGCAGCAGGAAAAACAGCGCGAGCCACAGGAAGGGTACGCCGATGACCAGGCGGCGCCCCGCGTTCAGGCGTGAGCGGCTCATGCCTGCAGCACCACGCCGCTGTCGTCCCACCAGTAGACGAACACTTCTTCCTCCCAGGTCGGCAGCTTCACGTGACGTTCGGCATTGGCCATAAACGCCTGCAGGATGCCGCCGGACGGCATCTGAATGTAGTAGACCGAATGCCCGCCCAGGTAAGCGATGTCGTAAACGACGCCCTTGGCCCAGTTGTAGCCGGGCCGCTGCAGATCAGGCAGCTCGGTGCCGATCAGCAGCTTTTCGGGGCGAAGTGCATACGTAATCTGCTTATCCTGGGCGCGCGTGCTGATGCCGTGGCCCACGTAGATCGGATTTTCCAGGCCAGGGCAGGCGATCACGGCATGGTCTTCCATGTCTTCGACGAGCTCACCATCGAACAGATTGACGTTGCCGATGAACTCGCAGACCAGACGGCTCGCGGGCGTCTCGTAAATGTCCATCGGGCTGCCGACTTGGGCGATCCAGCCCAGGTGCATGATGGCGATGCGCTCGGCCATGGTCATGGCTTCTTCCTGGTCGTGAGTGACCATTACGCAGGTCACACCGACCCGCTCGATGATCTGCACCAGCTCCAGTTGCATCTGCGAGCGCAGCTTTTTGTCCAGCGCGCCCATGGGCTCGTCGAGCAGCAACAGCTTGGGCCGCTTGGCCAACGATCGGGCCAGAGCCACACGTTGCCGTTGGCCACCGGAGAGCTGATGCGGCTTGCGCTTGGCGTACTGGCTCATCTGCACCAGCGTCAGCATCTCATCGACGCGCGTCTGCACCTCGTCTTTGGACAGGCCGTCCTGCTTGAGGCCGAAGGCGATGTTCTGCGCGACGGTCATATGCGGGAACAGCGCATAGGACTGGAACATCATGTTGATCGGCCGCTCGTAAGGCGGCATGTCGGTGATGTCCTGACCGTCGAGAAAAATGCGCCCCTCGGTGGGCCGCTCGAATCCCGCGAGCATGCGCAGCAGCGTGGATTTGCCCGAGCCAGAGCCACCCAGCAGCGCAAATATCTCGCCCTGGTGGATGCTCAGCGAGACATCATCGACCGCCACCGTTTCGTCGAACTTCTTGGTGACGCGGTCGATCTTCAGCAGCACCTGCTTGTTCTGGCTCTCACCGGTGAGGGCCTTTTTGTAGGCGCTGGAGGCAACAGCCATGCGCGAACTCCCGATTGGAAAAATGGGCCCGGACGGTGCCGGGAAATGGTGGCAACGCAGCTAGTTTTTCAACAGCCTGCTATTGGCCGGACTTGACCTTCGTCCAGGTCCGGGTCATCAGGCGCATCACCTTCGGCGGCAACTCAGCCGATACATACAGCCGGTCCAGCACTTCCTGCGGCGGATAAACCGAAGCGTCGTTACGCACTTCTTGATCCATGAGCTCGCCGGCCTTGAGGTTGGGATTGGCGTAGCCGACATAGTCACTGACCGAAGCGATTACCTCCGGCTTCAGCAGGTAGTTGATGAACGTATGGGCTTCGTCGACATTCTGCGCGTCCGCCGGAATGGCCAGCATGTCGAACCAGAGGTTGCCGCCTTCCTTGGGAATCGAATAAGCGATGTCGATTCCCTTGCCCGCTTCATCAGCGCGGGCCGCAGCCTGGAAGACATCACCGGAGAACCCGGCGGCGATGCAGATATTGCCGTTGGCCAGGTCCGAAATGTATTTGGACGAGTGGAAATACCGTACATAGGGACGCACTTCGAGCAGTTTGGCCTCGGCCTTGGCGTAGTCGTCCGGATCGGTGCTGTTGGGATCCAGTCCCAGGTAGTTGAGCATGGCCGGAATCATTTCATCGGCCGAATCGAGAAATGCGATGCCGCAGTCGGCGAGCTTCTTGGCGTTTTCCGGCTCGAACAGTACGGCCCAGGAATCGACCTTCTCGATGCCCAGCGCGGCGGTTACTTTCTCGACGTTGTAGCCGATGCCATTGGTGCCCCAGAGATAAGGCGCGGCGTAGACATTGCCCGGATCGTTCTTTTCCAGCTGCTTGAGCAACGCCGGATCAAGATTCTTCCAATTCGGCAGTTTGCTCTTGTCCAGTTTCTGGAAAGCGCCGGCGCGGATCTGCTTGCCGAGAAAATGGTTGGAAGGCACAACGACGTCGTAACCGGTGCGGCCGGCGAGCAGTTTGCCTTCAAGGGTTTCGTTGGAGTCGAAGACGTCGTAGACGGGCTTGATGCCGGTCTCCTTTTCGAACTCTTCCAGCGTCGTTTCACCGATGTAATCCGACCAGTTGTAGATATGCACCGTGGCAGCCTGAGCGGATGCAGCACCGCTGACCGCAGCGGCGATAAGAAGTGACTTCAATGTCGAGCGCATGAGAGTGTCCTCTTGATGCAGGCCGCGCGATCAGCGGGCGAAAGGCGGGCTATTTATTGGAAAAACCTCTAAAAATCAACTGGCAAGACGCAACTGGCGATGCGGCCACGCCCGAAGAGAGGTGCTGCACGCGGATCGCAAGCCAGCGCTGCGGGTTCGTACGTAGCTCCCTTCAGGGTCTGGTGCCGACTTGCACAGACCCGCAATCGGGCCTGGCAAGACGGTTTCGGTATCAACGGCCCGATTTGATCTTGGTCCAGCTGCGGGTCATGGTGCGCTGGGTCTTGGGATCGAGGTCCGGGAAGGTGTAGAGCTTCTGCAGCACGGCCTGGCTCGGGTAGATGCCCGGGTCAGTGCGAATCGCTTCATCCACCAGCGGGGTGGCTGCGGCGTTGCCGTTGGGGAATTGCACGTAGTCAGTGATGGACGCCATCACTTCGGGCTTCATCAGGTAGTTGAGGAACACATGGGCGTTGTCGACGTTCTTCGCGTCGGCCGGTACGGCCAGCATGTCGAAGAAGGTGCCTGCGCCTTCCTTGGGAATGTTGTAGCTGACCGTGACGTTGTTGCCCGCCTCTTCCGCACGCGCCTTGGCCTGGTAAATGTCGCCGGAATAGCCGATAGCGACGCAGACGTTGCCGTTGGCCAGGTCCGAGATGTATTTGGAAGAGTGGAAATAGGCTACGTTCGGGCGGATCTGCATGAACAGCTCTTCGGCCTTCTTCAGCTCATCGGACTTGGTACTGTCCGGTGCGTAGCCGAGGTAATGCAGCGCAGCTGGAAGAATTTCGGTGGGCGAATCAAGGAAGGACACGCCGCAAGCTTTCAGCTTTTCCATGTTCTCAGGCTTGAACACCAGATCCCAGGAGTCGACCGGCGCGTCCTCACCCAAAACTTCCTTGACCTTCGCAGGGTTGTAGCCGATGCCGATGGTGCCCCACATGTAAGGCACGGCGTACTGGTTGCCCGGATCGCTCGGCTGCAACGCCTTGAGCAGGTCTTTGTCCAGGTTCTCCCAGTTCGGCAGCTTGCTCTTGTCGAGCTTCTGGAACACGCCGGCCTTGATCTGCTTGGCCAGGAAGGGATTCGACGGGACTACCACGTCATAACCGGAGCTACCGGCGAGCAGCTTGGCTTCCAGCACCTCGTTGCTGTCGAAAACGTCGTAAACCACCTCGATGCCAGTTTCCTTGGTGAAGTTCTCCAAGGTGTCTTCGGCGATATAGTCGGACCAGTTGAAAACGTGCAGCACCTTGTCTTCGGCCTGGGCAGCGCTGGCGACCGCGCCCGTCAGCGTCAGTGCAAGTAGAGTCTTGGCAAAGGGTTTCATCCGTGCAGCTCCTGTTGTCATCGTTTATGTCGGGGCTAGGAACAGGTCACGCTGGGGCGGCGATCAACGCCGGTCTCACCGCTCCTGGACAGTTAAGTGGCTGTGCCGGCATCGACACACCCCTCGGTAAGTCAGGCCAAAGCACGCGCGCAGTCTGGCAAGGTCAATGGCTGTTTTTCAACAACCCGAACGAGCTTTGCACATACGTTCGTAACATTAGTACATGCCGCTCGGAGAGCGCCGCGACCAGCACCCTTGCCGGTCAAGCCAGAGCATCCTTGGCGGTTGCATCCAGGCATTGCCGAACCTTGCCGATCAGCTCGTCGATCTGCTCCTCGTTTATCACCAGCGGTGGCGAAATGATCATGGTGTCGCCCACCGCGCGCATCACTAAACCGTTGCGGAAACAATGCTCGCGACAGAGCATGCCCACGCCCGGATCGGCGAAGCGCTCGCGGGTTTTCTTGTTCTTCACCAGCTCCAGCGCGCCGAGCATGCCGACGCCGCGGGCTTCGCCCACCAGCGGATGCTCGACCAGCTCCTGCCACCGTGACTGCAAGTAAGGTGCCGTCTTCGTCTTGACCCGCTCGACGAGCTTCTCTTCGCGCATGATGCGAATGTTCTCCAGCGCCACCGCTGCAGCCACCGGATGCCCGGAGTAAGTGAAGCCGTGATAGAACTCGCCGCCTTCGTTGAGCGTGTGCACCACTTCGTCGCGCACCACCACGCCGCCCATGGGTAAATAACCGGAGGTCAGGCCTTTGGCGATGGGCATCAGATCCGGCGCGTTACCGTAATAGTCGCTGCCGAACCATTCACCGGTACGGCCGAAGCCACAGATGACTTCGTCGGCAATGAAGAGAATTTCGTAGCGAGCGAGGATTTCGCGAATCTTCGGCCAGTAGCTGTCCGGCGGAATGATTACACCGCCTGCGCCCTGGATCGGTTCGGCAATGAAGGCGGCTATCTTGTCTTCGCCGACTTCGAGAATCTTGCGCTCCAGCTGCTCGGCCACGCGAACGCCGAATTCCTCTGGATCGAGATCATCGCCCTCGCCGAACCAGTAGGGCTGGTCGATATGCTCGATACCGGGAATCGGGCCGTCGCTCTGGTCGTGCATCGCCTTCATACCGCCGAGGCTGGCGCCGGCGATGGTCGAGCCGTGGTAGCCATTCCAGCGACCAATCACGACCTTCTTCGAAGGCTGCCCCTTGGTTGCCCAGTAATGGCGCACCATGCGCAGTACGGTGTCGTTGGCTTCCGAGCCAGAGCCGGTGAAGAAGACATGGTTCATGCCGTCCGGCGCGATCTCGGCTATGGCCTTGGCCAGCGCCAGGGCCGGCGGATGGGCGGTCTGGAAAAACAGGTTGTAGTATGGCAGCTCACGCATCTGCCGGGTCGCCGCTTCGACCAGTTCTTCGCGCCCATAGCCGAGATTGACGCACCAGAGTCCGGCCATGGCATCAAGGATCTTGTGGCCTTCGCTGTCCCAGAGATAGACACCCTCGCCGCGGGTGATGATGCGCGTGCCCTTGGCGTTCAGCGCCTTGAAATCAGTGAACGGCGGCAAATGATGGTCGCGGCTCAGGGCTTGCCAATGCAGGGTTTGCGAATCGCTCATCGGGCACCTCTTTTATCCGTGATTTTCGATGGATGAAAAACTCATCCACCCGAAGCCTCCAGCCAAACGTAGGGTGGATCACGCTTCATCGATCCACCGGGTGGCGCTCCACCGAACGGAGCCATGGTGGATGAAAAATGCGCATCCACCCTACGACCGCTTTATACCGAGAGCATCAGGAACTCACGCTCCCATGAACTGATCACTCGGTGGTAGTTCTCCTGCTCGGCGCGCTTGACCGCTATATAACCGGTGATGAATTTGGGGCTCAGATACTTCTCCAGCTGCCTACAGTTCTCCATCCTTTCCAACGCTGCATCGAGTGTCAGCGGTAGACGCAGGTTGCGCCGCTCATAGCCACGGCCCTTGACCGGCTGGCTCGGTGGCAGCTCTTCGATCATGCCGATGTAGCCACAGAGCAGGCTGGCGGCGATAGCCAGATAGGGGTTGGCATCGGCGCCCGGCAGCCGGTTCTCGACGCGACGGTTCTGGGGGTCGGAATCCGGCACCCGCAGGCCGACGGTACGGTTCTCTTCGCCCCACTCGACATTCACCGGCGCCGAGGTATCCGGCAGGAATCGGCGAAAGGAGTTCACGTTCGGCGCAAACAGCGGCAGCAGCTCGGGTATGTATTTCTGCAGGCCGCCAACGTGGTGCAGAAAAAGCTGGCTCATGGTGCCGTCGCTGTTGGAAAAGATGTTGCGCCCGGTTTCAAGGTCCACAACGCTCTGGTGCAAATGCATGGCGCTGCCAGGCTCTCCCGTCATGGGCTTGGCCATGAAGGTGGCGGCGACGTTGTGCTTGAGCGCGGCCTCGCGCATGGTGCGCTTGAACACCAGGATCTGGTCGGCCAGATGCAACGCCTCGCCGTGACGGAAGTTGATTTCCATCTGCGCGGTGCCTTCCTCGTGAATCAGGGTATCCAGATCGAGCCCCTGAGCCTCGCACCAGTCGTACATATCTTCGAACAACGGATCGAACTCGTTGGCCGCGTCGATGGAGAACGACTGCCGCCCGGTTTCCTGACGGCCCGAACGGCCGATTGGCGGCTGGAACGGCAGGTCCGGATCTTCGCAACGCTTGGTCAGGTAGAACTCCATCTCCGGCGCGACGATGGGCTGCCAGCCCTTATCGGCATACATCTTCAGCACCCGCTTGAGGATGTTGCGTGGAGATATCTCGATGGGGTTGCCCATCTTGTCGTAGGTATCGTGGATCACTTGAGCGGTGGGCTCGATAGCCCAGGGAACGAGGAACACCGCATCTGCATCGGGCCGACAGAACATGTCGATGTCCGCCGGGTCGAGCAGCTCGTAATAGATGTCATCCTCGACGTAGTCGCCGGTAACCGTCTGCAACAGCACGCTCTCCGGCAGGCGCATGCCCTTCTCGTCGAGAAACTTGTTTGTAGGTGAGATCTTGCCGCGGGCGATGCCGGTCAGGTCGCTGATCAGGCATTCCACCTCGGTAATCTTGCGTTCTTTCAGCCAGCCGGTGAGCTGGTCGAGCTTGCTGGACATATCAACCTCGGGACTATTGGGACGAGCGCCGTGCCGGCCTGCGTTCAGCGCCGCTCGGCGCGTTCCTGGCAGGCTTGGGCGAAGCCCTGAAACAGCGCCAGGTAATGCGGGTATTCATGCACCTTCCATTCCGGATGCCACTGCACGCCAAGTGCGAACGTACGCGCGGCCTCAACGGAAAAGGCTTCGATCAACCCGTCGGGCGCCAGCGCCTCGATACGCAGCCCGTTGCCGAGCCGTTCGACACCTTGGCCGTGCACCGAATTCACCTCGATCTGCGGCGGCAACCCGAGCCGCTCAAGCAACCCACCGGGTTGAACATGCAAGGCATGACTGAGGCCGTACTGCACCTCCAGCGGATCTTCAGCGCGCTCGCGATGATCGGCATAAGGACCTGCTTCGTGCACCTTCTGGTGCAGACTGCCGCCAAAGGCCACGTTCATTTCCTGAAAGCCGCGGCAGACACCGAATACCGGAATACCCACTTCCACCGCCGCACGAATCAGCGGCAGCGTCAGGCGATCACGCGACGGATCATGTGGAGTGCCCTCAGCGCTGGCCGGGCCGCCGTAATGATGAGGCTCAACATTGGAGGGTGAGCCGGTAAAGAGCAGGCCGTCTACGCTATCTAGAAGAGCAATGGGGTCTATCAGATCGTCCAGCGCCGGAATGACCAGCGGCATACCTGCGATTGCCGCCGCTCGCAGGTACTTGTCGCCAGCGATATGAAAGTTGTGGTGGCCGATCTGCCTGGTACAGGCGGAAACGCCGATCAATGGCACGCGAGGCATGGGATACTCGTCTTTCCTGATGGGGCTCGTCGGAGAGTAGTCTTGTTCGTTTTTATAGACAATAGCCGACGGAATCTTGAACGCAAAGTCGCGTTCGCTCATCGTGGTAACGACCCCGAATGCCCCAAAAGTGCCCAAAGCGGGCCCTCATAGCGCTTTTTCAAGCGCTATTGACAGCGACAGGGCTTTTCGATTGACTCCAAGGCAAGCTGTCTGATGATTGAAATTTTTAACAATTAAGGTGCTTCATCATGCTCCCGCAGCCGCGAGCCGTTCAGCTCAACGAAGCTAACGCATTTCTCAAGGAACATCCGGAGGTCCAGTACATCGACCTGTTGATCGCAGACATGAACGGTGTCGTTCGAGGCAAGCGCATCGAGCGCGCCAGTCTGCACAAGGTCTATGAAAAGGGTATCAATCTGCCCGCCTCGCTATTCGCCCTCGACATCAACGGCATCACCGTGGAAAGCACCGGGCTAGGCATGGACATCGGTGACTCGGACCGGACCTGCTTCCCTATTCCCAACACCCTAAGCAACGAACCCTGGCAAAAGCGTCCCACCGCTCAGCTGTTGATGACCATGCACGAGCGCGACGGCTCGCCGTTCTTCGCCGATCCTCGCGAAGTGCTGCGTCAAGTAGTGAGCAAGTTCGATGAGCTGGGTTTGACCATCTGCGCCGCGTTCGAACTTGAGTTCTACCTGATCGACCAGGAAAACGTAAACGGCCGGCCTCAGCCGCCACGTTCGCCGATCTCCGGCAAACGTCCGCATTCCACTCAGGTCTATCTGATCGATGACCTCGACGAATATGTCGACTGTCTGCAGGACGTCCTCGAAGGCGCCAAGGAACAGGGCATTCCCGCCGATGCCATCGTCAAGGAAAGCGCCCCGGCGCAATTCGAGGTCAACCTCCATCACGTCGCCGATCCGATCAAGGCCTGCGACTATGCGGTGTTGCTCAAGCGCCTGATCAAGAACATCGCTTACGACCACGAGATGGACACCACCTTTATGGCCAAGCCCTATCCGGGCCAGGCCGGCAACGGGCTGCACGTGCACATCTCGCTACTCGACAAGAATGGCAACAATATCTTCGCCACCGACAACCCGCTGGAAAGCGAAACGCTGCGTCACGCCATCGGAGGCATTCAGCAAACCATGGCCGCATCGATGGCCTTCCTCTGCCCCAACGTCAATTCCTATCGCCGCTTCGGCGCGCAGTTCTATGTGCCCAACGCACCCTGCTGGGGCCTGGACAACCGCACCGTGGCGCTACGCGTTCCAACCGACAGCCCGGACGCCGTGCGCATCGAGCATCGCGTAGCCGGCGCCGACGCCAACCCCTATCTGCTGCTGGCCGGTGTGCTAGCGGGCATCCACCACGGTCTGACGAACAAGATTGCGCCGGACGAGCCGATCGAGGGCAACTCCTACGAGCAGGTCGAGCAAAGCCTACCGACCAATCTGCGCGACGCCCTGCGTGAGCTGGACGACAGCGAAATCATGGCGCGCTACATCGACTCAACCTACATCGATATTTTCGTCGCCTGTAAGGAAAGCGAGCTGGCCGAGTTCGAACACTCGATCTCCGATCTCGAATACAACTGGTATCTGCATACGGTTTAACGGCCGAAAGCCGACAGGAGTGCTTTAGGCTGAACGAAAGGCACCAGTGTAGGTGGGCCGGGCGGCGCCCCGCTTCAGCCCACCAATTCAGCCACCGGATATCTACCAACGGTGGGCTGAAGCCCACCCTACGACACTAACTAGCAGTTGCAGGCCGCTTTTCTCTTCTAGCCTTCCCGCCTCCAGCGCACTCATCGGCTTTTCCGCTCTTCCCTCGAACGACATCGCATAGAATTACTCCATTTCTGTAACGCACATTCAGCGAGGCCGTCATGTCCCGTATCGTCACCGTCGCCGCCACCCAGATGGCTTGTTCCTGGGATCGCGAAGCTAACATCGCCAATGCCGACAAGCTGGTCCGTGAAGCGGCCGCCAAGGGCGCGCAAATCATCCTGATTCAGGAACTGTTCGAGACGCCCTACTTCTGCCAGAAGCCGAATCCGGAATACCTGCAGCTCGCCACCTCGGTCGAGCAAAATCCGGCCATTCAGCACTTTCAGAAAGTCGCCGCCGAGTTGCAGGTGGTGCTGCCGATCAGCTTCTTCGAAGTCGCCGGCCGCGCGCGTTTCAACTCCATCGCCATCATTGATGCTGACGGCAAGATGCTCGGCGTCTACCGCAAGAGCCATATCCCGGACGGCCCGGGCTATCACGAGAAGTATTACTTCAACCCCGGCGACACCGGCTTCAAGGTATGGAATACCCGCTATGCCAAAATCGGCGTGGCGATCTGCTGGGACCAGTGGTTCCCCGAAACTGCCCGCAGCATGGCGCTGATGGGAGCCGAGCTACTGTTCTACCCGACCGCGATTGGCAGCGAGCCGCATGATTCGAGCATCACCTCGCGCGACCACTGGCAGCGCGTGCAACAAGGCCACGCCGGTGCCAACCTGATGCCGCTGATCGCCAGCAATCGCATCGGCACCGAAGAGCAGGACGGCTACGACATTACCTTCTATGGCTCCTCGTTCATTGCCGACCAATTCGGCGCCAAGGTCGAAGAGATGGACGAAACCAGCGAGGGCGTTTTGGTGCACGAATTCGACCTGGCCAAGCTGGAGCACATCCGCAGCGCCTGGGGCGTGTTCCGCGATCGCCGACCGAACCTGTACAGCCCGATCAAGACGCTGGATGGCTCGCTGGAATCCTGACCGAAGATTGATCCATCGTTGTAGGAGCGAGCTTGCTCGCGAATTTGGCTATGCAAGCTGTTCGCGAGCAAGCTAGCTCCTACAAAGCGCTCTCACGGAAAATACCGATGACCACCCTCAAAACTACGCCGCGTGCAGACGACTATCACATGCCTGCCGAATGGGCGCCGCACAGCCAGACCTGGATGGTCTGGCCGCAGCGTCCCGACAACTGGCGCGACCAGGGCACGCGGGCACAGGCAGCGTTTACCGCGGTCGCCAAGGCGATCGCGCGCTTCGAACCGGTTACGGTGTGTGCCGCGGCGCAGCACTACCAGGCGGCACGGGCGCAGCTGGACGATCCGCGTGTTCGCCTGGTTGAAGTCAGCACCGATGACGCCTGGGTGCGCGACACCGGACCGACATTCTTGATCAATGGCAAGGGCGGGCTGCGCGGCGTTGACTGGACATTCAATGCCTGGGGCGGGCTGGAAGGCGGGCTCTACAGCGAGTGGCAGCGCGACGACGAGGTTGCGCAGAAGATTCTCGAAATCGAGCGCTGCGATCGCTACCGTACCGAAGGTTTCGTGCTTGAAGGCGGCTCGATTCATGTCGATGGCGAAGGCACGTTGATCACCACCGAAGAGTGCCTGCTCAACCGCAACCGCAATCCGCACCTCTCCCGGGAACAGATCGAAGCGGTCCTTGCCGATTACCTGGCGATCGATAAGGTGATCTGGCTGCCGCACGGCCTGTACAACGATGAAACCGACGGTCACGTCGATAACTTCTGTTGCTTCGTGCGTCCCGGCGAAGTGCTGCTAGCCTGGACCGATGATCGCGACAACCCCAACTACGAACGCTGCCAGGCTGCCATGCAGGTGCTTGAGCAGACACACGATGCTTGGGATCGCCAGCTAGTCGTGCACAAGATGCCGATCCCCGGGCCGCTGCATGCCACCGAGGAAGAATGCGCCGGCGTGGTCCCGCTGATTGGCAGCCAGCCGCGCGATCCATCGATCCGCCTGGCCGGCAGCTACGTCAATTTCCTGATCGTCAACGGCGGCATCATCGCGCCATCTTTCGACGACCCGCTGGATGCCGAAGCCGAGGCGATTCTCGCCAGACTGTTCCCCGATCACCAAGTGGTCATGGTGCCGGGTCGCGAAATCCTGTTGGGCGGGGGCAATATCCATTGCATTACCCAGCAGCAACCAATCGCGACACTGACTCACAAGGGTTGAGCGCTCTCAGGCAAACGAAAAACCGCGGCGAGCCTCAGCTACGCCGCGGTTTTTTGTACCTCATAGATAGCGTCAGGCAACAATCACCTGATTTTTGCCCAGACGCTTGGCGGTATACATCGCCGCATCGGCGCGCGCAAAAAGCGAACTGAGATCTGGATCGCTGGCCCTGAGATAGGTCACGCCTAGGCTGACGGTGACGCCGAAACGCTGCCCGTCGGGACTGGTGAAGACCAAGCGCTGAATCTCGCGCTGCAAGCGTTCGGCGATCTGCTCGGCGAGGTCCGGTTGGCAGCCCGGTAACAGCAGCGCGAACTCCTCACCACCGATGCGTCCGAACAGGTCGCCTCGACGCAGCACCGACGAGCCGCACTGGGCGACGCGTTGCAGCACCTGATCGCCCATCTGATGACCATGGGTATCGTTGATCCGCTTGAAATCGTCGATGTCCAGCAACTGGAACGCCAGCGGCGTGGCGTACTGCCGGGCCAGGTCGAATTCGCGCTGGGCGCATTCGAAGAAATGCCGGCGGTTGCTGCTCTGGGTCAGTACATCAATGGTGGCCAAGCGCTGCAGCTCGCCTTCGAGCTGCTTCTTTTCGGTGATGTCTTCGGCAATACCAACGATAATCGGCCCGTGCGTGCTGTCTGCGTTGCGCGCGACAAAGCACTTATCGCTGAGCCAACGCAGCTGCCCGTCAGCGCGGATGATGCGGTACTCGCGCTCCTCGACAGCGCCCTTGTCGAGCACGTCTAGCATGCTTTTCTGCGCGTATTCCAGGTCATCCGGATAGATGCTGTTGCGCCATTCACCGAAGTCCGACAGCAATAGCGCGGCAGAGCGGCCAAAAATCTGCTCGTAGGCGGGGCTGACGTAAATCATCTGCTGGGCCTGCCAATCGAAGGCCCAGAGCACCGCATTGACGGCGCCCATCAGTGTGCTGAACAGCTGCTCGCGCTCGCTTAGACGATCGGCCTCGGCGCGAGCATGCATCAATGCTAAAAGGGTCTGCGCCTCGGTCGGGGGAAGAATGCCAACCCCCGTTTCGCTTCGCTGCTTCACCAGATTCATACCTGCGTTCCAAAAAGAGCGCCAGGCACCGGCGGAGACCCGCTGAGAACTGTCGCTACAGCACTAGAATGCAGTTCAGAGAGTGCCGGTTGAGCAAAGTTCCAGACGGCGCGCCAGCCGATGGTCGCGCCGATGGAAGGTCACGCGTGGGCGGCGGCCGGCCTGAGCGAATAGGTTTTCAGGTGATCGGCGAATTCGCGCAGCGACTGAATACCGCTGGTTTCGGCGTCCTGCACCCATTGTTTGATCGCCGCGAGCATTTCGTGGCCGTTGGCGCTGGTGCGGGTCCAGATCTGCTGCAGCGCAAGACGATGCTCGTAGATCACCCGCAGCGATTGGCTCTGCTCGAGAATCACGGCAATGCGCGCCTGTTGCTCATGCTGCAGAAGGCTCGGCTCCCGCGCCAGCAGGCGTTTGGCTCGGCGGAACTGATGACGTACCGACGCATCGGCGCGCTGCAACTCCAGGCGCACCAGCGGCTTGATCACCAACTTGCGGTACTGCGCCATGATCTGAAAACGGTTGTTGAGAATCGCCATGGCGCTGTCCATGTCCAGCTGATGCTTGGGCGTGACGCGGTGCGCGATGGGTGCGGTGCGGTTTACCGTCGCCAACCCGAACAGACTGAACAGCTTGATCCAGGCCCAGCCCATGTCGAACTCCCATTTGCGCACGGACAACTTGGCCGAGTTCGGGTAGGTGTGGTGATTGTTGTGCAGCTCTTCGCCACCGATAAGGATGCCCCAGGGCAACAGGTTGGTGGCCGCGTCGCGACACTCGAAGTTGCGATAGCCCACCGCATGCCCCAACCCGTTGACCACCCCGGCGGCCCAGAACGGGATCCAAATCATTTGCACGGCCCAGACGGTCAGGCCGATAACGCCGAACAGCGCCAGGTCGAGACCAAGCATCAGCACGATGCCGAGATTGGGGTAGAGCGAATAGAGGTTGCGCTCGATCCAGTCGTCCGGGCAGTTCTTGCCGTAGATGCGCAGGGTCTCGGGATTCTTCGACTCTTCCTGATAAAGCTCGGCGCCTTTGCGCAAAACGGTGATCAGCCCCTTTTGTACCGGGCTGTGCGGATCATCGGGGGTTTCGCATTTAGCGTGGTGCTTGCGATGAATCGCAGTCCACTCGCGGGTGTTCATCGCCGTGGTCAGCCACAGCCAGAAACGGAAAAAGTGCTTGAGCCCAGTGTTCAGCTCGAGCGAGCGATGTGCCGAATAACGGTGCAGATAAACGGTGACGGCGACGATGGTCACGTGCGTCATAAGCAAGGTGGCCGCAACCACCTGCCAGGCAGAAAGATCGAGAAAACCGGTGTACCACATAGTGCTGCAGCCTCGCAGTGAAGGAACCATGGTCGGCAGATGCCAGCCAACGACATTATCTTCTCACGGCGGCGTATTGCCGCACCCGCCCGTCGCACAAGAGTGGTTTGTCGACAGGTGCCACGGAACGCGTACCGGGCGGGTGAATGCAGCCGCACCTCGACTAGCCATGAGAATTATTGCCGGGGGGCAAAGTCGAACTTGGACGGCAAGCGTCGGCGTCCTGCCGCGACATATATTCGGTGGGCTATTTTCATCGAACGCTACGTCAGCAGCCTAGCAAGCTGGCAAACTGCCCACTTTCGACCGATTGATAACCCACCTGTCGACGGAGGCACCGCATGATCGAGTTAAAACGGATTCTGCATGTCGAGGACGATCCGTCCATCCAGGCGGTTGTAAAAGTGGCGCTGGAGGCAGTCGGCGGTTACCAGGTGCTGTCCTGCTCGTCCGGCCAGCAGGCGTTGGAAGAAGTCGAACGATTCGTCCCACACTTCATCCTGCTCGATGTGATGATGCCCGGCATGGGCGGCACGGAAACCCTGACCAGGCTCAGCGAGCGGATCGATCTGACACAGGTGCCGGTGGCATTCATGACCGCGAAGGTCCAGCCCGTCGAAATCGAACACCTGCGTAACCTGGGCGCGCGTGATGTGATCGTCAAGCCGTTCGATCCGATGCGCCTGGCCGGTCAGATCCAGGCAATCTGGGAAGCCAGCCTACAATAGGCGCGCCGGCAACCTGCCCCTTCACCCAGCGAGATAGGCTAGCCAGATGGATTCACCGAAAGCGATGCGGGCACCCTCCCCTCCGCCAACCCGCGAATTGTCACGGCTCGCCGCGCTATTGCGTTACGAGATTCTGGACACTCCCGACGATTCCGCCTTCGACGATTTTACCCAGCTGGCCTCGTACATCTGCGACACCCCTATCGCATTGATCTCGTTGGTCGATGACCGTCGCCAATGGTTCAAAAGCCGACTCGGTCTGAACGTCAGCGAAACCCCGCGCGAGATATCCTTCTGCACTCATGCCATCGAAGGCCAGGGCATCTTCGAGGTCACCGACGCACAACAGGACCGGCGCTTCTGCAACAATCCACTGGTGACCAGCGATCCGGGCATTCGCTTTTACGCTGGCGCCCCCCTGACGACGCCGGATGGCTACAACCTCGGCACCCTTTGTGTGATCGACCGCCAGCCAAGGCAGCTCAGCGACGCGCAGCGCGAGGCACTGGTACGTCTAAGTCGGCAGATCATGAGGCTCTTCGAACAACGCCTGCAGGCTCACCGTTACGCTGAGCAGGCAGCCTTGCAACAGGCCCTGCTCAACAGCGCCGCGAGCGCCATGCTGGTCACCACCGCCGAAGGATGTATCTCGGGCATCAACCCGACCGCCGAACGCCTGTTCGGCTACACCGAGCAGATGCTGGTCGGCCATCCGCTGACCTCAGCACTGTTCCCTCTGGAAACCCTGGCCCGGCGCGCCGCCATTCTCAGCAATGAATTGGGCACGGCCATCGAGCCGGGGTTCGCTGTGCTGATCGCGCCACTGCTCGAAGGGCGGCGGGAAATGCGTGAGTGGCGCCTGCTGCACCGAAACGGCGACAGCGTACCGGTGCTGCTGAACGTCTCGGCGATCCATGACGAACGCGAGCTGCTGCGCGGGTACATCGTCAGTGCCTATGACCTGGCCCACCAGGAGCACTTGCAGCTGCGACTGCAGCAGATCGCTGCGCAGGTGCCAGGGATGCTATTTCAGTTCTGCTGGCGGCCCGATGGCAACAGCTCCTTCCCCTACCTCAGCGAAGGCGTCGAAGATATCTACGGTCTCAGCGCCGCCGAAATGGCACCGGGCATCGGCCCGATCTACTCCATGGTTCATCCAGGTGATCGGGTGCGCGTGCTGGCGAGTATTCGTCACGCCGCTACTACCCTGACACCCTGGCATTTCGAGCACCGAATCGATCACCCGCGCAAGGGTCTCATCTGGGTCGAAGCACGTGCGACGCCGATGCGCCAGGCCGATGGCTCCGTGCTCTGGCACGGTCTGGTGACCGACATCACCGAGCGCAAGGCCGAACAGCTCGAGCTGGACAAGCAGCAGGAAATCAATCGGCGTCTGCTCGAAGCCCTGTCCGAAGCCGTTATCGCCTGCGATGCCGAAGGCAATCTGACCTTATTCAACAACACCGCCCGGCTCTGGCACGGCCTCGACGCGCAACAGTTGGCGCCGGAACAGTGGCCGCTTATCTACCACCTCTTCCACGCCGACGGCGTGACGCCAATGTCGCTGGAAGAGGTCCCGCTGATGCGCGCCCTTCACGGCGAGCACATCCGCAACGTCGAGATGACCATCGTGACTCACGGCACGACACGACACGTGCTGGCCAATGCCGATCCGATGTTTGGTTCCAATGGCCAGCAGAACGGCGCTGTGGTGGTGCTGCACGACATCACTGAACGCAAGCAGATCGAGATCTTGCAGCGCGACTTCGTCTCTACCGTCAGCCATGAGCTGCGCACTCCGTTGACCTCCATTACCGCCTCGCTGGGACTGATCTGCGGACAGGTAATGGGCGAAGTGCCTGAGCACCTGCAGGAACTGCTGGATATCGCCCACCAGAACAGCAAACGCCTGAGTGTGCTGATTGACGACCTGCTGGATATTGACAAGCTCTACGCCGGCAAGATGCGCTTCGAGCTGGAGCTGCAGCCGCTGCAGCCGTTGCTGGAACAGGCGCTTCGCAGCAACCAGGGCTACGCCGATAGCTACGCTGTGACTATCGAGCTAGGCGCGTGCCCTGCGGTCCTGATCAATGTCGATACGATGCGTCTGGAACAGGTATTGAGCAATCTACTCTCCAACGCATCTAAATTTTCACCAGCCGGCCAAACCATCGAGTTGTGGAGCGAAGCGGTGGGCGATTGCCGAGTACGTGTAAGCGTTCGCGACAAAGGTCCGGGAATCACCGAGGCGTTCCGCGAGCGGATCTTCAGCAAGTTTGCGCAGGCGGACTCGTCGGATACTCGCCAGCAAGGCGGCACCGGCCTTGGCCTGGCCATCAGCAAGGAGTTGATCGAGCATATGGATGGACAGATCGGTTTCGATTCGACGCCTGGCGAAGGTGCCTGTTTTTGGTTCGAGCTGCCTTGCGAGCCCGCTGAAGAGCTGCAACCGTGAGACCGTTGCAGCGCATCCTGCATGTCGAGGATGTGCCATCGATTCAGGTGGTGACCCGTATTGCCCTGGAAAAGCTCGGCGGCTTTCAGGTGCTCAGCTGCGCCTCTGGCCAGGATGCGCTGGACCAGGCCCAGCAATTCGTCCCGGACATGATCCTGCTGGACGTGATGCTGCCGCAGATGAGCGGCCTGGAACTGCTGCGTCAGCTCGCGCTGCAGATTGATCTCCCCCAGACGCCGGTAGTACTGCTGACAGGGCAGCAGGAGCCCGCCGATCTAGCCGAACTGAAACGGCTTGGCGTGCGAAGACTGCTGCAAAAACCCTTCGATCCCTTGCAACTGGCGGCACAATTGAACGAAATATGGGAAACCGAGCATGACTAATGGCGGCAGCGACGCGCTGCAGAGCCAGCTGCAAGCACTAACCGATAAATTTGCCGAGCGGCTGCAGCAGGAGCTTCCTGAACTCGAACAAGTCGCCGAGCAACTGCAGCACACCCGTGAACGCGAGCAGCGCCGGGCGTTAGTGCTCGATATCCGCGAGCGGTTGCATCGCCTGGCCGGTACGGCCGGCACCTTCGGTTTCACCGCGCTCGGGCAGCAATCGCGATTGCTCGAACAGCGGGCCGACCACTGGCTAGATGCGGCCAGACCCAGCAGCCAAGCACTCACCACGCTGGTCCCGGCGATCCGCCAACTGGTCGCCGAAGCGCTATCCGGCGCACTTGAAAGAAAGACCCTAGAGCACCACGACGGGCGCGGGCAATTGAACGCCGGCTGCCGCGTCTATTTGCTGGAGAAGGACTCCGATGCCGGACAGGAAATGTGTCAGACCCTGAATAACTTTGGCTATGACGTGCTGCAATTCCCGGAGATTGCGTTGTTGCAAACCGCCATCAACGGGCAGCCGCCGGACGCGCTGATCGTCAGCCAGCACGACGATGAGTTGGCCGCGGTGAGCGCGCTTCAGCAGCGGCTGGAAACACCCTTGCCGCTGCTGGTGATCAACCATCGCATCGATTTCGACAGCCAGCTGGCGGCGGTTCGCGCCGGCGCGCAAGGCTACTTCACCCGGCCGGTGAACATTACTCAGCTGGAAAGCAGCCTCGAACACTGCCTCAACCGTCAATTGAGCGAGCCGTACCGAATTCTGATCATCGATGACGATGCCGACCTCGCGGCACGTTATAGCTTGGTGCTGCGCAATTCACAGATGCTGGTGCAGACCTTGAGCGACCCCAGCAAGCTATTCGAGGTCATGCATGCGTTCAACCCGGAAGTACTGCTACTCGACGTGAATATGCCCGGCTGCTCTGGCCCGGAGCTGGCGCAGATGATCCGCCTGAACGACGAGTGGCTGCGGGTGACGATCATCTACTTGTCTGCCGAAACTGACATCAACCGGCAGATGGCCGCCTTGCTGAAGGCTGGCGACGATTTCATTACCAAACCCATCAGCGACAACGCGCTGATCGCCGCCGTGTACTCCCATGCTCAGCGCGCACGATCACTGAGCACGGCACTGTCGCGTGACAGCCTCACCGGCCTGCTCAAGCACGCCGACATCAAAGAACAGGTGGCGCTGGAGGTGGAACGCTCGCTGCGCAACGGCAAGCCAGCAAGCGTGGTGATGGTCGATCTCGATCATTTCAAGCAGGTCAACGACCAGTACGGTCATGCCGCCGGCGATAACGTGATTCGCTCGCTGGCCAATCTGATGCACCAACGGTTGCGCCGGATCGACAGCCTCGGCCGCTACGGCGGCGAAGAGTTCGTGGCGGTACTGCCCGATTGCACCACCGAGCAAGCCTGGCAGATTTTCGACGAAATCCGCCAGCGCTTCTCGGCGTTGCGTTTCCATGCAGGCGCGCAGACATTCACCGTGTCCCTCAGCGCCGGCATCAGCGCGACCGATGGACACGCCAGCGCCAGCGCACTATTGGAGCACGCCGATCAGGCCCTTTACGTTTCCAAGCACAAGGGCCGCAATCAGGTTCAAATTGCACAACAGCCGGAAGCTGGACGCGAATCGGTCTGATCGGCGAGAAGCTCATTGGATGTAAAGCGACATCCACCCTACTTACGCTCCGGCTTCAGCTTCCAGCTGCTTCTTAAAGCTTTATCCAGGTAGCTTTCAGTTCGGTGTACTTGTCGAAGGCATGCAGCGACTTGTCGCGGCCATTGCCGGACTGCTTGAAGCCACCGAACGGTGCGGTCATATCGCCGCCATCGTACTGATTGACCCAGACACTGCCGGCCCGCAGCGCCTTGGCCGTCAGGTGCGCCTTGGACAGGTCCGCCGTCCATACCGCAGCGGCGAGGCCGTACGGGGTGTCATTGGCGATAGCGACAGCTTCCGCAGCGGTATCGAAGGTGATCACTGACAGTACCGGGCCGAAGATTTCTTCCTGAGCGATCTTCATCGCATTGCTAACACCGTCGAAAATGGTCGGCTCGACATACAGGCCGCCCGTGTCTTCCATGGTCCGCTGGCCGCCGATGAGCACCTGAGCGCCATCGTTACGACCGGCCTGGATATAACCGAGTACGGTATCGAGTTGCTGGGTATCGACCAGTGCGCCGACATTCGTGGCCGGGTCCAGCGGATTGCCAGGCTTCCAACCCTTGAGCGCCTCGACCACCAGCGGCAGAAAACGCTCCTTCACCGCGCTTTCCACTAGCAGGCGCGAGCCGGCGGTGCAGACTTCCCCTTGGTTGAAAGCGATGGCACCAGCGGCGGATTGTGCCGCGGCTTCGAGATCGGGCGCATCGGCGAAGACGATGTTCGGGCTCTTGCCGCCCGCCTCCAGCCAGACGCGCTTCATGTTCGACTCGCCGGCATAAATCATCAGCTGCTTAGCCACTCGTGTGGAGCCGGTGAAGACCAGGGTGTCGACATCCATATGCAACGCCAGCGCCTTGCCCACGGTGTGTCCATAGCCCGGCAGCACGTTGAGCACGCCTGGTGGGATACCGGCCTCGATAGCCAGCTGCGCCACGCGGATCGCGGTCAACGGCGACTTCTCGGAGGGCTTGAGCACCACCGAGTTGCCGGAGGACAACGCTGGACCAAGCTTCCAACAGGCCATCATCAACGGAAAATTCCACGGCACGATGGCCGCCACTACCCCAACGGGTTCGCGCGTGACCAGGCCCAGTTGGTTATGTGGCGTCGCTGCCACTTCGTCGTAGATCTTGTCGATCGCCTCGCCACTCCAGCGCAGCGCTCGTGCTGCACCCGGAATATCCACGCTCAGTGCATCGCTGATCGGCTTGCCCATATCGAGGGTTTCCAGCAGCGCCAGCTCCTCGGCATTAGTTTCGAGCAAATCGGCAAAGTGGATCATCACCGCCTTGCGCTTGGCCGGCGCCAAACGCGACCAGATGCCAGATTCGAACGCCATGCGCGCGCTGATCACGGCACGGTCAGCATCGGCTTGGTCACAGCTCGCGACCTGCGTCAGCACCCGCCCATCGACCGGGCTGATGCAGTCGAAACTGACAGCCGCGCTGGATGCGGTGTATTCGCCTTGGATAAAGGCCCGCCCTTCGATGCGCAGGTCGCGGGCACGCTGTTGCCAATCGGCGAGTGTCAGGGTGGTCATGGGGCGTCCTCGGTATCTGTCGAATAATCAAAAAAGGCACCCTAAACCAGCGATACCAGACCTATCAATATTTTTTACGAAATGGCGGTTTCAGCCTTGTTTTGTTCGTTTTATTAAACATAGACTCGATGGAGCCGCGAAGCGAGCGGCATGTGCCTCCTCAGAGCATAGAACACCGAACCCACGAATTTCCCGGAGCGAGCCATGGCCAACGATCCCGCCGCATCTGCCGATCATTTCTGGATGCCCTTCACTGCCAATCGTCAATTCAAAGGTAGTCCGCGTCTATTGGAAAGTGCCGAAGGCATGTATTACACGGATACCGACGGGCGCCGGGTAATCGATGCAACGGCGGGGCTCTGGTGCTGCAACGCCGGCCACGGCAGGCGGGAAATCACCGAGGCGGTGAGCAAGCAGATCGCTAGAATGGATTTCGCGCCGACCTTTCAGATGGGACATCCGCTGCCATTCGAACTGGCCGAACGTCTGGCGCAGATAAGCCCGGCCGGGCTCAATCGTGTGTTCTTCACCAACTCTGGTTCCGAATCGGCCGATACCGCCTTGAAAGTCGCGCTGGCCTATCAGCGAGCGATAGGCCAAGGCAGCCGCACCCGCCTTATCGGTCGCGAACTGGCCTATCACGGGGTCGGCTTCGGCGGCATCTCGGTGGGCGGCATGGCCAACAACCGCAAGGCTTTCGGCGCGCTGTTACCGGGCGTCGATCATCTGCCGCACACCCTTGACCTACAGCGCAACGCGTTCAGCAAGGGCCTGCCGCAGCACGGCGTGGAAAAGGCCGAAGAGCTGGAGCGGCTGATTACTCTGCACGGTGCGGAAAACATCGCGGCGGTAATCGTCGAACCGATGTCCGGCTCGGCCGGGGTGGTCCTGCCGCCGCTGGGCTATCTGCAACGCTTGCGCGAGATCACTGCCAAACACGGCATTGTGCTGATCTTCGACGAAGTGATCACCGGCTTCGGGCGGGTCGGTGAGGCTTTTGCCGCCCAGCGCTGGGGCGTCACGCCGGACATTCTTACCTGCGCCAAAGGTCTGACCAATGGCGCGATTCCCATGGGCGCGGTGTTCGTCGATGAGAAGATCCATGACGCATTCATGCACGGCCCGGAAAGCGTCATCGAGTTTTTCCACGGCTACACCTATTCCGGCCACCCGGTGGCCTGCGCCGCCGCGCTTGCGACTCAGGAGATCTATCAGCGGGAGAACCTGTTCCAGAAAGCCATCGAAATCGAGAGCTACTGGCAGGATGCGCTATTCAGCCTGCAGGGGCTGCCCAACGTGACCGATATCCGCACCGTCGGCCTGGTGGCGGGCATCCAGTTTGCCGCTCACGCCGATGGCGTCGGCAAACGCGGCTACGAGGTGTTCCGTCAGTGTTTCGAGGATGGATTGCTGGCCCGCGCCAGTGGCGACACCATTGCTTTGTCGCCGGCGCTGATTGTCGAGCGCGAGAACATCGATGCGATGATCGAGCGCCTGGCCGATGCCATTCGCAAGGCGGGGTGACCGAAACCGCAACGCCAAAAACGAAAAAACCCGCCGAGAGGCGGGTTTTTCCTTCAAGGGCCGATCAATTACTTGATCTTGGCTTCCTTGTACATCACGTGCTTGCGTACGACTGGATCGAATTTCTTGATTTCGAGCTTGTCGGGGGTGGTGCGCTTGTTCTTGTCGGTGGTGTAGAAATGGCCGGTACCGGCGCTGGACACCAAACGGATCAGGTCACGCATGATAGTTCTCCTTAAACCTTCTCGCCGCGAGCGCGGAGTTCAGCCAGAACGGCGTCGATGCCGCGCTTGTCGATAACGCGCATGCCCTTGGCGGTCAGACGCAGACGTACGAAGCGGTTCTCGGACTCGACCCAGAAGCGATGATGCTGCAGGTTCGGCAGAAAACGACGACGGGTTTTGTTGTTCGCGTGGGAAATGTTGTTCCCGGTTACCGGACCCTTACCGGTAACTTGACAGACTCTCGACATGCCTCAGCCCTCTAAAACCACATGCCCAACCCGGCATGGGTTGGCCGCTTGAATTCACTAGTCATTTGGCGCTCAGCGCCACGTTTCATTGGGGTCTTACCGGCTACGCTGCAAGCGAAGAAACCGGGCCCCTAGAAAAGAGCGCTGCTTTATATCAGAAAGCCCCCTGAGCAACAAGCGCGGAGTGACTTTTCCTTGCTAGCTGTGCAAACCCAAACGCGCCGCAGACGGCGCTTGTGCCAGGCTTGCGGCGATCTGCCGTTCGTCGCGCTGCAGACGGTTAGCTTCCTTAATATAAGGAAAGGATGACATCGAACTGTCGCCTGAACCATCGAGGGCCACGCTTCGCCACAACCCCTTCGGTGCAACGGCTTTTCAAGCCGTTAAGTTAGCTTGTCGGGACCATGGGTGAATTATCATTTTACTGTGCGAAATGTTGTGTCGTTAAACGATACTATGCGCTAACTTTTGTACATCAATAACGACGACGCCAGCTTCAGCGCGCGGCATCTGCCAGCCAATAAGGCGATCTGCTATCGTTCGCCCCCGCTGCCCACTACCAGACAGAACCGATACCATCATGAGCGACATCGAAGATACCGAGAGCCCCAAGGACCGCAAATTCGTCGAGGCTCTTTCCCGCGGCCTGGATGTGCTGCGCGCCTTTACCCACGGCTCGGTGGTGATGGGCAATCAGGACATCGCTCGGATCACTGGGCTGCCCAAACCCACCGTGTCGCGCATGACCTACACGCTGACCAAGCTCGGCTACCTCAGCTACTCGCAGCAGCTGGAGAAGTACCAGCTCGACTCCGGCGTGCTCGCATTGGGCTACGCCTACGTTTCCAACCTGCGTGTGCGCCAGCTGGCCAAGCCCTACATGGACGAGTTCGCCCGTCGTACCAATACGACGGTGGGCCTGACCTGCCGCGATCGTTTGTCGATGATTTATATCGAAAACTGTCGCCCCGCCGAAGTTTCGACGCTGCGCATGGATGCCGGCGTGCGCCTGCCACTGGCCACCACCTCCGCTGGTCGCGCCTTTCTAGCAGCCACCCCGGAAAAAGAGCGCGAGCATTTGATGGCGGCGCTGGAAACCAAGTATGGCGACGACTGGCCGGCGATGCAGCAGTCGTTGGAGGAATCGTTCAGGGAGTTCCGTCAGCACGGCTTCTGCCTGTCACTGGGCGATTGGGACCGCAACGTGAAAGCCGCTGGTGTGCCGCTGCACCTGGCCGATGGCAGCATCATGGCGCTGACCTGCGGTGCACCGTCGTTCCAGCTCAGCGAGGAAACCCTGAAGGGATCCCTGGCGCACCAGCTGGAAATGCTCGCGCGCGATATCGAAAGTCTGGGCGTCTGAGCCTAGCGCTGCCACTAGACCCTGACGCTGGCCCAAGCGATCTCGGCGAGCAGATCGCGACAGTCGGCCAATTGCGTTCGCGAACGCCCGGCTAGCCAATTGCGCGCCATGTCATGACAGGGTCCGATTACCACCGCTAGAAAGCAATCGCCCGGCATCCGTCGAAAGGCCCCGCTTTCACGGTGGCGCCGCAGGATCGCCCCGACCCGCTCGCCATGGGCATGATTGACCTCACGCAGTCGTTCACCCATCTCCCCGGCCTCGACCCGCCCACGGTTGTGCAGGACGAAGCGTGCCCAATCCGGGTTCGCGACGACCCAGTCAATATAGCTGGTGACGAACAGCCTGACGCATGCCTCGGCATCCAGCGTCTCGATCAGCCCGGCCTCGAGCAGCGCGGCATACTCACCGATGCCTTCCAGATACAGCGCAGCAATGATTCGCTCGCGGTTCCCAAAGTGGTGATAGAGGCTGCCGATGCTCGCGCCGGAACGGTCGCGGATCATTTCGATGGTGGTGGCCTCCACCCCATGCTCGGTAAAACAGGCCAGCGCGGCCTGAAGAATTTCCTGCTTGCGACTACTACGGGCCATTCGGGCTCCAAAGCTTACTAGAATAATTTTCTAGAATTATATTCTGCCGTTCGTATACTGGTTCAGGGCAATTCAAATAGTGCGGAGAACAACAAAATGGCGACGATACAGGCTGATGAGCGTTCGATCGACAACGGCAACGGCCACCTTCTGTCCAGTTACTGGTACCTACCGAGCAGCGCGCCACGCGGCGCCGTGCTGATCGCACCGGCGATGGGTGTGAAGCAACGTTTCTACGCCGATTTCGCCCGCTGGCTGGCCGACCGCGGCTATCTGGTTGTCACCTTCGATTACCTGGGCATGGGCCGCTCCCGCCGGATGCCGCTGCGCAAGCTCCAGGTCGACATTCTCGACTGGGCGCGGCACGACTGCAGCGCAGTACTCGCAGCAGTGGCCGAAGCTGCTGACGATCTACCGCTGTACTGGATCGGCCACAGCGTCGGCGCGCAAATCCTACCGCTGGTAAAAGGTCATGAACGGCTTACCCGTATCGTCACCATCGCGGCCGGCAGCGGCTACTGGCGCGAAAACAGCCCACAGATTCGCCGCAAGGCGTGGCTGCTCTGGCACGGGCTGGCTCCGCTGCTCACGGCGCTGACGGGCTACTTTCCCGGCGATCGCATCGGTGCGGTCGGTGATCTGCCGGCAGGCGTGATACGCCAGTGGCGTCGCTGGTGTCTGCATCCGGAATATCTGGTCGGCGTCGAAGGCGAGCCCATGCAACGCGCTTTCGACGCCGTGCGAACGCCGATGACTTCGCTCTCCTTCACCGACGACGAAATGATGTCTGCGCGCAACACCGAGTCGTTGCACGGCTTCTATGCTGGCGCACCGAAGAGCATGCAGCGCATCGCCCCCAGTGAAGTCGGGGCAGATCGCATCGGTCACTTCGGGTTCTTTCGCGAGACCTTCACACCGACGCTCTGGTCGAAGTACCTGCTACCGGAGCTCGAATGCGCCAGCCGTGACCAGGCGATTGCATTGGAAGCGGCGAGGTAGCCGACACCTGGATATGAAAGGAAATACGTCTTAGGCCATACCCACTGCAGTTGTCCCTTCGCGAGCAAGCTCGCTCCTACAAATGCGGTGGAACGAGGCAATTACCGTCTGGGGAAATTCTTGACTGTAGGAGCGAGCTTGCTCGCGAATCCCCACCTACAAAAGCGCCGTTCTGCCTCCTTACCTATGGGGGATGCCTTAGCGCCGGGGACATGCCTGTAAAAGCAAAACCGGGCCATGGGCCCGGTTGCTGTGCCGCGATCAGGCGATCACGCTACCTGCATAAGCTTGGCGTACGCCTTCAGGTGATGGTCGTCGTCACCGAACTGGTGGGCGATCATCACCAAGCGCTTGGCGTGGTGAGCGAGGTTGTATTCCCAGGTCATCCCGATGCCGCCGTGCAGCTGGATCGCTTCCTCGGCGACCTTGCGCGCAGCGCGGGCGCAGATGTATTTGGCGGCTGCGATGATGCGACTACGGTCATCGTTGTCTTCACCATCAGCGAAGGTCGCGGCGAGGATCGCCATGCTGGTGGCCTGCTCCAGCTCGGTCTGCATGTCGACCATGCGGTGCTGCAGGACCTGGAACTTGCCGATCGGCACACCGAACTGCTTGCGCGTCTTCAGGTAGTCGAGGGTCAGCTTGCAGGCTTCGTCCATGCTGCCCAGGGCGTCGGCGCACTGCGCGGCGATGGCGCGGCCCTGCTGGTAGCGCAGCGCGGGCAAGGCGTTGCCCACCTCACCGAGTAGTGCATCGGCGCCGACCTGAACATTGTCGAGGAACAGCTCGCAGCCCTTGCGCCCGTCGATGGTCGGGTAGACCCGGCGGCTGACGCCCTGAGCATTCGGGTCTATGAGGAACAGGCTGACGCCGGTCTCGTCACGGCTGTCGCCCGAGCTGCGCGCCGAGACGACAATCTTACCGGCGCTGTGCCCGCCGATGACCACCGCCTTGCGCCCGGACAAGCGATAGCCGCCGTCGACCACCTCGGCTTTGGTCTGCACGTCGTTGAGGTTGTAGTGGCTCTGCGGCTCTTCGAACGCGACCGCCAGTTGCAGCGAACCGGCCGCTACCTGGGGCAGCAAATCCTGCTTCTGCGCCTCGCGGCCCAGTTGATTGAGCAATCCGCCGCCGAAGATCACCGATTGCAGGTAAGGCTCCAGCGTCAGGCCGCGGCCCAGCTCGGTCATCACCAGCATGGTTTCCACGCCGCCACCGCCAAAGCCACCGATCTCTTCGGCGAACGGGACGGCGGTCAGGCCCAGCTCGCCCAGCTGCGCCCAGAACTCGGCAGAAAAACCCAGTTCCGACTCGCTGAATTTCTCGCGCTGCTCGAACGGGTAGGCGTCGCGCACCAGGCGCGCCGCGGTGTCTTGCAGCATTTGCTGCTCTTCGGTCAGTTTGAAGTCCATTGCGGTGCCCCCTTACAGCTCGAGAATCATCTTCGAGACGATGTTCTTCTGGATTTCGTTGGAGCCGCCGAAGATCGACAGCTTGCGCATGTTGAAGTAGTCGCCGGCCAGCGACGCGCTGTAGTCGGCGTGCAGCAGCTCGCCTTCGTAGTTCAGCTGCAACTCTTCATCGAGGAACGGCAACGCATAAGGGCCGATGACCTTGCGCAGCAGGCTGGTGATGGCCTGACGGATCTCGGTGCCCTTGACCTTGAGGATCGAGGACTCGGCGCCGGGCACACCGCCCTCCTTCGCTGCCGCGAGGATGCGCAGGGTGCTCATTTCGATGGCCATCAGTTGCATCTCGACCTCGGCCACCTGAGCGCGGAATAGTGGGTCTTCCAGCATTGGCCGGCCGTCGCAGACTTCCTTCATGGCGATGCGCTTGAGGTGCGCCAGCGCGGCTTTCGAGGCGCCAATGCCGGCCAGGCCGGTGCGCTCGTGGGTCAGCAGGTACTTGGCGCAGGTCCAGCCCTGGTTTTCTTCGCCGACAAGGTTTTCCACCGGCACGCGGACGTTGTCGAAGAAAACCTCGTTGACCTCATGGTCCCCGTCCAGGGTGATGATCGGCCGCACGCTGATGCCCGGCGTGCTCATGTCGATCAACAAGAAGCTGATACCACGCTGCTGCTGGGCTTCGGGGTCGGTGCGCACCAGACAGAAAATCATGTTGGCGTGCTGGCCGAGGGTGGTCCAGGTCTTCTGGCCGTTGACCACGTAATGGTCGCCGTCACGCACGGCGCGGGTCTTGAGGCTCGCGAGATCGGAGCCGGCGCCGGGCTCGGAATAGCCCTGGCACCACCAGTCTTCACCCGAAAGGATGCGCGGCAGGTAATGGTCCTTCTGCTGCTGGCTGCCGAACTTGATGATCACCGGCGCGACCATGTTGACGCCGAACGGCACGGTACGCGGCGCACCGAAGGCGGCGCACTCCTCGTCAAAGATGTGCTTTTCCACCGGGCCCCAGGTGGTGCCGCCCAGTTCCACCGGCCAGCCCGGCGCGTACCAGCCGCGCTTGACCAGAATCTGCTGCCAGCGCTGGTGGTCCTCTTTGGACATGTGCTTGCCGAGCTTGACCTTGGCGGCGATGTCCGCCGGCAGCTCGTTAGTCAGAAAGGCGCGCACTTCATCGCGGAAGGCGAGCTCTTCGGCCGTGTAATTCACGTTCATGGATGGTTCCTCGATGTCCGATCGGCAGATTGCAGGCGGGCGGCGCTCATTGCCCGGCCTGCCATTCGGTGAAGGTGCGGCCTTCAGCGGCCAGTTTTTCCAGTAGCGGCGCGGGCTTCCACCAGTCGCCGCAACGGGCATGCAGCT
Source organism: Stutzerimonas sp. VN223-3 (assembly GCF_045999685.1). Taxonomy (NCBI): domain Bacteria; kingdom Pseudomonadati; phylum Pseudomonadota; class Gammaproteobacteria; order Pseudomonadales; family Pseudomonadaceae; genus Stutzerimonas; species Stutzerimonas sp. VN223-3. The sequence goes on along the minus strand of NZ_RBEC01000002.1, from coordinate 618,830 downwards.
CGCGAACCCGTGCCAGCACCTTGTCCAGGCCAACGCTGTCGGCGTAATACATCGGGCCGCCACGGAAGGCCGGAAAGCCGTATCCGTTGAGGTAGATGATGTCGATGTCGCTGGAACGCTGGGCGACGCCTTCCTCGAGGATCTTCGCGCCCTCGTTGACCAGCGCGTAGATCGTCCGCTCGATGATGTATTGCTCGTCCAGCTCGCGGCGTTCGATACCCTTTTCCCTCGAGGCTGCTTCGAGCATAGAAGCCAGCTCAGGGTTATCCAGCGGCGTGCGGGTGCCTGGCTCGTAGCGGTAATAGCCGGCCCCGGTCTTTTGCCCCAGCATGCCGGCTTCGCAAAGCTTGTCCGAAACGGTGGGGAAATCGCGATCGGCCGGCAAGTCGGCACGCTGGCGTTTGCGGATCGCCTGGCCGATGTCGAGACCGGACAGGTCGCGCATGGCGAACGGCCCCATGGCCATGCCGAAGTTGCGCAGCGCACCGTCGACCTGCTGTGGCGTGGCGCCCTCTTCCAGCAGGAATTCCGCCTCGCGGCCGTACTGGAAGACCATGCGGTTGCCGACGAAGCCGTCGCAGACGCCGACCACCACCGAAACCTTCTTCAGCTGCTTCCCGATGGCCATGGCGGTGGCGAGTACCTCATGGCTGGTCTTCTCACCGCGCACCACTTCCAGCAGACGCATGACATTGGCCGGGCTGAAGAAATGCAGGCCGACCACGTCTTCAGGACGTTTGGTAAAGGCGGCGATGGCATTCAGGTCCAGCGACGAGGTGTTGGAGGCGAGGATCGCGCCGGGCTTGCACACTGCATCCAGCTGCTCGAAGACCTGCTGCTTGACGCCCATCTCTTCGAACACCGCTTCGACCACCACGTCAGCGTCGGCCAGCGCGCCGTAATCGGTGACGCCGGTGACCAGCTTCAGACGCTTTTCCATTGCCTCCTCGGTCAGGCTGCCGCGCTTGACGCTCGCGGCGTAGGTGTCGCGGGCACGCTGCAGACCGCGTTGCAGCGCTTCCTCATTGATCTCCAACAGCTTCACCGGCACACCGGCATTGGCGAAGCACAGGGCGATACCGACACCCATGGTGCCGCCGCCAATGACCGCGGCGCTCTTGATCGCACGCGGTTTCACGTCAGCCGGCAGATCGTTGATCTTGCTCGCCTGGCGCTCGGCAAAGAAGGAGTGGACCAGCGCGCCGCGTTGCGAGGAGTTCAGACACTCGGCAAACAGCTCGCGTTCGCGCTTGAGGCCCTCGGCCAGTGGCAGCTTGGTCGCTGCCTCAACCGCAGCGATGCAACGCAGCGGCGAGAACAGCCCGGGCATACGCTTGGCTACCTCGGCGTGCTTGGCGCGGATCAGCGCCTCATTGTCGGCGTCTTCCAGACCGCGGGTCTGTTCACCGCTGCGGCGCGGGGCGCGGCCTTCTTCGACTATGCGACGAGCATAGGCCAGGCCGGCTTCTCTCAGGTCGCCGTCGAACAGCTCATCGACGATGCTGTGTTCCACCGCTTCCGCTGCGCCGATCGGCGTGCCGCTGACGATCATGTCCAGCGCCTTGGCGACGCCGGCCAGACGTGGCAACCGTTGCGTACCGCCGGCACCCGGCAACAGGCCCAGCTTCACTTCCGGCAGGCCGACCTTGGCGTCGCGGCGCGCGATGCGGTAATGGCAGCCAAGCGCGACCTCCAACCCGCCACCCAATGCAGTGCCGTGAATCACCGCAACGCTCGGCTTGCTGCTGCCCTCGATAACCTCAATCACCTCGGGCAGGCTCGGCGCCTGCGGCGGCTTGCCGAATTCTTTGATGTCGGCACCGGCAATAAAGGTGTTGCCCTCGCAAACCAGCACCACGGCGCGTATCTGCGGGTCTGCTTCGGCGTTCTGGAAGGCCTGTAGCAGCCCTTGGCGCACGGCATGGCCGAGGGCGTTGACCGGTGGGTTGTTGACCGTGATCAGGGCAATCTCGCCTTGAAGTTCGAGCCGTACGACATCCGTCATGATTGGCCTCCGCTTTGTGAAATGATGAATTGGATTTGTTATTTCACGGAATCAGGTTTCGCACAGCAGAATAGTTGAGTCATTTCCGTATGTCGAGGGTAAGCCATGGTGTGAATCTGCTCGGATAACCATAGAGGGCACCCGGACGATGTGCGTTGAAAATGAAGAGCGGAAGACGGAAGGGTAAAACCCGGAGCGGATCAGCCTGACGGGCATCAAACAGGCCTAAGAGCGAACGCCATCTGTAGGAGCGAGCTTGCTCGCGAACGGTTGCGGATCGCGAGCAAGCGCGCCCTACAGATCAAAAGCGGAACCCTGGGGCCGCTATAGAAGTACGGCCCCAACAACCACAGCGCTGTTACAACCCGAGGCAGAGATACTTGATCTCCAGATAATCCTCGATGCCGTACTTGGAGCCTTCACGGCCCAGCCCAGATGACTTCACGCCGCCGAAAGGCGCCACCTCGGTAGAAATCATTCCGGTATTGACCCCAACCATCCCCGATTCCAACGCTTCGGCGACGCGGAACACCCGTCCCAGATCGCGGGCGTAAAAATACGCGGCCAGACCGAACTCGGTGTCGTTGGCCAGGGCGATACCTTCGGCCTCATCCTTGAAACGGAACAGCGGTGCCAGCGGGCCGAAGGTTTCCTCCTTGGCGACCTTGGCGCTGTGCGGCACATTGATCATCAGGGTCGGCTCGAAGTAACTGCCACCTAGCTCATGCGCTTTGCCCCCGGTAACCACCTGAGCGCCATTGGCTACGGCATCCTCGATATGCTCTTTGACCTTTGCCGCAGCGCGGTCGTCGATCAGCGGGCCGATGTCGACACCTTCATCGAGGCCATTGCCGATCTTCAGCTTTTCCACCGCCGCCTGGAATTTACTGGCGAAGGCATCGTAGACGCCGTCCTGCACGTAAATACGGTTGACGCAGACGCAGGTCTGCCCGGCATTGCGGTACTTGGACTGCATGGCGCCTTTGACGGCCTCATCCAGATCAGCATCGTCGAAGACGATGAACGGCGCGTTGCCGCCCAACTCCAGCGAGACCTTCTTGATGCCCGGCGCGCACTGCGCCATCAGCTTGGCGCCGACCTCGGTCGACCCGGTGAAGGTAATCTTGCGCACGGTGGGGTTGGCGGTCAGCTCGTCGCCGATGTCGCCCGCCGAACCGGTGATGACACTGAATACGCCTTTGGGAATGCCGGCGCGCTCGGCCAACTCGGCCAAGGCCAGTGCCGAGAACGGCGTCTGGCTGGCGGGCTTGACTACCATGGTGCAACCCGCCGCGAGGGCCGGGCCGGCCTTGCGCGTGATCATCGCCGCCGGGAAATTCCACGGAGTAATAGCCGCGGTTACGCCGATCGGCTGCTTGATGACGATGATGCGCTTGTCTTTCTGATGGCCAGGAATGGTGTCGCCATAAACGCGCTTGGCTTCCTCGGCGAACCATTCGATAAAGGAGGCGGCGTAGGCGATCTCGCCCTTGGACTCGGCCAGCGGCTTGCCCTGTTCCAGCGTCATCAGACGGCCCAGATCGTCCTGGTTTTCCATCATCAGCTCGAACCAGCGCCGCAGCTTCTGCGAACGCTCCTTGGCGGTCAGGTCACGCCAGGCCGGCAATGCACGCTCAGCCGCTTCGATCGCGCGACGAGTTTCGGCGGCACCCATCTTCGGCACGGTGCCGAGAATTTCGTTGCTGGCCGGGTTGTTCACCTTGATCGTCTCGCCGCCGTCGGCGTCCTGCCAGTTGCCATCTATATAAGCCTGCTGGCGGAACAGTGAAGAATCTTTGAGTTGCATGGCAGTCTCCTAAGAGCCGGCGCGGCGCCGGAAATGATCCAAGGCCGTCAGGCCGATACGGGGCAGTTGGCAGTGGAACCGCCCGACCTAGGTCAGAACGAGGGATAGCCCCTGGGTTCCTGCTGCATGACAGAACGTTTGAAATCTCGAACGATGCTAGGCCTATCGCCTGATAACAGGCAACATCATGTTCGAAAAAACTAACGCGCTATAGCTCAGCCTGATGGCAAATCGAATCGCCACTGCACGCCCGGATCCGCCCGCCTGGCAGCCGCCGAACCGCCATGGACGACCGCAGACGACATGCGTATGATTGCCCCCCGCAACGCACCAGTAGCTCAGCTGGATAGAGTACTGCCCTCCGAAGGCAGGGGTCGTGGGTTCGAATCCCGCCTGGTGCGCCATATACAAAACAAAGGGCTTAGGTGAAAACCTAGGCCCTTTGTCTTTTCGGAATGCGAACAACTAGCGCAAGCCCAGCAGCGCATGCTGGTGGTCCGTACGCTCATGTTCAGCCGCGTTAACGCCTGCATTGCCGCCACGGCTCGACGACTGTAAGCCTGCAGCTCCCCCACTCTCTGATCTGGCCGTCACTTGCTCGGCCCTGGACGCATAAGCGTCGAACGCCGTCGCTGGTCGTTGCAGTCATTACAAGCGTGGCGCGCCGCTGACCAATGCACCAACCCTAGCTGGCGCGAATCGGATTTCTACTCGCCCTATGAACCCCACGAGCTCTAACGTCAGTGAGCTCTGCCTGGATAAATAAAACGGATACCTGCTTAACGATTTACCAGACGCTTATTCACCTGGGTGCGCTTAGAGTCAGGCCACCAAAAGTGGGCTCGCCGGTTCTTCCGGCATCGCCCTCGTCTACAAAAACAAAAGGTGAATGCTATGGGTAACGCCACAGTCGATGTGAAGACGTGGATCGACGATCGCCCCATCTCCCGATACCAGTGGCTGATCCTCGGCCTGTGCTTTCTGGTTGTTGTGTTCGATGGTTTCGATGTCGCTGTCATGGGCTTTATCGCCCCCTCTCTGATGCAGGAATGGGATCTATCACGTGCCGCCTTCGGCCCGGTGATGAGTGCCGGCATGGTCGGGCTCGCCATTGGCGCGCTCGCGGCCGGACCTTACGCCGACCGCTTTGGGCGCAAGACGGTGTTACTCGCCGCTGTCACGGTCTTCAGCGTGCTGAGCCTGGGTTGTGCCTTCGCCCGCAACCCCTACGAGCTTGCCGGCCTGCGCCTGTTGATCGGTATCGCGCTCGGCGCTGCGTTGCCGAATACCACGACGCTAGCGTCTGAATACCTGCCCGAAGGCAAACGTGCGCTGCTGATCACGCTGATGTTCACCGGCTTCAATCTTGGCTCCGGCTGCGGCGGATTTCTCGCCGCCTGGCTGATTCCGAACTATGGCTGGGAAGCGGTGCTGGCCGCCGGCGGCGTGCTGCCGCTACTACTGCTGCCCTTCATCTGGCTGTTTCTACCCGAGTCGGCCCGCTTCCTCGCCGCACGCAATGCTCCGGCACATCGCATCGCCGCCGTGCTGAACAAGCTTGGTGGGCACTTCGATGCCGATACCCGCTTTGTCACCACCGATGCCAGCGAGCCGACCAAAACGCCGGTGCGTATGCTGTTCAACGCTATCGCTTCGGCACCCTGGCACTTTGGCTGACCTATTTCATGGGCCTGCTGGTCATCTATCTGATGATGGGCTGGCTGCCGACGCTGTTGCGCGACGGCGGCGTCTCGATCGAACGCGCCGCGACCATCACCGGACTGTTCCAGATTGGCGGTACCGTGGGCGCGCTGGTAGTTGGCTGGCTGATGGACCGGCGCAACCCGAACCGCGTCATCGCCGGCTCCTATGCGCTGGGCGGCGCCTGCATCCTGTTGCTGGGCGCTTTCAGCCTGGAATCCAGCCTGCTGACTTTGGGCGTAATCGCCGCCGGCTTCTGCATGAGCGGCGCGCAGACGGGCCTGAACGCCTTCGCGCCGGGATACTATCCGACCGAATTTCGCGCCACTGGCGTGAGCTGGATGCTCGGTATCGGCCGCTTCGGCGCCATCTTCGGTTCACTGATCGGTGGTGTGGTGCTGAGTCTCGGCCTGGGCCTGCCTACCCTGTTCACATTGCTCGGCCTGCCGGCGTTCATCGCCGCCGTGGCGATCCTCGCCAATAGTCATGCCGCCCGCCAAGCCAACCGCGCCGTCGCGGCGCATTGATAGAAAGGATTGATTTCATGGCACGCATCATCGGTGGCCTCGCCGTCTCCCACACCCCCACCATCGGCTTCGCGGTGGATCACGACAAGCAGGAAGAAGCGGCTTGGGCGCCGATCTTCGAGAGCTTCGAGCCGATCAAAGCCTGGCTGAGCGAGAAAAAGCCCGACGTCTTGTTCTACATCTTCAACGACCACGTCACCTCGTTCTTCTTTGACCATTACGGCGCGTTCTCGCTGGGTGTCGATGAGCACTACGATGTCGCCGACGAGGGTGGCCATGCCCGCGATTTGCCGGGCATCGGCGGACACGCCGCGCTCTCGCGCCACATCGGCGAGAGTTTGATGGCCGACGAGTTCGACATGAGTTTCTTCCGCGACAAACCGCTGGACCACGGCTTCTTCTCGCCGATGTCCGCGTTGCTGCCGCATGATGGCGGCTGGCCGGTCGAGATCGTCCCGTTGCAGGTCGGCGTATTGCAGTTCCCGATTCCTAGCGCAGCGCGCTGCTACAAGCTGGGCCAGGCGCTGCGCCGCGCCATCGAGAGCTATCCAGAGGATCTAAAGGTGGCCATCGTCGCCACCGGCGGCCAGTCTCATCAGGTTCATGGCGAGCGCTGCGGCTTCAACAACACCGAGTGGGACAAGCAATTCACCGACTTGCTGATCAACGATCCGATCAAGCTGACCGAGATGACCGTCGCCGAGTACGCCACCCTCGGTGGCTTGGAGGGCTCCGAGGTGATCACCTGGCTGATCATGCGCGGCGCGCTCTCGGCACAGGTGAACACGCTGCACCAGGGCTACTACCTGCCATCGATGACGGCCATCGCCACCCTGCTGCTGGAAAACCGGGACCAGCCGCTGCCGGTCGCCGCCATCGAACGCCATCGCGCGCACATGCAACATCAGCTGGACGGCGTCGAGAAGCTCGAGGGCACCTATCCCTTCACGCTGGCCCGCAGCGCCAAGGGCTATCGGCTGAACAAGTTTCTGCGGCGGATGATCGAGCCCTCCTGGCGCGAGCGCTTCCTCAGCGAGCCCGAGGCTCTCTATGAAGAAGGCGGCCTGACCGAAGAGGAACGCGACATGCTGCGCCGCCGCGACTGGCGTGCGCTGATCCAGTACGGCGCGATCTTCTTTGGCCTGGAAAAGCTCGGCGCGGTGGTCGGCGTTTCCAATCTCGATATCTATTCCGCCATGCGCGGACAGACGCTCGAAGAATTCCAGAAGACCCGCAATCAGCAAGTGTTGTACGGGGTCGCTCGCAAGAGCTGACCCGCCCGACCATTTGGCCCTGTGGTACGGCAAGTAAGGTGGGCTTCAGCCCACCGCATGGCTCGGAGCGCCGCGCAACCGGCTTGGTTTTCTGACGCGTTTCTTGGTGGGCTAAAGCCCACCCTACGGTCGCGTGGCTTCCGGTGTTTTCGTGGCCTCGGCTCGGCAAGTAGGGTGGGCTTCAGCCCACCGTATGGCCCGGAGAATTGGTCGACGTGCCTCGCAACCGGTTTTAGTTTCTGACACGTTTTTTGGTGGGCTAAAGCCCACCCTACATAGCTGTCCCGCTTCCGTAGGATGGGTGCAACCCATCGAAGGTGACCACGGAGCGGTAATTGCGGCTCGGCTGCGACAGGCGGTGGGCTGAAGCCCACCCTACGTCGGTGTGTGCGGTTAGGACTGGCCGGCGGCGTCGTGGATGGCGTCCATCAGCGCGCGGGCGGCAGGCGTATGCAAGCTGGCGGTGCGGTAGGTCAGGCCGATTGCGCGGGTGGTGTGTTGCAGTGGCCAAGGCAGGACGCGCAGCTCGCCGGACTGAATTTCCTCTTCCAGTTGGTGCGCCGAGACGGCGGCAAGAATGTCCGAGCGCAACAGCAGGCCGCGAATGATGGCCAGGTCACCGCTTTCCACCACTGGCCAGGGCGACGCCATGCCGGCATCGGCGAAGCAGGCATCGAGCAGTTTCCGTGCAGGCGAGCCGGCGCGCGGCAGAACCCAGCGCGCATGCTGCAGGTGGGAATGATCGACGGTGCCGCTCAGCAACGGATGACCGTCGCGCACCAGAATGAGCATTTCCTCGGTCAGCAACGCATCGCCGTGCAGATCGCTTGCATAGGCTGCCGACCGCAGCGCGCCGAAGATGAAGTCCAGATCGCCAGAGCGCAATTCGGTCGCCAGCAGGTCAAAGGGGCTTTCATTGGTGACCACCTGCACACCGGGGTGCGTGGCGGTGAGCCGGACGATGGCTTCGGGCAGGATGCGTGTGCGCCCCAGCGGCAACGCACCGACATGCACCACGCCGCGCAGCTCGCCCTCAAGCGCCGCGAGATCGGCTTCCAGGCGGCGCAGTTCGTTCAGCGCCCGGCGGATCGGAAAGAGAATGTCGAGACTGGCACGCGTCGGCTGCAACCCGCGCGGCGTGCGCTCGAACAGGCCTTGCCCGCAGCCTTCCTCGAGCACTTTGAGCGCCGCGCTGACCGCCGGCTGGCTGAGCCCGAACAGACTGGCGACCGTCTGCATATGGTGCGTCTCGCAGAGTTTGACGAACAACTGCAGGCGCCGCGCCTGATAGAGATACAGCGGTTCGGTCATGCGTGTCGCATCGGTGCCGAGTTGCGCGGGCACGCTTTCCAGCTCCGCCAATACGCGTCGTGCGCGAGGCAGCACCCGTTCGCCCGGATCGGTCAGGCGCATGCCATTGGCATGACGTTCGAACAGCGTGACCCCGAGCCGCACTTCCAGATCGGCGATGGCGCGGGTCACCACCGACTGCGCGCGGTAGAGCACTGCCGATGCTTTCGAGACGCTGCCGTGGTCGGCAACGCGGACGAAGGCACGTACCTGCATCAGGTTCGGAAGATCGTGACTCATATGGCTTGCGGCTCCGCAAATCGACGAACCACGCCACTATGCCGCCCCGGTGCAAAGACGGGCAATAAATAAAAGGTATAGCCCGAGCCGTCTATTGCATTACAACCCGCGCAAGTGCCGGTGACATGCTCTCGTCATCGCAAGAGGAGCCACTCAACCATGTCGCAACAACAAAAAACCGCCCTCGTCGTCAGCGCCCATTCCGCCGATTTCGTTTGGCGCGCGGGCGGCGCCATCGCTCAGCACGTCAAGCTGGGCTACGCCGTGCACATCGTTTGTCTGTCCTTCGGCGAGCGCGGCGAGTCCGCCAAACTGTGGCGCAAGGGCGAGATGACCGAAGAGAAGGTCAAGGCCGCCCGCCGCAGCGAGGCCGAAGCCGCCGCCGAGGTGCTGGGTGCTACGGTCGAGTTCTTCGATATCGGCGACTACCCGATGCGCGCCGATAAAGACACGCTGTTCCGCCTGGCCGACGTGTTCCGCCGCGTGCAGCCGGAATTCGTACTCAGCCACTCGATCAAGGACCCGTACAACTACGATCACCCGCTGGCCATGAACCTGACCCAGGAGGCGCGCATCATCGCCCAGGCCGAAGGCTACCGGCCGGGCGAGAAGATCGTCGGCGCGCCGCCGGTTTACGCCTTCGAGCCGCACCAGCCGGAACAGTGCGAGTGGCGCCCCGACACCTTCCTCGATATCACCGAGGTCTGGGACAAGAAGTACGCCGCCATTCAGTGCATGGCCGGCCAGGAACACCTGTGGGAGTACTACACCCGCGTGGCCCTGCAGCGCGGCGTGCAGGCCAAGCGCAACATCGGCATTACCGCGAGCAAGAACATCATTTACGCCGAAGGCTTCCAGAGCGTCTTCCCACGTGTGACGGAGAACCTGGCATGAGCGGGCTCGTTGGCAAGACCGGAATCGTCGTGCGCAACGTCGAGCGCGCCGACCGCGACCTGATCAACGAACTGGGCCGCTATGGCGTCGCCACGGTGCACGAGGCGCAGGGTCGCAAAGGGTTGCTCGCGTCGAATATTCGCCCGATCCAGCAAGGTGTATCGCTGGCCGGCTCGGCCATTACCGTGCTGGTAGCGCCGGGCGACAACTGGATGTTCCATGTCGCGGTCGAGCAATGCCGCCCAGGCGACCTGTTGATCGTGGCGGCGAGTTCGCCCTGTACCGATGGCTATTTTGGCGATCTTCTGGCGACTTCGCTCAAGGCGCGGGCGGTTCGTGCGCTGGTGATCGATGCCGGCGTGCGCGACACCCATACACTGCGTGAAATGGGCTTTCCGGTGTGGTCGGCGGCGGTCAACGCCCAGGGTACGGTGAAGGAAACCCTCGGCTCGGTGAACCTGCCGCTGGTCTGCGGCGGCCAACTGATCAATGCCGGTGACGTAGTAGTGGCAGACGACGATGGCGTGGTCGTGGTGCGCCGCGACGAGGTTGTTCAAGTCGTCGAGGCCACCCGCAAGCGCGCCGACGCCGAAGAAGCCAAGCGCGTGCGCCTGGCAAAGGGCGAGCTGGGTCTGGACATCTACAACATGCGTCCGCGTCTGGCTGAGAAGGGCCTGCGCTACGTCGATAACCTCGACGAGCTGGACGGCTGATATGCACCAGACCCGCATCCCTTGTCTACAGATGCGCGGCGGCACCTCTAAAGGGGCGTACTTTCTCGCCGAGGATCTGCCGGCCGACCCGGCGCTGCGCGATCAGGTGTTGCTGGCAGTGATGGGCTCGCCGGATGCGCGGCAGATCGACGGCATCGGCGGTGCCGACTCGCTGACCAGCAAAGTCGCCATCGTGCAACTCTCGCAGCGGGCCGACGCCGACGTCGACTATCTCTTCGCCCAGGTGGTCGTGGACGAACCGCGTGTCGACTACGGCCAGAACTGCGGCAACATTCTCGCCGGCGTCGGCCCGTTCGCCATCGAGCGTGGACTGGTACCGGTCGTGGGTGAAGAAACAGCGGTGCGTATCTTCATGGAGAACACCGGCCAGATCGCGGTCGCGCATGTGCCGACGCCCGACGGCCAGGTGCGTTACGACGGCGACACCCAGATCGATGGCGTGCCCGGCAGCGCCGCACCGCTGGTGATCGAATTCGAGGATGTTGCCGGATCTAGTTGCGGCGCGCTGCTGCCCACCGGCAACGCCCTCGACAGGATCGACGGCATCGAGCTGACCTGCATCGACAACGGCATGCCGGTGATCCTGCTGCGCGCTGAAGATTTCGACCTCAGTGGTTACGAGCTGCCCGCGGCGCTGAACGACAACAGCGAACTCAAGGCACGGCTGGAATCGATTCGCCTCAAGGCCGGGCCGCTGATGAAGCTCGGCGACGTCCGCCAGCGCACGGTGCCGAAGATGTGCCTGATCGCCGCGCCGCGTGCCGGTGGCGCGCTGAATACGAGGACATTCATTCCGCACCGTTGCCACGCCTCGATCGGCGTATTCGGCGCGGTCAGCGCGGCCAGCGCCTGCCTGGTCGAGGGCTCGGTGACGGCGGGGCTCGCTGTTACCGGCAAAGGCGACCTGCGGCGACTGTCAGTGGAGCATCCCACCGGTGAATTTACCGTCGAGCTGCGGCTGCAGGACGGCCAACTGGCCGGCTGCGGGCTGGTGCGCACCGCCCGGCTATTGTTTGATGGTTTCGTCTGCATTCCCGGCGCGGTCTGGTCGGGCTGCGTTCAGTTGGGCCGCACTCGGTCGGGCCACGTTCGGTCGGGCCATACGGAGAACACACCATGACACTCGATTGCATCGCTCTGATCGGCTTCGGCGAAGCGGGCGGCATCCTCGCAAGCGATCTCGCGGCCAAAGGCGTCGCCGTTCAGGTTTATGACCGTCTGCTGGATAACCCGACGCAACGCCCGGCGCTGGAGACCAAGGCCACCAACGCAGGCGTACGGCTCTGCGATAGCGCGGCAGAAGCCATCGCTGGCGCGGCGCTGGTCATCTCGGCGGTGACCGCCGGTAGTGCGCTGGACGTGGCGAAGACGGCGGCACGCACGCTGCAACCCGGGCAGCTGTTCATGGACATCAACTCGGTGGCGCCGGCGACCAAGCAGGCGGCGGCAGAGACCATCGACGCCGCTGGCGGGCGCTACGTCGACGCCGCGGTCATGGCGCCGGTACCGCCAAAGCGTTTGCAGACGCCGATCCTGCTCGGCGGTCGCGATGCCGCCGAACTCTCCGCCGCGCTGAATGCCTGCGGTTTCGCCACCTGCGTGGTGGCCGACGAAATCGGTGTCGCCTCGGCGATCAAGATGTGCCGCAGCGTAATGATCAAGGGCCTCGAAGCCTTGACTACCGAATGCCTGCGCACGGCGCAGCATTACGGTGCCGAAACGGAAGTGCTGGCCTCGTTGCACAAGAGCTTCCCGTCGATGGGTTGGGATGCCGAGCTGCCGCACTACCTGATCAGTCGCGTGGCCGAACACGGCCGGCGCCGCGCAGAGGAAATGGAAGAAGTCGCCGAGACGGTGCGCGCCGCCGGCATCGAGCCGCAAATGAGCCAGGCGATCGTGCAGACCCAACGCGGGCTGGTCGGCGCAATCGCCGCGCGCGGCTTGCGTTACATCGACCTCGAGCCTTTCGACTGGCAGCATCTGGACGCCCTGCTCAGGGCCGGACCGAGCGACTGACCGAATGCCTTGACGGGGCTGCATGTAGACCCGTTCGGCTGCAGTCGAGCGACCCTATGCGTATCAGCGTTTTCCGAAGCGAGAACGCGCGTGCCGCGATAACCACACTTTTAACGAGTCCGCAGAACACCGCAGGCTTCCTGCGCCACTACCCATAAACAATACGCATAGGCAGGTAGCTGTTATGCATTGTTCGCCACGCAAGGCTGCGTGCAACCATTCCTGACGACTGACGCGCTAGCGCCTTGCTCTGCACTGTATTGGCAGTGCTGGCCAAGTGCGCGGCCGGTCCGAGCCGCTGCATGACGATCGCTGTCGCCAGCACGGCTTAAAACAACAACAAAAGGAAATCGCAATGACGAAAGTTTCCAGATTGCTGCTCGCACTGTTTGTCGCCGGATCGGTTGGCCCGGCTGTACAGGCGGCCGAACCGGTCGTGACGCTCAAGGTGCATCACCAGCTTCCGGCACACTCGGTCACCCAGGCCGACCTGCTCAAGCCCTGGGCAGAGAAAATCACCAAAGAGTCCGACGGCCGCATCCAATTCCAGTTCTACCCCTCCATGCAGCTGGGCGGCACGCCGCCGCAATTGGTCGATCAGGTACGCGATGGCGTCGCGGATATCGTCTGGACGCTGCCGGGATACAACAGTGGCCGCTTCCCGCTGATCTCCGCCTTCGAGCAACCGTTCATGAGCCGGTCCGCCGAGGCGAGCAGTCAGGCAATGTGGGAATTCCTGCAGAAGCATGGGCAGAAGGAATTCGAGGGCATGCGCTTACTGGCTACCCACGTGACTGACGGCGCGTTGGTGCATACCACCGAGAAGCCCATCAAGAAGATGTCCGATTTCCGCGGTTTGAAAATCCGTGCGGCCAACCGCACTTCGACCAAGCTCATCGCGCTGCTCGGCGGAACACCGGTTGCCATGCCGGTCCCGCAGATTCCCGAAGCGCTGTCCAAGGGTGTCGTTGACGGCGCCATCGTGCCTTGGGATGTGGTGCCCGCGCTGAAACTGCACGAGTTGGTCAAGTACCACACCGAAATGGCGCCTGGGCAGCCGGCGCTGATGTACACAACCGTGATCATCGCGATGAACCCGGCTACCTACGACAAGCTGCCCGCCGATCTGAAGCAGATCATCGACAACAACAGCGGCCTGGAGCTGTCGCGCCAGGCCGGACATCTGTTCGATACCCAGGTGGTCGAGACCGGACACAAACTGGCCAAGAGCCAAGGCAACCAGATCTATGTCCTGCCCGAGGACGAGCAACAGAAGTGGATGAAGGTAGCCAAACGCCTCGACCAGGATTGGATCAAGGAAGTCGAGAGTAAGGGCTACGACAACGGCGCCGCCCTGCTCGAAGACGCTCGCCAGTTGGTCGACAAGTACAGCGAGCAATTACCCGATTGACGCGCTACCAGTGAACGATGGGCTGCGCTCACGACTGTCCGATAATCGCCCAATCAGGACGCAACGGAAAGGATGCCGTTCGATAATCGCACACTAAGCGGAATGTCCAATTGAATAGCCGGACGGGAGCTATCAGGATTCAACCGCGACACGATCTGCGGTCCGCCGGCCAACCGCCCTCGCCTCGGGTCGCGCAGATCGCACATAAAAACAATGAATAAAAAGGACTACGCGATGCTCAAGCTCCCCAAGGCGCTGCTCTCCTTGTTCGCGCTCGGCTCCCTCGCCTTGCACGCCCCTGCCCAGGCCGACGAGCCGGTGGTTACGCTCAAGCTGGCGCACTTTCTTCCGGCACACTCGGTGACGCAGGCGGATTTCCTCAAGCCCTGGACCGAGAAGGTCACCGAGGAATCCAACGGCCGCATCCAATTCCAGTTCTATCCTTCGATGCAGCTCGGCGGCACGCCTCCGCAATTGGTCGATCAGGTCCGTGACGGCGTCGCCGATATCGTCTGGACGCTGCCCGGCTACACCAGCGGCCGTTTCCCGCTGACCGCGGCGTTTGAATTGCCCTTCATGAGCCGTTCCTCCGAGGCCAGCAGCCAGGCCATGTGGGACTTTCTCGAAAAGCACGGGCAGAAGGAGTTCGCCGACATGCATTTGTTGGCGACCCATTTGACCGATGGCGCGTTGGTGCATACCACCGACAAGCCGATCAAGAAAATGGCGGACTTCCGCGGCCTCAAGCTGCGCGCGGCCAACCGTACCGCGACCAAGACCATCTCCCTGCTCGGCGCGACGCCAGTGGCAATGCCGGTGCCGCAGGTTCCCGAAGCCCTCTCTAAAGGCGTGGTCGATGGCGCCGTGCTGCCCTGGGACGTGGTCCCGGCGCTCAAGCTGCACGAGCTGGTGAAGTACCACACCGAAACCGCCCCCGGCATGCCTGCGCTGATGCACACCGCGTTGGTGGTGGCAATGAACAAGAACACCTATGAAAACCTGCCGGACGACTTGAAGAAGGTCATCGACAACAACAGCGGCCGCGCGCTTTCCCGAGAGGCCGGCCGCATCTGGGACAACCAGGTGGTCGAGACCGGCCACAAGCTCGCCGAATCCCGGGGTAACGAGATCTACGTGCTGTCGCCCGAGGAGCAGGCAAAGTGGATGAAGGCCACCAGCCGCGTGAGTGAGGGCTGGATCGAGGAAGTCGAGGACAAAGGTTACGAGAACGGCGAAGCGCTGCTCGAAGACGCCCGCCAATTGATCGAGCACTACAACGCCCAGCTACCCCGCTGAGCGAAGCAAGCGGTACTGCAGTGACGGTGCCGCCCTGGAGAATTAAATGAGTGAACCTGTAGTTCAGGTCGCCGTCGCGCCTGTAGATGCCGTCGGCCGCCTGCTCAATGCCCTTTCGCGTCTGCTCGCCTTCATCGGCGGCCTGCTGTTGGTAGCAATGACGCTGATGGCGACATACAGCATCGCCATGCGCGCCGTATTCGACGAGCCGCTGCTTGGCGACGTCGAGCTGGTGCAGATGGGCTGCGGCATCGCCATCGTGTTCTTTCTGCCGCTGTGCCAGCTGCATCGGGGCAACGTGATCGTCGACGTATTCACTCTGCATGCTTCTGAACGGGTGCGTCGCACACTGGACACCCTCGGCGGGGTGCTGATGGCACTGGCCGCAGCCCTGTTGGCATGGCGCTCGGCGATCGGCACTGTCGATGCCTACGGCACCGGCGAGGAGTCGATCATCATGGGGTTGCCGATCTGGTGGTCGATGACCGCCTTCGCCCCAGGCTTCGCATTGTTGGCGGTGGTGTCGCTGTATACCGCCTGGCAGGATTTTCGTGGTGAGGGTAAACCCGCATGAGCAGTGTTGAAATCGGCGGATTATTCCTCGCCATCCTTCTGGTATTGCTGGTGGTGCGTATACCGATCGCCATCGCCATGCTGCTGACCGGCATCGGCGGCTACGTGGCCATCAGCGGCTGGTCGCCGTTGCTGAGCTACATCAAGACCGTCGCCTACGGACGGTTCACCGTCTATGACCTTTCGGTGATTCCTCTCTTTCTGCTGATGGGCCAGTTTGCCTCTCGCGGTGGCCTGGCGACCGGCCTGTTCCGCTCCGCGGCGGCGATGGTCGGCCACTGGCGCGGCGGCCTGGCAATGGCGGCGATAGGTTCTTGTGCGGCCTTTGGCGCGGTCTGCGGCTCCTCCATAGCCACCGCAGCCACCATGGGCCAGGTCGCCCTGCCCGAACTGAAGAAGTACAACTACTCCGGCTCGCTCGCGGTCGGCAGCCTGGCCGCTGGCGGCACCCTGGGCATTCTCATTCCGCCTTCGGTGGTGCTGGTGATCTACGCCATCCTGGCCCAGGAAAACATTTCGGCGCTGTTCATGGCCGCCTTCATTCCGGGGATTCTCGCGGCAATCGGTTACATGATCGCGATCGCCATCTACGTACGCATGAACCCCGATGCAGGCCCGGCGCAGCCACGCATGAGCTGGCGTCAACGGCTGGCCGCGCAGAAAGGCGTATGGCCGGTGCTGCTTATATTCCTGCTGGTTCTCGGTGGCATCTATAGCGGCTGGTTCACGCCAACCGAGGCCGCAGCAATCGGCACCGTGGGCACCGGATTCTTCGCCGTGGTGCTGGGCGGCATGCGTTGGGCAGGGTTCAAGGAAGTGCTCTACGGCACGGCGGTGACGACAGGAATGATCTTCATGATCCTGCTCGGCGCCGACGTCATGAACTCCTTTCTCGCTGTCTCTCAGCTGCCGGTGGCATTGGCCGAGGCCATCACCAACAGCGGTGTCGGCCCCTTCGTGGTGCTCGCCGGGATCCTGATCCTGTACCTGATCCTCGGCTGTGTGATGGACACCATGTCGATGATCCTGCTGACTATTCCGATCTTCTTCCCGCTGATCATGGGCCTGGACTTCTACGGCCTGGACCAGACCGAGAAGGCCATCTGGTTCGGCATCCTCGCGCTGATGGTGGTGGAAATCGGCATGATCACCCCGCCGGTGGGGATGAACGTCTATGTGATCAGCAGCATGGCCCGCGACGTGACCCTGCGCGACGCCTTTCGCGGCGTGGTGCCCTTCCTCATTTCCGACATCGTTCGCGTGGTGATTCTGGTGCTGTTCCCCTCCATCACCCTCTGCCTGGTGCGGTGGCTGACATGACCCCGACCGGCTAATCGAATTGCCGCCGGCGGCGGCTGCTTCACTCCCCCTCGCTTTCGAACATCCGCAACGGCGGAGGGGAGCCCTCAACCTTGAAAAAGGAAAACAACAACAATGAAACACCACACCACCCAAGCAAGCCGCATCCTCGCACCCACCCTGCTCGCCGCGTCCATCGCTGCCCTCGTCCCGCTGGCCGCCAGCGCCGAAGGCTTCGTCGAAGACACCAAGATCACGGTGAACGCGCGCAACTTCTACATCGGCCGTGAATTTCGCGACGACTCGATCACCGATCGCAGCAAGGCCGAAGAGTGGACCCAGAGCTTCATCCTCAACATCCAGTCCGGCTACACACCTGGCCCGGTCGGCTTTGGCGTCGACGTGCTCGCCGGTCTGGCGGTCAAGCTCGATGGCGGTGGCGGCACCTACGGCACCGCCCTGCTGCCACGCCACGACGATGGCCGCCCGGCCGACGATTACGGCCGCTTCGGCGTTGCCGCCAAGGCGAAGATCTCCAACACCGAGCTGAAGGTCGGCGAGATGATGCCGGTCCTTCCGATCCTGCGCTCGGACGATGGCCGCTCGCTGCCACAGACCTTCGAGGGCGGCATGATCACTTCGCGTGAAATCGACGGCTTGATGCTCACCGCCGGCCAGTTCCGCCAGAACAGCCCACGCGACGACGCCAGCATGGAAGACATGAGCTTCGCCGGAGGCGCGTCCGACCGCTTCAACTTCATTGGCGGTGAATACGCCTTCAATGACAAGCGCACCACCGTAGGCCTGTGGACGGCTGAGCTGAAGGATGTCTACGAACAACAGTACGTGCAGCTGCTGCACACCCAGCCGCTGAGCGAGGACGTGGCGCTGACCGCCAACCTCGGCTACTTCCAGGGCGACGAGGACGGCAGCGCGCTGGGCGGCGAGCTGGACAACAAAACCTACTCGGGTCTGTTCGGATTGAAGACTGGCGGCAACACCTTCTACGTCGGCTTACAGAAAGTCAGTGGCGACACCTGGATGCGCGTCAACGGCACCAGCGGCGGTTCGCTAGCCAACGACAGCTTCAACAACAGCTACGAAAATGCCGAGGAACGCTCCTGGCAACTGCGTCACGACTATAACTTCGCCGCCATGGGCATCCCGGGCCTGACCCTGATGAACCGTTATATCAGCGGTGACAACATCCGGACAGCGACCACCGACGACGCCGAGGAATGGGGTCGCGAGACCGAAGTGGCTTACACCATCCAGAGCGGCCCGGCGAAGAGCCTCAACATCAAATGGCGCAACTCGAGCTTCCGCTCCGAGGCCAACACCCGCGACCTGGACGAGAACCGCATCATCATCAACTACCCGCTGTCGATCCTGTAAACGCTGACGTTTTGCTCCCGTTGTACGCGCCCTCCTCCTGCGCGTGATGCTTCGGCCCGTCCATGGACGGGCCTTTTTTCAGCCGCCGTTCTCGATCGGCTCGTACGGCAGCCCGACGTAATTCTCGGCGATGGTGGTCAGGCCCGCCTGGGTGCTGGTGAAGTAGTCCTGCTCGCTCTGCTGGATGCGCCGGCCGAAGGCGTCGGTATCGGGAAAACGATGCAGCAGGCTGGTCATCCACCAGGAAAAGCGCTCGGCTTTCCATACGCGCCTCAGGCAGATCGGCGAATACTTTTCCAGCAGATCAATCCGGCCTTCGCGGTAGACCTTAAGCAGAATGCGATACAGGGTGCTGACATCGCTGGCCGCCAGGTTGAGGCCTTTGGCGCCGGTGGGCGGCACGATATGAGCGGCATCGCCAACCAGGAATAATCGCCCGTACTGCATCGGCTCGACCACGAAACTGCGCAGCGGCGCGATGCTTTTCTCCAGCGACGGGCCGGTGACCAGCCGGGCGGCGACGTCTTCGGGCAGCCGGCTTTTGAGCTCGGCCCAGAAGCGCTCGTCGGACCAATCCTCGACCCTTTCTTCCAGCCCGACCTGCACGTAATACCGCGAGCGTGTGGATGAGCGCATGCTGCACAGGGCGAAACCGCGCGCATGGTTGGCGTAGATCAGCTCGTGGCTTACCGGCGGCGTATCGCTGAGCACACCGAGCCAGCCAAAGGGATAGACGCGCTCGAATTCGGTGAGCACTTCGGCGGGGATGCTTTTGCGAGACACGCCATGAAAGCCATCGCAACCGGCGATGTAGTCGCAATCCAGGCGCACCGTTTCGGCGTTGTGGGTGAAGGTCACGTGAGGCGTTTCGCCCTTCACCTCGTGTAGCTGAACGTCCGACACGCCATAGAGCGAGACTGCGTCGGACGCCTCGCGCGCTGCCATCAAGTCGCGGGTAACCTCGGTCTGGCCGTAGACCATTACGGTGTCGCCACCCGTCAGCGCCTTCAGGTCGATGCGCACGCGACGGTCGGCAAACGCCAGCTCGACGCCATCGTGAATCTGTCCTTCACGGTCCATGCGCTCAGATACCCCCGCCTCGCGCATCAGATCGACCATGCCCTGTTCCAGTACTCCGGCACGGATGCGCCCCAGCACGTATTCGGGGGTTTGGCGTTCGATGATCACGTTGGCGATACCGGCGTTGTGCAGCAGCTGGCCGAGCAACAGGCCGGACGGCCCGGCACCGATGATGGCGACACCTGTTTTCATGGGAATCCTCGTTTTGTTGTTGTCGCGTCGCGGCGGTCCGCCGGACTGCTTCGAGATACCCCATGTTCTGCTCGGCAGAGCTTGGTGATAATGCATTCAACCGCTGCAAACTTGGACTTTTATAAACTCGGTTCGATTACCGCCCAAAGGATTCCGCCGTGAGCTCAACCCGCCCCACCGCCGCCATTCCGGTCTACAAACTCTATGGCGACTCACTCGATTGGCCGACCCCGGACCTGCTGCATTGCGAGTCGATCCCCGAACGCAGCCGCATGCATGACTGGGAGATCAGCCCGCACCGCCACGCCGACCTGACGCAGCTGCTCTACATCCGTCGGGGATGGGCTCTAGTAGAAGTGGAAGGCGTGCAGACGCGCATCGATGAAGCGGCTGTGCAGGTACTGCCGCCGCTGTGCGTGCATGGGTTCCGCTTTTCCGAGCGCGTCGAAGGCTACGTGCTGACCCTCGCTGCACCGCTATTGGCGCGGCTGGAGGCGGCACTCGGCGGGCATCAGGCGCCGCTCGGTATAGCCGGCCTGCATGCTGCTGGCAAAGACCGTCGCTATCTGGATACGCTGTTCGACGCCATCGACCGGGAATACCGAACACCGGCACCTGCACGCGATCTGTTGCTGCAATCGCTGGTCGGCGTGCTCGCGGTCTGGGTCGGGCGGCAAATGCTGGTGCGGCAGACGAACACTCATCCGCTGCGGGGCCAGGCATTACTTGTCGCGTTTACCCGGCTTGTCGAAACCGACTTCTGCCGGCGGCATTCGGTTGAAGATTATGCCCATCGGCTCGACATCACTCCCGCTTACCTGAACACCCTGGCGCGTCGTTTTACCGGCCAGACAGCCCAGGGTGTGGTGCATGAACGGGTACTGCTGGAGGCCAAGCGACAGCTGATCTACACGACGATGACCGTGAGCCAGATCTCGGACAATCTTGGATTTTCCGAAGCAGCCTATTTCTCTCGCTTCTTCAAACGGCTGACCGGTTTGCCGCCGCGGGAGTTTCGCAATCGGCGCTGACGGGAGCGGATGAGCCGTCTGCTGCGGGCCGTTGAACAGCAGACGGGCGTTGAAAGGACGGCGACATTAACGAATCATTTTGCACCCATGACCGACCTACTCATCGGCCGGTTCGCCGTTTGACGGATGATGTGCCGTCGGATTGGTCTCCGGTTTCGCGGACTGGCAGTCGTCAACGCAAATCCCCAACGCTGTCGCCAGCGCCTCGGTGACTTCCCGGAAGGAATACCCATCGGCCCATACCTGCGTTGCGCCGTTCAGCTTGTTAACCATTTTCGGGCCTCTTGAGGCTGGATCAACCAGCCATTACGTTCGGGCTGTTAGCCGCCTGGATAGCAATATGCAACTACAGCATCGAACGTGCCATCATTTGACTTATTATTTTTCTTTTATATTTCAATCACTTATAAAATCAGAAAGATCCAGGAGCTCATGCAAGTTGCACAGTCATCAAATAGTCACCATGCGATGTGCATGCACGACCTACGGCCCGATGGCTGAACACGCTCCCAGCCGAACGGCCAAAACAACAGGGCAATCAACAAAAAGAACAACCACTGACAAAAGTCCCATAACCGCGCCCGAAGCGCGTTCGCCATTAGGCATAATCGACTGCCATGCCCCGAGCATTCGCCATGCAAATCGACGAAGAACTCACCCTGAAAAAGCTGGAAGTCTTTCTGGCCTTCATGCGCAGCGGAAATCTGAGCAAGGCGGCTGCCGAGCTGAACACCAGCAATGTCAGCGTTCACCGGGCCATCCATTCGCTGGAAAGCGCCTTACGCTGTCCTTTGTTCAAACATGAAGGACGCAACCTGATTCCGCTGGAAAGCGCCTACGTACTGGAAGAAAAGGCTCAGAAGCTGGTGCAGGACGTGCTGGAAACGGTACGCCAGACCCGCGAGGCCGCCGGTTTCTCAGCTGAGCGCTTCAAGCTCGGTGCGCTGTATTCGTTGACAGTCAAGACGGTGCCGCAGCTGATCATGGGACTGAAGCTGCGCCGCAGCGAGCTCAACATCGACCTGATCCTCGGCTCCAACGTCGACCTGCTCTACAAATTGAAGAATATGGAGCTGGACGCCATCCTGATCTCTCTCGACGACAGCCTCATAAACCCTGACTGCGAGCAATTGCTGCTTTTCGCCGATGACATTTTTCTAGCGGTACCCACTAATTCACCCTTCGCCGAGCAGGCAGAGGTGGATCTGGCCGACCTTCGCGATGCCACCTTCATCACCCTCACGCAGGGTTTTGCCACGCATCGCGACAGTGCTCGGGTATTCAACCAGGCAGGCTTCGAGCCGAATGTGGGCATGCAGGTCAACGACATTTTCACTCTGCTCAGCATGGTCAGTT
The DNA here is from genome assembly GCF_045999685.1 of Stutzerimonas sp. VN223-3. Classification (NCBI taxonomy): domain Bacteria; kingdom Pseudomonadati; phylum Pseudomonadota; class Gammaproteobacteria; order Pseudomonadales; family Pseudomonadaceae; genus Stutzerimonas; species Stutzerimonas sp. VN223-3. Next base: position 596,649 of record NZ_RBEC01000002.1, on the reverse strand, counting down.
CTGGGGTTGGCTACGCCCTGCTGCCTGGCCGGGTCGCAGCGGTGTACGAAAACCGCATCCGCCTGATTCCCTTGCAGCCCCGATACCGCCTGCAACAGCAGATCGGTGTGGTATTCCTGAAATCCAAGGAGCGCGATCCCAATCTGCTTGCGCTTGTAGCGGAATGCCGCATGTACCGTCCTCAATCGAACTCCTCTTGACGCCCCCAGAGAATCATTAACTTTTCCGTAACGATGGAGGGTGGGTCTTAATTGATCCGCCCCCCTGCGCGCGCTAGCCTGCATTCGGATCGAGCATGGAAGCCCGAACAACAAGAAGAAAAGTCCTATGACGTAATAAAAATAATTATGAGCCGCATGGCGCGGTTCTGATGTGTCAATTCAGGAGAATTCCAATGAAAGCCCTACTCCGTACCTCGGTTGCGGCTGCACTGCTGGTCGCCAGCATCCCCAGCTTCGCCGAGACCGTCCTGCGCGCATCCCATCAGTTTCCCGGCAACCAGGGCGACCCCCGCGATGAAATGGTGCAGATCATTGCCCGCGAAGTCGCCGCCGCCGATGTTGGCCTGAAGCTCCAGATCTACCCTGCGTCATCGTTATACAAAGCCAACGAGCAATGGGGCGCCCTGACTCGGGGGCAGCTCGACATGACGGCTCTGCCACTGGACTATGCGTCCGGCCGCGTACCGCAGTTCTCCGCCACGCTGATGCCGGGACTGGTCAAGAACTATGAACATGCCCAGCGCCTGAACCAGTCCGATTTCATAAAAGAGATACATGCTCTGGCTGAGAAGAACGGCGCGGTTATTCTCGCTGACGCCTGGCTGGCCGGCGGATTCGCCTCCAAGGAACACTGCATCACCTCACCCGAGAGCATCAAGGGACAGGTTATCCGCGCCGCCGGGCCGGCGTTCGAAAACATGCTCGCCGCCGCGGGTGCCTCGATATCGTCGATGCCGTCATCCGAGATATACACCGGCATGCAGACCGGCGTACTGGACGCAGCCAACACCTCCAATGACAGCTTTGTCTCGTACCGCCTGTATGAGCAGGTGAAATGCCTGACCGCACCGGGCGATAACGCCCTGTGGTTCATGTATGAGCCCGTACTGATGTCCAAGCGCACCTTCGATCGTCTTACTCCGGAACAGAAGGAGGTCATCCTGGCAGCAGCAAGCAAGGCCGAGGCCTACTTCGCCGAGGAAGGCCCTAAAGGCGAACAGCGCATGAAGGAGACCTTCGCCAAGGCCGGAGTGAAGGTGGTAAACCTGAGCAAGGAAGAACACGACGCCTGGATGCAGGTAGCCCGTGCATCCTCCTACCAGTACTTCTCCGATAAGGTTAAAGGCGGCAAAGAGCTTCTGGACAAGGCCCTCGCCGTGCAGTGATGCCCCATTGCGGCCGCTTCCTCAGCGGCCTTCGCTGCGTTCGAGCTCGCGCCGCGGCTTCTGCTGAAGGCGCGGGTTCCAAGGAGTCCCCATGTCCAGACGTTTTATTCTCTCGATCGAGACGCTATCGCGCCTTGGTGGTGTCAGCGCCGTTGTCCTGCTGATCATCGCCATGGTGGTCATGTGCCAGATGATCCTCATGCGTTACCTGTTCCGAGCGCCCACTATCTGGCAGACCGAGGTCGTGGTATTCGCAGCGACCGCGGCAATATTCATTGGCGCGCCCTATGTGCTGATGAAGAAGGGTCACGTCGGCGTCGATGTAATAGAGCTGATGATGTCGTCGCCAAACCGACGGCGCATGCAGTGTCTCGGTGCAGTGCTAGGCCTGATCTTCTGCCTGCTGATGAGCGTGGCTAGCGGCATCTATGTTTACGAGGCCTGGGAAGGTGGCTGGACCACTCCGACTATCGCCGCCATTCCGCTGTGGATTCCCGCAACTCCAATGCTGGTGGGCTTCGGCCTGCTGTGTCTGCAATACGTGGTGGAGCTGATGAAACTGATTCGCCCCGAGTTGAGCATTCCAGAGCCACAAAACGCTGAGGCGGAGAAGAACGAAACCACCTTGCAAAGCCATCAGAATCTGGGAGAAGTACGATGACTCCGTCCCTTGCAGGTGTGCTGCTGATCTGTGCCTTGCTGTTATTCCTCGCCACCGGCATGCCGATTGCCTTCGCCCTCGGCCTGGCGGCCATGGGTGGTCTGTTCATGGCGATGGGTCCGGAAGTCATCGGCGTGGTGGCCGAAACCATGTTCGCCGGCATCGGCAACCTGGCCTTCGTATCGATTCCGATGTTCGTGCTGATGGGTGCCATCGTTGCCGGCACGCCCGCCGGAGCCGACCTTTACCGTGCCCTGGATCGCTGGATGTACAAGGTTCCGGGCGGCCTGGTGCTGTCGAACATTGGCGCCTGCGCCGTATTTTCCGGCATGACGGGCTCCAGCCCGGCAACCTGCGCAGCGATCGGCAAGCTCGGCATCCCTGAAATGATCAACCGCGGCTACCCCACTTCGGTGGCGACCGGCTCGATCGCCGCAGGCGGCACGCTCGGCATCCTGTTGCCGCCGTCGGTAACGATGATCATCTACGGCATTGCCACGGAAACATCCATCGGCCGGCTCTTCCTCGCGGGCGTACTACCCGGCCTGATGCTGACCGCCATGTTCATGTGCTGGGCAATGTTCGATGCCCGCCGCAAGGGTTTTCGCTTCGGCGCCGAAGGGGTGCACTACAGCTTGCGCGACAAGCTGGCGGCGCTGCCCCGAATACTGCCGCTGATGTTGATCATCCTGGGCGTTCTCTACGTACTTTATGGTGGTGTGGCCACGCCTTCCGAAGCAGCTGGCGCAGGCGCCATGCTTACGCTGGTGGTGGTAGTGCTGGCGTACCGGCTGTTCAAGCTGGGCACCTTTCGCGACATCTTCGGCACCGGCATGCGCGAAAGCGTCATGATCATGATGATCCTGGCTTCCGCCGAACTGTTCGCCTTCGCGCTGTCCTCGCTATACATCACCCAATCGGTGGCCGAGACGATAGCCAGTCTGGAAGTCAACCGCTGGGTGCTGATGGGTGTGATCAACGTGTTTCTGTTGGTGGCCGGGATGTTTCTGCCACCGGTGGCAGTAATCGTGATGTCCGCGCCTTTACTCTTCCCCATCGTGGTGCAAGCCGGCTTCGATCCTTACTGGTTTGCGGTGGTGCTTACCATCAATATGGAGATCGGCCTGATCACCCCGCCGCTGGGCCTGAACCTGTTTGTCATCAATGGGATCGCACCGCAGGTTCCGACGCGGGACATTCTCTGGGGAGCCCTTCCTTATGCGCTGGTCATGATTCTGGCGATAGTCGTGCTGTGCCTGTTCCCACAGATCGCTACCGTCCTGCCTGACTATGTCATGGGTAAAGCCGACTAGGAGGAGATGTTGGCCGTCTGGCGGGCTTCCCTCGGAAGCCCGTTTTTTTTGCTTCACGATCGCTTCATTAGTTCAGCAACGGACGAACAGTGCACCGGTGCTGGAGGCTGCTTCGTTTACCTAGCACTGCAAAACCTGAGTAAGCGGTTTCCGATAGGCGTTTGGTTCAACCCAGTTGGGACATTGCAGGATGGAAAACGGCAATCCGCTTCCCACCCCAAGTCGATTCAACCGAGCAGGCCGCGCATGATGAAGAACAGCAGTGACGGGCCAAGCAGGCAGCCCAGCGCGGTATAGAACGCCGCGGTCAGACAGCCGTAAGGCACCAGCCTGGCATCGGTCGCCGCCAGACCACCCGCGACGCCACTGGACGTGCCGATCAGACCGCCGAAGATCACAGCGGCACGCGGGTTGTTCAAGCCGATCATGGGCGCAACGAAGGGCGTCGCGATCATCACCAGGATCGCCTTGACCAGGCCGGCGGCGATGGACAGCGCCATCACTTCGGAGCTGGCGCCAATCGCGGCACCGGTTACCGGGCCGACGATGTAGGTCACCGCACCCGTGCCGATGGTGGTCAGGCTTACCGCATCGGTGTAGCCGAAGGCCATAGCCACCGAAACGCCCGCGATAAAGGACGAGAAAACGCCGATGAATAGCGCCAGCACGCCCACCATTCCGGCGCGCTTGAGCTCCTCGACACTAACGCCGAAGCCGGTGGCAACGATGGCGAAGTCCCGCAGCATGGAGCCGCCGAGCAGGCCGATGCCGGAGAACAACGCGATGTCCACCAGCCCCTTCTGTCCGCCAGTCACAACGCCGCCGATATACGACAGTAACAGGCCGATCAGAATGGCCACCGCCGAGCCGTGCAGACGGCCTTTGGTGAGCTTGTCCGATAGCCAGTAGGAGAACCACATGGTCGCGCCGATGATGGCGAAGCCGCTGATCAGGCCGTAGCCGGAGACGACCTTGAGTAGAGATTCATACATGGCTCAGCCCTCGGTGGTCAGTGGTTTGGCTTCATCGGCTTCAAGCTCTTTTCGGCCGATCCGATCGAGCAGCGGCACCAGAGCAAAAGCGATCGCCACCGCGGCGATACCGGCAAGGATTGCCATCGGGCCGCCGCTGAGGGCGCCGAAGACGTTCTGCTGGGCAGCCATGGCCACCACGATCGGGATGTAGACGGCGCTCCAGAACTTGACGCCCTGCTCCGAATCCATCGTGAACAGGCCGCGCTTTTTGAGAGAGCTGCCAAGCAGAATCAGCAGCACCATGGCGATACCGACGCCGCCGACATTGGCTGGTACGCCGATGAGTTTCCCCAGCAATTCACCCACGAAGATGCCTGCCAGGGTGCATAAGGCCAGGAAGGCCACACCGAAGATAATCATTATTGTCCTTTTGGGGTTGCGCTCAAGGCTCGGCGTTGCCGGCTTGAATGCGCGTGTTGTCGAGGTCGTTATTTTTATCCATCGAACAGTAGCGAGTTCGGCTCGCTCTTCAGTTCACGCGGTCATCGGCTACGGCTGCCCTCCTGACGCAGCAAGGCGTCCACTGTGTCCAGCCGGGCACCGTCAAAGGTGATCAGCGTACCTTGTTCAAATACACGCCTAGCCAGCCCGGTCAGTACCGAGCCGGGCGGTAGTTCGATATGCAGCCGCACGCCGCGCTCGTAGGCGGTGCGCAGCGTGCCGTGCCAGTCGACGACGCGGCACATGTTGAAAGCCAGGTCGTCGCGCAGACGCTGCGGATCGGCGACTGGCCGCGCCGTGGTGCTGCTGAGATAACGGATGCGTGGCGCGCGAAGCTCGACACTGGCAAAGGCATCGGCGAGCTGTGCGGCTGGCGCCTCCAGCAAGGCGCTGTGAGACGGCACGCTCACTGCCAGCCGCCTGGTGCAAGATGCGCCCAAGGCCTTGGCGCGCTGCGCGACCTCCATCATGGCGTGGTCCGCGCCGGCGATCACGATCTGGTTGTCGGCGTTGATATTGGCCAGGTGAACCGGGGATTGCTGGCCATGCACCTCGGCCAGCAGTCGCTCGACGGTGCCGAGATCAAGGCCGAGGATCGCAGTCATGCCGAAGCCTTGCGGATAGGCGTTCTGCATCAGTTCGCCGCGCAGCGCGACCAGCCGCACGGCATCACGGTAATCGAGCGAACCGGCAACCACGGCCGCCGCGTAGGCGCCGATGGACAGTCCCGCCACATAGTCTGGCGCCCGCCCGCCGCGCATCAGCAGACGCGCGCCAGCGACACCGGCAATTAACAGGCAGAGCTGCACGGCGCGAGTCGAGGCCAAGGCGGCTTCGCTGTCCAGCGCGAGGGCATCCTCGCCGAGCGCTTCGCCGGCCTGTTGCAGACAGTCGAGCGCCTCGGGCTCCTGGGGCAGACGATGCAGCATGCCGGGCTTCTGCGCGCCCTGGCCGGGAAAGGCGAAGAGGCTGCTCATGCGACCAGTTCCGGCTGATCCAAGGAGTCACGCCAGGGATTGCCGACCAGTCGCGCACCGCTGGGACACTTGAGCAGTACGCGGCTCGCAGCGCCTGCCCACTCGCGCAAGGCAACGGCACCGGCTGGTGTTTCCAATTGCATGTCGACGCGGCAGCATGCCTGGTCCAGTAGCCGCTGCAGTTCGTGCGCTTCATGGCGTGGGAGTTCGCAGGGCACGAGCAGCAGCAGATCGAGATCGCTGTCGGCATGCGCAGTCGGCAGCCCAGTGGCCAATTGGTAGCCGACCGAACCGGTCACGCCCCAGCTGCGCCCCAGGTCATCGAGGAAGGGCTTGATCGCCGCCAGCGCCTTGAAAGCTGGAAGCTCGCTGGACGGCAGCGTCTCGATCAATTGTTCCGGGCTCACGCAACGTAATACGCGGCCCACATCCATGACCGTGGCGTAGCGCTGATCGCGGCTGGTGCCTCGCAGGCCCACCGCTATCTGACCGACCGCCGTAAGCGCACGGCGCACCACCACCGGCTGGCCGGTGGCGAGCATTTGTCGCGCCCACTCCGGTGCGTCAGCGAGCAGCTGCTCTGGAGTCATGCCCCAGAGCAGGTCATGGGGGCGTGGCGTGGCGTGCATCTACAGCCTCCTCGTGATTGTTGTTGTGGAGGGGTGGGGTTCCGTGGCGTCGGTATTACCGTTGCCCCTCACCCCCGGCCCCTCTTCCCCAGGCGGCGAGGGGAGAACAGCTCACCACTGCTCTCGCAGTAGCTCGCGGACTCGCGACGACGCCTCGCGATTCGGCGCACCGAGGCGCCCACGCAGATCGGTACTGCTGCCGATGTCCTCGACGGCCTTTTGCAGGCAATCGCGCACCCGTGACAGGTCGGCGCCGGCGGGTTGCTCGATGTTCTCAACCGAGAGGGTTTCCCAGAGCAGACCGAGCGTCGCGTAGTTGTCGATGTCGTAGGCCATCGGAGGCACCGATTCAGCCAGGGCTTCGAGTTCCTCGACGCTGCGCAGGGTGATGCGCGCCGCCGCGGCCTTGCCCATGGCATGCACCATCACGCCCGGATCGCGCAGGGCGATGATCCGCTGGGCCTGGTAGCCGTGGGCGAGGAAGGCACCGGACATGGCCTTGCCCACCAGCAGCGCGACCACCGGATGCCCGGCCAGGCGGGCGCGGGCATAACCGTCCACCGCACCGGCCAACGCCTGATGGATGCCCAGGGCTTCCTCGCGGCGGCCATAGGCCTGGCTCGGCACGTCCACCACGGCGACCAGCACGCGCTTCTCGGCCTTGTCACGATCGGCTTCGATGATTTCGTCCACAGCCTTGCCCAGCGCCCAGCCTTCCAGCAGGCCGACCTCGCCATTGCGCGCGCGCGGAAACGGGCTCTCAGCATCCGGGACCACGGCGATGAAACGCGCGGCGCGTTCGCCGAGCTGACCATCGATGACCTTCACCGAGGCCGGATAGCCAGCCAGGGCCTGACCACCGGCCAGGGCTTGCAACCAGTTCAGTCCACGGCTCATTGGGCATCTCCTTCATAGAGGGCACGCACCGCGGCGGCATCGAGCTGGGTGCGGGTGTCGGCGTCGGCCAGACGTTGCAGGAACCAGGCGTGGCGCTGGCTGCGTGGCTGCGCGGGTTTACCCAGGGCGAACAGCGAATGCAGCTCGTCACGGATGGCGTCGGTGTCGTCGGCGACGTAAGCGTCCACCAGGCCGCTGGCGTAGCGCTGCTCGCCACCGGTCAGGCTCCAGATGAACGGACGGTCACGCGAATCGTATTCGTCGAGCCCGGCTTCCTGCTCGATCACCTGCGGGCCGTTGAGGCCAACGCGCGCTTCACGGGTGACGACGAGATAGCTGCACAGCCCGGCGGCGATGGACATGCCGCCGAAGCAGCCGACCGAACCCGCCACCACGCCGATTACCGGTTGGTGTTCACGCAACTCGACGATGGCGGCCTGGATCTCGGCGATGGCCGCCAGCCCCAGATTGGCTTCCTGCAGGCGCACGCCGCCGGTTTCCAGCAGCAGTACGGCGCGGGTCGGGATGCCGTTGCGGTTGTCTTCGACGGCCAGTTCCAGGGCGCCTGCGATCTTCGCGCCGCCGACTTCGCCCATGCTGCCGCCCTGAAAGGCGCCTTCGATCGCGGCGATCACAGCCGGCTGGCCGTCGATGGTTCCTTTCGCGACCACCACGCCGTCGTCGGCCTGAGTGACGATGCCCTGCTTCGGCAGCCACGGCGAGGTGACGCGGGCGAAGGGGTCGAGCAGTTCGCGGAAGCTGCCTTCATCCAGCAGCGCACGGGCCCGCTGGCGAGCGCCGAGCTCGACGAAGCTACGCGACTTGAGTAAACGGGCCACGTTGTTAGCAGACGAATCAGTCATGGCCGACCTCCTCCAACCCCTGCTCCAGGCGCAAACGCACTACGCCGGGTGTGGCCCCAAAATCGTGAATGTCGATGTTCAAGGCTGGCGGCGTCTGCTCGCGGAACATCCGCTCGAACAGTTGCTGCCAGCGCTGCTCGGCACCGTTGACCGAAGTGACTACCTGGATCGCCAGCTTGCCGGCCTGGCCGGGCTCGAGCAGCACTTCCAGATCGCCCGAACCGACCACGCCGACCAGGGCTTTGCCGCGGGCGGGTTGCCCGGCGGCGAATTCGAAAGACAGGGTTTCCATGTTCAATTGCTCCCAATCGGCGCCGGTGGGGGCGTCAGGCGGTCGAGGAATAAGGTGGCGGCGAGCAGGTCGGCGGCGCCGCCTGGCGAGGCGTTGAGGGCGAGCATGTCGCGGTCAAGTTCACGCAGCTGGCGGCGACCGGAAAGGCTGGCGCAACCGCCGGCTTCGAGCACGGCGCGGGCGTCCTGTTGCATACGGTTCAGGCCATCGCGCCCGGCACGATGCAGCACACAAGTGTCGGAAAGCGTGCTCATGATCGCCAGTAGCGCATCGAGCCAAGCGTTCTGCTCGCCAGCGCCGGCGCGACGGCTGGCGTTGAGCTGCGGCAGACCGTGTTCGATAACGGCGGGAAAGCCGTGCTGCGCCTGTTCGCGCGCGCCAAGCACACCGTAGCGGCGGCAGACCCGCGCGCCGTGGCTGTCGGGGTTGCCCGGTGCGGCGGAATCGCTCAGCCGCGCCAGTGCCGCAGCGGTATCGGCAATACGCCGTGCCTCGGGTACGTCGGCATGGAGCGCCGCCGCTGCCGTGAGCAGCCCCAGCGCCCAGATCGCGCCACGGTGGGTATTCACGCCATCGGTGACCCGCAGCATCTCCGCCTCGCCGTCGCGCCCCAGTTGCCCGAGCGTCTCGCGCAGCGGCTGACCAACCACATTCAATGACTGTGCCGCGTCGGCCATGGCCTTGAACGTCGGCCACAACGCATGCGCCGAGGCGTGCATCAGACCCAGGTGCAGGTCGTTGTGGGCTCCATTGCCACGCCGGTCGACGAGACCCGGCTTGGGCGACAGGTCGGCTTCGTCAATCAGCGCTTGCACCGCCAGGTCCGCCAAGCGTTCAGCCAGCGAGGGCTGCAGCTGTCTTGCAATAAGAGCGCTCATCACCAGCTCCTGAATTTCGCCGGCGGGTTGTAGAGCCCGCCGGACCACTCGACCAGCTCGGCAATGCTCTTGGCCGCCAGCAGCTCGCGGCTGGCGTCGTTGCGGCGGATGCCGAGGTCTTCCGGCAGCGCAATCAGCCCTTCGCGGCGCATGCGCTCGGTGTCCTTGGGGTTGTGGCGCAGCCCGATGCTGGTGACGCCCGCCACCGCGGCGATCATTGCCTGGCGTTCTTCCAGCGAGCGCGCCTTATATAGATAGGCGATGCCTTCTTCAGTGAGCAGGTGGGTAACGTCGTCGCCGTAAATCATGATCGGCGCCAGCGGCATGCCGCTCTTCTTTGCCACCTCCACCGCATCGAGCTGCTCGACGAAGGTGGGTTTGCCGCCTTCCTGGAAGGTCTCGACCATCTGCACGACGAGCTTCTTGCCGCGCTCGAGCATGGTTACCGGGGCTTCGCCACCGGGCATGGCCATGTCCAGCCAGGCCGGGGTCGGATGGCGGCGACCGCGCGGGTCGTGACCCATGTTCGGCGCACCGCCGAAACCGGCCAGCCGCCCACGGGTGACGGTGGAGGAATGGCCGTCGCCATCGACCTGCAAAGTAGCGCCGATGAACAGGTCCACTGCGTACTGGCCGGCGAGCTGGCACATCATGCGGTTGGAGCGCATCGAGCCGTCGCGGCCGGTGAAGAACACGTCTGGGCGCTGGGCGATGTAGTTTTCCATACCCAGCTCGGTGCCGAAGCAATGCACGCTCTCGACCCAGCCGGTTTCGATCGCCGGGATCAGTGTCGGGTGCGGGTTGAGCGTCCAGTTGCGGCAGATCTTGCCTTTGAGGCCCAGGGATTCACCGTAGGTCGGCAGGATCAGCTCGATGGCGGCGGTGTTGAAGCCGATGCCGTGGTTGAGCGACTGGACGTTGTGTTTCTCGTAGATGCCGCGGATCGCCATCATCGCCATCAGCACATGCACTGGCTTGATATGACGCGGGTCGCGGGTGAACAGCGGCTCGATATAGAACGGCTTGTCGGCCACCACGACGAAATCGACCCAGCTGGCCGGGATGTCGACGCGCGGCAGGTCGCGCGGATCATCGACGATCTGATTGACCTGGACGATGACGATACCGTCGGAGAAGGCGGTGGGCTCAACCAGCGCCGGGGTGTCTTCGGTGCTAGGGCCGGTGTAGATGTTGCCCTCGCGGTCGGCAGTGAAGCCGGCCACCAGCGCGACGTTGGGGATCAGGTCCACCAGCAGGCGCGAATAGAGTTCGATGTAAGTGTGGATGGCGCCGACTTCCAGCAGGCCGTCTTCGAGCAGTTGGCTGATGCGCAGGCTCTGCGGGCCGGCAAATGAGAAGTCGAGCTTGCGGGCGATCTGCCGCTCGAACAGGTCCAGATGCTCGGCGCGGCTGACGCTGGGCATGATCATGTGCAGATCATGCAGCTTGCCGGGATCGACCTGAGCCAACGAGCGCGAGAGGAAATCCGCCTGCTTCTGGTTGTTGCCTTCGAGCACCACCCGATCACCAGGTGCGATCAGCGCTTCGAGCGCCGCGACAATCTTGTCGCTCGGCAACACCACGCCATCGGCGAGGTTGCGCACCTGGTCGAGACGTCGGGCTTTTTCAGCGCGACGACGCGACCACTGCGGCGGTGGGGATATTGTTGTTGTCATGCTGACTCCACAGGTTTCCGCTTTGTGGAGCGCACAGTGAAACATGACCACGAAGGTCATCAATCAAGCAGCGGACCGTTTCGTTACGCTGAAGTTAACGATACTTCCAGGCCCTTCAGAACCAGCCGAGCGTGACGCCAGCTAGCAGGAGATACCGGCCACCCTTGGCCAGCGTCACGAGCAACAGGAAACTCCAAAGCGGTTCGCGCAGGGTGCCGGCGACCACGGTCAACGGATCCCCAATGATCGGCACCCAGCTCAGCAGCAGCGACCAACAGCCGTAGCGGTGATAGGCGCGCTGGGCCTTGTCGAGTTGTTTTTCGCTCACCGGAAACCAGCGCTTGCCGCGCAGACGCTCGATATACCGACCGATCAACCAGTTCGCCAGCGAACCCAGGACGTTGCCGAACGTGGCCACGCCCAGCAACATCCATGGCGAGAACGACTCGCTCAGCAGTAACCCGACCAGCACCGCCTCGGACTGTGCCGGCAACAACGTGGCAGCAGCAAAAGCCGCGAGAAAAAGGCCGAAGTAACCGGACAACTCGAACATGATCGCTGCAAGCCAGCTGAGCCGCGGCGCGAAGCCTGGGCTCAGCGCCCCGGTTGCGCGCGGAAGCCCGGCACCGCGCTGGGACGATCGACACGCGTAGCGGGCTGCGTGCAGTTGAGGTCGCGAAAGGGCTGGCCATTGAGCAGTTCCCAGCCATGACCAGGCGGCGTTTGTCGGCAAATGACGGTGCCGTCCGCCTTGCTCTGCCACTGGTAATAAGGCGCGGGGCCGGCAGAGGCCAATAGCGGCAGAAACAGGCTGAACGCAAGCAATACGGCGCGCATGGGACGGACTTCGACAGGGAGCTGGAGCCACTGTAGCCGGATCGGTTCAAAGCGCAAAGCTTCGCCAGCAAGCTGGGCTCCTACAAAGCAAGCCGCGGCTCGCCCATAACTTCGTCGGCAAGAAATCGGTGTCTCCCGGCTTCTACAAAAAGCAGCCGCCCGCACCCCTGTAGGAGCGAGGGGGACGCCGAGTCCTTGCTCGCGAATAGCATCGGCAGGCACTGTTCAATACCAGACCTTCGCCGCCTCGCGCATGAAGATTTCCACCGTCTTCGGCCCGATACCCTCGAACTCGGCCAGGCGTTTCTCCAGCTCCTTGCGGTCCTTGCTCTGCTCACGGATGTTGCCGAGCTTGCCGTCGTAGTCGCTGTTGAGCTTGGCGCACAGCTTGAGCAGGCGTTCGGCGGTCGATTCGTCGTAACGCACGTAATGTGCTTCGCCGAGCATGTTCACCAAGTCCTGCCAACTGCAATTGCAGACTTTTCGAGGAGTGTCGCGCTTGTGCTGGTCGACGATGACCCGATAAGCCTCGGCGGCGATGTCCTGCTGGATGCGCTTGCCGAACAGGAAGCTGGCGATGAACCACTTGAACAGCTCGCCTTCGCCTTTCTCGATTTCGATACCCAGGTCCTTTGCGCTGATTTCGCTCGCCATTGGCGACCTCACTTTAAGCAGTCATCCCTCATGCGACGCCGGTGATGGCGCCAGGTTCGGGGTTTTCCGTCGAACTAATCGACCGGCTCGCCATAGCGTCGGCAAAATTCCGCCTATCACTTGTGCATGGTGAGCGATTTATTGCCAACGGCAAGCGAACTGGCGCGTTAACTCAACGTGGCAGAGCCCTGCAGACATATGGCACGGCTCGTGCTTTATTCTGTTTCGCCCGATGCGATTACCAAGACAAGAAAGCCGCACAGCGCGCCCCGTTTTCTCTGCGAAAGCTTACCCGTTGCCGTATCCGCCTTTCTTGTCCGCTAGTAGCCTTGTAGCTGCAGCCGATCGTCTATCGTTTAGGGTTGCGAAAACCAATAACAACGAAACGGAGTTACACAATGAGACTGACCAAACGCTTCAGCCTGCTCGCTGCCGCAGCGGCCTTCACTGCCAGCACCGCCGCGGTGGCCGCGCCGACCTTCATCAATATCCTCACTGGCGGCACCAGCGGTGTGTACTACCCGATCGGCGTAGCCGTCTCCCAGCTGTACAGCAAGGGCATTGACGGCTCGAAGACGTCCGTACAGGCGACCAAGGCTTCGGTCGAAAACCTCAATCTGCTGCAGGCCGGTCGCGGCGAGCTGGGCTTCGCCCTCGGCGACTCCGTGGCTGACGCCTGGAACGGCGTGGAAGACGCAGGCTTTAAGGCGCCGCTGAAGAAACTGCGCGCCATCGGCGGCAGCTACCCGAACTACATCCAGATCGTTGCCAGCCAGGAATCGGGGATCAAGACCCTGGCAGATCTCAAAGGCAAATCGATTTCCGTCGGCGCGCCGAAATCCGGCACCGAGCTCAACGCCCGCGCCATTCTCAAGGCCGCAGGCCTGAGCTACGAAGACATGGGTAAGGTGGAATACCTTCCGTTCGCCGAGTCGGTCGAGCTGATCAAGAACCGCCAGCTCGATGCCACCCTGCAGTCCGCCGGCCTGGGCATGGCCGCGATCCGTGACCTGGCTTCGACCATGCCGCTGAACTACGTGGAAGTACCGGCAGACGTGGTCGCCAAAATCAACAACCCGGCCTACCAGTCGGCCAGCATCCCTGCCGGCACCTACGACGGCCAGGAAGCCGACGTGCCGACAGTTGCCATCACCAACATTCTGGTTACCCATGAAGGCGTGTCCGACGACGTGGCCTACCAGATGACCAAGCTGCTGTTCGAAAACCTCGATAAGCTGAGCAATGCTCATTCGGCAGCAAAGGACATCAAGCTGGAAAACGCAGCCAAGAATCTGCCGATCCCGCTGCATCCGGGTGCCGAGCGTTACTACAAGGAAGTCGGCGCGCTCTGACTACCTTGGGGCGGCCGGTGCCGCCCCGATCCGATTGGCGGGCGCTACCCGCGTTCGCCAATCGGTCCATAAACAGACCTTATCTACAGAGGCGCTAGTAAAACCAGCGTGTGTTCACGGCAGGTTTTATTAGCGACTCTACGCGTCCACGATTCACTAGCTCGAGGCATTCCATGAGCGAACTACAACAAGAACAAGGATTGGCAAGTAACCCTGCCGATTGGCCAAAGGCCCTGTTCTATGTCGCCCTGCTGTTTTCCATCTATCAGATCATCATGGCGGCATTTCACCCAGTATCGAGCCAGGTGCTACGGGCGGGACACGTCGGCTTTTTGCTGATGCTTGTGTATTTGAGCTTCCCGGCGAACGGCAAAGGCCGCCCGTGGCAGCCGCTGGCATGGGTGCTCGCTCTGGCCGGTATGGGAACGGCGTTTTATCAGTGGTATTTCGAAGCCGATCTGATTCAGCGCTCCGGCGACCTGACCACCTTCGACTTCGTCGTCGGCGTAACGCTAATTGCATTGATCTTCGAGGCCGCGCGACGGGTGATGGGCATTGCGCTGCCAATCATCTGCGCAATGTTCCTTGCTTATGGCCTGCTGGGCGAATATCTGCCCGGTGACCTTGCGCACCGCGGCTATGGCGTCGACCAACTGGTCAATCAGCTGGCATTTGGCACCGAGGGCCTATACGGAACACCGACCTACGTGTCGGCCACTTATATCTTTCTGTTCATTCTGTTCGGTGCATTTCTCGAACAAGCCGGCATGATCAAGCTGTTCACCGACTTCGCCATGGGCCTGTTCGGCCACAAGCTCGGCGGCCCGGCCAAGGTTTCGGTGGTGTCTTCAGCGTTGATGGGCACCATCACCGGTTCCGGTGTGGCCAACGTAGTGACCACCGGCCAATTCACCATCCCGTTGATGAAACGCTTCGGCTACAGGGCCGCCTTCGCTGGTGGCGTAGAGGCGACCTCCAGCATGGGTAGCCAAATCATGCCGCCAGTTATGGGCGCCGTAGCTTTCATCATGGCTGAAACCATCAACGTGCCCTTCGTCGAAGTGGCCAAAGCCGCATTGATTCCCGCTCTGCTCTACTTCGGCTCGACGTTCTGGATGGTTCACCTGGAAGCCAAGCGCGCCGACCTCAAGGGCCTGCCGAAGGACGAGTGCCCAAGCGCCTGGGCGGCGGTGAAAGAGCGCTGGTACCTGCTGATTCCGCTGTTCGTGCTGGTCTGGCTGCTGTTCTCTGGGCGTACGCCCATGTTCGCCGGCACCATCGGTCTCGCGCTGACAGCCATCGTGATTCTAGGCTCTGCAATCATCTTGAAGGTCTCTTCGTTCGGGTTACGGATCGCCTTCTGGATCGCTCTGGGTCTGCTCTGCGCGGGGTTCTTCCAGCTCGGGATAGGGGTGATCTTTGGCGTCATCGCCGTACTGGTGGCCGTATGTTGGTTCATCAAAGGTGGCCGTGACACGCTGGTGATCTGCCTGCACGCGCTGGTTGAAGGTGCCCGCCACGCCGTACCGGTCGGTATCGCCTGCGCCCTGGTTGGCGTAATCATCGGTGTGGTTTCGCTGACCGGCGTGGCCTCGACCTTTGCCGGTTACATTCTGGCGGTTGGTGAGAACAATCTGTTCCTGTCGCTGCTTCTGACCATGCTGACCTGTCTTGTGCTGGGCATGGGCATTCCGACCATCCCCAACTACATCATCACCAGCTCGATCGCCGCACCAGCATTGCTGGACCTTGGTGTGCCGCTGATCGTTTCGCACATGTTCGTCTTCTACTTCGGCATCATGGCCGACCTCACGCCTCCAGTGGCGCTGGCCTGCTTTGCCGCTTCGCCGATTGCCAAGGAGACGGGGCTGAAGATCAGCTTTTGGGCGGTGCGCATCGCCGTTGCCGGTTTCGTCGTGCCGTTTATGGCGGTATACGACCCAGCGTTGATGATGCAAGGCGACAGCTGGGTGGCGACGATCTACATGCTGATCAAGGCTGCCCTGGCGATTGGACTCTGGGGGGCGGTGTTCACCGGCTTCCTGCAAAGCAAGCTGACCTGGTGGGAGCGGCTGCTTGGCTTCGCGGCAGGGGTAAGCCTGATCCTCGCCTCGCCAATGAGCGATGAGGTTGGCTTTGCGTTGGCGGCGCTGTTCTTTGCTCAGCACTTCTGGCGCGCCCGCCGCGCTGCACAAGTCGCAACGGCATGATAGGGCTCTGCCTGGGACTGGCTGGGGTGGTGTGGGCACAAGTGCCTACAGCCGACTTCACCCTGGCCTGGTCCCACACGATCGAGAAGATTCGTTGGGAAGAGGATTACCGCGTGACGCCGGAAGGGCTGCTGCTCGGCGAAGCGCGGGTCAAGGGTTCAGGCGCCGGGATGGAAATCCCGGATGACGCCGAACTGCGTGACGGCACCTGGCACTACCAGCGTCAGGTCCCGCCGTTGCAACCGCTGCTTGTGGGGCGAACCCCCGAGGCAGGGGATTACCAACTGTGTTTCGACCAGCGTTGCCACGCGATGAGCGAATGGCTCGGTCCGCCAAAAGCGGACCAGCCCTCGCTGGAACTCTGGAGCTGCGCCACGCAAGTGGCCGGTTCACGGTGAACAGCGGCCGGTTTTCCGGCCGCCTCACTCTCCCCTGCGCTTCTAATCAATTCGCTTCCAACAGCACGTCTCGCCTGACGGCCGCGCTCCGCCGTGCCCGCGACTTGCGCCACCAGATCACCACACCGGTCACCGACAGCACGGCAATCGCCACGCCAAGAATGGCGATCAGGATCCGCCCCGGCATACCGAGAATCCGGCCGCCATGGATCGCCGGCTGCAGCATGTGGAACTGCTCACCCAACGTGCCCTGACCCGGTATTTCCTGCCCCAGCAATTGCGTCCCATCGCTGCCATGGAAGAACAGCCAGGCATTGCCCTGGTTGCTGTCGTGATCACCGAAGCCGGCGCCATAGAAGTTGTATTCGAAGCTGTAGTACAGCTCGCCGATGGGCTCGCTCAGATTCAGATCGGCGGCGTGCTGCATGGCGTAATCGTAGGCTTGGTGGAAGTCGTACTGAGTTACGCCCAGCTGGTCCTTCGGCAGCCTGCCGCGTGCCTCGTAGACACTCGGTTCGACCGGCGAAAATAGCGAAACCACCGGTTTGAACACCTGCTCCGGCAAATTCATCGCGATGCTGCTGATCGCCACCGGGGTGAGCAATAACCACAACCAGAGCCCGCCGGCACGGTGCACATCATGGTTGAGTCGCTGACGCTTGATCTTCCAGGCCGTCCACCATTTGCCGAAAAACGGTCGCCCACGCGGAAAGGTCAGCAGCAATGAGACGAAGCAGTCGAGGGTCCAGAAGATCGCTATCACGCCCATCAGCCAAAGTCCCCAATTGCCGGGCAGCGACAGGTTGTAGTGGAATTCCAGCATGAAGGGCACGAAGTTTTCGCGGGAGAAGCAGCACTCACCCCAATAGCGCGTGCCAACGACCTCGCCGGTAACTGCGTCGAGATACTGCACGACGGGCTTTTCATCGAACGGCTTGCCGGTTGCCGGATCGTTGCGCGGCACCAGCGCCATCAGCGCGGCGTGACCCGGCTCGTCGGGAAACTCCATGTACCAGACCTGCATCCGCGGATTGGCCTGCTGGACGCGATCGACCAGCGTCCCCGGCGCCAGCACCGGGCCTTCGCTGGTGGTGTGGTAGAACTGTGGATTCAGCCATTCGTCCAGCTCGTGGTGAAAGGCCAGAATGCTGCCCGTGATACCGGCTAGGAACAGTAACAGCGCCGTTGCCAGGCCGATGTAACGGTGCAGAAGAACCAGGATCGAACGCATCGTAAATTTCCGTTTTGCAGAAAGCACAAAGCCGCCGGCCTGTCAGGGCCGGCGGCGCAGCGCTCGTTGTCAGAAGTCGTAGGTCAAGGTCGCCATGACGTTGCGCTCTTCGCCGTAATAGCACTGGTTGAGACTGTTACAGGCCGCCACGTATTTCTCATCGGTCAGGTTGTTCAAGTTCAGGCGTGCACTGACACCGTTCAGCCCGACGCGCGTCAGGTCATAACCCAGCATGGCGTCATACAAGGTGTAGGAAGGAATACGCAGCGTGTTCTCAGCGTCCGCCCAGCTCTTGCCGAAGTAGCGCACGCCACCGCCGATCTGTAGGCCGGCGATAAAACCCTGATCGAAGGTGTAATCCGTCCACAACGACGCCATGTTGCGCGCCACCGCATTGGGTGTATTGCCGCGGTTGTTGACGCCGGCCGTGCCGACATAGTCTTTGCTGTACTCGACATCCATGTAGGTGTAGCTGGCCAGCACGTTGACGTTTTCCAGCGGGTTCAAACGCGCTTCCAGTTCCACGCCACGGGAGGTGATTTCACCGACGGAACGGAAGAAGTTCTCGTTGGAGTCTTTGCTCGACAGGTTGGACTGCTTCAGGTCGAACAGCGAAATCGTATAAAGGTCATCGGTACCGAGAGGCTGGTACTTCAACCCGAGTTCCACCTGCTCGCCTTCGGTGGGATCAAGCAAGCTGATGTCGTAGGCGCTGCCATCGAAGTTATAGGCACCAGTGGCGTTGGGATTGAACGACTCGGAATAACTGACGTAGGGAGACAAGCCGTTGTCAAAGGCATAGAGCACCCCGACGCGTCCGGTGAATTGCTCGAGTTTCGACTGATCGGACTGATCGCCGTAGATCGATTCGGTCTGATCGAACGAGACATCGACCCAATCCTGCCGCGCCCCTAGAGAGAATCGCCAGTTGCCCAGGCTGATCAGGTCCTGCACGTAGAGTCCGGTCTGTTCCAGCTCACGCGATTCATCGTACTGGTGATAGAAGGTAGGGCTACCGGCACTGACGCTGCCGGTGTACGGGTTGATGTTGCTCAATCCGGTACCCGCGTCGTAGTCGACCTTGGCCTTGCGGCGCTGATAGTCCAGGCCGGTCACCAGGGTATGGCTGAGCACGCCGGTATCGAAGAGAAACTGCAGTTGGTTATCGATGGTCCACGCATGCAGCACTTCGTCGGCACCGGTGTAGTAGCGCACCAGCTCATCCGGGGTGGCATAGCCGTACTGGTAGACCTGCCCGGACTCCACCGTCGAATCGAGATATTGGAAATTCTGACGGGCCGACACCACGTCGTTGAAGCGATGCTCCAACTGATAGCCGATCATCTGCTGGTCGCGCTCGAATTTCTCGTAGTCCTCGTCGCCTTCGAAGAAGCTACGCGAGATGCGTTGCCCATTGTGCGAAGTGATGGTGCCGTCTGCCGGCAGTCCGCCGTGATAGCCGCTCTCGGGATCATGCTGAAGCATGGCCAGCAAGGTCAGGCGCGTGTCCTCGGTGAAATCGATACTCAGCGACGGCATCACCGCATAGCGCTTTTCCTCGACTCCATCGACCTGATTGTCCGCATCCCTGACGACGCCGACGAGCCGATAGGCGATTCGCTCATCATCCAGCGGCCCGGTGAAGTCGAAGGCGGCCTGCTTGTTGTCCTCGCTGCCGTAGGACAACTGGATCTGACGACTGGCTTCGTATTGCGGCTTCTTGCTGGTCATCGCCACCAGCCCGCCGGGCAAGCTGCGTCCGTAGAGCACAGATGATGGGCCCTTGAGAATGTCGATGCGCTCGATGAAATAGGGGTCGACCTGCAGGCTACTGTAGGTGCCGCTGTCACCCAGCAGCTTCTGGCCATCGAGATAGAGATTGTCCACCGAGCCATCGGTGATGCCGCGCATGGCGACATAGTCGTAACGGGTGGTAGCGCCGTAAGGGGTGCTCATCAATCCCGGGGTATAGCGAACTGCCTGAGCGATGGAGCGTGATCCCTGATCCTCGATCTGCTGGCGCGTGACTACGGAGACAGTCTGAGAAGTCTCGGCCAACGGCATACTGGTCTTGGTCGCCACGCTGCTGTGGGTCGCACTGTACCCCTGCATCTCACCCAGCGCGTTACCCAGAGCGAAGCCCTCGACCACCATCGGCTTCAGTTCGAGCGCATCAGCCTGCTCACGACGCGGCGCCAGCGAGTAAGTGCCTTGCTTATCGCGCACCGCCTGCAATCCGCTGCCCTGCAACAGTGCTGCGAAGCCGTCCTCAATCCCGTATTGACCTTGCAGGCCGCTCGATTGGCGCCCCTCGAGCAGACTGCCGTCAACGGACAACATAACCCCCGCCTCGCCAGCAAAGCGGCTAAGCGCACTGGACAGTGGACCCGCGGGAATATCGTAACCGCGCACTGCCTGTTGGCTGGCTGACTGCGCCAAGGCCATAGGCGAAGTGGCGAGCGCTGCCAGGGGCAGACAGAGCATGGCGGCGCGAACGGCCTGAGTAAGCGTGCAGGAACGGCGAAGCGGCAGAGCAACAGAACGCATGGGTCATCCTTTTTGCGAAGGCAAAATCGTGATCGTTGCCGTTATGCCCAGCGAGGCCGCAAAAGGGGAACTGCAGATAAGAATTTTTTACATTCGTGTTAATCAAGCGCCTGTGCCGTGTTGCAGCGGCTCCAGACTCACCCACCAAGGCAACCGCCTATTGATACGCAACGCCAGCGTGCTCGCCACCACCTCCAGCACCCGCTCGGTATCCGCCAACGGATAAGCACCCACGACGCGCAGGCCCGCCACACGCGGATCGCAACCGAGAAAGCCCGGCCGATAGCGTGCCAGTTCAGCGACGAACTCATCCAAGCGCAGGTTATCGGCCAGCAGAACGCCGCTTGTCCATGCCTGACGGCCAGCCTGAACGGGACGATCGGGTTCGATATGGCGGCTGCTGAACACAACTTGCTGACCGCGCATAGCCGTTCGCGAGCCTCCCTGCCCGGCTGGCTGAACATCCACCGCACCGTCGAACACACTGAGCTGCGTACTGCCGTCACGTTGAAGCACCGAAAATCTAGCCGCATCACGCGTTTGTAGACGACCTTCGGCGGTGCGCAACACCAGAGGCCGTCGCTCGGCAGGCACTTGGATCAGCAATTCGCCACGGTACAGCGACAGACTTCGGGTTTCATCGTCGTAGGCGATGTCCATCGCGCTATTGGTGTTCAGCCACAGCTGCGTGCCATCCTCCAGGCGCCAGTTACGTACTTCACCGACCGCTGTGCGCTGATCCGCCGCCCAGCTACGCCAGGGCACCGCACCGCAAGCCAGCGCCAAAGCGCCACCGCCACACAGAACGGAAAGTGTTTTCAGCGCCTGGCGTCGATTGGGCTGACGGCGCTCCAATAGAGCAGACGCCACAGGACTGAAGGGATCGCCGGCCAATGGTTCGAAACGCCCGCTGATCTGTTCCACCCGCTGCCAGGCCCGCGCATGTTCGGGAACGGCGAGCCAATCGTGCCACGCCTGACGATCCGCTTCGCTGACGGAGCCTGATTTCATCACGGCGAACCACTGCGCCGCGGCCTGCAACACTGCGTAATCGAGGCTCATGCTTCGTCTTCGATCAGTGTCAGACAGTGCAACATGGCCTGCGCCATGTACTTCTTGATCATCCGCTCAGACACTTGGAGCTCGACGGCGATAACCGCATAGGTCATCCCATGGAGCTGCGAAAGCAGAAACGCGCGGCGTACCTTCTGTGGCAACCGCGCCAGCATCGCATCGACCTGCAACAGTGTTTCGATGACCAACGCCTGAGATTCGGGTGAAGGCATAACGGCCTCTGGCTGTAATGCGATCGCGTCCAGGTAGGCCTGTTCGATTTGCCGGCGTCGCCAATGGTTGATCAGCAGCCCCCTGGCGATGGTATGAAGATAAGCGCGTGGCTCGCGGATCGCCTCCAGGCCCTGATCCTTCATCAGCACACGAACAAAGGTATCCTGCGCCAGGTCGGCGGCCCTCTGGCTGCAGCCGAGCTGGCGGCGCAGCCAACCGTTCAACCAGCCCTGATGATCGACATAGAGCCGATGCACCAGTTGTTGCCGCACCAGACCCTCGGTCGCCATGGTTGTTGCCCTTCACCGTCGAGACGCTAATGCTAACGCTTCTCAACATCGCAAGCTATGGTCATCCCAGCGCATGCGTGAATTTCTACGGCGCTCATCGTCGTTTATCCATACCTCGACTAGGCTCAGCTGAAACCGCTTTCGGAGGTCGAAATGAAATACATCGTTCAGCTGGCTGCCGCCATACTGCTCTTCAGCGTACCGCCAGTCCAGGCCGTCGAGATGCTGCCCGGCCTTTGGGAATTTTCCAGCGACGACATCGAAGTGGATGGCATGCAGATGCCGGGCGTGGCGGAGATGGTCGAACAGATGAAGAGCCTGTCTGGGGATCAGAGAAAGATGATGGAGGATATGCTTGCTGCACAGGGCGTCGAGTTGGGTTCCGGCGGTATACGGATGTGTCTGAGCGAGGCGCAGGTGAAGTCCCGCAAGTTACCGTTTCAGGACGAGCACGGATGCACTCAGGAAATCACCGAGCAGACCGACAGCCTGTGGAAGTTCAGCTTCAAATGCCCGGACGCCACGGGACAGGGCGAAACCCGGCTGATCAGCGAGCGCGAAGTGACCAGCGTCATCGAGAGTGATTACCGGGTCGGCAATCAGCAAGGCAGCAGTCGCATGCAATCACACGGCAAATGGCTGAGCGAGGATTGTGGGACGCTCAAGCCGAAAGAGTGACGATTTGTAGAGGTTTCACGTGGAACCCCAGTATGTCGGCCTAAGCGGGTCGCTATTCGGTCACCCAATCGCCAGCGCTGTTTTGTTCGCAGGCGGGCTGGAGGAAGCGTGCATCACTGGCAACCCCGTAGTAGTGAATGTCCTGCCGATAGGGCATGTTCGATACGTGGGCATTGCGGCAAATGCCAAAGGCGCCGCCGGGGCACTGCTCGACAAATGTCACTTCTACCTTCTGGTTCTTGAGTTCCGGCTGGCAGAAGCCGGAACGAAACAGTTCGGTAGGGATTGTGCGGTTCTGCTGGCAGATCTTCACCTCGATTCGATCGTCCTGGCTGTGAACAACACAGCCCTCGGCCAGTGCCTGCCCGGCAAAGCCCAACAACAATAAAAAACACACAGAACGCATCCATCTGGCCCTCCCGGTGAACCGTCGCGACTCTAGCACGCGCCTCCGAAAATCGCTTTCATCCGATCCGCCGATTACGCACCATAGCGGCATGTTGACCCATATTCCTACCCACCTGATTACCGGGCCGCTTGGTGCCGGCAAGACCAGCCTGATCCGTTCATTACTGGCGCAGAAGCCGACGAACGAGCGCTGGGCTGTGCTGATCAATGAGTTCGGCCAGATCGGTCTCGATGCTGCACTGCTCAGTACAGATAAAGACGGCGTTAGCCTCGCCGAAGTCGCCGGTGGCTGCCTGTGCTGCGTCAATGGCGTGCCGTTTCAGGTCGGCCTAACTCGGTTGCTACGCAAGGCCAAACCAGATCGGCTATTGATCGAGCCCTCGGGCCTTGGTCATCCGACCGAACTGCTTGCGCAACTCGGCGCGCCGCCGTGGCAAGAGGTACTCGCGTTACAGCCTTGCGTCGCGGTACTCGACGCACCAGCGCTAGCGCGTGACGAAACATTGCCGCCGAGCCAGCAACAAGCGCTGCCTCGTTGTGGGTTGTTATTACTGAACAAAAGCGAAACGCTGAATCAAGCGGATCGCCACCGCATCATCGAGCGGTTGCCGTCATTGCCATTGCGCTGGACGCACCAGAGCCATCTGCCGATCGCCGAACTGCCGGGAATCGATCAGCGAGCCGGTCCTCGCGCTTTAGCGCCATCACCCGACTCCGCTGTGGTTCTGGGCGATGTCTGGCTGGATCCGCAACAAGCTTTCTGCCAGAGCCAGGGAAGCGATGAGGGCTGGAGCATTGGCTGGCGTTGGCATCCGAGTCAGCGTTTTGATCTGCAGCGCGTCGCGCAGTGGCTCGGCGGGTTGGGCTGGAGACGTGCCAAGTTGGTACTACACGGCCCTGAGGGATGGCGCTCGGCCAATGCGCTGGCTGGGGAGCCGATCGTCTTCGTGGTCAGTGAATGGCGAAAGGATTCGCGGCTCGAACTGATCTTCAGCGAGCCGCAGGATGAACAACTTCTGAAGACGGCGATGGTTACCTGTCGGCTGTAGCGCAACGACTCATTCGCCGCGTCGCCGCCAGTCGTCCATCTGGATCACCTGGCCCGAATCCGGCCGAGCATGAAACGGGTGTGCATCCATCTCGATCGGCCCGGGGCGGGCACCGAACATGACGATGCTGCCTTGGTGCCGCTGTTCGCCTGTCACCGTGAATTCGAAGCCATACACCCGCGCGAAGCGGCGCTGGCCGCGCGCATCGCGGATCAACCCTAGCCGACGAAACGCGACGTTGCCATCGAGCAACTCGACGTCCATCTTTTTGCAATGCTGTCGCACCGCCGCCAGCGCGCGCTCGCGTATTCCATGGGAATGCCAGAGCCACGCGCAAGCGGTGGTCAGCAGGAGAAAGATGAACAGGTTGCCAAGCGTCACCATAGATTGAGCAACCCAAGCCGCTGACCGGCGGATGCATACGTGCTCCATGCGTCGAACAACGGCGCTTTAACGACCGTAGCCAAGCTGCTCAACTTTCCAACCAGACGTCACGAACCCAATGCCAAACCGACTCCCAGCTCTCATCGGTGAGCTCGTGCTCGTCGCCATCGAACAACATGACCTCACCCTCCAGATCCACCACATAATAGTCGGGGCCATCCTGGCAGATCGGCAACAGATCGCGCGATACGCCGGCATCCCAGGCGTTCGCCGCCACTTCCGGCAGATAGGTATGCGATTGCGGATCGACGGCAGTGACCGGCTCGAGCCGGCCGTACACCACATCGCTGACCAGTAGCAGGAATTCGCGCAAGCCGTACGGCAAGTTGATCAGCAACTCTTCTTCGATTTCGACCAGACGGTCATCGTCCGGCAGTTCCAACGGCACCGGCACCGGCTCATTGAGTTCACGCAGCTGCTCGATAACCTCTTCCATGACAGTCCCCCTTCTACAGTCGCCAGGAATGCGCCGTTTATACAAGCCCGTGCATTGGCTAGCCAGTACCAGTCGCGCTAAAGTGCGCGATCGCTCAGGAAAGCCGCATCCCGCCGCGCGCAAGCGCAACGATGCAGCCACCCTGATAACCGCATGAGTGTTCGCTCGGCGTTCAGCCCGCTTGGGCTCGACCAGGAGATATCGTGACATCCTCCAACGAACGCGACAGCCTTGCACGGGCCGTCGCCCTATGTGGTGAAGAACCCATCCACATTCCCGGAAGCATTCAGCCTCATGGGTTTCTGCTGGTGCTCAAAGAGCCTCAGCTGATCATCGTCCAAGCCAGCGAAAACGTCTTGCACTGGCTCGGCGTGGACGCGCAGGCACTGCTCGGACGCCCGCTCACCGAACTGATCGGAGAATGCGGTTTCGCCGAACGCCTGGCTGCGCTGGCTGAGGACGACCACAATCCGTTCCACCTCAGCGATATCAGCTTCAGCCTGCCGGAGCGTGTCGACCAGCCGTCATTCGCCTTGATGGCGCACCGCTATGACGGTCGGCTTATCGTCGAGTTCGAGCGTGCGGGCAGTTCCGGAAAAGCCTACGACACGCTGTATCCGCTGATGCGGACCTTTGTCGTGCAATTGCAGGAAGCACAGGATCTTGAACTGATCTGCCAACTGGCCGTACGCGAGGTCAAGCGCATCACCGGTTTCGGGCGGGTCAAGGCTTATCGCTTCGATGCGCAGGGCAACGGCCTGGTACTGGCCGAAGAAGCCGATGACGGGTATCCGCGCTATCTCGGGCTGCATTTTCCAGCCTCGGATATTCCGCCGCAGGCGCGTCAGCTCTATCGCAACAACCTGATCCGCGTGATACAGGATGCCAATTACAAGCCGTGCCCTCTGCTCCCGCCGATCAATCCGGACACCGGTAAACCGCTGGACCTGAGTTTCGCCTCGCTCCGTAGCGTGTCGCCGGTGCACCTGCAATACATGCGCAACATGGGCACGCTCGCATCGATGTCCATTTCGATCGTCATTCAGGGCGAGCTGTGGGGCATGATTTCCTGTCACGACGCCTCGCCGCGCGCGGTGGGCTACCAGACCCGTACGGCATGCGAGCTGTTGGGGCGCATCCTGTCGCTGCAGATCGAAGCCAAAGAGGCGGCTGCATTGGCTCAGCGCAAGCTGGAACTGCGTCGGCAGATCGTCGAGATGCTTTCTGCCATGGCCGACAGGGACAGCGTCATCGAAGGATTCAAGAGCTTGCCGGCCGTGGTGCTCGATTTCGCCAGCGCTAGCGGCGCCGCGATCATCTCCGGCGAACATCACGAAACCATCGGTGAAACTCCACCCCCCGAGCTCCTGACCCGCCTGACCCTGTGGCTGTCACAGCAGCACGAGCGCTTGGTGTTCAGTACTGATTGCGTGACGCGCGATATCCCGGCCGTGCCTGAATTGGCCGAACACGGCGCAGGGTTGCTGGCGATTTCGATTTCGCGTCTACATCCGCACTACCTGCTCTGGTTCCGCCGGGAGCAGATCAAGACGGTGAACTGGGCCGGTCAGGCAGACAAACAACGCGACGATCGTGGCGGGCTCACCCCTCGCGACAGTTTCGAAAGCTGGCGCGAGACGGTTAGGGGCTATGCCCGACCCTGGCAGCAAGTGGAGATGGAAGGTGCGCTCGAGCTACGCACCGCCGTGCTCGGCATCGTCCTGCGCAAAGCTGAGGAAATGGCCCAGCTCGCCGGCGAGCTGCGTGAAAGCAACAAGGAGCTGGAATCTTTTTCCTACAGCGTCTCGCATGACTTGCGTGCACCTCTGCGGCACATCGCCGGTTACGCGGAGCTGTTAGGGGAGCTGGAAGGAAGCAAGTTGAGCGACCGCGGAGTGCGTTTTCTCGACAACATCAGCGATGCGGCCCGTTTCGCGGGCACGCTGGTGGACAACTTGCTGAGCTTTTCCCAGATGGGCCGCGCGGCACTGCGTCTGTCTGACGTTAATCTCCATGCGCTGGTCGAATCCATTCGTCAGGAACTGGCGCCGGACTGCGAAGACCGGCGGATAGAATGGCAGGTTCGAGCAATGCCTGTGGTCGTGGCCGATGCCGCTTTTATCCATATGGCCCTGCGCAACCTGATCTCGAACGCCATCAAATACAGCCGCACACGCGAGCATGCAACGATCGAGATTGGGGCCGAGCAACGCGCCGAGGAAACCATCGTCTACGTCCGCGATAATGGCGTGGGCTTCAATATGCAGTACGCCAACAAGCTATTCGGTGTATTTCAGCGCCTGCATCGAATGGAAGAGTTCGAAGGCACCGGAATCGGCCTGGCCAGCGTACGACGTATCGTCGAGCGCCATGATGGGCAAGTTTGGGCAAACGGTGAAGTCAACCAGGGCGCGACGTTCTTCTTTTCGCTGCCCAGACTCACCTATGCATCATCTATTTAGTACGGGACCTTCGATGCTCAAGCCGATTCTTTTGGTAGAAGACAACCCTCACGATCTGGAACTGACACTGGTCGCGCTCGAGCGCAGCCAGCTGGCCAACGATGTGATTGTCATGCGCGACGGTGCCGAGTCGCTCGATTACCTGTTGCGTCGCGGCGAATATGCCCATCGCGCCGATGGCAATCCGGCCGTGTTGTTGCTCGACCTCAAGCTGCCTAAGGTGGACGGCCTGGAGGTGCTGAAGATCGTCCGCGAAACTCCGGAACTACGCAGTATCCCGGTCGTGATGCTGACTTCCTCGCGTGAAGAACCGGATCTGGTGAAGGCCTACGAACTTGGGGTGAACGCATACGTGGTCAAGCCGGTCGAATTCCGGGACTTTGTCGCGGCGATTTCCGACCTGGGTATCTTCTGGGCTGTTCTCAACGAGCCGCCACCGGGGTCGTTTCGGTTAAAGCGCCAACGCCGCGGCGCTCAAGGCGACGAGGAGCCGAGCTGAAAGGCGGCTCTGAACGACTGGGCAGCAGTCTTCTATCAAGCAGTGCGACACCCGCGACAGGAAGGTTATGTCACCGAAAAAAAATATCAGCCTCCTGTTCGTTGAAGACAGTCCGCACGACGCCGAGCTGGCACTCCTGACGCTGGAACGGACCCATTACGCCGTCGACACGGAAATCGTCTACGACCGTGCCGGTGTCATCGAAGCACTGCAACGACGACGCTTCGATCTGATCCTTTCGGACCTCATTCTGCCTGGCTACTCGGGCAGCCAGGCACTCCAGGACGCCAGGCAACTGGCCCCCGAAACGCCTTTTATCTTTCTGTCCGGCGTGTTTGGCGAAGAACACGCCGTCAACATGATGCGGTCCGGCGCCGTCGACTACGTACTCAAACAGAATTTGAATTTCCTGCCCAAGGCAATCGAGCGCGCATTGAGCGAAGTTCAGGAGCGCCACGGGCGGCTTCGCGCCGAGGAGGCGCTGCGCGAGGTAGAAGTGCGCGCGCGTCTGGCCATCGATGCGGCGGGCCTGGGTATGTGGGACTACGAGCTGCAAAGCGGCACGATGATTCTCGATCATCGCTGCCGCACGATGCTCGGCCTGCCCGACGACGCTGCGGTGAACATCGGAGTGCTCGGCTCGCTCTGCCATCCCGATGATCTGCAGCGTATACGCGAGAAGATCCAGGATGCCCTTTCCGAGGGTGACAAGGAATTCACCATCGACTACCGGATATTGCTCGATGACGGACGGGTGCGCTGGGTGGAGACACGTGGTCAGGGCTTCTTCGAGAATGATGCATGCCAGCGCTTCATTGGCGTGGTGATGGATATCACCGAACAGAAGCTGGCGACCGAAGCGCTCAAACGCATGAACGAAACGCTCGGCGAGCGCGTCGAGGCCCGTACCCGTGAGCGCGACCGCACCTGGGAGCTGTCTCGCGACCTGCTTGCAGTGATGCGTTTCGATACTACGGTCGTCGCCCTCAATCCAGTCTGGGAAGACACGCTCGGCTGGCCGCGCGAAACGCTCATCGACCAGCCCCTCTGGTCGCTCGTCCACCCGGACGATATCAGCGCAACGCTCGAAGAGACCGATCGGATCTGCCGGGGCAACTTCACCGATCGCTTCGTCAATCGTATGCGACACCGTGATGGAGGCTATCGCTGGCTCTCGTGGACGGCCGTGCCTGAAGGCGAAAGGATGTACGCCGCGGGGCGCGACATCACCAGCGAGATCGCTGCGGTCGACCGGCTAGCGGCGGCCAACCGCGAGTTGACGGAGCAGATCAAAGAGCGCGAGCGCATCGAAGCCACTCTGCAGCAGATGCAGCGTCTCGAGGCCGTCGGCCAGCTCACCGCCGGCGTCGCGCATGACTTCAATAATCTGCTCACGGTGATCCTCACCAGTGCCAGCTTTCTCAAGAACGATTTGGAAAGGGGCGCGCCGCTGTCCAAGTCATTGAGCCGCCTGCAATACATTCAGGAGTCTGGCGAGCGCGGCGCGACCTTAACCAGTCAATTGCTGGCGTTCGCTCGTCGTCAGCAGCTAGCCCCGAAGGCGGTGGACCTCAACGACACTCTGGTCGGCTTGCTCAGTCTGTTGCACAGCACGCTTGGCGGTGCCGTCACCATCGAGACCGATACCTGCGCCGGGCTCTGGCACGCCCTGGTCGATCCAACCCAGATCGAAATGATCATCCTCAACCTGGCGATCAACGCGCGCGACGCCATGGGTTCGGGTGGGCGCTTGTCCCTCAGCACCGCGAACGCGGTGATAGACACGCCAGCGCTGCGAGCAGAAGAGCCCGGCCCTGGCGAGTACGTGGTTCTGTCGGTCAGGGACACCGGCATAGGCATGAGCGATGAAGTACTGCAGAAGGCTTTCGAGCCGTTTTTCACCACCAAGGAAGTGGGTAAGGGCTCAGGACTCGGTTTGGCGCAAGTGTTCGGCTTCGCCAAACAGTCCGGCGGCGGTGCGCGGATAGAGACCGAAGTGGGAGTGGGCACTACCGTCAAAGTCTATCTGCCGCGGGTTCAGGCCCCCGAACTGCCGATCGGAGCGCCGGAGCGCCCCCCCAGCACGCCGATCGGTGATGCATCGAATACCGTCTTGCTGGTCGACGATGATCAAAGCGTGCGCGAAGTGACTGCACAAATGCTGGTCAACCTTGGTTACACGGTGATCCAGGCGGAGAGCGGCCACAGGGCACTGCAACTGCTCAACGACGGTACGATGGTGGATCTGCTTCTGGCGGATTTCGCCATGCCGGGGATGAATGGTGGCGAACTGGCCAGAGCCGTTCTGTCGAGTTATCCGAAGCTGCCCGTGGTGTTCATCACCGGGTACGCCGAGCTTGGAGAGCTAGGCATGGGCAGTTCGACGATTATCCAGAAGCCCTTCCGCGAAGACGACCTGGCCAGCAAGATCCTCGGAGCGCTCGCCGAAGCGAGTCCAGCCTGATGTCATCGTTGCGTCAATGGATTCGCGAAGCGAGCGCGCCAATGCACGAGCGTGTCGATGCGGCATATTCCCGCTTTGAGCTGAGCGATCGCCACGATTATGGACGGTTTCTGCGCGCCCACGGCGCTGCCCTGTTCAGCCTGGAAGCTACGCTGGAACAAGGCGGGATTTCGCGCCTGCTGACGGATTGGCCCGAACGACGCCGAAGTGCGGCGTTACGTGAAGACCTACAGACGCTCAAGATTGCCCTACCGACTCCGCTGAGCCTTGAACCGGGAACCGGCGAAGGCTGGTCTTGGGGCGTAGCCTATGTGCTGGAGGGGTCACGGATAGGCGGTCGAGTGCTGTCCCAGCGTGTCCGCGAGGGTGGCTCCATCGGCCCGCTGCGCTACCTCGGTCATGGCGAAGGCACTCCGCTATGGCCGCGCTTTCTGGCGCAGTTCGAGCATCGAGCGAAAACGGTCGACCGGGATCAGCTGCTTGCTGGCGTGCAGCTGGCGTTCGGACAGTTTCTTTGCGCGGCCGAGCATGAGTTACAGACCGCCACCTCGGCACAGCCCTAGCGCTGCCCGGCCGCTTCCGTCCCGCCGTCTATCCTCCCCCTAACCGATGCGTCTGCCCTTCCCTGGGCAAGTAACGCGAGTCACAACAGGGCAGCAATCGCCGTTTCGGTGGTCGCTTCACGGTCAGGCCCCAGACAGCCATATTCGTGAGCGAACTAGCGCCGCGGCGCAAGGTTCGCTCCGCCCTGTCGGGACTGTCAGCGGTTGCAGCAATGCGACTGGCCATCATCGGCAAGCGTTTCGACCGCACTATATTCTTCTACTACTCGCCCAGCCCGCGCCGTTTACTCCACTGTCACACTCTTGGCCAAGTTACGCGGCTGGTCGACATCGGTGCCGCGCAGCACGGCGACGTAGTACGACAGCAGCTGCAACGGCAGCGTATAGAGAATCGGTGCCAGCACGTCATGGATATGCGGCATGCTGACGATGAAGGTACCTTCGCCGTTCTCGATGCCCGCCTCGCGGTCGGCGAACACGATCAGCTCACCACCACGAGCGCGCACTTCCTGCAGATTGGATTTGAGCTTTTCCAGCAACTCGTTGTTCGGCGCCACGGTGACGACCGGCATATCGGCGTCCACCAGTGCCAGCGGGCCGTGCTTGAGTTCACCGGCGGGGTAAGCCTCGGCATGGATGTAGGAGATCTCCTTGAGCTTGAGCGCTCCCTCCATCGCCACCGGGTATTGCGCACCGCGCCCAAGGAACAGCGTGTGGTGCTTCTCGGCGAAGTGCTCGGCGATCTTCTCCACCGCGGTATCCATTGCCAAGGCCTCACCCAGCCGGGTTGGCAGGCGACGCAGCTCGTCGACCAGCTCGGCCTCCAGAGCCGGGGCCAGCGTGCCACGTACCTGTCCCAACGATAGAGTCAGCAGCAACAAACCGACCAGTTGGGTGGTGAAGGCCTTGGTCGACGCCACACCGATTTCGGGACCAGCCTGGGTTAGCAAGGTGAGATCGGATTCGCGCACCAGCGAGCTGATACCGACGTTGCAGATCGCCAGGCTGGCCAGATAACGTCCCTCCTCGTTCGTGCGGGCCTTTGCGTTTCGCAGCGCAGCGAGCGAATCGGCCGTCTCGCCGGACTGAGAGATGGTGACGAATAGCGTGTCAGGCTGAACCACGACCTTGCGATAGCGAAACTCGCTGGCGACCTCGACTTGGCAGGGAATGCCGGCCAGCTCCTCCAGCCAGTAACGCGCCACCATACCGGCGTGGTAGCTAGTACCGCAGGCGACGATCTGCACGTTGCGCACCTTGGCGAATAGCTCGGCAGCCTGCGGACCGAACGCCTGCACCAGCACTTGGTGATCACCGAGTCGACCTTCCAGAGTGCGCTGCACGACCTTGGGCTGCTCGTGGATTTCCTTGAGCATGAAGTGGCGGTACTCGCCTTTGTCCGCGGCTTCCGCGCCCTCGTGGTATTGCACGCTTTCGCGCTCCACGGTCTGGCCATCCACGGCCCAGATCTGCACGCTGTCACGGCGGATTTCGGCGATATCGCCCTCTTCCAAATACATGAAGCGGTCGGTCACCTGACGCAGCGCCAACTGATCCGAGGCCAGAAAATTCTCTCCCATGCCCAGCCCGATCACCAAAGGGCTGCCGCTGCGAGCGGCGAGCAGACGATCGGGCTGCTTGGCGCTGACCACGGCCAGACCATAGGCACCATGAAGTTCCTTGACGGCCGCCTTTAGGGCCACGGTCAGATCTCCATATTCGTCGAGCTTGTGCCGCAGCAGATGCACGATGACTTCGGTATCGGTATCGGAGACGAATACGTAACCCAACGCTTTCAATTGCTGGCGCAGGGCTTCGTGGTTCTCGATGATGCCGTTGTGCACCACGGCTAAGTCTTCACCGGAAAAATGCGGGTGAGCGTTGCGTTCGCAGGGCGCGCCATGGGTGGCCCAACGGGTATGGGCAATACCCAAACGCCCGGCAAGCTGTTCTTGCTGTTGCGCCTGCTCCAACTCGGCCACCTTGCCGGAACGACGCAGGCGATGCAGCGTGCCGCCGGCATCCAGCACGGCAATGCCGGCGCTGTCATAACCTCGGTATTCCAGACGTTTGAGGCCTTCGAGCAAAATTGCAGTGATGTTGCGTTCAGCGACAGCGCCAACGATGCCACACATGATCAGGTCTCCTGCGAGGGTTCGACGGCCACGCAGATCAGCTTGATGCCGCGGGCTTGAATGCTTGAACGCGCCTCGGCGGTGAGGCGTTCGTCCGTTATGAGAGTGTGGATGTCGCCCCAGGGCAACTCCAGATTGGGTATGCGTCGACCGATCTTGTCGGATTCGGCGAGCACGATAACTTCACGGGCCACTTCAGCCATGACCCGCGACAGGCCCAGCAATTCATTGAAGGTGGTGGTGCCGCGCTGCAGGTCGATACCGTCGGCACCGATGAATAATTGATCGAAATCGTAGGAGCGCAGCACCTGTTCCGCTACTTGCCCCTGGAACGACTCGGAGTGCGGATCCCAGGTTCCGCCGGTCATCAGCAAGGTCGGTTCGTGTTCCAGCTCACGTAAGGCGTTGGCGACACTCAGAGAATTGGTCATTACCAGCAGTCCATGCTTATGACCCAGCTCAGGGATCATCGCGGCGGTGGTGGTGCCGCTGTCGATGATGATGCGCGCGTGCTCACGAATGCAGTCAACGGCTGCGCGGGCGATGGCCTGCTTCCAGGGCGAAACCGGTTGCGCACTGTCGCCGATAAGTTCTTGGGGCAAGGGCACCGCGCCACCGTAGCGGCGCAGCAGAAGGCCGTTCTTTTCCAGTGCAGCGAGGTCCTTGCGGATGGTGACCTCGGACGTCTCGAAACGCCTAGACAGCTCATCGACGCCCACTTCGCCCTGCTCGTTGAGCAAGGCGAGTATGGCGTGGCGTCGCTGTGGCGTGTTGCGTTTCGACATAATTAAGTTTCGGTTCGAAAGAAATTTCGCGAATCAAAACTTAATCCGTCGGCTCCGTCAACTCCCGCTTGGCATCAGACGCGGAAATAGCCCATCAGGCTCTGTTGATGATTTGCCAACTGGTTGAGCGCCTGACTGACCCGTGCCGATTCGTCGGCCTGCCCGGAAAGCGATTCGGTGACGTCACGAATGCCTGCCACGTTGCGATTGATTTCTTCCGCGACAGCGCTCTGCTCCTCAGCCGCGCTAGCGATCTGCAGGTTCATGTCGGAAATCACCGCCACCGCGTCGCCAATCTTGCGCAGCGCCGCAACCGCATTACCTACCTGATCGACGCTGCCCTGTGCCTGACTGCGACTGTCCTGCATTGCCGTCACTACGTCGCGAGTGCCGTTCTGCAGACGTTCGATGACCTGGCGAATCTCTTCGATGGATTCCTGGGTACGCCGAGCCAGGCTGCGCACCTCGTCGGCCACCACGGCGAAGCCGCGTCCGGCCTCGCCTGCTCGTGCCGCCTCGATAGCGGCATTGAGCGCCAGCAGGTTGGTCTGTTCGGCGATCGCGCGAATCACCTCCAGGACCGAGCCGATCTGCTCGCTGCTGGCAGCCAGACTTTCGACCTGAGTCATGGCCTTGTTGAGTTCGTCGGCGAGGCTACCGATGCTGCGGGTGGTGTGGTCGATCACACTCAGGCCTTCATGGGTGGCCTGATCCGCGCCGCGTGCCGCCTCAGCCGCTTGTGCCGCGTTGCGCGCGACGTCCTGAGCAGTGGCGCTCATCTCCTGGGACGCGGTGGCCACCTGATCGACTTCGCGGAACTGTTGCTGCATGCCGGCGCTGGTCTGTGTCGCAATGGCTGCGGACTGGTCAGCGCTGCTGCGGGCATCCTGCACCGAGCGCTTCACATCGGCGATGGTTGGCTGCAGCTTATCGAGGAAGCGATTGAACCAACCGGCCAGCGCGCCAAGTTCATCTTCGCGGTTGTATTCCAACCGGCGTGTAAGATCGCCTTCGCCACTGGCGATGTCCTTGAGCATCGCCGCGACCCCTTCGATGGGTCGGGTAACGCCACGGGCGGTCAGCCACATCAGTGCCAGGCCCAACAACACGGCACCAAGGCCAATGGCCAAGGCGATTATGCTGTCCTGACGGCTTTGTGCATGCAGCGTCTGTTCAAGCTGCAGCGCCGGGCCGAGCAGCACCGGCTTCGGCACTTCCAGCAGGATCGCCCAAGGCTTGAGTTCGGGTATCGGCTGCACAGGCTGCAGCACCCGAAGCATCTCGCCGTTTTCGAGCAGTGCTTTCTGACCGGTATCGACAGCGCGGCCGATCGCTTCGCTATCGGCATTGAAGGCGGTACTTAGCGGCTTGCCGAGCAGACCGGCATCGCGGCTGTGGCCGGCCAATAGCTTGGCCGGACTGATCACACTCAAGTGACCCTCTCCCTGATACAGCTCCTGATGTGCCTGTTCGCTATGCTGCTGCAGCGAGGCCAGACTAATATCGACGCCCACCACGCCGATCACCTTGCCGTCTTTGATCATGGGAAAGGCAACGCTGGTCATCAGCAACGGCTGGCCTTCCACCTCGTCGAAATAAGGATCGAGAAGACAGACTCGGGCGCTGTCGCGCGGGCAGCTGTACCAGGCGTTGTAGGGAGCGCCACTGATGCTTGGGGAGGTATCGGCAAGCATTGACTCGCTTATAGTCTCCGCCATGAGCTGGCCAGGTGAGCGCTGCGACCAGTACAGCGAGAAGCGCCCGCTGTCATTTCCACCCATCTCTTCGTTGCCGATGAACATGCCATCCTTATCGTCCAGCGCGTCGGTCTCGAACACCACGTACAGGCCGATCAGGTCGGGATTGGCTTGCAGTGCATTCTTGATCTGCCGATGCAGATCCTCACGGACCTCGAAGGCGTTGGACATGCGCTCGATGGACTGTGCACGCAGCGACAGCACTTGGCGGACGAAGCCCTGACCGTATTGATAGGCATCGTTGAATTGGCGCTCGATGCGCAGGGCTTGCGCCAGGCCCCGCGCCTGCAGATTGCTGCGCGCCGACTCCTCGAGCATGGCGCTACTCGAGGCGCTGACCAGAGCCACCGCCTGACGCGATTGATAGAGCGAAGCGCCGACCAGCAGGCCAACAATGAGTAATAGGCAGAGGCCAGCCAGTAAAGTGAGCTTCCACTGGATGGACAGGCGGGTAAGGGAGGGCATAATCGCTTCCTTTGTCGTTATGCCCTGATAGATCGGCCGGATGTACGATCTCTTGAATGCCCACCGGGAAAAATGTCGCAGTGCCCCAAGCGCGCGAGGCCTCAGCGCCGACAGGGTTACTTGTGAGACTTCTGCGGACGCTGCCAGCCCTGAATCGACACCTGCCGAGCCCGCCCGAGCGCCAGAGTGGCGGCCGGCACATCCGACGTGATCACCGAACCAGCGCCTGTGGTGGCACCGTCGCCCAGTGTCAGCGGGGCAACCAACGAGCTGTTGGAGCCGATGAAGACATCCTCACCCATGACCGTGCGGGACTTGTTGGCACCGTCGTAGTTGCAGGTGATGGTTCCGGCACCAATGTTGGTCCGCGCACCGATCTCGGCATCACCGAGATAGGCCAGATGGCCAGCCTTCGCACCTTCACCCAGGCGCGAATTCTTGACTTCGACGAAGTTGCCGACGTGCGCATTGGCGCCCAGCACCGCACCGGGACGTAGACGTGCGAACGGCCCGCAATCGGCGCCTTCGCCCAGTTCGGCACCTTCGAGATGACTGTTGGCCTTGACCACCGAGCCGCGGCGCAGCGTGCTGTCACGAATCACACAGTTCGGTCCAATCTCGACACCATCCTCGATTACCACCTGGCCTTCGAGAATTACGTTCACGTCGATCAGCACATCGCGGCCGACCGACACATCGCCGCGCAGATCGAAACGTGCGGGATCGCGCAGGGTCACCCCCTGCGCCATCAGGCGGCGCGCTGCGCGCTGCTGATAATGGCGCTCGAGTTCGGCCAGTTGAATGCGGTCATTGGCGCCCTGCACTTCCATCGCATCCTGTGGTTGTTCTGTAGCGACCACCAAATTATCGGCAACGGCCATGGCGATCACATCGGTCAGATAGTATTCGCCCTGCGCGTTGCTGTTGGATAGCCGCCCCAACCAATCGCCAAGCCGCTCCCCCGGCACCGCCAGAATGCCGGTATTGCCTTCCGCGATCAGCTTCTGTTCGGGCGAAGCGTCCTTGTGTTCGACGATCGCCTGGACCACGCCCTGCCCATCGCGGACGATTCGACCATAGCCGGTCGGATCGGCAAGATTCACGGTGAGTAATGCGAGCTGCTGTGGGCCGACGTTTTCCAGCAAACGCTCCAGCGTCTGCGCCTCGATAAGCGGTACGTCACCATAGAGGATCAGCACACGCTCAGCGGAAATGGCCGGCATTGCTTGGGCAACCGCATGACCGGTGCCGAGCTGTTCGGCTTGCACGACGAAATTCAGGTCATCCGCGGCCAGGCGCTCACGAACCTGCTCAGCGCCATGGCCAATCACCACATGAATGGCCTGTGGTTTCAATGCACGGGCAGTATCGATGACATGGCCAAGCATGGACTGGCCGGCGACCGGATGAAGAACCTTGGGCAGAGCCGAACGCATGCGGGTGCCCTGGCCAGCGGCGAGAATGACGATATCGAGAGACATGGTAAGTCCTGACATTCTTGGACCGATGCGTGGCCGATGAGGGCAACGAGCTTTCCAAGCCTGAAAATAAAAAAAGGGTAGCCAAGGCTACCCTCTTAATCAGTTGCGATGAAGAAGCTGATGGCTTAACCGCCGAACTTCTTACGCATCTGCTGAATCGTCCGCAATTGCGCTGCTGCTTCGGCCAGACGTGCCGCCGCAGACCCGTAATCGAACTCCGAGCCTTTCTGGTTCAGGGCTTTTTCGGCAGCCTTGACCGCTTCCAGGGCAGACGCTTCATCGATGTCGCTGGCACGCTGCACAGTATCGGCAAGTACCTTGACCATGTTCGGTTGAACTTCCAGGTACCCACCAGAGATGTAAAACACCTCAGTTTCGCCACCTTGCTTGGTCAGACGAATCGGACCCGGCTTCAGATCGGTGATCAACGGCGCGTGGCCCGGTGCAATACCGATGTCACCGAGGTTGCCATGGGCAATCACCATCTCGACCAGACCTGAAAAGATCTCGCCTTCTGCGCTGACGATATCGCAATGGACTGTCATAGCCATATCTAGCCTCACGTATCAAACAGCGAGATTGGTAATGCCAGTCTCGCTGCCTGGTGAGCGCCCGTCCCCGGGCGCACGGATTACAGTTTCTTGGCTTTCTCGATGGCTTCTTCGATACCACCAACCATGTAGAACGCTTGTTCCGGCAGGTGATCGTAGTCGCCGTTAAGGATGCCCTTAAAACCTGCAATGGTATCTTTCAGCGAAACGTACTTCCCTGGAGAGCCAGTGAAAACTTCTGCCACGAAGAACGGCTGTGACAGGAAACGCTGAATTTTACGCGCGCGGGATACAAGCTGCTTGTCGGTTTCCGACAACTCGTCCATACCCAGAATGGCGATGATGTCCTTCAGCTCCTTGTAACGCTGCAGAACATACTGAACGCCACGAGCAGTCTCGTAGTGTTCGTTGCCGATCACGTTCGGGTCGAGCTGACGCGAAGTCGAATCGAGCGGATCGACGGCCGGGTAAATACCCAGCGAGGCGATGTCACGCGACAGTACAACGGTGGCATCCAAGTGGGCGAAGGTGGTCGCCGGGCTCGGGTCGGTCAAGTCATCCGCAGGCACATATACGGCCTGAATCGAGGTGATGGAACCGCTCTTGGTCGAGGTGATGCGCTCTTGCAGAACGCCCATTTCTTCGGCCAGGGTCGGCTGATAGCCCACCGCCGACGGCATACGGCCGAGCAGTGCGGACACTTCGGTACCGGCCAGGGTGTAACGGTAGATGTTGTCGACGAACAGCAGAACGTCGTTACCTTCGTCACGGAACTTCTCGGCCATGGTCAGGCCAGTCAGCGCTACACGCAGACGGTTGCCTGGCGGCTCGTTCATCTGACCGTAGACCAGGGCTACCTTGTCGAGAACGTTGGAATCCTTCATCTCGTGGTAAAAGTCGTTACCCTCACGAGTACGCTCGCCCACACCGGCGAATACGGAATAACCGCTGTGCTCGATGGCGATGTTACGGATCAGTTCCATCATGTTCACGGTCTTGCCGACACCGGCGCCGCCGAACAGACCGACCTTGCCGCCTTTAGCGAACGGGCAGATCAGGTCGATGACCTTGATACCGGTTTCCAGCAGATCATTGCCGCCCGCCTGTTCAGCGAAGGATGGTGCTGGGCGGTGAATGCCCCAGCGCTCTTCTTCGCCGATCGGACCGGCTTCGTCGATCGGGTTGCCGAGGACGTCCATGATGCGGCCCAGGGTCGCCTTACCGACCGGAACCGAAATCGCGGCACCGGTGTTGTTGACGTCCAGGCCGCGCTTCAGGCCCTCGGTGGAGCCCATCGCAATGGTACGAACCACGCCATCGCCCAGTTGCTGCTGAACTTCCAGAGTGGTTTCGGCGCCTTGCACTTTCAGCGCGTCATAAATGCTCGGGACCTGGTCGCGTGGGAATTCCACGTCGATCACGGCGCCGATGATTTGAACGATACGTCCGCTACTCATAGCTGGTTCCTCTGAATATTTGAACCGTTAAACCGCGGCAGCGCCGCCGACGATTTCCGAGATCTCTTGTGTGATCGCGGCCTGACGCGCCTTGTTGTAGATCAGTTGCAAATCGCTGATCAAATCACCGGCGTTGTCAGTTGCGTTCTTCATCGCGATCATCCGCGCGGCCTGTTCGGCTGCGCCGTTCTCGACCACCGCCTGGTACACCTGCGACTCCACGTAGCGCACCATCAGGCCGTCGAGCAGCTCCTTGGCATCGGGTTCGTACAGATAGTCCCAGTGATGCTTGAGTTCTTGATCCGGATCGGCCACCAGCGGAACCAACTGTTCCACTTTTGGCTGTTGCGTCATGGTATTGATGAACTTGTTCGAAACCACCGACAGACGATCGATCCGACCGTCCAAATAGGCGTCCAGCATGACCTTCACGCTGCCGATCAGATCATTGATCGATGGTTCCTCGCCCAAGTGGCTAATTGCCGCGACGACGTTACCACCGAAGTTGCGGAAGAATGCCGCACCTTTGCTGCCGATCACGCAGAGATCAATCTCCACGCCGTTCTCACGGTTCATCGCCATGTCTTTGACCAGCGCCTTGAACAAGTTTGTGTTCAAGCCACCGCACAGACCACGGTCGGAACTCACCACTACATAGCCGGCGCGCTTGACGGTGCGCTCCTGCATAAAGGGGTGACGATATTCCGGATTAGCGTTGGCCAGATGGCCAATGACCTGCCGGATACGCTCCGCGTAGGGACGGCTGGCAGCCATGCGCATTTGAGCCTTGCGCATCTTGCTGACGGCCACCTTTTCCATGGCGCTGGTGATCTTTTGCGTGCTTTTGATGCTCGCAATCTTGCTGCGAATCTCTTTTGCGCCTGCCATTTCACACCTATCGGGTTAAGCAGGCGGAGGCCTTATGGCCTCCGCTGCGGCTTACCAGGTTTGGGTGGCCTTGAACTTCTCGAGGCCGGCTTTGAGGCCCGCATCGATTTCGTCGTTGAAGTCACCCTTCACGTTAATCTTCGCCATCAAATCGGCGTGATCACGGTTGAAGTAGGCGATCAGGGCCTGCTCGAAGCTACCGACCTTGTTTATTTCGACGTCGGTCAGGAAACCACGCTCAGCGGCATACAGCGACAGTGACATGTCGGCAATCGACATCGGCGCGTACTGCTTCTGCTTCATCAGCTCTGTAACGCGCTGACCATGCTCGAGCTGCTTGCGGGTCGCCTCGTCCAGATCGGAAGCGAACTGGGCGAAAGCCGCCAGCTCACGGTATTGCGCCAATGCAGTACGAATACCACCGGACAGCTTCTTGATGATCTTGGTCTGAGCAGCACCGCCCACACGGGAAACCGATACGCCGGCGTTGACGGCCGGACGGATACCCGAATTGAACATCGCTGATTCCAGGAAGATCTGACCGTCAGTGATGGAAATCACGTTGGTCGGAACGAACGCGGAAACGTCGCCCGCCTGGGTTTCGATGATCGGCAGAGCAGTCAGAGAGCCGGTTTTGCCAGTCACAGTGCCGTTGGTGAACTTCTCGACGTACTCTTCAGAAACGCGTGATGCACGCTCCAGCAGACGGCTGTGGAGATAGAACACGTCGCCTGGGTATGCCTCGCGTCCTGGCGGACGGCGCAGCAGCAGGGAAATCTGGCGATAAGCAACTGCTTGCTTGGACAGATCGTCATAGACGATCAGGGCGTCTTCGCCGCGGTCACGGAAGTATTCGCCCATGGTGCAGCCAGCGTATGGTGCAATAAACTGCAACGCGGCGGATTCTGAAGCACTCGCAGCAACGATGATGGTGTTAGCCAGAGCGCCGTTCTGCTCAAGCTTGCGTACCACGTTGGCAATGGTCGACTGCTTTTGGCCGATGGCAACATATACGCAGAAAATACCGCTGTTTTTCTGGTTGATGATCGCATCAATCGCCAAAGCGGTCTTACCGATCTGACGGTCGCCAATGATCAACTCACGCTGGCCGCGGCCAACGGGAATCATGGCGTCAACTGCCTTGTAACCGGTCTGGACCGGCTGATCGACTGACTTACGCCAGATCACGCCCGGCGCAACCTTTTCGACCGCATCGGTAGCGACATTGTTCAGCGGGCCTTTACCGTCGACCGGATTACCCAGAGCGTCGACCACGCGGCCGAGCAGCTCAGGGCCCACCGGTACTTCAAGGATGCGACCAGTGCACTTGGCGCTCATGCCTTCGGCAAGCGTCTGGTAAGCGCCCAGAACCACGGCACCGACAGAGTCGCGTTCCAGGTTCATGGCCATACCGTAGACGCCATCTGGGAATTCGATCATCTCGCCATACATAACGTCGGCCAGACCATGAATCCGCACAATACCGTCCGATACGCTGACGACAGTGCCTTCGTTACGGGCTTGAGAGGCGATATCGAGTTTCTCGATGCGCCCCTTGATGATTTCACTTATTTCGGAAGGATTGAGTTGCTGCATTGCTCTGCTGCCCCTTCAAACTCAAGATTTCAATGCTTCGGCCAGTTTCGCGATCTTGCCGCGGACTGAGCCATCGATAACCAGGTCGCCGGCGCGGATCAATACCCCCCCCAAAAGGGAGGCGTCTTCCGCGGCATGCAGGCGCACTTCCCGGCCGAGCCGTGCACTGAGAACCTTGGCGAGTTTGTCTTGCTGTTCGTTGCTCAACGCGAAGGCGCTGGTCACATCCACATCTACCGTTTTTTCCTGCTCGGCCTTGTACAGCTCGAACAATTCGGAGACCTCCGGCAACAACGGCAAACGGTCGTTAGCGGACAATACGTGAATGAAATTGCGTGCCTGAGCGTCAAACTTTTCACCACACACCTCAACGAAGGTGGTGGCCTTGTCGTTTCTCGTCATACGCGGGGCCTTGAGCACGCGCTGCATGGTGTCGTCTTGCGACACCGCTGCAGCCAGACCGAGCATGGCTGACCATTGGGCCAGTTGCTGATGGACCTGTGCGTACTCGAAGGCAGCCTTGGCGTAAGGTCGGGCCAGCGTGGTCAGTTCTGCCATGATCGCGCCCCTCGCTTAAATTTCGGCTGCCAATTTGGAAACCAGCTCCGCATGCGCGTTCTGATCGATGGAAGCGCCCAGGATTTTCTCGGCGCCACTGACGGCCAGACTGCCCAGTTGGGCACGCAAAGCGTCCTTGACTCCGTTCAATTCCTGCTCGATCTCGGCCTGAGCCTGGATCTTAAGCCGCTCACCCTCGACACGGGCCTGATCGCGAGCTTCGTCAACGATCTGGTTAGCGCGCTTTTTGGCTTGCTCGATGATTTCAGCTGCCTGCGTCTTGGCTTCGCGCAGTTGCTGGCTCGCTTTATCCTGAGCCAACTCCAGATCACGAGCACCGCGACTGGCAGCGTCCAGGCCATCAGCGATCTTCTTCTGGCGTTCCCGCAGAGCTGCTATGACCGGAGGCCACACGAACTTCATGCAGAACAGCACAAAAATGAAGAACGCAACGGACTGGCCAATCAGGGTTGCATTAATGTTCACGCCAACACCTCGCTCGTTCGTTGTCCGTCAAACCTACCCATTCGGAAAATCGAATGGATCAGCCTGCCAATTGACCAACGAAGGGGTTCGCGAAAGTGAAGAACAGCGCAATACCGACACCGATCATGGTTACCGCATCGAGCAAGCCGGCGACGATGAACATCTTCACCTGCAGCATCGGTACCATCTCCGGCTGACGCGCTGCGCCTTCCAGAAACTTTCCGCCCAGCAGGCCGAAGCCGATTGCAGTACCCAGGGCACCCAGGCCGATCAGCAGAGCTACAGCGATAGCAGTCAGTCCAACTACAGTTTCCATTTTTCCTCCGACTTAATGTCGTATTGGTTAAGGGTTTAGGTATAGCGAATCGAATCAGTGATCGTTTTCTTCATGAGCCATCGACAGGTAGACGATTGTGAGCATCATAAAGATGAAAGCCTGCAGCACGATGATCAGGATGTGGAACACAGCCCACGCCCACTGCAGAACAATACCCAGTCCACCCAGTATCACCCCATTAGCGAACATGATGGCGATCAGGATGAAGATCAGTTCGCCAGCATAAAGGTTGCCGAACAGACGCAGCGCCAGCGAAACAGGCTTGGCAATCAGGGTAACGAATTCGAGAAGAAAGTTGATCGGGATGAGCAGGACCTGCACGGCCATATTCTTACTGCTGAAAGGATGCAGCGTAAGCTCGCCGAAAAACCCACCCAAACCTTTGACCTTGACGCTATAAAACAGCAGAAGCGCAAACAC
This sequence comes from Stutzerimonas sp. VN223-3, assembly GCF_045999685.1. NCBI lineage: Bacteria > Pseudomonadati > Pseudomonadota > Gammaproteobacteria > Pseudomonadales > Pseudomonadaceae > Stutzerimonas > Stutzerimonas sp. VN223-3. Next base: position 552,876 of record NZ_RBEC01000002.1, on the reverse strand, counting down.
GGAAAGTGCAAGGCCAAGCGTAGCGTTAGGATCGGTGGTCGGGACCACGCGGAAGAATAGATGCTCATTGCCGGCGATGCTGGCAGCCAACATAGGCAACCAATCTACCGGGATGAGATCCATGAAGTTCATTAAGAATACCCAGACGAAAATGGTCAGGGCCAAGGGTGCGATTAGCGCGTTGCGGCCGTGGAACGTGTCCTTCACGCTACCGTCAACGAATTCCACCATCATTTCGACGAAGTTTTGCGCGCCGCCCGGCTGACCGGACGTGGCCTTTCTAGCAACTGCCCAGAACAGCAGGATAAATACCAGACCGAGCACCACGGAAACTCCAAGAGTATCAACATGGAATGCCCAGAATCCCATTTCCTTGGCTTGTTCAGCAGAATGGGCGAATCCCCATTCCCCGGTGGGTAACCGGCCGTAGGTTAGATTCGACAGGTGGTGCTGTATGTATCCCGAAGCGTTCTCTGCTGCCATGATTGCCTCAATGAATCAATTTGAAATTCTTTTCTTAATCAGCAGAGGAGCAAACCAACCGACCCCTTGAGTCAGTATGAACACACCGAACAATGAAAGCGGGTTCAGCGGTTTCACCCCTGCGAATGCCAGCGCGAACAGCACTGACGTAAAGATCAGTTTCCCCGCTTCGCCGGCGTAGAATGACCGAACGATAGCTTGAGCACCTCGAGCGCCGCTAAAGCGAAAAGCCTTATGAGCGAAATAAATGTTTGGAAGCAAAGCTATCAAACCGCCAAGCAACCCAGAGTAACCTGCTACGTGATCGATCCATTGCCACAACACAACCGCTGCGGCGAGCAACAACGCCAACTGTGTCAACAGAACCGGAAAGACCGCTATCCGATGGAGCGGTAGGCGTTTTCGCTCGTAGTCGACCAATTATTTCCCTTGGCTTCGCCGGCACGCCATTCAATCGTCATGCCATGTGTCTTTAAAATGCGCGCAGATTATATGTGGCGTTAGAGCCAGGTACAACCGTTTGGTAGTGATTACCAAGCGGTACTACAACCTCATACGTTTGTAATTGTTTCAGCGTATATGGGCGAGAACGCCCTGCAGTTCATCCAGCGAATTGTAGCGGATCACCAACTGACCCTTGCCTTTCTCGCCATGCTTGATTTGCACCGGCGAACCCAGCCGCTCGGCCAGCCGCTGCTCTAGACGAACAATGTCAGGATCGTTCTTCGGCTCGGTTTTAGAGCCTTCTTTACCACTCAGCCACTGCCGTACCAGAGCCTCCGTCTGGCGAACGGTCAGCCCTCGTGCGACAACATGCCGCGCGCCTTCAACCTGCTGTTCGACAGGCAAGCCCAGTAAGGCCCGCGCGTGTCCCATTTCCAGATCGCCGTGGGAAAGCAGGGTTTTGATTTCTTCCGGCAAGGCAATCAGACGCAGCAGATTGCTAACGGTCACACGGGACTTGCCCACGGCGTCTGCAACCTGTTGCTGGGTCAGTTGGAATTCCTGCTGCAACCGTTGCAGTGCCACGGCTTCCTCGATTGGATTGAGATCCTCGCGCTGGATATTCTCGATCAGCGCCATGGCAATGGCAGTCTCATCGGAGACTTCGCGCACCATCGCTGGAATCTTCTCCAGGCCAGCTTGCTGGCTGGCGCGCCAGCGGCGCTCGCCAGCAATGATTTCGTAGCGTCCCGAACCTATCGAGCGGACCACAATTGGCTGCATCACACCCTGGGTGCGGATCGATTGCGCCAGCTCTTCGAGGGTCACTGGGTCAATGTCACGCCGCGGTTGATATTTGCCCCGTTGAATCAGATCGAGGGGCAACTGTTGCAGTTCGCGCTCATCGACCTGAACGGCTTCTTCCTGCATTGCCGTTACGTTGGCGCCGCCGAGCAGGGCATCCAGTCCGCGTCCTAGGCCTCGTTTTTTGGTCGCCATGAAAATTCCTTATGCGGTTACGCTGCGGGCGGCTCGCCGCTGGCGACGCGACAGCTCGCCCGCCAGTGCCAGATAGGCCAAGGCACCCTTGGATTGCTTGTCATAGACCAACACCGGCATGCCGTGACTGGGCGCTTCTGCCAGCCGCACATTGCGCGGGATAACGGTGTCGTAAAGTTTTTCGCCGAAATGCGCCTTCAGCTGTTCGGTGACATCGTTGGTCAGGCTGCTTCGCGGATCGTACATGGTGCGCAACAGGCCCTCGATCTTCAGCGACGGGTTCAACGCCTGTGCGATGCGCTGGATTGAATTGACCAAGTCGGTCAGCCCTTCGAGCGCGTAATATTCGCACTGCATCGGAATGATTACGCCATCAGCCGCAGTCAACGCGTTGATGGTCAGCATCGACAGCGAAGGTGGGCAATCTATAAGAATGTAATCGTAGTTTTCCCGTACAGGGGCGAGCGCCTCACGCAAGCGGTTTTCCTTGGCCGGCAGATTCAGAAGCGCAACTTCTGCGGCGGTCAGGTCACGGTTGGCCGGAAGCAGTTGATAGCCACCGTGTTCGGAAAACTGCATGGCGTCGACTAGGTTGCACTCACCGATCAGAACGTCATAGATCGAATATTCAAGGCTCAACTTATCCACACCACTTCCGGTCGTGGCATTGCCCTGTGGATCGAGATCGATGAGCAGCACACGACGACGCGTCGCAACGAGCGAGGCGGCGAGGTTTATGCAGGTGGTGGTCTTGGCGACACCGCCTTTCTGGTTGGCGATGGCAAATACTTTAGCCATGGTCAGTGTCTGTCCGGAGTCATGAAGTGCGGCGCAGTATCAACAGATGGCGTTGCCCTTGGCAACCAGGAACCTTGAGAACTAGGCAGTGCTCCAGCTGGAAGTCTTCAGGCAGAGCCTGCAGCTCATCGTCCGGCTGCACACCTTTCATGGCAAGCCAGCGAGTCTCCATATCACCCAGATGACGCGTCCAGTTGGCAAAGTCGTCTAGCGAACTGAAAGCCCTAGAGGTTATGTCAGTGTATGGCTGCTCGGGTTTGAACTGCTCGACGCGGCTGTGGACAACCTCGACGTTGGCGAGTTTCAGCTCCAGCTTCACTTGGGTGAGAAAGCGGGTCTTCTTGCCATTCGAGTCGAGCAGGGTAAAGCTCCGCTTTGGGAACAGGATGGCCAGAGGTATGCCGGGCATACCTCCACCGCTTCCCACATCGAGCCAGCGTGAACCGCCCTGCTCCGCATGCGGCACGACGCTGAGGCTATCAAGCAGATGACGAGAAACCATTTCCGCTGGATCACGCACCGCAGTCAGGTTGTAGGCCTTGTTCCATTTGTTCAGCAGAGCGAGATAGGCGAGAAGCTGCTGTTGCTGAGTCTCGCTCAACTCGATGCCCAGTTGGGTCGCGCCCTGTTCCAGCTCTGCCGCGTAGCTGACGTCTCCGGGCTCCATCAGGCGGTTTGCTCCAGCTTCTGCCCGGCACTGCGCTTTTTCAGGTGGATCATCAACAGTGATACGGCAGCAGGAGTCACGCCTGGAATTCGCGAGGCCTGGCCAAGCGTCTCAGGGCGAGCGAGCGAGAGCTTGTGCTGGATTTCCTTGGAAAGCCCCGAAATCTTTGAATAATCCAGCTCTGCCGGTAGTACGACATTTTCACTGGCACGAAGGCGAGCGATCTCGTCTTGCTGGCGATCGATATAGCCAGCGTACTTGGTCTTGATCTCTACCTGCTCTGCGACCTGCGAATCCTCGACGCCTGTACCGGTGAGCTGAACCAGATTGCGATAGTCGATCTCCGGGCGGGCAAGGAGATTGAGCAGGTTGTACTCATGGGTCAGCGGCGTCCCGAAGCGTTCGGCGATGGCGTCTCCCTCGGGTGTTCCGGGCCGCACCCAAGTGCTTTTCAGCCGCTGTTCCTCTTGAACGATGCGCTCGCGCTTACGCTCGAAAGCCGCCCAGCGAACATCATCCACCAGCCCCAGCTCACGGCCCTTCTCGGTCAACCGCAGGTCCGCATTGTCCTCACGGAGAATCAACCGATACTCGGCGCGCGAGGTGAACATGCGGTACGGCTCCTGGGTGCCCAGGGTAATCAGATCGTCGACCAGAACGCCGAGGTAGGCCTCATCCCGGCGCGGACACCAGCTGTCGCGGCCCTGCGCGCGCAACGCGGCATTGGTTCCGGCGAGCAGCCCCTGTGCGCCCGCTTCTTCGTAACCGGTGGTGCCATTGATCTGACCCGCAAAGAACAGTCCAGCAATGACCTTGGTTTCCAGGCTGTACTTCAAATCACGCGGATCGAAATAATCGTATTCGATGGCGTAGCCTGGTCGAACGATGTGCGCCTGCTCCATGCCGCGGATGCTCTGCACGATCTGCAACTGGACATCGAATGGAAGCGAGGTGGAAATTCCGTTTGGATAGAGTTCATGAGTCGTCAGGCCCTCGGGTTCGATGAATACCTGATGGCTGTCCTTGTCGGCGAAACGATGAATCTTGTCTTCGATTGACGGGCAGTAACGCGGGCCTACGCCTTCGATGACGCCGGAGTACATCGGCGAGCGATCGAGGTTGGCGGCAATGATCTCATGGGTCCGTGCATTGGTATGGGTGATCCAGCAACTGACCTGTCGCGGGTGTTGTGCACCGTCGCCAAGGAACGACATCGGCGGTATAGGCGTGTCACCAGGCTGCTCTGTCATCACCGAGAAATCGACGCTTCGCCCGTCGATACGTGGCGGCGTCCCGGTCTTCAGCCGGCCGACACGCAGCGGCAACTCACGCAAACGCTTCGCCAGGGCAGTTGAAGGCGGGTCGCCGGCGCGACCTCCGGAATAGTTCTGCAGACCTATGTGGATAAGTCCGCCGAGAAAGGTACCGGTGGTGAGCACCACTGACTCCGCGAAGAAACGTAGTCCCATCTGGGTGACCACGCCTTTTACCCGGTCTGCTTCTACGATCAAATCGTCCGCTGCCTGCTGGAATATCCACAGGTTGGTCTGGTTTTCCAACGTCTCGCGAATGGCTGCCTTGTACAGAACGCGGTCTGCCTGGGCTCGAGTCGCGCGGACTGCGGGGCCTTTGCGGCTGTTGAGCACACGGAACTGAATGCCACTCAGGTCGGTGGCGCTAGCCATGGCGCCGCCGAGTGCATCGATTTCCTTGACCAGATGGCTCTTGCCTATGCCGCCGATGGCCGGATTGCAACTCATCTGCCCAAGCGTCTCGACATTATGCGTGAGCAGCAAGGTCTTCACGCCGATTCGGGCTGCTGCCAGGGCAGCCTCGGTACCGGCATGGCCACCGCCGATAACGATGACATCAAAACGAGAAGGGAAATCCACCACGCACCTCGTGCCTGTTCAGATGAGTTCTGAGAAACGCGCAAGTATAGGGATTCGCGGCGTGTGAAAGAAGGCCTTTGCACAAAAAATGACCAGCTGCGCGTAGGCAGTTGAAGCCTTGGAAATAGATAAAAAGAAAAGAATTATTTAAAGCCTATTTTTATGTTTATAACTAGGACGCAGATATCTGTGGATAGATGGCTACAGCGGCCTGTCTGCAAGGGCTGGATCATAAGCGAAGGCTGTGTTGATTCTGGGCGCTGGCAGTGTGATACCCGTTCAAAACCTGTGCATGAAATCGCCACTTATACACAGAGCTGTTTAACCACCTTGTTGTGAACGGGTTATGGACCGAGCTTGGGCTTGGTTTTCCACAGGGTTATCGCGTGCAGTATTTTGCAGTAGCCACCGCCGCACCGGGAGTAGGCGCCATGCTTGCTTGACAGACAGCGCGCTCAAAACCTGGACAAGCGCTGCTCGATGATCGAGTCGGCACAGACGTCCCGCTTTGGCCGGAAACTGGCGACAGCTAAGCGTGACGCTATTTACCGATGCAGAAGCTGGAAAAGATACGCCCGAGTAGATCATCGGAGCTGAATGCGCCGGTGATTTCTCCGAGCGCGTGCTGGGCCTGTCGCAGATCTTCGGCAAGAAGCTCGCCCGCTCCTGCCAGGGTAAGTTGCATATGGCCATGCTCAAGGTGCTCTGCAGCCTGTCGCAAGGCATCCAGATGCCTGCGACGCGCGCTAAAGCCGCTTTCCGCAGTCTGGTCGTAGCCCATGCAGGCCTTCAGATGTTCGCGGAGCAGCTGCAGCCCGTCGCCCGATCGAGCGGAGAGACTCAACGTGCTGTGGCCGTCAATATCGACCGAAAGGGCTGCACTTTCGCCGGTGATGTCGGCCTTGTTGCGGATCAACGTCGTCTTGTTGGGATCCGGTTTGACGACAAGGAAATCTGGCCAACCGAACTCTTCGGCGTCGGATGATGACGCGCTGGCGTCCACCACCAGCAATATTCGGTCGGCATCGTCGATGGCCTTGATAGCACGCTCGACACCGATCCGTTCAACCTGATCGTCGGTGTCGCGAAGGCCGGCGGTATCGATAACGTGCAAGGGCATGCCATCGATATGGATGTGTTCGCGCAGCACGTCGCGCGTGGTACCGGCGATATCGGTAACGATTGCCGCGTCGCGGCCCGCCAGTGCATTCAGCAAGCTCGACTTGCCGGCATTTGGCCGACCGGCAATCACCACGTTCATCCCTTCGCGAAGCAAAGCGCCCTGGCCGGCTTCATGGATGACCTTGGACAACTCTTCTCTGACTGCCTCCAGCAACGCCAGCACGCGGCCGTCGGCGAGAAAGTCGATTTCCTCTTCGGGAAAGTCGATTGCCGCCTCGACATAGATCCTCAGCTGAATCATTTTTTCGGTGAGCTGGTGTACCCGGCGTGAGAACTCGCCCTGCAATGAACGTACGGCGTTGCGGGCGGCCTGAGCGGAGCTCGCCTCGATCAGGTCGGCGATCGCTTCCGCCTGGGCCAGATCCAGTTTGTCGTTGAGAAATGCCCGCTCGCTGAACTCACCTGGCCGAGCAAGGCGAGCACCCAGTTCCACGCAGCGACGCAGCAGCATGTCCATGACGACCGGCCCGCCGTGGCCTTGCAGTTCCAGTACATCTTCGCCAGTAAAGGAATGTGGACCAGGAAAGAACAGCATCAGCCCTTCATCAATTACCTCGCCGTCGTCGGCGTGGAACGGGCCGTAATGCGCATGGCGGGCAACAGGTTCCCGACCGCTAAGGGTGATGGCCACTGCTTTCGCTCGCGGCCCGGAAATACGCACAACGCCGATGCCGCCTCGTCCCGGGGCAGTGGCGACTGCAGCGATGGTTTCGCGATCTTGACTCATGCGTCTCTCCCAGGCAGGACGAAAAATGCAAAACGCCCCAATCAAGGGGCGTTCTGTTCACGTCGAAAGATCAGGCGGTGGCAGCATTCTGCCTTTCGATCTTGCGGGTAATGTACCACTGCTGCGCAATCGACAAGCAGTTGTTGACTACCCAATACAGCACCAGGCCTGCAGGGAACCAGAGGAAGAAGAAGGTAAAGATGATTGGTAGCAACTTCATCACCTTGGCCTGCATCGGGTCCGGCGGTGTCGGATTCAGCTGCTGCTGAACGAACATGGTCAGGCCCATGATGATCGGAAGGATGAAGAACGGATCTTTGATCGACAGGTCGGTGATCCAGAACATCCATGGTGCTTGGCGCATTTCGACGCTTTCCAGCAACACCCAGTAAAGCGCGAGGAATACCGGCATCTGTACCAGGATTGGCAGGCAGCCACCCAGTGGATTGATCTTCTCCTTCTTGTACAGCTCCATCATCGCTTGGGACATTTTCTGGCGGTCATCGCCAAATTGCTCCTTCAGCGCCTGCATTTTCGGCGACACGGCGCGCATGCGGGCCATAGATTTGTAACTGGCAGCCGAAAGCGGGAAAAATGCAAGTTTGATGATTACCGTCAGCGCAATGATCGACCAGCCCCAGTTGCCCAGCAGTGCGTGGATGTTCTGCAACAGCCAGAAGATCGGCTGCGCGATGAACCAGAGAATGCCGTAGTCGACGGTCAAACGCAGACCGGGGGACAGTTCCTCCAGCTGATCCTGGCTCTTGGGGCCGGCATACAGCGTCGCAGCTGCTTCACCCTGGCTTCCGGGAGCGACCGAGATCGCGGGGCCGGTGAAGCCGATGATGTAGTTGCCCTGGCTGTCCTTGCGGGTCTGTACCTGGTTGGTCTGGTCGGCAGACGGAATCCAAGCAGTCACGAAGTAGTGCTGCAACCAGGCGATCCACCCGCCTTCTACAGTTATCTTCAGGTTCTTGTCGTCCATGTCGCCCATGGACACCTTGGTGTACGGCTCGTCCTGGGTCCAGAGTGCAGCACCCAGGTAGGTTGCCGTTCCGGTCGCGGTGCTGGAAGACGGATCACCACTGTCGTCACGCTTCAGCTGACCGAACATATGACCGGTCCAGGGTTCGCCACTCTGATTGTCGATCAGATAACGCACGCCAAGATCGTAGTTGCCACGATCGAATGTAAAACGCTTTGTGTAGTTGACACCGTCTTCGCTGTATTTCAGATCGACCACCAACTGGTCTTGACCTTCGGCCAGTTGGTACTGCCGTTGCTCGCTACTGTACAGCGGACGTCCACTGGCCTTGTCCGGACCGTCACCAATCAAGCCGCTCTGAGCCTCATAGGTTCGCTCGCCACTGCGCTCGAAAAGCTGGAAAGGAACGTCCGGACGATCTTGGCGACGCGGAAACTGTGGCAGCCGCAGATCGACGATGTCACCACCGTGTGGATCGATCGCCACGTCCAGAACGTCGGTACGCACATGGATCAGCTGCGAGTTGCTCTGGGCTTCGGGGAGCGCATTCGCTTGCTGCTCGCCGCCTAGGGCAGGGATGTCTGCCTGTGTACCGTCGGCACTGGTGGCAGGTATCGGCGTATCGGGAAGCTGAGCTGAAGGCTGTTCCTGGCGTGTTTCAGCAGGCATGGCGGCTTGGCCATAGTCCTGGTTCCACTGAAGAACCATCAGGTAGGCAACGACTGCCAATGCGACAAGCAGGATCGAGCGTTTGATATCCATGGTTACTCGGTCATCGAAGATGAATTGGAGGTGTTGTTGGAAGGCACGGGATCATAGCCGCCCGGATTCCATGGATGGCAACGGCCGAGCCTGCGCAGACTCAACCAGCCACCGCGCACCAGGCCATGGATTTCAATGGCTTCTAGTGCATAGCAGGAACAACTTGGGTAGAAACGACAGTGACTGGCCATCATGGGACTGATGGCGTACCGGTAGATCCGGATCGGGACCAAGGCCAGTTCACGCATGGGCGGATGTGCCCTGTTCAAGATTGCTGACTGCTTGAGAAGGGGTGCGAGACAACCGCCTCCAGAGCTTGGCGAATTGCCGTGCCAGTTCGGGATTATCCAGCTCTGCCAATCCCTTGCGCGCGATAACCACGATGTCCCATCCCGTCAGTTCTGTCTGGTGAAGACGAAAGGTTTCGCGCAGTTGTCGCTTGATGCGGTTGCGCTCCACCGAGAGCTTGACGCTCTTCTTGCCGATCACCAGCCCGATACGGGGATGTGGCAGTTCATTTTCGCGCACCAGTAGCAGGACATTCCTGCCCGGTAACTTGCCGGAAGGGGAGTCGAAGACCGCTTTGAACTGGCGCGGGGTCAGCAATCGCTTTTCCCGACCGAAGTCTCGACTCACTACCTGTCCCGACGTATTCAGACTGCCAGGCGCTTACGACCTTTGGCGCGACGGCGCGACAGGACGGCACGGCCGTTCTTGGTGGCCATACGAGCACGGAAACCGTGGGTGCGAGCGCGCTTGAGGGTGCTGGGTTGGAAAGTGCGTTTCATGATGCTTTACCTGGTGATCCACTGCGGGCCGGAATGGCCCCCTTTTAAGAGACCGGCGATTGTAGAGAAGCCAGGCTGTCAGGTCAATTTCCAACCAATGGCATTCATGAGGAAATTAATAGATAGAAAGATATTAAGATCTTCTTAATACAGAGCTTATAGATGGTGCCGCCACTTTCTGTGCATAAGTGGCTTAAGCTCAGGCGTGGCGGCTATCGCAACGCTTTCTAACGCTCTGTACAAGCCGTGCACTGAACGTGGGCATGTGCTGGATTTGCTGTGGATAAATTGTTGAGTTATCAACAGGCGAGGTTATGGCAAAGATATACACACGATTACACGCCTAGCTCGTGGACAGTTATCAACAGCGCTTAGCTGTAAAGCTTGGTTAACAAAAACGATTCGCAGCGTTTTCTTTTGGCCTAAGAAGGCTCGCCGATTGTGGATAACTGAGTTGTCGAAGGCTACAATAGCCGCCGTTTAAAGCTCGACAGCGTCTAGGAGATTCCGTGTCGGTGGAACTTTGGCAGCAGTGCGTTGACCTCTTGAGGGATGAACTGCCAGCTCAGCAATTCAACACATGGATCCGTCCGCTTCAGGTTGAGGTGGAGGGCGATGAGCTTCGCGTCTACGCGCCCAACCGCTTCGTCCTTGATTGGGTTAATGAGAAGTACCTGTCTAGGTTGCTGGAGTTGCTATCCGAACGGGCCACCGACTTGGCGCCGGCATTATCTCTGCTGATCGGAAGCAAGCGAACAGCCGCCGCGGCGCTTCCATCCGCGTCTATGGCCCGCACGCAGGCACAGTCGACCTCAGCTGCGGCAGCGACGCCGGTGCAAGCTTCGCTGTCATCGCCCTCGGCGATGGCCACCTCGCCAGAACCCGCTGTCACCCCCCCGCCTGCACGTGTAGAGCGCAACGTACAGGTAGAAGGTGGGCTCAAGCACACCAGCTATCTCAATCGCACTTTTACTTTCGAGAACTTCGTCGAGGGTAAGTCGAACCAGTTGGCCCGCGCTGCCGCCTGGCAGGTCGCCGACAATCCGAAGCATGGCTATAACCCTCTGTTTCTGTATGGCGGTGTCGGTCTCGGCAAGACCCACCTCATGCACGCCGTGGGTAATCATCTGCTGAAGAAAAACCCCAATGCTAAAGTGGTCTATCTTCATTCGGAGCGATTCGTTGCCGACATGGTGAAGGCGTTACAGCTCAACGCTATTAATGAATTCAAGCGTTTCTATCGCTCCGTGGACGCTCTTTTAATTGACGACATCCAGTTCTTTGCCAAAAAGGAACGCTCGCAGGAAGAGTTCTTTCATACATTTAACGCGCTGCTCGAGGGTGGTCAGCAGGTGATTCTGACCAGCGACCGCTACCCGAAGGAAATCGATGGTCTCGAGGAAAGGCTGAAGTCTCGCTTCGGCTGGGGCCTCACTGTGGCAGTGGAGCCGCCGGAACTCGAGACGCGTGTAGCGATTCTGATGAAAAAGGCTGACCAGGCTAACGTAGATCTGCCCCACGATGCTGCGTTCTTCATAGCCCAGCGGATACGCTCGAACGTCCGCGAGCTGGAAGGCGCACTGAAGCGCGTGATTGCCCATGCTCACTTCATGGGGCGCGACATCACCATCGAGCTTATTCGCGAATCGTTGAAAGACTTGTTAGCGCTGCAGGACAAGCTGGTGAGCGTCGATAATATCCAGCGTACTGTCGCTGAATATTACAAAATCAAGATATCCGATCTGCTGTCGAAGAGACGCTCACGCTCCGTAGCGCGGCCGCGTCAGGTCGCGATGGCATTATCCAAGGAACTCACCAATCACAGCCTGCCGGAGATCGGCGATGCATTTGGTGGGCGTGATCACACGACGGTGCTGCATGCCTGTCGTAAAATTGCCGAACTTCGAGAATTGGATGCAGATATTCGCGAAGATTACAAAAATCTACTGCGCACTTTGACTACCTGAAAAGATTGCGGCCAATTATAGGCAAGGGACCAGATCATGCATTTCACTATTCAGCGCGAAGCCCTGTTGAAACCTCTGCAGCTGGTTGCCGGCGTCGTCGAGAGGCGCCAAACCTTGCCGGTGCTATCCAACGTATTGCTGGTGGTCCAAGACCATCAGTTGTCTCTTACAGGCACCGATCTGGAAGTTGAACTGGTCGGCCGTGTTGCGCTGGAAGATGCATCCGAGCCTGGGGAGATCACCGTACCGGCGCGCAAGCTGATGGATATTTGTAAAAGCCTGCAGCCTGACGCGCTAATCGATATCCGTCTGGATGATCAAAAAGTCGTGATCAAGTCGGGGCGCAGTCGGTTTTCCTTATCGACCTTGCCTGCGAACGACTTTCCTACTGTCGAAGAAGGCCCTGGTTCGCTGAACTTCAGCGTCAACCAAGGCAAGATGCGCCGCCTGATCGAGCGCAGCAGCTTTGCCATGGCCCAGCAGGACGTGCGCTATTACCTGAACGGCATGCTGATCGAAGTTTCCAGCGGCATGCTACGCGCAGTAGCCACGGATGGGCATCGGCTGGCGATGTGTTCCATGCAGGCCGGCATCGACCAGCCGGACCGCCATCAGGTGATTGTCCCGCGCAAAGGTATTCTCGAATTGGCCCGCTTGCTTACCGATCAGGATGGTGAAGTTGGCATCGTGCTTGGTCAGCATCACATCCGGGCGACAACTGGCGAATTTACCTTCACTTCTAAGCTGGTGGACGGAAAATTCCCTGACTACGAGCGTGTATTGCCCCGTGGCGGTGACAAGCTGGTCGTTGGTGAACGGCAAACTCTCCGCGAGGCGTTCAGCCGTACGGCGATTCTCTCCAATGAGAAATACCGAGGCATTCGTCTTCAGCTGGAAAGCGGTTTGTTGAAGATCCAGGCGAACAACCCTGAACAGGAGGAAGCGGAGGAAGAAGTCGCCGTCGACTATTCGGGTGGAGCTCTGGAGATTGGCTTCAACGTTAGCTATCTGCTCGACGTGTTGGGTGTGATGACTACTGATCAGGTTCGCTTGATTCTTTCGGATGCGAATAGCAGCGCGCTGGTCCAAGAATTCGACAACGATGATTCGGCTTATGTCGTTATGCCGATGCGCCTATAAAATTCGCTGAATGTCCCTTAGCCGTATCTCCGTCACTGGCGTGCGCAATCTGCAGCCGGTGACGTTAAACCCCTCCCCTCGGATAAATATTCTCCATGGCGACAATGGCAGCGGGAAGACCAGTCTTCTCGAGGCCATTCATTTGTTGGGAATGGCACGTTCGTTTCGCAGTACCCGTCTGAACCCAGTTATAAGTCACGAGCAGACCAGCTGCACGGTTTTTGGCCAGGTCCGATTGACTGATGAGCAATTCAGCGCGCTGGGTATTTCCAGGGATCGCTCCGGCGAGGTGCGAATCCGCATTAACGGCCAGAACGTAAAGAGCGCTGCGGAGCTTGCCGACGCGCTGCCGCTACAACTCATCAATCCTGACAGCTTCCGTTTACTGGAAGGCGCACCGAAACTCCGACGACAATTTCTCGATTGGGGCGTGTTCCACGTGGAACCTCGCTTTCTGCAGGCGTGGCAACGGCTCCAGCAGGCGCTCAGGCAACGGAATTCATGGCTTCGGCATGGTACACTGGACGGCGCTTCGCAGGCGGCTTGGAGTCGCGAGCTGAGCTCTGCGAGCGATGAAATAGACGAGTATCGACGTGCCTATATTCAATTGCTGAAACCGGTATTCGAAGGCACGCTAGCGTCGTTGCTTGACCTCGAAGGTTTCCAGCTGAGCTATTACCGCGGCTGGGATAAAGACCGAACCTTGGAGGAAGTGCTGACGGCCTCGATTGAGCGCGACAAGCTCATGGGGCATACCCAGGCGGGCCCGCAACGAGCTGATCTTCGCTTACGGATCGCTAATCATAATGCGGCGGAGACCCTGTCTCGGGGTCAGCAAAAACTCGTTGTATGTGCGTTGCGGATTGCTCAAGGACACCTGGTCAGCGCGGCCAAGCGCGGCCAGTGTATCTATCTGGTCGATGATCTACCGTCCGAATTGGACGATCAGCACCGGCTTGCGCTGTGTCGGTTGCTGGAACAGTTGAATTGCCAGGTCTTCATTACCTGTGTTGATTCGAACGTATTGCGAGAAGGCTGGCGTGACGATACGCCGGTCTCATTGTTTCACGTGGAACATGGTGCGATAGCCCAAGTCCACGACCCTCGGGAGTGAAGGCATGAGCGAAAACCACACGTACGATTCGTCCAGCATCAAGGTTCTGAAGGGCCTCGATGCGGTACGTAAGCGCCCCGGTATGTATATTGGCGATACGGACGACGGCACCGGCCTGCACCATATGGTCTTCGAGGTGGTCGATAACTCTATCGACGAAGCGCTGGCTGGCCATTGCTCCGAGATATCCATCACCATCCATGTTGACGAATCCATTAGCGTTCGCGATAACGGTCGTGGTATTCCAGTCGATATCCACGAAGAAGGCGTGTCCGCGGCTGAAGTTATCATGACCGTACTTCACGCGGGGGGAAAGTTCGATGACAACTCCTACAAGGTATCCGGCGGCCTTCACGGTGTAGGTGTATCGGTTGTAAATGCCTTGTCCGAGGAGCTCGTGCTAACCATCCGCCGAGAGGGCAAGGTCTGGGAGCAAATTTACCGTCACGGTGTGCCGCAAGCACCTCTGACCGCCGTCGGCGAAACCGAAGGTTCAGGTACTCAGATTCACTTCAAACCTTCGGCCGAGACTTTTCAGAATATCCATTTCAGCTGGGACATCCTGGCCAAACGACTACGCGAGCTTTCATTCCTGAACTCCGGTGTGGGAATCGTGCTGCGTGACGAGCGAAACGCCAAGGAAGAGCTTTTCAAGTACGAAGGCGGTCTCAGTGCGTTTGTCGGTTATCTCAATACCAACAAGACGCCAGTCAATGAGGTGTTTCATTTCAATGTCCAGCGTGACGACGGCGTCGGCGTTGAAGTGGCTCTGCAGTGGAATGATAGCTTCAATGAAAATCTGCTTTGCTTCACCAATAATATCCCCCAGCGCGACGGCGGGACTCACTTGGCGGGGTTCCGCTCGGCGTTGACGCGCAACTTGAACAACTACATTGAGCAGGAAGGGCTTGCGAAGAAGCACAAGGTGGCGACCACCGGTGACGATGCACGCGAAGGCCTGACGGCAATTATTTCTGTAAAGGTTCCGGATCCGAAGTTCAGCTCGCAGACCAAGGACAAGCTCGTCTCATCCGAAGTGAAGACGGCCGTTGAACAGGAAATGGGCAAGCATTTTGCTGATTTCCTGCTTGAGCACCCCAATGAAGCGAAGGCTGTTGTTGGCAAGATGATCGACGCGGCGCGTGCCCGCGAGGCGGCCCGTAAAGCTCGTGAGATGACGAGACGCAAGGGAGCGTTGGACATCGCAGGCCTGCCAGGCAAACTAGCGGACTGCCAAGAAAAGGACCCAGCCCTTTCCGAACTCTACATAGTGGAGGGTGACTCCGCGGGCGGCTCTGCCAAACAAGGCCGCAACCGTAGAACTCAAGCCATCCTGCCGCTCAAGGGCAAGATCCTCAACGTCGAAAAGGCTCGATTCGACAAGATGATCTCTTCACAAGAAGTCGGTACGCTGATCACTGCTCTCGGCTGCGGTATCGGTCGCGAAGAGTACAACATCGACAAACTGCGTTATCACAACATCATCATCATGACCGACGCCGACGTCGACGGTTCGCACATTCGCACCCTGCTGTTGACCTTCTTCTTCCGTCAGCTGCCTGAGTTGATTGAGCGAGGCTATGTCTACATCGCCCAGCCGCCACTCTATAAGGTGAAGCGCGGCAAGCAGGAGCAATACATCAAGGACGACGAGGCGATGGATGAGTACCTCACCCAGTCGGCACTCGAAGATGCCAGCTTGCACGTCAATGAAGATGCGCCTGGTCTTTCAGGCGAGGCGCTGGAGCGTCTGGTCAACGACTACCGCACCGTAATGAAAACACTGCAGCGGCTGTCCCGCCTTTACCCGCAGGAACTGACCGAGCACCTCATTTATTTGCCGAGAGTAACTGTTGATCAACTTGGCGATCGGGCTGCGATGCAGGTTTGGCTGGAATCCTATGCCGCCCTGTTGAAAGACGTCGAAAGGTCTGGATTGGCCTACAAAGCGAACCTGCGTGAGGATAAGGAGCGCAACCTGTGGTTGCCGGAAGTAGAGGTCGTTTCCCACGGTCTGGCCAGCTACATCACTTTCAACCGTGACTTCTTCGGCAGCAACGATTACAAAACCGTCACAGTGCTTGGCGATAAGCTCAATAGCCTACTTGAGGACGACGCTTACGTGCAGCGTGGCGAGCGTAAGAAGCAAGTGACGACGTTCAAGCAGGCCCTTGAATGGTTGATGACGGAGGGCACCCGTCGCCACAGTGTCCAGCGGTACAAGGGGCTCGGTGAGATGAACCCGGATCAGCTGTGGGAAACGACTATGGATCCTGCTGTTCGGCGGATGCTCAAGGTGACCATTGACGATGCGATCGCCGCTGATCAGATATTCAATACATTAATGGGCGATGCGGTCGAACCTAGACGAGATTTCATCGAGTCCAATGCTTTGGCCGTATCTAATTTAGATTTCTGATTAATAGTGTTCGCTTAGTTGCTACGCAAAAACCCGGCCTCGCCGGGTTTTTTGTTCCACGTGGAACAATCGGCTACGTAGATCGTCGATAGCTTTAAACCATAGCGACGGATGTTTTAATCAATTTTAGGAATATCCCTGCACCCCGTAAGCTTCCTTCCATAAAGCTTTCAACCTTCCACTTGATCTGCCTTGGTGGATCGGAATAGTTAAACGGGGAATTCCATATGCTTGACAGCAACTTGAAATCGCAATTGAAAACCTACCTGGAAAAGGTCACTCAGCCGTTCGAGATCGTCGCGTCCCTCGATGACGGCGAGAAATCCCAGGAAATGCTCGCCTTGCTGGAAGACATCACCGGCCTGAGCGACAAAATCACGCTGCGCACCGATGGTGACGATGCGCGTCGCCCGTCGTTCGCGCTCAATCGTATCGGTGGCAACATCAGCCTGCGTTTCGCCGGTATCCCGATGGGGCACGAATTCACCTCATTGGTGCTCGCCCTGTTGCAGGTCGGCGGTCATCCGCCGAAGACCGCGGCGGACGTGATCGAACAGATCAAGAGCATCGAAGGCGAATACCACTTCGAAACCTATTTCTCGCTGTCCTGCCAGAACTGCCCGGACGTGGTCCAGGCGCTGAATCTGATGGCCGTGCTCAACCCGAACATCCGCCATGTCGCCATCGATGGCGCGCTGTTTCAGGATGAAGTCGAGCGCCGTCAGGTCATGTCCGTGCCGAGCATCTACCTCAACGGCGAGCTGTTCGGCCAGGGCCGCATGGGCGAAGAAGAAATTCTCGCCAAGCTCGACACCGGCGCCTCGGCACGCGATGCCGAAAAACTCAGCGCCAAGGACGCCTTTGACGTGCTTGTTGTTGGCGGTGGGCCGGCTGGCGCCGCAGCGGCCATCTACGCGGCGCGTAAGGGCATCCGCACCGGTGTCGCCGCCGAGCGCTTCGGCGGTCAGGTGCTCGACACCATGGCCATCGAGAATTTCATCTCGGTCAACGAGACCGAAGGCCCGAAGCTGGCCCGTGCGCTGGAAAACCATGTGCGCGAATACGACGTCGACATCATGAATCTGCAGCGCGCTGCGGCTCTGATACCGGCTAACGGCGAAGGCGGACTGCACGAGATCAAGCTGGAAAACGGCGGCTCGCTCAAGGCCAAGGCGCTGATTCTTGCCACGGGCGCCCGCTGGCGCGAAATGAACGTGCCGGGCGAGCAGGAATACCGCGGTCGCGGTGTCGCTTACTGCCCGCACTGCGATGGCCCGCTGTTCAAGGGCAAGCGCGTGGCGGTGATCGGTGGCGGCAACTCCGGCGTGGAAGCGGCCATCGATCTGGCCGGCATTGTCGCTGAGGTGACACTGCTCGAGTTCGACAGCCAGCTGCGTGCCGATGCCGTGCTGCAGAAGAAGCTCTACAGCCTGCCTAACGTCACCGTGATCACCAGTGCGCTGACCAGCGAAGTCACCGGTGATGGGCAGAAGGTCAACGGCCTGGTCTACAAGGACCGCAACTCCAGCGAGTTCCACAATCTGGAGCTCGAAGGGATCTTCGTGCAAATTGGCCTGCTGCCCAACACCGACTGGCTGAAAGGCACGGTGGAGTTGACCTCGCGCGGCGAGATCATCGTCGATGCGCGTGGCGAGACCTCGCTGCCGGGCATCTTCGCCGCCGGCGACGTCACCACCGTGCCGTACAAGCAGATCGTCATCGCGGTTGGCGAAGGCGCCAAGGCTTCGCTGAGTGCCTTCGACCACCTGATCCGCAGCTCCGTCGAAGACTGAGCGCAGCGGTAACGAAAAGGGGGAGCAGACTTCGGTCTGCTCCCCCTTCGTGTATCTACTCGTCTGATATGACGGCTAAGGCGTCCTTTTCCAGCTCCGTTACTTTCGCGTTGATCCAGTCTTCGGCACGCTGGTTGAGCTCGGCCACCGCACGGGGCCCTTCGCTCTCGGCACGCATCGCCGGTCCGATGACCACTTGAATGGTGCCGGGGCGCTTGCCCCAGCCTGCCTTAGGCCAGAACAGGCCCGCATTATGCGCCACAGGTAGTACCGGCAAGTCGGCGTTTACCGCCAATGCCGCGCCGCCGCGAGAGAACTTGCCTGTCTGCCCCACTGGTACGCGGGTACCCTCTGGGAAAACCAGCACCCAGGCACCCTGCATCAGTCGTTCATGGCCTTGCTTGGCCAATTGGCGCAGCGCCGCCTTGGGGTTCTCGCGATCGATGGCGATGGGCTTGAGCAGCATGATCGCCCAGCCGAAGAACGGTACATAAAGCAGTTCGCGCTTGAGCACCTGGCTCAGCGGCTCGAAGTATGCCGAGAGAAAGAACGTTTCCCAGGTACTCTGATGCTTGGAGAGGATCACGCAGGGTTTATCCGGGATGTTCGCTTGGCCGCTCACTTCGTAGCGCAAACCAACTATGGTTTTTGCCAGCCAGACGGCACTGAGGCACCAGGTCTGGACCACGAATCGATAACGGCTGCGGAACGACATGAAAGGCGCAAAGACCAAGCTGACCAAACACCAGGCGAACGCCGTGAAGGCCAGTAGCAGATAGAACAGCGCAATCCGTATGGGTAGCAGGATTCTCATCGTGAGCCTCTCAACAGGCAATCAACCACTGCAGCCAGGTCATCGAATACCTGCGTGCCCGGCGGCAGTGTACCTTCCAGCGTTCGCATGCCCTTGCCGGTCCGCACCAGATAAGGCACGCCACCCAGACGCATGCCAGCGTGGAGATCGCGATGGCTGTCACCTACAACCGGCACGCCTTTGAGGTCGGCCAGATGGAAGTGCTCGGCTATCCGCTGAAACAGCCCAGGCAATGGTTTGCGGCAGTCACAATCGTCTTCCGGGCCATGCGGGCAATGAACGATCAGATCGATGCACCCGCCCTGCTCCATCACCAGCTGCTGCATCTTGAAATGCATGTCCCCGAGCGTCGTCGCATCGAACATGCCGCGCGCCAGACCGGACTGGTTGGTGGCAACCGCCACCGTCCAGCCGGCCTTGTACAACCGAGCAATGGCTTCGAGCGAACCCGGGATCGGAACCCATTCATCTACGGTTTTCACATAGGTGTCGGAGTCTTCGTTGATGACCCCGTCGCGGTCCAGCACTATCAGTTTCACCGGTTTAGCCAAGTGCGGAAATATCGGCGACGCCAAGGAACAGTCCTCTCAACCGGGCAAGCAAGGCATAGCGGTTGGCGCGTACCGAAGCGTCTTCGGCATTGACCAGTACCGCCTCGAAGAAGGCATCCACAGGGCCGCGCAGATGCGCGAGGCGCTCGAGCGCCTCACGATACTGGCGCGTCGCCGCGAGCGGCTGCACGGCCTGTTCGGCCTGTTGCAGCGCCGAATACAGCGAGAACTCGGTGGCGTTGTCGAACCAACGAGGCTCGACGGTTTCCGGCAGCTTAGCTTCGAACTTGCTTAACAGGTTCGAGACACGCTTGTTTGCCGCCGCCAGCGCCTCTGCTTCCGGTAGCGTGCGGAATGCCTGCACCGCCTGCACACGCTGATCGAAGTCCAGCGCAGAGCCCGGTTGCACGGCACGTACCGACAAATAGGACGCGACCTCGACGCCCTCGTCTTCGTAGCGCGCGCGCAGGCGGTCGAAGATGAACTCCAGCACCTGATCGGCCAGACCCGCAGCCTTCACCTGCGTACCAAACTGGGCGATGGTGAAATTCACGGCCTGCACCAGATCCAGATCCAGTCGTTTTTCGATCAGGATGCGCAGGATCCCGAGCGCAGCGCGGCGCAGCGCATATGGGTCTTTACTGCCGGTGGGCAGCATGCCGATGCCAAATATGCCGACCAGCGTGTCGAGCTTATCGGCTACTGCGAGAATAGAGCCGGTCTGAGTGGCTGGCAGCTCAGCGCCAGCGCCACGCGGCATGTACTGCTCATTCAATGCATGAGCAACATCGACGGGCTCGCCGTCGTTGACCGCGTAGTAGTAGCCGGCGATACCCTGCATTTCCGGGAATTCACCAACCATCTCGGTGGCCAGGTCGCACTTGCTCAGCAAGCCGGCACGGGCCGCCCATTGCGCATTGCCCTCGGTATGTTCGGCGATAAATGCGGCGAGCCGGGAAACCCTTACCGCCTTGTCGTACACGGTGCCCAGCTGCGCCTGGAACACGACGTTCTGCAGTCGCTCGTTGAAGCTTTCCAGCGGGTGCTTCTTGTCCTGCTTGAAGAAGAACTCGGCATCGGTGAGACGCGGACGCACCACCTTCTCGTTACCAGCGACGATCTGCGCCGGGTCCTTCGATTCGATGTTGGCCACGGTAATGAAACGCGGCAGCAGCTTGCCGTTGGCGTCCAGCAGGCAGAAGTACTTCTGGTTGTCCTGCATGGTGGTAATCAGCGCTTCCTGCGGCACTTCAAGGAAACGTTCCTCGAACGAGCAGACCAGAGGCACCGGCCACTCGACCAGAGCAGTGACTTCGTCCAGCAGGGCCGGCGGCACGATGGCGCTGCCGTTCTGCTCTGCAGCCAGTTGCTCGACGCGCTTGGCAATCAGCTCGCGGCGCTCGGCGAAATCGGCAATCACATGAGCGCCACGCAGATCTTCCAGGTAACTGGTCGGTTTGGAAATGCGCACCGGGGCTGGGCTGTGAAAGCGATGACCGCGCGATTCGCGGCCGGCACGTTGAGCGAGGATGGTGCAATCGACCACCTGATCGCCAAACAGCATGACCAGCCATTGGGTTGGGCGAACGAACTCTTCCTTGCGCGCGGCCCAGCGCATGCGCTTGGGAATTGGCAGCTCGCTCAGCGATGTCTCGATGATGCCGGGCAGCAATTCGGTGGTCGGCTGGCCGGGAATTGAGCGACTGTATTTCAGCTTTGGACCGCTGCGATCGATCTCCGCCAGGTCTACACCGCACTTGCGGGCGAAGCCCAGCGCTGCCTGGGTTGGCTCGCCTTCGGCGTCGAAGGCTGCCTGCAGAGGCGGGCCGTCGAGATTGATGCTGCGATCAGGTTGCTCGGTCTCGAGTTGCTCAACCAGCACCGCGAGGCGACGCGGTGCGGCAAACGCCCGTACACGTGCATGCGTGAGGCCGGCGTCTTTCAGGCCCTTTTCAATGCCGACGCGAAACGCGTCGGAAAGCTTGCCGAGCGCCTTGGGCGGCAGCTCTTCGGTGCCGAGCTCGACCAGGAAATCCAGTGCACTCATTCTGCAGCCTCCAGCTTGGCCAGTACTTCATCACGCAGGTCGGGGGTGGCCATGGGAAAGCCGAGCTTGGCGCGCGCCTGCAGGTAGCTCTGCGCCACGGCACGAGCCAGCGCACGCACACGCAAAATGTACTGTTGGCGAGCGGTAACCGAGATGGCCCGGCGGGCATCAAGCAGGTTGAACGTGTGCGAGGCCTTGACCACCATTTCGTAGGTCGGCAAAGGCAGTTGCAGCTCGATAAGCCGATTGGCTTCCGACTCATAGAAATCGAACAGTTCGAACAGCTTTTCGACGTTGGCGTGCTCGAAGTTGTAGGTAGACTGCTCCACCTCGTTCTGATGGAACACGTCGCCGTAGGTGACGGTGCCGAACGGGCCGTCGGCCCAGATCAGGTCGTAAACCGAGTCGACGCCTTGCAGATACATGGCCAGTCGTTCCAGGCCGTAGGTGATCTCGCCAGTCACCGGATAGCACTCGATACCGCCGACCTGCTGGAAATAGGTGAACTGGGTGACTTCCATGCCGTTCAGCCAGACCTCCCAGCCTAGCCCCCACGCGCCCAGCGTTGGCGATTCCCAGTTGTCCTCGACGAAGCGCACGTCGTGCACCAAAGTATCCACACCGATGTGGCGCAGCGAGCCGAGATAAAGGTCCTGGATGTTGTCCGGATTGGGTTTCAGCACCACCTGGAATTGATAGTAGTGCTGCAGACGGTTGGGGTTTTCGCCATAGCGGCCATCGGCTGGACGGCGCGAGGGTTGCACATAAGCGGCGTTCCAGGTCTCGGGACCGATGGCGCGCAGGAAGGTGGCGGTGTGGAAGGTACCGGCGCCCATTTCCATGTCATAGGGCTGCAGAACCACGCAGCCCTGCTCCGCCCAGTAGCTTTGCAGGGCGAGGATCAGGTCTTGGAAGGTGCGCACGGCAGGCGTAGGCTGGGTCAAAATTTCACCTGTGCTGGCTTCGACAGAAAGCCTCGGAGTATACCTGATAACAGCCCCGGCCCGGCGTGGCGCGCACCTTCGGGTTATGCTTTGAGGCGAGTTCGTCGCCCTTTTCAAGGACAAGGAAATGCCGCGTTGCGCCTGGTGCAGCGATGACCCGCTGTACATCGATTATCACGACAGCGAGTGGGGTGTGCCGACTCGCGATCCACAGGTTCTTTTCGAATTCTTGATACTCGAGGCGTTTCAGGCCGGGCTGTCATGGATAACCGTGCTGCGAAAGCGCGAGCGCTATCGCCAAGTGCTGTTCGGCTTCGATCCGCAACGTCTGGCGCGGATGACCGATGCCGAAATTGACGAGCGCATGCTTGATCCAGGCATCATCCGCAACCGGCGCAAACTCGAAGCCGCACGGCGCAATGCTCAACGCTGGCTGGAATTGGAAGATCCGGTTGGCTGGTTGTGGTCGTTCGTCGGTGGCCAACCGAAGATCAATCGTTTCGAGTCGATCAAGCAGGTGCCGGCCGTGACGGCGGAGGCCGAGGCCATGAGCCGAGCGTTAAAGAAGGCCGGGTTCAGCTTCGTCGGCCCCACCATCTGCTACGCCTATATGCAGGCCTGCGGCATGGTCATGGACCATGTACTCGATTGCGAGCGGCATGCGGAACTGACGGCAGGCAAGGCGTAGGACGTATACCACCGCCTGGCCACAGGCCGGTGGTTACGACCGGTTTATGGCGTGTCGTACCACCTACGCCACTGAAGACAGGCGATTGTTGCAGGTACACTAGGCGACTGGTTTTCTTCGGAGTGTCGCGTGGAAAAGTTCAAAGGTGCGTTGGTGGTCGGTTTCCTGCGCCTGTTCGCCCTGCTGCCCTGGCGTGCGGTACAAGGGCTGGGCGGGCTCATCGGCTGGTTGATGTGGAAACTGCCCAACCGCTCGCGCGAAGTCGCCCGGACCAACCTGGCCAAGTGTTTTCCCGAGCTCGATGCTGCCCAGCAGGAGCGCCTGCTCAAGCAAAGCCTGCAGCAGATCGGTAAGACCTTTACCGAAAGTGCCTGCGCCTGGATCTGGCCAGCGGACAAAACGCTGCGTCTGGTCAAGGAAGTCGAGGGGTTGGAGGTGCTGGAACAGGCGCTGGCCTCCGGCAAGGGGGTCGTCGGCATTACCAGCCACCTTGGCAACTGGGAAGTGCTCAATCACTTCTATTGCGCGCAGTGCAAACCGATCATTTTCTATCGCCCGCCGAAACTCAAGGCGGTAGACGACCTGTTGCAGCGCCAGCGCGTGCAGCTGGGCAACAAGGTCGCGCCTTCGACCCGTGAGGGCATCATCAGCGTAATCAAGGAAGTTCGCCGCGGCGGCGCCGTGGGGATTCCCGCTGATCCGGAGCCCAGCGAGGGCGCTGGCGTATTCGTACCTTTTCTCGGAACCCAGGCACTGACCAGCAAGTTCGTGCCCGGTATGCTCACCGGCGGCAAGGCGATCGGCGTGTTTCTTCATGCGTTGCGCCTGGAGGATGGTTCAGGCTACAAAGTGATTCTCGAAGCGGCACCGTCAGCGATGTATGACGAGGACATCGAAGTCGCGGTAGCCGCCATGAGCGGCGTTGTCGAACGCTATGTCCGTACATGGCCGAGCCAGTACATGTGGACCATGAAGCGTTTCAAGAAACGCCCCGTCGGCGAAACGCGCTGGTACTGACGACATCCAACGCATAACAACAAGGAAAGTCATGGGAAACGCCAATCAGCGACAGTACCCGCGAGCATCTATGAAGTGCCGCATTCGCATCAGTCATGAGTCCTTTGGAGAGGTCTTCGCCCACACGCGCGACCTGTCCGATGGCGGTGTGTACGTCAAACATCCACAACTGACCGAGCTTCAGCCGGGCATGATCGTCCGCGGCCAGGTGCAGGATCTGCCGATCCCGGCACCGGAGCTGCAGATGGAAGTGATGCGCGTCGATGCCGAGGGTGCCGGCTTGCGCTTCATCCACGAGGACTGAGGCAACACGCTCTGCTCCTGCCGCGCGCTAGCTGGACAGCTGCTTGTTTAGCTTGCGCAGGAACACCCCCATTTCTTTCTCGGCCTGTTTATCTCCGTGCGCCTGTGCTGCGAGCAACCCCTTCTCCCATGCCTGGCGCGCGCCATCAAGGTCACCGTTAACCTGCAGCGCCTTGCCGAGCAGCTTCCAGGCAGCCGAGTACTTGGGATCCTGCTCGACGCAGCGCTGCAGATGCACGGCGGCCTGAGCCGCGTCATCTGCGTCTAGGTAACCCTTGCCAAGGCCGAAGCGCAGCATGGGATTGTCCATGCCTTTGGCCAGCATCTTTTCCAGTGATTCGAGCATCTGCTCTCCCCTTCGACGGTGAGTACCGTAAGGCTGGCTAACGGCAGCGAGACGATTCGGGCTGCCGCTCGCGATCCGCCTAGCTCGCCTGGTTCACGGCACTGAGAAATTCCTGGGTACGCTCCTCGCGAGGATTGCCAAACAGCTCGTCCGGCGTGCCTTGTTCATGAATGCGGCCCTCGTTGAAGAAGCATATGCGGTCGGCAAACTCGCGCGCGAATCCCATCTGGTGAGTGACCATCAGCATCGTCAGGCTATGTGCATCGCCCAACCGGCGAATGACATTGAGCACCTCGCCACAGAGCTCCGGATCCAGCGCCGAGGTCACCTCGTCGAACAGCATCACTTTTGGCCGCATCGCCAACGCGCGGGCAATCGCCACACGCTGCTGCTGGCCGCCGGACAGCTGCGACGGGTAATGATCGAGCTTATCTTCCAATCCGACCATGGCTAGCAGCTCTTCGGCGCGCTCGCGCGCTTCGGCTTTCGACAGGCCCAGCACTTGCACCGGCGCTTCCATTACGTTCTGCCGGGTGCTCATGTGCGGAAACAGATTGAAGCTTTGGAACACCATGCCTACCTTGCCGCGCACTCGGCGCAAGTGTCGGGCATTGGCGCGGACCAGATCGCCGTTGGCGCCGGGCATATGCGTCAGCGGTTCGTCATCGACCATGATCACCCCTTCATCGATATCTTCCAGCGTCATCAATGCACGCAGCAGGGTGGATTTGCCCGAGCCGCTGGGACCGATGATGGCGACCTTTTCACCGTTTCGCACATCCAGATCGAGGTGATTGAGCACGGTCAGGTCGCCGTAGCGCTTGGTCACGTCGCGGAACTGCACCATGATTTCCGGCTCGGTGGTAGCGTCGGTCGGGTTCGAGGCCTCGGCGGCAGGCATCAATGCGTTCATCGGGCTAGCTCCATACGGTTTTCCAGACGGCGCACGAACCAGGCGAGGCCGAGACTGAGAATGAGGAAAAACAGGCCAACCATGGTGATCGGCTCCAGGTAGCGGAAATGTTCCGAGCCAATGTTCTTGGCTCGCTGCATGATCTCCACCACGGTGATTGCGGACAGCACCGGCGTGTCCTTCAGCATCGAGATCAGGTAGTTGCCCAGCGCTGGCAGAATGGGCCGCAGGGCCTGCGGCAGGATGATCTTGCGGTAGGCGTTGAGCGGCTTCATGTTCAACGCAGTCACCGCCTCCCATTGCGCACGCGGCACGGCATCGAGCCCGGCGCGATAGACCTCGGCGGTGTAGCAGGCGTAGTGCAGCGCGATGCCGATGATCCCGGCCTGCAGCGCCGACAGGTTGAGACCGAAGTTGGGCAACACGAAGAACAGGAAGTACACCTGAATCAGCAGCGGTGTGCTGCGGATGAACTCGATAAGACCGGTCATCGGCCACGACAGCCAGCGATGTCGGCTGCGCCGACCCACCGCGAGAAACAGCCCCAGAACGATGGCGATGGCAAATCCAGCCAGGGTGATGCCGATGGTCTTCAGCGAAGCGTCCAGCAGCCTGGGCAGGATGTCCCAGGCGAATTCCCAGTCGAAGAAGTTCATGTCAACCCTCCGCGCATGCGACCGCGGCCCAGGCGGCGTTCCAGCATGCGCATGGAGAAGTTGATGATCTGCGCCAGGACGAAGTACATCACCAGTGCCAGGCCGAAAATTTCCATGGTCATCAGCGTTGCCTGGTCCAGCTGGCGTGCGCGGAAGGCCAGATCAGACAATGTGATGAGCGAGACCAGCGAGGTATTTTTCAGCAATTCGATCAGCAAGTTGGTGCCCGGAGGAATCGCTGCCAGCAACGCCTGCGGCAGGATGATCCTTCGAAGCCGTTGCCAGGCAGTCATGTTCAGGGCCAGGCAAGCCTCGCGCTGGCCCTCGTGTACTGAGCGTATGGCGCCGCGCAGCACTTCTGCACCGTAGGCGCCGATATTCAGGCCGAGGCCGATTACCGCGACATTGAACGCGCTCATGGAAATATTGAATGGCGGCATCGGCAGCACGAAATAGAGCCAGAACAGCTGGACCAACAGCGAACTGCCGCGAAACAGCTCGATGTAGGCGATGGCTAGCCAGCGCAGCGGGGCGATCGGCGAGAGTCGTCCTAACGCGCCGATCAGCGCGGCGACTATCGCCAGCAAGGAGCCCCAGAAGGTGACCTGCACGGTCACCCAGGCGCCTTGCAGCAGGAGAGGGAGTAGTTCGTTCATCTTGGGTTTCCGGTTGGCTCCAGGAAAATCGGAGCTGAGATCGCAAGCCATCCGGTAAGGCCTGGCTGCGTAAGTGGGCTGCGTTCCAGTCTTTACACGCGGGGCAGCGAGAAGCAGCCAGCCGCTGACTGATGTACCGCGATGAAGCGGTGCATCCAAGCAGAGGCGAGGGAGCTATCGAAGGATCGTTCACTGGAGTGAAGCCGGCGCGGCGCGAAGAGCGGCCGCATCGACTCGATCAGGCGCTGCAGAGCTCTTCGGCAGTTTTGTCCGTGACGTTCGAGCGATCGAAGCCGAAGGGGGCGACGGTCTTCAAGTGCTCTTCGCTGCCAAGCCACTTTTTCAGCTCGGCGTTGACTGCGTCACGCAGCGCCTTGTCTTCTGGACGGAAGGCCAGCGCACCGTAGCCGGTGTGGGCAGGGTCATCCTTGAAGTCAGTAGTAGCCTCGACCTTATCGCCCGCCTTGTCAGCCAGACCCTTCATGGTCAACTGGGTGCCGATGGCGGCATCGGCACGTCCGGTGCGCACGGCCTGCAGCTGCGAGGTGGTGTCCGGGACCTGGACGATTTGCGAGTCCTTGATGCCGGCTTCGCGTGCATAGGCAAGGTTGACCGTGCCGGACATGATGGCCAGTTTCACATCGGGATTATTGGCGATGTCTTCGTAACTGCGCAGGTTTTCTGGATTGCCAGCGAGAACCAGCAGGGTATCTGGCAATTGATAGTGCGGATCGGTAAACAGCACTTGCTTGCAACGATCGGGAGTGATGTACATGCCGGCTGCGATCAAATCGAAGCGGCTGGCGCGCAGGCCGGGGATCAACGAACCCCATTCGGTCAGGACGGGTTTGATGGTCTCGATACCCATCCGCTGGAAAATCTTCTCTACGATTTCAGGGGATTCGCCGGTGACACTGCCGTCGGTGGCGGTGTATGCGAAGGGTGTTTCGTTGGCATAGCCGATGCGGACGCTGCTGCTGTCCTTGATGTCTTCCAGGGTATCGGCCTGGACCAGGCTGCTGATCGTGACACTCGCGAGTGCGGTGCAACCGATCAGTAGCCGGGCAATGGGTGAGATGCTGAAATTCCTCATGGTGTCTCTCCTTTGTTCCTTTGAAATCCGGTAACGGATCATTAGCTTTAGGAGGCAGTTGCCAGGGGCGAACGTAGTCAAACCTGTCTTACGATGATGTTGCCTCGTTGTTCTTATCCATCACCGTGAGTTAACGGAAGGCCTTCGCTAGACAAAGCGGCTTCGTAACCCTACCCGAGCATACAAAACCTGGGAGCTTAACGGAAATTTAGCGGGCATCTGAGTCGAATTGATTCGATTCAGGAGGAAAGAATGGGGTTCGTACGAACTGGCTTAAGCCGCACGGCACCCGCGATAGCGTCGCGGGTGCTGGGATGGACGGGAATGAATCGAATCAGAAAAAGGTAAGCCCAGCTTGGAACAGGCGTTCCACGTCGCGAATCTGCTTCTTGTCGACGAGGAACAAAATCACATGGTCGCCCGACTCGATCACCGTGTTGTCATGGGCGATCAGCACCTCTTCGTCACGAATTACCGCGCCGATGGTGGTTCCCGGCGGTAGGGCGATTTTGCCGATTTCACGGCCGACCACCTTGCTTGACCGCGGATCGCCGTGGGCGATTACCTCGATTGCTTCGGCTGCACCGCGGCGCAGCGAGTGGGCGCTGACGATGTCCCCACGGCGTACGTGGGTCAGCAAAGTACCAATGGTGGCCAGCTGTGGGCTGATGGCGATATCGATCTCGCCGCCCTGGACCAGATCGACATAGGCCGGGTTGTTGATGATGCACATCACTTTGCGTGCGCCGAGGCGCTTGGCGAGCAGCGACGACATGATGTTGGCTTCGTCGTCGTTGGTCAGCGCGAGGAAGACATCGGCGTCGTTGATATTTTCTTCCACTAGCAAATCGCGATCCGAGGCGCTGCCCTGGAGAATGATGGTGCTGTCGAGGGTGTCCGAGAGGTAGCGGCAGCGTACCGGATTCGTCTCGATGATCTTCACCTGATAACGGCTTTCGATAGCTTCCGCGAGGCGTTCGCCTATATGCCCGCCGCCGGCGATCACGATGCGTTTGTAGTTTTCATCGAGTCGGCGCATCTCACTCATCACAGCGCGGATATGCCCGCGTGCGGCGATGAAGAAAACTTCGTCATCGGCTTCGATAACCGTATCGCCCTGCGGCAGGATGGCCTGGTTGCGACGAAAGATAGCTGCCACGCGTGTATCGATGTGAGGCATGTGTTTGCGAATCTGGCGCAGTTCCTGTCCCACCAGCGGGCCGCCGTAATAAGCCCGTACCGCTACCAGCTGCGCCTTGCCCCCGGCGAAGTCGATTACCTGCAGGGAACCGGGATGCTCGATCAGGCGTTTGATGTAGTTGGTGACAACCTGCTCGGGGCTGATCAGCACGTCGACCGGAATCGCCTCGTTGCTGAACAGGCCGGAACGGGTCAGGTACACCGACTCGCGCACCCGGGCGATCTTGGTCGGAGTGCGGAACAGCGTATAGGCGACCTGACAGGCAACCATATTGGTCTCATCGCTGTTGGTCACGGCCACCAGCATGTCGGCATCATCCGCACCGGCCTGACGTAAAACCGTGGGAAACGAGCCGCGACCGACTACGGTGCGAATGTCCAGGCGATCTCCAAGATCACGCAGGCGATCGGCGTCGGTATCTACCACGGTGATGTCGTTGGCTTCGCTGGCGAGGTTCTCGGCAAGCGTGCCGCCCACCTGCCCTGCGCCGAGAATGATGATCTTCACGAAGTCGCTCCTGAAGGGCAGCTTTCGGCCGCCCATGATTGGCCAAACTTATCGATTACAAATCCGTAGGGTGGACCGGGCGACGTTCCGCATTAGCCCACCGCAATCGAATGATGCCGGCGCCTCTCGGTGGGCTGAAGCCCACCCTACGGTGCTTGTTGATTACATATTGGTGGGCTGACAGTCGCCCGGCCCACCCTACAAAGCTGATGCCGCTCATCGCAAATCCGTAGGGTGGGCTTTAGCCCACCGCGGCTCACCGCCGTCACCACCACCCTGATTCCGCCTCGCCGAAGTGCTCCGCTGTCTCATTTAGATACGCTTGCCGTTGGGTTGGGCCGCGATTTTTATCAGTTTGGCGTAATAGAAGCCATCATGGCCCTCTTCCTGCGGCAGCAGCTGACGACCATGAGACTGTTCGACGCCGAAACCACTCGGTAGGTCCAGTTCGCGAGCGCCCGGCGTTCGCGCAAGGAACGCCTCGATCACCTCACGATTCTCGGTGGGCAATACCGAACAAGTGGCGTACAGCAGCACACCGCCGACCGCCAAGGTTGGCCAGAGCGCGTCGAGCATTTCGCTTTGGAGGGTTGCCAATGGCGCGATGTCTTCGGCCTGCCGGGCAAGCTTGATGTCCGGATGGCGGCGGATCACGCCGGTCGCCGAGCAAGGGGCGTCGAGGAGAATGCGCTGGAATGGCCGACCATCCCACCATTGGCCGGTCGCACGCGCATCGGCGGCAACCAGTGTTGCCTGCAATCTCAGCCGGTCGAGGTTTTCTTGTACGCGCTGCAATCGCTTCGGCTCCAGATCCAGCGCGATGATTTCTTTCAGGTTCGGCTCGCGCTCAAGGATGTGACAGGTCTTGCCGCCAGGCGCGCAGCAAGCGTCCAAAACGCGTTGGCCCGGTGCGAGATCGAGCAGCCCAGCGGCCAGCTGGGCTGCTTCGTCCTGCACACTGACGCGGCCTTCGGAAAAGCCCGGCAGTTGGTTGACGTCGCAGGCCTCAGCCAGACGAATGCCATCCTGGCTGTGACCGCATGGAAACGCTTCGATGCCCGCCGCCTGTAATTCGCCCAGGTAGATATCACGGCCGACCTGGCGGTGATTGACCCGCAGCATCATCGGCGGATGCGCGTTGTTCGCGGTGCAGATTGCTTGCCAGTGTTCGGGCCAGTGCGCCTTTAATGACTTTTGCAACCAGCGCGGGTGGGCGAAGCGGATGACTGGATCACGCTCCAGTTCGGCGAACAGTGCCTCGCTGTCGCGCTGGGCGTTGCGCAGCACCGCGTTGAGCAGGCCTTTGGCCCAGGACTTCTTCAGCTTGTCGGCGCAGCCAACGGTCTCGCCAATGGCTGCATGCGGCGGAATGCGGGTGTAAAACAGCTGATAGAGACCGACCAGCAATAATGCCTCGACATCACGATCAGCGGCCTTGAACGGTTTCTGCAACAACCGATCGGCGAGACCGGCCAGTCGCGGTTGCCAACGCGCAGCGCCAAAGGCCAGCTCTTGGGTCAGGCCGCGATCACGCCCATCGACTTTGCCCAACACCTCGGGCAGGCTGCTGCCCAGCGAGGCCTTGCCGGAGAGCACCACGCTCAGCGCGCGGGCCGCGGCGAGGCGCGGATTCATCGACATTATTCGAACACCTTGCCAGGCGCGAATTGCTCACGTCGGCTGTTATATAGATCGCTGAAACTCAACGGTTTTCCGTTCGGCAGCTGCAGACGAGTAAGCAGCAGCAAGCCTTCGCCGCACGCGACTTGTAAACCGTCCTTGCCGGCACCGATGATCTGGCCCGGCGCGCCCTGCCCCTCAACCAAACGTGCGTCGTGAATCTTCACGGTGGCCCCGTCCAGGCTGCTGTGGCAAATCGGCCAGGGATGAAAAGCGCGTATCAGGCGCTCAAGCTCGACAGCCGGGCGGCGCCAGTCGATGCGCGCCTCGTCCTTGTTCAGCTTGTGCGCATAGGTAGCCAGACTGTCGTCCTGTACCTCGCCTTGCAGCGTCCCGGCCTCCAGCGCCGCGATCGCTTCAACCACTGCGCGCGAACCGAGTTCGGCAAGGCGGTCATGCAGGGTGCCGCCGGTGTCGTCGCGGGTAATGGGCGTGGTGACCTTGAGCAGCATCGGCCCGGTATCCAGCCCTGCTTCCATCTGCATCACGGTCACGCCGGATTCGGCGTCGCCGGCTTCGACCGCGCGCTGAATCGGCGCTGCGCCGCGCCAGCGCGGAAGCAGCGAGGCGTGACTGTTGATGCAACCCAGGCGCGGCAGGTCGAGCACAGTCTGCGGAAGAATTAATCCATAGGCGACCACGACCATCAGATCGGTCTGCAGCCCAGCCAATTCCGCTTGCGCAGCTGGATCGCGCAGCGTCTGCGGCTGATACACCGGAATGTCGTGCTGCAACGCGAGTTGCTTGACCGGGCTGGGCATCAGCTTTTGCCCACGTCCGGCTGGTCGATCCGGCTGCGTATAAACCGCAACTATCTGCCGCTTTGCGTCGAGCAGGGCTTGCAGATGCTGAGCGGCGAATTCAGGAGTACCGGCAAAAACGATGCGCATGGAAAGGACTCATCAATAAAAAAGGCTTGCTGCTGCAAGCCTTCGGAGCGGTGATCAAGCCTGCTGGCGGTGAATCTTTTCCAGCTTCTTCTTGATCCGGTCGCGCTTGAGGTTGGACAGATAGTCGACGAACAATTTGCCGTTGAGGTGATCGCACTCGTGCTGGATGCACACGGCTAGCAGGCCTTCGGCGATCAGCTCGTAGGGTTGGCCGTCGCGGTCCAGCGCCTTGACCTTGACCTTCTGCGGGCGGTCCACGTTCTCGTAGAAGCCGGGCACCGACAGGCAGCCTTCCTGGTACTGCTCCATCTCCTCGGTGAGGAACTCGAACTCAGGATTGATGAATACGCGCGGCTCGGACTTGTCCTCGGACAGGTCCATTACCACCACACGCTTGTGCACGTTGACCTGCGTCGCGGCCAAGCCGATGCCCGGTGCGTCGTACATGGTCTCGAACATGTCGTCGATCAATTGGCGAAGGCCGTCATCGACCACATCCACCGGTTTGGCGATGGTGCGCAGGCGCGGATCGGGAAATTCAAGGATGTTCAGGATTGCCATATGCGTTTGTGATGCACTTATGGAATAAAGTCAAAAGCCGCTGCTAAGATGCCGAGCAGCTTGTAAACGGCTTAACGCCGCTTTCCACAAGGGTTTCTGCGGCGCTAGGGCGCTTTACGTGAAAGCACATCATAAAGGGATTCACCACATGAGGAAATCACTACTCGCCCTGCTGCTGGTGGCGGTTGGCAGCATGGCACAAGCCGCTGTACAGCTAAAGGATGACCATCCGGAGCAGTACACCGTAGTGAAAGGCGACACACTCTGGGATATTTCCGGTCGCTTCCTCAGCGAACCCTGGAAATGGCCGGAGCTCTGGCACGCCAACCCGCAGGTGGAAAACCCGCATCTGATCTATCCCGGCGACAGCCTGAGCCTGGTCTATATCGACGGCCAGCCGCGCATCATGCTCAACCGCGGCGCATCGCGCGGGACCATCAAGCTTTCCCCAACCGTACGCACCACGCCAATCGCCGAAGCGATTAGCACCATCCCGCTGGAAGCAATCAACAGCTTTCTGCTGAGCAACCGCATCGTCGACAGCGCTGCCGAGTTCGAGGCCGCGCCATACATCGTCGCTGGCAACGCCGAGCGCGTCATCAGCGGCTCCGGTGACCGTGTATACGGACGTGGCGAGTTCGAGGACGGAATCGCCGTCTACGGAATCTTCCGTCAGGGCAAGGCCTATGTGGATCCTGAGACAGAGGAATTCCTTGGTATCAATGCCGATGACGTCGGTACCGCCGAACTCATCGACATGGAGGGCGATATCGCCACCATGATGTTGACCCGAGTCACCCAGGAAGCGCGCATCGGCGATCGCATGTTCCCCAGCGAGGAACGTGCGGTGAATTCAACCTTCATGCCGAGCGAGCCGGAAGGCGAAATCAAGGGCGTAATCCTCGACGTACCACGCGGCGTCACCCAGATCGGCCAGTTCGACGTG
This sequence comes from Stutzerimonas sp. VN223-3, assembly GCF_045999685.1. Classification (NCBI taxonomy): domain Bacteria; kingdom Pseudomonadati; phylum Pseudomonadota; class Gammaproteobacteria; order Pseudomonadales; family Pseudomonadaceae; genus Stutzerimonas; species Stutzerimonas sp. VN223-3. Next base: position 518,903 of record NZ_RBEC01000002.1, on the reverse strand, counting down.
GTGACCCTGAACAAGGGCGCGCGTGACGGCCTCAAGATCGGCAACGTACTGGCCGTTTACAAGACCGGTGAAACCGTACGCGATCGGGTGACCGGCGAGAACGTCAAAATTCCCGATGAGCGTTCGGGGCTGCTGATGGTCTTCCGCACCTACGACAAGCTGAGCTACGGCCTGGTGCTGCAGGCCACTCGCTCCCTGGCCGTGATGGACAAGGTCCGCAATCCCTGAGTTTCGTGCCCCGCTGCTCAGACTGTGTGAAAACTACTGCGCTCGGTTATGCCGCGTTAAAAACAGGCTCGGATGCGAGCCCAGTCGGAATGCTCATTTACAGCTCGTAAACTCGAGTGCGAGCCCAGTCCGCTTCCCGCCTGTTTTTGCCTTGCCTAACCTTCGCTCGCTACGTTTTCACGCAGCCTGAATGCGGGGCTCGTTCTTTCTGCCGGTTACCACCGCATGGATGCGGTGCGACAAGACAAGGAATGTTCACCATGCCTGCAATTTCTCCTGCCGAACTTGAAGCCCGCCTGCGCCTGCATCTGCTGCCGGAGTTGGGACCGCGGCGTCTGCACAAATTGCTCAGTGCCTTTCCCGACGCTTCGTCCGCGCTCAGCGCGCCGGCTACTGCCTGGCGAGCGCTGGGGCTGCCGGCCAGCTGTGCCGAACCCAGGCGTAGCCCGGCGATACGTGAGCGAGCCGGCGCGGCGCTGAGTTGGCTGGAACAACCCGACCACCACCTGCTGATGTGGGACGATCCTGGATATCCTGCGTTGCTCGCGGAATTGCCAGATGCTCCCCCGCTGCTGTTCGTCGAAGGTGCCCCAAGCCTGCTGGAGCTTCCGCAACTGGCCATGGTGGGCAGTCGCCGCGCTTCGCGGCCGGGCTTGGACAATGCTCAGGCCTTCGCGCGAAGCCTGGCCGCCGGCGGATTCGTGATCACCAGCGGTCTGGCGCTGGGTATCGATGGCGCAGCGCACCAGGGCGCATTGGATGTCGGCGGCAAGACTATCGCCGTGCTCGGAACGGGTCTGCAGCAGCTTTATCCGCGTCGCCATCTGGGCCTTGCCGCACGCATCGTCGAAGCTGGTGGCGCGCTGGTTTCCGAGCTGCCGCTGGATTGCGCGCCGCATGCCTCCAACTTTCCGCGTCGCAACCGCATCATCAGTGGCCTATCGCTGGGTGTACTGGTGGTCGAGGCCAGTCCGTCTAGCGGTTCGCTGATCACCGCCCGGCTCGCGGCCGAACAGGGCCGCGAGGTCTATGCGATACCGGGCTCGATTCACCATCCCGGTGCGCGCGGTTGCCATCGATTGATCCGCCAGGGCGCAGCGTTAGTGGAAAGTGTCGAGGACATACTCCAGGCGTTACGCGGCTGGCAGCAGACGACTGCAGCGAGCCAACCGAAGCCTGCCAGACCTGCACATGCACTCCTCGACCAGCTGCACGCTGCGCCGATGAGCAGCGAGACCCTCGCCGGTGCGGTCGCGCAACCGCTGGCGCAGGTGCTGGCGGAACTGACCGAGTTGGAAATTGAGGGGCTGGTCGCATGCGAAAACGGCTTTTGGATCGCACGAGCAAGCTAAGCGCAGCTGTGCAGCCATAAGCGCTTGGGTAAACTGCGCCGATCAGTCTTGGTGGAGGTCGCAATGGTCGGTAACTGGCGCGTGCAGCAGGCAGCCCGGGTCGTCAGAAACGGCGGGGTGATCGCCTATCCGACCGAAGCCGTGTGGGGGCTGGGTTGCGATCCTTGGGATAGCGAGGCAGTGCACCGATTACTCGCGCTTAAAGAGCGTCCGGTGGAGAAAGGTTTGATCCTGGTGGCTGGCCGTATCGAACAGTTCGATTTCCTTCTGGAAGATCTGCCCGAGCGTTGGCTGGATCGGCTCGCCGGTACGTGGCCGGGGCCGAACACCTGGCTGGTGCCGCACCGCGACCGTCTGCCGGACTGGATTACCGGCAAACACGACAGCGTGGCCCTGCGCGTCACCGATCATCCGCTGGTGGCCAGGCTTTGCGCCTTGACCGGCCCGGTGGTGTCCACGTCTGCCAACCCGGCCGGCCGTCCTTCGGCGCGGTCGCGTCTGCGCGTCGAGCAATACTTCCCCGGCGAACTGGATGGAGTGCTTGGTGGCCGCCTGGGTGGGCGACGCAACCCTAGTATCATTCGCGATATACGCGACGGCGAGGTCATTCGCGCGTCCTGACGCCCACCGGCGTCAGGGAGCTGGGCTAGCTGACACAGCCTCAGGGCAGCAGGATGGTTGAGCCGGTAGTCTTGCCCGCCGCGAGCTGGCGCTGTGCCTCGGCCGCTTCGGCGAGCGGATAGCGCTGACCGATCTCCACGGTGACCTTGCCGCTGGCGATCATCTCGAACAGCTCGGCAGCCATGGTCTGCAGGCGCTCGGCGGTATCCGCGTAGCCGGCGAGCGTCGGTCGGGTGACATACAGCGAACCTTTCTGCGACAGCACCCCTAGATTGACCCCAGTCACCGCGCCTGAGGCATTGCCGAAGCTGACCAGCAGGCCGCGTGGCGCCACGCAATCCAGCGAAATCTCCCAGCTGCTTTTGCCCACCGAGTCGTAGACTACCGGGCACTTCTTGCCATCGGTGAGTTCCAGCACCCGCTGCGCGACGTCTTCCCGGGTGCGGTCGATGGTCGCCCAGGCACCGAGTGATTTGGCCCGCTCGGCTTTTTCCGCCGAACCAACCACACCGATCAGTTTGGCGCCGATGGCCTTGGCCCACTGGCAGGCGATCGAACCGACGCCACCGGCCGCTGCGTGGAACAGCACGGTTTCGCCTGCTTTCAGTTCGTGCGTCTGGCGTAGCAGATACTGCGTGGTCAGGCCCTTGAGCATGACGGCCGCGGCCTGTTCGTAGCTGATGGCTTCCGGCAGTTTCACCAGATGCCGCGCCGGTAGTGTGTGGTGCTCGCCATAGGCGCCCAGCGGGCCGGTGGCATAGGCGACACGGTCACCGATCTGGAAGTCCTGGACGCCCTCGCCCACCGCTTCGACCACTCCGGCACCCTCGGTGCCCAGTCCCGACGGCAGACTCGGCGGAACGTAGAGCCCGCTGCGGAAATAAGTGTCGATGAAATTCAGGCCAACCGCGTGATTGCGAACCCGGACTTCACCAGTGCCGGGGGCGGTAATGGGTGCGTCGATCCGCTCGAGAACCTCGGGACCACCATGCTGACTGAACTGGATGCGCTGCGACATATCGACTCCTGGCTTATGCAAAGAGCCTATCCAACGCTTCCAGAGCGCATCCGTCAATCGGCTGGGTGATATGCTTGCCGGCCCTTTTGCTGAAGCACTGCTGGGCTGATCATTGCCACGAGTGGTGCCGTTACTTGCCAAGGTGAATTCGTGAACGAGCGTACCGAAGCCGTCAAAGCCTATTTGCTCGACCTGCAGGACCGTATCTGCACCGCCCTCGAAGCTGAAGACGGCGGCGCCCGCTTCGTCGAAGACGCCTGGACCCGCCCGGCTGGCGGCGGTGGTCGGACTCGAGTGATCGAGAACGGCGCGCTGATCGAAAAGGGCGGCGTGAACTTCTCTCACGTACATGGCACCGGCCTTCCGCCCTCGGCCAGCGCCCAGCGCCCCGAGCTGGCCGGTCGCGGCTTCGAGGCGCTCGGCGTGTCGCTGGTGATCCATCCGGAAAACCCCTACGTACCGACGTCCCATGCAAACGTGCGGTTCTTTATTGCCGAAAAGGAAGGCGAAGCGCCGGTCTGGTGGTTCGGTGGCGGCTTCGACCTGACGCCCTACTACGGCAACGAAGAAGACTGCGTGCATTGGCACCGCGTCGCCCGCGACGCATGCGCGCCCTTCGGTGCGGACGTCTACCCGCGCTACAAGGAATGGTGTGACCGCTATTTCCACATCAAGCACCGCAACGAGCCGCGTGGGGTTGGCGGGCTTTTCTTCGACGATCTGAATGAGTGGGACTTCGATACCAGCTTCGCCTTCATGCGCGCCGTCGGCGATGCCTATCTCGAGGCGTATCTGCCGATTATCCGCAAGCGCAAGGCGACGCCGTTCGGAGAGCGCGAGCGCGAATTCCAGGCGCTGCGTCGCGGTCGCTATGTGGAATACAACCTGGTCTACGACCGCGGCACCCTGTTCGGTCTGCAATCGGGTGGACGTACCGAATCGATCCTGATGTCGCTGCCGCCACAGGTCAGCTGGGGCTACGACAAGCACCCCGAGCCCGGCACGCCGGAGGCGCGGTTGACCGAATACTTTCTACAGGACCGCGACTGGCTGGGCGAGCAGCTCTGACCGTTCCACGCCACCGCCTGTAATCGCTGACGAGTTTCGAGGAAATACTCATGGACCGCTACGGCGTCTTCGGCAACCCCATCGGCCACAGTAAATCGCCGCAGATCCATCGCCTGTTCGCACAGCAGACTGGCCAAACGCTCAATTACGAACCCTTGCTGGCGCCGCTGGATGATTTTACCGGCTTCGCTTACGAGTTCTTCGCACAGGGCCTGGGCGCCAACGTCACCGTGCCGTTCAAAGAACAGGCCTACCGACTGGCAGACCAACTGACCGACCGTGCCCGGCGTGCCGGTGCGGTGAACACGTTGAAGAAACTCGAAGACGGCACGCTGCTAGGCGACAACACCGACGGCGTCGGTCTGGTCCGCGACCTGCTCGACAATGCCGGCGTCGCGCTGCAAGGCAAGCGCATCCTGCTGCTGGGTGCAGGCGGCGCGGTGCGTGGTGTGCTCGAGCCCTTGCTGGCGCAGCGCCCGAGCGCACTGGTCATCGCCAATCGCACGCTGGCCAAGGCCGAACAGCTGGCGGGCGAATTCGCCGAACTGGGACCTGTGACGGCCGCTGCCTTTGAGCAGCTCCAAGGCCCCTTCGATCTGATCATCAACGGCACCTCGGCGAGTCTTAGCGGCGAACTGCCGCCACTGGCCGAGGGGTTGATCAACCCTGGCGTGACCTTCTGCTACGACATGATGTACGGCGCGGCGCCGACGCCGTTCTGCCAGTGGGCTGTCGCCCTGGGCGCGACGACGCGCGATGGTCTTGGCATGCTGGTCGAGCAAGCCGCCGCCGCCTTCGAGCTGTGGCGTGGTGTACGGCCCGAATCGGCGCAGGTGTTATCGGAGCTGCGCCGTCAGCTCGCGGGCTGAGCCTGAATAAATCGGATCAGAGGCGGAAGTGAATCTGCTGATGCAGATGCTGCGGCGTTTCCAGCTCGTCGACGATTCCGGCGGCAACCCGCCTTAGCTGAACACGCCGATCGCTGGTGTCGAGATCTTCGAGATTGCTGAAATCCTCGATTGATAGATCGTCACCCTCAGCGTCGGCATCCACCAGCGTCCATCGCAGCGGATGTCCGGCGATGCGCTGCAGCGCGGCGGCGACGTTCGGTTCATCACCCGTTGCGGAAAAGTCGGCGACCAGCATCAGCCGCTCGACGTCTACTTTCGGTAGCCCGGACAACAACGCGTCGACCGCCTGATACAGATCGTGCGGCGGCTGTTCTGCTGCAGCGCCCGATGCGGTGGGCACAGATGGACTGCCGTATAGACAGATCACCGCATCCATCCCGGCGACGCTCTGCGACACGCTGATGGCATCGAACAGGTCGCCGGTCTTGGTGCGCAGACCTGGGCGTGCCGTCATCGAATTGAAATCGTCGACCAGTGCCACGACTTCGTGCTGTCGGCTCAGAAACTCGCACATCAAGGCATTGCCAAGGCTCGAGTGCGCCCCGTACAGGGCGAACTTGAGTCTCGGTGTCTCGGCGTTGAGCATGAGCGGTGATCCGATTAACGGCGCGTGACCAGATAGCCAATCAGCGCGACAGCGCCGGCTGCCAGCGCCACGGTGCTCAGCGGATGCTCGCGCGCGCAATCCTTGGCCATGCGGCCGGCATCGCGGCTTCGCTTGGACAGATCGCGGCAGTGCTCGTCCCAATTGGCGTCGTTCCACAGTGATTCGGCGCGTGCGCGCAGGGAGTCGAAGCGATGCCGTGCTCCACGGTTCGCGTCGTGCTTGAGCTCGTCGAGGGCGGCCATCAGGTCGTGAATTTCGCGCTCTATCTCGTCGCGTGTGGTGGGCTTGCGGCTGAAGCGGGACATGATCGTTCTCCCCTTTTGAATGTGCTGTTTGGACCTCTTGATCTACCGAAGGTGCGGCCTGTTGCGCCTTCGATACGGCCAAGTCTGGTAGGTAGCGGACCAGCACAGCACGTGCGAGGTTCCCGTCCGTCGGCCTGATTGCGTATAAGCGCCCCGTCTGCCGATAGCACGATAAGCGCCTCGCAATTGACGTTGGAAACTTGCATGGCTCGCGCGAGCCGGCGTTGAAGCAGGGCAACTGATGCTCTTCAGAGGCGCTTGCGCGCTGCGGAATCACAGAGATTGCTCGGGCGCCCTGTGTAAAACGAGCGTAGCGGCTTGCCCCGAAAGGAGCCGAACCGGAGCCGAACGCACCGAAATAAAAGCCGTCAGGGTCTTATTTGAGACCTGCGTTTACCTATAATGCGCGCTGCGTCCCGTCTGTATCGGTGCGTCTTTTTCAACTGCCAATTCATCGGTGTCTATTTTGAAATTTCGTCATTCCATCCTCGGCCTGCTGCTCGCATGCGGCAGCGTCATGCTGTCTCCCTCCGTAACGGCTGCACCCAAGGTTTTGCCGCAGCAGGTGCTGGCCTCCGGCAGCGCACTGCTCGTAGACCTCAAGACCAACGAAGTGCTCTATTCCAGCAACCCGGACATGGTGGTGCCCATCGCTTCGGTGACCAAGCTGATGACGGCGATGGTCGTGCTCGATGCCAAGTTGCCGCTCGATCAGCATCTTCCCGTCACTATCCGTGAAGCGAAGGAAATGCAGGGTGTCTTTTCCCGGGTGCGAATCGGCAGCGAAATCAGCCGCCGGGAAATGCTTCTGCTGACCCTGATGTCTTCCGAAAACCGCGCCGCCGCGAGCCTGGCCCACCATTATCCGGGCGGCTATCGCGCTTTCATTCAGGCGATGAACACCAAAGCTCGGACGTTGGGCATGGCTCACACCCACTACGTCGAGCCCACCGGCCTGTCCGAGCAGAACGTCTCCAGCGCCAACGACCTGGTCAAATTGCTCAAAGCCAGCCAGGCCTACCCGCTGATCGAGCAGTTCAGCACCACCAAGGAAAAGACCGTGGCGTTCCGCAAGCCCAACTACACGGAGGGCTTTCGCAACACCAACGCGCTGGTACGCAAACCGAACTGGAGCATCCAGCTGACCAAGACCGGTTTCACCAACGCCGCCGGGCATTGCTTGGTGATGCGCACCGTGATGAACCAGCGCCCGGTGGCCTTCGTGGTGCTCGATGCCTTTGGCAAATACACCCACATGGCCGATGCCAGCCGTCTGAAGAAATGGCTGGAGACCGGCAAGGTGACGCCCGTGGCACCCGCCGCGCTGGCCTACAAACAGCAGAAAATGGCGCAGCGCCAGCTGGCCGGGCAACCGGGCAACGCTGCGGTGGCCGAAGCGCGTTGAAGCGGCACGACGAGCTGGAACACCCGCTCGCTGGCGAAACGCGTCGGGCTAAGACGAAGGCGGATCTACAACAAACGCAATCGCCCCGTAGGGGCGAGCTTGCTCGCGAACAGGACCGCACGTCGCACCCCGCCAGCAATCTCACCCCTGGCTGAGCAAGGCGTTGAGCTAAAAACCGCCTCTCCACCGCATCGACGCATCGCTCAATGCAACGATGCCGGTGCGTCCGACTCAAACGACTACATCTTCCCTCAGCGCACCGGGAACCTAACGTCGTATGAGCACACCAGACAACACCTATATCGAATGGCTGGAAAGCCAGTCCATGCTTCACGCCGCCCGCCAGCGGGCCCGGCTTTACGCAGGCCAGGCCCGGCTTTGGCAACGGCCCTACGCCCAGGCCCGACCGCGCGACGCCAGTGCAATCTCATCCGTGTGGTTCACCGCCTACCCCGCCGCGATCATGACCCCCGAGGGTGGCTCGGTGCTCCAGGCGCTGGGCGACGATCGTCTTTGGAGTGCCCTGTCCGAGCTGGGCGTCCAGGGCATCCACAACGGCCCGATGAAACGCTCCGGCGGCCTGCGAGGGCGCGAATTCACCCCGACCATTGATGGCAACTTCGACCGCATCAGCTTCGACATCGACCCCAACCTCGGCACCGAGGCGGAGATGTTGCAGCTCAGCCGCATGGCCGCTGCGCACAACGCCATCGTCATCGACGACATCGTCCCGGCGCATACCGGCAAAGGCGCCGATTTCCGTCTCGCAGAAATGGCCTATGGCGATTACCCGGGCCTGTACCACATGGTCGAGATCAATGAAGAAGACTGGCCCTTGCTGCCCGAAGTGTCCAAAGGGCGCGACTCGGTCAACCTGTCGCCAGTCGTGGTCGACCAACTCAAGGACAAGCACTACATAGTCGGCCAACTGCAGCGGGTGATTTTCTTCGAGCCCGGCATCAAGGACACCGATTGGAGCGCGACCGGCGTTGTGACGGGCGTAGACGGCAAGCGCCGACGCTGGGTCTATCTGCACTACTTCAAGGAGGGTCAGCCCTCGCTGAACTGGCTGGACCCGACCTTTGCCGCCCAGCAACTCATCATCGGCGATGCCCTGCACGCCATCGACGTGTCCGGTGCGCGCGTGCTGCGCCTGGATGCCAATGGCTTCCTTGGCGTCGAGCGCCGCGCCGAGGGCACCGCCTGGTCCGAGAGCCATCCGCTGTCGGTGACCGGCAACCAGCTGATCGCCAGCACTATCCGCAAGGCTGGCGGTTTCAGTTTCCAGGAACTGAACCTGACCATCGACGACATTGCCAGCATGTCCCATGGCGGTGCTGACCTGTCCTACGACTTCATCACCCGCCCCGCCTATCACCATGCGCTGCTGACCGGCGACACCGAGTTCCTGCGGCTGATGCTGCGCGAGGTGCATGCGTTCGGGATCGATCCAGCCTCCTTGATACATGCCATGCAGAATCACGACGAGCTGACCCTCGAGCTCGTGCATTTCTGGACGCTGCACGCCTACGACCACTATCACTACCATGGCCAGACGCTGCCGGGCGGCATTCTGCGCGAGCACATTCGCGAGGAAATGTACGAACGCCTGACCGGCGAACACGCGCCCTACAACCTCAAGTTCGTCACCAATGGGGTGGCCTGTACCACCGTCAGCGTCATCACCGCCGCGCTGGGTATTCGCGACCTGAACGCTATCGGCGCCGCCGAGATCGAGCAGATCCAGCGGCTGCATATCCTGCTGGTGATGTTCAACGCCATGCAGCCCGGCGTCTTCGCCCTCTCCGGCTGGGACCTTGTTGGCGCACTGCCGCTTGAGGCAGAACAGGTCGAGCACCTGATGGGCGATGGCGACACCCGCTGGCTGCACCGCGGCGCCTACGACCTGGCCGACCTTGCTCCCGAAGCCGAAACCTCCGCCGAAGGCTTGCCGCGGGCGCGCTCGCTTTACGGCAGTCTGGTCGAGCAATTGCAGACATCCGGCTCCTTCGCCTGTCAGCTCAAGCACATCCTCAGCGTGCGCCGGGCCTACGACATCGCGGCGAGCAAGCAGATCATGATTCCGGATGTGCAGTCGCCGGGTCTGCTGGTGATGGTTCATGAGCTGCCTGCCGGCAAGGGTGTGCAAATCACCGCGCTGAACTTCAGCGCGGAGATCATCAGCGAAACGATTACCCTCCCTGGCGTCGCTCCCGGCCCGGTGGTGGATATCATTCATGAAAGCATCGAGGGCGACCTGACCGAAAATGGCGAGATGACCTTCAATCTCGATCCCTATGAAGGGCTGGCGCTGCGGGTGGTGAGCGCTGCGTCACCGGTGCTTTAAGGCCGGCGAATGGGCGTGACTGGCCCTTCGCCGCGCTGTCCGGCGCGGCTATAGTGCGCGCCGAACGGCACCGTTCGCGTGCAGACGGCGCAGTAGTTCAGATCCAGATATCGTTCACGGCGGTCCGGTCGTTGGTCTCATCGCCGGTGTTCAACACGCCCTGCGGTTCGATCAACAGCAGCTTGGTCTCCTGCGCCGCGCTGGGTTTGTGCTCTATTCCCTTCTTCACCACAAACATCTCGCCGGCTCCCACGGTTACTTCGCCGTCACGAAAGTGGATGACCAATTCGCCTTCCAGCACGATGAAGGTTTCATCGGTATCGGCGTGGGTGTGCCAGACGAAATCGCCCTCGAGCCGGACGATTTTGAATTGGTAGTCGTTCATCTCGGTCACGACCTTCGGCGCCCACTGCTCATGGAACAGCGCATATTTCTGGGCGAAGTTGATGGCGGTATAGCTAGTGCGCGTCTCTTGGGAATCCATGGCGTGGCTCGCTCTCGGTTGCGGTGAATGACCACCACGCTAGCGTCGCGCCCGTCGCCCGTCTTGCATGATCGTGCAAGTCCCGCCTGTAGCGGCTACTGGCTCCTGAGCATTTTCAGCCAGCGTGCAGGCGATATGCCGTAGGTTTGCGTGTACAGACGGGTCATGTGGCTTTGGTCGAAAAAACCGCTCTCCAACGCCGCATCGGTCAGCGACTGACCTGCCGCCAGCCGATTGCGCACCTCTGCCAGGCGCCGTTGGGTGATGTAGCGATACGGGCTGGTGCCGTACAGCGCACGGAAATCCCGCGACAGGCTCCAGCGGTCGCGACCGCTCGCCTGTACCAGATCATCCAGCGTAATGGGACGGTCAAGGGCGTCATGAATGAATGCGCGTGCCCGCTCTGCCGCCGCGTAATCCACCGCCTGGCGGCCACAACGCTTGCCCGCAGCCAGCCTGAGTGCCTGCGCCAGATCGTAAATCGCGTCATCTTCCTCGAGCGGATCGAGTGCGCTTTCCATGCTGTACAGCAAACGACTGGTAGCCGAAAACAGCCGAGCATCCTGCGACAGCCCGCCTGGTATGAAAGGCAACGGCTCGCCGCCCAGCACTTCTTGAATCAAGGAGGGTTCGATGTAGAGCATTCGGTAGTGGAAGCCGGCCTGGGTGCCTGCCTCGCCATCACGGATCTCGTCTGGATGCAGCACCATCGTGCCGCCCGGCAAGCTATGCCGTTTCGATTGCCGGTAATGGAAGCTCTGTACACCCGATAGCGTGCGTCCGATGGCATAGGTGTCGTGCCGATGGGGCGTATAGCCGTGCCCACGAAAATAGGCTTCGATGCGCTCCATCTTCGTCGACGGGGTCGCGCGCGCAAGCCAATCGCGGTCAGTGCTGATTCTTTTCATCGGTGAGGCCATCCGAGTGCCGAGAGTGGAATATACCCATCGAGGCGGAAGAAGGTCTCGCACCCTTTGCTTTCGCCAACCGCAACCGCGCTGAGCCCGAATAGCCTGCTACCGAACAGTCGATTCGTCGGCTGCGAAAGGAATGCCGGAACCATCCTCACGCTACCCGCCTCTGCTGAAAAGCTGGGTCGTCACGTCAAGGCAGCCGAGCGCTGCTGGCGACCGACGCGCTCCGGCTTAATCCGTATAAAAAGAGGTGACCAACATGAACGACGACGAACAACGTATTCGTGACAGGGCATACGAAATATGGGAAGCCAAAGGCCGGCCTGAAGGCCAGGAAGGCGAGCACTGGAAGCAGGCCCGCGATGAGATGGAGCCCTTTTATAAAGAAGGTGACCCCACTGCTGGCGGCGTAGAAAGCAGCGTGGCGATTCCGATGCCGAAACCCTCGAAGGAGTGAGGTTGCCGCGCCGAACGACTGCATCGGCCGATCAGAACAGCCGTCGACCCGCTCGGGCCGATGGCTGCCTCAGCGAAACAAATCCATACCTTGCCCCAGCGAGGGGTTGGCGCTGCGGTCGGCGCGCACTACCGTGTTACGGCGAGCCGCCCGTAAAGCGCGGCTGTCTTGATTTTGGAGGAACACGAACTGATGACTACGGAAACCATGCGTCATGTGGAGCATCGTCCGGGTGGCGCTGCAGAATGTCTGAAGTTGGTCGAAGGACCGATTCCCGAACCGGGCCCGCACGATGTGCTGGTGCGAGTGGCCTACGCCGGGATCAACCGGCCAGACGTGTTCCAGCGCTCCGGCAGCTACCCGCCTCCGCCGGACGCGTCGCCCCTGCTCGGCCTGGAAGTCTCAGGCGAGATCGTCGCGCTCGGTACTGAAGTGAGCGGCTGGAAACTGGGCGATCAGGTCTGCGCCCTGACGCCGGGCGGTGGCTACGCCGAATACTGTGTGGCGCCGGCTGAACACTGCCTGCCGGTGCCCGAAGGGCTTTCCCTGCTGGAGGCGGCGGCGTTACCGGAAACCTATTTCACGGTATGGAGCAACGTGTTCGAGCGTGGCGGCCTGCAGCCCGGTGAAATCTTTCTGGTACATGGCGGCTCCAGCGGCATCGGCCTGACTGCGATCCAGCTGGCCAAGCAATTCGGTGCCACCGTGTTAACCACCGTCGGCAACAGCGAGAAGGCCGAGGCCTGCGTGCGCGCCGGAGCGGATCGGGTCATCAACTACCACGAAGAGGATTTCGTCGAAGCCGTGGCGCAAGCCACCGACGGCAACGGCGTCAACGTCATCCTCGACATGGTGGGCGGTGACTACATCCCCCGCAACGTCAAATCCCTCGCCGTGGAAGGGCGACTGGTGCAGATCGCCTTCCTCAAAGGCAGCCGCGTCGAACTCGACACCTCGCCCGTCATGCGCAAACGCCTGACCTTCACCGGTTCCACTCTGCGCCCCCGCAGCCGCGAGGAAAAGGCAGACATCGCCAAGGCACTGCACGACAAGGTCTGGCCACTGCTGGACCAGGGCCTGTGCCACCCCGTGATTCACGCCACCTTCCCCCTCGAAGAGGTCGCCGAAGCCCATCGGCTGATGGAAAGTAGCCGGCACATCGGCAAGATCATGCTGAAGGTCGAGCCGTAACCTCTACATTGCAGATCGTTTCGGTTCTCGTACCGGAGCGGTCGAGCATTCGACAGACGCGTCATAGCGCGCTGCCGGGTCAGACGGCTTTTCGGTAGCCTTCGCCTGTGCCGGCCGTCGTCCGGCTGCGGTTGCGCAACGCAGCCGACAGTCGGTGCGACCGCTTTAATCAGCCGCTTCCAGCCCGTTTCGGCCCGTAAAATGGGTCGTTTCACGCGGTGGTGTGGCTTATCGCACCGCACCTCCGAATACAGCATCTGTCTCAATAGAGGGTGCCCTCCGCGGGGGTCGATGCTGAAGCTGATGAAGCAAGAACTGGATTTCAAGGCGATATTCGAAGCCCTGCCCGTGCTTCATCTGGTCCTGTCCGCCAACCCGGACTTCATCATTCTGGCGGCCAGCGACGCCCACCTGCTTGCCATCAACAAGCGCCGCGAAAATTGCGTCGGCCGTTCGATATTCGACGTGTTCGGCAAGAATCCGGACGAGCCGGATGAGTTCGGTAGCTGCGCATTACGCGCTTCGCTGGATCGCGTCCTGCAAACCGGGATGCCCGACCGCATGGCAATCATCAAATACGACGTCCCCAGCCCCGCACTTGAAGGCCAAAACTACGAAGCGCGGTACTGGAGCCCCACCAACCTTCCGGTCTTCGACAAAAAGGGAAAGATGTACTGCATCGTCCACAAGACCGAGGACGTGACTGAGCAGCTCCTCAGCCGAGAAGAGTCCAGGCAGCGGATGGACTATCTCGACGAGCGCTTTCGCGCCGCGCTGCTAGCCTCTGGGACCGGCACCTTCAACTGGTACCTGCCGGACGGCATCCTTCACTTCGATAGCGCCATGGAGCAGATTTTCAATCTCCCGTTGGGCCAGAAGCTCGATACCGTCGAGGCCTTTCTGCAGCATGTTCACCCTGACGACCGACAACGGATATGCCAGGCAATGGAGCATTACGCCGACCGCCAGGACTTCTCGGTGGAGTTTCGGTTGGCGCGCGCCGGCCCCGAGCAATGGCTGGCGTGCAAGGCCAAGGTGTTCCGCAATGCGGTGGGCGATCCCACCCATGTGGCCGGGGCCTGTACTGACATCAGTGCACGCTGGCATGCCGAAGAGGCCCTGCGCATCGGCGAGCACCGTCTGCGGCAGCTCAACGAGAACCTGGAAGCGCGGGTAGCGGCCGAACTGGCCGAGCGCAGTAGGACAGAAGAAGCGCTACATCAGGCACAAAAGATGGAAGCCGTGGGTCAGCTCACTGGCGGCATCGCCCATGACTTCAACAACCTGCTCACCGGCATCATCGGCAGCCTCGACCTCATGCAGCGGCGCCACCGCCGCGGCGAGCCGCTGGATCTCGACCGCTACATCAACGCCGCGGCCAGCTCCGCCCAGCGTGCTGCGGCCCTGACGCAACGGCTGCTGGCCTTTTCCCGCCGGCAGGCACTGGATCTCAAACCGATTGACGTCAACCAGATGGTGGCCTCGCTCGAAGACCTGCTGCATCGCACCACGGGCGAAAACATCACCATCGTCACGGCGCTGGCCCCCAATTTGCGGCCCGCCTGCATGGATATCAACCAGCTTGAAAGTGCCCTGCTCAACCTGGTCATCAACGCACGGGACGCCATGCCTCAGGGGGGCAAGATCACCCTCGCGACAAGCAGCTTTCACATGGGTAAAAAGCCTGATCCGCAAAAGCGAGTCCTGGCAGAAGGCGACTACATCCTTCTGACCGTAACCGACACCGGTACGGGCATGACACCGGAAGTCAGAGACAGGGCATTCGAGCCCTTCTACACCACCAAACCCATCGGTCAGGGCACCGGGCTCGGGCTGTCCATGGTGTACGGCTACATCAAGCAAGCCAAAGGCTACGTCCACATCAAATCCAAGCCCGGCAGCGGAACGAGCGTCTACCTGTACCTTCCTGTCTACAAGGGCGAGACAGCACCCATGACGGCGGAGCCGGTATTGGCCACCCAAGGCATGGGCGAAACCATCCTGGTCGTCGAGGACGAACCCGTAGTCCGCTCCCTCGTAATCGAAGTGCTCGACGATCTCGGCTACCAAACCCTCGAAGCCGGCGACGCCGTCGAAGCGCTGCCCATCATCGAAGGCGCCCAACGCATCGACCTGCTGGTCAGCGATGTCGGCCTGCCCGGCATGAACGGCCGTCAGCTTGCAGAAATCGCCCGCCAACACCGCCCCGGTCTGAAAGTGCTGTTCGCCACCGGCTACGCCGAAAGCGCCACCGCCGGCGGCTTTCTCGGGCCAGACATGGCCGTGATTACCAAACCCTTCGCCATCGATGCCCTCGCCGCCAAGGTAAGAGAGATGTTGGGGGTTCAAGCCGGCTAAGGTCTGCGTCCCGCCTTCCCAGCGTTCCCCACCCTCGCCGTCCGCTAAGCGAAGCCGTTCCAGTAACCCATAATTCGGTGATTAAGCCTATCGGATGCTTTACCGGATTCGGCACCGCCGGTAACGTGGCCAAACGCATCAGGATTGCGCACTCAATCACACGCCCCGCCCCGGCTTAAGCCCAGCGGGCATCACGCTTGAACCAAGGACAGGTACAGATGGCACTCCTTTTCCTTACGTTGAAGTGAACTAGTGATTCAGATCGTTCGCTTCGCTCACTGGGTTAGCTAAAGCCGGCGCCATGGCTTAATCATTAACACAACAAAGGAATGAGCATGGAATTATCTATCCACCAACAAATTTACTACTCTAATAAAGATCTGGTTCCGATCAAGGATGTTGCTGAGTCTCTTCTCGCACTCGAAGCAATAATTCGTCAATCGCCTGATGTGTTAGAGGCGATGTTCCCAGGAACCAAAATACAGTCAGTTGAAGTCTACATAAACGAGCTGAAATCTGACAGTATCTGGGAAGATATCGTAGTGAAGTTTGTTTTTGGAAACCAACAGAGGTTCGATGAATTTATAGCTAATGTGCGTGAGCGCGTTGGCATGGATAATATTATGAATAATCCACAGCTCTTATCTTCTATCCTCTTGGCTATGATTTTGAGTGGTGGGGCTTATTATCTTGGTAAGGATAAATCTGCCACTCCTGAGCAGAAGGCAACAATTGAAGCCAACAATAATACAATCATTCAAATTGGGGCTGGAATGGTTGAGCTAAGCTCTGAAGATTTTAAGGCAATAATTGATAATGCAATAAACGACAAAGAAAAACTGGCAAAAAATGCCATCAGAGTGGTTAGTCCAGCAAAACGTGATTCTGAAGCAAGTATAACTTTTAACGGCAATGAAAAGCTGCGGATTCAAAATGAATCTGTTAAAGCTATGCCGCGTTTTGTTCAGGAGCCTGAAGACGAAGAATATATAGAGGACTACAGCAATATCGAGCTTGAAATCCGAGCAATAGATCTCGACAGCACAAAACGAGGTTGGGCAGTAGTTGTTCCAGAGCTTCACAAGAAAAGAGTGCGATTGCAGATAGATCCGACTATAAATCCAGAAGACCTACTTGATAAACGTAAAGTAAATGCAAGCGTCACCGTAATTTTCGGGCACGACAAAGAATACAACAAAATTCCTAAGCTAGTTTTTCTTCGTGAAATAATAGAAGAAAAAAACTAACAAATAATTTCACGGCAGGGTTATCGCTTCGCTATTGTTTTTTATTGAGCTAGGAATTTTAGCTGGGGGAAAAGGGAACAGATTGATTTTTCCGTGGAAAAAGGGGGGGCAGATTTATTTTCCGCCGGATGTTTCGCCGGGCCGCCCGGCGCTGGGCCTTTAGCCTTGTGAGCGGGCTTGAACTACCGCTTGGCATTTCGATATACAGCAGGCAGGTAGGGAATCGAGGCTCTTTGACAAAGTGCCCAAAGGCGGCCCGCTGATTTTGCCCGCGATAGACCGTCATGACGAACTAGTGACTTGGCCCGAATCGACGATTTGAGGGAGCCACATGGAAGAAGTTGTTAGTGCCATCGTCGAATGGCTGGGTAGTCGTCATGGCTATTCTGTTAGGCGTCCGCCACCGTATGGTTGGGTTTGGGTTGTTATAGTGGCCATATGGGTAGGTGGCTGGCTGGCAGCCCAGGAGCTGAGAGGCAATAAGAAAAGGCTGAATAGCCAAACCACCCGGACTCTGATTGACCATGAGCTTTCGGCAACTGCGCTGATTGAAACGGGTAAGACGTTAACCAAGCATTCAGCTCGACTGAAATTCGATCAACAAGCGTATGTACTAGACGTAAAGATCACATCCGGCACAGAGATGGAAAGGCTGATCCATAAAAGGCTCGCGTCTTTATCCGAGGTAGAAGCGGTTCTACACAGCGAGACGGTATTCATCCTGTCAGATTTCAGGATCTCTCCCTCAGCGTCCGTCTGAGCGAAGAATGGACGGATTTTTTATCTTTCAGATGACTATCCTCATAGCACCCTGTCACTTCCTTCGGCGCAGCCCTCAATCCCATAAGGTAAGAAGCCATGCAGCTAACGACACTCCTCATCCCAACCTATACACAAATGCTCAAAACCTCTCAGGCTGGCTAAAAAAGGCGCAGACCCAGCTGCCGGAAGCAGAGGCGCAGGCGTTGTTATCCGCGCGGCTGGCGCCCGATGTTTCCGTTGTCGACTCAGGTTCGCTTTGCGTGTGTGCAGGCCAGAGAAGCCATGTGTCGTCTGAGAGGAGAGGCGTTCCCGGCTGCCATCCACGAGCTGTTGGATGAGGGGCGGCAGGCTGGCGAGCGGCCAGGTTCTCTTGCTGATGCTTATGCCCGGATCGATGAGACGGTCGCGTTGCTCGACGGGCTCACAGCCGATGCGCTGGATGCAAACGCGGATAAGCCAATCGCCCACGAACTGGCAAACGGGATGATTTTCGACCTGACGGCGGAGCAATACGCCCGTGATTGGACGCTGGCTCAGTTCTATTTCCACGTCATGACCGCCTATTCGATATTGCGTAAAGAAGGGATCAATCTCGGCAAAGCGGACTACGTGGCTCATATGCTGCCTTATCTGCGTCCTGAGTCGATTCCAAAGGGCTAGCGAGGTCGCAGAAAGGGGAGGCGGATTTATTTATCCGTCCTCTCTGCTTGCTGGTCGTTCTCACTCAAATTCAAACATCGTTCACTTTGCTGTCCGCTCGTTCGTCTTATCACGCAAAAGCAACTTCCACGCGCCGTACCAACTCTCTCGAACGTCGGATCAAATCGAAAAGGGGACAGATTTATTTTCTCCCCAGAATCGGTTTGAGACGCTACAGCACGCCGACAGAGCGATAAAAGGCTTGATAACAACCGCAGACCGCATCCGGCTCTCGGCATGAAAACACCGGCTGAGACATACGCATTAGCTCCTTAACCTGTGCAGGTTTCGGTGTGCCAATACAGGTACCGCAAATGTCCCTGCAACGTACCGTATGTCGCCAAGCTTCGTTTTACCTTCAGATGGGCTACTGAACGCCGATAAGTCTTTGAGGCGTTACCGCCTGTAAGATTTTGATGGCGTTTAGCCTCTGCGAGGCATAGATTTCCGCGCCGCTCGCTGGATGGCGAGTCGCGATCTGTTTTGGGGCGTTTTTTCGGAGAGGATTTTCATGCGTCGCTTCAACAAGCTTTTGCCCAACACTATCTTTAGCGCGCTGTTGATGGGTTGCATATCTGCCGCTCACGCTGCCCCCGGTACCATGGACGTTGAATACGATGGTTACAAATACACCATTGGGTCCGCATACACGTCCTATACCGATATGCCGTCTCTGCTTGAATCCCAATACTGGTGGGGAAACCAGTCATTGTCGTTTGCGTTGTCCGGATTGATTACCGACCAGCTACCAGGCGCGCCTTTTCTACTGTTCGGCTATGGATTGAACAACGGATACGTCTCGATCGACTACTACCAAGGATCAGTTATCAACTGCCCAACTAGTTGTCCGAGGGTAGATGACCCGTATTCCTACGCGACCGCCACGAGAACTGCTCTATCGCCAGTAACGCCTGAAATTCCAGAAACGCCCGAGGCACCTGAAGCGCCGTTGCCGCCGGAGGTAATTGAGAAAGAGATGATCACGCTAGCGTCCTCTGTAGACAGCCTGATCTCTGCCTCCTCTGGTATCAATTCCGTTACCAGTAACGTCAACGTCCTGATTAACGGCGCACATAGCCGCCCAATTGCACGCTTAGTCGAGCCTGGCAAGAATACCTTCTGGATAGGCGGAGACTGGGGTCATGATGACCACGGCGAACGCGATGGCTCCAATGGCGTAGCTGAGTTTGGGCTTGGTAGGAACTTCGGCTTTGCGCAGATCAACGTTTCCATTGGCCAGACCTGGGCGAAGCAGAATCTCGCATACAGCGGCGACATCGATGCAGATGGCCAATACGTGATGCTGGAAGCGATCATCCCAGTATCTGAGCAGCACAGCGTGTATGCAACGTTTGGCGGTTTCGGCCATTGGGGTGAGAGTGAAATTCGCCGTGGCTACATTTATGGCGACGCCCTTGACTCGTCCCGCGGCAAAGCCGATACCGATACTTGGGGTGCTCGCGCTCGTTTGGATTGGGTAAATGCGCTTACCCTTCATAAAACTGGCATCAGCCCATATGTGGACTTTAGCTATACGAATGCCCGGGTCGACGGGTACATCGAAAAGAGCGGCAATGCTCCTGCTCGTTTTGATAGCCAGACTGACCGATACACTGAAGCTCGCCTTGGCTTCAACACCAAAACGCCTCTTCCAATTCCAGGTTTCGACTTCGTCACGAACCTAGAAGGCGCGCATCGGTTTGAAGACCGTACCGCTGGCGTCAGCGGTGATGTGACTGGTCTTTTCACTTTCAAGGTGAAGGGAGAGGAAGTCACCAATGACTGGGTGAAGGCTGGCGCCGGTGTGGAGGGCTTGGTTGGTCCCGGTACCGTTTCGTTCATGTTGAACGGCACCTCGCGCAGTGACATGCCCAACCTTTGGATAGCTGCCTCTTACCAGCTCGCGTTCTAATAAATCGTTGTACTACTGGAAGCCCGCCTAGTGCGGGCTTCTTTATTTGGTGCGCCAGACATGGCGGGTAGCGTCGTGACTGGTGCTGTTCGGTTCAGTGTGGTGATCACCAAGACGCGGCGCCTGGCGCAGCCGAATCGACAGGTGGGAGCAGGCTCAGATATGTAGGGTGGGCTTTAGCCCACCGGAACGGACGAACATTAGCGGTGGGCTGAAGCCCACCCTACGAGTGCTGAACGCAGCCGAATCGACAGGTAGAAACAGGTTCAGCATGCGAATGCGGTAACTCTGCCGGGCTGTTAGCGTCCAACAAACATGCAGCGGGCCGTCGGTCGTGCTCGGCGTCAGGTGCGTCGGTACTGCTACGCTGCATCGGCTAAATCCGCGTGCCAGAGCTCTAACCATCTCCAAGCGGACGGCCCCGGATGCCGTTTCCACGACCGGCTCTATCTGTCGCCAGCAAGACGCGTCAATCCCGCCCACCCGCCAAAGCAGACCTCACCCCATGTTGTTCCGCCGTTTCGAAAACCTGATCGATGTCTTCAAGCCCAGCCCTGACGTCGCGCCGCCCGCCGGCATGCTGCGGTTCTACGCGCATTACCTGAAGCAGGTTTGGCCGTTGATGACCGCTGTGCTGGTGATCGGCTTTTTCGCGGCGTTGATCGAGGTGGCGCTGTTCAGCTTTCTCGGCCAGTTGATCGATATGGCGCAGACAACGAGCGATGCGCGGACGTTCTTCGCCGAACACCGCAACGAACTGCTGTGGATGGCGTTGGTGGCGCTGATCATCCGGCCCTTGGTGTTCGGCCTGCATAACTTGCTCACCCATCAGGCGATCAATCCGGGGCTGACCAATCTGGTTCGCTGGCAGAACCACCGTTATGTGCTCAAGCAGAGCCTGAATTTCTTCCAGAACGACTTTGCCGGGCGCATCGCCCAGCGCGTCATGCAGACGGGCCCATCGTTGCGCGATTCGGCCATGCAGGTGATCGACGCGCTGTGGCATGTGGTGGTCTACGCCGGCAGCGCGCTGTATCTGTTCGCCGCCGCCGATGTGCGGCTGATCGTGCCATTGGTCCTGTGGATCGTCGGCTACAGCGCCGCGCTCTGGTATTTCGTGCCGCGCATTCGGGCGCGTTCGGCGGCTGCCTCATCCGCGCGCTCCAAGGTCATGGGGCGGGTGGTCGATGGTTACAGCAACGTCGCCACGCTCAAGCTGTTTGCCCATTCTAGGGAAGAGGAAAGCTACGCCCGTGAGGCGATGCAGGAGCTGCTCGGCAAATTCCGCCTGCAGTCGCGCACCATCACCAGCTTGGATTTCCTGATCACCTGCCTGAACGGCTTGCTGATCGTTGGCACCGGCGCGCTGGCGCTGTGGCTGTGGAGCGAGGCGCTGATCAGCACCGGTGCCATCGCCCTGGCGCTGGGCCTGGTGATCCGCATCAACAACATGGCCGAGTGGATCATGTGGGTGGTCAACGGCATCTTCGAGAACGTCGGCACCGTGCAGGACGGCATGAAGAGCATCGTCCGGCCCCGCGACGTGCTCGACCCTGAGGACGCCAAGCCGCTGCAGGTGGAGAAGGGCGGCGTGCGTTTCGAAGACGTGCATTTCCATTACGGCAAAAAGGGCGGCGTGATCAGCGGCCTGACCATCGACATTCGCCCCGGCGAGAAGATCGGCCTGGTCGGGCCTTCAGGCGCCGGCAAGTCCACGCTGGTCAACCTGCTGCTGCGCCTCTATGACCTGGAAAGCGGACGCATCCTGATTGACGGCCAGGACATCGCCGACATTAATCAGGAAAGCCTGCGCGCCAATATCGGCGTGGTCACGCAAGACACCTCGCTGCTGCACCGCTCGATTCGCGACAACCTGCGCTACGGCAAGCCTGACGCCAGCGAAGAACAACTTTGGGCAGCGGCGCGCAAGGCCCGTGCGGACGAGTTCATCAAAATGCTGGACGACAGCCAGGGTGGCTTAGGCTTCGAGGCCATGGTTGGCGAACGGGGCGTCAAACTCTCCGGTGGCCAGCGCCAACGCATCGCCATCGCCCGGGTGCTGCTCAAGGACGCGCCGATTTTGGTGCTCGACGAAGCAACCTCGGCACTGGATTCGGAAGTCGAAGCGGCGATCCAGGAGAGCCTGGATACCCTGATGGAAGGCAAG
The DNA here is from genome assembly GCF_045999685.1 of Stutzerimonas sp. VN223-3. Classification (NCBI taxonomy): domain Bacteria; kingdom Pseudomonadati; phylum Pseudomonadota; class Gammaproteobacteria; order Pseudomonadales; family Pseudomonadaceae; genus Stutzerimonas; species Stutzerimonas sp. VN223-3. The sequence goes on along the minus strand of NZ_RBEC01000002.1, from coordinate 496,850 downwards.
ACGGTCATCGCCATCGCGCACCGGCTGTCGACCATCGCGCGCATGGATCGCCTGGTGGTGATCGACAAGGGTCAGGTGATCGAGACCGGCACCCACGCCGAACTGATCGAGCGCGGCGGCCTCTATGCGCGCCTGTGGCAGCACCAGACGGGCGGGTTTGTCGGCGTCGAGTGACCGACGAGGATGGAAGATCGGCACGTAGGGTGGGCTTTAGCCCACCGGGGCGGTGCCGTTGTGCGCGGTGGGCTGAAGCCCACCCTACCGGGAAGCCCTTGCTCTGCTATCCAACCGCTGTCGATGGGATTTATCGTCACGGCGACGCTCTCATATGAATGATTGAAGATTACCGGTATCGGTAAGACGGGCAGGGCTTAGGTTTGCCCCGGTGGGTACGCTTCGCTCGATGCCATCCTTGGGTCAGGATTGATGTGCACGTCCGGGTTGCCACGGGCTTGACGGCCGATAAAGCGATCCTGCACGGCACGGCTTGAACGGGTCACATGGCCGACCTTTCGATGGAGGGGAATCGCGTGGATAGTCGAGGGTTCGTTTGGGCGCATTTCAAACTCAATGCCGAGCAACGTCTGCGTGGCTTCAACTTCTTCGTCGTGCTGGCGATCTTTGCTGATGGCGGTGTGCTGGCCGCGTTGGAGCGGGGTTTCTCGCCAGGGCTGCTGGTATTGCTGGGCGCCTTCACCGTCTTGCTGGCCGCGGTCTTTTGGCTCGTCGATGCGCGTAGCCGCCAGCTGTTGCAACTGACCATTACGGCGCTGAGGGAGATCGAGTCCGAGTTTCCGGCGAGCTACCGACTCTTTGCCAACGATGCGCAGGGGCAGAACCCGGTCATCAGCTATACCTTCGCTATCCGTGCGCTGCTACTGGCGCAGATGGGGTTCGGCCTTGGCGTGGTGATCTATGGGTTCTACCAATGGTGATAGCTGACCAGTAGGTAGCGGTTGGGTTGAATCGACAGTCGATCCCCCCAGGTGAACGCCTGCGGTGCGAGGCCGGTCGGTATTAACAACCACCGGGAGATTTGAAGATGACGATATCCAGCAATCTGTTTTGGGGTGCCCTGGCGCTGGGCTTGGTGACAGGCATGCGCAGCACGGTGGCGCCAGCGATGACCAGCCGAGCGCTGGCCACGCATGACGACATTGATGAAGCAGACGAGCCGGCTCGTACGCTGGCCTCGCACCGCGCCCAGCAATTTCTGATGCCCATGGCCGCTGCCGAGCTGCTGGGCGACAAGATGCCCTTTGCGCCGGATCGGACGATTTTGCCTTCGATGATGTTTCGTGCGTTGTCGGGTGGCGTGACCGCGGCGGCATTGGCTGGCGCACGGCGGGAGCCGATCTGGCTACCCGCGCTGATCGGCGCGACGGCAGCGCTGGTCGCGTCAGAGATCGGACTCAAGCTGCGCAAGCCTTACCAGAGCAATTCGCTGGCCAATGCCGCGTTGGGGCTGACTGAAGATTGTGTGGCGTGGACGATCGGGAGCGCTGGATTACGACGCGCTTTGGGCTGAACGGCGCTGAAAGCAGAGCGGAATGTGCCCGCGCGCAACGGAGCGGCAGGCGGTAGCGTTGCCACCCGTCCTGTCGTGGATAAGCGGCCAATCACGGGCTCCCTATTCTCTGGAGTCCGCAATTGGATGACGTTGCTGCCGACACTCATCACGACCATTCCATCGGATGTCGCACAAAGGCGCCCCTACGTACGCCGCGGCTCGAAAGTCTTCTCGAGCCGCGGCGTGCATCGTGCAGCACAGGGTTCACGTCGGGAATCAGCTTGGTCGCTGGATCACACAGATTCGGTCACTGCAGGTCCTGGCCTGTCCGGATTCGTGCACAGTGTTTCCGCCGCCGGTCACGGGGTTGGTCGCCAAGGTGTCTGGAAAATCCGTACCGGCTCGTTTGGCGCTGCTGCCGACATCGTATCGGTCCGTATCGACAGTAGCTGTCCTGCCATGGTTGGTAGCGGACGGGTCGCCAGTCGGGCCGGCGCCCGCCGCGTGGGCGAGGCGCTCGCTGTCGGAATGGGTATTGGAGATCGTGGTGGTTGACCCGACGAAATGCTTGTCGAGATGACTGTCACCGCCGGTCGCACCGGCATAAGGGCTGGTCGGCCCGGCATAGCCCTGCGTGCCCGCCGTACCGCTGGCACCGGTTCCGCTCTCGTCAATGCTAATGGCGCCGTTGTACTCCAGCGCATCGCGCGCCCTGACCAACTGATCGTCGTCGTGCACGTCGACTGCGATCACCGTGGCGCCTCGGCGCACAGCCTCCGGATAGGCCGTGGCGTGGCGGCGATGATCTTCGTGAGGCTCATGGCCAAAAAGCGACTTGAAGAAGTGGGCTACTTTGGACTCGTGATGTGTCCGGTCTACCGTGCTGTTGGCGGTGGAGTAGGGTGCGTCGTAGCCATGGATTTCTGCGCTATCGGCGCCCACGGTATGAATCTGCTCCTGAGGAATGCCTCTCGACATCAGGTCGCCGTAGGTGCGGCTGGCGTCGGTTGGTGTTGCGAACGCTGCTACCAGTGTGTGTTTCATGGTTCACCTCGCGTTGTGTTGAACAACTAGGTATCTGGAGCGCTGCGCTTATCAGGGTGGCCTGACGAGAGGTCCGGGTGGAGCAGCCATGAATGATGGCTGCGTCACCGGTCTCACGTGCAACGCTCATGAACATTGGGTCAGGCCGTACTGCCATAGTTCAGAACTGGAGGATCAGCGGTCAGACTCGCCTTGCACGAGCGCTATGGCAGTTCGCTGGCTCGGACACCCGCTCCGTAGGTTGGGTGCAACCCATCGAGCCACTGCCTTGGTTTAAACCCTGACCGAGCGATCCTCTATGGAGGGCCGTAGTCCATCAGCGGTGAACGGGATGTTGGTGGGCTGAAGCGGAACGCCGCCCGGCCCACACTACGCGACTGGCTTGGCTAGTGGCGTAGGTGTTTTTGTCGAAGATTGCCTGGGGTTGGCGGCAGGCAACGCCGGTTGCGATGAGCGTCGGCCGGCCGCCGAGGCGAGCGGTGCTAGTGGTAAGGGTAGGGTGGGCTTCAGCCCACCAGAGGTAGACGCATTGGTGGGCTGAAGCGGAACGCCGCACGGCCCATCTTACGTTCTCTTGGCTACGGCGAGGCCCGGGGTGACGGTGGAAAAGGCGCTGCCGTTTACCACCCTCCGCGTCGATCGGGCCAATCAGTCGAGGTCCGAGGCGCTATGCCGTTCAGGCGCCTGTTCCGACTCGTCGCCCCAGGTACGATTGACCTTGCGGCCGCGGATTACGGCAGGGCGTTCGGCCACTTCAGCGGCCCAGCGCTGCACATGCTTGTAGTCCTGCACCGAGAGAAATTCGGCAGCGTTATACAGCTCGCCGCGCGCCAGCACGCCATACCAAGGCCAGATCGCCATGTCCGCGATGGTGTATTCGTCGCCCGCGATGTAGCGGTTTTCGGCCAGCTGGCGGTCCAGTACGTCGAGCTGGCGCTTGACCTCCATCGCGTAGCGGTTGATCGGATACTCGTACTTTTCCGGCGCGTAGGCATAGAAATGCCCGAAACCGCCGCCGAGGAAGGGCGCCGAACCCATCTGCCAGAACAGCCAGTTCAGGGTTTCGGTCCGTGCGCGGGTTTCCGTGGGCAGGAAAGCGCCGAATTTCTCAGCGAGGTAGACGAGGATCGAGCCGGACTCGAACACGCGTACCGGTGTGTCGAGGCTGTGGTCGGTCAACGCGGGGATTTTGGAGTTCGGGTTGATCTCGACGAAGCCGCTCCCGAACTGATCGCCGTCGCCGATCTTGATCAGCCAGGCGTCGTACTCGGCACCGGTATGACCGAGGGCGAGCAACTCTTCGAGCATGATGGTGACCTTCACGCCGTTGGGCGTGGCCAGCGAGTAGAGCTGCAACGGATGCTTGCCGACCGGGAGCGCCCGCTCCTCCCGCGCGCCGGCGGTCGGGGCATTGATACTGGCGAACTTGCCGCCCGACGGTGCGTCGTGCGTCCAGACCTTTGGCGGTGCATAGGTGGTATCAGGCATGGTGATCTCCTCGGGTTGAAACTAATGACGTGCGCAGCATGCTACGCGTTCAGCCCGCGCGGTCGAAATCAAGCTGGTCGATATTGGTCATCGATGGTCGATGACTTGCTTTGAGCCTGGATCCGCCACTGTAGGGTGGGCTTCAGCCCACCAGATAACGACGACTGCAAAGGCGAGACAGAGCGTTGATCGCTCCAGACCTCGGTAGGTGGCGTCAAACGGTGGGCTAAAGCCCACCCTACGGTGGCGTATCCCCAATGCCGAGCCGTTCACGGATTGGCGTTTTACTCTCCGAATAGGCCGTCCGCCACGGCGCTGCATGCCCAATCGCTTGGCAATAGCCCTTTCTCCACGTACCGATTGAAGCTCGAATAGGGCCAGTCTGCGCCGCGTTTTACCAGTCCGTGCTTGATCGGGTTGTAGTGGATAATCGGCGTGTCGCTGCAGATCCGATTCGTCTCGAATCTGGTGTTCCCAATAGCGGCGCTGCCAGATGCCTTTCTCTCGTTTGCGCGTCTTGCTGGGGCTTTGGACGGCTGTGGGAAGCTGGCGGGAGAAAATACTTTTGAGCAGGTTCCAGCGACCGGCGAAGTCGGCGTCGCCTTCGGGGAGCGTCCAGATGGCGTGCAGGTGTCGGGCAAGATGCAAATGGCGAGGGTTTGAAAGGGGCGGGAGCGTTGAGCCTGGCGGTAGGCATGGCGAAGTAGTGCGATTTCTTCGATCAACAATCGAGAGCGGCGGTCGGCCAAGGTCACGGTGAAAAACCCGTGCCGCCGGGCACCTGGCTGCGGCGGTAGTTGGACATGAGGCCTCCTTGCCTTCATGGGTGTACATAATTTGTGGTGGGCTGAAGCCCACCCTACGGTTTGGAGCACGCACATGATGCTCCTGTAGGGTGGGCTTCAGCCCACCAAAGCCTTCAGCCGCGAGCTTTCCGAACTCCTTCGCTCAGCTCTCGACACAAACCCAATACGCCTTCGACCGCTTGCTCGCTGCTCTTGGCATTGGCGATCTGGTCGATCAGGGCGGAGCCGACTACGACGCCATCAGCCAGGCGAGCGATCGCTGCGGCCTGATCTGGTGTGCGGATGCCGAAGCCGATGGCGACGGGCAGGTCGGTGTGGCGCTTCAGACGCGCGACGGCTTCCTCGACGTGTTCCAGGGTCGCGGAGCCGGCACCGGTCACGCCGGCCACCGAGACGTAGTAGACGAAGCCCGAGCTGCCGTTGAGCACGGTGGGCAGGCGCTTGTCATCGGTGGTCGGGGTGGTCAGGCGGATGAAGTCGAGGCCCGCGGCCTGGGCCGGGTCGCAGAGGTCTTCGTTATGTTCCGGTGGCAGGTCGACGACGATCAGGCCATCGACGCCAGCGTCCACGGCCTCACGGATGAAGCGCTCGACGCCCATCTTGTGGATGGGGTTGAAGTAGCCCATCAGCACGATTGGCGTGGTTTGGTTGTCCTGACGGAATTCGCGCACCATCTGCAGCGTCTTGGCCAGGTCCTGCTTGGCGGCCAGGGCGCGGATGTTGGCCAGCTGAATCGCCGGGCCATCGGCCATTGGGTCGGTGAAGGGCATGCCCAGTTCGATCACGTCGGCGCCGGCCTCCGGCAGGCCCTTGAGGATGGCCAGCGAGGTGGCGTAATCAGGATCGCCGCCAGTGACGAAGGTCACCAGCGCGGCACGGTTCTGTTGTTTGAGTTCGGCAAAGCGCGTCTGCAGGCGGCTCATATATGTTCTTCCTGTTCGTCGTAGTGGTGCATGACGGTCTGCATGTCCTTGTCGCCGCGGCCGGAGAGGTTGACCACCATCAGGTGATCCTTCGGCAGGCCAGGGGCGCGCTTGAAGACTTCGGCCAGCGCGTGGGCGCTTTCCAGGGCCGGGATGATGCCTTCCAGGCGGCAGCATTTGTGGAACGCGGCCAAGGCTTCGTCGTCGGTCACCGAGGTGTATTCGACGCGGCCGATGTCGTGCAGCCAGGCGTGTTCCGGGCCGATGCCGGGGTAATCCAGCCCGGCGGAGATCGAGTGGGCGTCGATGATCTGGCCGTCGTCGTCCTGCAAGAGAAAGGTACGGTTGCCGTGCAGCACGCCGGGCACGCCGCCGTTGAGGCTGGCGGCATGCTTGCCGGATTCGATGCCGTGACCGGCCGCCTCGACGCCGATGATCTTCACGCTCTGGTCATCGAGGAAGGGGTGGAACAGGCCCATGGCGTTAGAGCCGCCGCCGATGCAGGCAACCAGCGAGTCGGGCAGGCGGCCTTCCTGGGCTTGCAACTGATCGCGGGTTTCCTTGCCGATCACGGCCTGGAAGTCGCGGACCATGGCCGGATAGGGGTGCGGGCCGGCGACGGTGCCGATCAGGTAGAAGGTGTTGTGGACGTTGGTCACCCAGTCGCGTAGGGCTTCGTTCATCGCGTCTTTAAGGGTGCCGGTGCCGGCGGTGACCGGGATCACTTCGGCGCCGAGCAGCTTCATGCGAAAGACGTTGGCCTGCTGCCGGTCGATGTCGGTGGTGCCCATGTAGATCACGCATTGCATGCCGAAGCGCGCGGCGACGGTGGCGGTGGCCACGCCGTGCATGCCGGCACCGGTCTCGGCGATGATGCGCTGCTTGCCCATGCGCCGCGCCAGGAGGATCTGGCCGATGCAGTTGTTGATCTTGTGCGCGCCGGTGTGATTGAGTTCTTCGCGCTTCAAGTAGATCTTCGCGCCGCCGCAGGCCTCGGTCAGGCGCTCGGCGAAATACAGCGGGGAAGGACGGCCGACGTAGTCGCGCTGGAAGTAGGCCAGCTCTTTGGCGAACTCGGGGTCCTGCTTGGCTTTTTCATATTCGGCGGCCAGCTCGTGAATGAGCGGCATCAGGGTTTCGGCGACGTACTGACCGCCGAAGTGGCCGAACAGGCCCTTGGCATCAGGGCCGCTGCGGAATGAGGTCATGGTCATCTCCTACGGGCAATGGGTGGCGGCAATCGATTCCAGAAATTGCGCGATGGGCTGGAAATTAACCGAGTTGCGCCCGGATAAAAAGCGATAAGATCGCCGCAATCTGTCAGGAAATCTCACCGATGAGCCAAGGTCTTCCTCCACTCAATGCGTTGCGCGCCTTCGAAGCGGCTGCTCGCCTGCAGAGCGTGAGCCAAGCGGCAGCCGAGCTAAGCGTGACCCACGGTGCCGTCAGCCGGCAGATCCGCCTGCTCGAAGATGACCTCGGTCTGGCCCTGTTCAGCAAGGAAGGGCGCGGCGTAAAACTCACCGATGCAGGGCTGCGGCTGCGCGACTCGGCGGGCGAGGCCTTCGAACGGCTGCGCAGCACCTGCGCCGAACTACGTCAACAAACAGTGGACGCGCCGTTCGTGCTCGGTTGCCCGGGCAGCCTTTTGGCGCGCTGGTTCATTCCGCGGCTGGATCGGCTCAATCGCGAACTGCCGGACCTACATCTTCAGCTATCCGCCAGCGAGGGCGATCTGGACCCACGCAAACCTGGCCTGGACGCCACGCTGTTATACGCCGAGCCGCCTTGGCCTGCGGACATGCAGGTGCATGAACTAACCGTCGAGCGCATTGGACCCGTGCTGAGTCCGCACCATCCGCGCTATGCGGCATTAAGCCAGGCGCGGCCGGACGAGCTGCTCGGTGAGCCTTTGCTGCATACCATATCCCGTCCCCAAGCCTGGCCCGCCTGGGCGAACGGCAGCGGCCTCGACTCGGCGAGATTGCAGATGGGGCAAGGGTTTGAGCACCTTTATTTTTTATTGGAGGCGGCATTGGCGGGTCTCGGCGTGGCCATTGCTCCGCAACAGCTCGTGGCTGACGATCTACGCCAGGGCCGCTTGCTGGCGCCTTGGGGATTTATCGAGACCCGCGCCAGGCTGGCCCTCTGGGTGCCGGCTCGCCGCCTGGATCGCCGTGCGGAGCGACTGGCCGAGTGGTTACGCAACGAGTTGAGCGGAAAGGTAAACCACGTAGCGACTATGTAGGGTGGGCCGTAGGGTGGGCCGGGCGGCGCTCCGCTTCAGCCCACCGAAGAGGCTTGCCGGAGGGAAAGGGCTGACGACCCGCAAAGTGCTAGCAACGGTGGGCTAAAGCCCACCCTACGGTCTCGATCGGCTTGCTGAGCGGGGAAGTAACCACGTAGCGGCTGTGTAGGGTGGGCCTGGCGGCGCTCCGCAGCATGTAGGGTGGGCTTCAGCCCACCTTACAGATCTAGCAGCACCGCAACGGCCTGATGCTATTCGGACCGCATAGCGCGGCCATGAGTAGCCGCATCAGCTGGCCAGCGCGGTGTCCGCCGTTGCGCCCGTTGCCGCGGCGGGCTTTTCCACGGCATACCCTTGCGGGTTACGACTCTGCCAGCGCCAGGCATCGGTCAGCATGGTCAACAAGTCGCGTTCCGCCTTCCAGCCCAGTTCTTCGCGGGCCTTGGTCGGGTCCGACCAGCACTGCGCGATGTCGCCCGGGCGGCGCGCTTTGAATACGTGCGGTAACCGTCGCCCGATCACTTCCTCGAATGCGGTGACCATCTGCCGCACCGAGTAGCCGCGGCCGGTGCCCAGGTTCCACGTGGAAACACCGTGAACCAGGTTCAGCCGCTCCAGCGCCTTCAGGTGTCCCTTGGCCAAATCGACCACGTGGATGTAGTCGCGCACGCCGGTGCCATCCGGGGTCGGGTAGTCGGCGCCGTAAACGTTCAACTGTTTGCGGCGACCCACGGCGACCTGAAGCATGTAGGGCAGCAGATTGTTGGGAATGCCGTTAGGGTCCTCGCCGATTAGCCCGGACTCGTGCGCACCAATGGGGTTGAAGTAGCGCAGCAGGGCGATCGACCAGCGCGGGTCGGATTCGGCCAGCCCTTTCAACACATTTTCCGCCATCAGCTTGGACTGGCCGTAGGGGTTGGTCGGAATGCCGGTCGGGCAATGCTCGGTGATCGGCATCTTCGGTGAATCGCCGTAGACGGTCGCCGATGAGCTGAACACCAGCTTGAAAATGCCGGCTTCGGCCATCGCCTGGCACAGCGCGATGCTGCCGCTGACGTTGGTTTCGTAATAGCGCAGCGGCTCGCGCACGCTTTCGCCAACGGCCTTGAGGCCGGCGAAGTGCAGCACGGCAGTGACCGGATACGACGCGAATAATGCGTTGAGCAGCGAGCGATTGCGTACGTCGCCCTTGACGAATTGCGCCTTGCGGCCAGCCAGGGTTTCGACGCGATCCAATGCGATCTTCGAGCTGTTGCAAAGGTTGTCCAGCACCAGCACTTCGTGGCCGGCCAGCAAGAGCTCCAGTACAGCGTGGGACCCGATATAACCAGCACCTCCCGTTACCAGAATCATGTTTCGACCTCGCATGGCAGTTCTTTCGACGCACACGGAGTCTGCGGCTGACCGTATGAGCGCGGCCGCTGCATGCATCTCCAAGGTGGGTTCGGCGAATCGGCGGTGCTTTTACTGCCGGGGCATGCAGCGCCGCTGCCGGGGTAAATCAGGCGTCCTGTGATAAGGACGGAGAAGGCTCGGCCAAGTTCCAACGAGACGACGGTCAGCCGATGACCGACCTGCTTGCTGCGTCAAAGGGAACCTTGGCTCACCCGGTGTCGTCCATAGCCGGCGGGTTGCGCTTGGTATCGCGACGGTCGTAATGATCAAGCAGGCCCCGACTTTTCTGCTCCCTGCGCAGGCTGCGCGGGCTTATGCGATGCGGCAGAAGGGACTCTGGAGGACTTCGCCATCTGCAAGAGGTTGCCATGAGCTGGGCCGGCCCTTACCAATACGAGATCGGAAAATCCCCCGACAAGCAGGAAACGCCGCCCGAAGTCATCTTCGATGAGCTGGTTCCAACCCTGCTGTGCCTTTCGCATCTTCGCTGGAGCTTCGTCTACCAGCGCCCGCAGCACCTGATGTCGCGTTTCGCGCGGGATTTCAACGTGCTGTTCTTCGAAGAACCGATCCCCACCGAGGACGCCCAGCCCTGGCTCGAAGTGCGGCCCGAGGAAAACGGCGTGCAAGTGCTGGTGCCGCGCCTGCCTCAGGGCTGTGACGGCGAGACGGCGTTGCGCGTGCAGCGTGACCTGCTCGATGGCTACCTGGAAAAACTCGGCGTCGGCGAATTGATGCTCTGGTACTACACGCCGATGGCACTGGGCTATGCCGGCCACCTGAAGCCCAAGCTCACCGTCTACGACTGCATGGACGAACTTTCCGCATTCCGCGGCGCGCCGCCTGAATTGGTGCAGCGCGAGCGGGAGCTACTCCAGCGTGCCGATTTGGTATTTACCGGCGGTTACAGCATCTGGGAGGCCAAGCGCGAGTTGCATGACAACGCTCACGCCTTCCCCAGCAGTGTCGACGTAGCGCATTTCGCGGAGGCACGCCGGACGCAGGCCGATCCCGATGACCAGGCCGAGATCCCGCATCCACGGCTGGGCTTCTATGGCGTGATCGACGAGCGCTTCGATATCCAGCTGATCGCCGAGGTCGCGCAGAAGCGTCCCGACTGGCAGTTCGTGCTGGTCGGGCCGGTGGTCAAAATCGATCCGGCGGACCTGCCGCAGCGCGACAACATTCACTACCTGGGCGCCAAGACCTACGACGAGCTCCCGGGGTATCTGTCGGGCTGGGACGTGGCGATCATGCCTTTCGCGATGAATGAGTCGACTCGTTTCATCAGCCCGACCAAAACCCCTGAATACCTCGCCGGCGGCTGCCCAGTGGTATCCACACCGATCAAGGATGTGGTGCGCACTTATGGTGATACCGAGATCGTCCATATCGCCGATTCTCCCGACGCGTTCATGGCCGCGGTGGAGCGCGCCCTCGCCGATACCGAAGACCGGGACCGTCTATTGAAGATCGCAGACGAAATTCTCGGCGACATGTCCTGGGATCACACCTGGGCGCTGATGAAGGAGAAGATGCAATGCGCGATCTAAGTCTGCGAGACAGCAATCCCGAACACGCAGGCGGTGGCGCCAGCGATCATCCCGCACGTCGTCGGCGCGGCTTCGACTACCTGATCGTCGGTGCCGGGTTCGCCGGTAGCGTGCTCGCCGAGCGCCTTGCCGCCGGGCTGAACAAGCGCGTGCTGGTGGTCGACCGTCGGCCGCACATCGGCGGCAATGCCTACGATCACTACGACGAAGCCGGCGTGCTGATCCATCGTTACGGCCCGCATATCTTCCACACCAACGCCCAGCGCATCGTCGACTACCTTTCGCGGTTCACCGAATGGCGGCCCTACGAGCATCGGGTACTGGCGCAGGTGGACGGACAGGAGGTGCCGATCCCGATCAACATGACCACGCTGAACAAGCTCTACGGTCTGAACATGACCACCGAAGAGGAAGCGGCGACCTTTCTCGCCAGCCGCGCCGAGCCGGTGGCTCACATCCAGACCAGTGAAGACGTGGTGATCAACGGCATCGGCCGCGAGCTGTACCGGAAATTCTTCCGCGGTTACACGCGTAAGCAGTGGGGCCTCGATCCGTCGCAGCTGGATAAATCGGTGACTTCGCGCATCCCCACGCGAACCAACACCGATGACCGCTATTTCACCGACACCTTCCAGCAGATGCCCAAGCATGGCTACACCAAGATGTTCGAGAAGATGCTCGCCCACCCGAACATCAAGGTCATGCTCAATACCGACTACCGGGAAATCCGCGACGAGGTGCAATACGACCACCTGATCTTCTGCGGCCCGATCGACGAATACTTCGATTATCGCTTCGGCAAGCTGCCGTATCGCTCGCTGAAGTTCGAGCACAAGCAGCTGGATCAGGAGCAGTTCCAGGCGGTCGGTACGGTCAACTACCCGAGCGAAGACGTGCCCTACACGCGCATCAGCGAGTACAAGCACCTCACCGGGCAAGTGCATCCGAAGACCAGCATCACCTACGAATACCCCTCGGCCGAGGGCGACCCCTACTATCCGATCCCGCGGCCGGAGAACGCCGAGCTGTACAAGCGCTACCAGAAGCTCGCCGACGAAACGCCTGGCGTCACCTTCGTCGGCCGACTCGGCACCTACAAGTACTACAACATGGATCAGGTGGTCGGCCAGGCGCTGGCGCTATACAAGCGCATCGAAGAAGCCGAGCGTGGTCCGCTGGCCGATGAAAGCGCCGAACACAGCCAGTCGCTGGCCGAACAGGCACCTTGAGGCGAGGCAGACGATGCATCAGCCAACACTGTTCAAGAGTTTCTTCATGGGTGGCTTCGAATGCTCGAATCATCGCCGCAGCGATGGCCGCCGTCTCGATCTGCTGGCGGCGACCGGCCATGATCGTTGGGCGGCGCATGACTACTCGGTGCTCCAGCGTCACGGCCTGCGTAGCGCGCGCGACGGTCTGCGTTGGCATCTGATCGAAAAGACGGCGGGCCAGTACGACTGGTCGAGCTTTCTGCCGATGCTGCACGCGGCGCAGCGCCATGGCACCCAGGTGATCTGGGATCTTTGTCATTACGGTTGGCCGGACGATATAGACATCTGGCGGCCGCAGTTCGTCGAACGCTTCGCCTGCTACGCCGCGGCGGCGGCGCAGCTGATCAAGGATGAAACCGATGCGGCGCCCTTCTATGCGCCGCTCAATGAAATCTCCTTCTGGGCGTGGGCCGGCGGTGACGAGGCCTACTTCAACCCCATGGCGCGCGGGCGTGGCTTCGAGCTCAAGCATCAGCTGGTGCGCGCGACCATCGCTGCCATGGAGGCGATCCGGGACGTCGAACCGCGGGCACGATTCGTCCAGGTCGATCCGGCGATCCATGTCGTCGCACCCAATGACCGGCCCGGTCCGCAACGCGAAGCCGAGCGTTTCCGTCAGTCGCAGTTCGAGGCATGGGACATGCTCTGCGGTGAGGTCTGGCCCGGCCTGGGCGGCGCGCCGGAGTACCTCGACGTGCTGGGCGTCAACTACTACTCCGACAACCAGTGGTACCTCGGCGACGGCCGCACCATCGAGCGCGACAACCCGGATTATCGTCCTTTCAAGGGCATCCTCAGCGAGATCTGGCAGCGTTACAAACGACCATTGCTGATCGCCGAAACCGGTGCCGAGGGTGACGTGCGCGGGGACTGGCTGCGCTATGTCAGCGAGCAGGCGGGCCTCGCCATGCAGCGCGGGGTTCCGGTCGAAGGCATTTGCCTATATCCGGTACTGGATTACCCAGGTTGGACCGATGACCGGCATTGCCCGGTGGGGTTGCTGGGCTTCCCGGATGACAATGGCAACCGCTGCGTGCATGAAGGTCTCGCTGACGAACTGCGCCTGCAGCAATTGAGGTTCAGCCAGTTCAGCCCCGCGCTGCAGCTCGCCGACGCCCTGCCATGAACGTACCGGCCCAGCCGCCTAAAGCGAAGCCTCAAGAGGCGCCGCTTCCGAGTCGGCCGGTCGCTTTTCTGTGGCACTACATTTGTGCGCGCCCATGGCATTTCAGTGGTTTGCTAGCGCTCATCGTCGGCGCCGCTAGTTGTGCGGTAGCGGTGCAGTACGGCATGAAGCTGCTGGTAGATGCGATGGCCCACGGCAGCGCCAACCGAGGCGCTGCCGATGTCTGGCATCCGCTGGGGTTGTTCATAGGATTGATCGTCACCGAAAACGTGTTCTGGCGTCTCGGTGGTTGGCTTGGATGCCGCACGGTGGTGGCCAGTATGGTGGATATCCGTGTCGACCTGTTCAAGCACCTGACCGGCCACCCGATGCGCTATTTCACCGAGCATTTTGCCGGCTCGCTGGGCAATCGCATATCGGCACTGGGGCAGGCCGCCGGAGCGATCTATGGTGGCCTGGCGTGGAAGATCGTGCCGCCCATCGTTGACTTCATCGGGGCCGTGGTGGTGCTGCTCACCGTCGACGTGCGCATGGCGGTGGCGCTGATCCTGTTCGTCGCCATCGTCGCCGCGCTGATCACCGGTTTCGGCATTCGCGGCCGCGCCAAGCATCAACGCTTCGCCGCGCAGTCGGCGCGGGTTGGCGGTGAGCTGGTCGATGCCGTCTCCAATGTATGGACGATCAAGGCCTTCTCCGCGCGCTACCGCGAGGCCGAACGGCTGGCGCAAGAGATTGGCTATGAAGCCCGCGCTCAGCGCCGCAGCTGGATGTATCTGGAGAAAGCGCGGGTCATGCATGACATCTGCTTGTCGGTCATGGCTGGCGGCATGCTGATCTGGGCGATTAACCTATGGATCGGCGGCTCGGTAACGGCCGGCGACGTGGTACTGGTCAGCGCGCTGACCTTTCGCATCCTGCATGGCTCGCGCGATTTGGCGCTGGCGCTGGTGGACACCACTCAGCAGATCGGTGCCATTGACGACACTCTGCGCATCATCGTCCAGCCGCATGGCCTGGAAGATAGCGACGCCCAGCTGTTGCTGGCCGAAGGTGATATCACCTTCGAGCACATCAGCTTCCGCTATCCAGATCGCGGCGCGGTGTTCGAGCATCTCGACCTGCATATCCCGGCCGGGCAGAAAGTCGGTGTGGTGGGCTCTTCCGGGGCTGGCAAGTCGACCCTGATCAACCTCATCCAGCGCCTCGATGACGTGCACGACGGGCGCATTCTTATCGATGGACAGGACATCCGTGGCGTCAGCCAGGACAGCCTGCGCGAGAAAATTGCAGTGGTTCCGCAGGAAACCGCGCTGTTCAACCGCAGCATTCGCGAGAACATCCGCTATGGCCGCCCTGGCGCGACCGATGAAGAAGTGATTGCCGCCGCACGCAGCGCCTTTTGCGACGCCTTCATCCGCGAGTTGCCGCAGGGCTACGACACGCTGGTCGGTGAGCGTGGTGTGATGCTGTCCGGCGGCCAGCGTCAACGTCTCGGCATTGCACGAGCGTTTCTCAAGGATGCACCGATCCTGATCCTCGACGAGGCCACATCGGCGCTCGATACCCATTCTGAGGCCGAAATCCAGGTTGCACTCAACGACCTGGTGCATAACCGTACCGTGGTCGCGGTGGCGCACCGGCTATCGACCCTGGCGAGCTTCGACCGGGTCATCGTTCTGCGTGACGGACGCATTGTCGAGGACGGTCCGCCGCATGAACTGCGCAGCCGTGGCGGTGAGTTCGATGCCTTGTGGCGAATGCAGGCCGAAGGCTTCAAGCGGCAGCCCGATATCGCCAAATGAAGCGCGTCGCAGTGACTTCCCGCAGCCTGCGCTCGCTGGGTTACGACCCGGACGAGCAGGCGCTGGAGGTCGAATTCCACAACGGCTCGGTGTACCGCTACGAACGTGTGCCGGCCGAGGTGGTACAGGCGCTGCTCGAAGCGGACTCGCTGGGACGGTATTTCAATCAGGTGTTTAAGGCCTGCGACTTTCCGTATCGCCGGATCGATTGATTCAGCCAGGTAGCCAGGTAGGGTGGGCTGAAGCCCACCCTACGGGCTGAAGCGGCGTAGGCCGGAGGGGCTCTGCCCTCTGCCAGCACGGGTTATCTACCCGGCGGTCCTGCGACTTCGCTTATTGACGCCTCGATCGATCCGTTGCGCTGAACTTCCGGGACGCTACGCGGGCCTCAAGCAGACAGGATGCGTCACTACCGAGCGGAGGCTCTTCAGATCGGAAGGGGAAATCTATGTCGGATCATCACATCTACAAGAAGATCGAGATTGTCGGCTCTTCGCGCACCAGCGTGGACGAGGCGATTCAGAACGGTATCGCCGAAGCCAGCAAAACGCTGCGAAACGTCGAGTGGTTCGAGGTCGGCGAAATTCGCGGTCATGTCGAGAACGGCAAGATCGGCCATTTTCAGGTCACCATGAAGGTCGGCTTCCGTCTCGCCGATAGCTGAGTCATCGCTCAGGCCACCCGGCAGCGGCGGTCCATTCGGCTGCCCGGCGCGCCTGCCTCGCTCGCTGCATCAGACATGGTTCGTTGGCGCCTGGCCGCGGCTGCGTTCATAGCGTCGCAATAGCGGCTGGGTGCTCAGCCCATGCACGATGATGCTCAACACCACCACCGAAATCACCAGTTGGATAAGGTCGTCGGCCTCGTCCGGCAGCAGACCGTGGGTCACGGCGTAGCTCAGGTAGTAAAGGCTACCGATACCGCGGATACCGAACCAGCCAGCCGTCAGCCGCTGGGTGCGATCCAGATAGCTGCGAGGCATCAGCAGCCACACGCTCAGTGGCCTGATGAGGAGAAACAGCGCCAGTGCCAAAGGTACCGCGCGCCAGTCCCAATGCACCGACACCAGTACACCGAGCATGGTTACCAGCAGCACTTCCAGGCTGCGTTCCAATTGTCCGCCAAAGGTCAGAATGTCGCCCATCATCACGCCAGCGGCGACCTTGGGTTCGGCGATGCTTCCGCTCTCCAACGGCAGCTCACGCGGTACCAGGCCACCTTCTGCCAAGTGCGGTACGGCGTGGGCTATCAATTCTTCGGAAGGCGTCTCTGATCTTTTTGCGACGGATATCTCTGCATGGCGCAGACCCAAGCCGGCGGCGAATACCGCAAGAAAGCCCCAGGCTCCGATCAGCTCGGCGCCGACGTAGGCCAGAGCGATCAGCGCCAGCGCCAACGAGTCGTTCGGTGATATCGATGTGTCGGCATACCGTGCGCGTAGATTGATCGCCAGCTTGCCGATCAGCTTGCCCAGCAGGTAGCCGAACACCAGCCCCGCCGGGACGGCCCAAAGCACGCGATGCACCGCCCATTCACCGACCCAGCCAGTCGCCAGCGTTCCCTGTTCAATGAGCAGCAGGCCGAACACCACGAAGGGGAAGGCGGTGCCGTCGTTGAAACCGGCCTCGCCGGACAAGCCGTAGCGCAGGTGGTCGCTGTCGCGAGAATTGTTTACTTGCACCAGGCTTGCGAGCACCGGGTCGGTGGGGGCCAGTATCGCGCCGATCAGTACCGAAATGCCCCAGCTCAGACCCAGCAGGTAGTGACAGAACAACGCCACCCCGGCGATGCAGGCGAGCATCACGGGCCCGGCCAATACGTAAGCGCTTTTCCAGGCTGGATGGCGCAGCGGCATACGCAGTTTCAGACCGCTAACGAACAGCGACACCAGCACGGCGATTTCTGTGAGGTGCACCATCCAGCCGGCGATCTGGATGAAGTTCATCTCCCACAGGCCGATGCCGAGCTGCCCGATCAACAGGCCGAAGCCGAGATAGATCAGCGATGTGGTGACCGGCAGCCAGCGCAAATAAGCCGACGCCAGGGCGAGGATTAACAGCAAGACGCCAAGCACGGCCATCCATTCGAGAAAATTCATGCAGTCTTCCGAAGCGAGACGCGCTGAGGTGCGCATGAAAGTTCGAACTGCGTGGCTCGACGGGGTTCAGCCGCATTCGCCGAACGGAAACAGGCAAGGCGGCGCCTCCCTGCGCGACCCTCCAACTCTCACCGCAGCCCGGCAAGGATCTCGAAGGCGCGATGACGATCGGCGGTCTCATAGAAATCGCAGGTGAAGATCAATTCGTCGGCCTGGGTTTGCTCGAGCAGAACATCCAGCCGTGCACGGATCTTCTCTGGCCCGCCGATCAGCGCCATGCCGAGGAAGTTGCCTACGGCGTCCTGCTCGTGCGGCAGCCACTTGCCTTGCATGCTCTGCACCGGTGGGACCAGCACCAGGCTCTGGCCACGGATCAGCGCGAGGATGCGTTGATAGGCGGTGGTCGCCAAGTACTCGGCCTGCTCATCGGTGTCGGCGGTCATCAGCGGTACGCCGAGCATTACGTAGGGTTTTTCGAGCGCTTCGGAAGGCTGGAAATTCTCGCGATACAGGCGAATCGCCTCATGGGCGTAACGCGGTGCGAAGTGTGAGGCGAAGGCGTAGGGCAAGCCCTTGGCGGCTGCCAGCTGTGCACTGAACAGGCTGGAGCCGAGCAGCCAGATCGGCACATTGCTGCCGACTCCCGGCATGGCGATCACGCGCTGATTCCGTTGACGCGGCCCTAGCAGCAGCTGCAATTCCTCGACATCGGCTGGAAAGTCGTCGGCGCTGCCCATGCGATCGCGGCGCAGGGCGTGGGCAGTGAACTGGTCGGCGCCCGGCGCGCGGCCCAGCCCCAGCTCGATGCGGCCGGGGTAGAGCGCCTCCAGCGTGCCGAACTGCTCGGCGATGACCAATGGCGCGTGGTTGGGCAGCATCACGCCGCCGGCACCCAGGCGGATCCGCGACGTGCCGGCGGCCAGGTAGCCGATCAGCACCGAGGTGGCGGCGCTGGCGATGCCGTCCATGTTGTGGTGCTCGGCGACCCAGAAGCGCTCGAAGCCGAGCTTTTCGACATGCTGGGCCAGCGCGAGAGAGTTGCGCAGGGCGAGGCCGGCGTCGCCGTCATCACGGATCGGCGCCAGATCGAGTGCTGAAAAACGGGTGTTTTCGATACGGGACATCGTTTCTCTCTTTGCTGTCGGGTTTGCTGACAGGGATGTTTGGCAGAGCGACTCAGTAACAGTGCTCGGCCTCGGCTCGCGCCAGCACGTTGTGCTGTTCGTCGCGCAGCCAACCCTGCGGCGTGAAGCCCAGCGAGCGCGCCTGGAATAAATAGCGCCGCCCGGGCTGGAAATCGTCGTAGCGGATCACCATAGTACAGCGTAGGTATTGAGTTTCGCCGAAAATGCCGAAGCCGCCGCTGCTGATTTCGAATTCGTAGCGCGCCTCGAGTTCATGCGCGCCGGGGCTGACCTGGAAATAGCGGCCATCGGGCGTGCGTTTATCGTCCAGACGGTCGGACATGAAGATGTCGCTGGGTTGCGCGGTCAGATCGACCCAGGCCATGTTCGGATCGGGGGCGGGCAGCGGGCCGGCGCAGCCGGACAGGCCAAACGCCACGGATAGAGCAAGCGGCAGTCGCATGAACGATTCCTCGGCAAGCCCGCAGGCTCAGCATTGCGCTGCCGCGGTCATCTGATGAGACTGAGCCAGCCTGGCCGATTTTTCAACGGGCTGCGGCTAACAGGCCGTGCCGGTCAGCGGGTGGCGACGCCACCGCAGCCGCGTTCGCTTGCCTTGGCCAGCAACTGGTCGTGCTGGTCATAGAGTTTGGCCCAGGGGCGGAATCCGTAACCCCCGGCAACCAGGCGATAGCGGGCACCGGCGTCGAAGCTGTCGTAACTCAGCGTCAGACGGCAGTCTCGTTCCAGTGCCTCGCTGTCGCGGCCGACATCGGCCGGCCCCACTTCGAAGCGGTAGCGCATGCCCAACTGATGGCTACCGGGTGTCACTTGGAAGTAGCGGTCATCGTCCAGCGGCTTTTCATCCACCGCGACGGCCACCAGTTCGGTTTCGTCATGCGGGGCCAGTTCGACCCAGGCCTGGTTCGGGTCCGGCTTGGGCATCCACAGGGCGCAACCGCCCAAGGTGGACAGCGCTAGAGCAAAGATCAGGATTCGCATGTATGGACTCTCCGACCGGCTATTGGCCGGTCTGGCTGAGAAGGCGGAAACTGCCGCCCAACGGTTGGGTGCACTTCATTGTCGTTGTAGGCTGCGGTGCATCGACCCGGTCGGTCATCCGTCAGCGCGTGCCAAATGTTGAAATTCAAAACCGCCTTAGTCGACAGCCGCCTCTGGCATTGGTTTCCGTTTCTGCTGGCCGTCGGTCTGAACGGCTGCAGCACCTATTACGGCCAGCTCGCCGTCGGTCAGTTCGATCTGCTGCGCCAGCGCGAACCCATCAGTGAAATTGTCGATGACCAGCAGCGCGATCCGCAGTTGCGAGAACGTCTGAATCAAGTCCTGCAGGCTCGCCGTTTCGCCAGTACCGCATTGGCGCTACCGGATAACGACAGTTATCGGATCTATGCCGACATCCAGCGGCCGTATGTCGTCTGGAATGTCTTTGCCACCGAAGAGTTTTCGGTGGCGCCGCTGACCCACTGTTTCCCTATCGCCGGCTGCGTGGCCTACCGCGGCTACTACCAGCATGGCCGCGCTCGGGGTGCGGCTGCGCTGCTCAAGGCCGAGGGCTACGACACGATGGTGAGCGGTGTGCAGGCCTATTCGACGCTGGGCTGGTTCGACGATCCGCTGCTCAGTTCCATGCTGCGCTGGGATGATGAGCGCCTGGCTGGGCTGATCTTCCATGAGCTGGCGCACCAGCAGCTGTATGTCACCGACGACACCGCCTTCAACGAATCCTTCGCATCCTTCGTCGAGCGTGAAGGACTGCGCCAATGGCGCACCAGTCGCGGCCTGTCATCGCAAAACGATGCGGCGCGCAACCACTATGCAGACCTCAGCAGGCTGGTGCTGGCGACCCGTGAACGCTTGACCGCTTTGTATGCGACCGATCTGAGCGAATCCGAGATGCGGACCGCCAAGCGCGGGGAATTCACACGGATGCGTCAGGCCTATCGGCGGCTGCGCGATGGTCCCTGGAAGGGCGATGGCCGTTTCGATCGCTGGATGGCCCAGCCATTGAACAACGCCAGCCTGGTGCCGTTCGGCCTCTATGATCGTTGGGTGCCGGCGTTCGCGGCGTTATTCGAGCAGGTCGGCAGCGACTGGCAGCGTTTTTACGCACGTGTCGAAGCCATGGGCCGCTTGCCCGCCGACGAGCGGAAGCGTCTTCTCGAAGCGCTTCACTGAAACCTTCCGCCGCTTCGTTTCAGCCCCGCTCGGGCAAGGCGCCGCGGCCGATTGCACCTCGACAGATCTGTGCCTGTTCGCAGGGGTTAGCGACTGCCGCTTGTCGTCTTCTGGCTTTTTCAGCCCTGAGTCTGCGGAATTGTTTTCCGCTTACCTCCGTCCATTTTTTAGGTCGTCAGCTCAGCTGAACCCGTGATTCAGCCGTACGGATGCGTACGCCTAGCCAATACAAGCCGTTCAAACGGAGGCTCCATGGACAACCTATCCGGCATTCTTGATAACAAAGGCACGCCGCTCGAAAAGCAAAAGTTCACCTGGAAAGAAATGGCCGGCAAGCCGATCAGCAAGCTCGACGATGACGCCTTTACTCGGGTGCGGATCATCCTGATGAACGGTATCGAGATCGATGCGCTACGCCTCAAGCACGGCATTGCGCGTATAACCGGCCAATTGCGCGGCCCGCTCGCCGAGATTCGTCGCGTCGAGCAACACCAGGCGACGATGATCAACTGGCTGATCTCTGCCGACCACTCGCCGCTGGAAACAACCGTGGCGTACGAGCAGGTCGCCATTGAGGTTACCGCTGCGGTAGCGCAGACCGAGCCCGATCCTTACCAGGCGCAAACCTATCGTTTCGGCCTGCTGGAGGATTTCGACCATCTGTACCGCTATTCGGCGATGCTTGACCGCCTCGAAGGCAAGGATGCCAACAATATCCTGCAGGGCTACACCGACATTGTCCCCGGCCGGCAGACGTCCGAACATCATCGCCATCCGACCAACGACCTGCGCGACAGCTACGCGAAGGAAGAGGCCGCACTGATCACCAAGATTCACTGCGCGATGATCACCGCGGCGGAATTTCAGACCCATGATTACTACATGAACGTCGGGCCGCTGTTCGCCGATCCGCTGGCTCGTCAGCTCTACGCCGAAATTGCCTCGGTGGAAGAACAGCACGTGACCCAGTACGGCTCACTGGCCGATCCGCAGGAGTCGTTCATGGAGAAGTGGCTGGTGCACGAGGCCATGGAGGTCTATGCCTACGCCAGCTGCGCCGAGCAGGAAACCAATCCGCGCATCAAGGCCATGTGGGAACGCTTCCTCGACTACGAGTTGGGCCACCTCAACATCGCTTGCGAGCACTTCAAGAACATCGAGCGCCGCGACCCGGCAGAGATCCTTGGCGGTCCGTTGCCGAAAATGATCGAGTTCAAGAGCCAGCGCGAGTTCGTCCGTCAGGTCCTCGCTGCTGAGGTCAACCTGCGCACCAGCGGCACGCAGTACGTCGACAAGAGCGAAGAGCCGCAGAACTCGCTCGATTACCGTAACCAGCTCAACTCTGAGGGCATCGCGTCGAACATCGTATCGGCCGGATACCAATGGGCCCCGGGTGGTGAACTCATGCGCATGCGCAAGGCTTCTTGAGGAGAACCGACATGGCAACTGCAGCTAAATTAGGCTCCAACGTCACCGGCGTACAAATGTCCCCGAAGGACACCAAGCTCTTGCTCGACGCCGTCAACGAAATCCATCCGGACGTACCGGGCGACTCCAAAGGAATCATGCTGGAGCGCGCCACCCGTGCCGAAGAGGCGGACCGCATCGGTTCGGTTCCGGTCCCCGGTTCGGCCAAGGGCATGCTCAAGTCCACCTTCGACATGGCGCTGGGCAAGAGCCCGGAGTTGCTGGTCGACAAGCTCGGCGAGCGGTTGGCGTTCGAGCGCAGCGGCGTGCGTCTGTATGACGCGATGATCGCCAAGGCGAAGGCTCTAGGCACAGCGGAATCCGATTTGATCCAGGTTCTGCAGCACATTCGTGACGAAGAGTTCGAGCACATGAACATGGTCGCCGAGGCGATCGAGACGTTGGGCGCCGACCCGACGGCGCAGACGCCTTGCGCCGATGTCGCGGCGGTGAAGTCCATGGGCGTCATGCAAGTGCTTACCGATCCGCGCACCAATATTGCGCAGGGTATGGGGGCGCTGCTCACTATCGAGCTTGAAGACAACGCCGCCTGGGAGCTGCTCATCGAGCTGGCCGAAGCAGGCGGCCATCCGAACATCGCCAAAGGCTTTAAAAAGGCGAAGGACCAGGAAGACGACCATCTGGTGAAGATCAAGACGCTGATCCGTCGGGATCTGATAAGCCAGATCAAATAGACAGCGCGTGCGCTTGAAACTTGGCGCGCCTCTTGGGCGCGTCTTTTTTATGGCTTAGCCATCGGGCATACGACGGTGGCGCCAGGCAGAGATTTCCTGCATGGCGGACCTGAATCGAAATGCAAAAGCTCGCGGTCAAGACCGCCCCCACGGGGTCGATCTTTAGGAGGCCAACACCGCACCTAGGGCGCGCGCTAGTTTAGTGGGAGCGGTCTCGGCCGCGAGCTCTTCAAAGCCAGACGGCATCCCACAAGGGATAGTCGCCCAAGCGGTTGACCAGCCGCGCTCTTAGCGGATTTGCTACCACATACCGAGCGACGGCCCGCAGATCATCTTCCTGGCGCAACGCCCGGTCGTGATAGCCCGCTTGCCAAAGCGGGCCCGATGAATTGCGCTGACGATTGATGCCGCGCGCACTGTTGGTTTTTACCCTGCGCATCAGCTGCTCTAGCGAGCTGTCGCCCAGTTCGATCAGCCAGTGGAAATGATCTGGCATTACCACCCAGGCCAATGAATTCAACCAGCCATCCATATGCGCCGCCTTGAACTCCGCGACCACCAGCCTGCCGAGCGCGACGTCCCTAAATACGGGGTAGCGGTTCGATGTGGTTGTGGTGAGCAGATAGAGGTTGCCACGTTGGGAGTGGCGTCCCGTGCGCAAGCGGTTCGAACGATACATGGGGCAATCCTTTGCCGGCGTTAAGACAGATGTCGAGATAGCTGACTAAATCCAGTCATTCGCCGTCAAGACCGCTCCCACAGATATCGCGACTTCGTAGGAGCGGTCTTGACCGCGAAGGGGTGTCACGCGGCGTAATGGTCAGACGCTGTTGCCGCTTTGTGCGATCTGGGAAAGGAGTGGCGCGCTCCCGTCAGACGTTGGTGGGTCGGCATGATTGACTAAAAAGCTCGCGGTCAAGACCGCTCCCACAGGTATCGCGACTTCGTGGGAGCGGTCTTGATCGCGAAGCGGTGTCACGCGAAGGGGTGGCGGGCATCGCCGCAGTCATTCAGCGCGGCGGCGCCACCGCGATGGCCGGCTTGAAGAACAGCGTTGCGCCCCGGGTGAGGTCGGTCAGGCTGGCGTGATCATGGGCGACTTCCGCTTCGATGGGCTGTGGTTGATTCGCAACCCTGAGCGTGACACGGGTGACGGCGCCCAGCGGCCGGATGTCGCGGACTTCTGCCGGTTGGTGGTCGTTGACCCTGTCCCGAGACAGGTGAATCTCGTGCGGGCGGAAGAGCACCTGCCGCTCGCCGATCTGCAACTGATTGGCGTCGCCCAAGAAGTGATAGACGAAATCGCTGGCCGGCTGCCGGTACACCTCGGCCGGCGAGCCGATCTGTTCGACTACACCTTTGTTCATCACCACGATGCGGTCGGCCACTTCCATCGCCTCTTCCTGATCGTGGGTGACGAACACGCTGGTCAGATGCACTTCTTCATGCAGGCGTGCCAGCCAGCGGCGCAATTCCTTACGCACCTTGGCGTCCAGCGCGCCGAACGGCTCGTCGAGCAGCAGCACCTTGGGCTCGACTGCCAGCGCACGGGCCAGGGCGATTCGCTGGCGCTGGCCGCCGGAAAGCTGGTCCGGGTAGCGATCGGCGAGCCAGTCGAGCTGCACCAGGTCGAGCAGCTCGTGGACCTTCTGCTTCATCAGGCTTTCGGTGGGGCGCTCGCGGCGCGGCTTCATGCGCAGGCCGAAGGCGACGTTGTCGAACACCGTCATGTGGCGGAACAGCGCGTAGTGCTGGAACACGAAGCCGACGTTGCGATCGCGCACATCGCGTCCGGAAACGTCCTCGCCGTGAAAAACGATGCGACCGCTGTCGGGGTTTTCCAGCCCGGCGATGATCCGCAGCAGCGTGGTCTTGCCGCAGCCGGATGGACCGAGCAGGGCGACCAGTTCGCCGCTGGCGATGTTCAGGTCGATCTCGTTCAGGGCCTTGAACTGGTTGAACTGCTTGCTGACATTGCTCACTTCTATGGACATGGCTATTCCTCGCCAGCGTTGGCTTTGAGGCGTTGAAGACGGGACTCGCTCCACTGCTTGAGCAGCAGGATCAGCAGCGCCAGCAGCAACAGCAGGCTGGCCACGCTGAAGGCGGCGACGTGGTTGTATTCGTTGTAGAGAATCTCGACGTGCAGCGGCAGGGTGTTGGTGTAGCCGCGGATATGTCCGGATACCACCGACACCGCGCCGAACTCGCCCATCGCCCGCGCGGTGCAGAGCACCACGCCGTAGACCAGGCCCCAGCGGATGTTGGGCAGGGTCACATGCCAGAACATCTGCCAGCCATTGGCGCCAAGCAGTCGCGCCGCTTCCTCCTCCTGCGTGCCCTGTTCCTGCATCAGTGGAATCAGCTCGCGAGCGACGAAGGGCACGGTGACGAACACCGTGGCCAGCACAATGCCGGGCAGTGCGAAGATGATCTGGATGTCGCGGTCGGCCAGCCATTCGCCGAAGAAGCCCTGGGCGCCGAACAGCAGCACGTAGATCAGACCGGCGATCACCGGCGAGACCGAGAAAGGCAGGTCGATCAGCGTCACCAGCAGGCTTTTGCCGGTGAACTCGTACTTGCTCACGCACCAGGCTGCGGCCACGCCGAAGACCAGATTGAGCGGCACCGAAATGCCGACTGCGAGCAGGGTGAGTTTCAGCGCGGCGAGGGCGTCGGTTTCGAAGATCGCGCCAAAGAAGGTACCCAGGCCGAGCTTCAGGGCTTCGCTCAGCACTATCAGCAGCGGCAACAGTAGAAACAGCGCGAAAGTCAGCCAGGCGGCGACGATCAGCAGGCGCCGCGCCAGCGGGTTGCCCGGGCGTGTTTTGACGGCCAGCGGGGCGGACAGGGTCGTGGTGGTCATCTCAGCCATGGGCAATCCTCCGTTGCAGCAGATTGATCGCCAGCAGCAGAACGAAGGACACCAGCAGCATCAGCACGCCGATGGCCGTGGCGCCGTGGTAGTCGTACTGGTCGAGCTTGACCATGATCAGCAGCGGCAGGATCTCGGTCTTCATCGGCATGTTGCCGGCGATGAAGATCACCGAGCCGTATTCACCGACGCCACGGGCAAAGGCCAGGGAAAACCCCGTCAGCCAGGCCGGCAGCAGCGCCGGCAACAGCACGTGACGGGCGATCTGCAGCGGCTTGGCGCCCAGGCACGCAGCGGCTTCCTCGACTTCACGCGGAATGTCGGCAAGCACCGGCTGCAGCGTGCGAACCACGAAGGGCAGGGTGACGAAGGTCAGCGCCAGGGTGATGCCGATCGGGGTGTAGGCGATCTTGAAACCCAGTTCGGCGGCCAGCCGGCCGATCATCCCGTTCGGCGCATAAAGCGCGGTAAGGGCGATGCCGGCCACGGCGGTGGGCAGTGCGAAGGGCAGGTCGATCATCGCCTCGATGATCTTGCGGCCGGGGAAGCGATAACGCACCAGCACCCAGGCCAGCAGCGAGCCGATCACGCCATTGATCAGGGCGGCGATAAAGGCGGTCGTGAAGCTCAGCTTCAACGCGGCGACCACGCGCGGCGCGGTGATGATCGCCCAGAACTCGGCCCAGGTAAGCTGCGCCGCATGGACGAACATGGCACCCAGGGGTATCAGCACTAACAGGCTGAGGTACACCAGGGTGTAACCCAGCGTCAGCCCAAAGCCGGGTATGACGGGGGATGTTTGACGGGACATGAATCGGCCTTGTCTATTCGAACAATGTGTCGGCTGAAGCGTCACGAGCGCAGCTCAGGCAAGGCGAAGGCCGGCGAGGACCGGTCTTCAACGCAGTAGGAGCAAGCGCAGTCGCTTCATTCGGTCTGATAGATCTGGTCGAAGAGGCCGCCATCGTTGAAGAACTTCGGCTGCGCGGTCTTCCAGCCGTCGAAGTCGTCATCGATGGTCACCAGCTTCAGCGCGGGGAACTGCTCGGCGAATTCGGCCGCGATCGCCTGGTTGCGTGGGCGATAGAAGTGCTTGGCGGCGATGCGCTGGCCCTCGTCGCTGTAGAGGTAGTTCAGGTAGGCCTCGGCGACTTCACGGGTGCCCTTGCGCTCGACGTTCTTGTCGACCACCGCAACCGGTGGCTCGGCAAGGATCGACAGCGACGGCGCGACGATTTCCAACTGGTCGCCGCCTTGCTCCTTGAGCGCCAGGAAGGCCTCGTTCTCCCAAGCCAGCAGCACATCGCCGATGCCGTTGTTGACGAAGGTGATGGTCGCGCCGCGCGCGCCGGTATCAAGCACCGGAACCTGTTTGTAGAGCTGCGTCACGTACTCCTTGGCTTTTTCCTCGCTGCCGTATTCCTGCCGGGCCCAAGCCCAGGCGGCGAGGAAGTTCCAGCGCGCGCCGCCGGATGTTTTCGGATTTGGGGTGATCACTTCGACGCCGGGCTCGATCAGGTCGGCCCAGTCCTGGATGCCCTTCGGGTTGCCCTTGCGCACCAGGAACACGATGGTCGAGGTATAGGGCGTACTGGCATCCGGCAGGCGGCTCTGCCAGTCGGCGGGGATCAGCTTGCCGATCCGGTGCAACTCGTCGATGTCGCCGGCCAGCGCCAGTGTCACCACATCGGCACGCAGGCCGTCGATGACCGCGCGGGCCTGCTTGCCCGAGCCACCGTGCGATTGCTGGACGCGCAGCGGCTCGTGGCCCTGCGCCTGCCACTGCTTGTTGAAGGCGGCGTTGAAATCGACATAGAGCTCGCGGGTCGGGTCGTAGGACACGTTGAGCAGTTCGCTGGCGGCGGCCGCTGGGCCAGCGATGACAGTACTGGCCAGAACGGCCAGTGCGAATTTTCCGATAGACATGATTGCTCCTTCTCGCATCCGTGCGGACGCGTTGACGTAACGAGGTGGCTGGCGTGTGGCTGAGGTGCGTCAGGAACGCATTCGGCAACGACAGCGGTGCGTCGGAAGGATGTTCGGGGTCGGCGTGTACATGCTTTGGCTTTCCTGGCTTGGCTCATGTCACGCCCTCCGGTGGTCCGGTCGGGGGTGGGGGTTGGGTCAGGCCTGCTTGCCGGATGGCTGCAGGCGTAGTTTTTCCTTTCTCTCGATCTGCACGGCTTGACCGTTGTGTACGGTAATTTCAACCGAGCCGAACATCAGGCCGGTCAGTGCGCGCTGGATTTCGCGCAGAATGCCGGCTTCGTCCTGATCTTCTGTGTTGCGAAGGCGCGTGTTCATTGTTTTTCTCCGTGTCTCCCTGCTGGTCGAAGGTCCGGTGCGTGAGGAGGCGTAGAGCGGATACTAGGCAAGACGCGATATTCTTAAAAATATCGTTTAAGAACATTTATATATCTTTAAAGAATAAAAAAGTGGCTATAGCCTTCGTATTAGCTATTCATCAGTCTCTCCCTAATTAGAGAGTGGCGCGGGGCGTTCGGTACACTCCAAGCCTCGCCCGCAGTTCAACGAGCCGCTGAATGAACGATTCCGCTGTATCCCAAGCGCCGCTATCCCTTCCGCCAGTTCTCGCCGGTCCCTTGCTGCGCCGGCTGGAGGCGGACCGGCTGGTGCTGTGGCTGGTCGGCAGCGAGCCGCTGAAGTTACGCCTGGAACTGCACCCTGACGGCGAGCCGCCGCGCCTGCTGAGTCTGGATGACGATGCTTGCCGTTATCTGCGTATCGGGACCGAGGCGTGGCTGCATCTGATCGATGTACGCCTCGACGCACCGCTGCCCTGCGACCAACTGATCGAATACGACCTGCTGATCATCCGCGGGGGTTTAGAGCAGCGCGTGGCCGAGTGGGCGCCACAGCTGATTTACGACGGTGCCCGTCGGCCAGCGTTCGTTGTCCGCTCGCGGTACGACGATCTGCTGCATGGCTCCTGCCGCAAACCGCACCACCCGGCGGCAGACGGGCTGGCGGCGGCCGACGCCCTGCTGGGCGAGGCGCGCCAGACCCCCGAGCGCTGGCCGGCGGCGTTGCTGATGACCGGCGATCAGGTCTATGTCGACGACGTGGCAGGGCCGACGCTGGTGGCGATTCATGCGCTGATCCGCCGCCTCGGGCTGTACAGCGAGTGCCTGGAGGGCGCGGTGGTGGCTGACAGCGACGAGCTGATGGCCCACCCGGCGACCTACTATCGGCGTGAACAATTGCTGCCAGCGTTCAAGTCCAACGAGGCGTTGCGCGAGCGTTTCTTCGGCGGCGTCGAGAAGCCTGTTTTCACCACCTCCAGTGCGCACAATCATCTGGTTTCGCTGGCCGAAGTGCTGGCCATGTACCTGTTGGTCTGGTCGCCGGAGCCCTGGAAGCTGATCGAAATACCTACACCCGAACTCGACGAGGAACTGGCCGAGCGGTACGCCCGCGAAGCGCGCTGCCTGGAAGCATTTCAAGTCGGGCTGCCGAAGGTCGCGCGGGTGCTGGCGCATTTGCCATCGCTGATGATTTTCGACGATCACGACATCACCGACGACTGGAATCTCAGCGCCCGCTGGGAGCAAACCGCATACGGCCATCCCTTTTCCCGGCGAATCATTGGCAACGCGCTGCTCGGCTATCTCCTGTGCCAGGCCTGGGGCAACGAGCCCGAGGCTTACGGCACAGCGCTGCAAGCGGTCGAATATCTGCTGACGACTGGAGAGGATGGACGACTCGATTGCAGCTTGCACAACGAGGTGATCGATGAGCTGCTGCGGCGTGGCGACTGGGGCTACGTGCTGCCCAGCGAGCCGGCGCTGGTGGTGCTCGACACTCGTACCAGACGCTGGCGCAACGAGCGCAACCTCAGCCGCCCCTCGGGCCTGATGGATTGGGAAGCGCTGACTGACTTCCAGCAGCATCTGCTCGACCACCGCTCGGTTATTATCGTCTCGCCAGCGCCGATGTTCGGCGTGAAGCTGATCGAGACCGTGCAGCGGGTGTTCAGCTGGGCGGGGCAGTCGCTGCTGGTCGATGCCGAGAACTGGATGGCCCACCGGGGCGCTGCCCAGGTCATGCTCAACATTTTTCGCCATACCCGCACGCCGGGTAACTATGTGATCCTTTCCGGCGACGTGCATTACTCCTTCGCCTACGAGGTGCATATTCGCGGCCGGGATGAGGGGCCTCGGCTGTGGCAAATCACCAGCAGCGGCGTGAAGAACGAATTTCCGCGCCGCCTGCTGGATATCTTCGACCGGCTCAACCGCTGGCTTTATTCGCCGCGCTCACCGCTGAACTGGTTCACCAAGCGCCGGCGTGTGCGGGTCCAGCCGTGGCTGCCGAGTCGTAGCCGATCCGGTGAGCGATTGTGGAACGGGGCGGGTATCGGGCGGGTTCGACTCGATGCCGAAGGTCGCCCGGCGCGCGTCGAGCAGGTCAACTCCGATGGCTCGCCTCCGGTGAGCTTTGGCCCCGAGCGTGATTAGCTGCGGATCGCCTGAAGCGCGGCTCGGTGGCTTCCGGAATCAGGCGAACGCCGTGCGCAACTCCGGCAGCGTGGCGTAGTAATAGGCGGGCGACTCGGCCATCAATTCGGCGTGACTGCCGAAGCCATAGCCCACCGCGGCGGCCTGCAGACCGTTTTCCCTGGCGCCGATCAGGTCATGCTTGCGGTCACCGATCATGAGCGTGTGGCCTGCCTCCAGCTTCTCTTCTTTCAGCAGATGAGCGATCAGCTCGACCTTGTTGGTGCGGGTGCCGTCCAGCTCGCTGCCGTAGATGACCTTGAAGTGATGATCGAAAGCGAAATGCCGAGCGATCTCGCGAGCGAATACCGAAGGCTTGGAAGTCGCCACGTAGAGCGTACGGCCCTGTCCGCGCAGGTGTTCGAGCATGTTCAGCACGCCGTCGAACAGCAGATTCTCGTAAAGGCCGGTGGCCTTGAAGCGCTCACGGTAATGCCCCACCGCTTCCCACGCCCGCGCCTCGTCGAAGCCATAGAACTGCATGAAAGCCTGTAACAAAGGCGGGCCAATGAAGGGCTCAAGCTTGCTCAGGTCCGGTTCGTCGATATCGAGCCTGGCCAGCGCGTACTGGATCGAACGGGTAATGCCCTCGCGAGGGTCGGTGAGGGTGCCGTCGAGGTCGAAGAGGATCGTGGAATGGTGCATGGTGAGGCCAGCGGCTGGGTGGTTGTCGATTGTCCCGTACCAATCGGCGTCAGGGCAAACGGCGACCGGCGAGCGGTTCGCGAGCAAGCTCGCTCCTACAAGAGCGCGATACCACACCGAACCTGTAGGAGCGAGCTTGCTCGCGAAGCTTTTAGCTCCTTGCGTCTACCGAAGCTCCAACGCCCGCTTGGCTTTTCCCCCTGATCCGGTGGTGGTGCAGCGGTGATTTCAGACGCCTTCCGCCAGATGCTGATCCTTCAACTTCACATAATTCCCGGCGGTATAGCTGAAAAAGCTGCGCTCCTTGTCGGTCAGCGGGCGCGCCTGCTTGGCAGGACTGCCGACATAGAGAAAGCCGCTTTGCAGCGTCTTGCCCGGCGGTACCAGACTGCCTGCGCCGATGATCACCTCGTCTTCCACCACGGCGCCGTCCATCACGATCGAGCCCATGCCCACCAGGATGCGGCTGCCCAGCGTACAGCCGTGCAGGGTCACCTTGTGCCCGACGGTGACTTCGTCGCCGATGGTCAGTGGGAAGCCGTCCGGGTTGAACGGACCAGCGTGGGTGATATGCAGCACACTGCCGTCCTGGATGCTGCTGCGTGCGCCGATACGAATGCGGTGCATATCGCCGCGGATCACGGTCAGCGGCCAGACGGAGCTGTCTTCGCCGATCTCGATATCGCCGATGAGCACGGCGCTGGGATCGACAAAGACACGCTCGCCGAGCTTCGGAGTAAGTCCCTGGTGGCTTCTGATGTTCATGCTTGTCTCCTGATGGGCCGGTAAGCGTGGAAGCTTCCGGCGAAAAGATTCATTGATCGCGTCAACTGGCACGGCTATCCGCGCCCTGAACGCCGGGGCGGAAGAACTCGCCAGGCGTCGCCCCGAATTGCTCGCGGAACGCGGCGATGAAGGCCGACAGAGACTCATAACCGCAGCCCAGCGCCACGTCGGTCACCCGCTCGCCGCGCTCCAGCGCTGGCAACGCGCTGAGCAGACGCATGCGCTGACGCCAAGCCCGGAAGGTCAGTCCGGTTTCGCGCAGGAACAGCCGGCTCAGGGTGCGCTCGGACACGCCCAGGGTCTGGCTCCAGTCGGCCAGGCCCTCCTGTGAATCGGGCCGTGCTTGCAGGCTCTTGCACAGTCGGTGCAGACGCGGTTCGGCCGGCAGCGGCAGTACCAATTCGACTTCCGGCGCGCTGTCCAGTTGGTCCAGCAATACCTGCACCAGTCGTCCATCTGCGCCCTCTTCGGCGTAAGCTTCGGGCAGAGTGCTGAAGTGGCGGATCAGTTCGCGCAGCAGCGGGCTGACCTGCAGGACCCGGCAATGCTCGGACGCATCGCCTGCCACGCTACGATCGATGTACAGGCTGCGAATGCAGGTATCCGGCGCGCAGAACACTTGATGGGTAATTCCAGCGGGAATCCACACTGCCCGCAGTGGCGGCGCGATGAATCGACCCCTGTCGGTGCGCACCTCGAGCACGCCTTCCACCGCATGAGACAGCTGCACCCAAGGGTGACTGTGACGGTAGCCGAGCTTGAGGTTGGGCGGCGAATCCAGTTGGCCGTATACCGGTCGTGGCAGCTGCTTGAGCTCGCCGAGGCGGGTGATCAATGCGATGTTTTGTCCGGTTGGCGACATTTAGTGCCTGCTTGGCGTTAGCCGGAAGATAGCGCCCACGTTAAGGTCGATCCTCGTTGCCCGCAAGACCAAGGATTCAGAGATGTCCAAGCTCCGCATATTGTTCGACAACTTCACCCTCGCCCTGCTCGCGGTCATGGCGATCGCTACGGTGTTCCCGTGCGAAGGCCGGGGCGCGGTGTTCTTCGAGTGGCTGACCACGCTGGCGATCGCGCTGCTTTTCTTCATGCACGGCGCCAAGCTGTCCCGCGAGGCGATCCTGGCGGGCGCCGGCCACTGGCGTCTGCATCTGCTGGTGTTTGCCTGCACCTTCGTCATGTTCCCGCTGCTGGGGCTGGCGCTCAAGCCGGTGCTGACTCCGTTGGTGGGCGATGAGCTGTATCTGGGCATGCTTTATCTCTGCGCGTTGCCGGCCACGGTGCAGTCGGCCATCGCCTTCACCTCGCTGGCGCGTGGCAACATTCCGGCAGCGATCTGCAGTGCGGCCGCCTCCAGCCTGATCGGTATCTTCCTTACGCCGCTGCTGGTGTTGCTGCTGATGGGTGTCGAGGGCGAGGCCGGCTCGACGCTGGATTCCATCGGCAAGATCGTCATGCAGTTGCTGGTGCCTTTCGTCGCCGGGCAGATCGCGAGGCGCTGGATCGGGGCCTGGGTGGCGCGCAACAAGGGCTGGCTGAAAACCGTCGATCAGGGCTCGATTCTGCTGGTGATCTATGTCGCATTCAGCGGTGCGGTGGTCGAAGGGCTCTGGCAGCTGGTGCCGCTTACTCACTTGCTCGGCCTGCTGCTGGCGTGCTGCCTGTTGCTGGCGATCGTGCTGTGGCTGACGCAGTTTCTCGCCAAACGGCTGGGCTTCGATCTGGAAGACCGCATCACCATCATCTTCGCCGGCTCGAAGAAAAGCCTCGCCACCGGCGTACCGATGGCCCAGGTGCTGTTTGCCAGTAGCGCGGTGGGCATGATCATTCTGCCGCTGATGATCTTCCATCAGATTCAGCTGATGGTCTGCGCGGTGCTCGCCCAGCGTTATGCGCGACGCCCCGAATTGCCCGAGCAGGCGGCTGTCCAATAGCGGTACGGATGCCCGCAAACTGCGCCGTTTCGTCGTGCATAGAGCCGCTCTATCGCCTCGTTTCCAGGCTGCGCGGTCGGGCATTTGTCTTTAACATGCGTCGGTAATCATTTATTCAGAAGGGGCAACGCCGTGACCGATACCAATCCGCTGCTTCAGGATTTCGACCTGCCGCCCTATTCCGAGATTC
Source organism: Stutzerimonas sp. VN223-3 (assembly GCF_045999685.1). Taxonomy (NCBI): domain Bacteria; kingdom Pseudomonadati; phylum Pseudomonadota; class Gammaproteobacteria; order Pseudomonadales; family Pseudomonadaceae; genus Stutzerimonas; species Stutzerimonas sp. VN223-3. The sequence continues at coordinate 463,157 of NZ_RBEC01000002.1, read as the reverse complement.
GCCCGGAGCATGTCGAGCCGGCGGTGGACACCATCCTCGGCGACAACCGCGTCGCCTTGCAGGAATTGCTCAGCCGCCCGGCCGAAAGCCTCGACTGGTCCAGTCTGGTGATCGGCCTGGACGAGATGAACGAGCGCCTCAGCCGCGCCTGGGGCCCGGTCAGCCACCTCAATGCCGTACGCAACAATCCCGAGCTGCGCGCCGCCTACGAGGCGTGTCTGCCGAAACTGTCGGCGTACGCCACCGAACTCGGGCAGAACGCCGACCTGTTCGCTGCCTACCAAGCGTTGTCGCTGAGCCCAGAAGCCGACGGCTTCGATGTGGCGCAGAACACCATCATCGAGCACGCACTGCGCGACTTCCGCCTGTCCGGTATCGATCTGCCGCCAGCCGAGCAGCAGCGTTTCGGCGCGATCCGCATGAAGCTCGCCGAGCTGGGCAGCAAGTTTTCCAATCAACTGCTCGATGCGACGCAGGCGTGGACCAAGCACGTCACTGACGAAAGCCTGCTGGCCGGCATCACCGATTCGGCCAAGGCTCAGATGGCTGAAGCCGCCAAGGCTAAGAACCTAGACGGCTGGCTGATCAGCCTGGAATTCCCCAGCTACTACGCAGTGATGACCTACGCCGACAGCCGCGAGCTGCGTGAAGAGGTTTATGTCGCTTACTCCACCCGCGCCTCCGATCAGGGCCCGAATGCCGGCCAGTTCGACAACGGCCCGGTAATGGAACAAATCCTCGACCTGCGCCAGGAGCTGGCCAAGCTGCTGGGCTTCGGCAATTACGCCGAGCTGTCGCTGGCTACCAAAATGGCCGAAAGCACCGATCAGGTGCTGGGCTTCCTGCGCGATCTGGGCAAGCGCAGCAAGCCGTTCGCCGAACGCGATCTCAAGGAACTGCGCGCCTTCGCCGCCGAACAGGGCGTTACGGACCTGCAGAGCTGGGACGTCAATTACTTCGGCGAGAAGCTGCGCCAGGCGCGCTACAGCCTGAGCCAGGAAGAGCTGCGCGCTTATTTTCCGGTGGACAAGGTGCTGTCCGGCCTGTTCGCCATCGTCAAGCGGCTGTACGGCATCGAAATCCACGAGCTGGAAGAGTTCGACAGCTGGCATCCGGACGTTCGCCTGTTCGAGATTCGCGAGAAGGGCGAGCACGTCGGGCGGTTCTTCTTCGACCTTTACGCCCGCTCCAACAAACGCGGTGGCGCCTGGATGGACGGTGCCCGCGACAAACGCCGTACTTGCCTTGGCACGCTGCAGACGCCGGTCGCCAACCTGGTCTGCAATTTCACCCCGCCGGTGGGCGAACGTCCGGCGCTGCTGACCCACGATGAAGTCACCACGCTGTTCCATGAGTTCGGCCATGGCCTGCATCACCTGCTGACCCAGGTCGAGCATGCCGGCGCGTCGGGCATCAACGGCGTGGCCTGGGACGCGGTCGAGTTGCCGAGCCAGTTCATGGAGAACTGGTGCTGGGAGCCGGAAGGCCTGGCGCTGATCTCCGGTCACTACCAGACTGGCGAGCGCCTGCCACAGGACAAGCTGGATCAGATGCTGGCGGCGAAGAACTTCCAGTCTGGCCTGATGATGGTGCGCCAGCTGGAATTCTCGTTGTTCGACTTCGAGCTCCACGCCACCCATGGCGACGGCCGCAGCGTGCTGGAAGTGCTAGAAAGCATCCGCGACGAGGTCTCGGTAATGCGTCCGCCAGCCAGCAACCGCTTCCCCAACAGCTTCGCGCACATCTTCTCCGGTGGTTACGCGGCTGGTTACTACAGCTACAAGTGGGCCGAGGTGCTGTCCTCCGACGCCTTCTCGCGTTTCGAGGAAGAAGGCGTGTTTAACGCCGAAACCGGTCGCGCCTTCCGCGAGGCAATTCTTGCCCGTGGCGGCTCACAGGAGCCGATGGTGTTGTTCGTCGATTTCCGAGGCCGCGAGCCGTCTACCGACGCGCTGCTACGCCACCTCGGTTTGACCGAGGAAGTGGCATGAGCGGCGATGCGAAGGTAACGACAACCAAGCGCTTCATCGCCGGCGCCGTGTGCCCGGCGTGCAGCGCCAGCGACAGCATCAAAATGTGGGACGTCGACGGCGTTCCTCATCGCGAGTGCGTCGAGTGCGGCTACGCCGACACTCTCAACGCCCAGGGCCAGTCTGTGCCATCGGAGCTGGGCACGCGGGTCAATCAGGCCAAGCCGAAAGCGCCCGACCCGCAGGTGCAGGCCGTGCAGTTCTTCCCTAATCCGAAGCTGAAGAAAAAACCCGACTGATCGATTGGAGGCGCGCCATGTGGCATCTCACCTGTGGCGACCTCGCCGCTGACAGCGTCCGGCAACTGCTGGACGAGGGCGACGAGATTCGTGTCCTACGCGATGACCTCGCCGTCGGGCCGCTTGCCGATATCGAATCTCCACCTTGCTCAGAGCGCGTGGCGTTCTGGGAAGGCGTCTGGCCTGTCGGATTGGAGCCTCGCCCAGATATCTCCGGGATTGTCGACGATGCCGAGTGGCTGGCGAGACTAAGCAGCCAGTCACGTTCGGTGAGCGTCTGGCACGGCGACAGTGCCTCCGAACAGCTGATGCTGGCCCGCGTGGCGGCGGCTCTGGAAGGCTCCTCGCTGCCCTTCTATGAAGTTGTTTGTGGCACCGGTGACAGCCGGGTCGGCAAGCGAATGGCGGTATCCATGCACCCGCTGGACGATCTTGCAGCGTTGAACCAGCCACGTGCTGTCGAGCCAGTCAGGATCGCCGGCCTCGCCAGCCAGTGGCGCGCCGCCATGACGGAAAACGCAGCGATACGGCGCTGGATCGATGGGCGTTTCGTCGGCGAAGATCATCAGCGAATCGACCGAGAACTGACTGACGCCTGCAGCCACGCCGAGATGCCCTTGGCCCGTGCCATGGCCGAAGTCATGGGCCATTGCGATGGGTTCTTTCCCACCGATCTATTTCTCTACTGGCGCGCACGTGAACTGGCGCAGCGCGGCGTTATCCAGCTGACCGGTGATCGTGGAGACGGCTACGCCACGGTGCAGGTGCGTCGGCTCTGATCTGACACCGCGATCCTGGCAGCTGTTGCGATGGGTATCGCTTCGGCCGAAGCCAACCTACGGCACGCACGGCGACGGGCGGGCATGGCGGGTTGGCGATGAATCGCTCGGGTCTGATACTGTATCTATATACAGCTATTGGAGTCTCCCATGTTGCCGCCGAAAAGCACGCCGCGCGGCCGCGGCACCGCGATCAATCCTGACAATCGTTTCGCCCCTACCCGCAGCGAGGCGTATGACGACGGCTGGGAGCAGGACGTACCGCCGACCCGCGCCACCGAGGTGCGTTTCGAGACAGCGAAGAGCGTGCTCACCCGCAACCAGTCGCCGGACGTTGGTTTCGATCGTTCGGTAAATCCCTATCGTGGTTGCGAACACGGCTGCATCTACTGCTTCGCGCGGCCCAGCCATGCGTATTGGGATATGTCGCCGGGGATCGATTTCGAGACCCGCCTGATCGCCAAGACCAACCTTGCCGAGCGCCTGGAGCAGGAGCTGAGCAAGCCCGGCTACGTGCCGCAGCCCATTGCGCTAGGAGTCAACACCGATGCCTATCAACCGCTGGAGCGCGAGCAGCGACTGACACGCCAGGCGCTGGAGATCCTGCTGCGCTTCAAGCACCCGGTGCACATCATCACCAAGGGCTCGCTGGTGTTGCGCGATCTTGATCTGCTGGTGCCGCTGGCCGAACAGCGGCTGGTCAGTGTCTCGGTCAGCCTGACCACCCTGGACGACGAGCTCAAACGCGTCATGGAGCCACGCGCGGCGTCGCCCTCGGCGCGGCTGCGGGTATTGCGCACCCTGCACGAAGCGGGCGTGCCGGTCAGCGTGATGTGCGCGCCGATGATTCCGATGATCAACGACATGGAGCTGGAGCGCATGCTCGAAGCCGCACGGGAAGCCGGCGCGCGCTCGGCCGGCTATGTGCTGCTGCGGCTGCCCCATGAAGTCGCAACGCTGTTCGATGAGTGGCTGCAAGAGCACTTCCCGCAGCGTGCCGCCCATGTCATGAGCCTGGTGCGGCAATCGCGTGGCGGTAAGGACTACGACAGCCGCTTCGGCAGTCGCATGCGCGGCGAAGGGCAGTTCGCGCAGCTGCTCGCCCAGCGCTTCCAGCTAGCCTGCAAGCGGCTGGGCTACAACCGCCGCGACCAAAACTACGGCCTTGACTGCAGCCGTTTCGCCCCGCCGGGACAGCAGATGAATCTGCTTTGAGCTGCCGCGGCGAATGGGTGGGACCCCCGCACGTCCATCGCGCCCGCCTGCCAGGCATTCGTAGGGTGGGCCGGGCGGCGCTCCGCTTCAGTCCAGCGAAACTTGGCGCCGGGCCTGTCAATGCGCCAGAGCAGAGCGTCTCCAGGCTCATGCCGGAGGGTATCGCCTCTCGGTAGCGAAACATCTTCGGTGGGCTAAAGCCCACCCTACGGGACTGAGCGTCGGTCGGCCCGCATGGCCCTCGCGCCCGTCGGCAAGCGGGCCCACGCAGGAACTATCCCCGGCGGCCGCCGCACCAATCCCTGTATTCCCGCACCGGAGGTATCGTGGACTGGATCGATTTTCTGCAATGGCCGGCAATGGTGGTCACGGTTCTGGCGGCGTGGCTGATCGGCTCGCTGAAACCGGGCCGTCGCACGGTGGGCTTCTGGTGCTTTCTGCTGAGCAACCTGCTTTGGGTGATTTGGGGTTGGCACGCTCAAGCATGGGCGCTGATCACGCTGCAGGTGTGTCTGGCACTGATGAATATTCGCGGTGTGAAGAAGAACGATCACCCCGCAGAAGCCGAAGCCAGTGCCTGAACCCGATGGAGAATCTGACGAAATTGCCAGTCCGGGATCGCTGTCTATACTCCGTTCGTAAGCGTACCGATTGAATCCGACTGTCCATGCAAAGCGAAGCCTGGCAACCAGGAATTGGGGGGAGCCAGATCGGAGCCTGATCAGGTCGTTGAACCGAGCGTGTTGCTCGTTCGCGACCGGACCGAAGCAGTCGGCGGGATAACAAGAACCATAAGGGGAACCCGCAATGTCGCGACATCCACGAGTCTGGATGGGGATTGGGCTGTGGTCGCTATTCAATCAGGCCCAGGCGGCCTGGGACGTGAATATGCGCTCCGGTGCCACAGAAGTCAGTCGCTCCGTTTTCGATCTGCACATGACCATCTTCTGGATCTGTGTGATCATCGGCGTTCTGGTGTTCGCGGTGATGTTCTGGTCGATGTTCGCTCATCGCCGCTCCAAGCGGCTGGAGTCGGCGCACTTCCACGAGAACACCAAGGTCGAGGTGCTCTGGACCATCATTCCGCTGCTGATCCTTGTCGGCATGGCAGTGCCAGCGACCCGTACGCTGATCCACATCTACGACGCGTCCGAATCGGACGTCGATATCCAGGTCACCGGCTATCAGTGGAAGTGGCACTACAAATACCTGGGCGAGGATGTCGAGTTCTTCAGCAACCTCACCACGCCGCGCGACCAGATCAACAACCTTGCGCCCAAGGGCGAGCACTACCTGCTTGAGGTAGATCAACCGCTGGTGATTCCGGTCGGCGCCAAGGTGCGCTTCCTGATCACCTCGGCGGACGTCATTCATTCCTGGTGGGTGCCAGACCTGGCAGTGAAAAAGGACGCGATCCCCGGCTTCATCAACGAATCCTGGACCCGCATCGACGAGCCCGGCATCTACCGCGGCCAGTGCACCGAACTGTGCGGAAAGGACCACGGCTTCATGCCGGTGGTCGTGGATGTGAAGTCGCAGGAAGACTACGCCGCCTGGTTGGGCGAGAAGAAGGCCGAGGCGGCCAAACTCGCCGAGCTGACCAGCAAGGAATGGACGCTCGAAGAGCTGGTCGCCCGCGGCGAGACGGTTTACCAGACCAACTGCGCGTCCTGCCACCAGCCGACCGGTGAAGGCCTGCCACCGATGTTCCCGGCGCTCAAAGGCTCTCCCATCGCCACTGGCGAAGTGGAAGACCACATCAGCATCGTCGTTAAAGGTTCGCCGGGTACTTCGATGCCAGCTTTCGGGCCGCAGCTGTCGGAGGTCGATCTCGCTGCGGTGGTGACCTACGAACGCAACGCGTGGGGCAACGACAAGGGCGACATGGTCACGCCGAAAGACGTGCTCGTCTTCAAACAGGCCGAAGAAGCCACCCAGTAAGAGGATCAGGCGATGAGTGCAGTGATCGACGATCATGGTCATGTCGGGCATGACCATCACCACGGCCCAGCCAAGGGCCTCATGCGCTGGGTGCTGACCACCAACCACAAGGACATCGGCTCGATGTACCTGTGGTTCAGCTTCTGCGCCTTCTTGCTGGGCGGTTCGATGGCCATGGTCATCCGCGCCGAGCTGTTCCAGCCAGGCCTGCAAATTGTGCAGCCGGAATTCTTCAACCAGATGACGACCATGCACGGGCTGATCATGGTCTTCGGCGCGGTGATGCCCGCGTTCGTCGGCCTGGCCAACTGGATGATTCCGCTGATGATCGGCGCGCCGGACATGGCCTTGCCGCGGATGAACAACTTCAGCTTCTGGCTGTTGCCCGCAGCCTTTGGTCTGCTGGTTTCGACTCTCTTCATGGAGGGCGGCGGGCCGAATTTCGGCTGGACCTTCTATGCACCGCTATCGACCACGTATGCGCCTGAGTCGGTGACCTTTTTCATCTTCGCCATCCACCTGATGGGCATCAGCTCGATCATGGGCGCGATCAACGTGGTCGCCACCATCCTCAACCTGCGCGCGCCAGGCATGACGTTGATGAAGATGCCGCTGTTCGTCTGGACCTGGCTGATCACCGCCTTCCTGCTGATCGCAGTGATGCCGGTGCTGGCTGGGGTGGTAACCATGATGCTGATGGACATCCACTTCGGCACCAGTTTCTTCAGTGCGGCGGGCGGTGGCGACCCGGTGCTGTTCCAGCATGTGTTCTGGTTCTTCGGCCATCCCGAGGTGTACATCATGATCCTGCCGGCGTTCGGTGCGGTCAGCTCGATTATCCCGGCATTCAGCCGCAAGCCGCTGTTCGGCTACACCTCGATGGTTTACGCCACCGGCGCTATCGCCTTCCTCTCGTTCATCGTCTGGTCGCACCACATGTTCACCGTCGGCATCCCGCTGACCGGCGAGCTGTTCTTCATGTACGCGACCATGCTGATTGCAGTGCCGACCGGAGTGAAGGTGTTCAACTGGGTCTCGACCATGTGGCGTGGCTCGTTGACCTTCGAGACGCCGATGCTGTTCGCCGTGGCCTTCGTCATCCTGTTCAGCATCGGCGGCTTCTCCGGGTTGATGCTGGCCATCGCCCCGGCGGACTTCCAGTACCACGACACCTATTTCGTGGTGGCGCACTTCCATTATGTGCTGGTGCCCGGTGCGATCTTCGGCATCTTCGCCTCGGCCTACTATTGGCTGCCCAAGTGGACCGGGCACATGTACGACGAGACGTTGGCCAAGCTGCATTTCTGGATGAGTTTCATCGGCATGAACCTGGCGTTCTTCCCGATGCACTTCGTCGGGCTGGCCGGCATGCCGCGACGGATCCCCGACTACAACATGATGTTCGCCAACTTCAACATGGTCTCGAGCATCGGCGCCTTCATGTTCGGTACCACTCAGCTCTTGTTCTTGTTCATCGTCATCAAGTGCATCCGCGGCGGCCCGGCTGCTGCGGCCAAACCCTGGGACGGTGCCGAGGGACTGGAGTGGAGCGTGCCATCGCCCGCGCCCTACCATACCTTCAGCGTGCCGCCGAGCGTGGAGGAACTGCACGAGCACCGCACGGGGCCGAAACATGAGTAGCGTTAGGGCCGTTGAAGGCTGTAGGCCGGAAGCTGGACGAACGGTGGCTTCAATGACGTGCGCTGCGGCTGCTCGGGAGTTGGCTGCTGGCTACGGTGGTGGGCTGCAGCCCACCCTACAGAAGATTCATACTTCGAGCCGAGTAGGGTGGGCTTCAGCCCACCAGTGCAAGAGTGCCAAGCCGAAGCCCGTTTTGCTCGGTAAACGGCCCAATGCGAGGACGATGCGATGAGCGATTCCCTGCCCACCGCCCGCTTGGTGCGCCGTCTGCTGCTCATCGTCGTAGCAATGTTCGCTTTCGGCTTCGCTCTGGTGCCGATCTACGACGTGATGTGCAAGGCATTCGGCATTAACGGCAAGACTGCTGGCGCCTACGAGGGTACGCAGACGGTGGACGAGGCTCGCCAGGTGCGGGTGCAGTTCCTTGCCACCAATGCCGCGGGAATGGTCTGGGAATTCAAGCCCGTGGCCGATCAGATCAGCGTGAACCCCGGTTCCAGCCGGGAAATGCGCTTCGTTGCCTACAACCCCACCGACAAGCCGATGACGGCGCAGGCGGTGCCCAGTGTGTCGCCATCCAAGGCGGCTGCTTTTTTTCACAAAACCGAGTGCTTCTGCTTTACCCAGCAAGTGCTGCAACCCGGTGAACGCATCGAGATGCCGGTGCGCTTCATCGTCGATCGTGATCTGCCCGCCGACGTGCGTCACCTGACGCTCGCCTACACCCTGTTCGACATCACGTCTCGCCAACCCCCTGTCGCCGTCGTTGATCAGGCGTCCGCGGTGGCGGCGAAGGAGAGTCTGCAATGAGCCAACAGACCACCACGCACGAGAATTACTACGTTCCAGCCCAGAGCAAATGGCCGATCATCGCCACGATCGCGCTATTGGTCACTGTTTATGGCCTCGGCAGCTGGTTCAACGACCTCAAGGCCGAGCGCGCAGAATCCAATGGCCCGCTGATCTTCTTCATCGGCGCGTTGCTGATCGCCTACATGATGTTCGGCTGGTTCGGCTCGGTAGTGCGCGAGGGCCGTGCCGGGCTCTACAGCGCGCAGATGGATCGCTCGTTCCGCTGGGGCATGAGCTGGTTCATCTTCTCTGAGGTGATGTTCTTTCTTGCCTTTTTCGGCGTTCTTTTCTACGTCCGCTATTGGGCGGGTCCCTGGCTCGGTGGCGGTGGCGACAAAGGCGTCAGCAACATGCTCTGGCCCAATTTCGAATACACCTGGCCGCTGCTGAACAACCCGGATCCCCAGCTCTATCCAGCGCCTGAAGGCACCATCAGTCCTTGGGGATTGCCGTTGATCAACACCCTCTTGCTGGTCAGCTCCAGCTTTACCGTGACCTGGGCGCATCACGCACTGCGCAAGGGAAATCGCAAGCACCTCAAGCTGGGGCTGGGTTTGACCGTGCTCCTCGGCGCCTCGTTTCTAGCCCTGCAAGTTGAGGAATACGTGCACGCTTATACCGAACTCGGGCTGACGCTTGGCTCGGGCATCTACGGCGCAACCTTCTTCATGCTCACTGGCTTTCACGGCGCTCACGTGACGATGGGCGCAATTATTCTGACGGTAATGCTGGTACGCAGCTTTCGCGGCCACTTTACGCCTGAGCAGCACTTCGGTTTCGAGGCCGCGGCGTGGTACTGGCATTTTGTCGACGTGGTGTGGATCGGCCTGTTCATCTTCGTTTATGTGCTGTAGCACCGGGATCAGGGCTGGCGGCTATTCGCGCAGAGCGCCGACGGTCGCAACAGTGGTCAGGGTTCGTACGATGGGAAGAAACCCATCATGGTGTTTTGCCGATATGTCTTAACCGAACCCCGGCCGCAACTGGCCGGTATAGAAACCCCAGGCGATCAGCGCAATCGTCAGGGCCGAGAGCGAGACGCGAACGAATAGTGCAGTGACCATGCGAGACGAACGACCTTCGTCCTTGACCAGAAAGAACAAACCACTGAACAGACTGACCAGCGTGGCTACTAATAACAGAACAATCGCCGCCTTGAGCATGAGCGGGTCCGCCGTGACAGGTGAACTGGGGGAAGTGGGGGTGCAGTATAGCCAGCCGGATCGATACGCCGCAGGGCATGGCATGAACGGCTTCAAACCCGGTCTGGTGCCAACGTTGGTGGTGCTGACCTTGCTACCGGTGCTGGTCTGGCTGGGCTTTTGGCAGCTGGAGCGCGGGGAGCAGAAGCGCGACATGCTGGCGCGCCAGGAGGCTCGCCAACAGGCCGCGCCCGTGGGGCCCGAGCAGATCGAACAGCTTGCCGATCCCGCCTACAGTCGAATCCATTTGCAGGGCAGCTTCGATTCCGAGCACAGCTTTCTGCTGGACAGCCGCACGCGCGACGGACAGGTCGGTGTCGAGCTATTGCAACCCTTTCAGGATCAGCCCAGCGGTCGCTGGGTCTTGGTGAATCGTGGCTGGATACCTTGGCCGGATCGGCGAATCCCACCGAAATTCGACACGCCGGATCGCCCGCTGAAGCTGGCTGCCTGGACCTACGCACCCAGCGGAAAGCCCTTCATTCTCAATAGCCGAATGGCGGAGGGTTGGCCACGGTTGATCAATCACGTCGATGTCGAGGCGCTTTGGCAGTTGCTCGGCCGCGACGGTGTCGCCTACGAGTTACGGCTGGAGCCGGGCCCGACGGCCTACCGCGCCGACTGGCCGATCACCAGTATGCGTCCGCAGCAGCATCTGGGTTACGCCGTGCAGTGGTTTGCGCTGGCGGCAGCGTTGCTGGCGTTGTTCATTTACTTCGGCGTGCATCAGGCACGGGGGGGCAAGCAGTGAATGCGATGAATCCGACGATCTATCCTGCCCAACGGCGTCGCGGGCGGCTTCAGCTGCTGCTGATCCTGGCCGTGGTGATCGGCCCCATGCTGCTGGCCTCGGCGATGTACCGTTTCAATTTCTGGGTGCCGGAAACCCGAACCTACGATGGCGCTCTGGTCGCAACCGGCCAGGGCCGCGATGCGCTCGGCGTGACCGTGCCGGCAGCGGCCGAAGCGCGCTGGGAGCTGCTGGTTACGGCGCCGGAAGGCTGCGCCGAAGATTGCCAGCAACTCGTCTATCTGGCGCGGCAGATCAACATCGGCCTGGCGCGTGAAGCCGGACGCGCCAGTCATGCGCTCGCCAGCGGGCAGGCGCTGACCGCAGATTACGATCAGCGTCTTCAGCGTGAATATCCGCAACTGCAGCGCTATTCCCTGGACCCAGCAGTATATGGCCGTCACCCCGAGGCACCCCGCGGCGCGCAGCTGTGGATCGTCGATCCGCACGGCAATCTGGTCCTGCGCTACGACGCGAAAGCCAACGGCAAGGCCATCCTCGACGACCTGAAGCACTTGTTGAAAATCTCCCAAATCGGCTGAACCAAGGCACTAGGCCGCCTCGCTGTAGTCCCAACCAGGCTGCCCAAGGAGAACAAGATGGCAAAACCCGGATACCGTCTCGCTCTCGCCGCCACGCTTTTGGCCGTTGTGGTGGTCCTGCTCGGTGCCTATACGCGGCTGACCCATGCCGGGCTCGGCTGCCCTGATTGGCCCGGCTGCTATGGCTTCCTTAGCGTGCCAATGAGCGAGCACAAACAGAGCCTCGCCGCGCTGCGTTTTCCCGAAGCGCCGTTGGAGGTGCATAAGGGCTGGAACGAGATGGTGCACCGTTACTTCGCAGGAGCGCTGGGACTGGTGATTCTCGGGCTTGCCGTACAAGCGGTGCGGCGGCGCGCGCAGCCGGGCCAGCCGTTAAAGCTCCCCCTGTTGCTACTGGCGGTCGTAATCGCCCAGGCCGCGTTCGGTATGTGGACGGTCACCCTGCAACTCTGGCCACAAGTGGTTACTGCACATCTGCTTGGCGGCTTCACCACTTTGAGCTTGCTGTTTCTGCTGAGCCTGCGGTTGTCGGGCATGCGCATCGACGTGCCCGTGATGCCGGCCAGGCTGCGCGCGCTGGCCGCCGGTGCGCTGTTGTTGGTGATCGGTCAGATCACCCTTGGCGGCTGGGTCAGCAGCAACTATGCGGCGGTCGCGTGCACTGATTTCCCTACATGCCACGGCGAATGGTGGCCGCAGATGGATTTCGCTAATGCCTTCAATCTGGCCCAGCATGACATCGGCCCGAACTACCTTGGCGGCATGCTTTACGGCGAGGCGCGCACCGCTATCCATGTCACCCACCGTCTTGGCGCGTTGAGCGTGGCGTTGGTGCTGCTGGCACTCGCCTGGCAGCTCTGGCGCCACGGCCTGGGGCGTCTGGCCGGGCTGTTGTTGGGGGCGCTGGTGCTGCAAGTCGGGCTGGGTATCAGCAACGTACTGCTCAATCTGCCACTGGCAGTGGCCGTCGCCCACAACGCCGGTGGCGCGCTGCTGCTGCTGGTCTGCGTGTTGGTCAACCATCGCCTCTACGTGGCGCACCGGCCTCATGCCATGGCTCAGCCGCACGCGACGCCACGAACCCATTCGAACACCACGGGCGGGCTCGACCTGCCCCGCGCTTGACCAGAAGGAGAATCCCCATGGCGACTCTACTCAGCGAACGCGGCGCCCAGGCAAGCTGGCGCGATTATCTCGAGCTGACCAAGCCGAAAGTGGTGCTGCTGATGCTCATCACCTCACTGGTGGGCATGTTCCTCGCCACCCGCGCCGGCGTGCCCTGGACTGTGCTGCTATTCGGCAATCTCGGGATCGCGCTCTGTGCTGGTGGTGCGGCGGCAGTCAACCATGTGGTGGACCGCCGCATCGATTCGGTCATGGCGCGGACCCACAAACGACCGCTGGCCGAAGGGCGAGTCTCGCCTGCTGCCGCGCTGCTGTTCGCGCTATTTCTCAGCGTGGCTGGCATGGGCTTGTTACTCGCCTTCACGAACGCACTTGCGGCCTGGCTGACGTTGGCTTCGCTGATCGGCTATGCGGTGATCTACACCGGTTTTCTCAAACGCGCCACGCCGCAGAACATCGTCATCGGCGGGTTGGCCGGCGCTGCGCCGCCGCTGCTCGGCTGGGTCGCGGTGACCGGCCAGATTACTGCCGAGCCGCTGCTGCTGGTGCTGATCATCTTCGCCTGGACGCCGCCGCACTTCTGGGCTCTGGCGATCCACCGCAAGGCCGAATACGCCAAGGTCAACGTGCCCATGCTGCCGGTGACCCACGGCGAGCACTACACCAAGGTGCACATCCTGCTCTATACCGCCGTGCTGCTGGCCGTGAGCTTCATGCCGTTCGCCATTCACATGAGCGGCCCGCTCTATCTGGCAGCGGCCGTTCTGTTGGGTGCACGCTTCCTGTTCTGGGCTGTCGTGCTTTACCGCGACAGCCGGCCTTATGCGGCCATCAAGACCTTCAAATTCAGCATCTGGTATCTCTTCGCGCTGTTCATCGCGCTGCTGGTTGATCATTATCTGCTGCTGAACATCTAGCCAGCCGCCAAGGACCTTCATGACACGCATCCAGAAAACCGTATTCATTCTCGTAGCGTTGGTTGCGCTGGTCATCGGCCTGACGGTTTACAAGGTGCTCAATACCGAGCAACAGCTCGATACTGCCGAGCTGCTGGATGCAGGCATCGTCATGCTGCCGCAGGGGCGTGATGTGCCAGACCTGACGCTGACCAACCAGGACGGCGAATCGGTATCGATGGAGCAGCTCGAAGGGCGCTGGAACCTCCTGTTCTTCGGCTATACGTTCTGCCCGGACATCTGCCCCGCAACCCTCGCGGAACTGCGGCAGCTGCGCAGCAAACTGCCCGAAGAAGCGAAACAGCGAATGCAGCCGATCCTGGTCAGCGTCGATCCCGAGCGTGACACCCCGGAACAGTTGAAAAAGTATCTGGACTATTTCGGCGCCAACTTTATCGGTCTGACCGGCCCGCTGGATGACATCCAGACCTTGGCCAACGCCGTCGGTGTCCCGTTCATCCCGGCCGATACCTCGAAGGAAAACTACACCGTCGATCACGGCGGCAACCTTGCACTCATCGGCCCCGATGGTCGCCTACGCGGCTTTATCCGCGCCCCGCTGCGCCCCGAGAAACTTGCCGAGCAATTGCCCGTAGTGCTCGCGCAGAAGTAACGGCGCGGCGATCCTCACCTGCACGGCTCGTCCTATCGGCTTAAACGAAAAGGCCCGCATATCGCGGGTCTTTTCGTGGCGGGGCTGACGGCTGTTGCCGCCAGCTGTCTGCAAAGACTTAGAACGCCGGTACGACCGCGCCCTTGTACTTCTCTTTGATGAACTGCTTCACTGCGTCGCTGTGCAGCGCCTTTACCAGCTTCTGCATGGCGGCGCTGTCCTTGTTGTCTGGACGGGCGACGAGGATGTTCACGTAGGGCGAGTCGCTGCCTTCGATGATCAGGGCATCTTCGGTGGGGTTGAGTTTGGCTTCCAACGCGTAGTTGGTATTGATCAGCGCCAGGTCGACCTGGGTCAGGACGCGCGGCAGGGTCGCGGCTTCCAGTTCGCGGATCTTGATGTTCTTCGGGTTTTCGGCGATATCCCTCGGCGTGGCGGTGATGCCGGCGCCTTCTTTCAGGGTGATCACGCCGGCTTTCTGCAGCAGCAGCAGGGCGCGACCGCCATTGGTGGCGTCGTTGGGGATGACCACGGTGGCGCCATTTGGTAGCTCGTCCAGTGACTTCAGCTTGCTGGAATAGGCACCGAAGGGCTCGATATGTACGCCGACGACGCTGACCAGCTCGGTACCCTTGCCCTTGTTGAATTCGTCCAGGTACGGCTGGTGCTGAAAGAAGTTGGCGTCCAGACGCTCCTCGGAAACCTGGATGTTCGGCTGCACGTAGTCGGTGAAGACTTTTACGTTCAGCTCCACGCCTTGCTCGGCAAGTTGCGGTTTGACGAATTCGAGAATTTCCGCGTGCGGGACGGCGGTGGCGGCGACGTTCAGTTCGTCAGCGGCCTGGGCGGAAAAGGCCGCAACAGCGGCGAAGGCGGCAAGCAGTTTTTTCATGGAAGGCTCCTTGGGGTCGACGACACACGCCGAACATCTGTTGTTAGAAACGTAGCGAGCGATGGCTAGGCAAGGCGAAATAAGCTGAAAAAGCGGAGTTTACGTATGTAAATGAGCATTTTTCAGCTTATTTCAACGCTGCATAGCGGAGCGCAGTAGTTTCTTGCCGGTTAGGCAGTTATTTGCGGGAAAAATGCGTCACCAGCTTGTCTCCGACGCTCTGCAGCACCTGCACCAGCACCAACAGCAGGATTACGGTGACCACCATGACGTCGGTCTGGAAGCGCTGGTAGCCGAAGCGGATTGCCAGGTCGCCGAGCCCGCCGGCGCCCACCACACCAGCCATGGCGGTGTAGGACACCAGGGTGATTGCCGTAACGGTAATGGCGGCGATGATTCCCGGACGCGCTTCAGGTAGCAGCGCGCTGAAGATGATCTGCCGAGTCGTGGCGCCCATCGCCTGAGTCGCCTCGATGATGCCGCGGTCCACTTCGCGCAATGCGGTTTCCACCAGGCGCGCAAAGAACGGTGCAGCGCCCACCACCAGCGGCGGAATCGCCCCGGCAACGCCCAGCGAAGTACCGGTGATCAGCACCGTGAAAGGAATCATCACGATCAACAGGATGATGAACGGCAGCGATCGCAGCACGTTCACCACGAACGAGAGGAAGGCGTACAGCGGGCGGTTTTCGAACAGCTGGCGCGGGCCGCTAAGGAATAGCAGCACGCCCAGCGGCAGGCCGAGAACAATGGTGAACAGCAGCGAGCCGCCGAGCATCAGCAGCGTGTCCAGCGTTGCCAGCCAGATCTCGTACCAGTCAACGTTTGTCAGCAAGGCTTCCATCAGCGCACCACCTCCACGTGAACGTCAGCAGCATCCAGACGGGCCAGCGCGGCTGCCATGTCGCCGCCGACCAAGGCCAGGGTCAGTTGGCCATAGGGCGTGTCCTTGATGCGGTCGATGCGCCCCGAGAGGATGCTGAAGTCGACCCCGGTTTCCCGCGCGACGGTGCCTAGCAGCGGCTTGTAGGTGGCTTCGCCCTGGAAGGTCAGGCGCAGGATGCGGCCGGGAACGTGGGCGAAATCGTCACGCTGTTCGCCCTCGTCGACGGCTTCGTCCTCAAGCACGAAGCGCTGTGTAGTGGGATGTTTGGGATGCAGGAACACTTCGGTGACCAGCCCCTGCTCGACGATCTCTCCGCCATCCATCACGGCGACGCGGTCGCAGACGCGACGAATCACGTCCATCTCGTGAGTGATGAGCACAATGGTCAACTTCAGCTCGCGGTTAATTTCCGCCAACAGCTGCAGCACCGAGGCGGTGGTCTGCGGGTCGAGGGCGCTGGTGGCCTCGTCGCAGAGCAGGATGTCCGGCTCGGTAGCCAGCGCGCGGGCAATGCCGACGCGCTGCTTCTGACCGCCGGAAAGTTGCGCTGGATACTTGCGCGCCTGGTCTTTCAGGCCGACGCGCTCAAGCAGGGCAGCGACGCGGTCGTCGATCTCGCTGCGCGAATGGTTGCCCGCCAGACGCAGCGGCATGGCGACGTTGTCGGAGACGGTCTTGGACATCAACAGGTTGAAGTGCTGAAAGATCATTCCCACCCGCTGGCGGAAGCGGCGCAGGCCATTGGCATCCAGCGCGGTGACATCTTCGCCATTGACCAGAATGCGTCCGCCGGACGGTTCTTCCAGGCGATTGATCAGGCGCAGCAAGGTGCTCTTGCCCGCGCCGGAATGGCCGATCAGGCCGAACACCTCACCGGCGCTGATGGTCAGCTCGGTCGGCTTGAGCGCAGGCACTTCACGACCAGCGCCGCGGCCGCTGGCGACCCGATAGGTTTTGTGGACTTGCTGAAATTCGATCACGGGCGAACCTTGTGGGTGGGCCGGGATGGTCGGCGAAAGGCGTGCATTCTACGCGTTTGCAACCGGACGGCGTAGCGAGGCTGCAGTCATTGAGACAAGCCATTGAGCCGATAGGCCGAGCAAATCATCGGAACGCGCAACCTTGTACAGCTTTGACGGGTCACTAACCGGTACGCCGTGAATCGATCAACTATCCGGCCGCACTGGAGCGGCCAGGTCCCTTCGCGGTTAAGCACATCCTGCTCAACCGAGGCCCAAGATGACGGACAAGAAAGATCCAAAGCACAGCGAGCTCGCCGGTACCGACACCGTCGATCGCAAGAATCACAACGCCAAACTGGATGACCTCGAGGTGTCCCGCAGTGACGCCACCGGTGAGGCGCTGACGACCAATCAGGGCGTGAAGATTGCCGACAACCAGAACACTCTGAAGGCCGGTACACGCGGCCCCTCGTTGCTCGAAGACTTCATCATGCGCGAGAAATTGACGCACTTCGATCACGAGCGCATCCCGGAACGCATCGTCCACGCGCGCGGCTCCGCAGCGCATGGCGTATTCGTCAGCTACGACGACCATAGCGCGCTGACCAAGGCCTCCTTCCTCGCCGGCAAGGGCAAGGAAACACCGGTATTCGTGCGCTTTTCCACCGTGCAGGGTTCGCGCGGCTCCGCCGATACCGTGCGCGACGTGCGCGGCTTCGCCACCAAGTTCTACACCGACGAGGGCATCTTCGATCTGGTTGGCAACAACATGCCGGTGTTTTTCATCCAGGACGCAATCAAGTTTCCCGACTTCGTGCATGCGGTCAAACCCGAGCCGCACAACGAGATTCCACAAGGCCAGTCGGCGCACGACAGCTTTTGGGATTTCGTTTCCCTGACGCCCGAGTCGGCGCACATGGTCATCTGGGCCATGTCCGATCGCGGCATCCCCCGCAGCCTGCGCGCCATGGAAGGCTTCGGCGTGCACACCTTTCGCCTGATCAATGCCGAGGGCACCAGCCGCTTCGTCAAATTCCACTGGAAGCCGGTGGCCGGTGCGTTCTCGCTGGTCTGGGACGAGACCCTGAAGCTGGCGGGCAAGGATCCGGACTTCAACCGCCGCGACCTGTGGGAGTCCATCGAGATGGGCGACTACTTCGAGTGGGAGCTGGGCGTGCAGGTCGTGGAAGAAGCCGACGAGCACAAATTCGACTTCGACCTGCTCGACCCGACCAAGATCATTCCCGAAGAGTTGGTGCCGGTGCAGAAGCTCGGCAAAATGACCCTCAACCGCAACCCGGACAACTTCTTCGCCGAGACCGAGCAGGCCGCTTTCCACATCGGTCACATCGTGCCGGGCATCGATTTCACCAACGACCCGCTGCTGCAGGGCCGGCTGTTTTCCTACACCGACACCCAGCTGCTGCGCCTCGGCGGGCCGAACTTCCACGAAATCCCGATCAACCGTTCGATTGCGCCGGTGCACAACAACCAGCGTGATGCCTTCCACCGTCAGACGATCAACAAGGGCCGCGCCAACTACGAGCCCAACTCCATCGACAGCGGCTGGCCCAAGGAAACCCCGCCGGCAGCCAGCGGCGGCGGTTTCGAGAGCTATCCGGAACGCATGGAAGGCCACAAGGTACGCCAGCGCAGCCCGTCTTTCGCAGACCATTTCTCCCAGGCCACGCTGTTCTGGAACAGCATGAGCGCCCCGGAAAAGGAGCACATCATTGGTGCCTACAGCTTCGAGCTGGGCAAGGTGGAGCGCGTCTTCATCCGCGAGCGTCAGGTCAACGAGATTCTCGCCAATATCGATCTGGAGCTGGCGCGCCGGGTTGCGGAAAACATCGGTGTGACGCCCCCTACGGCGCCGACCGCGAGCCTCAAGCAGCCGACCCCGGCCAGCTCACCGGCGCTGAGCCTGATGAATCATCTGCCGGGCAACATCAAGTCGCGCAAGGTGGCGATCCTCATCGCCAACGGCGTGGACGGCAAGGCCATCGACGCCTTCAAGCAGAAGCTTGCAGACGAGGGCGCCATGGCCAAGCTGATCGGCCCGTCGCCGGCTCCGGTCAAGACCGCCGACGGCACGATGCTGACGCCCGATGCGGCAATGGACGGCATGCCGTCCATTGCTTTCGACGCGGTCTTCGTGCCGGGCGGGGCGCAGAGCGTGCAGGCCATGGCCAAGAGCGGCGTGGCCAAGCACTACCTGCTGGAAGCCTACAAGCACCTCAAGCCGATCGCAGTGCTGGGCGATGCCCGGCAACTGCTCACGGCGCTCAACCTGCCGGAAGATGCCGGCCTGGTGACAGGCGACGATGCAGATGTGACCACGGTGTTTGCGGCGTTCGCGCAGGCACTGGCGCAACACCGCATCTGGGCGCGCGAGCCGGCGGCGGAGCAAGTGCCGGCTTGATTGCAGTAGCGTAAAAAAGGCGGTCCGGTTGATTCCGGCCCGCCTTTTTTTGAGCCTGTCGAGGCGTGCTGTTAAGCGAGTTCACGCCAATGCAGGTAGCAGCGCAGGTCGAATTCGGTTTGCGCATAGCCGGGCATCATGTGTTCGCAGAGCTTGTAGAAAGCGCGGTTGTGGTCGCTCTCGCGCAAGTGCGCCAGCTCATGCACGACGATCATCTGCAGGAATTGCGGTGCCGCCTCCTTGAACAGCGCGGCGACGCGGATCTCTTTCTTCGCTTTCAGCTTGCCGCCCTGCACGCGCGATACGGCGGTGTGCAGGCCAAGGGCGCGGTGAGTCAGGTCGAGGCGATTGTCGTAGAGCACCTTGTCGACGCCCGGCGCGCTTTTCAGGTGTGCCTGCCTGAGCTTCTGGACGAATTCATACAGCGCCTTGTCGCTCTGAATCTGATGGCGCTCGGGATAGCGCTGGGCGAGATAATCGCCCAGGCGCTGTTCGGCGATCAGGTGTCGAACCTGCTGTTGCAGGACCTCCGGGTAGCCCTGGAGATAGCGCAGGGGCGCGGTTGGATTCATATCAGTTTGTTCTACCGGCTAGCGTCAAATGGCGGGTTGCACCCGCCTGCGTTCGGGCTTCAGTTTGAGCGGCGTGGCCAGGCGAAGCTCAGTAGGAACAGTCCCGCCGCCGACACCACGATCGACGGCCCTGCTGGCGTGTCCTGATACCAGGACAGCGCCAATCCACAGCACACCGCCAGCAAGCCCAGCAGACTGGCGCCGAAGGCCATCTGCTCCGGCGTCCGAGCATGACGCTGGGCAGCCGCGGCGGGGATGATCAACAGCGAGGTAATCAGCAGCACGCCGACGATCTTCATCGCCACCGCAATCACCACCGCGATCAGCAGCATCAGCGCCAGACGGATTCCTGCGACCGGCAGGCCTTCGACCCTGGCCAGCTCCTCGTGCACGGTGACCGCCAGCAGCGGCCGCCACAGCAGCGCCAGCATGAGCAGGACCAGTGCGCTGCCAGCGACGATCCAGGCGAGATCGGTCGGGCTCACAGCCAGCAAATCACCGAACAGGTAGCCCATCAGATCGATGCGCACATCCTGCATGAAACTCAGCGAAACCAGACCCAGCGACAAAGTGCTGTGCGCCAGAATGCCAAGCAGGGTGTCCGAAGCCAGCGGCTGGCGCTGTTGCAAGGTCACCAGCAACACCGCCAGAAGCACGCAGCAGACAATCACCGCCAGGGTGAGATTGACCTCCAGCATCAGCCCCAATGCGACACCAAGCAGCGCTGAATGGGAAAGGGTGTCGCCAAAATAGGCCATGCGCCGCCAGACTACGAAAGAGCCGAGCGGGCCGGCTACCAGTGCCAGGGCCAGGCCGGCGAGCAAGGCGTTCAATAGAAAATCTGGCATGTTGATTAGTGCTTGCAATTGGGGCCGTGAACGTGAGGTTTGAGCACCACGCTGCCGTGCAGGTCGTGGCTGTGGTCATGCTGGTGGTGGTAAATCGCCAGGCTGCGGGCGTCCTGGCCGAACAGCTCGACGAAAGCAGGGTCGTTGCTGACCTGTTCCGGATGGCCCGAGCAGCAAACATGACGATTCAGGCAAACGACCTGATCGGTGGCGCTCATGACCAGATGCAGATCATGGGAAACCATCAATACCCCGCAGCCATAGCGATCCCGCAGACGGCCGATCAGCCGATAGAGTTCGGCCTGGCCGGACACGTCGACGCCTTGCACAGGTTCGTCCAGCACCAGTAACTCTGGCTTGCGCAGTAGCGCCCGGGCGAGCAAAACACGCTGCATTTCGCCGCCAGAGACGGTCTGCAACGGGCTGTCGATAACATGCTCGGCGCCGACCTCGGCCAGCGCAGTCAGCGCGCTGGCGCGGTCCACTTTGGGTACCAGGCGCAAAAAGCGCAGCACCGACAGTGGCAGCGTAGGATCGACGTGGAGCTTTTGCGGCATATAGCCGACGCGCAGTTTGGGTTTGCGCCAGACCGTGCCGCTGTCGGGCTGAAGCAAGCCGAGCACGGCACGCACCAGTGTGGTCTTGCCTGCGCCGTTGGGCCCGATCAGCGTAACGATCTCGCCGCGATGCACCTGCAGCTGAGCGCCCTCGAGCACGGCTTGCTTGGCAAATCGCACGTGGACGTCATCCAGGCGGATCAGCGCCTCGCTCATGCGGCGCTCCGGCACGGCGCGCAAAGGCCAACTACTTCGACCGTATGACCTTCAACGCTGAAGTCGACGCTGGCGGCCGCCTTGGTGATGGCGTCGCTAATGGCCGCGTGCTCCAGCTCGATGGCGGTATGGCAATTGCGACAGATCAGGAATTGTCCCTGATGTGGGTGTTCCGGATGGTTGCAACCGATGAAAGCGTTGAGCGATGCGATGCGATGCACCAAACCGTTTTCCAAGAGGAAATCCAATGCCCGATAGACGGTCGGCGGCGCGGCGCGGCGGCCATCCTGCTCAGTCAGTTGGGCAAGAATGTCGTAAGCGCCGAGCGGCTTGTGGCTTTGCCAGACCAGTTCCAGCACGCGTTTGCGCAGCGCGGTAAGGCGCACACCGGAGCGCGCGCAGAGCGTATCGGCTTCGGCCAGCGCGTTACTGACGCAGTGGTCATGATCGTGGGGCGTGCAGGCCAGCGGAGTTTTAGGCATATGCAAAGACGATGTTGTAGAGAGACGTTATTATGTTACCCATTCAGTCCAGTCGAGTGTTGCCTGTGTACCGTCTTTTTTCGTTGCCACTGCTTCTAACCATCACTTTATTCGTCAGTGCCCCGGCCCGCGCCGAGGTGGATTTGCTGACCAGTATCAAACCTCTGCAGCTGATCGCTGCTGCCGTCCAGGATGGTGTGGGAGAACCGGCGGTGCTGCTCCCTGCCGGCGCTTCCGCCCATCACTATGCGCTACGACCATCCGACGTACGGCACATCCGTAGCGCCGACCTGTTTTACTGGATCGGCCCGGACATGGAGGGTTTTCTCGCGCCGGTACTGGAGGGCCGCAAGGGGCCAAGCCTCGTCGTGCAATCGTTGCCGGGCCTGACCCTGCGCCATTTCGGCGACACACATGTTGAATCCGGACACGACGCACACGCTGAGCACGGCGATCACGCGCACGAATCGCATGCTGATCACCAACACGAGTCCCACGAACAGCATGCATCGGCGGAACATGACGAGCACGACCATGCGCACCGCCCCGGCAGCCTCGACGCGCATCTATGGCTGCTACCGGCCAACGCGCTGGTCATTGCCGAAAAAATGGCCGGGGATTTGGCCGCCATCGATCCGGCCAATGCGCAGCGCTACCAGGCCAATCTTGCCGCTTTCAAGCAGCGGCTGAGCGCGCTCGACAAGCGCCTGCATAAGCGCCTAGACAGTACCAGCGCCAAGCCCTTTTTCGTTTTCCATGAAGCCTACGATTATTTCGAGGCGGCGTACGGCCTCAAGCACGCCGGTGTTTTCAGCGTCGGTGGCGAAGCCCAGCCCGGTGCGCGCCACGTGGCCGAAATGCGCCAGCGGCTGGAGCAGGCCGGGCCGAGCTGTGTATTCCACGAGCCACCGACCCGCCCACGGCTGGCCGACAGTCTGATTAGAGAACTGCCGGTGAGACTGGCCGAGCTGGACGCCATGGGCAACGGCATCGATGCTACTGCCGAGGGTTACGAGCGGCTGATCGATAATCTCGGCACGTCGCTCGCTGAATGTCTGGAGTCGCTCTGACGACCCGTTAACCGCATGCCGGTGGCGCTTTTTCCGCCGGTTACTGCATCGCCTCGTTTCTTGAATCGAGCCAACCGGCTATCGACCCGCCTCTGCCGTAGCCGGTCGGCCAAGTGGATGTGGGTGGGTGCTTTTCGTATCGGTGACTATGCTTTGTGTTCTGGTGTTCTATTCAACGACACGAGGATGCGCGGCGCATGGCGAAGACGGGGGGGCCCATCGCGGCAGCTAACGGAACCACTTCCAGCATGGCCCTGCAGGCGGCATCGGAAGATATCTGGGCGCAGAAATACCGCCTGACCCGCAAGGATGGCACCGCGGTCGACGCCGACATTGACGCCACTTGGCAGCGGGTCGCCCGCGCCCTCGCAGGCGTCGAAACCGGCGAGACCCGCGAGCACTGGTATCAGCGGTTTCTCTGGGCGCTGCGCAACGGTGCCATCCCCGCCGGGCGGATCATTTCCAATGCTGGCGCGCAGGACTACAAGCCCGCCACATCCACCATCAATTGCACAGTATCCGGCACCATCACCGACTCGATGGACGACATCCTCGGCAAGGTCCACGAAGCGGGTCTGACGCTCAAGGCCGGCTGCGGCATCGGTTACGAATTCAGCACGCTGCGCCCGCGCGGCTCCTTTGTCTCCGGTGCCGGCGCGCATACCAGTGGCCCGCTGTCGTTCATGGATATCTTCGACAAGATGTGCTTCACCGTCAGCTCTGCCGGTGGCCGACGCGGCGCGCAAATGGGCACCTTCGATGTCGGTCATCCTGATGTTCGCGAGTTCATCCGCGCCAAGCGCGAGGACGGTCGCCTGCGCCAGTTCAACCTCAGCCTGCTGATCACCGACGAGTTCATGCAGGCAGTCGAAGCCGATGATGACTGGCCGCTGCTCTTCCCGCTGCATCTCAAGGAAAAGGCCGAACTGGACCTGGACGATCCGCAGCAGGTGATCTGGCGCGAATGGCCAGTGCATGAGGGTTACATCGTCCGGGAGGATGGTCTGGTCGCTTGCCGGGTTTACGGGCGGGCCAAGGCGCGTCATCTGTGGGACATGATCATGGTGTCCACTTACGACTATGCCGAGCCGGGCTTCATCCTCATCGACCGGGTCAATCAGCTGAACAACAACTGGTGGTGCGAAGACATCCGGGCGACCAACCCCTGTGGCGAACAGCCATTGCCGCCGTACGGCTCGTGCCTGCTGGGCTCGATCAACTTGACCCATTTCGTTATCGATCCGTTCGGCGCCGATGCCCGCTTCGACTGGGACAAATACCGTGAAGTGGTGCGCGTGTTCACCCGGATGCTGGACAACGTGGTGGAGATCAACGGCCTGCCTCTGGCTCAGCAGCGCTACGAAATCGAGAGCAAGCGGCGCCACGGCATGGGCTTCCTTGGCCTGGGTTCGGCCCTGACGCTGCTCAAACTGCGCTATGGCAGCGCCGAGGCCTGCGTATTCACCGAAGAAGTCGCGCGGGAGATGGCACTGGTCGGCTGGGAACAGGCGCTGGAGCTGTCGATGGAAAAGGGGCCGGCGCCGCTGTTGGCCGAAATCTTCGAAGTGACCGCCGAGATGCTGCGCAAGCGACCGGAAATGAGGGAAGACGGTTACCAGATCGGCGATCGGGTCGCAGGGCGCGTGTTGCACGCCAAGTATTCACGCTATATGCAGAAGATCGCCGAGTACGCGCCCGAACTGACCGAACAGCTGGCCGAGCTGGGCGCGCGCTTCACCCACCACAGCTCCATCGCACCCACCGGCACCATCAGCCTGAGCCTGGCCAACAACGCCTCCAATGGCATCGAGCCGAGCTTCGCCCATCACTATGCACGCAATCTGATCCGCCCAGGCCGCAAGGCCAAAGAGAAGGTGGAGGTGTTCAGCTACGAACTTTTGGCCTACCGCAGCCGGATCAACGCCAGAGCGCAGCCGGGCGTCGTCGATCCGGGGCGCAAGCTGCCGGACTATTTCATCACCGCCGATGACGTCAGCCCGACCCAGCATGTAGACATTCAGGCCGCCGCACAGAAATGGATCGACTCATCCATATCCAAGACGGCCAACGTGCCCACTGACTATCCCTTCGAGGCGTTCAAGGACATCTACCGCTACGCCTGGCGGCAGGGCCTGAAGGGTTGCACTACCTTCCGCTTCAACCCCGCCGCGTTTCAGGGTGTGCTGGTGAAAGAAGCGGATCTGGCAAAGACGCTTTACCGTTTCACGCTCGAGGACGGCAGCGTGGTGGAGCTCAAGGGCAATGAAGAGGTCGAATACGATGGCGAAGTGAACACCGCCGCCAACCTGTTCGACGCGTTGAAGGAAGGTTATTACGGGAAATACTGACTAGGGATCGACAAGCGTGAGGGCTGACAATGTGTCTGGCCTCGCTGAAGTCCGGGGGAGCCATGGCGATCAAGATCGAGCAGCGCATCAAGGGTTTCAAGGTGGTGGACGAGGCCCTCGAACGCCACGTCGTCGTCGAGGAAAAAGCCGGCTCGGTCGTGCAGATGGACGAAAGCCTGCAGCGCCCGGAGGCGCTGATTGGCATCACCTACCGGATCAAGTCGCCGCTGTTCGAGCATGCGCTGTTCATCACTATCAACGATGTGGTCCTCAATGCCGGCACGCCCCATGAACAGCGCCGGCCATTCGAGATCTTCATCAACTCGAAGAACATGGATGACTTTCAGTGGATCGTCGCGCTCACGCGGATCATGTCCGCCGTGTTCCGCAAGGGCGGCGATTGCACCTTTCTGGTGGAGGAGCTGAAAGCGGTCTTCGATCCGCGTGGCGGCTATCTGAAGAAAGGCGGCGTCTACATGCCTTCCATCGTGGCTGAAATCGGCGGCGTGGTGGAACGCCATCTCATCGCCATCGGCATGCTCGAAGGCCAGTCGCTGGACGAAACCCAGCGCAAGTACCTGGCTGAAAAACGCGCCGCCTACGAAGCCAGCCAGGGCGCCGCGGCGCTGGAACCGGGCGACGGCTTTCCCGCCGGCGCGCAACTGTGCAGCAAGTGCAGCACCCAGGCGGTGGTGCAAATGGACGGCTGTGCTACCTGTCTGAACTGCGGGAATTCGAAGTGCGGGTGAGAGTTGGCGGCGGTTGCTTGGGATATCAATAGCGAGAAAATCGCTGTCGATACTTTGCCGGAGTAAGCGCTGTCAGCTCCTTGAACATTCGCCGCATATTGGAGTCGCTGCTAAAACCCAACTCCGCGCTGATGGTATTGACCGGTGTGGAGGTCAGGGTGAGACGCTCGCTGACCTGACTCAACTTGATGCGCCGTGCATAGGCGGCCGCAGGCACTCCTGTCTCATTTCTCACCTTGCGCGCCAGTGTGCGTTCGGACATGCCTAGTTCATTCGCCAGCTTTTGCAGGGTGATTTGTTCGGCTGGCAGTCGTTCCACCAGGGCATGAACCTGACGCAGCAGCCTGCTGGGTTGCTCGATGAGACTTATGGCCTGAAATGCGTCATGCGACAGTGCGGGGCGTGGGAGCACCATCAATTTTATGAGGTCGCGAAAAACCGCGGGACTGACGTGTCGCTCAATCAACGACTGTGCGATCGGCAGATAGCCGTTTACTCCCGTAGCGGTGGCGTTGCTCTCGTTGAAAATGCAATTTTTCTCGCTCTGCCAGCGGATCTTTGGATAACGCTTGAGCATCGTGTCAGCCAGCCACCAGGTTACGGTCGCGCACTGGTTGTTCAGGTGGCCACTCGCCGCTGTCAGGCAAACACCCACACAGTAGCTCCACAGCTGGCAACGCTTTCCTTGTCTGGATAAGGCGGCCACGAGGTCAGCATTAGCAGCCAGTGTCTGATCGATATGTTGTGCTGATTCTGCCCAGAATCCGGGTATCAATATGGCTTCGCGTGCACCGTCGTTGAGGGCATGTGTTGCTTGCAGAACCAAGCCATGTGCGCATGCAATCGGGCCGCTCTGCAAGGCAATGAAGCGCGCTTCAAAAAGCGGTAAGCCGGTTCGACGATTGGCGGCATGCAGCATATCTGCAAAAGCGAGCAGTCCGGCTGGCATGCAGCCGGGGAACAGGAGAAGGCCTACTCGAAGCGTTCTGGACATGGCTTGAAATGAACCAAATATGTCTAAATTGGCCATTATGGCTGCAGTTGTTGTTCGGCACCATGAAGTCCTACCTGAGGGGCTTCATGATGAAAATTCAGCAGATCCGCAACGCCACAATTATTCTCGAACTGGGTCCTTACCGCGTTCTCGTCGATCCCATGTTGGCGAAAAAAGGAGCGCTTCCTCCGCTGCGGGTGTTGTCCGCACGGCAAAGAAACCCTGTGGTTGAGCTGCCTGATTCGGCAGCTGACGCGCTCGAAGGCGTAACCCACTGCTTGATCACGCACTGTCAGAAAGGCCATTTCGACCACCTCGACCGGGCCGCCAAGCACTGGCTTAGAGAGCGGCAGATTCCCGTCATCTGTACCCCTCATGATGCGCCGCATCTCGCGCAGCGAGGCCTGAATGCCCAGCCACTTCCAGATGATCATGAGCAGCCGAGCCCATTCCTGGATGGGCTTATTCGTACGGTCAGGTGCACTCATGGTAATGGCCTGATCGGGAAGTTGATGGAGCACGGCGTTGGCTATCTGATCGAGATACCTGGCGAGCCCAGCCTGTATCTGGCGGGCGACACCATTCTCACTGTGGCGGTTCGAGAGTTTGTCCTACGGCATCAACCTCAGGTCAGCGTTGTTCCCGCAGGAGGTGCCCGTTTCGATATCGGCGGCGACATCATCATGGGTGTCGATGAGGTGCTTGAATTCACGCGATTGAGTCGGGGCAGGGTAGTCGCCAACCATCTTGAAGCTATCAGCCACTGTCCTGTTACCCGAGAGGAATTGGCAACTGCTGCAATTGGCGCTGGCGTGGCCCATCAGCTACTTATTCCGGCCGATGGGCAGACGTTAGTCATGAATTGCTAAGCAGGGCTTTCAATAATGTTCAGCCCTGCGTTTGCAGTAATGGAGTGGAGATGATCTGATCGATCAAGCCATCACGGAAGTGCTTACCGGAGCTGCAGCGGGGAGCGTAGCGCTACCTGTCAGTCACGTCCCGTTTCTTAGGTGACCACCCGATAGCAGGGCACGTATGGCCTGCCGCCGGGCAACTTCATGCGGTGCTGTTCGACGAAGGCCTGCAGTAAGCTATCCAGTGGCTTCATGATCGCCGCGTCACCATGTATCTCGTAACGGCCGTATTGCTCGATGCGCCGGATACCTTTGTCTTTGACGTTGCCTGCGACGATGCCGGAAAAGGCGCGGCGCAGGTTTGCCGCCAATAGATGCGGTGGCACGTCGCGCGTCAGTTGCAGGCTGGCCATGTTTTCGTGAGTCGGATCGAATGGATGCTGGAAACCTTCTTCGATCTTCAACAGCCAGTTGAAATGGAACGCATCGTTGCGCTCGCGACGGAACTGCTTGACCGCCTTCAGCCCCTCGACCATCTGCCGAGCCACCTCGGCCGGATCGTCGATGACGATCTGGTAGTGCTGCTGGGCCTCTTCACCGAGGGTGGCGCCGACGAATTCGCGCAATTGCCGCAGGTAGGGCGCGGCGCTTTCCGGGCCGGTGAGAATGACCGGGAAGGGCACGTCGCGATTGTCCGGGTGCAGCAGGATGCCCAGCAGGTAGAGAAACTCCTCGGCAGTGCCGACGCCGCCGGGGAAGATGATGATGCCGTGACCGACACGGACGAAGGCTTCCAGACGCTTTTCGATGTCAGGCAGGATCACCAGTTCGTTGACGATCGGGTTCGGCGCCTCGGCAGCGATGATGCCTGGCTCGGTCAGACCCAAGTAGCGGCCGGCTACGATGCGCTGCTTGGCATGGGCGATAGTTGCGCCCTTCATCGGACCTTTCATCACACCCGGGCCGCAGCCAGTGCAGATGTTCAGTTTGCGCAAGCCCAGCTCGTGGCCGACCCGCTTGGCGTACTTGTATTCCTCGCTGCTGATCGAGTGTCCGCCCCAGCACACCACCATGTTCGGTTCCGCGCCGGGCCGCAGCGTGCGGGCGTTGCGCAACAGGTGGAAGACGTAATCGGTGATGCCCTGGGAACTGCTCAGGTCGATGCGCGGGCTGCCCAGTTCGCTCTCGGTGTAGACGATGTCGCGCAGCGCGCTGAAGAGCATTTCCCGGGTGCTGGCAATCATCTCGCCATCGACGAAGGCATCGGCGGGTGCGTTGAGCAGCTCCAGCCGCACGCCACGGTCCTGCTGATGGATGCGGACCTCGAAGTCGTCGTAGGCCTCGAGGATGGTCTTTGCGTTGTCGATGCGCGCCCCGGTGTTGAGGATCGCCAAGGCGCACTGGCGGAACAGCGTATAGGTGCTGCCCGAGCTGGCTTCGCTCAGTTGTTGGACTTCCCGTTGAGACAGCGTTTCCAGGCTGCCCTTGGGACTGACGGAGGCATTGATTACATAGCGTGAGGTCATTGTTGTTTCCCTGAAAACAATGCCACCGGGCCAGGCAGGTCAGGCGCATCAGGATAGTGAGCGCAGTGTGCGGGTGGCTGCGCGTTTTTTTGCAGGTGTGAAAGCGGTGTCGTGCCAGCTCCTTGGACGGCGAATGCTCAGCGGATGGAATCAATCCGCAATCGAAGCCAATGGCCGAGGCCGGCATCTTACCAGCCGCCGCGACGAGCACCGGCGGGCATTACTTGACGTCGACGACATGAAAAAGGTTCCTCGCTCCGATCTCATGCAACTGCCGCTGCTATTGGTTTGACAGCAAGCGGAGCCGATAGATTTCGCGTCGAAAGGACCGATTTCGTTAGCGGTCGCTATGGCAAAGTCCAGCATCGCCGAGATAATGGTTGCGCTGGCCTTTGTCGCGCCAGCGGTCGCCGCACGGACCCGTCTAGAACGCGAACGGCAGGGCGCTATGAAACTGCTGGCGGGCGCTGAGCAAATGGCGAAATTCTTCCGGGTCCTTGATCAGTACGCGCTGCCCTGCAAAGTTCTGCGCGGCGATAAGGCGCGACAGCCAGAAACGCACACAAGCCACGCGCAGCATTGGCTTCCATAGCTCGGCTTCGGCCGGGGTGAAGCGGCGCAGGGCGGAATAGGCGGCCAGCAATGCCCGGCTGCGCTCGTCGTCGATTTCGCCGTTGGGGTGCGAGCACCAGTCGTTAACCGTGATCGCGATGTCGTAGAGCATCGGCCCCGAGCAGGCGTTATAGAAGTCGATCACGCCGGTGAGGTGACTGCCCTCGAACAGAACGTTGTCGCGGAACAGGTCGGCGTGCAGGTTGGCCCGCGGCAGGGCCAGAATCTTCGGTTTCAATTCGGCGATTTCGGCGAGGCCATCACGCAACAAGGGCAGTTGGTCTTCGCTCAGCGACATGGCGAGGCTGGGACCTTCTTCTTGCATCCAGTCCAGGCCGCGATCGCTGCGGCGTTCGAGCGTGTGCTCTCGAGTCGCCAGATGCAGCCGCGCCAGCAGCCTTCCCACCTCGGCACAGTGATGGGTATTGGGTGAGGTGACGTGCCTGCCCGGCAACCGCGGCTGCAGCATGGCGGGTTTGTCTGCCAGGGTACGCAGGGCTTCATTGTCCTCGGTGCGCAATGCATAAGGCACCGGCAAACCGGCGCGGTGCAGTACATCGAGCAGTTCGATAAAGAACGGCAGATCCTGGGTCGGGCCGCGTTCGACCAGCGTCAGGACATATTCGCCCTGTTCCAGGCTGATAAAGAAATTGCTGTTCTCGCTGCCGGCGGCGATGCCTTCGAAGTCGTGTAGGCGCCCCAGTTGATAAGGTGCGAGAAAGGCTTCCAGCTCTTCGCGTTGCAGAGGCGTGAATACAGACATGACGTGCCTTCCGTTACGTTTTGCGCTGCGTTACCAGCTGAAGATTTCCCAGGCCGGAATCAGCATGTCCGGGCGGTCGGCGCGGATGAAGTTACTGTCACCATCAGCGCGGACGAGGAAGTATGGCTTGCCGGTCTTGGGCGTGATCTTCACAGCATAGAGGAAGCCATTGACCCGGTACTCCTCGACGGTGCGATCACCTTCCTGGCGGATGGTCACGTCGGGCTCGCCCTCGACCGACTCCTGGGCAAAACCGGTGAGCGGCACGAGCGCCAGCAGGCTGGCCAGCATCAGAGGTTTGACTGCTCGCATGATAACCTTGCCCCTTTGTCTTCAGATGGTCCGATGCATTCTAGCTGCGGGCCCGCCGAAAAGGTTGATCCTGCTCATGAGCCAAGCGCCCCTCGTTCTGGTGGACGGTTCGTCCTACCTCTATCGCGCCTTCCACGCCCTGCCGCCGCTGACCACCTCCACCGGTAAACCCACCGGCGCGGTCAAGGGTGTGCTGAACATGTTGCTGTCGCTACGCAAGCAATATCCGGACAGCCCGTTTGCAGTAGTTTTCGATGCCAAGGGGCCGACGTTCCGCGACACGCTGTTCGCCGAATACAAATCCCATCGCCCACCGATGCCGGACGACCTGCGTGGCCAGGTCGAGCCGCTGCACGCCAGCGTTCGCGCGCTCGGCATGCCGCTGTTGTGCGTGGACGGCGTGGAGGCCGACGACGTGATCGGTACTTTGGCGCGCCAATGCGCGGCGCTCAAACGCGATGTGGTTATCTCCACTGGCGACAAGGACATGGCGCAGCTGGTCTGCCCGCACGTCACCCTGGTCAACACCATGACCGGCAGCGTCTATGACATCGAAGGCGTCAGGACCAAGTTCGGTGTCGGCCCCGAGCTGATCATCGATTTTCTCGCGCTGATGGGCGACAAGGTAGACAACATCCCGGGCGTGCCCGGCGTCGGCGAGAAGACCGCCTGCGGCTTGCTCAACGGCATTCCCGGTGGCCTTAAGGGCCTCTACGAAAACCTCGATCAGGTCGCGGCGCTGCCGATCCGCGGCGCCAAAGCGCTGGGTGCAAAGCTTGCTGAACACCGCGATGCGGCGTTCATGTCCTATGAGCTGGCGACGATCAAGATCGACGTGCCGCTGGATGTGCAGGTCGCCGATCTGATGCCGGGTGAACCGCATCGCGAGGCGCTGATTGCGCTCTATCGCGAGCTGGAGTTCAAAGCCTGGCTCGACGAGCTGCTGCGCGAAGCGAAAGCTGCCGGCGAGAACTGCGAGGTACAGCCGGAGGGTTGTTCGATTCAGGCCGAGGCCGAGTACGACACCGTTCTCGATCAGGGCGAGTTCGACGCCTGGCTGGAAAAGCTCAAGGCCGCCGACTGTTTCGCCTTCGATACCGAGACCACCAGTCTCGACGCGCAGAAGGCGCAGTTGGTGGGCGTTTCCTTTGCGATCGAGACGGGGAAGGCTGCCTATGTGCCGTTGTGCCATAGCTACATGGGCGTGCCGCAGCAGCTCGACCGTGATGCGGTGCTCGCTGCCTTGAAGCCGCTGCTGGAAGAGCCGGCCAAGCGCAAGATTTGCCAGCACGGCAAATACGACATGAATGTGCTGATGCATTACGGCATCGAGATGCGCGGTATGACCTTCGACACCATGCTCGAATCCTACGTGCTCGACGCCACCGCCACGCGCCATGACATGGACAGCCTGGCGCTGAAATATCTCGGCCGCGGCACCATCCGTTTCGAAGACATCGCTGGCAAGGGCGCCAAGCAGCTGACCTTCGACCAGATCGCCATCGAACAGGCGGGGCCCTACGCCGCCGAGGATGCCGACGTCACCCTGCGCCTGCACCAGACATTGCTGAAAAAGCTCGAAGCTACGCCCTCGCTGCTCAAGGTACTGAACGAGATCGAAATGCCGCTGGTGCCGGTGCTGGCGCGCATCGAGCGCAACGGTGCGCTGGTGGATGCCAATCTGCTCGGGCTGCAGAGCCTCGAGCTGGGCAACCGCCTGATCGAGCTGGAGCGTGAGGCCTACGATATCGCCGGTGAAGAATTCAATCTCGGTTCGCCCAAGCAGCTCTGCGCGATTCTCTACGACAAGCTGGGTTGCCCGGTGCTGTCGAAAACCGCCGGTGGCCAGCCTTCGACGGCCGAAAGCGTGCTGGCCGAATTGGCCGAGCGTGACTACCCGCTGCCCAAGGTGATCACGCAGCACCGCTCTTTAAGCAAGCTCAAGGGCACCTACACCGACAAGCTGCCGCAACAGATCAATCCGCGCACCGGCCGCATTCACACCAGCTACCACCAGGCGGTGACAGCTACCGGGCGCCTTTCCTCCAGCGACCCGAACCTGCAGAACATCCCGATCAGAACGGCCGAGGGCCGACGCATCCGCCAGGCCTTCGTCGCGGCGCCGGGCTACAAACTGCTGGCGGCCGACTACTCGCAGATCGAGCTGCGCATCATGGCGCACCTGGCGCAGGACGAAGGCTTGCTCTACGCCTTCCAGAACGACCTGGACGTGCACCGTGCCACCGCGGCCGAGGTGTTCGGCGTGGAGCTGGATCAGGTCAGCAACGACCAGCGGCGCAGCGCCAAGGCGATCAACTTCGGTCTGATCTACGGCATGAGCGCCTTCGGCCTGGCCAAGCAGATCGACGTCAGCCGCGGGGAAGCACAGGCTTATATCGACCGCTACTTCGCCCGCTACCCCGGCGTGCTCGCGTACATGGAGCGCACCCGTGCCCAGGCGGCGGAGCAGGGGTATGTGGAAACCCTGTTCGGGCGTCGGCTGTACCTGCCCGAGATCAACTCGAAGAACGGCGCCATGCGCAAAGGCGCCGAGCGCACCGCGATCAATGCGCCGATGCAGGGCACCGCGGCGGATATCATCAAGCGCGCCATGATCAGCGTCGACAACTGGTTGCAGGAGAGCGGGCTGGATGCGCGGGTGATTCTGCAGGTGCACGACGAACTGGTGCTGGAAGTTCGCGAGGATCTGATCGAGCAGGTGCGTGAGCGCATCTGCCCGCTGATGAGCCAGGCGGCCGAGCTGGATGTGCCGCTACTGGTCGAGGCCGGCATCGGCGACAACTGGGACGAGGCGCACTGATGTCGGCTAGACGTCATGGTGCATCGGCAGCGCAAATTGTTCAGCGAATCTCCGTGGTAGAGCGCTTCGATGAACATAAGCAAAAAAATTAAAATTCCGATGAACTTGGGTGCAAATACCCAGTCTTAGCTACGAAGGGTGTAGAAGCCCTTCGATGCTCCTTGTTGTGTTAAGTGTTGGCAGATCATCTGGACCTCGCCTTAGCGGTCCGGATTTGGACCTCGAACTTCCCCCTCCCCCAATGAAGTTCGAGGTTTTTTTTCGCCCCGAGAAAATTTCCGTCGCTGTTCTCAGCTCAACCTACGGTTCGCCGGCGTGGCGCAGTAGGGTGGGCCGGGCGGCGTTCTCTTCAGCCCACCGCGGTGGGTGTAGCTGAACTCTAGATGGCGTGGAGCGAAACGATTGGTCGTTCCTACGCTCACGCTCTTGGGTCCAGAGCATCGCTCCAGCGGAGCATCTGAGCAATCGATGTCTTGCTCGCACCGCATCAGGGCAACTGCAAACCACCGCCAGCCTCGTGCAACGCCCGCAAATGCTCGCCGATCTGCGCAAGGTTGGCCTCTACACTTTCGAGCTCCAGGCGGCGCTCTTCGCCCAGCAACAGGCGCACTTCCTCGTTCAAGGTCTCGGTGAGCTGACTGAGTCGTGCCTGACGCTGGCTGCTTTCTTGCTCCAGTCGTTGCCGTTCATTGATCTGCGGCAGGCCGTAACCGCTGCCGTCGAGCAGCTCGGCCGGGCGGCTGAGGTAGCCACTGTTAGCGAGAATCCCCTGCAAGGCGTCGTCGGCCTTGGCCAGGCTATCGTCGCCGCGCTCGCGGCCGCTCAGGTAGCGCTTCTTCAGTTCTTCCTGTGCAAGCAGCAGATGTCGACGCAGAGCCGCCTGTTCCACCAGCAGCAACGCCGCGCTGGCGCGCAGGTCAGCCTTGTCGATCCAGGGGCGGCGTTGTTCGGCGCTGAGTTCCAGCCACTGCTCGACGTCATCTTGCGGTAGCCCTAGACGTTCGCGAAGCACGGCAAACATGGCCTGGTAGCGGTCGCGATAGGAGTCGAAGCGATAACCCAGGCGCAGGGCCTCGCGCGGGTCATCGAGCACGCTTGCATCGGCCAGGCCCCGGCTGATCAGAATTTCCAGCAAGCCGCTGGGCATGATGCTGTCCAGGGCATCGAGCTCCGGTCGGGCGGTGCCGCTGCGCAGCAGCTTGAGGGTTTCCACCGCGCAGTTGTTGGACAGGAAGTAGTAGTCGCCGTCGTAGCTCCAGTGCATCTCGGCGCTGCGCTCGACCAGCATATCGATCTCGTCGCGCTGCAGCTTGAGCGGGATCGAGGCCAGGCTGCGCAACTCCACCTTGGTGTATTCGTCGATCACCTGGCCCAGTGGCAGTACAAACAGGCGCGACGGGTAGACGCCGGTGAGGCCGTCCCAGCTCGACAGCTGCACGTCGCCGACAAAGGCGCGGAAAGACAGCACCAGGTGATGGTCGAGATCCAGCCGGCAGCCCGGCCCGCGCGGTCGGCCCGGTGCGCAGATCACCAGACGAAGCATGCTATGGCCCCAGCGGCTGACCCAGGCATCGTTGGCCTCGGCGAACAGATAGTCCACTTCGTAAACCCGCTCCGGATCGAGCTCCACTAGCGGCGTGCGGGCGAAATCGTGGCCGGCGTTGAGTATCGGCAGGCCCGGCTCGCAATCCGCTACGTCGGCGGGCTGCCAGTTGAAATGCTCACGGAAGTAGCGGTACAGCGAAGGGCGCCGGCAAGCATAGCTGGGGTCGAGGAGAAAATACTCGAGGTTCACCGCAACGAATTCCAACGGATTGGTCAGCTCGTAGGCGTCCGGACTGCGTGCAACCTGGGCATTCTCGGCCTCTCTTTCGCCGCGCTGACCGACGCGCTGGGGCCAGCCCGCCAGGTCGAGCAGGCGCGGGTCGTCGCTGAGCGTGAAGCGGCGTTCAGTCTGGCCGCGGCAACTGTCCGGCAGCCCGACCAAGCCGAGGCTGGCTGCGCGCTGGCCGCAGAACGCCAACTGCCGATGGTTTTCCGACGACCAGAGCCGGGCGCGGTCATACAGGTGTGCGACCTCGTGGACCAGCGTCGCCAGCAATTCTCGTCGCACCGTACCGTGTGGGCGCTCGGTGCGCTGATTGGCGGCGCTGCCATCGGTCAGCTCAGGCAGCAGGCGGCGGTTGAGCAGCAGAAGGTTGCCGCCCGCACTGCCGTAGACGTCATGGGTCAAACCATCATGCCAACGAACGCGAACGTCTCGGTCGAGTCGTTGGATCATCCGTGGCGGCAGAGCGGCCACCGCTTCGTCCAGCAGCTCCTGACTGGCTGCTCTCTCGGCCGGTTGCAGATCGCTGTCTTCCAGCGTCAGCCGCAGGTCGGCCTGACAAAGGTTGGTGAGCGCAGTGAGCGCAACGGCTAGCCACCAGGCGCGAGATGATTTCACTGAGCGAGGATGGTTTCAGCCAGTGCCAGATCGCTGGCTTGTCGGGCTTCGGGGAATTCACTGCGTAGGCTACCGAAGGCGGCCTCTAGCCTCGCGCCACGGATCGCGCCACCGCTGGCAACGAAGCCTGCGGCCTCGTCCCGGGCTTCGCTGACGATCTTCATATCGCTGATGCGGCTGGTGACGTCAGAAGTGAAATTGATGCTGCGGTCCAGCGCGTTGACGACGATATTGCTCGTTGCGACCAGGGTTTGCGCCTGGACGCCGGTTGCCAGCATGGCCAGCGCCAGAGGCGCGGCAGTCAGCTTCAGGTTCATAGTGGAGTCTCGTGAATCGGGTGGGTCATTGGACGAGGATTGCCTCGGCCAGTTCAAGGTCGCTTGCGGCAAGTTGTGGCTGCTGTTCACGCAGCCAGCGCAGCGCCGCTTCCAGCCGCGCGCCGCGGATTTCGCCTTGGCTGGCGACGAAGCGGGCCGCTTCGTCACGCGAATCGAGAATCAGCTTGTTGTCGAAGGGGGCCGTGGTGACCTGGCTGGCGACATAGGTGGAGGCGACGGTGCCAGCGAAGATGCTGTCGAATGCCTGCGCGCTGCCACAGAAGCAGCAGCCGGCCAGTACAAGGTAGAGCGAACGCATGTAAATCCCGGTGCCGAAAAATCAGCTGCCAAGGCTAGCGAAACGCCAGCCCGACGGCCAGCGTCGCGGACCAGGATTCGGTGCGACCGATTAAAGCGCCAGGATCGCGCCGGCCAGTTCCAAGTCGCTAGCCTCCAGGCTCGGCGCCTGGTTGCGGATGTGGCTGAGCGCGGCCTCCAGCTGGGCGCCGCGCGTTTCGCCGTTGCTGGCAACGAAGCGGGCCGCATCGTCACGCGCATCAAGCACCAGCTTGTCGTCACCCAGGTCCGAGGTGATGTCGGAGGTGCCTTCGACGGTGTTGACCAGCGAAGCGCCGATGGCGTCGATGGTGCCGGTGATGCTGCCGGCCGATGCGGTACCCGCTATCAGCCAGGCGGCAGCGGCAAATGGCAATAGATACTTGTTCATAAGATTCTCCAGGCTAGACGCGGCTTCCCGCCGACGTTCTTTCGACCGTCGCATCAGGGGGCCGTTCAGCTTAGGCCGCGGGGCTTCGGCTGGGAAGCACGGCGTCAGCGCCAGAAGGGCTTGCTCAACTCATCCATGCGGTCGCTGCGGCTGATGCCCACGTCGGCCAGCTGACGATCGTCGAGTGCGGCCAGTTGGCGGCGCGTGCGTGCGCGTTGCTGCCAGAGCCGCAACAGTTGCAGCAATCGGCGTAGCGGTGCCGTGCCGATACGAAGGGTGAGCGTGCGGGGCAGTACGCGCTCCATGTGCCTCTCCTTCCCGCTGCTTCGCGGGGATGGGTTATGGGCAGATAGAGTCGCGTGCCGCGCTGTTGCGTAACAGTCACAGGCGATATGGATTGTGCCGGTTCAGTTTCGAACGGCAACCAACTGTACTGCTGCTCTATTGGCTGAACTGTTCATCGCAAGGCCGCTACTCAGTCCGTTGCGGATGACGGGCTGATCATTTCGATCGGGCGGATCTCGAAGTCGCGTGTCAGGAAATCCATGCGCTGTTCATGGAAGCGCCGCATGTGCGGCAGCGCGCTGTGCGCCTGCAGATGTTCGGGCGATTGCCAGACCTCGTAGAAGATGAACAGCGTCGGGTCCTCACCATCGCGCAGCATGTGGTATTCGATGCAGCCGTCTTCGGCCCGGCTCGGGGCGACGTAGCTTTTGAACAGCGCTTCGAATTCTTCGGCTTTTTCCGGTTTCGTGTAGGCATGGAGGATGAAGGCGCAGGTGTCGCTCATGAGGTTTTACTCCGTACGGGAAGTGTCTGGCTGAGAAAGCTATCGCATGAGCCGACCGCGTATTCGTGACTTTCAGTCAATTCGCTTTTGTCGCGAAGGCTCTGTTTCGCCGGATTAGTAATCGTTAGGCTGCTCGCCATTCGTAACTGATCAGGTCACCTACTTCTATGAAAAACGTATTGCTGCTCAACGGCGGAAAACAGTTCGCCCACTCCGATGGCCGCTACAACGCCACCCTTCATGAAACCGCGTTGAGCTTTCTCGACCGTGCCGGCTTCGACGTCAAGGAAACGCAGATCGATGCTGGCTACGACTTGGCTGAGGAAGTTGCCAAGTATCTCTGGGCGGACGTAGTCATCTATCAGATGCCCGGCTGGTGGATGGGCGCACCCTGGACGGTGAAGAAGTACCTCGACGAGGTATTCACCGAAGGTCATGGCAGCCTCTACGCCAACGATGGCCGTACGCGCTCCGATGCGTCGCAAAAGTACGGCAGCGGCGGGTTGCTGCACGGCAAGCAGTACATGATTTCCGCGACCTGGAATGCGCCTCAGCAGGCCTTCGATGATTCGAGCGACTTCTTCGAAGGAAAGGGCGTCGATGCCGTCTATTTCCCGTTCCACAAGGCCAACGAGTTTCTCGGCATGAGCGGGTTGCCCACCTTCCTCAGCGTTGATGTGATGAAGCGGCCGTCCATCGAAGCGGACATCCAGCGCTACGAAGCGCATCTGGCCAAAGTGTTCGGTCTCTGAATCCTTCGCAAAAAACAAAACCCCTCGCGGCGGCGCCGGGAGGGGTTTTGGTATTGCGAGGTGCTGTTATTCCACAGCCTTGACCATGTCCTCGACGACCTTCTTGGCATCGCCAAAGACCATCATGGTCTTGTCCATGTAGAACAGTTCGTTGTCCAGGCCGGCATAGCCGCTGGCCATGGAGCGCTTGTTGACGATGATCGTCCTGGCCTTGTAGGCCTCGAGGATCGGCATGCCGGCGATGGGCGATTTCGGATCGTTCTTCGCCGCCGGGTTGACCACGTCGTTGGCGCCGAGCACCAGCACTACGTCGGCCTGACCGAACTCGGAGTTGATGTCCTCCATCTCGAACACCTGGTCATAGGGCACCTCGGCCTCGGCGAGCAGCACGTTCATGTGTCCGGGCATGCGGCCGGCCACCGGGTGGATCGCATACTTCACGGTCACGCCCCTTTCCACCAGCTTCTCGGTCAGTTCCTTCAGCGCATGCTGAGCGCGGGCCACCGCCAGGCCGTAGCCGGGGACGATGATCACGGTGTCGGCGTTACCCAGCAGGAACGAGGCATCGTCGGCCGAACCGGATTTGACTGGACGCTGTTCCTGGCTGCCCTTGGCCGGGCCGGCATCTGCCGCGCCGCCGAAGCCGCCAAGGATCACGTTGAAGAACGAGCGGTTCATCGCCTTGCACATGATGTAGGAGAGGATCGCGCCGGAAGAACCTACCAGCGAGCCGGCGATGATCAGCATCGAGTTGTTCAGCGAGAAGCCGATACCGGCCGCCGCCCAGCCCGAGTAGCTGTTGAGCATCGATACCACCACCGGCATGTCGGCCCCGCCGATGGGGATGATGATCAGCACGCCGATCACGAAGGCCAGCGCCACCAGGATCATGAACGCGGTGAAGTTGCCGCTGAAGGTGTAGATCAGGCCCAGCACCAGAATCGCCACGCCGACGGCGAGGTTGATCTTGTGCTGGTTGGCGAACACCACCGGCGCGCCCTGGAACAGGCGGAACTTGTACTTGCCTGACAGCTTGCCGAAGGCGATCACCGAACCGGAGAAGGTGATGGCGCCGATGGCTGCACCGAGGAACAGCTCCAGACGGTTACCGGCCGGGATCGGATAGCCGATGGCCTGGACGATGCCCAGCGATTGCGGCTCGAGCACCGCGGCGATGGCAATGAACACCGCGGCCAGGCCGATCATGCTGTGCATGAAAGCGACCAGCTCGGGCATCTTGGTCATCTCGACGCGCTTGGCCATCAGCGTGCCGATGGTGCCGCCGATCAGCAGGCCGAGAATGATGAAGCCCAGGCCGGCCCAGGGACTGGCGCTCTCGACCAGCTGCGCGCCGAGCTTGAATACCAGAAACACCGTGGTGACCACGGCGATGCCCATGCCGATCATGCCGAACAGGTTGCCGCGGCGTGAGGTGGTGGGGTGCGACAGGCCTTTCAACGCCTGAATGAAGCTCACCGAAGCGATGAGGTAGAGCAGGGTGATCAGGTTCATGCTCATGGCTTGGACTCCGCCTTGGCGCCTGCGCGCTCCTTCTTCTTGAACATTTCCAGCATGCGACGGGTAACCAGGAAGCCACCGAAGACGTTGACCGCGGCCAGGGTCACGGCCAGGGTACCCATCAGCTTGCCCATTGGCGTGACGGTCAGGGCGGCGGCGAGCATGGCGCCGACGATGACGATCGCCGAGATGGCATTGGTGACCGCCATCAGCGGGGTATGCAGCGCGGGGGTGACGTTCCAGACCACGTGGTAGCCGACATAAATCGCCAGCACGAAGATGATCAGGTTGTAGATGCCATCAGAAATCAGGTCCATGTTTCGGGCTCCCTTAACCGTTGGTGCGCACGACCTGGCCGTCGCGGCACATCAGGCACGCGGCGACGATGTCGTCTTCAAGATTGAGCTGGAACCTGGCTTCGCCATCGATCACCAGCTTGAGGAAGTCCAGCAGGTTGCGTGCGTATAGCGCCGAAGCATCCGCCGGCACGAGGGTCGCCAGGTTGGTGTAGCCCACCAGGGTCACGCCGTGCTTGACCACCACCTGATCGGCTTCGGTCAATGGACAATTACCGCCCTGAGAAGCGGCGAGGTCGATCACCACCGAGCCGGGCTTCATCTGCTGCACGGTTTCTTTCTGCAACAGCGTTGGCGCCTTGCGGCCCGGAAT
The DNA here is from genome assembly GCF_045999685.1 of Stutzerimonas sp. VN223-3. Lineage (NCBI taxonomy): Bacteria > Pseudomonadati > Pseudomonadota > Gammaproteobacteria > Pseudomonadales > Pseudomonadaceae > Stutzerimonas > Stutzerimonas sp. VN223-3. The sequence goes on along the minus strand of NZ_RBEC01000002.1, from coordinate 422,127 downwards.
CAGCGCAGTGGTGATGATGATGTCGGCCTGCTTGGCGCGCTCGTGCACGGCCTGGGCCTGACGCGCCATCCATGAAGCGGGCATCGGCCGGGCGTAACCGCCGACGCCTTCGGCGCACTCGCGCTCTTCGTCGGTCTCGCACGGCACGTCGACGAACTTGGCGCCCAGCGATTCGATCTGCTCCTTCACCGCCGGACGCACGTCGGAGGCTTCGATGACCGCGCCCAGGCGCTTGGCCGTGGCGATGGCCTGCAGACCGGCGACGCCGGCACCGAGAATCAACACCCGTGCGGCTTTCACCGTACCGGCGGCGGTCATCAGCATCGGCATGAAGCGCGGGTACTGGTTTGCCGCGACCATCACCGCCTTGTAGCCGGCAATGTTGGCCTGGGAGGACAGCACGTCGAGGCTCTGCGCGCGCGAGGTACGCGGCGCCGCTTCCAGGGCGAAGGCGGTGATACCGCGTTCGGCCATGCGTGCGATGTTGTCGTTGTCGAAGGGATTGAGCATGCCGATCAGAACCGTTCCTGGCTGCATCTGCGCCAGTTCGGTTTCGTTCGGTGCGTTCACCTTCAGCAGGATCTCTGCTGCGAACGCCGCAGCGGCATCGGCGATGGTTGCGCCTGCCGCTTCAAAGGCACTGTCCGGGACGCTGGCGTGTACGCCTGCACCGCTCTGCACAGTGACCTGATGCCCTTGGCCGATCAGCTTCTTGATGGTTTCCGGTGTCGCGGCGACGCGCGTTTCACCGGGCCTGGTTTCGAGAGGAACACCAATGTGCATTGTTCTTGTTCTCCTGCTTGATCGTAACCAGCGGGCTGCCTGGTAACCCGGCTATTGCACGCTGGCATTACTTTTCGCCCGGCCACTGCGTATGGCGACCGGGTGTAACTGCTGGTTGAGACCGTTGCGGCGCGGCATTCTGCAAGGGCTTGGCAAATCAAACAACCGTTTTAATCGGAACGTTGCGGTGTCGGCCCGTTCAAAACGTGACCGTTAGGTTGCTTTGTAACGCTGCAGGCCTTGCTGGTATTGGGTTAGACCTTCGTCTAAGGCTTCATGCCAGGTTATGCGCGACGCAATCATGAATGGCGGTCCATAGACGGGGTATTCGTCCGAGGCGTTGTCTATATTCGACCTAGGTGCCGTTTCGCGGCTGACCCGGTTCGACAGCCTGGAAAAAACTGTCGAAGGTTTGCAATGTCATGCATTCCTTGTAGTCCAAAGCTGTTGGTTGCGCCGGCTTTGGACGCCGACGAACTTCGATTGCATTACTCGTGAGAAATTCAGCATGGCCGAATTGGACGTGAACGAGATGACCGCTCTGCTGGAGGACCCTGTTCAGCGGCGCCTGCCCTTCGCCTTCGCTCGGCGTCATGGAGTGATTCTGCTGGATCGCCCCGAAGGCCTGCGCCTATGCGCGCGCGAGGGCGCACCGCTCACTGCGCTGCAGGAGGCGCAGCGCGTTGCAGGCGGTCCGTTGGCGATGCAGTGGTTGGCGCAGGAGGAATTCGAGCAAGCGTTGAGCGCGGCCTACCAGCACGACTCGTCAGCGGCGATGCTGATGGTCGAGGGGTTGGGCGACGAGATGGACCTGCACAGCCTGGCCGATCAGATCCAGGAAACCGAGGACCTGCTCGAACAGGAAGACGATGCGCCGATCATCCGCCTGATCAACGCCATTCTCGGCGAGGCGATCAAGGAAAACGCCTCGGATATCCACGTCGAAACCTTCGAGAAGCGTCTGGTGATTCGCTTCCGCATCGACGGCATTCTCCGCGAAGTGGTGCAGCCCAAGCGCGAGCTGGCGGCGCTGCTGGTGTCGCGGATCAAGGTCATGGCGCGGCTCGACATCGCCGAGAAGCGCATCCCCCAGGACGGGCGTATTTCCTTGCGCGTCGGTGGTCGCGAAGTGGACATCCGCGTCTCGACGCTGCCTTCGGCCAATGGCGAGCGAGTGGTGCTGCGTCTGCTCGACAAGCAGGCCGGCCGGCTGACCTTGCGCCATCTGGGCATGAGCGACCGCGACCGGAAAGTAATGGAACAGGCGGTACAGAAACCCCACGGCATCATTCTCGTCACCGGCCCGACCGGCTCGGGCAAGACCACCACGCTGTATGCCAGCCTGGTCACGCTCAACGACCGCACGCGAAACATCCTCACCGTCGAGGACCCGATCGAATATAACCTCGAAGGCATCGGCCAGACCCAGGTCAACACCAAGGTCGACATGACCTTCGCCCGCGGTTTGCGGGCCATTTTGCGTCAAGACCCGGACGTGGTGATGGTTGGCGAGATTCGCGATCAGGAAACTGCTGACATGGCGGTGCAGGCCTCGCTCACCGGCCACCTGGTGCTGTCGACGCTGCACACCAACAGCGCCATTGGTGCGGTGACGCGGCTGGTCGATATGGGCGTCGAGCCGTTCCTGATTTCCTCGTCGCTGCTCGGCGTACTGGCCCAGCGCCTCGTGCGGGTGCTGTGTAACGACTGCAAACGCGCCTATATCGCCGACGAGGCCGAATGTGCCCTGTTCGGCCTCGAGCCGAGCGAGGCGCCGACGCTGTATCACGCCGAGGGTTGCGACGTCTGCCGCCAGCTGGGATATCGCGGGCGGACCGGTATTTACGAGTTGGTCATGTTCGACGACGCCCTGCGCAGCATGATCCATACCCGTGCGCCCGAGCAGGACATGCTTCGCCATGCCCGGCGCCTCGGGCCGAGCATTCGCGAAGACGGTCTGCGCAAAGTGCGTGAAGGCGTGACCACCATCGAAGAAGTGTTGCGCGTGACGCGCGAGGAATGAGATGAACGCCATTGATTGGCATGCGCTAAACGGATCGGGCTACGGGAGCGATGGCCGGCTTTGCGGAGGCTATGCCTGATGGCCGCCTTCGAATACCTGGCCCTTGACCCGCGCGGTCGCGAGCAAAAAGGCCTGATCGAGGCCGATAGCCCGCGCCAGGCTCGCCAATTGCTGCGTGAGAAACAATGGTCGCCGCTGGAGGTCAAGCAGGCCAAGGCCAAGGAGGACAGCGGCGGCGGTGGCTTCGCCTTCGGTCGTGGGCTTTCGGCACGTGATCTGGCGCTGGTGACCCGCCAACTTTCCACCCTTGTCCAGGCCGCGCTGCCCATCGAGGAAGCCCTGCGTGCCGCGGCTGCGCAATCGACGTCGCAGAAGATCAAATCGATGTTGTTGGCGGTGCGGGCGCGAGTGATGGAGGGCCATAGCCTGGCCGGATCGCTGCGCGAGTATCCGTCGGCCTTTCCCGAGCTGTACCGCGCCACCGTCGCTGCGGGCGAGCACGCCGGCCATCTCGGGCTGGTGCTCGACCAGCTGGCCGATTACACCGATCAGCGCCAGCAATCACGGCAGAAGATTCAGCTGGCGCTGTTGTATCCGGTGATCCTGCTGGTGGCCTCGCTGGCCATCGTGGTGCTGCTGCTGGGCTATGTGGTGCCGGATGTGGTCAAGGTTTTCGTCAATACCGGCCAGGCGCTACCGGCGCTGACCACCGGGCTGATCGCCGTCAGTGAGGCGGTGCAGCGTTGGGGCTGGCTGATGCTTATCGTAATCGTCGCGGCTGGCGTAGCCATGCGCCAGGCGCTGCGCGACGAGAAGATCAAGCGCCGCTGGCACGCCTTCATCCTGCGCATTCCGCTGGTGGGGCGCCTGGCCCGGGCGACCAATACCGCGCGTTTCGCCTCGACCCTGGCGATCCTCACCCGCAGCGGTGTGCCGTTGGTGGACGCACTGGGCATCGCCGCCGCGGTAATCGCCAACCTGCGCATTCGCGACAAGGTCATCGAGGCTGCGCAGCGGGTGCGCGAAGGCGGCAGTCTGACCCGTGCGCTGGATGCCACCGGCGAATTCCCGCCGATGATGCTGCACATGATCGCCAGCGGTGAGAAATCCGGCGAGCTCGATCAGATGCTCGCCCGCACCGCGCGCAATCAGGAAAACGACCTGGCGGCGCAGGTCTCGTTACTGGTGGGTCTTTTCGAACCCTTCATGCTGGTATTCATGGGGGCTGTGGTATTGGTGATCGTTCTGGCGATCCTGCTGCCGATCCTTTCTCTCAATCAACTGGTGGGCTAGTGAGCATGACGTTGAACGAACGCAAACAGAGGGGCTTTACCCTCATCGAAATCATGGTGGTGGTGGTGATCCTCGGGATTCTCGCCGCCCTGGTGGTGCCGCAGGTGATGAACCGGCCGGATCAGGCCAAGGTGACCGTGGCCAAGGGGGACATCAAGGCTATCGGTGCCGCCCTCGACATGTATAAGCTGGATAACTACTCCTACCCCAGCACCCAGCAAGGTCTCGAAGCGTTGGTGGAAAAGCCCGGCGGCAATCCGCAGCCGAAGAACTGGAACCGCGACGGCTACCTCAAGCGCGTGCCGAAGGATCCTTGGGGCAACGACTACCAATACCTGTCGCCGGGCACTCAAGGGCAATTCGACCTGTACTCCTACGGTGCCGATGGCAAGCAGGGCGGTTCGGATCTGAACGCGGATATCGGTAGCTGGGACCTTTAATCGATGCCTCGGGCGCGCCGGGACGGCGGCTTCACGCTGATCGAGTTGCTGGTGGTGATCGTCATCCTCGGCAGCCTGGTGGGCCTGGCTGTGTTGTCCATCGGCAGCACCAGCTCATCGCGTGAAATACGCGACGAAGCGCAACGTTTGGCGACGCTGATCAGCCTGATGGCCGACGAAGCCGTGCTCGACAGCCGTGAATACGGCCTGTTGATCAATCGCGACGGCTATCGGGTGATGCATTACGACGAGGCCGAGACGCGCTGGCGCGATGCCGGCGACAGCGAGGCGCACCAGCCGCCAGAGTGGATACGTCTGGAACTGGAACTCGATGGCACACCGCTGAAGTTGGTGGCGCCGGTCAAGCGCGAGGACGATCCTATTGGCCTTTCCGACGACGAAGACCGCGAGCGTCAACGTGCGCCACGCGTGCAGCCGCAGCTGTTGATCCTGTCGAGCGGCGAGTTATCGCCGTTCACCCTGACACTGTCTGACCAACGACCGGGAGGTAGCAGCTGGATCGTCTCCAGCGACGGTTTCCGCATGCCCCGTGCCGAACCGCTGGAAGAACGCCGATGAGCAAAGGCCTGCCGCGATCGCGCGGTTTCACCCTGCTGGAGGTGCTGGTCGCATTGGCGATCTTCGCCATTGTCGCGGCGGTCGTATTGACCGCCGCCGGCCGCAGCGTGAACAACGCCGGACGGCTGGAAGCGCTGACCCTTGCGGGCTGGATCGCCGACAACCGCCTCACCGAGTTGCAACTGCAACAACCGGCCCCGGACATCGGTCGCGAAGACCAGGAACTGGAGTTCGGTGGTCGACAGTGGCAGACGCTCAGCGAAGTGGAAACCAGCGGAACGCCCGGCCTGTTGCGTATCCGCGTCTGGGTCGCGGCGGCCGAATCGCGCGGCGGCGATGGTTCGATCGCCGAGCGCGCAGTAACCAGCCTCACCGGCTTCGTCGGGGTCGATCCGTGATGCGTCGTGCCGTGGCAGGCTTCACCCTGCTGGAGCTGTTGATTGCCATCGCCCTGTTCGCACTGCTGGGCCTGGCGACCTACCGGATGCTCGAAGCCGTGTTGCGCAGCGATGAAGTGGTGCGCGCGCAGGATGCTCAGCTGCGCCAGCTCAGCCGCGCGATCTGGAGCCTCGAACGCGACCTGATCCAGGCCGTGCCGCGGCCGGTTCGCGATGGTTATGGCGACCAGCAGAATGCCTTCATTGGCCAGTTGGCGGGTGTCGAGGACGGCGTCGCCCTTGAGCTGACCCGCAGCGGTTGGCGCAACCCCACCGGGATGCGTCGCGCCAATCTCCAGCGGGTGCGTTGGCGCCTCACCGGTGACAACCTGGAGCGGCTTTACTGGGTCGTGCTCGATCGCGATGTGGACAGCCAGCCGCGCGTGCAGCGGGTGCTGGACGATGTGCTCGAGTTGCGTTTGCGCTACCTGGACGCGGAAAACAGCTGGCACGAGGAATGGCCGCCGTTCGATTTTGGCCGTGGCAACCCGGAAGAGCAGGCCCGGCGCTTGCCCGTTGCGGTCGAGGTATCCTTCGATCACCAGCGCTACGGCACCATCACTCGGCTTCTGCGTCTACCCGACGGCCTGACATCGGAGCCCGTTTTTGTCCAGCCGGATTCCCAGGGCGTGCCCGAACCGGTGCCCGAGGGTGAACTGCAATGAAGGCCCAGCGCGGCGTCGCGCTGATCACCGTATTGCTGGTAGTGGCCATCGTCACCGTGGTCTGCGCCGGCATGATTGCCCGTCAGCAGCTGTCTATCCGCGGCACCGCCAATCAGTCGCAAGCGCGCCAGGCCTGGCACTACGCTCTGGGCGGCGAAGCCCTGGCGCAGTCGATCCTGCGTCGCGATCTGCAGGCGACCGGCAACGGCACCGGCGTGCCTGCCGTCGATCATTTGCTGGAGCCCTGGGCGTTGCCGCAGCCGGCCTACGATCTCGACGAGGGCCAAGGCCAGGTACAGATCCGTATCGAAGACTTGGCCGGTCGCTTCAACCTCAACAGCCTGGTGCAGGAGCAACAGCCGAATGCGGCCGCGTTGGCGCAGTTCCGTCGATTGCTGCTGCGTCTGCAGATCACCGAGCCTTACGCCGAGCGACTCCAGGATTGGCTGGACAGCGATCAGCAGCCCAGCGGCGAATTGGGTGCCGAGGACAATGCCTATCTGTTGCTCGATCCCCCTTACCGCACGGCCGGGAATCGTCTTGAGGATCTGTCCGAGCTGCGTTTGCTGCTCGACATGCGCGACGAGGATTTTCAGCGGTTGGCGCCCTATGTCAGCGTGCTGCCGGCGGATACCCCATTGAACGTCAACACCGCCAGCGCAATGGTACTGTCGAGCCTCGCCGACAACCTCAGCCCAAGCGCTGCCGAAGGTTTGGTGCAGGCTCGGCAGGCTGGTGGTTTTCGCGATGTGGCGACCTTCATGGCGCAACCGGCGCTTGGCGGTGTCCAACTGCAGGGCACCAACATCGCGGTGACCAGTCAATTCTTCCAGGCCATCAGCGAAGTGCGCCTGGCCGACCGCCGGCTGGCCCTGGTGAGTCGGCTGCGGCGCGAAGAAAATGGGGAAGTACGCGTGCTTCAGCGAAACCTGGGACAGCCGCCGCGGCTGCCTCGTCCAACCAATGACGGAGATCGATAGCCGATGGACTGCCTGTTTCTGCCCGCCGATTGCGGCGCCCGGCTCGGCCCCGATACTCAGGTCTACTGGCTACCGGGCGAGGGCGAAGGTGGCTGGGTATCGTTGGCAACCTGTGCCGAGCAGGCGCTCGCCGCGGTGACGCTGGTCTTGCCGGCTGAAGTTTGCAGCTACTTTGCGGTGAATCTGCCGACGCGCAAGGCACGCTGGATCAGCCAGGCGCTGGCCTACGCCGTGGAGGAACTGCTTGCGGAGAGCGTCGACGACCTGCACCTGACGCACGGCGATGCGTTGGAAGACGGCCGCCGCAGGGTCATCGCGATCCGCCGCCAGCTGCTGGCCGATTGGCTGGAAGATCTACAAGCGCAGGGGCTGACCATTGTCGCCATTCATGTCGATTCCGATCTGCTGCCACGCGACGGCACCCAGTTGCTGTTTATCGATGGGCGCGCCTTGCTGGGTGGCAGTCCAGAAGCCAGGCTGGCGTTCGACAGCAACCAATGGCCGGATCTCGCCGCTCAGTGTCCCGCGCCTCGTCACGGCCATGGCACCCACGCCGAAGCGCCCGAACCACTCGACGATTACCAGCAACTGGACGACCCCTACCGTTTTCTTGCATCGGGACGCGCGGGTGCGTTGAATCTGGCTCAAGGCGATTTTGCCGTGCAGGCCGCGGGCAGCGGGCTAGGCCAGTGGAAGCCGGTGCTGATCGTGCTTGCGCTAGTCCTGGCGGTGCAGTTGGTGTTCAACCTGATCCAGGCCTGGTCGCTGAACGGCCAGGCCGAGCGCTACGCCGAAGCTAGCCATGCGCTCTATACCGAGCTGTTCCCCGAGGACCGTCGCATCGTCAACTTGCGCGCGCAGTTCGACGAACACATTGGCCAGAGCGCCGGCACCTCGGCCGGATTCATGCGCCTGCTCGACGAAGTGGCGCTGGCCATGGCCGAGGGTATTCCGGTGTCGATCAGTCAGCTTGACTATAACGAAGCCCGCGGCGACCTCGCTTTGCAGGTACGCGCCAGCGACTTCGCGGCGCTGGAACAGCTGCGCCAGCGCTTGGGCGAAACCGGTGAAAGCGTTCAACTGGGCTCGGCCAGCCGTGACGGCGACGCCGTCAGTGCTCGCGTGGTGATTGGAGGTCGAGGATGAATCTGAAACAACAGATGCAGGTACGTCTCGCCGAATCGCCATTGTGGCTGCGCTGGCAGCGTCTGCAGCCCCGCGAGCGTCTGTCGCTGACCCTGCTCGGTGCCTTCCTGCTGGTGGTCCTGTTTTATGTGCTGCTCTGGCAGCCGGCGCAGCAGCGCGTGCGCGACGCGCAAACGTATTTTCAGCAGCAACGTGAGCTGTACGCCTATCTGGAGCAGAACACCGAATTGGCCCGTCAAATGTCGCGAAGCAATCCTGTATCGCTGGCGCCCGAGCAGCTGCAAGGTCTGGTGACCCAAAGCGCGCAGCAGAGCGGGTTGACCATCGAAAGCTTCGACAACGGCAATGACGGCAGCCTGCAGGTGACCTTGCCCAGCGCTTCCTACGCGACACTGCTGCGCTGGTTCGATGAACTACAGGCGGCGGGCGCGAGCCTCGCCGAGGTCAGCATCAGTCAGGTTGGTGATGGTCTGGTGGACGCACGGGTGAGCTTTCGCGCCGGCGGCTAGCGCCGTGGCACCTAGGCGATATCCAGTTCCCGCGCGGCAGCGTCGATTGGCGCTGTCGCGCTGCCTGGATCAGTACGGCGGTCACTGCGTCGGATGGATCTGCATCGCCAGGGCGCGCAGCGCGGCTTCGGCATCGAGCACCTTGTTCACCACGTCGTTGGCTTTCTCGCGGCTCAGGCCGAGGCGATCGAACAGCCCTTGCGGAATCTCGCTGTAGGGCCCGGAGCCAATGCCACGGTTGCGCAGCAGGCGTATCGCCAGGCAGACCAGATTGGCGTGACCGGCATGCTCGCCCTGGTAATCCGGGTCGTGCTGGAAGCGCAGCGCGGTCGACAACTCGTCCGGCATGCCCCAGTAGCGCATCAGCCAAGCGCCGATCTGCTCGCGCGTAATGCCCAACAGATGCTGTTCGATGACGCTGTGGTTCAGGTGCGGGTTGACCTCCAAATGCCGACAGATCAGCGAAAAATGCGGCGGGAACACATGCGCGAGCACCAGATAGCCGAAATTGTGCAGCAATCCCGCCAGATAGCTGATCCCGGCTTCCGGCCGTTGGGTGCGCGGGATGGCGCGGTTCAGGCCTTCGATTACCGCTGCCGTGTAAATCGCCTGCTGCCAGTACGGCGTTGCCTGCTGCGGCTGGTCCTTGGGCAGGCTCAGGGTCTTGCCCAATGCCAGGCCCAGCGCCAGGTTGATCACCAGATCGAAACCGAGGACGCGCACGATGGCGTCTTCCACCGAGCGGATCTTGCCGGGCGCGGCGTAGTAGGGCGACGCGGCCCAGCTGACCACCTGCGCAGCCAGCGCGGGATCGGTTTCGACCACGCCGGTGATGTCGTCCACCGTGGCGTCGGGATCGACGCGCAGTTTGATGATTTTCTGTGCCGTCTGCGCCAGCGGCGGTATCTCGATCGTTTCTTCCAGGCGCTTCTGGATACGTCGCGCCGTGAAGCTTTGCACCGCCTGGGTGATCTCTGCGCTGTCGTCGTCCGGGCGGTTGAGGTTGGGCCGGATGCCGCTCAGCGGCACGGCGAAGTGCCCGGCGCTGGCTTTGCTCAATAGCGTCTTGAAATCACTGCTGGAAAGCGCCAGCAGCAAACCTGGCTGGCCGGACTCGATCAATAGCTCCGGCTGTTGCAGCAGTCGTTCCTCATACAGGCAGGGCGAGCTGGTCAGCGGCGGCAGACCGGGCAGCACCTGCAGGTCGTGCTTGGCCAGCATGCGTGTCAACCGGTCGGGTTTGACGGCTACCAGCTGGCGCCCGGTCAGTTCCACCAGGCCTGGCAGATCGAGCAAATGATCGCGAGGATAAAGCACCAGCAGCGCGCCGATGGCATCGTCAACCAATACCGCCTGCACGCGCCTGGCCGGGTCCAGTCCCGACTGCTCTTCACAGGTGCGATAAGGAAGCGCCAGTTTGTCCAGAAGCTGGACGATCATTGGCGGAAGCGAAATTTCTTTTGTTGTATCGACAGCCGAGTTCATGAGCAGATCCGTCTTATTCTCGTTCGGCGCAGTATAGCCGCAGGTTTAGTGCGGTTTGATTTTACCGACGAGCGTTAAACTTGCCCATATTGCTGGCCGTGGCGCAGCCAACGCTCCAACAGTGGGCTGACGTGTTGCGGCCAGCGTGCCAACAGCGCCTGTGCAGCGTCGCGCACGGACGGTAGCAGATCGGCATCGCGCATCAGATCGGCGACCTTGAACTGCAACAGCCCGGTTTGCCGCGTACCGAGCATTTCACCCGGACCGCGTAGCTCCAGGTCCTTCTCGGCGATGATGAAGCCGTCGCAGGTTTCGCGCATGATCGCCAGTCGTTCGCGGCCGATCTGCGACAGTGGCGGATGATAGAGCAACACGCAATGACTGGCGGCGCTGCCCCGGCCGACCCGTCCGCGCAGCTGATGCAATTGAGCGAGGCCGAGGCGTTCGGGGTTCTCGATGATCATCAGGCTCGAGTTGGGTACATCGACTCCCACTTCGATCACCGTGGTCGCCACCAGCAGCTGCAGGCGGCCTTCCTTGAACTCAGCCATCACCGCGGCTTTTTCCGCCGGCTTCATGCGGCCATGGATCAGCCCGACGTTGAGCCCGCCGAGCGCCGCCGAAAGATCCTCGAACGTGGTTTCCGCTGCCTGGCAGGTCAGCTCCTCGGATTCTTCGATCAAGGTACAGACCCAATACGCCTGGCGCCCCTCATTACACGCCGAACGCACTCGCTCGATGACCTCCAGACGACGGCTGTCGGCCACCAGTACGGTATTGACCGGGGTGCGCCCGGGCGGCAGTTCGTCGAGGATGGAGGTGTCCAGATCGGCATAGGCGCTCATGGCCAGCGTTCGTGGAATCGGCGTCGCGGTCATGATCAACTGATGCGGGCACAGCCGGCCGTCGACACCCTTGCGCCTTAGCGCCAGCCGCTGCTGAACGCCGAACCGGTGCTGTTCGTCGATGATCACCAATGCCAGTCGCTTGAACTGCACGTCGTCCTGAAACAGCGCATGAGTGCCGACCACCATCGGTGCGCCTGCGGCGATGCGCTCCAGCGCCGCGGCGCGCGCCTTGCCCTTGAGCTTGCCAGCCAGCCAGGCGACCTCGAGGCCCAGCGGTTCGAGCCATTTGCAGAAGGTGATGAAGTGCTGCTCGGCGAGAATCTCGGTCGGTGCCATCAGCGCCACCTGATAGCCGGCCTCCAGCGCCTGTAGCGCCGCGAGCGCGGCGACCACCGTCTTGCCGGCGCCGACGTCACCCTGCACCAGGCGCAGCATCGGCTCGTCCTGGGCGAGGTCATAGGCGATTTCGGCGCCAACGCGCTGCTGCGCGCCGGTGGGCTGGAAACCAAGGTTGTGCAGATAACGTTGCGGAAGCTGGCGCGCCACAGGCAGTGGCGGCGCATGCTGGGCGCGCACGCTTTCGCGCAAGCGTTGCAACGACAGCTGATGGGTCAGGAGCTCTTCGAACGCCAGGCGATGCTGAGCCCAATGGCGGCCTTCGGCGAGTTCTTCGAGGTCGGCGTCTGGCGGCGGCCGATGCAGGTAGCGGATGGCTTCGTCCAGCGGGGCCAAGCGATAGTCACGCGACAGTTCTTCAGGTAGCCAGTCGGGCAGGCTGTGGGGGCCGAGCCGGGCCAGTGCTTGCTGCGTGAGTTGGCGTAGGCGCTGCTGGGTCAGGCCTTCGGTGGTCGGGTAAATGGGCGTCAGGGTTTGTTCCACGGCAACCGCGTCGGTATCGCTGAGGGCGCGGTATTCCGGATGGTAAATTTCCAGTCCCGAAGCGCCGGGTCGGGCTTCGCCATAGCAGCGCAGCTGGGTGCCGCGCTTGAGGCCTTCCTTCTGCGCCTGACTGAAATGGTAAAAACGCAGGCTGAGGATGCCGCTGCCGTCATGCAGGCGCACCAGCAGGCTACGGCGCCGGCCCATGACCACGTCGGCTCCGGTCACCGTGCCTTCGATCACTGCATCCTGGCCCGGCCGCAGCGCGCCGATGGGGACGATACGGGTGCGGTCCTGGTAACGCAGTGGCAGATGAAAGAGCACATCCTGAAGTGTTTCCAGGCCGACCTTGGCGAGCTTCTCGGCCAGCGCCGCGCCCACGCCTTTGAGTGCGGTGACCGGAACCGCCGCCAGCTCGCTCATGAATCAGTCTTTCGCGACGGGCGGCTTGGCGACTGAGCACAGGCGGATGGAGTCGGCCAGCACTTCGATTGCCCTGGGACGCGGAAAACTGGCGCGCCAGGCGATCGCCACGGTGCGGAACGGCACAGGCGGCGTCAGTGGACGGATGTCCAGCACGCCGGCGGAATAGTGATGGCTGTCGACCGCCGACAGCGGCAGGATCGACACGCCGAGCCCCGAGGCAACCATGTGGCGGATGGTTTCCAGCGATGAGGATTCCACCGTGGTGTGGGTCGGCGCCTCGCCCTTGCGAGTGGTTGGGCAAGCTTCGAGGACCTGATCGCGGAAGCAGTGACCTTCGCCGAGCAGCAGCAGGCTCTTGTCGTTGAGCATCTCGGCGTCGATGGTGTCTTTTTTGGACCACGGATGGTTGGCCGGCATCAGCACGTAGAACGGCTCGTCGTACAGCGGCAGCGTCAGCACGTCCGCTTCCTGGAACGGCAGCGCGATGATGATCGCATCCAGCTCGCCGGTGCGCAGTTTGTCGCGCAGGACATGGGTGAAGTTTTCCTCGATATACAGCGGCATGTCCGGTGCCACGCGGTGCAGCTGCGGGATCAGGTGCGGGAACATGTAAGGACCGACGGTATAGATGGCGCCGACCTTGAGCGGCGCCGCCAGCTGATTCTTGCCCGCCTGCGCCAGCTCACGGATGCTCTGTGCCTGCTCAAGGACCTTCTGCGCCTGGGTCACGATGCCTTCGCCGACCGGCGTCAGCCGCACTGCGCTCTTGGTCCGCTCGAAAATCAACACGCCAAGCTCGTCCTCGAGCTTCTTCACCCCGACCGACAGGGTGGGCTGGCTGACGTGGCAACGTTCGGCGGCGCGGCCGAAGTGTGATTCCTGGGCGAGCGTGACGATGTAGCGCAGTTCGGTCAGTGTCATAGCGTTATTCCATCAGAGTGCTGGCTAGCATAGCCTTTGCTCGTGTTCGAACCAACTGGCTCGCAGTCGTTCACTGCATGCGGAGCCAGGGCAAAACTTGTGGGGCGGCGGTACACTCCTGCAAGGCGGGCCAATTGAATGGCCTGCAAGGTTACGGAGCAACCGACCATGGCAAATCGTCCTTCAGTAATGATCGCCGGCTGCGGCGATGTCGGTATTCGTCTTGGCCTGCAGCTGAGCCGAGCGGGTTGGACGGTCTACGGCTTGCGCCGTCAGGCCGCGGGTCTGCCGGTGCCGATCTTGCCAGTGAAGGGCGATCTATCCGCCAGCGACGTTCCGCGTGGTTGGCCCAATGGCCGGCTGGATTACCTGGTGTACGCGGCATCGGCCAGTCAGCATGACGAAGCCGGTTACCGCCAGGCTTATGTCGAAGGCTTGCGAAACGCTCTTGGTTGGCTGCAGCAACGCGGTCAGCGTCCCAAGCGGTTGATCTTCCTTTCCAGCACTGGCGTCTATGCGCAGAGCCAGGGGGAATGGATCGACGAGACGTCCCCCACAGAGCCCACCGGCTACACCGGCCAGGTGATGCTCGAAGCCGAGCAATTGGCGCTTGGCAGCGGTATCCCGACAACGCTGGTACGTATGGCCGGGCTTTATGATCCCGCCCGCCCGTGGATGCAGAATCAGGTCCGCGCTGGCCTGCGTGTCGATCGCGAACCGCCGCAGTACGGCAATCGTGTTCATCGCGACGACGCCGCAGCGCTTCTGGCCTGTCTGCTACAGACCGATCTGCGTGGTGGCGATCTGCAGGATTGCTATCTGGGCGTCGACGACGACCCGGCGCCATTGCACGAAGTGGTCGACTGGCTACGCGAGCGGCTCGGCGTGACGCACTGGGCCGAGCAGACGATGACGCGCCGCGCCGGCAGCAAGCGTTGCAGCAATGCCCGTGCGCGGGCGCTGGGCTGGACGCCGCAATATCCGAGCTATCGCAACGGCTACGCCGCGGTTCGGCCGGGCAAAGGCTGAGTCGAGGCGACAGATGCCCGCGTTGCACCTCGCAGGCATGAAGGTCGCCTAGTCGCTGCTCGCGAATCGTCCCTAAAAGCTTCGCTGCAAGCTAGCTCCTACAAAAGCGGGTTTTCGGTCGTTTCTTGCGATGCGCGAAAAGCTTCGACGACGACAGCCCGTCGGTGATTCGGCCATCACGACAACATTTCAGGCAACTCTGCCGACGCGGCGCTTACTAAAAATTTGATAGCACGCACGCCGCGCGCCCTGCCACATGGCAGCAGTCGGGTCAGGAGCAGCTGCCGCACCGCGGCGAAGACATCAGGAAGAACCACCACGGCGGCGTTTTCGAACACCGAACCAGGAGATTTTTCATGAGAGCTCTTCGCTGGCATGGCAAGCACGATATCCGCTGCGACAATCACGTCCCTGACCCGAGCATCGAAGATCCGCGCGACGCCATCATCAAGGTCAGTTCCTGCGCCATCTGCGGCTCCGACCTGCACCTCTACGACGGCTTCATGCCCGGCATGCAGCACGGCGACATCATGGGCCACGAGTTCATGGGCGAGGTGATGGAGGTCGGCTCGGCCAACAAGAAGCTCAAGGTCGGCGACCGCGTGGTGGTGCCCTTCACCATCGTCTGCGGCGAGTGCGACCAGTGCCGACGCGGCAATTTCTCGGTCTGCGAGCGCACCAACCGCAACAAGGACGTGGCCGATAAGGTCTTCGGTCACACCACTGCGGGGCTCTACGGCTACACCCACCTCACCGGCGGCTATGCCGGTGGCCAGGCCGAATACGTGCGTGTGCCTTATGCCGATGTCGGCCCGGTCGTCATTCCAGACGGCCTCACCGATGAGCAGGTACTGTTCCTTGGCGACATCCTTCCCACCGGCTGGCAGGCCGCGGCGCAATGCGACATCCAGCCCACCGACACTGTGGCCATCTGGGGCGCCGGGCCGGTCGGCCAGTTCGCCATCCGCAGCGCGGTGATGATGGGCGCTGAACAGGTGATCTGCATCGACAACGTGCCCGAGCGGCTGTCCATGGCCCGTGCCGGCGGCGCCATTACCATCAATTTCGATGAAGAGAGCGTGCTCGAACGGCTCAAGGAACTGACCCGCGGCAAAGGCCCGGAGAAGTGCATCGATTCGGTCGGCATGGAAGCCCACGCGGCGCGTTCCATCGATTCCATGTACGACCGTGCCAAGCAGGCGCTGATGCTGGAAACCGACCGCCCGCACGTACTGCGCGAGATGATCTACGTCTGCCGCCCGGCCGGCATCATCTCTATTCCGGGGGTCTACGGCGGGCTGATCGACAAAATTCCGTTCGGCGCGGCGATGAACAAGGGGCTGACCTTCCGCATGGGTCAGACCCACGTCAACCGCTGGACCGACGATCTGCTCAAGCGCATTCAGGAAGGCCAGATCGATCCGAGCTTCGTCATCACCCACAGCGTCAGCCTCGAGCAGGGGCCGGAGATGTACAAGACCTTCCGCGACAAGCACGACGGTTGCATCAAGGTCGTCCTCAAGCCCTGAGGGTTTGGCAGCGGCTCCCTGATCAGGGAACCGCGTGCCGGCATTCCCTAGCCCCGAAGGAGGGACTGAATATGAGCGTTCCACACCGCGTGACCCATACCAATCATTCCGCCCGCAGCCTCGCCCGCGGGCTCGGCTGGTTCAGCATTGGACTCGGTCTGGCCGAGGTGCTGATGCCCGGCAAACTGGCACGCTTTCTTGGCGTGCCGGAACACGAAGGGCTGATTCGCGCCTGCGGTGCGCGCGAGATCGCCACGGGTGTCGGGCTTTTGCTGACAGACAATCCCAAGCCTTGGATATATGGCCGCATCGGCGGCGATGCATTGGACTTGGCCGGGTTGGGCTTGAGCATCGAAAACGGCACCGAACAGGTCAACGCAGCGTTGGCCGCTGGTGCCGTTGTCGGCGTTACCGCGCTGGATCTGGCCTGCGCCAGGGGGCTCGCCGAGGAGAGCCAGGAAGTTACCGAGTGGGATTACAGCGATCGCAGCGGTTTCCCCCAGGCGCCCGATGCCATGCGCGGGCGGGTCGAGGCGGAGTTTGCTGCCATGCGGGCTGAGCCTAATGGGTATAGTCCGTCGACCATGTTGCACTGAGGTTTGGTGAACGGCTGCGGCGTGGGATGCTTGATGCTGGTTTGATTTTGGATTTCAGGCCGCTTATTGAGCTGCCTGAAGGCGCGGTTTCGCCCTGCTGGGCGAGTCACTTTTTCCAGACGCGGAAAAAGTAACCAAAAACGCTTGCCCCTGCATACGGCCCTACGCTTCGCGCAGGGTTCGTTCGCATAATTGCCGTTCCAGGGGCACGGCGCGAAGGGCCATCCATGGCCCATCGCGCCTCTCGCGGCATCCATGCCGCTCAACCCCTTCCACGGCAATTCTACTCACCCTCCTGATGGGGCGTTTCGCGTCGCCTGATAAATTGTGCAAAAAAAGGCGAAGTGCCTTGCTTCCATTGCTCTTGCAGACGACTTGGGCCAACCCCCTTCATCCGCTGGCTTTCTCTCGCCGCTTGCTTCTGCGCATCGCTTACGTTCGGGCTCCTGATAGACCGAAATCCGAGTTGTCTGGACGCTCCCTTTTGCTCTTTTGCTCTTTTGCTCTTTTGCTTGGTTTTCCTTGCACTAGATATCAGGCGACGCGAAACGCCCCATCAGGAGGGTGAGCGGAATCGTTGCGTAGAGGGGCGAGCCGCATGGATGCGGCGAGAGCCGTAATGGGCCATGGATGGCCCTTGTACGGCGACCCTCGGAGCGGCGATGGAGTAAACGAACTCCGGCGCAGCCGGGGCCGTATGCAGGGGCACAGCGTTTTTGGTTACTTTTTCCGCGTCTGGAAAAAGTGACTCGCCCAGCGGGGCGAAACCGCGCCATCAAACGGCTCGATAATCGCGGCCTGAAGCCAAAACGTTCAAACGAGCAGCAAACCCACCAGCCCCATCACTAATTCGACAACCCGCGAAGACCTTAATTTTTGCTAAGGTTTGCCGCCGGCTCGTTCCGGCCTCCACCGTCCCCGCGCTCCCAGCCTCCTGCCGGCGCGCCTGCCGTTGAGAAACCATGTCCGCCGTAGTCAATGTCGTCCTGCCGGTCTTCGCGCTGATCTTCCTGGGATATCTGTGCCGCCGCACCGGCCGCATGGGACCAACCGCTGCATCGGAGCTGAATCGCTTCGTGGTCTGGCTGGGACTGCCCGCGCTGTTATTCAGCGTGGTCGCCACCTCGACATGGACGCAGCTCTGGCAGCCCGGCTTCATCATCGCCTTCTCGGTCGGCTGCCTTGGAGTGTTCGGTTTCACCCTGGGTTATCGACTGCTGCAGAAGCAGCCCTTGGTCGATGCCAGCCTCGATGCGCTTGGCGGGTCCTACGCCAACACTGGCTACATCGGTATCCCGCTGTGCATGCTGGTGCTCGGCGACGAGGCGCTGCAGCCGGCCATGGTGGCGTCGATCATCGTGGTCTGCGTGCTGTTCGCCATCGCGCTGGCCTGTGTGGAAACCGGCTTGCACGCCGGGCAGGGATTCATCCGTACGCTGGGCAAGGTCAGCGGCGCGCTGCTGCGCAACCCGTTGGTGGTGGCGCCGTTGCTCGGTGGTCTATGGGCGATGAGCGGGGTGGCACTGTCGGTGCCGCTGGCAACGCTGCTTCAGTTGCTGGGCGCGGCGGCGGCACCCTGCGCGTTGGTCTCGCTAGGATTGTTTCTTGCCCAGCCGCAGCCCGCGGGCAAGGTCACTGGGGTCTGGCCGCTGGTGACGCTGAAGTTGGTGGTCCAACCGCTGATAACCTGGTACTTGGCGTTTCAGGTCTTCGAACTGCCGACGCTCTGGGCTTATTCGGCGTTGCTGCTGAGCGCGCTGCCCACCGGCACCGGTCCTTACATGCTCGCCGAATTCTACGGCCGCGAAGGCTCGCGGGTGTCGCGGGTGGTGCTGTACTCGACGCTGGGCTCACTGATAACGCTGTCGGCGTGTCTCGTGCTGCTGCCGGTGTAGGGTGGAAAACCGCGAAGCGTTTTCCACGCGGTGTCGGGTAACGCGCCGCACGCCACTCAATCCGCCGGCCGGGTCACTTCCAGCACCACGGCGGCGATGCGATCGCACTCGGTGTAAACGCCGTCGAGCAGCTCTTCGCCGAATACGTCCGGGTCGACTTCCCGATAGGTCCACTCCAGGCCGCGACCTTCGAGGCGCTGGCTGATTTCCCGAAGAAACGGGTCCCGATTGTCGACCATCGCCACGCCGGTATAGAGCAGCAGGGTGCCGCACGGAGCCAGGCGTTCCAGCGCACTGTCGAAGATCGCCAGCGACAGCCCCGCGCCCAGCGGCCCGCCGCCGTGGCGGTAGGCCCGCTCGCTGGGGTCGATCAGATAGGGCGGGTTGGCCAGGATCAGATCGAACTCGCCCTCGACATCCTTGAGCAGGTCGCTGTGCTTGGCGCGCAGATTGTCAGCGCCAGCCAGCGCCGCGTTGATGCGAGTCAGGCGTAGCGCCGAGGGGTTGATATCCACCGCCAGCACTTCGGCATGGGGTCGCGCCAGTGCGGTAAGAATCGCACCGGCGCCCGATCCGCAACCGATGTCCACCGCGCGACGGATGTTCCCAGGGTGATTGTTCAGATGCGCTTGGATGGCATTGGCGAAGCGGTAGGTGTCCGGGCCAAAAAACACCGAATCCGGCGAATCGGTGGGGTACGCCGAATGCATGAACAACTGGCCATCGAGGCTCGACAGCCGTACCCGGCTACGCCAGCGCGTGCCGCAGGGGGCGAGGACGCCGGCCTGGTCCATCAGACTAAAAACCGCTGGCGGCAGCAGCTCGTGCTGAAATGGCCGGCTCCAGCCAAAAACCCCGGCCATGTCGGTAGCGAGTTCGTTTTCGATCCGCTGATTGACCCGCTCGTGGGTAAGCGGCGTGGGGGTGATGAAATGATAGCCGCGCTCGCGCACTGCATGAGCCAGGTGCAGCAGTGCACGGTCCTGGGCGGTTTCGGTAGTCATGGTATTTCCCTGGCGAGGTATCGCCTTCTCAGTTGAACAGTCCAGTGAAAATGCGTGTTGCCAGCAGTCCCGCGGCGCTGTGGTGGCGAGTCGGTGCCAGCAGCGGCAATAGGTGGCGTATGCGCGCCTCGCGGGTCGGCAGCTGCGCCAATTGCTGCTCGAGCAGCTGGGTTTCCTGATCGAAGTCGCTGACTGGCTGGCCCTGCGGTTGTGCTAGCGCGGGCCGGGTTGGCTGCTCGGCGAGCGTACGGCGACGACCGCTGAACTGCGCCTGGCGCTGCGCCAGCACTGGATGCGGCTTGCCGTGAGTCGGCACTTGCTCTGCCAGCCAGTCGCCAGCGATCCAGTCGTGAATCAGCTGTTGCTCGTGCGCGCTGAATACTCCGAACATCGGTCCCTGTTCGCCGGTAATTAGCTGCCAAAAGCGGCTGTTCTGCGGATCTTCATGACGCTTGATCCAGTTGCGACGCTGCAGGTTGTCAAGAAATTGCGGAATCAGCTCCGGCTTCGCCAGCCATTGATTCACGGTGCGGCCGTCGAAGCGGCAATAGTCCGAATGCACGAACTGGCCGACCGCGGCCTTCTTTTCCAGTACCCGCAATACCTCTTGCTCGGGATCGAAGCCGGCGATCACCGAGAGGGTGCTGGCACCCAGATCATTCAGGCGATAACCGTTGATGACCCGTCGATAAAATTCCTCGCTGTCGCCGACCTGCGGCCAGGCGGCCATTAGCGCCTGAACGGCCTTCTTCGCATGGCCATTGTCAGCATTGTCGACGGTGACATGCAGCGTGAAGTAATAGGGGTCGATGCCCAGCTCGGTCAGCTCGTAGGACGAGATCAGCAGGTGCAGCGGCAGCTGTTCATAGCCCAGATTGAAGCCGATCACCTCGGGCAGGAATTGCTCGGCGTGTTCGGCCAGCGCCAGCTGAATCGCGCCCTGGACGAAATTCTCGTCATTGAGGTTCTGCCAGTCGTCGCAGCCTTGGCTGGCGAGCAGCTTGCGGTAGAGCACGACATGGTTCTTTTCCGGCTGACCTTCGCCGAGTTCTTCGAGATAAGTCTGGATCAGCGCGGTGAAGCGCGCATCATCCCAACGCTGCAAGAGGCCGTAGAGCCAGGCGCCATCGACCAGCTTGGTTGGCGCTACACCCTGTAGAAAGTGCAGCGCGTGGGCCTTGCTGGAAAAGTATCGGCGCGGCGCACCGGCGCGGCGCCCATCGAGATATGTCTGGTACTGGCCGCCGATTTTTGCGGTATGGCCGTCGAGCCATTCGCCGAGCCCGGCCGGGTCCTGCGGCAGGTCGCAGGGGCACGCAGACGCGGCTTCCAACTGGCTGTTGAGATAGTCCGCCGCACTGGCACGGACGGTCTCGCTGATCGGCGTATCGAGCAGGGCGAAATAGAGATTCCTGGAGGGCGCCGCTGTCTCGGGTGCAACGGGCAGGGCGTCTACGGGCAGGCTTCGAGTCAATTGCATAGGTTCACACGGCGGCAGTGAGGAAAACCCCCAGATGGTTTTTTGGCCGTACCTGGCCGGTATAAGTTCAGCGTTTCTGCCGAATGGCCGGTCATCCGTGAGGCGATCCTGGGTGCAACTTCTGCGTCTGGTGGTCTTCCTACCTTGAGGGGCACCGAAGGTGCCCGATGACCAATCAGAAGGAGGCTCCATGAACCCATCGGAGCGCGGCAAAGAAAATCTCGACACGATTAAAGGCCGTCACGACGAGAGCGGCGATCGCGCCAGCGGTACCAGCAACGGTGAAGTCGCCGGCGGTGATCGCAACGATGTGCCGGGCGGTGCCTACAACGTGCCGTCGGGCATGGCTGACGAGGTCAGCGAAGAAGACGCGCTGAAGCAGCGCCGGCAGCAGAAGCCCGAGCGCTAGCGCATCACGGGGCGGGCGGTGCTCCGCTCCGTGGTTCTGAAATCTTTCCTCTGCTCTAATCAAGAGCGCAATCTTGATCGCCTGCTGCCTTTACGCGGCATCGCTAGCAGTCGGCAACCCCGCAAACCAACGGAGACGAGCATGACTTCACAGTGGATCGACATCCCCGCGCAGGACGGCAACACGTTCAAGGGCTATCTGGCTCTGCCGCCGGCCGGACACGGCCCCGGCATCGTCCTGATTCAGGAAATCTTCGGCGTCAACGACCACATCCAGGCTGTGGCCGACCAGTACGCACTGGATGGCTACGTGGTGCTGGCACCGGACCTGTTCTGGCGCAGCGAGCCAGGCGTCAAGCTCGGCTACGGCGGCGACGACTGGGAGCGCGCGTTTTCCCTGATGCAGGCTCTGGACTTCGACCTGGCCATCGACGACCTGCGTCGCACTGCCGACATCCTGCGCGGACGCGATGACTGCAATGGGCGCGTAGCCTCGGTGGGCTACTGCATGGGCGGCGTTCTGTCGTTCCTCAGTGCGGCCAATGCCGCCGTCGATGCCGCGGTCTGCTACTACCCCGGCAGCATCGAGAAGCGCCTGGATCAGGCCGAGCGAATTACCTGCCCGACGCTGTTCCATTTCGCCGAAGAGGATGAGCATATCGACAGCGATGCGGTCGCCGCCGTGCAGAAAAAAATGGCCCAAGTCGGCCAGGCGCAGATCGAGACCTACCCAGGCGTCGACCACGGCTTCAACTGCTGGGCGCGGCCCATGTACAACCAGCCCGCCGCAGCGCTGGCGCATGGTCGCTCATTGATCTTTCTGGCCAGCGTTCTCTGAGCGATAGCGCCGGTCACCGGCCGGCGCGATCGATGAACTTGACGTCCGAAGGCCGCCCGATTGGTAGCGTTTGCAGCGTGTCGCCGAGCAGGCCGGAGTCCGGGTCACGTTGCAGCACTACCAACTGATCGCTCTTCTGATTGGCGATGATCATGAAGCGCCCGCTTGGGTCGATGGCGAATTCCCGTGGCTCGCGGCCTTCGCTGGCGCGCTGCTGGATCTCGCGCAGGCTGCCGTTTTCTTCGATGGCATACACGATGATGCGGTTCGTCTCGGCGCGATCGCTGACATAGAGGAAACGCCCGTCGGGCGAGAGGTGAACGGCGCCCGGCGAATGCGCAGCGATGTCGCCGCCCTCGGCCAAGTCGACCAGCTGTCGCTGGACAAGGCTGCCGTCGACATGATCGAACCGTGCGACCTGGGCACTGAGTTCCAAGGTTGCGTAGGCCTGGCTGCCGTCCGGGCTGAAGGTCAGATGTCGCGGACCGCTGCCGTCCGGCAGGCTGATAAACGCGGGGGCTGCTGGGCTTAATGGTCGTTCGGCTTTGGCTGGGTCGTAGCGGTAGACGAAAATCTTGTCCGCGCCCAGATCGCTGACGAACAGCCTCTTTCCATTCGGCGACAGCACCGCCGAATGGACGTGCGCCGATTGCTGGCGTTCCGGGTGCTTCTCGCTGGCCTTGTGTGTGGCGATTTGGGTTACTGGCAAGAGGGTGCCGTCCTTTGCCGTGGGCATCACCGCCAGGCTGCCGCCGGGATTGGCGTTCGAACCGTAGTTGGAAACGAACAGGTAGCGCCCGTCGCGGCTCTGGCTCAGGTGCGTGGGCTCGTCGCCGACGGTGATCTGCTGGGCCAGCGGCGACAGTTGCCCGCTGGCCGGCGCCATGATGAAAGCGCTCACACGCCCCACCGGATCGGGCTGCTCCGGGCCGTTCTCGTTCGCTGCGTAAAGCCGGTTGCGGTTCAGGTCCAGCGTCAGCCAGGACGGGTTTTGGGTGCGCACTACTTGCAAGGGTTGGGGCTCGATATAGCCGCGCTCGGCATCGAACTGCATCCGGTAGATCCCTTCGCTGCCGCCCTCGCTGGTGTAGCTGCCGATCAGTAACTGATGCATGGGTGCCGCTGCTCCCGATGTGCTGAATGCCAGAAATGCCGCGGCAAGGCCGAGGCGACCATGATGTAGCAGATGAAATAGCAGACCGCGCGGTGGACCGGCCATGGCTCGCTCCTGTCTCGCTGGGTGAGTTTGTTTAAGCCCTGGACTGGCTTTGAGCACCGCATATGAAAAAAGATTTGTCGGTGCTGTCGATTTTTCGTTTTCCGCTTCGACCATTGGGTAACAGCAACCGCCGTCGAGGACGCAGTGATGCGTTATCTGTGCCTGGTCTACCTGGATGAGAATGCCCTGGCGGGTTTGCTGCCTGGCGCGCAGGCCGCGCTGGACGCCGAATGCCGCGATTATCGTGAGCGCCTGCAGCGCAGCGGCCAGCTGATCATTGGCGAAGCGCTGCAACCGGTTCTGAGTACCACCACGCTGCGGCTGGAAGGCGGCCGTCTTTCCTTGCGCGACGGGCCGGTGCTCGACAGTTGCGAGCAGCCCGCAGCCTTCTACCTGCTCGAAGCCCTCGACCTCAACGACGCCATCCGGCTGGCTTCGCGCATTCCTCCCGGGCGGCTGGGCTGCGTTGAGGTGCGTGCCTTGCATCCTCGGGCACCGCCCTGACCCGTCTGCCTTCCCCCGACCTGTCAGTTAACAACCAAAAGCCTATCAACCAAGAGATAACTCGCATGAACAACGCAACTGAAAACCAGACCAGCGAAACCCGTATCCGCGAACTCACCAATGAGTGGGAGCGCGCGATCGGGACCAAGGACCTGGATCGCATCATGTCCCACTACGCAGCCGACGTGCTGGCCTTCGATGCCGTCGGCCCGCTGCAGTTCAAGGGCGCCGAGGCCTACCGTCAGCATTGGCAGAAGTGCTTCGACTTCTGTCAGGGCGAGGGCTATTTCGAGATCAGCGAGCTGAACATCCACGCCAGCGGAGACCTGGCCTATAGTCATTTCCTGAGCCATTGCGGCGGCACCAACGAGAAGGGTGAAATGCAGTCCGGCTGGATGCGCGGCAGCCGTTGCTGGCGTCGGCAGGGCAGCGACTGGAAGGTTGCCCATGAGCACTTCTCGATGCCGTTCGACATGGTCAGCGGCCAGGTCGACTTCGGAATCGAGCCCGAGCCCCAGACCGGCGCAGTTGGCTGATCTTGACCTTCGTCCGTATCACGGCTGCCAGGGCGGCAGCCGGCGAGCATCACTGGAGACTGAAATGAAATATCTGTGCCTGGTCTATTACGACGAGCAGCGCGTGGATTCGATGACCGACGAGCAGTGGGCCGCGTTGGTTGAGCAATGCATAGCCAATGGCGAACGCCTGCAGGAGAGCGGGCACTTCATCGCCGGCGAGCCGCTGCAATCGGTGCGTACCGCCAAGACGGTGCGCGTCCGCGAGGGCGCGGTTTCGGTGGTCGATGGCCCGTTCGCCGAAACCCGCGAGCAACTGGCCGGTTTTTACCTGCTGGAAGCGCAGGACCTGGATGAGGCGCTGCGCCTGGCCGCGAAGATCCCACCGGCACAACTGGGCAGCATCGAGGTCCGCCCGTTGCGCCAGCTGCCTGACCGTTGAGCGGCCGAGACAGGCCATTGATCGTCACACCGGGTGGTGGCGAACCGACCAAGACAGATATCGAGGCCATCTACCGCAACGAGTCGCGGCGGGTGCTGGCGACCCTGATCCGTCTGCTGGGCGACTTCGATCTGGCCGAAGAGGCGCTGCAGGATGCGTTTATTGCTGCGGTGCAGCAGTGGCCGCGCGACGGGTTGCCGGCTAACCCGCGGGCCTGGCTGGTATCCGTCGGACGTTTCAAGGCCATCGATGGCCTGCGTCGACGGGCGCGGTTCAATGCCTCGCTGAACCTGCTGGCCGATCAGTTGGATGAAAACGACGAGCCGGACTGGGAGCGCGAAGATCTGGAAGATGACCGGCTAAGGCTGATCTTCACTTGCTGCCACCCGGCGTTGCCGGCCGATGCCCAGGTGGCGCTGACCTTGCGCGAGGTCTGCGACCTGAAGACCGAGGAAATCGCCCGCGCCTTTCTCGCCTCGCCAAGCACCATTGCCCAGCGCATCGTCCGCGCCAAACAGAAGATTCGCGATGCGGCGATTCCTTATCGCGTGCCCGCTCGCGATGAGCTGCCAGCGCGGCTGGATAACGTGCTGCGGGTGATCTATCTGGTATTCAACGAGGGCTACTCGGCATCCAGCGGCGCCGAGCTGACCCGCGCCGATCTCAGCGCCGAAGCGATCCGGCTGGGGCGGCTGTTGCTTGAACTGCTGCCGGACCCGGAG
This sequence comes from Stutzerimonas sp. VN223-3, assembly GCF_045999685.1. Lineage (NCBI taxonomy): Bacteria > Pseudomonadati > Pseudomonadota > Gammaproteobacteria > Pseudomonadales > Pseudomonadaceae > Stutzerimonas > Stutzerimonas sp. VN223-3. Next base: position 396,532 of record NZ_RBEC01000002.1, on the reverse strand, counting down.
CTGATGGGATTGCTGTCGCTGATGCTGCTGCACGACTCGCGCCGCGCCGCGCGAACCGATGGCACGGGTGAACTGGTGCGCCTTGACGAGCAGGACCGCAGCCTCTGGGATCAGACCCAGATCGCCGAAGGCTCGGCGCTGGTGCAGCGCGCGCTGGCATCGCGACGTATTGGTCCCTACATCCTGCAAGCTGCCATCGTCGCCGTGCATGCCGAGGCGCCCAGCGCCGCGCAGACCGATTGGGCGCAGATCGTCGGGCTGTACGACGTGCTGTTGCGGGTCAGCCCGTCGCCGGTGATCGAGCTGAATCGCGCCGTGGCCGTGGCCATGCGCGACGGTCCTGACGTCGGGCTTTTGCTGGTCGAAAGCTTGTTGGCGCGTGGTGAGTTGCAGGATTACCACCTGCTGCACTCGGCCCGTGCCGATTTCTGCCGCCGCCTGGGCCGTATCGACGACGCTCGCAGCGCCTACCGAATCGCCTTGCAACTGACGCGGCTGGAGCCGGAACGGCGTTTTCTGCAACAGCGGCTGGATGAGCTGGACGGGATCGATTGAGGGAGCGGAACGCCGCCGGACCCACTCACAAGATACAAATCTCCGATCCGCGTAGGGTGGGCTTCAGCCCACCGTGTCGTTATCCGAGGCGGTATAGGACGCGTTCGTGAGCGAGCTCGCTCCTACAGTGAAACGTGCATTTCACGGCGTCTTTAACTGTCGCTGCTACCTGCCGGTAGGTAATCGTTGCGACTCAATCCGTGGCGCTGCATCTTTTCGTTGAGCGTGCGGCGCGGTAGCTGTAGCTGGTTCATCACCTCGGCGATGTTGCCTTTGTGTTGCTGCAGCGCGTTGTGAAGGCATTGCGCCTCGAAGGCTTCCATCTGCTCGGCCAGCGAAGTACCGGACACCGCAGTGGCTGCGGTGCTCTTAGAAGGCGGCGGCGTCAGGCCCAGCGCATGGCGCTCGGCGGCATTGATCAGTTCGCGCACGTTGCCCGGCCAGTCATGACTCAGCAGCTGCGCCAGTTCGCCGGGGCTGGCTGGTGGCGCCTCGCGCCCATGCCGTTGCGCCGCCTGGGTGGAGAAGTGCTCGAATAATAGCGGGATGTCCTCACGGCGCTCGCGCAGTGGAGGAATGCGCAGTTCGGCGACGTTCAGGCGATACAGCAAATCCTCGCGGAAGCGCCCGCCGCGTACTTCTTCCAGCAGGTCGGGCTTGGCCGCGCTGATCACGCGCAGATCCACCTCGATGCTGCGGTTGGAGCCGAGCCGCTCGAGGGACTTTTCCTGCAACACGCGCAACAGTTTGACCTGCTGCGCCAAGGGCATGCTTTCGATTTCGTCGAGAAACAGCGTGCCACCGGCGGCATGCTCGATGCGGCCGATGCGTTTGCCCTGGGCGCCGGTAAAAGCGCCGCTTTCGTGGCCGAACAGCTCGCTCTCGAAGATGGTTTCGGGGATGGCCGCGCAATTCAGTGCAACGAAAGAATGGCTCGCTCGCGGGCTGAAATCGTGAAGGCAGCGCGCAACCTGCTCCTTACCGCTGCCAGTATCGCCGCGGATCAGCACGTTGACGTCCGTGCCGGCCAGCTCCAGCACCTGGCGTCTGAGATTTTCCATGACTCGCGAGACGCCCAGTAGCATCGATTCGATGCGCCCCTTGCGGGTGAACTGTTCACGCAATTGGCGGTTTTCGCAGACCAGCCGGCGCTTGTCCTGGGCGCGGCGTACGCTGTCGAGCAGGCGCTCCGGGGTGAAGGGCTTCTCGATGAAATCATAGGCACCCTGACGCAGCGCCTGCACAGCCATCGGTACGTCGCCGTGACCGGTGACCATGATCACCGGCAGCTCGGGGTCCAGTGCCACCAGCCGCTCCAGCAAGCCAAGGCCGTCGAGGTCGGGCATGCGCACGTCGCTGATCAGCACGCCGGGGAAGTCCCGATCGACCAAACGCAGTGCCTCATGCGCGCTGGCACAGGTTCGCACGGCGAAGCCGGACAGCTCCAGCCATTGCTGCACCGCCTGGCGTATCGCCGCCTCGTCGTCGATGAAAATCACCTGACCGCTCATATTCACTCCTTTCCTGCAGACACCCAGTCTACTCGGCTGCTGGCAGTTTCAGTTCGAACACCGCGCCAAGCGCATCGTTGTGCGCCTCCAGGCTGCCGCCCAGATCGCGGACGATCCCGTAAGAAACCGCCAGTCCGAGCCCGAGGCCCTGGCCGACCGGCTTGGTGGTGAAGAAGGGCTCGAAGACCTGATCAAGATGCTCACTGGCGATGCCGCCGCCGCTGTCGGCGACGCTCAGCGTCCAGCCCTCACGATCACGACGGCACTCGATACGCAGTTGCCGCACCTCGGTGTCGAGCATGGCATCAAGGGCGTTGGTCAGCAGATTGATCAGCACCTGTTCCAGGCGAATGGCGTCGCCGCTGACCCAAGCATCGGCCGGGACCTGGCGCAGCACCTCGACGCTATCGTTGCGAATGCGCGGAGCAAGTAGCTGCAGCGCCTGTTCCAGCACATCGGCCAGACTCAAACGCTGACGTAACCCGGCGGGACTCTTACGGGCGAATGTTTTCAAATGGCTGGTCAGTGCCGCCATGCGTTCGAGCAGGCCCTCGACCTGGCCGAGTCCTTCGCGCACGGCGTCGGTGCGGCCGTTATCGAGCAGCAGGCGCTGGCTCGCCAGCTGCATGCGCAGGGCGGTCAGCGGCTGGTTGATCTCGTGGGCGAGGGCGGCGGACATCTGCCCCAGCGCCGCCATGCGCGCGGCGTGCACCAATTCGTCCTGAGCCGTACTCAGCTCGCGGGTGCGGACTTCCACCAGACGTTCCAGCTCGCTGCGGCTACGTTGCTCGACCCGGCGGGTCATGCGGCGTTGGGCCAGGTAGAGCAGCAGGAAGGCGAGGGTCATCCAGACGCCGGCGGCGGCCAGGCGATAGCTACGCACATTGGCGGCAATCAATTGCGGCTCCTGCAACAGGTGCAGTGTCCACTTTTCCTCCGGTAGTTCCAGGCGCTGCCAGAGGTAGTTTCGACGGCCGTCCGGACCGTCCACCTGGCGCCGTTCGCTATTCTCGGCGATGCGCTGCAGGCTCCTGCTCGGCAGCGGCTGCAGGGTCTGCTCGGCATAGCGTCGCGCGGCGACCAGCCGGCTGCGCACCTCGTCGCTGAGCGGGCGCAGATAGCGGAAACGCCAGACGGGGCGGTTAGCCAGGATGACGATGTCCAGCGAATCGGAAATCAGCAAGATGCCCGACTGCCCGACCCACTCGCGCTGCATGTCCTCCAATTCGAGCTTGACCACCAGTACCCCGATCACGTTGCCGGCAGCGTCCTTCACCGAGCTGGAAAGAAAATAGCCGGGGATGCCGGTGGTCACGCCGACGGCAAAGTAGCGCCCCGAGTCGTTTGCCAGTGCATCGAGAAAATACGGACGGAATGCGTAGTTATTGCCTACGAAGCTGGTCCAGTCACGCCAATTGCTCGCGGCGAGGGTGTCACCGTTGCGGTCGAGTAGGTACAGGACGGAAGAACCAGCCGCCTGATTCTGCTGCTCCAGGCGCTGATTGAGCTGGTCACGCAGGGATTGGTCGCCGGGATCGGTCAGCAGGCGCTGGATATCGCTGTCCAGTGCCAGCAAGGCCGGTACCGAACGGAACCGTTCGACCTGGGTATGGATGGCCTGGGCGTACAGTTCCAGCTGGCCGCGCGCCTCCTGGCTGCGCTCATCCCAGGCGCGCTGTTCGGCGATGCGCCCGGCCCAGTACATGCTAAGCAGCAGGCCAGCGAGGATCAGCAGGACGATCAGGGCGACGCGGTGGCGGTTGTAGAAGGCAGGCATGGCGGGCTCGCTGCGAGGATTTTGCATGGTAAGCCAAAGTGCTTGAACGGTGGCTTTCCGCGTCGGTTATCTGCACTCGGGCAGGGTGGGTCGCGGCGACGGGCTGGTTTCGGTATCCTTACCGCCCCTTTCGGTGCCGGTTGGCATCGAAGCGTGCAAATGAGCGATTGTTTCCATGACCTGGCTGCCTAGTCCGCCATAGCGCAACACCCCCTCGCTTGATCGCGACCGCCTGTCATGGGTGCGGTCGTATTCTGCTGTGCGCCGCGCCTCATGCGTGTGAATTGCACTCATACTCGAACTTGAAAACTGGTCTCGTTTCAGCCTGCTTACCGCATCCCGGTCCGGCGGCGGCGCCTTTGCTCTGGATATTCCGATGCTCCACTCGATCAAGCAAAACTGGTTCTGCAACATTCGTGGCGACGTGCTCGCCGGACTTGTCGTCGCCCTCGCGCTGATTCCGGAGGCGATCGCCTTTTCCATCATTGCTGGCGTCGATCCGCGGGTCGGTCTTTATGCGTCCTTCTGTATCGCCGTGGTGATCGCCTTCGTCGGCGGCCGCCCGGGCATGATTTCGGCGGCGACTGGCGCCATGGCGCTGCTGATGGTGACGCTGGTGCGCGATCATGGCCTGCAGTATTTGATGGCAGCGACCCTGCTCTGCGGCGTGCTGCAGATCGGTGCCGGCTATCTGCGCCTCGGCTTGCTGATGCGCTTCGTCTCGCGCTCGGTGGTCACCGGCTTCGTCAACGCGCTGGCGATCCTGATTTTCATGGCGCAGCTGCCGGAACTGACGAACGTCACCTGGCATGTCTATGCGATGACCGCGGTCGGCCTGGGCATCATTTACCTGTTCCCCTATGTGCCGAAGATCGGCCGGGTGATCCCGTCACCGCTGGTCTGCATCCTGAGCTTGACCGCAGTGGCCATCTACCTGGGGCTCGACGTCCGTACCGTGGGCGACATGGGTGACCTGCCCGACACGCTACCGATCTTCCTTTGGCCGGAAGTACCGCTGACCTTCGAAACTCTGACGATTATTTTCCCGTATTCCGCCGCGCTAGCCGTGGTCGGCCTGCTGGAATCGCTGATGACGGCCACCATCGTCGACGACCTGACCGATACCGGCAGCGACAAGAACCGCGAGTGCAAGGGCCAGGGCGTCGCCAACATCGCTTCCGGCCTGTTCGGCGGCATGGCCGGATGCGCAATGATCGGCCAGTCGGTGATCAACGTGAAATCCGGTGGGCGCACTCGCCTGTCGACACTGATCGCCGGCTCGGTGTTGCTGCTGCTGGTGGTTTTCCTCAGCGACTGGGTCAGCCAGATCCCTATGGCGGCCTTGGTCGCGGTAATGATCATGGTCTCGATCGGCACCTTCAGCTGGGATTCGCTGCGCAATCTCAGGCACTACCCGCTATCGACCAACATCGTCATGGTGGTCACCGTGGTGGTGGTGGTCTTCACCCATAACCTGGCCTACGGTGTATTGGCGGGCGTGCTGCTGGCGGCGCTGTTCTTCGCCAACAAGGTCGGCCACTACCTGCATATCGACTCGGGGCTGGATGCCGAAGGTAACGAGCGCACCTACAAGGTGGTCGGGCAGGTGTTTTTCAGTTCGTCGGACAAGTTCACCGCAGCGTTCGATTTCAAGGAGGCGCTCGGCAAGGTCACCATCGATCTGTCCCGCGCGCACTTCTGGGACATCACCGCCGTGTCCGCGCTGGACAAAGTGGTGCTCAAGTTCCGCCGCGAAGGTACTGAGGTGGATGTGCTGGGTCTCAATGAAGCCAGCACCACCATCGTTGATCGCTTCGGTGTGCACGGCAAGCCCGACGCCATCGATACGCTCATGGATCACTGACTAGGAGAACGATGATGAAGCAGGTATTGGCGTGTATCGATGGTTCCCCGCAAGCCGCTGCGGTGTGTGATTGCGCCGCCTGGGCCAGTCTGCAACTGAAAGCACCGCTGACGTTGCTGCATGTACTCGATCAGCAACAGTACCCGGCAACTGGCAATCTCAGCGGCATTATCGGACTGGGCAGCCGCGAATACCTGCTCGAAGAGCTCGCTGCACTAGATGCAAAGCGCAGCAAGCTGGCGCTCGAAGAGGGGCGGATGATGCTCGACGCGGCGAAGCAGCGCGTCATTGATGCTGGCGTGGCACAGCCAGAAGTGCGCCAGCGCCATGGCGATCTAGTGGAAAGCCTGCATGATTTGGAAGGTGATACCCGGCTACTGGTGATCGGCAAGCAGGGCGAGGACAGCGGTACCGACATGCAGCTGATAGGTAGCCAATTGGAAAGCGTCATCCGCACGTTGCACCGGCCGATACTGGTCACGCCGGCTCGTTTCAGCGTGCCGACCAGCGTGATGCTTGCCTTCGACGGCAGCGCAACCACCTTTAAGGGCGTCGAAGTGCTTGCGGCCAGCCCGTTGTTCAAGGGCATTCCGATTCACTTGGTAATGGTGGGCGCGGACACCAGCGATAGTCGCGCGCCGCTGGAGTCCGCGCGTGACGCGCTGACTGCAGCTGGCTTCGAGGTGCATATCGCAATTCGAGCCGGTGAAGTCGAGCCGACACTGCATGCTTACCAGGCCGAGCACGCTATCGACCTGCTGGTAATGGGCGCTTACGGTCATTCGCGGATTCGGCAGTTTTTCGTCGGCAGCACCACGACCAGCATGATCCGCTCGACCACCACGCCGTTGCTTCTGCTGCGCTGAAACGCGGCGCTCCGTCTGACAGGGCTCCGGCACCCTCGCTGAACTCGGCTAGCGGTAGATATCGGCCCGCGACCATGGCAATTCATGGGAGCCATCCGGCAGCGGTTTGCTTGCCAGGATCTGGTGCAGGTTGATCCAGTTGCGGCGAAAGCCATAAGCACAGCCGGCCAGATAGACCCGCCAGATACGTAGCGCGCGCTCCGGGACCATCCGCTGGGCCTCGGCCAAGTTCGCCTCCAACCGTTCGCTCCAAAATTGCAGGGTGCGCGCGTAATGCAGCCGCAGACTTTCCACGTCGACGATCTCTAGCCCCGATTCGCTGATACAAGCGCCGATCTCCATCAGGTGCGGTAACTCACCGTGGGGGAAGACGTAGTGGTCGATGAACTCGCCCGCGCCATGTGCTACAGGCCGGCCGTCAGTGTGTCGCGAAGTGATGCCGTGATTGAGCACCAGCCCGCCCGGACGCACCACCTCCGACAACTGTCTGCAGTAAAGCGGCATGTTGGCGTGACCGACGTGCTCGAACATGCCGACGCTGACGACCTTGTCGAACTGACCGTTCTTGGGTAGATCGCGGTAATCCATCAGCTCCAGCTGAACTTGACCTTCCAGCCCCTCGGCAATGACGCGTTCGCCCCCCAGCTTCAGCTGCTCACGGCTGAGCGTGATGCCGAGCACCTCGGCGCCGAATTCGCGGGCGGCAAATCGCGCCAGCCCACCCCAGCCGCAGCCGACATCCAGCAGACGGTCGCCGGGTTTGAGGCGCAATTTGCGGCACAGGTGGCGCAGCTTGGCCTGCTGGGCCTGGTCGAGATCTTCCGTTCCGGTTTCAAAGTAACCGCAGGAGTAGACCATGTCGCGGTCGAGCCAGAGCTGGTAGAAATCGTTGGACAGATCGTAGTGGTAGGAAATGGCCTCGGCATCGGTGGCCTTGTCGTGGGCCTCGCGTGCCGGCAACGCCGAATGTTCGTCACCCAGCGCGCGGCTGAGTTCATCCCCGATGCGGATGACTTCTTCAAGCGGGCCGTGCAAATCGACCTTGCCCTCGACATAGGCACCGCCGAGCAGGTCAAGACTTGGATGTGCCAGTTGCGGAACCAGATTCGGATCCTTGATGACCAGCGTTACGCTGGGATCGGGTCCGATATCCATCTCGGTGCCGTCCCACAAGCGCAGGCGCAACGGCAATTCCAATTTTCGCAGGGACGGAAGCAGAGTTGCCAACATGCTCGATCTCCTATTAACGCGTGCTGGTTAGGCTAGACCAAGAATTTGTATCTGTAGGTGTCCGAATGATTGGTTTTCTTTATCAGGTGTATAGCGGCGAGCCATCCACAGAGCATTGAGCCGTCACTGATAGGCGTCGTTACGTTGCAAGCTGCGTCGGTTCGCGGTTCGGTCGATGCCGATTAATTCGAATTTGCATGAACGGAGCGCTCGCGGATGAAGCAAAAGCCAGTGATTCCGAAGCGCTAGCCAGCAAGGATATTGATAGGCTACGCGCACGACCTAGAACAAGAAGCCGACAAGGCCGCGCTTGGTTTATTGATGCGCTGGAGCATGCCTATAAGTAGCCTGGGGCTTGCAGAAGGGAAATGGCGGAAGGCAGTGGGAGTCGAACCCACCCAGGAACGGCTGCCGTCCCCAACCGGGTTTGAAGCCCGGCCGCACCACCGGGTGCGATTGCCTTCCAGATGTCTTCCGAACGGGTTGAATGTCTAGCCAGAAGATATCGTTAGCGGCCTACCTGAACTCAGCCTCCAAGGCCAGGGCGCTGTCCGGCCGGATCTTGCGCTCGTTGCCGAAGCGCCGGGTAAGGCCGATGCGGTCAAAGTGTTCCAATAATTGAATGCTGCGCTTGCGTCCGAGCTGAATCTGATCGCGGAACGCGGCGGCACGGATTACTCCAGATTGCTGTTCCATCAGCAGTATCTGATCGGCCAGCTGGCGGATGGTCGAGTTGGGATAGAACAGGTCTTTGACGACTTGCTGCAGGGCTCCGATGCGCGCCAGCTTGCGCATCAGATTGCGTACCTGGTCTTCGGCGATCTCCAGATCCCGCGCCAGATCACGCACCCAGGGTGGATCGAAACGGCCTGAACTGAGCAGCGGCCACAACCGGGCCTTCAATGCCTCTTCGTCGTCACTCAGCCGTACCCGGTGCCCGGGTAGGTGCAGCCAGGGGCCGCTGGCTTCCACCGTGCCGGCCGCCAGCGTCTGTTCCAGCAGGGCGATGAAAACCGGCCGCTCCAGCTGAGGCAGGGCGTAGCGGCGCAGGCGATCGCGATCCGGGCCGAGCTCATCCGGTTGCTCTTCATGGAAGCGCTGCAGTGCGGCTACCAGACTTTGCTCCAGATAATCCCAGACGCCACGGTCGAACAGTCGTGGGCCTAGCCGGGTGGCGACTTCCAGCGCCTCGTCCGGCAGGCGCCAGGTCTGCCGCGGGCGGTTGAACTGCCGCGCCAGCAGCGCCGGCTCCAGGCCGTTGATGGCGCTCGGCAGTAGAGCAGGAAGAATGTCTTCGAGCGTATCGCCGCCTAGTGCCCGCAGCTGAGCCAGGCGCGCCTGGCGGTGCCGATTGCGGGGCGGAGCGAAGGGATCGAGCACCCGACCGCCGCCCAGCGTGCGCTGAGCGGACTGGTCACGCAGGATCACGCGATCGCCGTGCACGGCGTGGGCTGGCGCGTTGAGCAACAACTGCGCATGCACATGCCCGCCGGGTGCCAGGCATTCGCCTTCCAACAAGGCGATGCGGCCGGTGACGTCCTGCGCGCCCAGATGGATATGAACGGGCGTCCAGTGCCGCAGCTCGCGAGCCTCGCTGGGCAACAGGGTGAACTCGATATCTATGCGCCGGGTCGAGGCTTGCAGAGCGGGTTCCACCAGCCAGTCGCCGCGGCTGATCTGCGCCACCGCCAAGCGCTCGCCGGCGAGGTTCAGGGCAACTCGCTGGCCCGCGCGCGCCGCTTGGGCCTCCCGATTTTGCGCATGTAAGCCGCGCACTCGAACGCTACGTCCGGTGGGGCTCAGGGTCAGTTCATCGCCAACTCGCACCTGGCCGGCGAAAGCGGTTCCGGTGACTACCACGCCGGAGCCGGTCACGCTGAATGCCCGGTCGATAGCCAGGCGGAAATAACCGTCTTCGCGGCGCTTTTGCTCACCTGCCGTCTGCTCGATCAACGCGGCGCGAAGCACCTCGATACCTTCACCAGTCATGCTCGACACTGGGAATATCGGCGCGCCGGCTAGCGATCCGGGTACCAGTAGCGCTTCGATTTGCTGACGAACCTCATCTACACGCGCGGGCTCGACTCGGTCGATCTTGGTCAGCGCTACCAGCGCGCGGCGAATGCCCAGCAGCTCGACAATCGCCAGGTGCTCGCGGGTCTGTGGCATCACGCCGTCGTCCGCGGCGATGACCAGCAATACGCAATCGATGCCGCAGGCGCCGGCGAGCATGTTGTGCACAAAACGCTCATGGCCGGGCACGTCGATAAAACCGGTGAGATCGCGCTCGCCGATCGAGGCATAGAGGTAGCCGAGGTCGATAGTGATGCCACGCAGGCGCTCCTCGCGGCGGCGATCGCCGTCCTGCCCGGTCAGGGCCTTGAGCAGCGCGGTTTTGCCATGATCGATATGGCCGGCGGTGCCAATTATCATGTCGCCAGCTCCCGTTGCAGGTGCGGCAGCTGTTCGAGGAATGCCGGCTCGTCGTCCAGCTGGCGCAGATCGAGCCAGAGGGCATCATCCGCTACGCGCCCGAGAATCGGGATCGGCAGGCCGCGCAGTGCTTCTTCAAGGTTGCGCAAGCTACGGCCGCGCAGCCGCTTGGGCTGTTGCGGACGAATACACAACGCGGCGCTAGGTAGCCGGGCCACCGGCTGCGCGCCGCTGCCGATCATGCCCAGCGCGTCGGTAACGGCGACCTGCCAGGTTTCATCAAGCACGGCAGCCAGCGCCGGCGCGATCCGCGCGGCCTGCTGTCGGATTTCGCTCTGCGGGCGGCTGAGCAGGCGCAGGCTGGTCAGGCGTTCGCCGAGACGGTCGGGATCACGATAGAGATTGAGCACCGCTTCCAGCGCCGCCAGGGTCAGTTTATCTACCCGCAGGGCGCGCTTGAGTGGGTTCTTCTTGATCTTCTGGATCAGTTCGCGGCGACCAACAATCAGCCCTGCCTGTGGTCCACCGAGCAGCTTGTCGCCACTGAAGGTGACGATGTCGGCGCCGTCGCGCAGCGCGTCCTGCACGGTGGGTTCCTTGGGCAGGCCCCACTGCGACAGGTCAACGAGACTGCCGCTGCCCAGGTCTTCGAGCAGTGGCAGATCGTGGCTATGAGCAATGGCTGCAAGTTCGGCGGTGGCGACGCTGGCGGTAAAGCCCTGCACGCTGTAATTGCTCGTATGCACGCGCATCAGCAAGCCGCTGCGCGGGCCGATGGCGGCTTCGTAATCCTTGGCGTGGGTGCGATTGGTAGTGCCCACCTCATGCAGCTTCACGCTGGCGCGCGCCATGATGTCCGGGATACGAAAAGCGCCCCCGATCTCGATCAATTCACCGCGAGAAATGATGCCTTCCTTGCGTGCACCGAGGCTATTGAGCGCCAGCAACACGGCGGCGGCGTTGTTGTTGACCACGGTAACGGCTTCGGCGCCGGTCAGCTCGCGGATCAAGCCTTCGATCAGATCGTCGCGATCGCCGCGTTTGCCCGTGGCGAGGTCGAATTCCAGATTCATTGGATAGCGCGCCGCCAGAGTGATTGCGTCGATGGCCTCGTCTGGCAGCAGCGCACGGCCGAGGTTGGTATGCAGCACGGTGCCTGTCAGGTTGAACACGCGGCGCACGCGGCTGCGGTGCTGGTTGGCTAGTCGTTCTCCCGCGCGGCCGGCAAGTACCGCTTCGGACAGCTCCAGTGCAGCCAGCTGCCCGTGCCGCGCAGGTTCACGCAGCTCGTCGAGCAGATCGCGCAGGGTGCCGAGCAAGGCTTCGCGGCCGTAGCGCTGATGCAAGGGCTCGCAAGCGGGTGCGCGCAACAAACGATCGATCGAGGGCAGGCGAACGCTGCTCATGATTGGCGAACCGGCTGGAGATTCGGTGCGGAGATGGCGGTGGGAGCACGGGTTGTACCGCCGGCGCTGGGCCCTGTTGCAAGGTTGCCTGACACGCAGGACTCCGTTCTTTTTAGTATTTCGCGAGCAGCATGAGACGCTTAATTCTCCACAGGGTTCAGCTCTGACTGCCAACAAGTCGAAGGCTTCGCCCGAAGGAGAGCGTCCAACATCATCCGCTGAAACGCCCATACAGCCGGGCCGCGGCCAAGGCGGATACTGACTCAGGGCCTCCCCCATGGGACGTTCCAAAGGGCCCTTCTAAGCAACGACTTGTCCTCCGACTAACGCGGGCATCGTCATTCAATCGTTCTTCTGTCGAAAAAGAAAAACCCGGGCAAGCCCGGGTTTTTAGGTTACCTCTGCGCGTGTCAGGCGTTTTGACGGATTCCCGCCACCAGCCATGGCTGGTTTTCGCCTTGGGCTCGCTCCATGCGCCAGCTTTCGCTGAAGGGCTCGCCCTGATCGAAGCGCGAATTCTTCGACACGCCGACGAAGGTCAGGGTGGCGATGGTCTTCTCGGCCTGATCATCCACGCCATCGAGCTGGATCTGCAGATCATCGATGTAGGTGGACTGGTAGGCGTCGCCAATCTCGGCACGCTCACGCTTGAGGAACTCGAACAGCTGCGGCGTGACGAACTCAGCGATCTTGTCCATTTCGTTGGCGTCCCAGTGCTGCTGCAGGGACATGAAATGCTCGCGCGCAGCGCCAACGAAACTCTGTTCATTGAACCAGGCGGGCGCATTGATCACTGGAGCCGTAGCTGCCGGAGCGGCGCTGCCGCCGAAGATCGACTGCTGCTTTGGCATTTCACGCTGCATCGGCGCATGTCCTGCAACGGCCGGCTGCTGCTGACGGCGGCGTGCGGCGAGGAAGCGGAACAGTAGAAAGGCGATCAGGCCGAAAATCAGGATATCCATGAACTGGATGCCCTCGAAGCCATCGCCCATGAACATGGAAGCGAGCAAACCACCGGCGGCGAGACCGGCCAGCGGGCCGAGCCAGCGCGAGGCGCCGCTGGCGGCGGCCGGAGTCTGACGGCCAGCCTGATTCGGCGCAGCCTGGGTCTGTTGTGGCGCCTGACGGGTCTGATGGCTGGGCGCCGAGCCGAAGCTCTTGCCGCCGCCGAAGCGCTTGGCGTTGGCGTCGAGACTGAGAGTCAGGCCGATACACAGCGCCATGAAGATGCTAAGCACACGTTGCATTTGGTAGTCCCGGTTTGGATGAAAAATACGGTGTGATGTTGCACGGCCCGATCCGCGCGCGCCAGCTGCAGAGTGTTTCCGGCTTTTGCTTCGTTGCGCTTGCCGGCAAAGGGCCGGCAAGCTTCGGGAGGGTCCCCTGGCTCAGCGCCAGTTGTACAGCTCTTTCTCTGAGATCTCATGCATCGGTTTGACCTGGGCCTGGAACGCTTTCATCGAGGCCCAAATGCGGCCATTCAGCTCGCTCTGTGCAGCCAGTTCGCCGAGTACTACATCGGACTGCTCGTGCATGGCGGCCAGCACCTCATCGGGGAAACGCCTCAGCTGGGTGCCTTGCTGCTTGAGCTGATCGAGCGCCATGGCGTTGTTGTAGACGTAGTCGTCGATCATGTCGCGGCTGGCGGCGAGGGCGGCTTCGGTGAGGATCGCGCGCAGATCGTCCGGCAGGCTGTCGAGGGCCTTCTGATTGACCAGAAGTTCCAGCACGGCTTGGGGCTCCTGCCAGCCGGGGTAGTAGTAATACTTCGCTGCCTTGTGCAGGCCGAAGGCGAGATCGTTGTACGGGCTGACCCAGTCGGTAGCATCGATCGCACCGGTCTGCAGCGCAGTGAAGACCTCGCCACCCGGCATGTTGACGGTCGTTGCACCGAGCCGACTCAGCACTTCGCCACCCAGGCCGGGCGTGCGGATCTTCAAGCCTTGAAGGTCCTGCAGCGAGTTGATCTCCTTGTTGAACCAGCCGCCCATTTGCATGCCGGTGTTGCCCACAACCATGGGTTTGACGCCGTAGGGGGCGTAGGCTTCGTCCCAGAATTTCTGCCCGTCGCCGCGGGTCAGCCAGGCGTTCATTTCGCTGGTCGACAGCCCGAACGGAACTGATGTGAAGAACTGTGCCGTGGGGACCTTGCCTTTCCAGTAGTACGCCGCGCCGTGGCCGAGTTCGGCCGTACCGCGAGAGACGGCGTCGAACACCTCCAGCGCCGGCACCAGCTCACCGGCGGCATAAACCTTGATGGTCAGCCGGCCGTCACTCATGGCGCTGACGCGGTCGGCCAGGCGCTGGGCGGCTGTGCCCAGGCCCGGATAGTTCTTCGGCCAGGCGGTGACCATCTTCCAGTCGTAGGTCTTGGGTGCTTCGCTGGCTGCGGCCTTCGGCTCAGCGGTGGGTTCGACTTTCTTCTCGTCGTTGCAGCCTGCGAGGCTGAGCGATGCAAGCAGGGCAGCGGCGGCACCAAACAAGTGACGGCGTTTCATGAGTGGCTATTTCCTTTGGCGAATTTTATTAGTATCGATACAGGTTGACGTATACGTCATAGCGCTTCGAGTTTGGCATAACTGAGCATCAACCACTTGCTTCCTTCGTCCTCGAAGTTCACCTGCACACGGGCTTGAGCACCGGAGCCCTCGAAATTGAGGATGGTGCCCTCACCGAACAGTGAATGGCGGACGCGCTGACCGAGGTTGAACGGCGTTTCCGGCACGTTGGCGCCGTCGAATATCGAGCCGCCGCCCATACCGCGGCTGTTGAAGCTGCGACTGACGGTGTTGCTCAGGCGCACTTCGCTGACCAGCGCCGGCGGCAGTTCGCGAACGAAGCGAGAGATCTTGTTGTAGGTCTCGGTGCCGTACAACCGCCGGGTCTCAGCGTAGGTGATGATCAGCTGTTGCATGGCGCGAGTGATGCCGACGTAGGCCAGGCGGCGTTCTTCCTCGAGACGGCCGGATTCTTCCAGGCTCATCTTGTGCGGGAACAGGCCTTCTTCCATGCCGACCAGGAATACCAGCGGAAACTCCAGACCCTTCGCACTGTGCAGCGTCATCAGCTGCACGCTGTCTTCGTGATCGCCGGCCTGCTGCTCGCCAGCCTCCAGCGAGGCGTGGTCGAGGAAGGCGGCCAGTGGCGTCTGCTCGTCTTCTTCGCCTTCGCTGTAGTTGTCGAAGGCGCGTGCGGCGGAGACCAGTTCCTCGAGGTTTTCTACCCTTGCCTGGGCTTTTTCGCCCTTCTCGTCGCGGTGATAGGCGAGCAGCCCGGATTGCTCGATGACCAGCTGCGCCATGTTGTGCAATTGCATGCCTTCGACTTTCAACGCCAGGGTGTCGATCAGCTCGACGAAGGCGTTCAGCGCACTGGCCGCGCGGCCAGAAACCACCTTGGTACCGACTGCCTGATGCAGCGCCGCCCACATTGAAGTTTCCTGCTGGCGTGCCAGCTGACGCAGGCATTCCACGGTCTTCTCTCCGATGCCGCGCGCGGGCACGTTGATCACCCGCTCCAGCGCCGCGTCGTTGTCGCGAGTCTGGATCAGGCGCAGGTACGCCATGGCGTTCTTGATCTCGGCGCGCTCGAAGAAGCGTTGGCCGCCGTAGATACGATAGGGAATCCGCTCGCGTAGCAGCGCTTCTTCCAGCACCCGCGACTGGGCGTTGGAGCGGTAGAGAATGGCGATCTCGCTGCGTGCGAGGCCTTCTTTCTTGATCGCGCTCTCGATGCTTTCGACGACGTAGCGTGCTTCGTCGTGTTCGTTAAATGCGGCATAGAGACTGATCGGCTCGCCCTCGCAGCCCTCAGTCCAGAGTTCCTTGCCGAGGCGGCCCTGGTTGTTGGCGATCAGGGCGTTGGCGGCCTTGAGGATGCAGGCGGTGGAGCGGTAGTTCTGTTCCAGGCGGATGGTTTCGGCGTCGCGGAAGTCTTCGCTGAACTGGTGCAGGTTTTCGATACGCGCGCCGCGCCAGCCGTAGATCGACTGGTCGTCGTCACCCACTACCATCAGGCTTTCGCCGCCCTTGGCGAGGAATCGCAGCCAGGCGTATTGCACGGCGTTGGTGTCCTGGAACTCGTCGACCAGAATGTGGCGGAAGCGTCGCTGGTAGTGATCGAGCAGGCCTGGGTTGTCGCGCCACAAATCCAGCGCGCGCAGCAGCAGCTCGGAAAAGTCGATCACGCCGGCACGCGCACAGGCAGCCTCGTAGGCTTCATAGATGCTCAGCATGGTAGCCAGAAACAGATCGCCGCTGGCCTGGATATGCCGTGGACGCAGGCCCTCGTCCTTCTGCCCGTTGATCCACCATTGGGCCTGGCGCGCCGGCCAGCGCTGCTCGTCGAGGCCCAGTTCGCGGATTACCCGCTTGACCAGCCGTTGTTGGTCGTCGGAGTCGAGGATCTGAAAATTCTGCGCCAGCTTGGCTTCCTGCCAATGCGCGCGAAGCAGGCGGTGCGCCAGGCCGTGGAAGGTGCCGACCCACATGCCCTGCGGGTTGACCTGCATCAGCTGTTCGATACGCTGGCGCATCTCAGCGGCGGCCTTGTTGGTGAAGGTCACCGACAGAATCGAATGCAGCGAGGCGCGTTCCACCTGGTGTAGCCAGGCGATGCGGTGCACCAGCACGCGGGTTTTGCCCGAGCCGGCACCGGCAAGCACAAGTTGGCGACCCAGCGGCGCGGCCACGGCCTGGCGCTGAGCGTCGTTGAGAGAATTCAGGAGGAGGGAGAGATCGTCATGCATGAGCGCTATTCTATCCGCAAACCCGAGTGGCTCGCTCGTACAACGGACGGGCGCCGATGCGGCATCGTCTCGAATGGGTTGCCGGTGGGTTTGAACATACCAGACGGATGCGCAGCGGGCTGACAGCTCTAACACGGTGCTTTGTAACGCGGTTGCGCGGCCGTTCTCGTTCGTTGATCGGAACGGGCTGTTACCGAAGGCTAGCAGCGTGCCATCATCGACCGGTGCCAGAAGACGCCTTCCAGACCTAACAAGAACGCATCAATGATCAATTTCGCCCAGGCAACCCAATCGGCGCCATTGGCCAAGGAGGACCAAGCCGCTATTAACCTTGCGGAGATCGACCAACGGACCGAGCGTACGCGGCTGCTCTATCAGGGCTCCCAGATATCGCTGATATTGATGATTCTCGCCAGTCTGGTATTCGTCGCGCTTCTCTGGGGCAAGGCGCCAGGGCTGAATCTGGCGCTGTGGTCAGGTTGGACGCTGCTACTGGCGCTGTTGCGGCTGCAACAGGCGAACTCATTCTGTAAGGCCGATACCGGGGACCAGCAGCGTCCGTATTGGCTCCGCGCGTTTGTGCTCGGCAACGCCGTCACGGCCATCACACTCGGCTACGCGATCGTCGCGCTAGTGCCCAGCGACGACTTCGTCCAACAAACCCTTCTTTTCGGTGCGACCGGCTCGGTGATCGTCGCTGGCTGCGTGACCAGCGGCGTTTCGTTTCGCGCCTTCCTCGCGCTTGCCTTACCCAGTCTGTTACCGGCCGCGTTTGTGCTATTGAGCAGTGATCAGGCGCAGCAGCAGGGCTGGGGCGTGCTGACGGTGATCGTTCTGCTGACCCTCAGCATGATCGCCTGGCAGACCAAACGCCTGCTGACTGCAAGCCTGCAACAGCGTTTTCACAACCAGCAACTGATCAAGCGGCTGCAGAACATGCGCAGCGAGGCGGCCCTGTTGAACGGCGAACTGGCCCGCGAAGTCGAGCAGCGGCGGCATGCTGAAGGCCAACTGCGCGAAGCTTTCGATGGGCTCGAGCAGCGAGTGGCCGAGCGCACCGTGGAGCTACGCGAAAGCGAGACGCGGCTGACCTTGGCGCTCGAAGCCAGCGAGCTGGGCCTATGGGACTGGGACCTCGAGCATGACGAGGTCCACCATTCACGCATGGAGGTAATTTTCGGTATCGGTAAGAACGGACGGTTGCGCCTGATCGATCGGCAGCGGTCCGAAGTCCACCCGGACGACTTGCAGCGGGTGCGCATGGACGTGATCGCCCACCTCAAGGGCGAGACTGACCTCTATACGGTTCGTTATCGAGCGATACAGACCGACGGCTCCTACGTCTGGATCGAAGATCGCGGGCGTGTCATTCAGCGCGACGCCAGCGGGCGCGCGCTGCGGATGATCGGCACTCGTCGTGATATCAGCGAGACTCATCGGCAGGACGAGCAGCAGCGCCTGGCGGCGACGGTATTCGATGCGGCGGGTGAGGGCATGGCGATCCTGGATGCCGAGTTTCGCCTGCTGGCGGTCAACGACGCCTGCTGTGCGTTGTCTGGTTATACCCGCGAAGAGCTCATCGGGCATAGCGTGGCGCGGTTGGCCAGTTCCGAGGACAGCCGTCAGCAATACGCGTCGATTCGCGACGGTCTGTTGCGGGACGGGAGCTGGCAGGGCGAACTGGTCGAGACCCGCAAGAACGGCGAGGTCTACCCGCAATGGGCACAACTGCGTGTAGTCCGCGATCCCCAGGGCAACGTCAGCCACGTCGTGGCGTTCGTCTCCGACCTCAGCGTTCGGCGTCAGGTGGAGGAGCGCCTGCGCTACTTGACGCACTTCGACGAACTCACCGGGCTGGCCAATCGCAGCCTGCTCAAGACGCGCCTGCATAGTGCCTGCGAACGGGCGCGCAACAGCAGCCGCGGGTTGGCGGTCCTCTATATCGACCTTGACCGCTTTAAGGTGCTGAACCAGAGCCTGGGACACGAGGCGGCCGATCAGTTGCTGCGCGAGATATCCCGTCGTCTGTCGCATACGTTTTCCAACGCCGACACCATTGCGCGGCTGTCCGGCGATGAGTTCGCGGTGGTGCTTGAGAGCTATGGCAGCCTGTCGACGCTGGCGCATAGCGGCAGCCGCCTGCTATCGCGCATCAGCAAGCCGGTGCTTGTCGATGGCCAGGAACTGGTGGTCAGTGCTTCCATCGGTGTGAGCCTGATGCCCGACAATGCGCGTGAAGCTACATCCCTGCTGCTGCAGGCGAACATGGCGATGCAGCATGCAAAACACCTGGGCGGTAGTACCTTGCAGTTCTTCACCGAGCGCTTGCAGGCCTCCAGCCTGGAAAACCTCAAGCTGGAAAACCAGCTGCGCCGAGCCCTTGAAGAGGGGCAATTGGAGGTTTTCTATCAGCCGCGGTTGAACGTGGCGGACGGTCGCCTGGATGCCGCCGAAGCGTTGGTACGCTGGCGCCACCCGCAGCAGGGTTTGCTGGCGCCGGGTCAGTTCATTGCGCTGGCCGAAGAGACCGGGCTGATCATTCCGTTGGGTGAGTTCGTGCTGCGCCAGGCTTGCTTGCAAGCGCGTCAGTGGCAGCAGGAGGGGCTGGCGACGATCCGCGTTTCGGTGAACTTGTCGGCGAAGCAACTGCGCCAGGGTAACTTCGTCAGCCTGGTGCGTCAGGTGCTGGAAGAGACCAGATTGCCGGCGGATATGCTCGAGCTGGAATTGACCGAGAGCCAGCTGCTCGACGATATCGACAATGCAATCAGCATCAGTCATCAGCTGCGCGCACTGGGCGTGAAGCTGGCGATCGACGACTTCGGCACCGGTTATTCATCGCTCAGCTATTTGAAGCGTTTCCCGGTGGATTTCGTCAAGATCGACCGCTCGTTCATTTCAGAACTGGACCAGGTCGGCGAAGACTCGGCCATCGTTCGGGCCATCATCGCCATGGTCCATAGCCTGGAGTTAAAAGTGGTGGCCGAAGGCGTCGAGACGCAGGCGCAGAGGGATTTCCTCCAAGCGCATCTGTGCGATGAGATACAGGGCTACCTGATCAGTCGTCCAGTGCCGGCCGAGGAATTCGTAAAACTGTTCGCTAGCGAATAGCAAGGCTGACTACCTTGTAGGGTGGGCTTCAGTTTGTAGGGTGGGCTTTAGCCCACCAGCTACCGAAGCCGGCGAGCGCCAGGTCCGGCGAGGCGCTGATTAGGCTGTGCTTGCGAGCAAGCCTTGTAGGGTGGGCTTCAGCCCACCAGAGATGAGCCGGCTGACAACAGGCCAGGCGAGGCGTCGATAGGGCTGTGTTTGCGAGCAAGCGGTGGGCTGAAGCCCACCCTACCTACGCGGAACGCCGCCCGGCCCACCTTCCGCAGAGCGGTTCTTGGCGATTACTTCGCCCCGTCAGTCGATGGCGAACTACTGAGGCGATCACAAGCTGTTGCGCCTGCACCAGGTGCGCTACGTCGATAATCTTTGGCGGGCCCGAGCCCAATCGCTTGGCCTATCCAGCGTGTAAGGCATAGCCATGAGGCGCACCTGCAGATACAGCGACGTCGGCTATCCAACGAGAAGGGTGCAGGCCAGTCGCCTGGATGATGCGGCTGTACCGGTACGTTGGCTTGAAAAGCCTATCCGTTATCGCACCCACGCTGTGCTTCAGCTTATCTATCGATTCTGGTGATCGGCGCGCCAGAGAGCCAGACAAATGGCGCCAATATTTCTTAATGTTTTAGGCTGCATTGCCGCTAAGGGTTTTGGCGAGCTGCTTGGCTCGGTATTCACCCTCTCAGCAATCGAGGAATTATGACTGAGAAACTCGGGCGTCCCGCTCAGGGCAAGCCATATTCCTATCGCGCCAGCCAACTAGATGTGTCCCCGCCGTTTGGCTCGTTGAAGGCGAAAAGACCTATGTTGGCGAGTCGGGCCGGGTCCTGGCTGATATCTCCTTATGCGGGCGCATGCGTAGGCTCGGGCGTGCTGTTCGTTACCGCTCCTCTTGTCGTTGCCGCTCCTGTATCTGCCTTCCTATGGTTGGTCGCAGTCGTGGCCGAGCGGAAAAAACACCGGGTCCAGCGCCTGCTCGCAAGTGCTGCGCAATCCCAGCAGCAAAGCATCGATGCGGTTCAGGACGCTTTGAATCGCTTGTACCGTCCAACTCTTTCGGGTTTCGCCGAGCGTCTGTTCCCAGTCTGGGAGCGGCAGATCGAGAACGCCCGCAGCCAGACCGAGGATTCGGTCGTTGAGCTCTCCGGGCAATTTGCGCGGATGAGCGTCGAGCTTGACCAGGCCACGCAGCTCTTCTCCGGCATGGCAGTTGACGAGCGCGGCATGGGCGCGCTGTTCGAACGTAGCGAGGAGCGCTTGCTGAATGTAGTGCAAGCACTCAAAACCGCGCTGACCGAAAAGCAAGCGCAGCTCGAGCAGATCCAGCATCTGAACTCATTCATCGACGAGCTCAACAATATGGCCGGCGATGTAGCGGCTGTTGCGTCGCAAACCAACCTGCTGGCGCTCAACGCTTCGATCGAGGCGGCGCGCGCCGGTGAGCAAGGGCGGGGATTTGCGGTAGTGGCGACCGAAGTGCGCGAGCTGTCGCGCCGCTCCGGCGAGACCGGCAAAAACATCGGCGTCAAGATCGCCGCCATCAACGAGGCCATCCGCAGCACCTGCGATGCAGCCCTCGAAGCCGAGGCGCGCGACCAATCGGTGCAGCTTTCCGAGAGCGCCATCAGCCAGGTCCTGGAGGAGTTCCGCCACATGGCCGAAGGCCTTGCCAGCTCGGGTCAGCATCTGCAGGAAACCAACGCGCAAATTCAGGCCGGAGTGAGCCAGGCGCTGGTGGCCCTCCAGTTCCAGGACCGCACCAGCCAGATTCTGTGCCATGTGCGCGACAACATCGGCAGTGCCACGCATGCCCTTCGCGCCCAGGCGGCTCCGGATATCGAGCCCAGCGCAGTGGATGTCGAGGCATTGCTCGCGGAGATCGAAAACTCCTACGCCATGGCGGACGAGCACAGCGCTCACAGTGGCAAGACCGCCGACGACGATACGGACGGCATTACGTTTTTCTAGGCATCCCAAGCGCAAGCTTGAATAACTGTTAATAAGGTGGAAGTGGCATGGCCAAGACAATACTCATCGTCGATGACTCGGCATCCATCAGGCAGGTCGTCGGGATCGCCTTGAAAGGCGCGGGTTATGACGTTATCGAAGCGACGGACGGACAGAACGCGCTCAACAAGCTCACCGGTCAACGGGTCCATCTGATCATTTCGGATGTGAACATGCCGGTGATGGACGGCATCACGTTCCTCAAGCAGGTCAAGGCACGGCCGGAATACAAGTTCACGCCCGTCATCATGCTCACCACCGAATCGGCCGAGGGCAAGAAGGCTCAGGGCCAGGCTGCGGGTGCTAAAGCCTGGGTGGTCAAACCATTCCAGCCGCAGCAGATGCTTGCTGCGGTCTCCAAACTGATCATGCCCTGACCATGAGCTGCGAAATCAGCGTCATGGGTGAGGGGCGCTCGAGCCTCGCCGGTGAGCTCTGTGTGTTCCATGCCGCAGCGCTCAAGCCTCGGTTGCTTGCAATCGCCACGGCCGGCGTCGATCAGGAAATCGATCTCGCACAGGTGAGCGAGGTGGATACCGCCGGTGTTCAGCTCCTGCTGCTCGCCAAACGTGAGGCGGCACGGGCGGGTGGTCGGCTGTTCTACGTCAATCACAGCGAAGCTGTGTTGGAGGCCCTGACGCTTCTCAACCTCGCGCCTGACTTCGGTGATCCGGTGTTCATGCCCGCAGAAAAAAGAGAATTCCGATGAACCTGGATGACGTTTTCAGTACGTTCCTCGCCGAGAGCCGTGAAATGCTCGAGGACATGGAGCGCTACCTGCTTGAAATCGAGGCCGGTGCTCAGGACTCGGAACAACTCAACGCGCTGTTTCGCTGCGTGCACACCATCAAAGGCTCGGCTGGGCTTTTCGCGCTCGATCACGTGGTGGCGTTCACCCACGTGGTGGAGAACGTGCTCGACCGACTGCGTGAAGGGGAGATCACGCTCGATCAGGATCTGGCGGCACTGCTGCTCAAGTCACGCGATCACATCGCGTCGCTCATCGACTGTGATGCCGACAGCGTCCCTTCCGCGTTGTCAGCCGAGGGCCATATCCTGCTGCTCACGCTCGCCGACTATCAGGAAGCGGACGCGCCTGTTCCTGCGGTGAATGACACGGCTGTCGCGGTCGCTTCAGCCCGAAGCGGCGGCGGCATTGACCTCTGGCATATCTCCGTGCGCTTCGGCCCAGACGTGCTGCGCCATGGCATGGATCCGATGGGGTTCATCCGCTATCTAGGCACACTCGGCGACATCGTCAATGTCGCCACGCTAGCCGATGCGCTGCCATCCGCCGATGATATGGACGCGGAGAGCTGCTACCTGGGCTTCGAAATCGACCTCAGGGCCGATACCGATAAAGCTGCGATCGAGGCGGTGTTCGAGTTCGTGCGAGAGGACTGCCAGCTTCGTATTCTCCCGCCGGGCAGCGAGGCAGAGCGCTATATAACGCTGATCCAGCAGTTGCCGGAAAACGACGCCCGGCTCGGCGAGATATTGGTGGCGAGCGGCGCGCTGACCCGTGCCGAACTCGACGCGGGCTTGGCGTGTCAGCAATCGGCCGACACTCCTGCCGAAGATGCTCCACGCATTGGCCAGGTGCTTGTGGAAAACGGCGCCGTATCGCCTGAGGTATTGAGCGTCGCACTGGGCAAGCAGCAACAGGCCCGTGAAACGCGGGCGCAGGCGAGCCAATACATTCGGGTGCAGGCGGACAAGCTGGATGCGTTGATCAACCTGGTCGGCGAACTCGTTATCGCCAGCGCTGCCGCCGGGCTTTGCGCCCAGCGCAACGGCGATACCCCCACTCAGGAAGCCGTGGCTGTGGTTACGGGCTTGGTCGAGGAGATTCGGGACGGCTCGCTGGAGCTTCGGATGGTGCCCATTGGCGAGACGTTCCAGCGCTTCCAGCGGGTGGTACGGGATGTGTCCCAAGAGTTGGGCAAGGACATCCGGCTGGAAATCAGCGGCGCGGATACCGAGCTCGACAAGACCGTGGTGGAAAAGATCGCCGATCCGCTCATGCATCTGGTACGCAACGCCATGGACCACGGCATCGAGTCGGCCGACCGACGATCACTCTCGGGTAAGCCCAGCCAAGGAACTGTGCGGCTCAACGCCTATCACGAGGCCGGCAGCATCGTCATCGAAGTTGGCGACGATGGTGGCGGACTCAACCGCGGAAAGATTTTGGCCAAAGCGCTGGAGCGCGGCGTCATCCAGAGTACCGATGGCCTCATGGAAGCCGAGATCTTCCAGCTCATTTTCGAACCAGGCTTCTCCACGGCCGATGCGGTCACCAACCTTTCCGGCCGCGGCGTGGGCATGGATGTGGTGAAGCGCAACATCGAAGCGCTCCGGGGCACCGTGGATGTCGAGTCAGTGGAGGGTCGCGGCACGACGCTGCGCATCCGCCTGCCGCTGACCCTCGCCATCATCGATGGCTTTCTCATCGGAGTGGGCGATGCGAGCTATGTGGTGCCGCTCAAAAGCGTGGTCGAGTGCGTAGAACTCACGACAGAACAACACAAGGAAACGCGCCAGTGCAGCTTCATCAACCTGCGCGGCGAGGTGCTGCCCTTCATTCGCTTGCGCGATTACTTCGATCTTGATGGGCAAGTTGGGCGCCGCGAGAACATCGTGGTGGTGAGTTATGGCGGCCACAAGGCGGGGCTGATCGTGGATGCGTTACTGGGTGAATACCAGACGGTAATCAAACCTCTCGGGCGGCTCTTCGCCAATTTAAGCGGTATTAGCGGCTCCACCATTCTAGGTAGTGGTGAGGTGGCGCTGATTCTCGATGTACCCGCGCTTGTACAGCGGGCAGTAGAACAGGAAACCCGCTCGGTCCAGTTCGTGGGCGAACGGTACAAATCGGTCACTTCGGACAGTGCTGTCCGGTCATGGGGTAAATAAACGTGCTTAAGAATCTGAAAATCGGCATGAAAATGGGGCTGGGCTTCGGCTTGGTGATCACCTTGTTGATAACCATCATCGTCGTCGGGCTCAGCTCGCTCGGTTCGCTGAACAGCGGTCTCAGGACCGTGATCGACGACCGTTACCCCAAGACGGAAGTCGCCAACTCAATCAAGAACAACCTCAACGAATCGGCCCGCGCCATTCGTAACGTGCTGTTGCTCACGGGCAGTGACGTGGCAGAGGAGCTAGAACGGCTCAAACGGCAGCGGGTCCAGATCAAAGAGGGCCTGGATGAGCTCCAGAAGAGTCTCGAAAGCGACGAAGGCCAGCGGTTATTTGCAGATATCGCGCAGGCCCGTGAAGCGTATGAAGCGGCCCAGGACGAGCTGATTGGCTATGCCAATCAGGGCTTGAGGGATGCGGCGGTGAACGTACTAACCGGGTCCCTACGGGCTACGCAGAACAGTTACTTCGGCACTGTCGATGCACTGCTGGAATACCAGGCGGGCCAGATGGACGAGGCTGGCGAGGCGGCGGCCGAAAGCTATGCCAGCAGCTGGATGCTGATGATCATGCTGGGTGCCGGTGCTCTCTTGATTGCTGTGCTTTCCGCCTGGGTAGTCACCCGCAGCATCACCCGCCCGCTCAGGGTAGCGGTGGACGCGGCCGACCGTCTGGCCGAGGGCGACATGACGGTAAAACTCGATGCGACATCGAAGGACGAAACCGGCCAGCTGCTGCTTGCGATGCAGAGCATGGTCGACCGGCTGACCCAGACCATCGGTGAAGTCCGCTCCGCCGCTGACAGCCTGGCCTCCGCTTCTGAAGAAGTAAGTGCGACCAGCCAGGGCCTTTCGCAGGCATCCAGCGAACAGGCCGCCTCGGTCGAGGAAACGTCCGCCTCGATGGAGCAGATGACCGCCTCGATCCAGCAGAACACCGAAAACGCCAAAGTTACCGACGGTATCGCCACCAAGGCCTCGAAAGACGCCGTCGAAGGCGGCGAAGCAGTGGAGAAAACCGTGGCAGCGATGAGAAACATCGCCGCCAAGATCTCGATCATCGACGACATCGCCTACCAGACCAATCTGTTGGCGCTCAACGCGGCGATCGAAGCGGCGCGCGCCGGCGAGCACGGCAAGGGCTTTGCGGTGGTCGCCGCGGAAGTCCGTAAGCTGGCCGAGCGTTCGCAGGTGGCCGCGCGCGAGATCGGTGAAGTCGCCGGCTCGTCCGTGGAACTTGCAGAGAAGGCAGGCCAATTGCTGGGCACCATCGTGCCGTCGATCAAGAAAGCCGCTGATCTAGTGCAGGAAATTTCGGCCGGTTCCGAAGAGCAGTCCTCCGGCGTGGGCCAGATCAACGACGCCATGGAACAGCTCAACCAACTGACGCAGCAGAACGCGTCCTCTTCCGAAGAGCTTTCGGCGACCGCGGAGGAAATGAGTGCCCAGGCTGAGCAACTGCAGGATCTGATGAGCTTCTTCAAGCTGGAAAGCCAGGCGGCTTCCGGGTCCACGAAGGCGGCTCGGGCCGGTGCGACCAAAAAGGGTTCCACTGGTTTGGTCAAAGCGAGCGCCAGCGCGCAGATGAAGAAAAAGCTCGTCGCTGAACCGGACGAAGCCGAATTCGAGCGCTTCTAGGAGGAGGCTATGAGCGAATTGACTAAAGTCGAGCAGCCGCAGCGTGCAGCGGCTGCCGATCAGCAGTATCTGACCTTCCTGCTTGCCGACGAGATGTTCGCGGTGGGTATCCAGCGGGTGCGTGAAATCATCGAGTACGGCAATGTCACGACCGTACCGATGATGCCGCGCTTCGTCAGAGGCGTGATCAATCTGAGGGGCAGCGTGGTACCGGTGATTGATCTGTCCGCGCGCTTCGGCCGCGGAGTCAGCGATATCCATCGGCGCACCTGCGTCGTGATCGTGGAGATCGAGCACGAAGGGGCGCAGCAGGAGCTCGGGGTTGTGGTTGATGCAGTTTCGGAAGTGCTGGATATCCCCCAATCGGAAATCGAGCCGGCGCCGGCCTTCGGCGCCAGGATTCGGGCCGATTTCATCAGCGGCATGGGCAAGGTCAGCGGGCGGTTCGTGATTCTGCTCAATGTCGACAAGGTGCTCGCGGTCGAAGAGATGGCAGCGTTGTCGGACCTGGCCGACCGGGAGGGCGGCCGTGAGTGACGCAGCCGTTGCGGGGCGTGGCCTTTTTTCCATCAGCGACTCGGAATTCCGGCTGTTCCAGCAATTGATGTTCAACGAGGCCGGAGTGACCTTGGCGCCTTCAAAAAAGGCACTGGTCAACGGCAGGCTGTCCAAGCGCCTCAAGGCGCGTGATTGTCCGAGCTTCAGGGCTTATTACGATTTGCTGGGCCAGGATTCAGAAGAGTGGCAATGGGCGATCGACTTGCTGACCACCAACGAAACCTATTTCTTTCGCGAGCCCAAGCATTTTGATTACCTGCGCGAAAAGATCCTGCCAGCCCACGCGAGTGGGCGCACTTTCCGCGTCTGGAGCGCGGCCTGCTCAAGTGGCGAGGAGGCGTACAGCGTCGCGATGGTGTTGGCCGACGCGTTCGGTGGCGACGGCTGGTCGGTGATGGGTTCGGATCTCAATACGCATGTCCTGGCCAAGGCGCGTAGCGGTCACTACGGCATGGCGCGCACCGAAGGCATTCCGCGCGCGTCGCTGGAGCGGTACTGCCTCAAGGGCAAGGGAAGCCAGGTTGGAACCTTCCTCGTGGGAAGGGGGTTGCGGGAGCGCTTGGAGTTTCGCCAGATCAACCTGAATACGAGCCTTCCGAAACTCGAGCAGTTCGATGTCATATTCCTGCGCAACGTCATGATCTACTTTTCGCAGGAGACCAAGGCCCAGATCGTGCGCCGCGTTGTTGGTTTGCTCAAGCCCGGCGGCTACCTCTTCATCGGTCATTCTGAAAGCCTGAATGGCATCGCGGACGGGCTTGAGGCGGTGCGACCTTCGATCTATCGCAAGCCGACTTGATTCACGACCTTGGCAATTGACCTGTTTATCCATCCAGGCGAATACGAATTCGCCGATGAAAATTTTTGCATTCGCACGACGCTCGGCTCCTGCGTGTCCATCGTTCTATGGCATCGGGAGCGACGGTTCGGTGGGATGTGTCATTACATGCTGCCATACAGGAAGCGTCGAGCCGAGCAGACGCTTAGTGGCAAATATGCCGATGAGGCGCTTGAGCTGATGCTCCGAGAGGCAAAAAAGCTGGGCACCCGACCCGAGCAATACGAGGTCAAGCTATTTGGCGGTGGCGATATGTTTGCCAACTATAAACATCGAGAACGAACGGTAGCAGGCCGCAACATTGAAGCAGTACGCAGCTTGATCGCGGCGCACGGACTGCATATCACTTCTGAGAGCTTGGGCGGGGTGGGTTATCGAAATGTGATTTTCGACATCGCCAGCGGCAACGTCTGGGTCCGTCACGTCAACGCGATGCGCTAATTCGCCCCGTCGCAACAAGGGATACCGCCGTGAGTAAAAAAATCCGTGTCTTCATCGTCGATGACTCGGCAGTGGTCCGCCAAGTCGTCGCCGCAGTGCTGGGGCAGGACCAGTCGATCGAAGTCATCGGCTCGGCATCCGATCCACTGTTCGCGCTGCAGAAAATGCAGACACAGTGGCCGGACGTGATTCTTCTCGACGTCGAAATGCCACGCATGGACGGCATCACCTTCCTGAAGAAAATCATGAGCGAACGCCCCACGCCGGTGGTGATCTGCTCGACGCTGACCGAAAAAGGCGCGCAAACCAGTGTGGATGCGCTGGCAGCCGGTGCGGTGGAAATCATCACCAAGCCGAAGGTCGGGCTGAAGGATTTCCTGAACGAGTCGTCCGCCGCGTTGATCCGTGCCGTCAAAGCGGCGGCGCGGGCGCGGGTGGGTTCGGCGCCAGCACGAGCGACGGAGCATGTCGTTGCCACTGCCCCTGTCGCTCAGCGAGCAATGGCCAAAACAACCGAAAGCGTTATCGCGCTCGGTACGTCGACCGGCGGCACCCAAGCGTTGCAGACCGTGCTGACGAGCCTGCCGGAAGATTGCCCTGGCATCGTGGTCGTTCAGCATATGCCGGAGAAATTCACGGCGGCCTTTGCCGATCGGCTCAATCGCATTTGTCGTTGCGAAGTCAAGGAAGCCGAGAATAGCGATCGGGTGCGGCCTGGCAGGGTGTTGATTGCGCCGGGTGGGCGCCATATGCAGCTCAAGCGCAGTGGTGCTCAGTACCACGTGACCATCCAGGATGGGCCCCCGGTTAATCGGCACAAACCGTCGGTCGATGTGCTGTTTCGCTCGGTGGCGCGGGAGGCGGGCAAGAACGCCATTGGCGTGATCATGACCGGCATGGGTGATGACGGCGCCAGAGGTCTTCTCGAAATGCGCGAAGCCGGCGCGCTGACTGCCGCGCAGGATGAAGCCAGCTGCGTGGTGTTCGGCATGCCCAAGGAAGCCATCGCACGTGGCGCCGCCGCTCACATCATCACGTTGCCACAGATCAGCCGCTTCATTCTCGGCCACGGCCACGGCCACTGATCGAATGACGCCAGCGAAGAGGCCGGACGCCTCTTCGCTGGTACGGATTGGCAAAAGCGTGCTATGCCGCGGCGATCACATCGCCATGGTTTTCCGGCTCGATCAGTGCGCGATGCAGGGCAGCCACTGCCGCATCGTAATCCTCCTCATTGACCACACACTGCATCTCCACCTGGCGGATCGACTGGTGCACCGCCTGGATGCTGATGCCGGCGCCGGCCAGCGCCGCCACGGTTTTGGCGAGGATGCCCTTGACCTTGAGGTCGGAGCCGATCGCCGAAACGATGGCGACGTTGTGCACGGTGACTTCCGCCGCTGAATAGCGCTCTTCGATTAACTTGGCTGCGCGGTTGATCAGCTTGCGCGAGCCCGAGGCGTAGTAGGTGATGCTGTTGGCGTCGGAGTCCTTGTTGACCACGTAAAGGCGCAGCTGCTTGAGCAGCTTGCTGATCTCGATGTCGTAGCCGACGTCGCCGAGCATGTCTTGGTCGAACACCTCGATGCCGAAGACGTCCTTGCGCCCGGCGATGATCTCGACGCAGGGCCGCTCGCTCTTGTAGTCCTGGCTGATGAGCGTGCCGGCGTGGTCCGGCTCGAAGGCGTTCTTGATGCGCAGCTCGATGCCAGCGCGGCGCAGGGTCTTGGCCGCACGCGGGTGGATCGCTTCCATGCCCAGGTTCGACAGCTGGTCAGCGACGTCGTAATTGGTGCGGCCAATGGTGACCACCTTGTCGGCACCGACCAGGTTCGGATCGGCGCTGGAGAGGTGAAATTCCTTGTGGATGATCGCCTCGCGCGCGCCGGTCGCTGCCGCGATCTGAGCAAAGGTGATCTCGCTGTAGCCGCGGTCGAAGGTATTCATCAGGCCTTCGCTGCAGTGCGTGTAGCCGGTGGCGACGACCAGTTCGCGGGAGAGGTCCACTTCTTCAAAGCTGTGGCGGACCATTTCCTCGAAGGGCAGCGGCGCGTCGCGGTGCCAGCCGGTAAGGTCGACCATCTTCGCGTTGACGCCGCGGTGCTTGAGCGCCAATACCGAGTTGAACGCGCTGTGCGCTTCGCCGAGGGAGGCGAGCATTTCGCGAACCTTCATCAGGTGCTCGTCGAGCTGGAAGTGGCCATAAGCGCAGAGGCGCTGCAGGCTGCTCATGCACTCGCGGGCATCGTCGATGCGTGAGTTGATGAACTGGTTGGCGGCGCGCAGCTCGAACTCGCTGGCGAACAGCTCGGCGTTCTTGCTGAGCATGCGCGCGCGGACGGTTTCCAGTGCGTCGAGCCAGGCGCCTTCGTTGCGGGCATCGGCGAAGCGCTGGTATACGCCGGGCTCACCGGTCTTCTTGTGTTCCAGCAGCAGATTGGTCATGCCGCTGTAGGCCGACACGACGAAAACGCGCTGATAAAGCGCATCGCCTTCGCGATTGCCAATAAAGATGTTGTTCAGCAGTTCTTCGAAGCGGCTCATGGATGTGCCGCCGATTTTTTCTACGGTATGCATCGATTCAACGTCCCGTCTTGGGGTGAATTTTCATCCCTGGGCCGCCTTTCGGCCGCCAACAAAGACCGGGCCCGAATGTGGGCCCGATATACATAAATCAGAGATAGCGTTGTGGCTGGATCTGTAGCGGTTCGAAATCCTCGCGCTCGGCAACAAAGGCCGGACGTGGCGAGAGCCCGCAAAACGGGGCCTGCGCGGCATTATCTACACTGTTGTAGACATAGAACAGATTGCTGCGCGCGCTGGGAGTGATGTTGCTGTTCGAACCGTGAATCGTGTTGCAGTCGAAGAACACCACGCTGCCCGCTGGGCCGGTGGCGGTGTCGATGCCATAACGGTCTGCCAGCTCGGTCAAGCTGTCGTGGTCCGGCACGCCCAGCTCCTGCTTGCGCAGGGACTTCTCGTAGTGATTCTCCGGTGTCGCACCGACGCAACGGATGAAATGCTTGTGCGATCCGGGCACCAGCATCAGTGGGCCGTTGTGCGGTTCGTTGTCGGTGAGCAGAATCGAGCAGCTCAGGGTGCGCATCCGCGGCAGGCCATCTTCGACGTGCCAGGTCTCGAAATCCGAGTGCCAGTAGAACTCTTTGCCGGTAAAGCCAGGCTTGAAGTTCATCCGCGACTGATGCACATAGATGTCCCCGCCGAGGATGAAGCGGGCAATGCCTGCGGTCCTTTCGTCCGCAGCGATGCGGGCGAACAGGTCGTTGTCCTTGTGAATGGCGAACACCGAGCGGATCGCGCCGCTGTCCGGTTCCTTGATGGTCTTGCCGGAATCGGCGACGGCCGGATCCTGGCGCATACGTTCGAGTTCTTCGCGAAATTTCGCGACTTCCTCGGCGCTGAAGAGATTGGGGATGACCAGATAACCGTCACGCGCGAAGCGTTCGATCAGTTCCGGTGCGATCGGGGCGTTGATCAGGTCACTGTTGTAGACAACCGGATCCAGACGCTCCTGCCAGCTGGGTTCGTCGTGCTGGCGCGAAGGGTACAGGTCGGCTTGCACGGGGTTCACGTTAGGGTCTCCTCTCAATTCCTCTGCAATGCAGGGCGAGTGCAACCCGCCCTGCGTTTTCTTGCTCAGATCAAGCGACTGTTTCAGCCTCTAGCGGGTAAACACCGCTTTCGTCATGCACTTCCTTGCCGTTGAGTGGCGGGTTGAAGACGCAGGCCATCTTCATGTCCTCGCTGCCGCCGCGCAGCAGGTGCTCGTCGTGCTTGTCGAGAATGTAGAGGGTGC
Source organism: Stutzerimonas sp. VN223-3 (assembly GCF_045999685.1). Taxonomy (NCBI): domain Bacteria; kingdom Pseudomonadati; phylum Pseudomonadota; class Gammaproteobacteria; order Pseudomonadales; family Pseudomonadaceae; genus Stutzerimonas; species Stutzerimonas sp. VN223-3. The sequence goes on along the minus strand of NZ_RBEC01000002.1, from coordinate 364,815 downwards.
CGGGCTCGATCTTGTAGATCTTGCCGTCGGCAATGGTCTCGACCTCGCCGTTGCCGCTGATGCAGTACACCGACTCCAGATGGTTCTGATAGTGGATGTGCGTTTCTGTGTTGGCGTAGATGGTGGTGATGTGGAACGAGAAACCCATCTTGTCGTCCTTGAGCAACAGGCGGGTGCTGTCCCAAGTCTCTGTCTTGATCTTGCGGTTGGATTGCTCGCATTCAGCCAGGGTACGTACGATCATTTTCAACTCCTCAAGAAACGGCTTGATTGGTGTCCTGCTCGGACATCACGGCGGCGAACGCCTTGTCCAGGATGCTCATGGCCTTGTCGATCTGTTCTTCGCTGATGATCAGCGGGCAGAGGCACTTGACCACTTCGCTGTGGGCGCCGCTGGTTTCGATCACCAGGCCGTTCTCGAAGGCGTGGCGGCAGACTGCGGCAGCGGTGTCACCGTCCGGGCAGCTGATGCCGATCATCATGCCGCGGCCTTTGACGAACAACGAATCCGGGCCGTAGCGGCGGACGATCTTGTGCATACCGTCGGCGATGCGCTTGCCCTTGGCTTTGACGCTGTTAGCGAACTCGTCATCGCTCCAGAAGTGCTCGATGGCGGCGGCGGCAGTGACGAAGGCGTGGTTGTTGCCGCGGAAGGTGCCGTTGTGCTCGCCCGGCTTCCACTGGTCCAGCTCCTTGCGCAGCAGCACCATGGCGAACGGCAGACCGTAGCCCGACAGCGACTTGGACAGGGTGATCATGTCCGGCTTGATACCCATTTCTTCGAAGCTGAAGAAGCTGCCGGTACGACCGCAGCCAGCCTGGATATCGTCGATGATCAGTAGCATTTCGTGCTTGCGGCAGAGTTTTTCCAGCTTGCGGACCCACTCGGCCGACGCCGCGTTCAGACCGCCTTCACCCTGGACGACTTCGACGATTACCGCTGCTGGCTTGTCGACGCCACTGGACGGGTCGGTCAGCAGCTTGTCCATCATTGCGATGGTGTTGACCTTGTCGCCGAAATAATTGGCGTAGGGCATGCGGCTGACATCGGTCAGCGGGACGCCGGCAGCACCACGGTGATGCTTGTTACCGGTCGCCGCCAGCGCGCCGATGCTGCAGCCGTGGAAGCCATTGGTGAAGCTGATGATGTTATTGCGACCCGTCACCTTGCGCGCCAGCTTCAGCGCGGCTTCCACCGCGTTGGTGCCGGTAGGGCCGGTGAACTGCATGACGTAGTCCATGTTGCGCGGCTTGAGAATCAGCCGATCGAAGGTGGAGAGGAAGTGCTCCTTCGCCTCGGAATACATGTCCAGGCCGTGAGTGATGCCGTCGGCGGTGATGTAGTCGAGCAGCGCCTGCTTCAGCACCGGATGGTTGTGGCCGTAGTTGAGCGTGCCGGCACCGGCGAGGAAGTCGATGTAGTGCTTGCCTTCGCGGGTAATGAGTTCAGCACCGCGGGCCTGCTTGAAGACCACTGGAAAGGAGCGGCAGTAGCTGCGAACGCCAGATTCGTGCAGTTCGAAAGTTTTCATGCGTTTTCCTCAAGTTCTTCTTCTGAATTAGGTACGGCGAACGGGCCGGCGCGGTAGAGCACTTCGTCTTCGTGCTTGCCGGCGAAATGTTCGGCGCGAGCGAACAAGGTGCGGGTGCTGTAGTCGACCTCGAGCTTGGCGAAGGCCTTCTTGAATAGCGCCTGCGATGCTCCGTTGTCCGGCGAGATGGTGGTTTCCAGGTAACGCACGCCCTGTTCTCTGGCGGCCCGTGTGATCAGGGCCATCAGCATGCGCAGAGCCAGACCCTGGCCGCGCATCGAGGCGTCTACCGCGACCTGCCAAACGAACAGAGCGTCCGGGCGGGAAGGCGGGCAGTAACCGGAAATGAAACCTACCAAATGGCCATCCGCATCGACGGCGGCAATGGAGGTATCGGCGAAATCGGAACATTGCAGAAGGTTGCAATACACCGAATTGGTATCCAGAGGTTGGCAGCGCGCTACCAGCTCATGGAGGGGATAACCGTCGCCGTCGGTTGGGCGACGGAGCGTTACGGTAGGAACACTCAAAACAAGTCCTTTGGGGTTGTTGATTGAAATCCTTTATTAGAATAAACACATCGAAAAATAATTCTCAACCCAAGTCGCCGATCATAGGCAGTGATTCGCCGCTGATATCCCCGAAGTTCGCTGTTTATCGTGAGAGTTGAACTATCTCGTCATGCGCTGAATCCCGCCGTGATTTCGACTACATATCCATCCCAGTCTCGACGGGATCAAGAGTCAAGTAATTAGCGCAATGAAACAGGTGGATTCGAACCCATTCGAAGAGCAGCTGGAAGCGGCCATAAATCGTAGGTGAACCCTTATGGGATGGGGCTTCTGGCAGGTTTGGAGTTCACCGGTTCGGCGGCGGATCGCAGCCCGTCTCGCTGTCAGTTGAAGTAACGGAAGTTACGTCTGAAATAGGCGCTAATGGAGCGGCAGAACTAACGAGTTCTATAGCCGATATCGTCGGCAGATATCGGCAATCCGTTTCGTGGAGATAGCGACTTCATCCCAACGGTGAAATTTTTATGGCAGGCCAATTGAGCTGCGATGTTGTGAAGTTCGTCGATTAGTTGTTGGGCGTCCGATGCGTTAGTTGATCTACTTGATACGAGCCGCTCTAGCTCGGTCACAAGGAATCCGCCTCGGGCGCCGCGATTGGCTGCATGCGGATGGCTCAGCGCCACCACTGGCGACCTTGATGCTCGATCAGCTGACGTGCCTGTTCCGGGCCATCGGTTCCGGCCGGATAAGGTCGTGGTTTGCGGTAATGGCTCTGCCAGCCGCGCAGGATCGGGTCGACCCAATTCCAGGCCGCCTCTACCTCGTCGCGGCGCATGAAAAGCGTCGAATCGCCTTCGATTACGTCCAGCAGCAGCCGCTCGTAGGCCTCCCAGCGGCGCGTACGGTTGAATGCGTGTGCCAGGTTCAGGTCCAGCTCCACAGGCTCCAGCTGCATGCCCTTGCCGGGTGCCTTGGCCATCAGCTGCAAGCTGATACTCTCTTCCGGCTGCAGGCTTATCACCAGGCGATTGGTTTCGCCCTTCTGGAACAGCATGTGCGGCACCGACTTGAAGGAGATGATGATCTCCGAGCGTTTCTTCGCCATGCGTTTGCCGGTGCGTAGGTAAAAGGGCACACCGGCCCAGCGCCAGTTGTCGACTTCAGCCTTCACCGCAACGAAGGTTTCGGTGTCGCTGTCATTGTCGACGTCGTTCTCGAAGTAATACGCCTGTACATCATGGCCGCCGATCTGCCCGGCGCCGTACTGGCCGCGCACGGTCTTGTCCTGTACGTCGTTGCCGGTGATCGGCTTGAGCGCCTCCAGTACTTTGACCTTCTCGCCGCGCACCGACTTGGCATCGAAGCGCACCGGTGCCTCCATCGCCACCAGGCAGAGCAGCTGCAACAGATGATTCTGCAGCATGTCGCGCATGGCGCCGGCGTGGTCGTAGTAGCTGCCGCGATTCTCCACACCGAGCGTCTCGGCGACGGTGATCTGCACGTGGTCGATATGGCTGCTGCGCCAGATCGGTTCGAACAGTGCGTTGGCAAAGCGCAGCGCCATGAGGTTCTGCACGGTTTCCTTGCCCAGGTAATGGTCGATCCGATAGATCCGAGACTCGGGGAATACCGCGCCTATCGCTTCGTTGATCTCCAGCGCCGAATCCAGCGAATGGCCGATGGGCTTTTCCAACACGATGCGTGCGTTCTCGCCGGCGAGTCCTGCGCTTTCCAGGTTCGAGGCGATGGGTTCGAACAGATTGGGTGCGGTTGCCAGGTAATGCACCCGCACGCGTCCTTCAGCCTGGCCGAGGTGGTGCGCCAAACGGACAAATTCGCCGCGCTGGACCGCATCCATGGCGAAGTAATCGAGACGCTGGCTGAACGCCTGCCAGACGGTAGGTTCGAAATCGCTTCGTGCGACTTCGGCACGGCAGTGGCGCTCGACCAAGGTCAGGTAGGCATTGCGATCGATGTCCTGACGAGCGAGGGCGAGGATGCGAACGTCTTCGTGCAGTCGGCCTTCGCGGTGCAGGTGATACAGCGCGGGGATGAGTTTGCGTAGCGCCAGATCGCCGGTACCGCCAAATACCAGCATGTCGCAGGAAATGGACACAGCGTCACTCCTAGAAGGTGAACAGACTCAAAGGTGGGCGATGCGGCGAGCCATGTAGTATAACTACAAGCCCACTACAGCCAGCCGGCAAGACGGATGCGAGCGCACCCGCAGCGTTCGACCACTCTTGCCAGCTATTGATCATAGCGAGTCCGGAACGTGAACCTGCTGCAACACATCGCTCAATCGAGAAGTTCGCTACGCAAGTCGGAGCTAAAAGTCGCCGACCATGTGCTCCTCGATCCAGCTGCCGTGATGCACAGCTCCATGGCCGACCTGGCCCACGTAGTTGGTGTCAGCGAGCCGACTATCGTGCGCTTCTGTCGCGCCATTGGTTGCCTGGGGTTTCAAGATCTAAAGCTGAAACTGGCGCAGAGTCTCGCCGCCGGCGCTAGCTTCGGCCAGTTCGCCATCAGCGAAAATGATTCGATCACCGATTTCGCGCTGAAAATCTTCGACACGACCCTGCATACCTTGATGGATGTGCGCGAACGGCTGGACTCGGATGCCCTGGAACGCGCCGTCGCGGCCATGGCCAAGGCCGAGCGGGTGGAGTTCTACGGATTCGGTGCCTCCGGCGCGGTGGCGACCGATGCCCAGCACAAGTTCTTCCGGCTACTGCTCAGCGCGGCGGCCTATTCCGATCCGCATATGCAAGCGATGTCGGCGGTCACGCTGAAACCCACCGACGTGGCGATCTGCATCTCCCAGTCGGGGCGCTCCAAGGATTTGCTGATCACCGCCAACGTGGTGCGTGAATCCGGCGCCACGCTGATCACCCTCTGCCCAAGCCAAACGCCACTGGCGGAACTCGCGACTATCAACCTGGCCATCGACGTCCAGGAAGATACTGAAATCTACACCCCGTTGACCTCGCGTATCGCCCATCTGGTGGTTATCGACGTGCTGGCGATGGGCGTCGCCATGGCGCGTGGGCCGAGTTTGGTAAATCACCTCAAGAGCGTTAAGCGCAGCCTGCGCAGCTTGCGTCTGTCACCCAAATCGGTGAAACCTCACGAAGATTGAGCGCCTTCGCCGCGCCACGTTGATCGTCATCGCAGCGTCATCAGCCTGACGCCATAGCGTCACCCAAAACGTCGATGCTGGCTCTCCCAGTACCTTTCTCGGGAGAACAGCATGGCCCAGTACAACTACGTCAATCTCGATGCCCGTGCCCGCCGCAAACAGCAGGACGAGCGCCGCATGTACTTCCGCCGCGCGATCGAAAGCTATGACGAGCAACGGCAATTGCATGCGCAGCTGATGGAGTTTCCGGACGTTATGGTTGCTAGCCCGCTACTGCCGCCCTCGCCTGAGTGTCGCTAACGACCGCGCACCGGTTTGATCGACGCCGCACTCTGCGACGGTTCATGCGGGTTGTTCCAATAGCGCCACGAGGTCGGCATGCAGCGCATCGGGAATGTCCACGCCGTCGCGTAGCGTCCGCTCACGTGCCTCGTAGCGCCGCTGTGACGGCAGCCGTGCGCCCTGGCCCTGGATCGATTCGAACATTGTCTCGGCGCGCGCGAGGTGCTCGTCAGCGGCCTCCCCGAGCATGCGCTTGGGATCGATCACGATGATCAGTTCACCCCCATAGGGCGCTGACTTCGTGCCTGCGTCGAAGGCTAGCGACTCGCTGCTGGTCATGTCGCCGATCAGCGGCCCGGCGAGCAGTTCGACCATGGCCGCTAACGCTGAGCCCTTATGGCCACCGAACGTCAGCATGGCGCCGTTGAGCGCCTGCGCAGCCTCGGTGGTTGGCTTGCCGTCTGCGTCTATGCCCCAGCCCTCGGGGATTGGTTTGTCCGCTCGGCGATGCAGCTCGATTTCGCCACGCGCAACGGCACTGGTGGCGAAATCGAATATGAATGGCAGTTTCCCTGCGCGCGGCCATCCGAAGGCAATCGGATTGGTGCCGAACACCGGTTTGCTGCCACCGGCGGGCGCGACCCAGGCGTGGCTCGGCGTGCAGGCCAGCGCCACCAGGCCGGCGGCGGTCAGCGTCTCCATCTCCGACCAGAGTGCCGAGAAGTGCACGCAATGACTGATGGCGAGCAGCGCGATGCCTTGTTGCCGAGCCTTGTTCAACAGCAGCGGCAGCCCGGCCTGAAATGGCACCTGGGCGAAGCCACCCCTGGCGTCCACCCGCACGATGGATGGCGCATGGTCGACTACCTCAGGCACCGCATCGGGTATCGCCTTGCCGGCCTTAAGCGTGGCAATGCACCCCAGAAGACGGTAAATACCGTGGGATTTGCACTCATCGCGCTCCGCCGCGACCATGCTTTCTGCGACCGCCACGACATAGGGTTCGGCGAATCCGTACTGGCGCAGGATGCGTTGCGCAAGATCGCGTACTTCATCGAGTGATAAGCGGGCCATGCGTTCTCCTCCTAACGAATTCCACAGGAATGACAGGCTCAGAAAAGTTGCTGAGGCAGCCAGGTGGCGATCCCTGGCAGGGCGAGAATGATCACGAACAACAGCAGCTGGATGGCGATGAAGGGCAGGACCCCACGGTACATGTCACCGTAGCTCATCTCCGGCGGTGCGATTGATCGGAGGTAGAAGATCGAAGGTGCCATCGGCGGCGTCAGATATGACGTCTGGATCACCACCATGAACATCACCGCAAACCAGATCGGGTCGACCCCGGCCATCTTTACCAGCGGCATGAAGACCGGCACGAAAATCAGCACGATGGAAATCCAGTCCAGCACCATACCGGCGATCAGGACGATGAACATCAACGCCAGGATCAGCAGATAGGGGCTCAGTTCCAGCTCGGTCATGAACTCGGCGAGCCTCCATCCCCCGCCGCTGGCGGCGAAGATTGCGGTGAACATGGTGCCGCCCGTGACGATGAGCATGATCATCGCCGTGATGGTGATGGTAGAGACCAGTGCCTCGGCCAGACGCCTCACGCTCAGCTCGCGGAAACACAGCGCCAGCAGCGCCGCGCCGAACGCGCCGACGGCGGCCGATTCGGTGGGCGATGCGACGCCGGCGAGCATTGAGCCGAGCACGGCGAAGATCAGCAGGAACGGCGGGATCAGCGCCTTGAGTGTGATCGTCAGTTTTTCCGTCAACGGCGTGGCCTGCATTTCCGGTACGGCAGGCGCCAGCGAAGGCGTGACCCAGCAACGTATACCGATGTAGAGCAGGAACAGCACCAGCATCAACATGCCCGGGATCAACGTCGCGGCGAACAACTGTCCGATCGACAGCTGCGCCATCGAGGCATACACCACGACGATCACCGAGGGTGGAATGATGGTGCCGAGCGAGCCGCCGGCGCAGATGGTGCCGGCAATCAGCGAGCGGTCGTAGTGGTATTTGCTCATGGCCGGGATGGCCATCATGCCGACGACGATTTCCACCGCGCCGACGATGCCCGAGCTGGCGGCGAAAATGCCGCACATCAGCATGGTCGACATCGCCAGTCCGCCGGAAAAACCGCCCAGCCAGAGTTGCAGCGCTTCGTACAGCCGGCGGGCCAGGCCGCTTCGCTCGAGGATCGCGCCCATCAGCACGAACAGCGGGATCGCCGAGAGGGAGAAGTTGGTCGAGGCCTGCAACAGCGAGCCGAACATTTGCTGGAAGATGTTTTCGCCGAACAGAAGCAGGCCGAACAGCGCCGACACCGTGATCAGCGAGAAGGAGACCGGTATTCCGACAAAGATGAAGACAAACAGCAGTGCGAACATCAACAGCGGCACGTAATCCATCATTCCGGCGATCCCCCGCTGGGCTGCTTCTGGTTGGTGAAGTAGCGATATGCGTCGACCAGCACCTGCAGAGTCAGCGCCGCCAGGCCGATCGCCAGCGCGCTGTAGAAAGGCCAGATCAGCGGCGCCCAGGGGCTGACGTGCTCGACCTCGCCAATGACGAAGGCGTGCCAGGCGCGCTTGCCGGTGGTCCAGGTCAGCGCGCCGAGGATGGGTGCGAATAACAGCAGGTAGAAGGTGCCGTTGAGCCAGCGCTGGACGGCCGGCTTGAGCCGCGTGGCGAGGAAATCGATACGCACATGAGCATCGACTTTCAGCGCATAGGCGCAACCGAGGATGAACATGGCGCCGTTGAGCATGTAGGAAATGTCGAAGGCCCAGAGCGTCGGTGCGTTCAGCACGTAACGCGAGAACACTTCGAGGATCATCGCCAGGACCAATAACACGGCCATTGCGGCTGCCACCCAGAGCAAGGCGGTGGCCGGCCATTCGAAATAGTTGCGTTTCATCGAACCTCCAGGCCGGCCGTCACGGGGCGGCCGGCTGCGCTGCTAGTGGCGGTACAGGTAGGACGAGTTATCGGACCAGCGCTGCATGTAATCCTGGTAATCCTTGAGGATCGCCTTGGCGTCGGTCTTGCCTGGCTTACGTGCCTCGATCTGCGAGGTGACCAGCTGATTGCCACGCTTGGCGAGGTCCTCGATCGCGGCGGGTTCGAGCTGGAGGATCTCAATGCCTGCATCCTTATAGGTCTGCATGGCCTTCATATCCGCATCGAGGAAATGAAGGTAGCTCTGCATGGTGGTCAGCTTGGCCGCCGCTTCGAGCTTGTCTTGGATGTCCTTGTCCAGCGCGTCCCAGGTCTCGTTGGTCATGAAGAATTCCCAGACGAAGGAAGGCTGGTGCACGCCGGGCGTGAGAATGTACGGCGCGACCTCATGAAAGCCCTCGGTGAGGTTGGCTCCCGGTGTCGCCCATTCCACGGCGTCCACGCCCTTGCGCTGTAGCAAGGTGTAGATCTCGCCCGGCGGCACTACGGTCGGCGAGGCGCCGACCTGTTTGACCACTTCTGCCCAGGCGCCGGCGGTGCGGTACTTAACGCCCTTGAAGTCTTCCAGCTTCTCGATCTTCTTGTTCGAGTGGGCGAGGATTTCCGTGCTGCCGACGCCGACTACCATCGAGTGCAGGCCCATCTCCTTCTCGCGGTATTCCTGCAGGTATTTCAGGCCGTTGCCCTCGTACAGCCAGGACAGCGTTTCCTCGCCGGACATGCCGCCGGGATAGCTGGCGAACACGTTGTTGAGCGGGTCCTGATTGACCAGGTAAGTGGAGGTGGAGTGACCGGCCTGGAGCACGCCGTTCTGTACCGATTCGAACACTTGCAGGGCCGGCACGATTACGCCGGCGCCGACAGGACGAATCTTCACTTCACCGTCGGTGAGCAGGTCAGCGTTCTTGGCGAAACGCACCAGAAAGTTCTCGAAGAAGAAGCTGCCTTCAGGGACCGAGGTTGGCACCGTGTAAGTCTCGGCGGCCTGCGTACTGGCGCAGACAAGAGCCAGGCCGAGTGCGGCGAACAGATTGGTTTTTTTCAGTTGCATGGCGAAACCTCTCGTGCGAATCAGGCGCCCGGCCGCAGGTGCGGCGCGAGCAAGCGGCGGCAGTTGGACGAAAGGGAGCGTGCCGGGCTTGGCTCCGGTCCGTCCGGTCCGGTTCATAGTCCTACGTCAGGCAGTTCCGGTCGGTTGGCCATGGCCTTGGCCATGATCTGCTCGACGTACACCCGGTCGGCGTCCGGCAGGGCCAGGCGCGGTGGGCGGGTCAGTGCACTGCCACGGCCGGCGATGGCCTCACAGAGCTTGATGCATTGCACCAGATCCGCGCGCGCGTCGAGGTGCAGGATCGGCATCAGCCATTCGTAGATCGGCATGGCTTCGGCAAAACGGCCGGCCTTGGCCAGGCGGAAGATGGTCTCGCCTTCCTTCGGGAACACGTTGGACATCCCGGAGACCCAGCCCTCGGCGCCCACGGCGATGCTTTCCAGCACTACGTCGTCGAGTCCGGCGAACAGTACGAAGCGGTCGCCGACTTCGTTGCGCACGTCGATGAAGCGGCGGGTATCGCCGGAGGAGTCTTTGAAGCAGACCACGTTGTCGCAATCGGCCAGCGAGATGAGGATGTCCGGGGTGACATCGTTTTTGTAGATGGGCGGGTTGTTGTAGACCATCAGCGACACGTCGGCATGCCTGGCCACATAGCGATAGTGCTCGGCGGTCTCGAACGGCTTGGAGCCGTAGACCAGCGCCGGCATCAGCATCACACCATCGACGCCGGCCCTCTTCACCGCATTGGCCACCTTGGCCGCCTCCACGCTGGTGAACTCGGCGACGCCGCAGATCACCGGCACGCGACCTCCCGAAGCGTCCACGGCAACTTCCGTGACGGCTATTTTCTCTTCTGCGCTCAGCGAGGTGTTCTCGCCGACCGAGCCGCACACCACCAGCCCGGAGACGCCGTCGCGGATGACGTTGGAAATGACCTTGTGCGTTTCTTCCAGGTTGATGGAAAAGTCGTCGTTGAATTGCGTGGTAACGGCGGGGAATACGCCGCTCCAGTTAACTCGTTTGCTCATGAAAAGCCTCCAAATGTATTTCGTATACGTTGCGTTTGGGCTGTCCTCGCCCGGCTTGGTCCTGGGTGCAGTGTGAATCCGGCCGTGGCTTGGCCGTGTTGCATGTGCCGCCGGCTTGTGGCCGACGGCTGTTGAATCAGATCTTCAATTCCACCGGCCAGGTATCCGAAAGCCGGTAGCCCTCTGGCCAGGGGTCGCTCGGGTCCAACAGGTGTTGATGGGTACCGGTGATCCAGGCCCGGCCGGACAGGCACGGCACGATCGCGGGCCGCCCGGCGAGCTCGGTCAGGCTGTCGATCCGGCAATGAAATTGCGAACCGATGATTGAGCGGCCGACGAAGCGCTCGCCGACTCCCAGCTGACCTTTCGCGTGCAGCACCGCCATCCGAGCCGAACAGCCGGTGCCGCAGGGGGAACGGTCGATCTTGCCGGGGCGAATCACCACGGCGTTGGCGGCCGTGAGCACGCCGTCGATGCGTTCGACCGGCGCGGCGATCTGGCAGAAGGAGATATGTGCCCAGTCCGGATTGGTCGGGTGGACGAAGCCCAGCTGCTGATTGGCGGTCTGGGTGATCTTCAAGCCGGTCGCTACCAGATCGGCGGCTTCGTCGGCGCTCAGGGAAAAGCCCAGACGCCTGGCATCGACGATGACGAAACTGTCGCCGCCGTAGGCTGTGTCCACCTGCAGCGACCCCAGCCCTTCAACTTCGATCCAGACGTCGAGCTTGTCGACGAAGGACGGCACGTTCTTCACCTCGACCCGCTCGACCTTGCCGTTCCGGCACTGCGCGACGGCTTCGATCAGGCCACCCGGTGCTTCGAGTGTCAGCCGGGTTTCCGGCTCGGTCATCGGCAGGATGCCGCTGTCCAGCAGCACGGTGGAAACGCACAGCGAATTGGAACCGGACATTGGTGGCGTGTCGGCCGGCTCCATGATGATCCAGCCCATCTGCGCCCGTGGGTCCTTGGCCGGCACCAGCAGGTTCACATGGCGGAACACGCCGCCGCGTGGCTCGTTGAGCATGAAATTGCGCAGGGTTTGGTCACGGGCGATCCATCGCGATTGTTCCCACAGCGTATCGCCGGGCGGCGGGGCGACGCCGCCGACGATGACGTCACCCACCTCGCCCTCGGCGTGGCAGCTGACTACATGGATGACTTTGCTCGATCGCATGGCTTGGCCCTAGATCACTGACTTGAGAAAATCCGCAGTTTCCGGCTTCTGCGGATTACTGATGACCTGATCGGGAGTGCCGATCTCATGTATCAGGCCGTTGCGGAAGAACGCGACGCGGTCGGACACCTCGCGGGCAAAGCCCATTTCGTGGGTCACCAACACCATTGTCATGCCGTCGTCGGCCAGCAGACGCATGGTATCGAGCACTTCGCCGACCAGCTGCGGATCGAGTGCCGAGGTGGCCTCGTCGAACAGCATGTATTCCGGGGACATGGCCAGCGCACGGGCGATCGCCATGCGCTGCTGCTGGCCACCTGAAAGCTTGCTGGGGAATACCTTGAGCTTGTCGGCCAGCCCTACATGGGTCAGCTGTTTCACAGCCAGTTCTTCGGCTTCGGCGCGGCTTTTGCCGAGTACCTTGCGCGGTGCCAGCATCACGTTCTCCAGCACCGTCAGATGCGGAAAGGCATTCCACTGCTGAAACACGATGCCGATCTTCTGCCGCAGTTTGTTGATGTCGGTGCCCTTGGCATGCACTTCGGTGCCATCGACGCGAATCGAACCGCTCTTGATCGATTCCAGGCCGTTGATGCACATCAGCAAGGTCGACTTACCCGAACCCGAGCCACCGATGATCGACACCACCTCACCCTTGTTCACGGTCAGGTCGACGCCCTTGATCACCTCGAGCTCGCCGAAGGATTTATGCACCTTGTCGATCTCAATCATTGCTGCCACCTTTTTTCCAGCCGGGCGCCCAGGCGGGCCACCACCAGGCTCATGACGTAGTAGATGAGCCCTGCGATGCACAGCACCAGCAGCGGCTCCTGAATACGCGTGACGATGGTCTGCGAGGCGCGCAGCAACTCGATGATGCCGATCCACATCACTAGCGCGGTGTCCTTCATTACCGACAGCACCAGATTGACCCAGCCCGGAAAGGCGACCCGGGTCGCGACCGGCAAGACGATGTAGCGCAGGTCCTGCCAGTAAGTCAGGCCCAGCGAGCGGCTGGCCAGGCGCAGGCTGCCCGGCACCGCTAACACGCCGCCGCGCACCACTTCGGTGAAGAAGGCCGCGGCGTAGACGCCAAGCACTACGCAGCCGACGGTGAACGCGCTCCAATCCAGGCCGACGATGCTCTTCAGTGCGTTGAACAGGACGAACTGGATCAGCAATGGCACGCTGCGAAAGATGTCCAGAAACCAGGCCAGCGGCAGGCTCGCCCGAGGAAACAAAGCGCGAATCACGCCGAAGACGATACCGGCGACGGTGCCCAGCACCATCGCCCAGAAGGTCAGCATCAAGGTGACACCGGCGCCTTTGAGCAGGAACAGCAGATCGGTCGAGGTTAGGCTGGTAGAAAACATGCTCGGATCCTCAATAGCGGAACAGCCGCCAGGCCATCAGCCGGGCCACCGCTACGATCAGCTTGGCGATCAGGTAATAGATCACCGCCGCCAGGGCGAAGTATTCGAAGGTGCGGAAGGTCTTGACGTTGTAGTCCTGAGTCACGCCGGTGAGGTCGTTGTTCAGGCCGACGATCACGCCCAGCGACGTCATCAGCACGGCCCAGACCATCTGGTTGGAAAGGGGGTGGAAGACGATGCGCAGCAGCTGTGGAATGACGATCAGTCGGTACGCCTGGAGCGCGCTCATGCCTAGCGAGCGGGCGGCGCGCATCTGCGTGTCCGGCACGGCCTTGAGTCCGCCACGGAAGTTCTCCGCCAGATAGCCGGCATTGTTGAAGGTAATGCCCGCGAGCAGCGCCGCCCATGAGCTGATATGCCAGCCGAAGGCACCGAGGCCGAAGTACAGGGCGTAGATCTGGAACAGCGATGGCGTATTACGCGCCACTGAAACCCAGACACCACCGATGCCGTTGAGCAGCGGGTTGCGGGTTTCGCGCATCGCCGTCAACGTCAACGCGATGAGCACGCCAAAGATCATCGACAGGGCGGCGGTTTCGAAAGTGACCACGGCGCCGGCGAGCATGTCCGGCAATGCACGAAAGGCGGGGCGCCAGTGGAAGGTGTAATCGAACATCGCTCAGCGCGCTCCTTCAGTTCCAGCAGCCGCCAGCCAGCGCGGCAGGCGCCCGCTGGCCTGGCCGCTGCACGCGGTTTCTACGCATTCGGCAAGATTGCCGAAGCGCACCTGCCGGCCAACCAGGCCGGGCGCGTAATGGGCATATTTGCCGGAATTGGTCATCAGGGTGCGGGCTGTCCGAGGGATAACCGGCTCTTCGATCATGCACCAGCAGGTATCGGTGATGATCTGCACGCCGAATCGCTCGAGAGCGGGTAGATAACCGGCTTCGCGGGCCTGACGTTGAATCTCCCGACCGCAGGTAACCAGCACGGAGACATCAGGGTGCTTCACCTTGCCTTCACAGAGATGCGCCAGATAGGCGAATTCGCTTAGCGAAAAATGCGGGTTACCCAGGCTGATCAGTTCGACGTCTGCCGATTCACCGCTATCCAGCTCGCGCCAGCTGTCGAGTAGATCAGCGCGTTCGACCTGCAAGGTGCGGCCTGGCGTCTGCCCGCCCAGGGCAGCCTCGACCGTCGGCGCTTCCGGCGTGACGCCGACGATATGAAACATAGCTGCCGCCGAAGTCGTAGCAAACGCGGCGCCGAAGGCCTTGAGGTCGTCGAGTGTCGGAGCGGTTTGTTCGAGCCCGCAGATCACCGGAATCTCGCTGCCGCAGAGCAAGCCAACGTGATAGCCGAGCAGCGGGTAGAAGGCGTCGTCCAGGTGTTGCAGCGGTGGCAGGTCGATGCGCAGCGTCGCGTGGCGCTGATCGTCCAGATGGCAACCGGTCAGGGGCGCGCGACCGGTCAGGGCGATGCAGATATCCAGGAAGTCCGGGTATTTCAAGGTGCGGGCACCCAACACGCTGTTGGCATACACCACGGCGTTGGATTCCGCCCAGACGATCTGTTCGCCAACGTGCGGCGCGCTGTCGAGCAGGTAGGGCGCGCAAGTGAAGCTGGCGCTGGCGCCCATCTCGACATAGGCGTCGGCCAATTGGCTGGCGGGCTCACCGAAAGCGGCGGCGACGCCCATCTGGCGCCAGTGCCGCTGGTCCACCGAAATTGAATTGAGCGTGGTCGGCACCTTCACCCGTCCGCCCCAGTCGGCCAGCTGGCGAGCGAACCTGAGGCTCGCCGGCCCGGTGTAGATGCACCCATCGATATGCGCCTGGGTGATATCCATCAGCGCATGCGCGCCCTGGAGTTCGGCCATACGCAGGAGGATCTGCATCGCCGCCTGGGTGGCTTTGCCCTGCTCGCCGTCGAGCATGGCGCGGTCCTGTTGAGTCAGCTCGATTTGCGTAGGCGAACAGCCGGTCACGGCGGTGTCGTCCGAGGCTCGCCGGCCATCACTCGGCAGCTCGGCGAAGGCTTGCACCAGACCGTTTTCGATTCGTAGGTAGCGGGCGTCGCGCAGGGCCGCGAAGGCCGTTTGATCGATGCATGCCACCGGTAGCGACCGGTCGAACAGCTGCTCCGCGACCAGCACGCCGAGGGTGAGAATCTCCTCGTGATCAGCGAAAACCAGGGCGGCCGGTGCATGGTCGTTGAGGATCAGCTCCAGCAGAACGCTGCTACCTGTGCAGGAGCCGCGTCCGCTGGGGATCGCCAACACCTTTCCTGCGATGACCTGACCGCTGAGCGGGTGGTGACGATCGATCACCTCCCCGCTGAACGGATCGACCCCACCCCAGAAGCTCAGACCGACGTCCGTATGCAGCAGCGCAGCCTGAGCGCTGCCCGGAACCAGGCTGCGACCCAAAAAGCTGAGCGCAGGCTGGTGTGGGGCGACGGCATGATCACTACGAAGCATCGTTACGCGCCGATCAGTAGTAGACGCCAGGAACGGTCAGATCGACTGGCTTGCCACCCACCCACTTCTCATACAGCTCGGCGTAGCGTCCGGAGCGCACCTGTTGGTTGACGAACAGGTTCAGATAATTCATCAGGCCGTACTCGCTGCGCTTGGCAGCCAGAGACACGTAGTCGATAACGTAAGGCGCATCGCCGGCAATCTTCAGTCCTTTGTACTTGCCCGACTTGATGGTGGATGCGGCCACCGTGTTGGTGACCACGGTGGCGTCCACATGGCCCTGGGCGACGGCGAGAATGGTGTCGTTCTGGGACTGATAGGCGCGGAAGCTGCCTTCGCCCCATTTGTCGACATCCTTCTCCAGCGCGATGGCTTCAAAGGTGCCGCTGGTGTTGCCGACCGGACGCCCCTTGAGGTCGTCATAGTTATCGATGCCGGTGTCTTCACGCGTCAGCACCACCATGTTGAAAGCGAAGTAGGGGATGCTCATGCCAACTGTCTTGGCGCGCTCGAGGGTGTCGGAAGTGGAGGCGACGATAACGTCCGCACGGCCCGAGATGAGGGCGGGGATTCGATCCGGAAAGGGCGTTTCGACCACCTCCGGTTCTACGCCGAGGACCTTGGCCAGATCGTTGCAATAATCGACGTCGAAGCCGGCCGGCTTGTTACTCTCGTCACGAAATCCCATGGGTGGGAAATCGAGGGTAACGGCACAGCGCAGCTTGCCCGAGCCGATGATGTCGTCGAGCTTGTCAGCCTGTGCGATGGAAGTCATGGAGGCGGCAAGCAGAGCGCTAACGGCCATAGTTATGGTTTTCTTCATACTTTCCTCGTCGATGCGGTTGATCGTCCAATTGATTCAAGCAGCTGTTTCGAGATTTCGTATACGTTATCCGCATAGCAATAGCCGTGCCGGTAAGCTAAAGCGCGACGGGAGGATGAGCCAGCCTGCCGCAGGGCGCGGGCTAGAGCGGTGCTCAGGAAGAGAGGCAGTCGGCGGCGATGAAATGACCGTTCGTCGGGTTTTCAGGGTCGGTGCATTTGGGTCGTGCCTGCTACAAATGGGAGCAGCGCGTTACCTAGCTGCCCGATGATGGGTGGGTAGGGCGTTTCGATAGGCGCTGGGTGACAGTCCGGTCAGCGCGCGGAACTGACGGCTGAATGCGCTGTGATCGGCGTAACCACAACGCAACGCAATCTCAGTGATAGGTAACTCGCCATCGAGCAGCTCGGTTGCAGCGTCCAAACGGACCTTATGAATCATTTGCCGAGGAGTGAGGCGGAATACTCGTTTGCACAGCCGCTCCAGTTGCGCCACAGACAGCCCGGCGATGGCCGTGAGTTCGGACAGCCTGATGGGCGCGCAATGGTTCGCGCGGATATAGGCATCCACCGCCGCGAGCTTGAGGTAGGCCGGATTGCCGGCTTCGGGTGCCTGCAGGTCGATGGAGACCCCGGCCATGCCGATGATCATGCCCTCCGGGTTGCGCAGAGCCAGTTTGTGCGTCATGCACCAGCCTGGCTGGCGGGCCGGATACAGATGTAGTTCAAGCTGATCCTGCAGACGCAGCCCCTGACGGAGCACCCGGCGGTCCTGGTCGGTGTATTGCGCGCCGAAGCCGGTTGGAAACACCTGCTCGGCGGTCAGGCCAATCAGGGCATCCGGATCGCTATGCCCGCAGCGCTCGGCGAGTGTCTGGTTGGCCAGGCTGTAGCGGGCGTCCATGTCCTTGATGAAGAACACCACGTCCGGCATGGCATCGAGCAACGGCGCGATCAGTTTCAGGCCAGCGAGCAGCGTGGGCAGATCCTTGGGTGTGTCGGTCGGAAGCAGCGAGTGCATGGGGCACGCTACGGGCTGGGGAAATCCGAGGATACGATCGGTGGCCAGCGAATGCTAGGCAACGGCTGTGGCTCAGATCGACGTTTCGCGCCGCTCGGCCATGGGCTCATCATCGGGCAGGGCGATGAGCGTCCCGATGCGTGCCGGACTGATCGGCTGTCGCGGTTTCGGCGGTTGCCAACCGAACAGGACGTCGCTCGCCGCGCCGCAGATCCGGCCCTGGCAGGCGCCCATGCCGCAGCGACTCTCGAGCTTGGCCTCGACCCAGCTGCTGTGGCTGACCATCGCCGAGAAGGGCACGTCTTCGCAGCGGCAGACCAGCGTTTCGGGGGCGGCCATTGTTTTCACCTGCTCGTTCAGCCGGAAGGTCCGCTCCAGCAGATCGGCGAAACCCTGCCAGCGCTGGCGCTCGGCGAATCGTGCCTTGGCCCGCTTGAGGTCGCCAACGGCGGCGTATCCGGCAATGCTGCCTTCGGCCAGTGCCAGTTCGCTGCCGCCGAAGCCGGTGCATTCACCGGCTGCAAAGTGATCCGGCAGGCTCGTCGTCTGGTAGGCATCGACTTGAATGGCTCGCCCGTCGAGCGCACAGCCTAGAACCTGACCGAGTTCGGTGTTCGGAATCAGACCGAAGCCGCAGGCCACTCGGTCACAGGCAATTTCCGAAACCCTGCCGTTGTGGCTCAAACGCACGGCTTCCAGGCGTTTGGTTCCCAACGCCGCCAGCACATGGGTACTGCTGCGATAACCGCTATCGCTCAGTTTCACGGCCTGCAGCGCTTTGCTCGGCCACCTTGGCAAGCGTGCGGCGAAACCGGCGAGTGCGGTCAGTGGGGCCTGTTCGGCAATGCGCAGTAGGCATGCGCCTGCATGCTTGGCAGTGGCCGCGCTGGCCAGCAGTAAGGGACCGCTACCGGCTATGACCAGCCGTTGATCTGCCACCGGCATGCCGCCCTTTATCAGTGCCTGCAGACCGCCAGCGCCGGTCACGCCGGGCAGCGTCCAGCCGGGAAAGGGCAGCAGTAGTTCGCGCGCGCCGGTGCACAGAATCAGCGTGTCGTAGCCGACCAGATGCCCCTGCCGGGCATCTTCGAGCAGCAGCTGCTTGCCGCCGGGTGCGGCAATCACCCTTACACCGTTGTGTAGCTCGATATTTGCGGTGTCTGCCAGCGCCTGCCGTTGCTGAAGAGCGATGGACGGCAGATCGACCTGCGGTCCGTCTCGCCATATCTGCCCGCCGGCCGCAGGGTTGTCGTCGAGGATGGCGATGTTCGCGCCACTGGGCGCGGCAGCCAGCGCGGCGGCCATCCCGGCAGGACCGGCGCCAACGATGAGGATGTCGTAATGCGATCTCATGGACGGGTTTCCACGGTCATACCGGTTGCGCAGGCGGTCTGGCAGGCCAAGCGGCGCTGGCCATCGATGGTGACTCGACACTCCTGGCAGATGCCCATGCCGCATAGCGGGGCGCGACGCTCTCCGGATACCGAGGTTCGACTGCTGCCATCGCCGCCCAGGTACAGCGCTGCGGCTACCGTGGTGCCGGGCGCGACCTGTAGCACACGCCCGTCGAGCGTGATTTCAATCATGGCCGAGGCGCTCTTTGGCACTGACATTGGCGTGCATCGAGGGCTCGTCTGATGCGCGGAAGAGGCGCGCCGGGCAATAGGGCTTGGAGGCCAGCGTTGGCTGTCGCCCCAGCAACTGTGCGACCAGGAGCTCCGCAGTGCCCGGCGCCGTCGTTACGCCCAGCCCTTCGTGGCCGACAGCGAGCCATAGCCCCGGCTGCAGCGGATGCTCACCCACCAGCGGTAAACCGTCGGGGCTTGCCGCACGGAAGCCGGTCCAGCTGCGAATTGCGTTCAGTTGGGCCAGCCCCGGCATGTAGTCAACGGCGCGCTTGAGCATCCGTGCCAGCATCCAGCTATCGATCGCCGGGTCGCAGGTGCCGAACTGGCGCGAGGAGCCGATGAACAGCTGCCCGGTCGGGCGCGGTTGGATGTTGCAGGCCACCGACGGCCCTTCGCTGTTATGGGCGCTGGTGACGTAGCCCAGTTCGACCAGGGTGTGGCTGATCCTGCCGGGGTAACGGTCGGTGATCAGTAGATGGCCCTTCTTCGGCTGAATCGGCAGTTCTGGACATAGCTCGGTTGCGTGAATCCCGTTGGCCAACACCACCGCCTGCGCCCGCAGGACGCGGCCATCGCTCAGTTCGACCTGCTGGCCCTGTACCCGCGCTACGCGCGCCTGCCGCTGGACGACACGCTTGCCGCCCTGTGCGATCAACCAGCGTGCCGCATTGGGCGCGTAGAGAATGCCGTCCCCGCTGACTTTCAGCGCGCCGTGCAGGCCACTGCGCAATTCCGGCTCGGCTGCTTTCAGTGCTGCCGAGCCGAGCAATTCGCAGCTCAGGCCCTGTTCGGACAAGGTGTTCAGCTTGTGTTCTGCCACGGCCATCTCACCTTCGCTGGCGGCGAGCCAGAGCGTGCCGTTGTTGCGATAGCCGCAGCTTTCGTCCATCAGCCGGCCCAGCTCCCGCCAGCGTTGGATCGAATAATTGCTTAGCGCCAACTCGGCGGCGTTGTCGTCCAGCGCCACCAGATGGCCCATGCCAGCGGCCGTTGCGCCACCGAGCTGGGCATCGAGGAGCAGCACGTCGACGCCGTTGGCCGCCAGTTCGTGCGCACATGCCGCACCAATGATGCCAGCGCCAATGATGATGACGTCGGTATTCACGCCCGAATGCCCCAGCCGAAGGGGTCGTCGTCTTCGATCAGCAGGATGGCTTCGGCGCTCAGATGCGCGCAACCACGGATGGTGGGCACGATGCGATCGCCGTCCGGCTCGTAACTGGCGAGGAATTCGCTGCCGATGACGCTGGCTTGCCGCCAGATCTCGCCGGGTTGCAACTTGCCGTCCGCCGCAAGACAGGCCAGCTTGGCGCTGGTGCCGGTGCCGCAGGGCGAGCGGTCATAGGCCTTGCCGGGGCATAGGACGAAGTTGCGGCTGTCGGCCTGTGGGTCTTCGGCGAACAGCTCGATATGGTCGACGTCGCCGCCGTCTTCACCTCGGATCCCTTCTACGTCCAAGGCCTGGCGCACCGCCCAGGTGTAAGCGGTGAGCGCCTCGATATTATCGGCTGCGATGCGCTGCCCGTGCTCGGCAACGAGGAAGAACCAGTTGCCGCCCCAGGCGATATCACCGGTCACTGTGCCGTAGCCTGGCACCTCGACATCGACCGCCTGGCGGTAGCGATAGGCAGGCACGTTGCGCACGCTGACCGAGCGGTCTTCATGCAGTGTCGCCTGCACGGTACCTACCGGCGTTTCAATGCGGTGAGTACCTGGCTGGATGCGCCCCAGATGCGCCAGCGAAACCACCAGCCCAATGGTGCCGTGGCCGCACATGCCCAGGTAGCCGCTGTTATTGAAAAAGATGACGCCGGCACAGGCCGTTGGGTCTACCGGCTCACAGAGTAAGGCGCCGACCAACACGTCGCTGCCGCGCGGCTCGAGCATGGTTGCGGCACGCCAGTCATCGAAGCGTTCGGCAAGCAGACGACGACGTTCGGCCATGCTGCCGGTTCCGAGTTGCGGAAATCCATCAATGACTAGCCGGGTCGGTTCGCCACCGGTATGGCTGTCTAGAACCTGGATGCGCTTCATGGCCGCCTGCCTGTACGAGGGATGTGTGACAAGCATCCAACGGCTGCTTGCTTACGGCTTGACTGTTTTCGTCGGCGCGGATGACGAAATCGGCATAGTCCAGGCGGTTGACTCGATGCCTGCCCAGCGATGGCCATGGGGTAAATGCTCGAATAGTGCCTGGCAGACACCGATGATGTGACGCTCGATCAACTCGGCACACAGTTCCGCGTCACCGCTGCGACACGCGCGCAGAATCTCGCGATGCTCCAGGTCGGCTCCGTGTTTACCTTCATGGATGCTCATCTGCACGCGCAAATAACGCTCGACCTTGTCGTGGATCGAGCGGATCAATTGCATCATGAATGGCCGTTCCGCCGGTCCGTAGAGGCAGGCGTGGAAGGCCCAGTTCAGCTCGGCCCAGCGTGCCGCATTGTCTTCGTGGACGAACTCGGCACAGATCGACTCGGCCTGAGCGAAGGTGTCATCGGTCATGTTGGGTACGGCGAGGCGGATGATCTGAGTTTCCAGCAGCACCCGCACTTCGAATATCTGCGCCAGCTCCGGCTCGGTGAGTACCGTCACGACCGCACCCTTATTGCGCTGGAACGACACCAGTCCCTCGGCTTCCAGGCGCTTGAGTGCCTCGCGTACCGGGATCTTGCTGACGTTGAACAGGCGTGCCACATCGTCCTGGCGCACCGGCTCGCCTTCCGCGAACTGACCACTGATGATCGCCTCACGCAGGTGCTTGGCAATCACTTCGGAAGCCGAGGGTACGATGCCAAGGTTCGGTGCGTTGAAGGATTTAAGGGGCACGGTCGTGCGCTCGGCAGGAGTGGATGTGCTTGAGGATATCGTATACGCCGATACGCTTCACGTTTTTCGACGAAGGATGCGAAGCCCTGTGCCGATGTGACGTCGCACGTTCAGGGCTGGCCGGCCCCGCTGAATTGCCGCTCCAAATCATTGATGCGTTGCCGCTCGCTACGGGTGAAAGCGAAGAAGGTTTGCGCCACGGGAGACAGGTATTTGCCGCGAGGATGCACCAGGCACCAACTGCGCATCAGCGGCAGTTCTTCGACCGCGAGTTCGTGAAGCGCGCCGCTTTCCAACTCGCGCAGCACGGCGTGTCGGGGTAGCAGTGCCAGCCCCAGACCGGCCAGTACGCCTTCGCGCTGGGCTTCCAGCGAACCCAGCTCCATGGTCTGCGGGAAGTGCGCGCGCTTCTGGTCGCAGTACTGCTCGGCAGCGCGCCGAGTACCTGAGCCAGGCTCGCGTATCAGTAGCGGCCACGCGGTAAGGTCCTGCAGGCATAGCTGTTGCCTCTGGCACAGCGGATGACTGGGCGGTGCGACGGCGATGATTGCGTTATCCAGAAAAGGCAGAAACTCCAAGTCCATATCCGCTGGCACCTGGGAGATCAGTAGCAGGTCGTCGCGATTGGCGTTCAAGCGTTGGATCGCCTGGGCATGGTTGACCACCACCAACTGCAGGCTCACCTCGGGGTGCAATTCGCGAAATGAAGCGAACAGGTGTGAAACGAAGTATTTTGCACTCGATTCGACCGCCAGCTTCAGTTGACCTTGCAGTGAGCCCTGCAACGTGGACAGCTGCATATCGAGGCTTTCCAGCCTGCCGAAAATGTCCTCGCTGGTGCGTTTGAGCGCTTCGGCTGCGTCAGTGAGATAGAGCTTTTTACCGGTGTACTCGAACAGCGGCTGGCCAAGCAATTCTTCCAACTGGCGGATCTGCAGGCTGACCGCTGGCTGCGTCAGCGCCATCTCCTCGGCGGCACGACTGTATGAGTGGTTGTCGCAGACCGCCCGAAACACGCGGAGCTGGCGCAGTGTCATGCGCATCAGGGACTTTCTCATGATGACTCCGACGGATTGGCACGGCGCTTACGGGTAGGTTGCGCAGCTCATATAAGTTATAGCTTATGCGTAACCAAATTATTATTCATTTTCAGTAATTGTTGCTCAAGGGGTAGGGTAAAACGCATCGCCAGAAGCGGCGATATCACATGGTCCGAACTGGGCCGCTCTGCTCACTGATCCGAGGGATACAGCGTGATCAAGAAGCTGCTGATCGCCAACCGCGGGGAAATCGCCGTCCGCATCGTGCGAGCCTGTGCCGAGATGGGCGTTCGTTCGGTGGCGGTATTCGCCGAGCCTGATCGCCACGCGCTACACGTCAAGCGTGCCGACGAGGCTTACTTCATTGGCGAAGATCCGCTGGCTGGCTACCTGAACCCGCGCAAGCTGGTGAACCTAGCTGTGGAGACCGGCTGCGATGCGTTGCACCCGGGGTATGGTTTCCTTTCCGAGAACGCCGAGCTGGCGGAAATCTGTGCCGAGCGCGGCATCCGCTTCGTCGGGCCAAGCGCCGAAGTGATTCGCCGCATGGGCGACAAGACCGAAGCACGGCGCAGCATGATCAAGGCCGGCGTGCCGGTCACCCCCGGCACCGAAGGCAACGTCGCCGATGTCGGGGAAGCGTTGGCGGAGGCCGAGCGCATCGGGTATCCGGTGATGCTCAAGGCGACCTCCGGTGGCGGTGGCCGTGGTATCCGCCGCTGCAATTCGCGCGCAGAGCTCGAACAGGCCTATCCACGGGTGATCTCCGAGGCAACCAAGGCCTTCGGTTCGGCCGATGTGTTCCTGGAGAAGTGTATCGTCGAGCCCAAGCACATCGAGGCGCAGATCCTCGCCGACTCCTTCGGCAGCACCGTACATCTGTTCGAGCGCGACTGCTCGATCCAGCGGCGCAACCAGAAACTCATCGAAATCGCGCCCAGCCCGCAACTGACCCCCGAACAGCGCGCATATATCGGCGACCTGGCGGTGCGCGCGGCTAAGGCAGTGGGCTACGAGAATGCCGGCACCGTGGAGTTTCTGCTTGCCGATGGCGAAGTGTACTTCATGGAAATGAACACTCGGGTGCAGGTGGAGCACACCATCACCGAGGAAATCACCGGCATCGACATCGTCCGGGAGCAGATCCGCATCGCCTCCGGCTTGCCGCTCTCGGTCAAGCAGGAAGATATCCAGTATCGCGGCTTCGCCCTGCAGTTCCGCATCAACGCCGAAGACCCGCGCAACAATTTCCTGCCCTGCTTCGGCAAGATCACCCGCTACTACGCGCCGGGCGGCCCGGGCGTGCGCACCGATACGGCGATTTACACCGGCTACACCATCCCGCCGTATTACGACTCCATGTGCCTGAAGCTGATCGTCTGGGCGCTGACCTGGGAAGAGGCGCTGGCCCGAGGTACGCGCGCGCTGGACGATATGCGCGTGCAGGGCGTTAAGACCACGGCCTTCTACTACCAGAAGATTCTCGAAAATCCGGATTTTCGCAGCGGGCAGTTCAACACCAGCTTCGTCGACAACCATCCGGAATTGATGACTTACTCGATCAAGCGTAAGCCGAGCGAACTGGCTCTGGCCATCGCCGCTGCCATCGCCGCCCACGCAGGACTGTGAGGAACGAACCATGACTGCTCAGAAGAAAATCACCGTTACCGACACCATCCTGCGAGACGCTCACCAGTCGCTCATCGCTACTCGTATGCGCGTGGAAGACATGCTGCCAATCTGCAACAAGCTCGACCGAGTCGGCTACTGGTCGCTTGAAGTCTGGGGCGGTGCGACTTTCGACTCCTGCGTGCGCTTCCTCAAGGAAGACCCCTGGGAGCGCCTGCGCCAGCTCAAGGCCGCGCTGCCCAACACCCGCCTGCAGATGCTGTTGCGTGGGCAGAATCTGCTCGGCTATCGCCACTACAGCGATGACGTGGTCGAGGCCTTCTGTGCGAAGGCGGCGGAGAACGGCATAGACGTATTCCGCATCTTCGATGCGATGAACGACGTACGGAATCTGGAAACTGCCATCCGCGCGGTAAAGAAGACCGGCAAGCACGCTCAGGGCACCATCGCCTACACCACCAGCCCGGTGCACACCATCGAGCTCTTCGTCGAGCAGGCCAAGACCATGCGCGACATGGGTGTCGACTCCATCGCCATCAAGGACATGGCCGGCCTGCTGACCCCGTTTGCCACCGGCGATCTGGTCAAGGCGCTGAAAGCTGAAGTCGACCTGCCAGTGTTTATCCATTCCCACGACACCGCTGGCGTTGCCAGCATGTGCCAGCTGAAAGCCATCGAGAACGGCGCTGACCACATCGACACGGCGATTTCCTCCATGGCCTGGGGCACCAGCCATCCGGGCACCGAGTCGATGGTCGCTGCGCTGCGCGGCACGCCGTACGACACGGGCCTCGACTTGGAATTGATTCAAGAGATCGGCCTGTACTTCTACGCGGTACGCAAGAAGTATCACCAGTTCGAAAGCGAGTTCACTGGCGTCGATACCCGTGTGCAGGTCAATCAGGTGCCCGGCGGAATGATTTCCAACCTGGCCAACCAGCTCAAGGAGCAGGGCGCTCTCAACCGCATGGATGAGGTATTGGCCGAGATCCCTCGCGTGCGCAAGGACCTGGGCTACCCGCCGCTGGTGACCCCGACTTCGCAGATCGTCGGTACCCAGGCGTTTTTCAATGTGCTGGCCGGCGAGCGCTACAAGACCATCACCAATGAAGTGAAGCTCTACCTGCAGGGCCGCTACGGCAAGGCGCCGGGCGCTATCGACGCCAAGCTACAGCGCCAGGCCATTGGCGGCGAAGAGATCATCGATGTGCGCCCAGCGGACCTGATCAAGCCGGAGCTGGACAAGTTGCGCGCGGAAATCGGTGCGCTGGCGAAGTCCGAGGAGGACGTGCTCACCTACGCCATGTTCCCCGACATCGGCCGCAAATTCCTCGAGGAGCGCGAGGCGGGCACCCTGCAACCGGAAGTGCTGCTGCCGATTCCGGACGGCAGCGCGGTCAGTGCAGCCGGCGGGGAGGGCGTGCCGACCGAATTCGTCATCGACGTGCACGGTGAGAGCTATCGGGTCGACATTACCGGCGTGGGCGTAAAGGGCGAAGGCAAGCGGCACTTTTTCCTCTCAATCGATGGCATGCCGGAAGAAGTGGTGTTCGAGCCATTGAACAATTTCGTCGGCGAGGGTGGCAGCAAACGCAAGCAAGCCAATGCGCCCGGCGACGTCAGCACCAGCATGCCGGGCAATGTGGTCGATGTGCTGGTCAAGGAGGGCGACGCGGTCAAGGCCGGGCAGGCAGTGCTGATCAGTGAAGCGATGAAGATGGAAACCGAAATTCAGGCGCCAATCGCCGGCACGGTGAAAGCGGTACACGTAGCCAAAGGTGACCGGGTAACCCCAGGCGATCTGTTGATTGAGATCGAAGCCTGACCGATGTCCCCTCGGGAGCCGCAAGGCTCCCTTTTTTTTGCGGCCTTCTCGCAGGGAAACGTCTGCAGGGCCGGCTTTGCATACAGAGATGGTCAGGTCTGTATTCTAAAAAATGACTGACGCTACGAATAACAGGCGCGGCGAACACTTTCGCCCGGAAGCGCCTGATGTCGGCACAGTGCCGAAACGGCGTTGTGCAGCGTCGAATTCATCCCATTACTAGAGGGCTGTCGAACATGAGTCTCGAAGACGACACGAACGAAACGGCGCAGGAGGCGCTCGATAATCTGGTCGCGGGCGTCATGCGGTTCCGCGAGGATGTTTATCCAGAGCAGCGCGAGCTATTCAAGAAGCTTGCCCATGAGCAGAAACCGCGGGCGATGTTCATTACCTGCGCGGATTCACGAATCCTGCCTGAGCTGATCACTCAAAGTTCGCCGGGCGACCTGTTCGTCACGCGCAACGTCGGCAATGTTGTCCCGCCCTATGGCGTGATGAATGGTGGTGTGTCGACTGCCATTGAGTTCGCGGTGATGGCGCTCGGGGTCCATCACATCATTGTCTGCGGCCATTCCGATTGTGGCGCGATGAAGGCGGTGCTGAACCCGGCGAGTCTTGAAGGGATGCCGACGGTCAAGGGCTGGCTGCGCCATGTCGAGGTGGCGCGTACGGTCGTGGAGCAAAACTGTGGCTGCGCCGATCACAACACCCTGGGTGTCCTGACCGAGGAAAACGTGCTGGCCCAACTCGATCACTTGCGCACCCATCCGTCAGTGGCGGCACGGCTTGCCAGCGGTCAACTATTTATCCATGGCTGGGTCTATAACATCGGCACCAGCGAGATCCGCGCCTACGATGCGGCATGTGGCGAGTTCCGTCTGATTGGCGACGGCCCGCTGCCGATGGCCACTCCGAAGTCACGTTACGTTTGACGCTGACACGACCCGGTGCCGTTACGGCACCTTGCGGTCGCGGATCAGGTAACAGAGGTCGGGGGTTTTGCTGCACCCGGCATAGCCCTCGCCGATCACTTCGTTCAGCGCAGCTTGCAGCCGCGTCACAGCTTCGTCGGGCGTATCCTTGTTCAACGCCAGATAAAGATCGGCCGGGTGGTAGCTCAGCACCGGCTTCAATCCCTCGGCGCCGTGCTGTTCGGCGTAATAACGCCAGCTCGGATCGGCGGTCGCCCACAGGTCGATACGGCCGATGAGCAGTTTGCGCAGGTTCTCTTCCTCGCTCAGGCTGTCGATCGGCTGCAGTCCCTGGCTTGTCAGATATTGACTCACTCCGCTGCTCTTCTGTGCACCGATCTCATAGCTTTTGGCTTGTCTCAAATCGGTTGGCGAGATGTTCTTGCCTGGTGCGGCGAGCAGAACGCTCTCATAACGGGCGAGTGGTCCCACCCATTTGAATTGGGCCTGGTTCTGTGGCGTGCGGGCGACTGAGAACAGCCCGTGACCAGTGCTATCGAGCGTCTGGCTATAGATACGGTCCCAGGGTGCGCGCAACGTCAGGCTGTAATCGATCCCGGCGCGTTTGAAAATTTCTCGCACGGTGTCGGTGCTGATGCCCTGGACTTCGTCACCGCGAGCGAAATTCTTATGGTTCGGCCCCATATTGAACGGAGGGAAGTTGTCGGTTTGCAGGATGATTTTGTAGTTAGCAGGCAGCTCGGCATGGGCAACGCCGATGCTGGCAAGCAGAACACTGAGCAATAGGAAGACTTTACGGGACAGGCCCATGGCATCGGCTCCTTGACGCTGTTTTATTGTTGTTGGCAGCGTAAGCGTAGTCCTGCGGGGCGTCTGTTGCTAGCAAACGAGTAGCACGACGTGCGCCGATACACGTTTACGCCGAACGGCTGCGCTCGGCTCGGACAAAAAAGGCAGGCGTCGGCTCGGCCCGGTAGCTTGGACCGACAGTATGAAAAACGACAAACGGACCGCCAGGGTGGCGAGGAAGTAGCGCACACCCAGCATGCTGGCGGATCGACGCGCTAGCGCCTACTTATGCAGGACGAACTGGCCGGTAAAACGCACGGCGTCACGGCCGTCGGCGGCAAGAATGCGGCTGTTCAGCGTGAGGCGAGAGCGGCCACGACGGCGGTAAATGGTTTCGAAGCGATCCCAGGCTTCGTCGGTCGGTGCCGAGCAAATGGCCGTGGCATCGTCCATCACTGGCAACGGGTAATCGATCTGACCTTCATGAATGACAATATGACCGTCTTCGATCCCTGCTTCACGCAAGCGCAGGTGCAGCCATCCCCAGCCAGCCAGCACCGATGCGCAATAAAGGCTGCCGCCGAACATGCTGCTCTTGTGGTTGATGTTCGCTTGCAGCGGGACGCTCAAGCGCAACTCATGGTTCTCCCACTGCTCAACACGCAGGCCCAGCGCCTGGGTCAGTGGAATGTCGTGATGCAGGAGGGCTTCCAGGTAGCGGCTATCGCGGCTCATGCCGGGTGGATTCCTAAACGTTTGCGGATACAGGCAGACGTCAAGCATGACTGCTGAGTCACGATATTGCCAGGTCCGACACGCTTTTTTGCCGCTTTCCCGGACGCCAATCCGACAGTCGCACGCTCTGCTTCAGCGAGCGGTGGTTTTCTGCTGGTAAGCGCAGTAACCAGGCCGTGGGCCGATCTTGGGGTGATTGCGGCAGGTATCCGGACGCTTGGCGTAAACCGTGCACAGCCGCGTCTTCCGGTCGAGATACAGGCAGTCGCCGTTGGTCATGCGAGTCAGGGTGAAAATGCCGCGCTTCTGATTGAAGTGCTCGATGATGCCTGCCTTGCTCAAGCGCTTGGCGACGTTTTTGGCCGGCTCTTCTCGCTCGAACGCATCGACCACTTCCAGGCGGATCAAATCATCGATACGCACCTCGACCGGTAGTGTGCAGCAGGTCGCCTGGCAATCGGCGCACAAGCCATTGCTGTAGCGAGCCCAGGTTTCCAGGCGGTCAGGGTCGGCGGAGGCGATTATTCGAGGTTTCACGGCGGCGGTATCGGTGATGACGGCGCGCGATCATAACGACCCGGCGCGGAATTTCCAGCGAATCCGACGAGTCGAACGCCGGACAGACGGTCGCGCAGATTCAACTGAAACCTGCAAACCTGTCGGTATTGCCCTTTTTTGTCGAGGTGGCCAAGCGCCGCCATGAACCCCTCATTCCTATTTCCGCTTCACGAGGTCTGTCCATGACGCAAGAATCGACTGCTCCTAACGCCGATGAAGTCGCGGCCTTCCGCAACACGATCATCAGCAAGCTGACCTACGCGATCGGCAAGGATCCTGAACATGCGTCCGATCATGACTGGTTCGAAGCGGTAGCGCTGGCGGCCCGCGACCGCATGATCGATCAATGGATGGACCGTACGCGTCAGAGCTATCGCGAGGGCAAGAAGCGCGTCTATTACCTCTCGCTGGAATTCCTCATCGGCCGATTGCTAACCGATAGCCTGAGCAACTTGGGATTGCTTGACGTTGCCCGCCAGGCGCTGGCCGATGTCGATGTGGACTTCGAACGCATTCGCCTCACCGAGCCGGATGCGGCGCTGGGCAACGGCGGCCTGGGTCGGCTGGCCGCCTGTTTCATGGAAAGCATGGCGACGCTGGGCATCGCCGCCCATGGTTACGGGATTCGCTATGACCATGGGCTGTTCCGCCAGGCCATCGTCGATGGCTGGCAGCATGAGCAGACCGAGACCTGGTTGAATTTCGGCAATCCGTGGGAATTCGAGCGACCCGAGGTCAGCTATCTGATCGGCTTTGGCGGCAGCGTCACGGCAATGCCGCACGACGCGGGCGGACAGGAGCAGCCCAAGCACTTCTGGCACTGGGCCGAAGGTGTGCGCGCCATTGCTTACGACACGCCGGTGGTCGGCTGGCGCGGGGCTAGCGTCAATACGCTGCGGCTGTGGCGTGCCCGCGCCGAGGCCGATTTCCATCTGGAGCGCTTCAACGCCGGTGACCATATCGGTGCCGTCGCCGAAGAGGCCCGCGCCGAAAGCATCTCGCGGGTGCTGTACCCGGCCGACAGCACCGAGGCCGGCCAGGAGCTGCGCCTGCGCCAGGAATATTTCTTCGTTGCCGCCTCGTTGCAGGATCTGTTGCGGCGGCACTTGGAGCAGCGTGGCACGCTGACGAATCTGCCGGAATTCGCTGCCATCCAGCTCAACGATACCCACCCGGCGATCGCGGTGGCGGAATTGATGCGGCTGCTTACCGATGTGCACGACGTACCCTGGCGCAAGGCGTGGGAACTGACGGTCGGCACCCTTTCGTATACCAACCACACCCTGCTACCAGAGGCACTGGAAACCTGGCCGGTCGGACTGATGGAGCGCCTGCTGCCGCGGCACATGCAGATCATCTACCTGATCAATGCTCAACACCTCGATGCGCTACGCGAGCGCGGCGTTCATGATCTGGACTTGCTGCGCTCAGTCTCGCTGATCGAAGAAGGGCATGGTCGCCGGGTACGCATGGGCAATCTGGCCTTCCTCGGCTCGCATTCGATTAACGGTGTATCAGCCCTGCATACCGGACTGATGCGTGAAACGGTATTCACTGATCTGCATTCGCTGTATCCGAAACGCATCAGCAACAAGACCAACGGCATCACGTTCCGGCGCTGGTTGTACCAATCCAACCCGCAGCTGACCCAGTTGCTGGTCGAGCATATTGGGGATGAGTTGCTCGACGCGCCGGAAACCGTTCTGCGTCAGCTGGAACCATTCGCCGATCAGCCGAACTTCCGCGCACGCTTCGCCGTCCAACGACTGGCCAACAAACAACTGCTGGCACAGATGATCCAGGAACGCCTGGGCATTAGCGTTGACCCGAACGCGCTGTTCGACGTGCATGTCAAACGGATTCACGAGTACAAGAGACAGCTGCTCAACCTGCTGCATACAGTGGCGCTGTATCAGGCGATTCGCTCCGATCCGGGCGGCAATTGGGTGCCGCGCGTGAAGATCTTCGCCGGCAAGGCGGCGGCCAGTTATCACACGGCCAAGCTGATCATCAAACTGACCAACGATATTGCGCGAACTATCAATGACGACCCGACGGTACGCGGTTTGCTCAAGGTTGTGTTCCTGCCCAATTACAACGTCAGCCTGGCCGAGCGCATCATTCCGGCCGCCGACCTGTCCGAGCAGATCTCCACCGCCGGACTGGAGGCCTCGGGGACCAGCAATATGAAATTCGCCCTCAATGGCGCGCTCACCATCGGCACCTTGGACGGTGCCAATGTCGAGATGTGCGAGCAGATCGGCGCGGAGCACATGTTCATCTTCGGCATGACCGCTCAGGAGGTCGAGGCTCGCAAGCAGGCGAACGAGTACAACGCCGAAGCCACTATCATCGGCTCGCCACGGCTCAATGAAGTGCTGATGGCGATTCGCAACGGTGCCTTCTCTGCGGATGATCCAGGTCGTTACACGGCGCTGATTGACGGTCTTAAATGGCACGACACCTTTATGGTCTGCGCGGACTTCGAGGCTTATTGGCAGGCGCAGCTGGAAGTCGAGGCGCGCTGGCGCGACGCCGACAGCTGGTGGCGTTCCGCAGTCCTGAATACCGCCCGCACGGGCTGGTTCTCTTCGGACCGGACGATCCGCGAGTACGCCGAGGAGATCTGGAAGGTGCTCTGAGCGCCCTGCTCGCGTCGCGCTCCAATCAGGAAGAAACCAGACGAACGAAGCGCCCTACAGAAGCCTTGATCGGCGAAATTGCAGGGCCGCCTCAGTTTCGTTCGGCCGCGGAAACGGGCTGGCAGAACCGCCGCATCGTAAACGCTGCAGGCACTTCGCCGCTTCGCTGAACTCTGCTGCCTGTAGGCGGGTCTGAGGGAGGGTTAGTTTCCCCATGGCCTGCTAAACTGCGCGGGTTTTTCCATCCTCCGGAGCCATTCCATGTCACGCGTAACCCTGAGCCGCTACCTGATCGAGCAGACTCGCAGCAACAACACCCCTGCGGATTTGCGCTTCCTCATCGAGGTAGTGGCCCGAGCGTGCAAGGAAATCAGCCACGCCGTTTCCAAAGGCGCGCTGGGCGGCGTTCTCGGTGCGACCGAAACCGAGAACATCCAGGGCGAGGTGCAGAAGAAACTCGACGTGCTTTCCAACGAGATTCTGCTCGAAGCCAACGAGTGGGGCGGCCACCTGGCCGGCATGGCGTCGGAAGAGATGGACAACGCCTACCAGATCCCCGGGAAGTACCCGAAGGGCGCCTACCTGTTGGTCTTCGATCCGCTGGACGGATCGAGCAACATCGACGTCAACGTCTCGGTGGGCACGATCTTTTCGGTGCTGCGCTGCCCGGATAAATGCTTCAGCCAGAACGACGCGTTGGGTGAAGAGGCCTTCCTTCAGCCTGGCACCAAGCAGGTCGCGGCTGGCTACGCCATCTACGGCCCGCAGACGATGCTGATGCTGACCCTCGGCAACGGCGTGATGGGTTTTACCCTGGACCGCGAACTGGGCAGCTTCGTGCTCACCCACGACAATATCCGCGTCCCGGAAAGCACCGCCGAATTCGCCATCAACATGTCCAACCAGCGCCACTGGGAAGCGCCAGTGCAACGTTACGTCAGCGAATTGTTGGCCGGTGAGGAAGGCCCGCTGGGCAAGAACTACAACATGCGCTGGATCGCCTCGATGGTGGCCGACGTGCATCGCATCCTGACCCGCGGCGGCGTTTTCATGTACCCGCGCGACTCCCGCGAGCCGGAAAAGCCCGGCAAGCTGCGCCTGATGTATGAAGCCAATCCAATGTCCTTCATCATCGAACAGGCCGGCGGCGCCGCCACCAATGGCACTCAGCGCATCCTTGATATCCAACCCGAATCCCTGCATCAGCGCGTGCCGGTATTCCTGGGCTCCAAGGAAGAAGTCGAGCGCGCCACTGGCTATCACCAGGGCTGAACGATGCACACGCCTTGGCTGGAATTGCTTAACTGGTGGTTCGGCGAAAGCGTCACCATCAGTGAGATCGCCGACGAAAAGCACGGGCTGTGGTTCGGCTATAAACCAGAACAGGATGCCGAGGCCAGCGCCCGCTTCGGCGATCTGGTCGACCAGGCACTGGCCGGCGGCCTTTGCGACTGGGCTGAATCACCGCATGGCTGGCTGGCGCTGGTTCTGCTGCTAGACCAGCTTCCTCGCATGATCTACCGCGGCACGCCGCAAGCCTTCGCTGGCGATGAGCGAGCCCTCCAGCTGGTTCGCGAAGGCATGGCTCACGGTGGCGATGTGCTGCTCGCCCCGATTCAGCGTGTGTTTGTTTATTTGGTACTCGAACATGCCGAAAACCTCGGCATGCAAGATTTGGCTGTCGTGCAGTTCGAGACCTTGCACGGAATCGCAGAACCGCAAGAGCAGAAGCTCTTTGCCGATTTCCTCGATTTTGCCGAGCGCCACCGCCAAGTGATCGCTAAGTTCGGGCGCTTTCCTCATCGCAACGAAGTGCTTGGCCGAACCTCCAGCGAGGCGGAGCGGGCTTTCCTTACCGAGCCTGGGTCACGCTTCTAGTCGCTGTGAGGAACCTCCCGGTCCGCCCGCTTCCTAAACTCATAACGCAAAGGCGAGGCCAAGCAAGGCCAACTGCCGACTATTTGAAGGAACCCGCCATGCCGTTGCGCCATTTGTCGCTGATCGCCGCTTTATTTCTGCTGGCTGCCTGCAGCCCGGTCACCCAGGAAAACTTCGCCAAGCTGCAGGCGGGAATGCCTCGCGCGGAAGTCGAGAAACTGCTCGGCAAGCCCGGCGAGTGCGCGGGTGCGTTAGGCATGTCCAGCTGCACCTGGGGGCAGAAAAACCGCTTCATCAGCATTCAGTTCGCCGGAGACAAGGTGATGATGTTCTCCGGCCAAGGTCTCAAATAAGGAGAAACCATGCGCCTTGCCGTTGCGTTATGTGCACTGCTGCTGATCGGTTGCGCCGGTTCGAGCCCCGACGGCGTGCCAAGAACGGTGGGTCAGGTCGACCTGCAGCGCTATCAGGGCACCTGGTATGAGTTGGCGCGTCTGCCGATGTTCTTCCAGCGTAACTGTGTGCGTTCGGAGGCTCACTATGCGCTGCAGAATGACGGCAGCGTAGCGGTGACCAACCGTTGTGAAACGGGCGATGGCGAATGGGAGCAGGCCAAGGGCGAAGCAGTGCCGCAGCAGCCTGGGCAGACCGACAAGCTCTGGGTGCGCTTCGATAACTGGTTCAGCAACCTATTCCCGGGTCTGACCAAGGGGCAGTACTGGATTCTCTACCTCGACGAGGGCTACAACGTCGCGCTGGTCGGCAGCCCCGACCGCGACTACCTCTGGCTGCTGTCGCGGGAGGCGGAAGTAGACGCGGCGACGCGCGACACACTGCTCGATGAAGCGCGCCAGCGGGGCTATGACACCAGCGAACTGATCTGGCGCGGCGAGTCGTCCTGATCGGTCGCCCGTCATCCGTTGTTTGCCTGGCTGGCGTGGGGGATTTCCTCGTCCATATATTCGGCGCGGTTATTCCCAATCCAGCCGCGCCAGCAGCCATTCGCCGTCTTCCAGCCACCATTCGAGCCTGACGTGATATTGCCCGACGCGTTGCGGCAGCCATCTCTCGGCGCCGGTCAGCGCCACCTGGGCCTCGCTGTAGCCCTTGTCGGAATAGGCTGGATCAATCCAGCTCCGGGCGTTCAGGGCAATTACCCGCACGTTGTTGTGACGCAGGAACATCAGCGCGGCCGTGCGCCGCACCCAGTCCCGGTCGAGGCGCTGATTGGCGTTGAATTCGGGATGAATCCTAGCCATCAGCTCACCGTTGTCCTTGTTTTCGACGCTTTCCTGCAGCGACTGCACGGCCATTTCCAGCGCTGCCTGTGGATCATCGCGGTCGCAACCGATCAGCAGCAGCGCCAACGCCACGATGGCCGTGGCTAATTTCCATACGGGCATGCCGAACCTCTCGAACCTCGTTATGATGCCGGAAACGTCAGGCGGATCGAGCCCGCCGCACCGACCATGGAGTGTGCCATGCAGACCTTGTATCCGGAGATCAAACCCTACGCCCGGCACGAGCTGGCGGTCGAAGAACCGCATGTGCTCTACGTCGACGAGAGTGGATCACCGGAAGGCCTGCCCGTGGTGTTCGTGCATGGCGGTCCGGGCGGCGGCTGCGACGCCCTGAGCCGACGCTTCTTTGATCCCAATTTGTACCGCATCATCACCTTCGACCAGCGCGGCTGCGGTCGCTCTACACCGCACGCCAGCCTGGAAAATAACACCACCGCGCACCTGATCGCCGATATGCAGCGCATCCGCGAATTTCTCGGTATCGATAAATGGGTGCTGTTCGGTGGGTCCTGGGGCTCGACGCTGTCGCTGGCCTATGCCCAAACGTTTCCCGAGCATGTACATGCGCTGATCCTACGCGGCATTTTTCTCTGCCGACCTCAGGATTTTTCCTGGTTCTATCAGGAGGGTGCCAGCCGGCTGTTCCCTGATTACTGGCAGGACTTCATTGCGCCGATCCCGCCGGAAGAGCGTGGCGACCTGATGCAAGCGTTCTACAAGCGCCTGACCGGCACCGACCAGATCGCCCAGATGCACGCAGCCAAAGCCTGGTCCTGCTGGGAAGGTCGTACCGCCACGCTACGGCCTAACACCCAGGTCGTCGATCGCTTCTCCGACACCCATCGGGCATTGGCGATGGCACGCATCGAATGTCATTACTTCGTTAATCAGGCGTTTCTCGACCCGGACCAATTGCTGCGCGACATGCACAAGATTGCCCATCTGCCGGGCATCATCGTGCATGGTCGCTATGACGTCATCTGCCCGTTGGATAACGCCTGGGCGTTGCACGAGGCCTGGCCGAACAGCGAGCTGCAGATCATCCGCGAAGCCGGCCACTCCGCGTCGGAGCCCGGCACCTGTGACGCCCTGGTGCGCGCCGCCGGCGACGTCGCCCATCGCCTGCTCCAATTGCCGCCAGAAGAAGCCTGATGAAAGCGCTGATCCAGCGCGTGCGGCATGCGCGGGTCGAGGTCGCGGGTGAAGTGGTTGGTGCCATCGACCAGGGTCTGCTGGCGCTGGTCGGCGTTGAACGTGGAGATGACCGCGCGCGAGCCGACAAGCTGCTGCATAAACTGCTGCGCTATCGGGTATTCAACGATGAGCAAGGCAAGATGAACCGCTCGCTGACCGACGTCGGCGGCGGTCTGTTGCTGGTTTCCCAGTTCACCCTGGCCGCGGATACGGGTAGCGGCCTGCGCCCGAGCTTTTCCAGCGCTGCCGCGCCCCAACTGGGTGAGGAGCTCTACGAATACTTGCTCGGGCAGGCACGGTTGCAACATTCCCAGGTTGCTTGCGGCCGCTTTGGTGCTGACATGCAGGTGCACCTGCAGAACGACGGGCCGGTGACCTTTTTGTTGGAAAGCTGAGTCTATTCCCGGCTCGGTGGAGTCAGCGCTTCGACGGCTCCAGGTCATTGTCGTGCAGCCAGGTAATCGCGTACTCACGCAACTGCACAGCCTGATAATCCAGCCAGGCCTGGCGAACGTCCGAAAAATCTTCCAGCTTGAAGTCGAAGGTCCGCAGCGGCTTGCGGCCCTGCAGTGCATTGCTCAGCACCGCATGGGCATTGGGGTCGTGCTGGGTAAACAAAAAAGCCTCGCGCATGGCGACCGCTTGCGCCAGCCCGAGCGGCTCGATGTGGAGAAAGCGATCGTCCTGCACGTCATATTTCTCATTGACGCCCGGCGCGGTCTCGCCGGGAAATACCGCACGGATTTGGCCGGACTCCAAATCGAGGTAATGTTCGCTGGCGTCGCGGTTGTCCAGGGCGTACTCCAGACGGTGAAGATCAATGGTCAAAGGTCGCATGGGCGTTACTGCTGTTTTTGGGGTTCAGGAACTCTGACCCGCGTGCTCCCGATGCGTGCATTACGTTCATCGGTACTGTTTCGCATTCTGACGAGATGATCGTAAGCAGCAGGTTCGCGGCAAACGACGCAAGCGCCTATGCCGACCCGATCCTACGTATGGAGCAGCGGTCAACGCAGGACGGATTAGGCGCAGGCGTAATCAGTCAATGGCGACAGGGCCGCCGCCTAGAAAAGCCGCGCCAGTAGGGCGCTGACAGCGGTTTCTACACGCAGGATGCGCTCACCCAGCTGTACCGGCTGCAGGCCCGCCGCGGCGAGCTTGTCGACTTCGTAGGGTATCCAGCCGCCTTCCGGCCCGATCGCCAAGGTCACCGGTTCGTCGAGGGCGCGCGGGCAGGCGGGGTAGTCGCCCGGATGGCCGAGCAGCCCACGGGTGCCGCTGGCCAGTTGTGGCAGGCGATCCTCGACGAAGGGTTTGAAGCGTTTTTCGATCGTAACGTCCGGTAGCACGGTATCCCGTGCCTGCTCCAGGCCGAGCAGCAGCTGCTCGCGGATCGCCGCCGGTTCGAGGAATGGGGTTTGCCAGAAGCTCTTTTCCACCCGGTAGCTGTTGAGCAATACCAGCCGCGGCACGCCCATGGTGGTGACCGTCTGCAGCACGCGGCGGAGCATCTTTGGCCGTGGTAGCGCCAGTAATAGGGTGATCGGCAGCTTTGCCGGCGGTGGCTGATTCAGTGCGATTTCGAGCTCCGCCTCGTTGGCGTCCAAACGCAGCAGCCGGCCCTGCCCCATGTCGCCGCCAAGCAGGCCGATCCGCAGGCTTTCGCCTGCCTCTGCACGGTGCACGTCCTGGATATGCTTGAGCCGACGGTCACGCAGGATCACCCGATCGGCGGCAACGAAATCGGCCGTCTCCAGCAGCAGCAGGTTCATGGCCGAGGTGCGGGTGGCTGATCGCCGGTGTGCGGCTGGTGGTCGTCGGCGTCGTCGCTGAATTCCTCGCGTTTCTTGACCCTGCTGCCACAGAGCAGGCCGGCTTCGAACAGCAGCCACATCGGTACCGCCAGCAACGTTTGGGAAAACACATCCGGCGGCGTCAACACCATGCCGACCACGAAACAGCCGATCACTACATAAGGGCGGCTCTTGCGCAGGGTGGCGACATCGACGATGCCAACCCAGATCAGCAAGAAGGTTGCGACCGGAATCTCGAACGCCACGCCGAAGGCGAAGAACAACGTCAACACGAAATCCAGGTACTGGCCGATGTCGGTCATCATCGCCACGCCTTCCGGTGTCACGCTGGCAAAGAAGCCGAACATGATCGGGAACACCACGAAGTAGGCGAAGGCCATGCCGCCATAGAACAGGAAAATGCTGGAAATCAGCAGCGGTACCGCGATGCGCTTCTCGTGTTTGTACAGGCCCGGCGCGATGAAGCTCCAAATCTGATGCAGGATTACCGGCATCGACAGGAACAGCGCGACCATCATGGTCAGCTTGAATGGCGTCAGGAACGGCGAGGCGACGCCGGTGGCGATCATCGTCGCGCCTTCCGGCAGGTATGCCCGCAACGGCGCTGCCACGAGAGCATAGATCTGCTGGGAGAAGTAGAACAGTCCGCCGAACAGCAGCAGGATCGCCACGACACAGTGCAGCAGACGTTTGCGCAGCTCCGTCAGATGGGCGACCAGCGGCATTTCCTGATCTTCAATGGAGGTATTGCTCATGGCTCAGGCGATTTGTCCGGGCGTGGTACGGGAGCCGTTTCGGCGGGTTTGGCTTCGGCAGGTGTCGGCGCGTCTAGGTTACTG
This sequence comes from Stutzerimonas sp. VN223-3, assembly GCF_045999685.1. NCBI lineage: Bacteria > Pseudomonadati > Pseudomonadota > Gammaproteobacteria > Pseudomonadales > Pseudomonadaceae > Stutzerimonas > Stutzerimonas sp. VN223-3. Next base: position 325,790 of record NZ_RBEC01000002.1, on the reverse strand, counting down.
GGATGCGGCGGCGTGACGGATTGCGGGGTGGCGCTGCTGCTGGTGCTTGGAGCGCTGGGCATGATGCTCTGCTTCATTTCCCGCTCAAGATCGAGGATGCGTTCGTTGTGCAGCTGACGGCGAATCTCGTCGGCGCCAATTTCCCGTTCGACCTCAGCCTTGATGTTGGCAAAGCTGCGCTTCGCCCGGCCAATCCACAGGCCGGCGGTGCGCACCGCGCCGGGCAGACGCTCCGGACCCAGTACGAACAGCGATACCAGGCCGATCAATAGAAGTTCGGTGAAACCGATATCGAACATGGCGCCTCAGTTCTTCTTCGTCGGATCTTCGACCTTGCGGGCCTCGGCATCGAAGGTGTGGCTTTGCTTCTCTTCTACACTGGGCTTGTCCTCATCGGTGCCCATGGACTTGCGAAAACCCTTGATTGCATCACCAAGGTCCGACCCCAGGCCTTTAAGGCGCTTGGTGCCGAAGAGCATGACCACGATGAGCAGAATGATCAGGAGTTGCCAGATGCTGATTCCACCAAAACCCATGCTGCAGTACTCCGAAGTTGATTATCAGGATTGAGGGCGCGCGGCTTTTTCCGCATGCCCAGAAAGACCGAATCGCCGGTCGAGTTCGTCCAGTACCGCCTGTGGATGCTGGTCCAGCGCGGCCAACATCACCAGGCTGTGGAACCACAGGTCGGCAGTTTCATAGATCAGGTCGCTGGGGTCGCCGCTGACAGCAGCGTCCTTGGCGGCAAGGATGGTTTCCACCGACTCCTCACCAACCTTTTCAAGAATCTTGTTCAGCCCCTTGTGATACAGGCTGGCCACGTAAGAGCTGTCCGCCGCGGCGCCCTTGCGGGCTTCCAGCACCTCGGCCAGGCGGGCAAAGGTGTCACTCATGTTTATGCTCCGCGTAGATGGCCTGCGGGTCTTTGAGGACCGGCTCGATGGTTTTCCAGTCACCGTCCGTGAAGACTCGGTAGAAGCAGCTCTCGCGCCCGGTGTGGCAAGCGATGCCACCGATCTGTTCGACCATCAGCACGATGACGTCGGCATCACAATCCAGGCGCAGTTCGTGCAGTTTCTGTACATGGCCGGACTCCTCGCCCTTGCGCCACAGCTTGCCACGTGAGCGTGACCAATAGATGGCGCGGTTTTCTGCGGCGGTCAGTGCCAGCGCTTCGCGATTCATCCAGGCCATCATCAGGATGCGCCCGGTCTGATGGTCTTGCGCGATAGCCGGTACCAAGCCGTCTTCGTTCCAGTTTATGTCGTCCAGCCAGTTCATCGAATTCTCCGCTCAATGCGCCAAGTGTGCCAGCCTCACCGACTGCTGGCTATCGGCGCACCACGATGTAGATTCCGGCGCTCAACATCACCCAGGCCGGCCAGGTGCTCATGGCGGTAAAACTATCGGCAGCGGCGGCCAACGTCGCACCACCGCCCAACAGCACGGCACCGACGAGGCGCAGCGGCCAGTACCGATGATGCTCCTGCCACGGAGGCGGCGGGTTATTCGCGTGGGGGTTGGACATGCGTTCGAGCAGCTCACGGGTCATGCCTGCCAGGTGCGGCAGCTGCTCGATCTGCGCCTGCGCGTTTTTTAGCAACTGCTTGGGGCTCATGCGTTCGCGCATCCAGCGTTCGAGATACGGCTGCCCGGTGGCCCAGAGGTCCAGCTCGGGATAGAGTTCGCGGCCCAGGCCTTCAATATTGAGCAGGGTCTTTTGCAGCAGCACCAGCTGCGGCTGGACTTCCATGTTGAAGCGCCGGGCGACCTGGAACAGGCGCACCAGCAACTGGCCGAAGGAGATGTCTTTCAGTGGCTTCTCGAAGATCGGCTCGCAGACCGTACGAATCGCCGCCTCGAATTCGTTGACCTTGGTTTCCGCTGGCACCCAGCCCGAATCGATATGCAGCTGTGCGACCTTGCGATAATCGCGCCTGAAGAAGGCCATCAGGTTACGCGCCAGATAATCCTGATCTTCTGGTGTCAGACTGCCGACGATGCCGAAGTCCACTGCGATGTATTGCGGATTCCAAGGCTGGTGGGTGCTTACGAAAATGTTGCCGGGGTGCATGTCGGCATGGAAGAAGCTATCGCGGAACACCTGGGTGAAGAAGATCTCTACGCCGCGTTCGGCCAGCTGCTTCATGTCGGTGCGCTGTTCGGCCAGGCGGGCCATGTCGGTCACCGGTACGCCGTAGATGCGCTCCATCACCAATACCTGGGATCGGCACAAATCCCAGTACACCTGCGGGACGTAGAGCAACGGCGAGCCTTGGAAGTTGCGCTTGAGCTGGCTGGCGTTGGCGGCCTCGCGTAGCAGGTCGAGCTCGTCGTAGATGGTCTTGGCGTAATCATCGACCACTTCCACCAGATGCAGGCGGCGAGCCTCGGTGGAGGCGCGCTCCGCCGTCTTGGCCAGCAGAAATAGCCAGGCGATGTCCTGGCTGATCACCGGCCGAAGATTCGGTCGTACTACCTTGACCACCACTTCTTCGCCGCTGCGCAGCTTTGCGGCATGCACTTGGGCGACCGAGGCGGAAGCCAGCGGTTTGCTGTCGAAGCGCGCGAAGACCTCACCTACCGGCGCACCAAGTTGGCGCTCGATCAGAGTTGTGGCAACGGCCGAGTCGAATGGCGGAACGCGGTCCTGGAGCATCGCCAGTTCTTCGGCGATATCCAGCGGCAGCAGATCGCGGCGGGTCGAGAGAATCTGGCCGAATTTGATGAAGATCGGACCGAGGCCTTCCAATGCCAGACGCAAACGTGCCCCACGGGACAATTCGGTGCGCCGCCGCGGCAGCCAGCGCCAGGGCAGCAGATAGCTGGTCGCGCGCAGCCACCAAGGCATCGGCAGGTCAAGGATGATGTCGTCCAGGCGGTAGCGGATCACCACCAGCAGGATGCGAAACAGGCGGCGGGTCGCGGCGAACAACTTCATTCGGATCGGTCTGGTTTCAGGGGGTGGGCGAGCCGCTCGATGCGGGCTTCGAGTCGGTCGAGATCAAGCTTGAGGCGGTCGAGTTCGGCAAAGCGGGTTTCCGCCTCTGCCATGCCGACCAACGTTCGGGACTCTTCGTTGAGATAATCGGCCAGATCCTGGCGCAAGCTGTCGGCGCTCTGCCGGGCCCAGGCGGACTGCCCGCGCAAACCGGCGCTGATCATCTGCGTCCCGACCGGACCCAGCCAGCGCGAGACTTCATATTCCCAATCCAGCTCGAGGTCCTGCAGCACTTCGGCAAGGCTCATCAGCACAGCACTGTCGCCTTCGATCTCGACATCCGGACCGTGCAGGATCGCGGTCTTGTTGCGGCTGGTGGCCAGTCGCAGCAGGCTCGTTGCGGGCGCGCGCAAACGGCAATCCGGCTCGCTGCCCCAATGCTCGGCCAACAGTAGGCCATCGGCGTCGGCAAGGATGAACAGCCGCCAGCCGGGCATCGTGCAGTCGATTTCGATGATCCGGCCGCTGAGCCTGGCCAGCCGTGGCAAGGCCGTCGGGTCCAAGCGCAGCACGCGATTGATCCCGCGCTCAGCGCCGGCCAGCAGGGCAGCGCGCAGCATCAGGGTTTAATGCCGCGGTGCAGGGCGACGATGCCGCCGGTCATGTTGTGATAGGTGACGCGCTCGAAACCGGCGTCCGCCATCATGCCTTTGAGGGTTTCCTGATCCGGATGCATGCGGATCGATTCGGCCAGGTAGCGGTAGCTTTCGGAGTCGTTGGTGATCAACTTGCCCATCATCGGCAGCAGGCTGAACGAATAAGCATCGTAGGCCCTGGAAAACAGCTGGTTGGTCGGCTTGGAGAACTCCAGCACCAACAGCCGGCCGCCGGGCTTGAGTACCCGCAGCATGGAGGCGATCGCGTCTTCCTTGTGCGTGACGTTGCGCAGGCCGAAGGCGATGGTGACAACGTCGAAATGGTTGTCCGGGAACGGCAGCTTCTCGGCATCGGCCTGGACAAACTTCACGTTGCCAGCCACACCTTTGTCGAGCAGGCGATCGCGGCCGACTTTGAGCATCGAGGCATTGATGTCAGCCAATACCACTTCGCCGGTTGGTCCGACGATTCGGGCGAACTGACGGGCCAGGTCGCCAGTGCCGCCAGCGATATCCAATACTCGGTTGCCGTGGCGCACGCCCGACAGCTCGATAGTGAAGCGCTTCCACAGACGATGCACACCTGCGGACATCAGGTCGTTCATCAAGTCGTATTTGGCGGCTACAGAATGGAAAACCTCGGCCACCTTCTGCGCTTTTTCGCTCTCCGGCACGTTCTTGTAGCCGAAGTGGGTGGTGGGCTCTGCGTCATGCTCTTTGCGGGGATCGGTCATGTCACTGTCACCGGAAGAATGTGCCGGCATTCTAAACCTAAAAAGCGCGAAGCCAATAAATGCCGAAGAGCCGATAAAGCGCTGAAGGCGGGACGGGGAGGTTGTTTCGAGTCGCAGACCTATGGGTGATGAATAAATACCCTAACTATCCGTCGTGCTGGGTTGGTTTCGGGGCGATCACAGGTTTCGCCTTCGAATAGGACTTTCACAGCATGAAGCGTTGCCGCGAACTGGTGCACCAGATGATATGAGCGGCTGTACCCTGGCGAGATCAGCGATGATCGTGCACCCGCTCCAGAAAATCTCTCGACAGGCGCGCTACTTCGTCGAGGTGGGTTTCCAGCAGCCAATGACCACCATCCTCGAACAGGTGCAGTTCGGCGTTCGGCAGGTCACACAGATAGGCCCGTGCCGAACCTTCGGGCATATAGCCGTCACGTGGACCCCAGATGATCAGAGTGGGCGGCTGATGTTCGCGCAGGTAGGCCTGGTAGCGGGGAAACCAAGCAAGATTTTCCTTGAGCCCGGCGATCACGTTCACTGTGATTTTCCGGCGGCGCGGTGTCATAAGCGCCCAATGCAGATGCCAGAGATCGGGCGGGATGCGCATGGCAATCTCCGGTTCTACCTCGTTGAGAAATTCCTCCTCGAAGCCTTCAAGGCTGACACCGTCAGCCAGCCCGGCGCGCGCTTGCGGGGTCGGGTTGGCGAAGAATCGTTGCAGCGCGGCGTACTTCGGACCCAGCTCGTCTTCGTAGATGTCGCCATTTTGTAGGATCAGCGCTGCAATGCGCTGCGGCTGGGCAATGGCCAGACGTAGGCCGATCTGCGAGCCGAAGTCGTGCAGGTAGAGTGCGAAGCGCTCGATGCCCAGACGGTTAGCGAAACGCTCGAGAAATTCGGCGTAGCCGTCGAAATCGTAGACAAAGTCCTCCGGCGTCGCGCTGTAGCCGCAGCCTGGAAAATCCGGTGCGAGTAGGCGCCAGCGGTCGGCAAGCAGCGGCATATAGGACCTGAATTCATAGGACGAGCAAGGGTAACCGTGAGGCAGTAGAACTACAGGTGCGTCCTGCGGACCGGCGGCGCGGTAGAAAACATCCAGGCCGTCGAGGTCGAGGCGGTGGTGGGTCACACTGCAGGCATACATGGCGAAGGCTCCCGGTAGTCGTCCGTGACGGGATCTGTTGACTACGTTCGAACCTGTGCTTTGACCGCGCACGAATCGACGCGCTCATCGGTTTTGCTGCCGTTGGGCGGGAAGGCAGGGCAAGATGACATTTCGCGAAAGCACTGCTAAGCGGCATGCTTCGTAGCGATGCACGGGTTGGAGTCGCCGAAAAAGCAAGCGAGTGAGAAACCCAACGAGCAGGGCGCTTCGATTGGTGTTGTACCGCTTCGGTGTCGGCTGCGGCGCAACGCAAGCTAAGCTGCTTGTCAGAGCATTAGCCGCACCGGCGAGATATCCGGATCACGGGACTTACCAGCGCTTGCCAGCGCGTCGAGGTAATCGGCCCACAGCTGTTGCTGAGTGCTCGCCAAGTGGTAGAGGTAATCCCAGGTGTACAGGCCGCTGTCATGGCCATCGCTGAAGGTCAGCTTCAACGCGTACTGCCCGGCCGGCTCGATACCTTCGAGCGCGACGTTGATCTTGCCTGTCTGCAGGATTGGGTTGCCGTGGCCCTGAACCTCAGCGGAAGGTGAATGCACGCGTAAAAATTCGGCCGGCAGCACGTAGCGCTGCTCGGAGCCATACTCCAATTCCAGCGTTTTCGACGTCTTGTGCAGCTTGATCGCGGTGGGGATGCGCATCGAATGCTCCTGGCAGAGGCGCCGGGCCTCGTCTAAGAAACCCGGCGTAGCCGCTTGCGTTAAAGAATGTAGCGCGACAGATCTTCGTCTTCGGCCAGCTCGCCGAGGTGGCTGTTGACGTAGGCGGTATCGATCCGAATTGGCTCGCCGTTCTGCTGGCCGGCGAGGTCGCCAGCGCTGAACGAGACTTCCTCCAGCAGGCGCTCCAACAACGTGTGCAGGCGACGGGCACCGATGTTTTCGGTCTTCTCGTTGACCTGCCAGGCAATCTCGGCCAGGCGCTTGATCCCGTCATCAGCGAACTCGATAGCCAGCCCTTCGGTCTTCAGCAACTCGCGATACTGCTCGGTGAGCGAGGCGTGCGGCTCGGTGAGGATACGTTCGAAGTCTTCCGGCGACAGCGCCTTGAGTTCGACGCGGATCGGCAGGCGACCCTGTAGTTCGGGCACCAGGTCGCTGGGCTTGGATAGATGAAAAGCACCGCTGGCGATGAAGAGGATGTGATCGGTTTTGACCATGCCCAGCTTGGTGTTGACCGTGCTGCCTTCGATCAACGGCAGCAGGTCGCGCTGCACCCCTTCGCGCGAGACGTCGGCGCCGCCAGTGTTGCCGCGCTTCGCGACCTTGTCGATTTCGTCGATAAAGACGATGCCGTTCTGCTCGACGGCTTCCAACGCGCGGGCTTTGAGTTCTTCTTCATTGACCAGGCGCGCGGCTTCCTCGTCGCGGACTAGCTTAAGGGCGTCCTTGATTTTCAGCTTGCGGCTCTTCTTCTTGCCCTTGCCCATGTTGGAGAACAGGCTTTGCAGCTGGTTGGTCATTTCCTCCATGCCGGGCGGGGCCATGATTTCAACGCCCGCCGGGCTATCGGCGACCTCGATATCGATTTCCTTGTCGTCCAGCTGGCCTTCACGCAGACGCTTGCGAAACAACTGACGGGTGTTGGAGTCGGTGCTCTGTATCGGCTCCTCGCTGAAGCCGACCGGGCGTGCCTGAGGTAATAGGGCATCGAGAATACGTTCTTCGGCTGCATCCTCTGCGCGGTGACGCATCTTGCCGACTTCCTGTTCGCGCAGCATTTTCAGCGCGGCATCGGCTAGATCGCGAATGATGGACTCAACATCGCGCCCTACATAGCCGACTTCGGTAAATTTGGTCGCTTCGACCTTGATGAAGGGGGCGTTAGCCAGCTTGGCCAGACGGCGGGCGATTTCAGTCTTGCCGACACCGGTTGGGCCAATCATCAGAATGTTTTTCGGGGTCACTTCCGGGCGCAACTCGGCGGAGAGCTGCATGCGCCGCCAGCGGTTGCGTAGCGCAATGGCGACGGCACGCTTGGCGTCGTCCTGGCCGATGATATGGCGGTTGAGTTCGTGGACGATCTCGCGGGGCGTCATGGACATTGTTCGGTACTCCGGAACTGGCAGGCGGATCAGACGGCGCTGTCCAGCTCCTCAATGGTGAGATTCTGGTTGGTGAAGACGCAAATGCTGCCGGCGATGCTCAGCGCGGTTTCGGCGATATCTTGAGCCGACATGGACTCGCCGCCTTTCTGCATCAACGCCATCGCGGCGGCTTGGGCGAACCCGCCGCCGGAGCCCATGGCGATCAGGTCGTTTTCCGGCTGAACCACGTCGCCATTGCCGGTGATGATCAGCGAGGCGTCCTTGTTGGCTACGGCCAGCATGGCTTCCAGACGGCTCAGCGAACGGTCGGTACGCCAGTCCTTGGCCAGTTCGACCGCGGCGCGGACAAGATGACCTTGATGTTTTTCCAGCTGGCCTTCGAAACGTTCGAAGAGTGTGAAGGCATCGGCGGTGGCGCCGGCGAAGCCGGCCAGCACCTGGCCGTGATAGAGGCGCCGAACCTTTTTGGCGTTGCCTTTCATGACGGTGTTGCCCAGGGAAACCTGGCCGTCGCCGCCCATGACGACTTTGCCGTTGCGGCGCACTGAAACGATGGTGGTCAAAGGAAAATCTCCACGCAGCGGGGCGATGAATGCCCGAATGCGTTTGATATGGGGGACGCTGCCAAGCATTTCAACCGGCGTACGGGATTCGCTGCCGTGGCGCCACGCATGGCCCAATCAGTACCGGCTCGTTGGGAAGAGGGTCCTTATTGCAGCGCGAAATCCAGCTGTCGCCACGCCTCGTAGACGGCAACCGCGACGGTGTTCGAAAGGTTCAGGCTGCGACTGTCGGGGCGCATCGGCAGGCGCAGGCGTTGCTCGTTGGGCAGCGCATCGCGGATTTCCGGCGGCAGGCCGCGACTCTCCGGGCCGAAGAGAAAGGCATCGCCGCGCTGGAATTGCACCTGATGAAAGGGCTGCGATCCCTTGGTGGTAAAGGCGAATACGCGCGGCTGACCAAGGCTCTCCAAACAGCTGTCGAGATCAGCGTGGCGCTTGAGCGGTGCATATTCGTGATAATCCAGGCCCGCGCGGCGCAGGCGCTTGTCGTCCAATTCGAAGCCCAGCGGCTCGATCAAATGCAGGCTGCAGCCGGCATTGGCGCAGAGCCTGATAATGTTGCCGGTATTCGGCGGAATCTCTGGCTGGAAAAGGATCACATGGAACATGCGCGTCACCGACTCTGAAAACGACCGGCATTCTACTGCGGCAGGCGACCCTGCGCCGCACGATCCGCTACGTCGTCAGCGTCGCCGCTTTTTTGGCTCGCTGGTGTTGCTCGGGCTGTTGTTCGGCTCGTTTCTCGGACATTTCTTCCGGCCGGGGCCGGTGGAGTTGTTGCGGGTCGAGCCTGTAGCCAGCGGGTTACAGCTATGGTTCAACCGCGAGCCGGAGCTCTATAGCCAGGATATCGACGGTGCCGTCGGGATGCTGTTCCAGGCCAAGGGCAGCGCTGATGCTGGGCGTGTAGAGGTTGAAGGCACGAATACCAGCTGGCGCGTGCAAGCGACGGAGAAGGGCTTGCTGCTGCACTTCGTGGCGACCCGACCCCTGGCGGCCAGCTGGTCGGGTGAGAAGATCGGTGGCGACTGGCGCTTGCTGGTGCAGGTCAGGCCGCGCTAGAGCGCGGCCGGTGGATGCGCCATTCGCAAGGGTCAGGTCTCTTCGCCTTCGTCCTCGTCAGCGCCGTCCACACCCATGCCCAGTTCCTTGATCTTCCTTGTCAGGGTATTGCGGCCCCAGCCGAGCAGCAGCGCGGCATCGCGGCGGCGCCCGGCGGTGTGCTTGAGTGCGGTCTCGATCATGATCCGCTCGAAAGCCGGTACCGCCTCGTCGAGCAGGTTCGATTGGCCGCGCCCCAATGCCAGGTCAGCCCAGTGTCGCAGTGCTTGTTCCCAGTTGTTTGCCGGCATGGTGTCGGCGGGCTGGTTGAGCAGTTCCGGTGGCAGGTCGCTGACATGCACTTCGCGCCCCGAGGCCATGACGGTGATCCAGCGGCAAGTGTTTTCCAACTGGCGCACGTTGCCCGGCCAGGGCAGATTCTTTAGATATTCCTCGGTTTCGCTCTTGAGCAGCTTGGTTTCGACCGAAAGCTCCTGCGCAGCGCTGGCGAGGAAGTGCCCGGCCAGTGCTGGGATGTCTTCGCGACGGTCGGATAGGCGTGGAATGTGGATGCGGATGACGTTCAGGCGGTGGAACAGGTCTTCGCGAAATTTTCCGGCCTGCACCAGGGTTTCCAGGTCCTGGTGGGTGGCGGCGATGATGCGTACATCGACTTTCACGGGCGTGTGGCCGCCGACCCGGTAGAACTCGCCGTCGGCTAGCACACGCAGCAGGCGGGTTTGAGTATCGGCGGGCATGTCGCCGATCTCATCAAGGAAAAGGGTGCCGCCGTCGGCCTGCTCGAAACGACCGCGGCGCTGATTCGCGGCGCCGGTAAAGGCGCCTTTCTCATGGCCGAACAGCTCGGACTCCATCAGGTCCTTGGGAATCGCTGCCATGTTCAATGCGATGAACGGCGAAGCCGCTCGCGGGCTATGACGGTGTAGCGCGTGCGCGACCAGCTCCTTACCGGTGCCGGATTCTCCGTTGATGAGCACGGTAATGTTGGAGTGGCTGAGGCGGCCAATGGCGCGGAACACCTCCTGCATTGCCGGTGCCTCGCCGATGATCTCCGGTGTATGGTGCTGGTTGGCCGGCGCCTGCAGGTTCTGCTGTTCCTGTGCGTGCTGGTTGGCGCGTTTTACCAGAGACACTGCGTCGTCGACGTCGAACGGCTTGGGCAGATATTCGAAGGCGCCGCCTTGGTACGAAGCCACCGCGCTATCGAGGTCCGAATGGGCGGTCATGATGATCACCGGCAGGCGCGGGTACAGCTCACGAATCTGCGCCAGCAGGTCCAGGCCGCTGGTGCCGGGCATGCGGATGTCCGAGATGATCACATCCGGCTGCTGGCGCGCCAGTTTCGCAAGCACGCCGTCGGCACTGTCGAAACTCTGGGTGGTCATGCCCTCTTGCTGCAGAGCCTTTTCCAGTACCCAGCGGATGGAGCGGTCGTCATCGACGATCCAGACGTTTTCGCTTCGGCTCATGCTGATGGGGCTCCTTGTTCCAGCGGCAGGAAGATAGAGAACGCGGTGTGGCCGGGGTGGCTCTCGCACTCGATCAGGCCCTGATGCTGGCTGATGATGTTCTGGGTGATGGCCAGGCCGAGGCCGGTGCCGTCCGGGCGGCCGCTGACCATCGGGTAGAAAAGTGTGTTCTGCAGTTCGGCTGGAATTCCTGGGCCGTTGTCTATGATTTCGATCCGGGTGACCAGGCGATGGCGGATATGGCCAATAGTGAACTGGCGCAGGGTGCGGGTACGCAGGGTCAGGCGGCTAAGGCCCAGTTCGCTCTGCCCGGCGAGCGCCTGCATGGCGTTGCGCATGATATTGAGCACCGCCTGAATCATCTGTTCACGGTCCATCAGGACTTCGGGGATGCTCGGATCATAGTCGCGCACCAAAATGAGGCTGCCCTGACATTCGGCCTCGATCAGGCTGGCAACATGCTCCAACACCTCATGGATATTGGTCATCGACAGGGACGGCAGCTTGTTCGATCCGAGCATCCGGTCGACCAGATTTCGCAAGCGGTCGGCCTCCTCGATGATTACCTCGGTGTAGTCCTTGAGGTGCTCCTCGGGCAACTCGCGTGACAGCAGCTGCGCAGCACCGCGAATACCGCCAAGCGGATTCTTGATCTCATGAGCGAGACCGCGCACCAGCATCTTGGTGGTTTCATGCGTAGACAGCTGCGCCTCTTCCTTGGTGATACGCAGCAGTCTGTCCCGCGGTAACACCTCCAGCAGCAACATGGTTTCTTGGCGAGTCAGAACGGGTGTAACCGCATAGTCGACCGTCAGTGTCTGGCCGCTGGCAGAAGTCAGCGTTGCCTCGCGCTTGGTGAAGGGGTGGGCCTGTTCGACGGCCTGGCGCAGGGCAGCCAGCGCTTCAGGCGATTCGGTGAAAAGCTCGCTAATGAATTGGCCGTGGCTGCGCTGGCCGCTCACGGCAAGCAGCATTTCAGCAGCTGGATTCATGTACTCCAGGCGCAAGCGCGAATTGAGCAACAGGGTCGCGGTGGTCAGGTTCTCGATCAGCAGGCGCTGTAGGGCTTCGTTGATCATGGCTGTCTGCATCCGGTATGTGAGACAGGAAATGCAAGAAGCAAACCAAGGCGCTCCTTTTCGGCGCGGCACTCTAGGCGCTAGCGCTCCAGAGCGGGGCGTAGCGAAAAATGAGTGAAGCGGATCAGGCTGGTCCGGCTTGTGCACCATTCAGGTGCGTAGGATGGTCACAGAAAGGGCACGAAGGGAATATCTTTCTTTTCCTTGGGTTTGTCTTTCACGGGGCATTCGGGACGGACGCCGTAATCGCCCTTCTTGCACGGGTTGGCCATCCGTCGTTGGGCAAGCGAGGTGCGCATCATGTGAAACACGCGCGGCGCGCTTCGCTGCAGGCTTGCACCCAGGCTGTCGATCACTTCGACGGCCAACTGATGGCTGCCTCGATCAACATTGTCGATTACCAGCACCGGACCTTCGCTTGGCGTCCCCACAGGCGCGCCATCGAGCAGCAAGCGATAGTGGTGGCCGGGTTGCAGGGCGGGATTGCTGGTGACACTAACCGCCAATTCGCCCGGATTACTGCGGATCGTGGCGTCGGGTGCCGGCTGCACGATATCGAGCAGCTCATAACCTGGAGCGATCGCTTTCAGGACTTTTACGGGCGTCTTCGTTGGCGGTACCGGCTGTGCGGCCATGCTGTTGGTCGGTTTGGTTTCGACCGGCACGGCTGCTCGGCCACCGGGGCGGTCGGTGAAGACCCGATTGCCCTCGGCGTCGACGTAGCTATAAATCGCGGCACTCGCGGGCAGTGCGAGCGTCAGCAATAGCCCAAGCAGGCCGAGCCGCATGACGCACGTCATCGGCGGGCCGGGCTGGAGATGTGGACGCGCTGAACGGTGAATTGCTCCTCGGCGCGCTGCACGACTCGTCCGCCGCTGAACACTTCGACTTCAAGCAGATGCGTACCACGGTCGACGTTGGTCAGCTGTTGTGACGTCGTGCTGCCTGGCTCTGCCTGCGGAACGCCGTCGAGCAGAAAGCGGATCTGATGGCCTCGCTTAAGAGGAGGGTCGAGCTGGGCATTGACAACAAAGGTGCCGTTGTTCGCGCGCAACGCCTGTTCGTCCGGAATGCCGCCAATGGACAGGCTGCGGTAAGGCTGCTGTTGACGCTCGTCGCTTTGCTCGTCGGCCAGGGGCGGCGGGGCTTCAGGCATTTTGATGTCAACAGTATTGGCAGGCGGCAGGTCGACGGTATCTGCCGCGACCCCTTCCGGCGGTTGATTGGTAAAGACCGTGTTGCCCTTATCGTCGGTGTACTTGTAAATCTGCGCCATGGCGGGCGCCATGAAAACGAGTAGCAGGCTGAACAATGCAATGCGCATGGGAAGCTCCGCGGATGGGATGCCGGAAGCCTTGCACCGCTCGGGCGGCTAGGCAAGTACGGCCGTTGCGATTTGGGATCGGCGCCACTCCGGTCGCTTGGCGAGGGCGTAGATTTCCTGTCTAGTGACATCGCAGGAACGAAAAAGCCTCCCGAAGGAGGCCTTTTCTGTCACGCGGACCGGCTTAGACGCTGTAGTACAGGTCGTATTCCAGCGGATGCACGAAGGTACGGACCTTGATCTCTTCCTCGCTCTTCAGCTCGAGGTAGGCATCGATGAAGTCGTCGCTGAACACGCCGCCCTTGGTCAGGAACGCGCGGCCCTTGTCGAGTTCTTCCAGAGCTTCCTTCAGGCTGCCGCAAACCTGCGGGATCAGCTTGCCTTCTTCCGGCGGCAGATCGTAGAGGTTCTTGTCAGCGGCGTCGCCAGGGTGAATCTTGTTCTGGATGCCGTCCAGGCCAGCCATCAGCAGTGCGGCGAAGCACAGGTAGGGGTTGGCAGCCGGGTCCGGGAAGCGCGCTTCGATACGGCGGGCTTTCGGGCTGGATACGTACGGGATACGGATCGAGGCGGAGCGGTTGCGAGCCGAGTAGGCCAGCATCACCGGAGCTTCGAAGCCCGGGACCAGACGCTTGTAGGAGTTGGTCGATGGGTTGGTGAAGCCGTTCAGCGCCTTGCCGTGCTTGATGATGCCGCCGATGAAGTACAGGGCGGTATCGGACAGGCCGGCATAACCTTCGCCGGAGAAGGTGTTTTTGCCATCCTTGGAGATGGACATGTGCACGTGCATACCCGAGCCGTTGTCGCCATACAGCGGCTTCGGCATGAAGGTCGCGGTCTTGCCATAGGCATCGGCGACGTTGTGTACGCAGTATTTCAGGGTCTGGACTTCGTCAGCCTTGGCTACCAGCGTATTGAACTTGACGCCGATTTCGTTCTGACCGGCAGTCGCCACTTCGTGGTGGTGCACTTCAACGACCAGGCCCATTTCTTCCATGGCATTGCACATGGCAGTACGGATTTCGTGGTCGTGGTCGCACGGTGGAACGGGGAAGTAGCCGCCTTTCACGGCTGGGCGGTGGCCCTTGTTGCCGCCTTCGACGTCCTGGTCGGTCATCCAGGAGCCCTGCTCGGAATAGATCTTGAACATCGAGCCGGAGATATCAGACTTGAACTTCACTTCGTCGAAGATGAAGAACTCAGGCTCCGGACCGACGAACACGGTGTCGCCAATGCCGGTGGACTTCAGGAATTCCTCGGCGCGCTTGGCAATCGAGCGCGGGTCGCGGTCGTAGCCCTGCATGGTGCTCGGCTCGACGATGTCGCAAACCAGAATCAGGGTCGGCTCTTCGGTGAACGGATCCAGCACGGCGGTTTCATCGACCGGCATCAGGATCATGTCGGAGGCTTCGATGCCTTTCCAGCCATGAATGGACGAGCCGTCGAACATCTTGCCGTGCTCGAAGAAATCTTCATCATGGGCGTCACGGGCCGGCATGGTCACGTGATGCTGCTTGCCCTTGGTGTCAGTGAAGCGCAGATCAATCCACTTCACATCGTAATCTTTGATCAGTTGAAGCGACTTCGACATGGTGCTCTCCAAGTGGTGGAAGCGGAGACAGGGTGCTTCCGAAATCAGGGGATGAAGTCCAGCGGCGGATATTCCGCGTTGGCGACCTGCCTCACAAGGGAGCAAATTGCATGCCAGTGCTCTGTATTGGGTCCGGGCGCGCATATCGGGGTTTTATACGGGTTCCCGTAGTTACGCGGTTCACGATGGCTCATTCAAATGCATCAAATTGGTGCATTAATTTGTGATTAAGACCTGAATTGGTGCGCGATGGTCTCTTCAGATAAAAGCGCCTAAATCTTGATCAATTTCCGCTATACTCCGCCCCCCTCTTTTTACGCCATGTTGCCGCGCGCGTTTTCATGAAGCTGATCGTCAAGGTTTTCCCGGAAATCACCATCAAGAGCCCGCCGGTGCGCAAGGGCTTCATTCGTCAGTTGGCGAAGAACATCCGCACCGTGCTGCGCGACCTCGATTCCGATCTGCGGGTGGAGGGGGTGTGGGACAACGTTGAAGTGGAAACCGCGCTCAGCGAGCCGAAGCTGCTGCACGAGATGATCGAGCGCCTGCGCTGCACACCGGGAATCGCCCATTGCCTGGAAGTACACGAGTATCCGCTGGGCGATCTCGACGATATCGTCGAGAAATGCAGGGCGCACTTCGCCGACCGGCTGCCCGGCAAGATTTTCGCCGTTCGCTGCAAACGCGCCGGCAAGCACCCGTTCAGTTCGATGGATGTCGAGCGCCACGTCGGCAGCGAGCTGCGTGTTCAATGCGGCGGCGCAGGCATTTCGCTCAAGGCGCCGGAAATCGAAGTGCGGATGGAAATCCGCGATCAGCGGCTGTTTATTGTGCATGCGCAGCATGACGGCATCGGCGGCTACCCGCTGGGTGCGCTGGAGCAGACCCTGGTGCTGATGTCCGGTGGTTTCGACTCCACCGTGGCGGCCTACCAGATGATGCGTCGCGGGTTGATGACCCATTTCTGCTTCTTCAATCTCGGCGGACGCGCCCACGAGCTGGGCGTAATGGAAGTCGCCCACTATTTATGGAAGAAGTACGGCAGCTCGCACCGGGTGCTGTTCATCAGCGTGCCGTTCGAGGAAGTGGTCGGCGAGATTCTCGAGAAGGTCGACAACAGTCAGATGGGCGTTGTCCTCAAGCGCATGATGCTTCGCGCCTCGACGCAGATCGCCGAGCGCCTTCACATTGACGCACTGGTCACCGGCGAGGCGATTTCTCAGGTCTCCAGTCAGACGCTGCCCAACCTTTCGGTAATCGATTCTGCCACTGACATGCTGGTGCTGCGTCCGCTGATCGCCGCGCACAAGCAGGACATCATCGACACGGCGTTCGAAATCGGCACCGCGGAGTTCGCCAAGAACATGCCCGAGTATTGCGGCGTGATCTCCAAGAACCCGACCACCAAGGCCAAGCGCTACCGTATCGAACATGAAGAAAAGCAGTTCGACATGGCGGTTCTCGAGCGCGCCTTGGAGGCTGCACGTCAGGTCCCTATTGACCGCGTGATCGACGAGCTGGGCCAGGATCTGCAGATTGAAGAGGTGGTCGAGGCGACTGCCGGCCAGGTGGTCATCGACATTCGTCATCCCGACGCCGCTGAGGACGAACCTCTGCAATTGCAGGGCATCGAAGTGCAAACACTGCCGTTCTATGCGCTGAACAACCGATTCAAGGAACTGGATGTGAACCGCCAGTACCTGCTGTATTGCGATAAAGGTGTCATGAGTCGCCTGCATGCTCATCATTTGTTGAGTGAGGGGCATGCCAATGTGCGCGTTTATCGTCCGGGTTAAACAACCTGGGCTGCTGGGCGGCAGTATCCGTCACCGCCCTCCCGACCCGCTGCGCGGCTGTATTGCCGCGACACGTCGTTAGCGACCTTCTTCTATCTTCATCCGATTTTTCGCGTTGAGCCGCTCGATGCATCTGCTGAGTAGCCCGACCCAACTACGAGACCACTACTGTGATCGAGAATCTACGTAACATCGCCATCATCGCTCACGTTGACCATGGCAAAACCACTCTGGTCGACAAGCTTCTGCGTCAGTCCGGCACCCTGGAGCGCGGCGAGCTCAACGACGAGCGCGTGATGGACTCCAACGACCAGGAAAAAGAACGCGGCATCACCATCCTGGCCAAGAACACCGCCATCCGCTGGAACGACTACCGCATCAACATCGTCGATACCCCCGGCCACGCCGATTTCGGCGGTGAAGTAGAGCGCGTGATGTCGATGGTCGACTCCGTGCTGCTGCTGGTCGACGCCCAGGACGGCCCGATGCCGCAAACCCGCTTCGTGACCAAGAAGGCCTTTGAAGCCGGCCTGCGTCCTATCGTGGTGATCAACAAGGTCGACCGTCCAGGCGCGCGTCCTGACTGGGTTCTGGATCAGATCTTCGACCTGTTCGACAACCTCGGCGCCACCGAAGAGCAGCTGGACTTCCAGGTCGTCTACGCCTCGGCCCTGAACGGCATCGCCGGTCTGGATCACACCGACATGGCCGAAGACATGACCCCGCTGTACCAGGCCATCGTCGACCACGTACCGGCCCCGCAGGTCGATATCGACGGCCCGTTCCAGATGCAGATCTCCGCTCTGGACTACAACAGCTTCCTCGGCATTATCGGTGTCGGCCGCATCGCCCGTGGTCGCGTCAAGCCGAACACGCCGGTCACTGCCATCGACATGCACGGCAAGAAGCGTAACGGCCGTATCCTCAAGCTGATGGGCCACCACGGTTTGCACCGCGTCGACGTCGACGAAGCCACCGCAGGCGACATCGTCTGCATCAGCGGCTTCGACGAGCTGTTCATCTCCGACACCCTGTGCGACCAGAACAACGTCGAAGCGATGAAGCCGCTGACCGTCGACGAGCCGACCGTTTCCATGACCTTCCAGGTCAACGATTCGCCGTTCTGCGGCAAGGAAGGCAAGTTCGTCACCAGCCGTAACATCAAGGAGCGCCTGGACAAGGAGCTGCTGTACAACGTGGCCCTGCGCGTTGAAGAAGGCGACTCGGCCGACAAGTTCAAAGTCTCCGGTCGTGGTGAGCTGCACCTGTCGGTACTGATCGAAACCATGCGTCGTGAAGGCTTCGAGATGGCCGTGGGTCGTCCGGAAGTGATCATTCGCGAAGTTAACGGCGCCAAGCACGAGCCGTTCGAGAACGTCACCATCGACATCCCTGAGGAAAGCCAAGGTAAGGTCATGGAAGAGATGGGCCTGCGTAAGGGCGACCTGAGCAACATGGTGCCGGATGGCAAGGGCCGTGTTCGCCTCGAGTACAACATCCCGGCCCGCGGCCTGATCGGTTTCCGTAACCAGTTCCTCACCCTGACCAACGGCGCCGGCATCCTGACCTCAATCTTCGACCGTTACGACGTGATGAAGTCGGGCCACATGTCCGGTCGTCAGAACGGCGTACTGGTTTCGATCGATACCGGTAAGGCGCTGACCTACTCGCTGGAAACCCTGCAGGCGCGCGGCAAGCTGTTCGTCGAGCACGGCCAGGAAATCTACAACGGTCAGATCGTTGGTCTGAACAGCCGTGATAACGACCTTGGCGTAAACCCCACCAAGGGCAAGAAGCTCGACAACATGCGCGCTTCGGGCAAGGACGAAACCATCGCCCTGGTCCCGCCGGTCCGCTTCACCCTCGAGCAGGCTCTAGAGTTCATCCAGGACGACGAGCTGTGTGAAGTCACGCCGAAGTCGATCCGTCTTCGCAAGAAGATCCTCGACGAAGGTGAGCGTAGCCGCGCTGCGAAGAAAGCCAACAAGGCTTGATTCTCGCTTAGCTGCAGCAAAAAGGCGCCTTAGGGCGCCTTTTTGCTGCCTTCAATATGATCTTGCGCGCCAACTTCCTTTAGTTCCGTAGGATTAGACCAATAATTCGAAAATGCGAAGCCGTTCGCGCTTCCGCTGCGTATCTGAGATCAATGGTAGTTGTCCAGTGATGGCACAACGCCCATCATCGCCATCCCTCGATTTACCGAACCAAGGATGGTTGCGATGCGCCCGCTGTTGTTCGCCACGTTCCTCTGCGTTGTCTCATTTGCCAGCTCAGTTTCGGCCCAGGTTCCCCCACCCAATACGCCGTTGCCTGGCGAGCGCGACCTCATCCGAGACCGCCAGGAACGCCTCCTCGAGGAGCAGCGTCGACGCCTGGAAGAACTCCAGCAACTGCCTGGCCGCGATGCGACCGAAGTTGAGCCGATACCGGAAGATCAGCGCTGCTTCGACATCCACACCATCATCCTCAAAGGCGCTTCGCTCATTTCTGCGCAGGAGCAAGCGGTGCTGGTCCAGCCTTTTCAAGACAAATGCCTGGGCGCCAACCAGCTCAATGCATTATTGAAGGCGATTACCCAGTTCTATATCGACCGTGGCTACGTCACCTCGCGCGCCTATCTGCCTCAGCAGGACATGGCGGATGGCGAGCTTGAGGTCTTGGTCGTCGAGGGCCGTCTTGAAGGGCTTGATCAGTCCGCCGTAGCCAGCGATCGCGAGTTAGCGATGGCTTTTCCGGGCCAGACGGGCAAGGTGGTTGATCTGCGAGAGCTGGAGCAGCTGGTCGATCAGTTGAATCGCCTGCCGTCACGTCCCGCCCAGCTGGAGCTGTTGCCGGGCGAGCAGGTCGGTGGGAGCCGGGTAAGCTTGAAAGGCAACCCGCTCAAACCGTGGCGGGTGAACCTCAACCGGCATAACAACGGCGAGTCCAGCACCGGCGAGCAGCAATGGGGCGCAGGGCTCGATTGGGACAGCCCGCTTGGCCTGGCGGACCAACTCAGGCTGTACGGCGGCGGGGACGCGGTAAGCGATAAGTATCGCCATTCCGCTAATCAGGGTTTGTTCTACAGCTTGCCGTACGGCTGGTGGACCTTTAGCTACAGCTACAACCAGAGCTATTACAGAACCCAGGGGGAGACGTCAGGCTTTCTCTTCGAGATGGATGGCGAGAGCAAGAGCCATCAATTGAGCGCCGAGCGCGTCCTGCACCGTGATGCAGTCAGCAAGACTGCCATCAGCTTCGGCGTCTCTCATCTGCAAACTCGCAACTACATCGAAAACAGCCTGCTCGATGTCTCCAGCCATCGGCTGTCCGAGACGCAACTTGGCCTGAACCACGGGCGCCGCATTGGCACCGCCTTCGTCAACGCAGACCTTGGTTGGCAACATCGAACCGGCAGCTTCGACGCCCAGCGGCGGGGCGATCCGCAATATGGGGAGCCGGACGCCCGCTATCACAAATACAGCCTGACACTGAGCGCGCTGCAGCCGTTTCAGTTGTGGGGCGAGTCCTTCAGTTTCGATTCGCTGCTCAACGCCCAGAAAAGCGAAGACGTGCTCTACAGCCCGCAGCGCATCAGCATTGGCGGGCTGGCCTCCGTCCGCGGTTTCAAGGAGCAATCGCTGTCCGGCGATACCGGCGGTTACTGGCGCAACCAGCTGCGCTGGCGCCGGCCGATCGGTTGGGAGCCGCTGCGCCCTTTCCTGCAGGAATATGGTCTGGCCTACGCCTATGACGTTGGCGTCATCCACGGCGGGCGCTACAACCCCGATCTTCACGGCCGGCTATCCGGCCATGGCGTGGAACTGAGCGCACGCGGCGCGCACATGGCGACCTCTGTCACCTTGGCCCGCTCGCTGGAGCGCCCGGGTGCCATCACCGAGCGCGAGCACCCAGTGTACTTCCGCGTCGACTTGTTCTTCTGAAAAGCCATGGCCTGCCGTACGCAGCGGGCTGGAATGAGCGGAGCTCGTTCCCTATCCCTTATTTGAGTCAAGCAAAGCCGGAGTCTTAGACATGGACGTACGCAGCCCCATCTTCCAGAACGTCGCCACCGTGCTGGTGGGTGTCATGTTTCTCAACCCTATCGTCAGTGCGGCGGCGGATTTGACAGTCGCCGCCGGCAGCGGCGCGACGGTAGGGCAGGCCGCTAATGGCGTGCCGGTCGTCAATATTGCCGCCCCTAACAGCAACGGGCTGTCGCACAACAAATTCAAGGATTACAACGTTGGTCAGCAGGGCCTGATCCTGAACAACGCTACCGAGCGGACCCAGTCAACCCAGCTGGGCGGCATCATCCTTGGCAACTCGAACCTCAATGGGATAGCGGCCGGGCTGATTCTCAACGAGGTCACCGGCAGCAACGCCAGCCGCTTGCAGGGCTATACGGAAGTTGCCGGCAAGTCGGCCCATGTCATCGTCGCCAACCCCCATGGCATCAGCTGCGACGGCTGCGGCTTCATCAACACTCCACGTGTGACGCTGAGCACCGGCACGCCAATCATCGAAAACGGCCGTCTCGATCGCTTCGACGTCAACGGCGGCAGCATCGCCATCGAAGGACAGGGACTCAACGCCAGCAACATCGACCAGTTCGATCTGATTACCCGCAGCGCGAAGATCAATGCCGAGCTGCACGCCGACAAGCTGAACATCATCGCCGGTCGTAACGAAGTCGATGCCAGCACACTCGCCGCGACCGCCAAGTCGCCGGACGGCAGCGACAAACCCCTGCTGGCCATCGACAGCTCCGCGCTCGGCGGCATGTACGCTGGCGCCATCCGCCTGGTCGGCACCGAAGCGGGTGTAGGCGTGAAGCTGGCCGGGGATATGGCCGCCAGCGCGGGGGATATTCAGATCGATGCCAATGGGCAACTGAGCATGGCGCGCACTGCGGCGAATGGAAATCTGATCGCTAAAGCCGAATCGGTGGAGCTGGGAGCGGATACGTACGCCTCGGGTGCTGTGCGTGTCGAGGCGACGGACACGCTCGGCATCGCGAAAAGCTTGGCGGCCGGGCAGGGCGTCGTGCTTTCAGCCAATCAAATAACCAACCGCGGTATCGTCGAAGCCGGCATCAAGGCCGATGGCAGCAGCAATACCTTGGCAGCACTCGATATAAAGAGCCGCAGCCTGATCAACGAAGGGACGCTCCTGGCCAGCGGGCGGCTGGATGTCGAAACCGAGGGGCTGATCGATAACCGTGGTGGCACCTTCGCAGGCGCTGTCACGGCTATTCGCTCCGATTCGCTGGCCAACGGAGGCGGCCGCGTGCTCGCCGAAAAGCGACTAAGCATCGTAACGGGCGCGCTCGATAACCGAGCAGGTTTATTGCAGTCGCGTGGTGACGCCCAACTGGCTGCAAGCACCCTGAATAATCGGGCCGGCGATGTCGTCGCCTCCGGCACCTTGAACGCATCCATCCTGACCCTCGATAACACCGAGCAAGGCCGAGTAATGGCCGGTAGTGTCGCAGGTCTGGAGATTGATTCGCTGGACAACCGTGGCGGTGTGGTCAGTGCTGCCGGTTCACTCACGCTCAAAGGAGACCAAATAGACAACCGCGACGGCGGACTGATCGCCAGTGAAGCTTCGCTGACGCTCGAGGCGAGCGAACTGGACTCGAGCAGTGGCGGCGAGGTATCCGCTGGGGGCGATATTCGCGTAACGGTAAAAACTCTAACTCAGCAGCAGGGGCGCCTGATCAGCGACGGTCGGATTGAACTCGACCTTCAAGGCGGCACGCTGAACAACCGTCAGGGATTGATTAAGGGACAAACCGGCGTGGCAATTACCGACGCTGGCGATCTGGCCAACCAGGGCGGCGAGCTGTCGACTAATGGCAACCTGCACATCGAAGCCGAGCGCCTGGTCAACGCAGATGCGGGACGCGTCATTGCCGGCGGTGAACTTGTCGTACAAAGCGACGCGCTAGACAACCATAACGGAGGGCTACTCTCTGGTTGGAAGGGAGTAACTCTACAAGGCGGTACGCTCGATAACAGCGCAAAGGGCACCGTCTCCAGTCGCGAAGGTGGCGTGTCGACACAGCTGACCGGTGCATTGAATAACAGTAATGAGGGGGCTTTGGTCAGCAAACAAGCGCTGACCGTCACGTCCGGCGAGATCGATAACAGCGAAGGCGGGGTCCTCTCCAGCGAAGCGAGTATGTCCTTGCAGACGGCAGGTACGCTGAACAACGCCGTCGGTGGACTCGTGAATGCGGGCGGTGCCTTGTCGATCAAAGCATCCGATGTAAATAACCAGTCCGCAAGCGTTCGCAGCGGTGCTGACTTGCTCCTTGATGGCAGGAATCTGGACAACAGTAACGGCCAGTTCAGCAGCGACCAGACGATCACGCTCGCACTCACCGAGCTGCTCCTAAATACGGGCGGTCAGCTCGGCAGCGCGAGCGACCTTCTGATGAAAACTGGGGAGGTGGATAACCGTGGTGGCCAACTGGCGAGCCAGCGCCTGTTTGAGTTGGTCACCTCACGCCTGGACAACTCCCTCGCCGGCACGCTGGCTGCCAATGGCTCGCTGCGACTCGAGGTCAGCGGTCTGCTCGATAACAGCCAGGACGGCTTGATCTATAGCCAGACTGATACGGTGACTCTTCAGGCGGCGACACTGAACAATCAGGACGGCTCGATTCAGGGCAAGACCGGCCTGGACGTACAAGTTGCCGGAGCGCTCGACAACCGCAGCGGACGGCTGCTGGGCGAACAGGGTGATGTCTTCATTGAAGCGGACTCAATAAACAATCAGGACGGTTTGCTTACAAGTCTGGCAGGTTGGATAACCGCTACCGCTAACGGTTTGTTCGACAACCAGGGCGGCACGATCCAGGCCGATAAGTTGGTCTTGAACGCCGGTGCGCTCGACAACCGCGGCGGCCACGTATCGGCCGTCTCAGGCGACACGGTGATCATGCCGCTACCGTGAACAACGCAGCGGGCGGCCTATATGCTCGCGACAGCCTGAAAGTGCAGGGAAGCGACCTAGATAACCGCACCGGTAAGATCGGCGCCAACGCCATCGACTTCAGCTTGGCAGGTACGTTGAACAACGACGCCGGCCTGATCGAGAGCGGTAGCACCTTAGCCCTCACCGCTGCGCGCCTGTCCAACGTCAACGGAGCCATACGGGTACTTGGCGGAGCGGGCGTGACGCTCATCACAGCCACCGATACTTTCGACAACCGCGCCGGCCTGCTCGAAACTGCCAATACCGACGTGCAGTTTTCGCTTGGCAGGCTGCTCAACACCAATGGCACCCTGCGCCATGTCGGCACAGGCAGCATGGCGCTGGCCAGTGCCAATGCCATCGAGGCGGGCGGTACGCTCACGACGACCGGGGACTTCAGCCTGACCGCTGCCAGCTGGACGCACAGCGGAATCCTGCAAGCGCGCAACCTGACGGTCAACGTGGGAGCCTTCACGCAAACGGCAACCGGCAAGCTGCTCGCCTCCGAGACGCTCAAGGGAACGGGCGGTAACTGGGTCAACAATGGCGTGATTGCGAGCGATGAAGCGCTCGATCTTCAACTGACCGGTCGCTATAGCGGGAGCGGCCAGCTGACCAGCCTTGGCGGTATGGGCGTGCGGGTTGGTGCGATGACGTTGGGGTCCTCGGCACGTTTGACAGCAGGAGATGAACTGGACCTCGGCATTGTGGGCGCATTAACAAACGGTGGGCGACTCACAGGGGGCACTGATCTGGCACTTGTCGCCGGCAGCATCCTTAATACCGGCACGCTGGGGGCCGCCGAACAAGTGTCGCTGGCCGCGGCCACATTGAACAACGACCGAGGGCTGATCTTCAGCGGCGCCGACCTGTCGGTCGAAGCGGATAGGTTCATTAACACTTACGGCGACATCTATAGCCTGGGCTCGTTGACCATCGGCGGGCTGTCGAGCGGACGTGCTGTGTTAATCGACAACATCTCCGGCAGCCTGGAAGCGGCCGGTGACGTTTACTTGCAAGCAAAAACGCTGAGGAACCGCCGCGAGGTCTTCTCGCTCGAACGCACACTTGTAGAGAGCGCTATTGGCATCTATTGCTACGATTGCAGCGGCGATAACTTCACCGTCGATTATATCGTTCGGGATATTTACGAGGGCAAAATCACCGATACGACGCCGGCTGCCCACATTACATCTGGGCGGGACTTGCGGCTGGTCGGCGGGGCCATCAGCAACGAGGGCAGCACACTCTCGGCGGTACGGAACATAAATATTGCAGCTGACAGCTTTGCCAACCAAGGTGCAACGGGGGGCACAATTGAGCGGATAAGAACTTATCGTAGGGCGGTAACAGACGGCACAGTTAGGCGTTTTGTTTCCGGCCACGTCGAGCCTTATAACCGCACGTATAATCCTCAGTACCCTGGCTACTACTATCGGACTAATTCTGGAGAAATACGCCTAGCGCTTCCGACACTCGGTACGGTCTGCGAGGGTGACGGTTGTAGCAACGAGTCGGTGACCTATTGGAGCGACTCCATCACTCATCAGAGTGTGCACGTACCAGTTGCTTACGACTACTATGACGGCCTTCCTTCTTCCCGCTATAACGCCGAGGCAGTGAAGCAGGCACAACTTCCGAATGATCTCGCTGATAGTGAGCCCGCAAATGACGTCGAAATCGTCCGCGGCGGCGGCTCGGACGTACAGAACGCCGTCGTCCAGGCCGGCGGCAACGTAACCATTCAGGCCAGCCAGACGCTGACCAACAGCGTTATCACCCCTCGCTCCGCTATCCAGCGCGGCGCCAGCCAGGTGGGAAGCACCTCGGCATCCGGTACCGGTCAGCCACTGGTCGTCGAGCTGACTAGCAATCTCCCGCCGGACCTCGCGCAGCAGCAGATCAATCCGATCACGTTGCCGGGCTTCGCCCTGCCGCAGGGCGAGAACGGCTTGTTCCGCCTCAATGGCGAGGCGGCTTCAAGTGTTGCAACGACCGATGCGGGCACCGCTCCGCTGATCGGCCCGCCCATGCAGCAAGCCGCCGTCAATGCGGGCCTTTCGCGCCCAGCGGGCGCTCATCATTACCTAATCGAAACCAACCCTGCGCTGACCGACCTCAAGCAGTTCATGGGATCGGATTACCTGCTCGGTAAACTCGGCTACGACCCCGACGCCGCACAGAAGCGCCTCGGCGACGGCCTTTACGAACAGCGCCTGATCCGCGAAGCCATCGTGGCCCGCACCGGTCAGCGCTACCTCGCCGGGTTGACCAGCGACGAAGGCATGTACCGCTACCTGATGGACAACGCCATCGCCAGCAAGGAAGCGCTCAATCTCAGCCTGGGCGTGTCGCTCAGCGCAGAACAAGTTGCCGCGCTGACTCACGATATCGTCTGGATGGAAGAGCAGGAAGTAATGGGCGAGAAGGTCCTCGTCCCGGTGCTTTATCTGGCCCAGGCCGAAGGCCGCCTAGCGCCCAATGGCGCGCTGATCCAGGGCCAGGACGTCGCGCTGATTTCCGGCAGCGACCTGATCAACCGCGGCACGCTGCGCGCTAGCCAGAACCTAGACGTCACTGCCAGCAACATCCTCAACGTCGGCGGCGCGATGGAAGCGAACGAGCGTCTGCAACTGCTGGCTACTGGAAGCATTCGCAACGCGCAGGGTGGGTTGATTGCGGGGCGGGATGTGAGTGCGATTGCAGGTACTGATATCGTTAACGAGCGTACAGCGACCCGGAACGATGTGAGCTACGGCGGCCGTAGAAGCATCACCGACTACGTTGACCAGGCAGCAAGCATCGAATCGACAGGAGATATGCGCCTACAGGCAGAACGTGACATTGCCAACACTGGAGGCGTGTTGCGCAGCGGAGGCGCAATGGCGCTACTGGCGGGCGGCGACGTTACGCTTAGCACAGTCGAGGAAACGTCACTCGAATCCCGCGCGGGTGGGAAACGTTATCTGAACGAGCACACTCGCCAGCACGCTAGCGAAACGATCGCTGGTGGTGCGATGAAGATTGAAGCTGGTTCTGATATCAGTGCAATTGGTAGTCAGGTTAAGGCATCGGGTGACATTGATCTTCGCGCAGGCGAAAACGTAAACCTCCTCTCGGCTGCCAACGAGGATCACTTCTTCTCCAAGACCAAGCGCGTCACCCGCAGCACCGACAGCGTGCGTCAGCAGTCGAGCAGCCTGCAAAGCGGTGGCGATGTCGCCATAATCGCTGGCTAGGACGTTGCGATGGTCGCCAGCAACATCCAAGCGACCGAAGACGTCGCGCTTGAAGCCGGTCAGGACGTGAACATCCTCTCCGGCAAGGATGAAAGCGCCTCGTTCTATTACAAGAAAAGCAAGGGCTCCTTCGGGCGAAGCAAGAGCACGCAGAAGGAGAACTACGACAGCACCAATGTCGCCTCGGTCATCGAGGCCGGCAACGATCTGACGATCAATACGCAAAAGGCGGCGGACGGCAGCCTCAGCCTGAACGGCGGCCGCGACGTGACTGTGATCGGTAGCCAGCTGTCGGCAGGCAATGATCTGCTGGTCGGCGGTACCGGCGACGTTGCGGTACTTTCCGGCATCGAAGAGCACGGCTCCTATAGCAAAAAGACTAAGTCCGGTTTTCTTGGCCTGTCAAAGAGCGGCAAGAGCCAGCTCAAGACCACAGCCAGCCAGGTGGCGAGCGAACTGGAGGCGGGCAATGACGCCGTGATCGCCGCCGGTAACGATGTTCGCTTGCGTGCTAGCGAAGCCGCTGCAGGCAATGATGTCGAGCTGCGAGCAGGCCTTGTAACCGAAACGGGCGATATCAATCTCGTCTCGGCCAACGACGAGGCCTACAGCCTGACCGAGCAGTACAAGAAAAAGGTCGGGCTATCTTCGTCCGGTGGTTTTGTTTCAGTGGCCTCGGCTAAAGAGGCTGGCAAACAAGCGCAAAGCAGCACCAGCGTCGGCAGCCAGGTGGCGGCGGAGCGGGATGCCACCCTTCAGGCCGAGCGCGATATCAATATTGTCGGCAGCGGTATCAGCGCTGGACGTAACGTGAGCCTGGGTGCCGGGCGTGATGTAAATGTCGTGGCAGCCGAAGACAGCAACTCGCAGCGGAGCTGGGAAAAGAACAAGCAGGTAGGTATCGGCGTCTCTGGCGACGACAACGGCGTTAGCTTCTTCGCCGGAGCTGAGCGCACCCAGGTAAAGGATCGTCTGGTACTAGACACCGCCGCGGCTAGCCAGATCAGCGCCGGCCAGGACTTGGACATCACTGCCAGGCGCGATGTAAACCAGACCGGCTCCGATTTGCTGGCCTCGAACGACATGAGCCTGTTAGCAGGGCGCAACATCAACATTGATGCCGCTCGCGAAACGCAACTGCTTGAACAGCAGCGCTCGGAAGAACGGCAGGGCCTTGGCGTTACGGTCAACCACAACTACGGCAACACCAAGGACGCTATCGCCAACGCAGGTAACGGCGATAACAACGTCAGTAAAGGCTCTAGCACCCTCAAAGCAATTGATGCCTATAGTCAGTTCATCTCCGGCCCAACCGCCGATGTGCGTCTGGGCAATTCCCAGCAAAGCACTAGCCAACAGTACATCGAGCAGAGCAACCGCTCATCGACCCTGAGCGCGGGCAATGATCTCAACCTGTTGGCGAACAATGATGTGACTGTGAGAGGCGGCCAGCTCGAAGCTGGGCGCGATATCAATGTCAAGGGTCGGGATGTAGCGTTCGATGTGGCTCAAGGCAAGTTGAGCCAAGAGAATCAGCAAAGCCAGAGCTGGGGCGGTATTCATGGCGGCACCAGTGGGGGCATCAAGGTCGGCATCGGAGGGAGTCGCGGCGTAGCGAGTGAGGATTGGACGCAGGGCGCTAGCACGACCGCGCAAGTAGCCGCAGGCCGCGACATCAATCTTCAAGCCAGTAACGATTTGGGTCTGATCGGTACCCAAGTTCAGGCGGTTCGGGACATCGACCTCAAGGCCGGTAACGACCTGACCATAAGCGCGGCTCAGAACGCGAGCAGTAGCGATAGTGATCGTCGCAGCGCTGGTGGCGAAGTGGGCCTGACCTTTGGTTCCGAAGGTGTAGGCGTCTATGCCAGCGTAAACCTTGGCAAGGGCCACCTGGAGCGTGAGGGCGAACGTCAGCAAGAGGCGTATTTGTACGCCGGTGAGCGCCTAAGTTTCAGCAGCGGCAAGGACGCCACCATCGCCGGTGCGGAGCTGCGTGGCGATGAAGTCATTGGCCGGGTAGGTCGGGATCTTCGTGTGTCTTCAATGCCGGATACTGGCGAAGTGAAGGGCAAGGAATTCGACCTGAGCGCCACGGTCACCATTGGCCCAGGGGCGGGCTTCAGTGGCTCGGTGGGTTACGGCGAAACCACTGGCAAGACCAACTGGGTCGAAGAGCAAACGCGCATCACCGCCAGGGATCGGCTGGATATCCGCACGGAAAACCACACTCAGCTCGACGGGGCTCTAATCGCCTCCGACAACGGAAATCTGAAGGTGGACACCGGCACTCTGGGCTTCAGCGATATTGCTGGAGAGGATAAAGAGCGTAGCTACTACCTCAACGTAGGCGGTACTTATAAAGCAGGCAACAGCAACACTCAGCAAGATCCCAGCCAGGAAGGTAAAGGCGAGAAAGGAGAAAGCGGCTGGAGCGTTGAAGGCTACGAGTACGAGAAAGAGCGTGAGCAGATCGTACGGGCTACGGTGGGGGCTGGTGAAGTCATCGTCCGTGACGATGCCGAAACGGGCAGCGATTCCACCGCTGGACTGAACCGTGATGTCAGCAAGGCCTATGAGGTCACCAACGACGAGGAAGAGCGAACTGATCTGTATGTGAGCAAGTCCTCGCTGGAGGCGGTGAAGGCGGTAGCGTCTCGTGTCGCAAGAGAAGTACAGGCTCAACAGGTTAGTGCTGATCAAATACCGACATCTGCCAAACAGATGCTGGGCGAAGAGCGAGCGGTGTCCTTAGCCAAGAATCTGGTTAGGCACGGGCTAAGCCCTGATGTGATGGGGTCTCTTTCGCCTGAAACAGCTCAGATGCTGACGGCTTGGGCTGACGCGGCTGAAGGTTTCGACAAGGCAGCTACTGGTGCGAATGCGGGCCAAGGTCCTTCCGAATCGCCGTCATCTTCTTCCGCTAACCACAATGGCGCGCTAGATTTAGGTAGCTCTACGATCATAGCTACCGTCAAGCCAGGCGAACGTTTCCTGCAGAAAACTTTGCAGCTACAGGACTATTTGCAAACTCTTCCCGTAGCAGAGGCGCAAGTAGTAATGCTGGGCATGCAGGCGCTGATGGGACCTGCCAAGGCGGCGATAGGCCTAGCGGGCAGCGTGTTACTGAACGCAGCATTTGGCGACCAGATTGATGCGTTCAAAGAAGGTGCAGCTGTCGGCATAACTGCAGGGATCACTGATAGCGATAAAGCTACCGTTCAAGCAGATCATGAAAAAGCGAAGCAGGAGTACGCGGCGGGGAACGAGGATTATCTTAACGGTGACGGCTATGTATTAGCGTCTCGATTTCTGATTGACGTTGTTGCAGGTGAGATTGGGTCGCTTGGAGGGAAGGTTGCGGGACGTGCGATTGGGGTTGTTTCTGGTCCGAAAGGGACAAATACTCCTCCAGCACCACGTAACGCAAGCAACCTTGCAGGCGGTCCGCTGGAAAATGCAGCCCAGATTAGCGGGCGTTTTAAGCTTGATGGTGGACCAGTCAATGGAACGCTATATAGAGCCGATAACCAAGGAAATATTACCAGCTATGCTGTGTATGATTCGGCGGGAATGATTGTTAAGCGCGTCGACGTTACTGGGACCGCGCATGCAAATGTATCGACGCCGCATGTGATTGAGTACGGTAGAAATCAATTGCCGGATGGGACGACAAGAGTTCAGTCACCCTCTTCAAAGTTAGCACCAAGGCCCGCTAAGTCGGACGAGATTCCATAATGAAAATTAAGACACTTAATCCTCTTGTCGGTCTGGCTCGTTACGAGTCCTGGAAGTCGGAGTGGGTGGAGAAAGACAATGTTGATGAGTTTTCTTACTTAAGCAGCAAATGTAATCCCGAGGATGTATTGTTGTCGTGCAAGCTATTTTTTCCTGATCTTATTGTTGTCGGGGATGGAGTGTTTTTAGAGAGTAAATATGACAGTAGTGTTATTGATTCTTGGTTTAAGAAATTCGGTGGCGACTTGCGGTCAGTTGAAAAGATGGTCAATCATATTCATTTGTATGACGTTTTTGATGGATGTGCCGAAGAAGTCGATAACAGAGTATTTGAGCAGTTGGCGGACGTGATGGCTTTATCATGGCGTATGGTGTTGAGTGATAAATTTGCTAAGAGGAAATTTGAAGTCGAAGTTTCAAACTCTGATCAGAGTTACGGACCGGTGGTTACTTTTTATGAGGTAATCTAAGCGATAGGGTCCAGAAGCAACTTCGGAGGCTATCCTGCACTTGCTAGGCCGAGTCAAGCTACGCCTAGCAATGTAATTCAGGGTGATCTTGAGTCGCTAGGTCGTCCTACAGGGGTAACTGCGGCAGAAAAAGGGGACACCCATTAGCCGGGCCTGCGTCAAGACTCAAAGCAACCCGCTCTGCTTTCAACAGCAGAGAGTTTTCAAGTGCCGAACCTGATTGGTTGACCCGGTCGAGCCCGTTTCCTCGCTCTTGGCTACGACCGAGTCGCTCCAGTCCCCATGGATCAAGCGGTGGCTGTCGTTCAGCACCGCCCTGGCGGGGACCCCGCCCCGGAGAAACGTCGGTGCGGCCAATGTGTCCAAGCCAGTTCACAGAACTGTGGCTCGTATAAAAACTGCACGTCCAGCCCCTTTTCGGCTGACTTTGTCCCGTCCTGAATAGGGTTTACACCTTTAGCCACGCTTTTCAGGAGAGGCCCATGGCAGAAGGTGTGAGGCGAAGTCAGCGTGATTACACGCTGACTTTTAAATTGGCAGTGGTAGACCAGATAGAAAGAGGCGAATTAAGTTACATCCAAGCCCAGGACGTTTACGGCATTCAAGGGAAGTCGACGGTGCTGACGTGGCTACGCAAGCATGGTCGACAGAACTGGAGTCAGGGCGCTTCTATTCGCTTATCCCGGGGTACTCCTATGTCCGAACCCTCTTTGCCGCCGACGCCGGAGCAACGGATCAAAGAGCTGGAACAGCAGTTGGAGATCGCTAACCAGAAGGCGCAGTTCTTCGAAGCGGTCGTTGATGTGCTGAAAAATGACAACGGTGTTTCTGTCGCAAAAAAGCGACCCGGCAAGTCCTCACGCAAGAAAAAGTCCAAGGACTGAGCATCAGCAGGGCTTGCCAGTTCATGGGCCTGAGTCGCCAGGCCTATTACCAACGTAATCGGGCGGCGGACAGGCGTCAGGAGCAGGATCGTCGGGTTGCCCAATTTGTAAGGCATGCCCGAATGCGCCAGCCACGCCTTGGTACGCGCAAGCTGCATTTTCTACTGACAGAGCAAACGGAGTCAGACCTTAAGGTTGGTAGAGACCGACTATTCCGGGTGTTGGCAGAGCACCGATTGTTGCTGTTGCCCAAGCGGGCCTATCACAAGACCACCAATAGCTATCACCGCTTCTATCGCCATCCCAACCTGCTCAAGCCTGGCCCCCATCAAATCACCCCGACTGCTCCAGAGCACGTGTGGGTGGCAGATATCACCTACCTGCCATCAAAAAATGGCCCGCTGTATCTGAGCCTGTTAACCGATGCTTACTCTCGCAAGATCGTCGGCCACCACGTGCACCAAGGCCTGAAGACCGAGGCCGTGGCGTTAGCTTTTAATCGTGCATTGCAGCAACGCACAAGCCGTAAAGAGCTGGTGCATCACTCGGATCGCGGCATCCAGTACTGCTCAGCCCACTATCAACGCCTACACGCGCAACACGGCGTGACCTGCTCGATGACCGACGGCTATGACTGTTACCAGAACGCCATGGCGGAGCGAGTCAACGGCATCCTCAAAAACGAACTGCTGATGCAAAGCCCGGCGGACCTGACACAGGCTCGACGCATGGTTCGTGAGGCCATCGATATTTATAACCAAGAGCGGCCGCATCTGGCCCTGAAATACAAAACGCCCGATGCAGTGCATCGGGCGTTTGAGGTGCGGAGCATGACCGGAAAAGGTGTAAACCTATTTCACCAAAACGCCTGATGCACCGGTGCATTTCCGGGTCGCGTTTGCCATCTTTGTTTTAGGGCAATAGGGGACAGACCACGTTTTCCTAGATGATGATGTGATTGAATTTCAGTTGAAGGAAAAGGAATTTCCTATGCCTCGTCGAGCAAGGCTTTTGCCGCCTGGGGTATCGTTACATCTAATACAGAGCGGTAATAACCGCAGCGCTTGTTTCTACGCTGACGAAGATCTGGATCATCTGAGGCTCCAAGCTGAGCAGCATGGCTGTGCTATCCATGCTTGGTGTTTGATGACTAATCATGCTCACTTGTGAGCGTAGCGGTACGCTGTGGGAGGGCCGGTTTAGGTCATGTTTGCTGCAAGAGGAAGTTACGTACTGGCGTGTTATCGCTACATCGAGATGAATCCAGTACGCGCCAGCATGGTCGAACATCCAGCCGAATATCGCTGGTCTAGCTACGGTGCCAACGCGCACGGCCTACCTTCGCAGATGATCGAGCCCCATTCACTCTACAGAGCGCTTGGCGAAACTGTCGATCTACAAGCTAGCGCCTATCGAGAGCTCTTCAGGTATCAGCTTGACCCTGGCTTGGTTGACCAAATTCGGTCAGCAACCAATGGCAACTATGCCTTGGGCAATGCCCGGTTTGCATCGGAGGTCGAACAGGCTCTCAGGCGTCGAGCTGTACGCGGGATGGCGGGGCGACCGAAGCGTTTGATGTAATTGGACTGATTGAAATCGTGGTCTGTCCCCTAATATTGTGTCCCCTAATATTGGTCAGTAGCCACATCAAGGGAACTGATGCGACGAGCGCGATGATTGGGGCTGGAGTGGGAACTGCCGCTGGGACTGTTGCGGGTAAGGTTGTTGGTGGGGCTTTGCCAAGTTCAGCTTCAGATCTTACAAAAGAAGCGTCTGGTGCGATTACCGGATCAATTGTCTCTGAAAACGTATCCAGTATAGTCTCAAAGGAATAACGGATGAAGAGCAAGGGTTGGTGGCTATGTTGGGTAGCCAAAGCATACATGGTATTCACTTTAGCGGCTCTTATAGCTTTCTTGACTGCAGATTTTTTAGTTTGGTTGTTGAAAGGGCAGAAAGATATCGATTTTTATGAAAGATTTCTGCTTGCAGTTAGTAATTCTTGGAGGTTGGGAGGGGATCCTGACAGTCGTGGCGATAGTCTCATTTCTGATAAGTGTTCTGAAAGGAAAAAGGGAAAAGAAATAGCGGCGCCTATTATTATAAATGGGAAGAGAGGACAAACTTATTTTTCTGGCTAGTTCGTGAGGCGGAATCCCAGATCGTCTCGTGCGCCTTCGCTAAACTATCGCTTTCCCAAGGAACGGAGAATGCTCTATGCCCAATACAGAGAGGCAATAGGGGACAGACCTCAATTAATTTCGGTAAATCGTGGTCTGTCCCCTAATATTCCTCTAATATTCCTGGCATTGTTTTAAGTGCTCCGGTAACTCTAGAAAGTATGGCTGTTGGTGCAGTAGTGCCCGGAGGGATTGAATATTATTACCAGTACGATATTGAAACGGGAAATGTGGACTTGATGAGCGTTGGTAAGGCTTCTTTGATCGGAGGCCTGTCCCAAGGAAAGAACTTGCCGGTTACCGTAATGGTGAATGCTGGCGGAGAATACGTGTATAAAACTGTTAAAGGCGAGAACGTTGGTGCCTCTTTAGCTGGTGCTGCACTCGGTAGCGCTGCCGGGTGGGCCTTGGGAGGGAAATTAGCTGACGGGCTGGAAGGTAAAGTTTCTAAGGTTGTTGCGGATGTTATAGGGAGTGCATCTGGAGGGGTTTTAAGTAAAGTAGTAGAACAAGAGATTAATAAGTGATGACTCAAAAATTTGAGGGTCTTAGAGGCTGGCTTGCACTTCTTGTACGGTTTATGTTGGTGCTTGTTCTGAGTTTCGCTTGCCTAGTCTTTCTTGCTGCGTTAGGAGCTAATATATATTTATGGTTTTTAGGGAAAGGGTTTTATTTTGATTGGGGCTTGCAGTTATATAGAGCTCTAGAAATCGGGGTGAAGATAGGTGGGGCGCTTGCTATCTTGATGTGGCTTGGAGCTCGTATTCCTAAGCCATGAAGTAAGTCTGCATGCTGTAAGCGAATAAAAACAAAAAGGAAACAAAAAGGGGGTAGATTGCAATAAAAGGGGGTGTCTAGTCCTAAAATAGGGTTACACCTGTTTCACCCAAGCGCCCGGTGCATCGCATCGGGCGTTTGATATTTCAAAGACAGGTGCGGACGCTCGCGGTTGTAGATCGCTACCGACTCACTCACCATCTTCTTGAGTAATAGGGGACATGAGTAATAGGGGACATGAGTAATAGGGGGCAGACCACGTTTTTCTAAGCGTTAACTTGTCTCAATGATGAGCCACTGGAAGGAAAAGGAATTTCCTATGCCACGTCGAGCAAGGCTTTTGCTGCCTGGGTTATCGTTATATCTAATACGGCGCGGTAATAACCGCAGCGCTTGTTTCTATAGCAATAGGAGACAGACCACAATTAATTTCGGTAAATCGTGGTCTGTCCCCTAATATTTCCTCGCTCTCCAAATGAAAACGCCCGATGCAAGGATCGGGCGTTCTGAATGCCGGCTAGCCTATAGCAACCACTTGTAGTTCAGAGCCAGCCAGTAGTCGGCGTCTCCACCTTCGCTGGTGCCGTTGAGCATTAACGACCCAACCCCGCCGCCAAGCGCGGCCTCCGCGCCGATTGCCGCCCGAATCCAGTTCTGTCGGTAGGCCTGGCCCGGAAGCTCGAATGTAGACAGCCCAATCAGCTCACCGCTTGCGCTGCCGCTCTCGTCGTCAAACCGGTGAACGCCTTCAATCCTCCCCAGCAAGTTGACGGTCGGGCTGAAGGTATGGACGGCGTCTAAGCCGACGCGGCCGGTGGTGGTTCGTTCGGTGCGGTCCTCCCAGCGGACCGGGAAACCACCTCCCGTTTCGCTGTATCCGTCGAACTTAGCTTTTACGTGCCCAACGCTTGTATAAGGCGTGAATGAGGTCGCTCCGACCGCAAATGCGTTGAGCCAATCGAGGCGCAGTTTTCCGCCAGCAATGGTGACATCCGTTTCGCCATGCGACTGAACGATGTTCCCAGCGTTGCGATAACCACGGTCGATGTCGGCATCGCCCGCTGAGTAGAAGCCACTCACGGTTGCATAGAGCGGGAGGCCACCCAGCTTGATAATGGCTTCAGGCATCAAGTAAGTGCCGCGTAGTTTCGTTTCGCCACCAAGACCTGTTTCGCTCTCGGCATAACTGCGTCCAATCGCAACGTTCAGTTGCACGCCATTTCCAATGTTGGTCGCCACGCCTACTTCTAGAGAACTCTGATCGGAATCCGCGTCGTCTTGCTGGCCATAGTCACCGCCGGTCCAGACGCTGTAGCGGCCTTCCGGGACCAGGTTGCGCATCGGGCTGCCGTGCGCGCCATTAAGGATCATGTCGGTATTGGCCAAGGCAGCCGTCGGCGCGGCTGCTGTTGCGTCGAGGCTTGCACTGAACTCCTGCAGGTCGATCATTCCGCTTGTCCCGCCCCCAGGCTCGCCGACGCGTGCAATGAAGGTGTGGTCGTTCAGGAGAATACCGGCGACTACGCTCCCGTCGTCGCTGACGGCTTCTGCGTAGGCGACCTGTGAGGAGGACGGATCGATGTTTACGCCACTGGCACCCAGCCACTGCTCAATCGTCTGCATCCCGGTCCCTTGCGTCCAGCGAAAGCCTCGGTTTCGCTGACCCAGGTCGAACTCACCGACCACCACGCTTCCATCGGCGTTAACGGCGAATGCCCAGGAGCCGCCATCTCCAAGCGTTCCCAGGCTGCTAATACCGGAACTCGCTGTCCAGCGGTATGCATGCGTGGCGGTGCCCGTGTCACTTGCACCGACTACGGCCGTGCCATCGGAGCTGAGATCGGCAAAGTAAGTTCTAGTGCCACCAAGGGTGCCGATATCGCGCATGGCGCTTTCGGTTGTCCAGACGAATGCACGAGCCTGGCCGAGACTGTTATACGACTCTCCAGCTACGGTCTGGCCTGAAGCGCTGACGGCGCTTGCAATCGAATAGCTTCCACCCAGCGTGCCAAGATCGCTCATGACTCCATTCGTCCAGCGGAACGCGTGGGCATGGCC
Source organism: Stutzerimonas sp. VN223-3 (assembly GCF_045999685.1). NCBI lineage: Bacteria > Pseudomonadati > Pseudomonadota > Gammaproteobacteria > Pseudomonadales > Pseudomonadaceae > Stutzerimonas > Stutzerimonas sp. VN223-3. Next base: position 289,051 of record NZ_RBEC01000002.1, on the reverse strand, counting down.
GCCTACCAGGCTGCCGCCGACTACAACGGCGCCGTCTGCGTTAGTCGCTAGGGCATAGGAATCGCTACCGCCTGCAAGCGTACCTAGGTCAGTAACGCCTTGGGTCGTCCAGCGAACCGCACGCTGTTCGCCGTTAGCTAGGTCGCTCGCGCCCACGATAACCTTGCCGTCGGCACTTACGGCGTGTGCTACCGAGCTTACGCCACCTAAGCCGCTGAGCGATTCAATACCTGAGCCAGTCGCCCAGCGAAACGCGAGCGAACCACCATTTCTATTATGAGCTGTTCCAACGGCCACGCTGCCATCGGCACTCAGTCCGCTCAGTATCGTCTCGTCACCCAACGTTCCGATATTTTGCACGCCGCTTTTAGCCGTCCATATATCGCTGTGGTAGAGCCCATCGGCCCCGAGTCGATAGATGCTGCCCAGCGTCGTACCGTCCGCGCTGAGGAATGTCTCGTCCCCCAGCAGTCCCAAGTCGGTCAGCCCGTTACTAGCCCACGCGGGGCCAGCGGTGATGCACATGATGGCGCTCGCCAAACTTAGTCGCTTGAATCCCGCGCGCAGTGGGGTCGAGTGCTTGCTTACCATTCCCATTTTTTCCGCTCCCTGGCCTGACTCGGCCTGATCAGTTACTGCTTCATACTGCGAAGGGGGTCTACCGCTTCGAGCGCGCATCCTGGCGTAACTGTTCCGGTCGCTCAACGAGCGTTAGCGTATGGCTTACATGTCGGCGTGAAGCCGGTCACGAAAAAATCCTGGTTATCGACGGAACGCTTCTCGCGCTCCGCTGTATCGCATCGACTGCTGTATTAAGTGCTTAGCTGCCCGGGCCCAATCGACCAATATATTGGAGCGGGATTGATCGCCTGGTCTTACAACCGTCCACGTGCTGCAGACCCGGCCGATCGCAGCGGCAATTCTCATCATCCCGCCGAAGGCGGCACCGTCTCGCGAACCGCCTCGATAATTTCGCCAAGCAACTGATGCAACGCATCGCGGTGCCCCAAGGCGCCGCCGGACGGCTGTTGCGTGTTCGAGGTCATCACCACCGTCATGTCGAGCCCGGGCACCACATAGACCATCTGCCCGCCATAACCCCAGCCATAGCGCACGTCCTCGCCGTCAAGCTGTGTGATGAACCAACCGTAGCCGTAACCATGACCTGTGTAGCGCGAGCGTGCGCGCGGCGTCCAGGACGCCTCGATCCAGTCCTCGGACAGCAGCCGCTCCCCGGATGAAGTAACGCCGCCGCGGCGGTAGAGCTCGCCGAACGCCAACAGTGAGCGCGGCGTCATCGCCATTTCGTTGCCGCCCAGGTAGACGCCTTGCGGGTCGCGCGTCCAGGCAGTGATGGCGAAGCCATCGAGCGGCGCGAGCCATTGGCGTGCCAGCTGCAAGGTGGACTGGCCGGTGCGGCGGGTCAGGATCGCCGATAGCAGATGGCTCGACCCGGTAGAGTAAATCATCGGCCCGCCCGGCTCAGCCTCGAACGGTCGTGCCAACGCGGCTCGCACCCAGTTGCGGCTCGCCACCCAGGCTCCGTAGTTGCGGCCAGAAGTCGATCCCAGTCCGGCCTGCATCGAGAGCAGGTGACCCACCGTTACCTGCCGCAATCGAGGATCAGGGTTGGCGGGAAGATCAGCCTTGAGCAGATCGGCGATGCGCTGGTCGGGACCTTCCAGAACACCCCTGTCGATGGCGATGCCGGCCAGCGCGGAGATCACCGTCTTGGATGCGGATTTGATATTGGTCGGCGCGCTCGTGCGGTGGCCCCGGTAGCCGCGCTCGGCAATCACCTTGCCATCTTGCGCGACGATAAGAGTTTCCAGCTGATCGAGCCGCTCGGCCTCGTCGATAACCGTGTTCAGCTCGGAGTTGGCTGATGCCAGCGGGCCGATGGCGAGCAGCAACGCTACGCAGATTGCGCGTCGTAACAGAAGGCGGGTTTGCGCATAAGCGCCGTAGGGAAATGAACGCATACAACGTCTGACCCTGAACCCATCGCGCCGTGCGGTCACCTGGCGAGCCTGGAGTCGGGCGCATCAAAGCCGGGCGTGACCCGGCTTGGTCTGGGAGTACCGCCCGGCTTACTGGCGAACCCAGGTCTGGGTACGGCCGAGCGCTTCGACGCCGATATAGCCACGCATTTCCAGCTTTTCACCGCCTTCGAGTACGGTCACCTTGGCACGGTACGTCTTGCCCTTGCCGGGGTCGAGGATGTTGCCGCCATTCCAGACGCGTTCGCCGGCGGGCTTGAGGCCCCAGAGGATGGTCATACCGGTGATCGGCTGGTCTTTGCGCTCGCCCTCGCAAGCGCTGCACACCGGGTTTGGGCCATGGTTCGATCGCAGGATTTTCGCCACCTTGCCACTCAGCGTGCCGTCAGCGGCTTCCTGGATTTCAATGATGGACGTGGGCTTGCCGGTTTCATCGTCGATGGTTTGCCAGCGACCCGCAGGCGATTCGGCGGCGAAGGCCAGCGAAGTGGCGGTCAGGGGTAATGCCAGCAATAGGGCGGTGAACAGTGAGCGCATGGTTTCTCCTGCGGTGTGGTCGACGGCAGCGACTCTATCATCTGGTTTCGACCGGTAGCGTCTCGTTGAGTTTGCGCCGTCGCTAACCCGATCGTCACTCAACAGCCGGATGGCGCGACATTGATGCGGATTGTTGCGTCACGAGTTTGTCACGCCAATGTCATAGGCTCGCTGCTTTCTGCCAGGGAGCCCGCTATGCCTAACCTTCGCCCGCTGCTATTCACCTTGCTGTTGCCCGGTTTGGCTTGCGCTGATGTGCGAGTTGCCGGGCCGATCGAGGCTGGCGTATTCGAAAATCGCTATCAGGACCAGCAACCCGGCGAGCGCGTTCTGGTCCGTAGCGATCAGCGCATCCTGGAGGCCGATCACGTGCCATTGAAGATCGGCACCAAGTTCGGCCTGCGTTACCGGCTGGAAGGCAAACGGGCCGACGATACGCCTCTTACCTTGCTGTACCTGACGCCCGGTGTAATCGACCCGAGCGGACAGCGACACGATCGCTACGAGGTCATACAGAAACTTGTGCCCGATGCGCCGCTGGACGTGATGGCTTTCGAGTTCACCGAAACACATGAGTTGGTGCCAGGTGAGTGGCATTTCCTGGTGTTCCAGGGCGACCGCAAGTTGGCTGAACAGCGCTTCGAAGTGCGTTGAGTTTCACTGTCGAGAGGCGTGCTGTGAAGCCGAGCGCGCCACACCGGCAATGGCGCGGCTCAGCCGAACCGATCAGCTCTGCAGGTCAGCCAACATCGCCGTCGCTACCGCCTCTGCAACCTTAATACCGTCGACTCCTGCGGAAAGGATGCCGCCGGCGTAACCGGCGCCTTCACCGGCTGGGTACAGCCCGCGGGTGTTAATGCTTTGCAGGGACTCGTTGTCTCGCTTGATCCGCACCGGTGATGAGGTGCGCGTCTCGATGCCGGTGAGAATTGCGTCGGTGCGGTCGAAGCCACGGATCTGCTTGCCGAAGGCCGGCAAGGCTTCGCGGATGGCCTCGATCACATAGTCGGGCAGTGACGGCGCCAAGTCGCCCAGGCGCACGCCGGGCTTGTAGGACGGCTCGACCTCGCCGAATTCGCTCGAAGCCTTGCCGCGAATGAAATCGCCGACCAGCTGCCCCGGCGCGCAGTAGTCATTGCCGCCCAGCTCGAAGGCGCGCGATTCCAGCTGCTCCTGTAGCTCGACTCCGGCCAGTGGGCCGCCGGGAAAATCCTCGTCCGGATTGATGCCGACGACGATACCGGCGTTGGCGTTGCGCTCGTTGCGCGAGTACTGGCTCATGCCGTTGGTGACCACGCGGTTGGGCTCGGATGTGGCCGCAACCACCGTGCCGCCCGGACACATGCAGAAGCTGTAAACGGCGCGGCCGTTGGTGGCGTGATAGACCAGCTTGTAATCGGCGGCGCCTAGTTCCGGATGCCCGGCGTACTTGCCCAGCCGCGCGTTGTCGATCAGCGACTGCGGATGCTCGATACGAAAGCCCACGGCGAAGGGCTTGGCCTCGATATAGACGCCGCGCTCATGAAGCACGCGAAAGGTATCGCGCGAACTGTGCCCGAGGGCGAGTACGACGTAGCGGCTGCGCAGTTCCTCGCCATCAGCCATGCGCACGCCCTGAATGCGGCCGTCTTCGATAATGAAATCGGTCACCCGGCTGTCGAAGCGCACTTCGCCGCCCAGCGCCTTGATTTCCTCGCGCATGGTCGACACCACGCCGGTCAGGCGGAAGGTGCCGATATGGGGCTTGCTGACGAACATGATCTCGTCCGGCGCGCCGGCGCGGACGAACTCGTGCATCACCTTGCGACCGTAGAACTTGGGGTCCTTGATCTGGCTGTAGAGCTTGCCGTCGGAGAACAACCCGGCGCCGCCCTCGCCGAACTGCACATTGGATTCCGGGCTCAGCACCTTTTTGCGCCACAGCGCCCAGGTGTCCTTGGTGCGGCTGCGCACGTCGCGTCCGCGCTCCAGCACGATCGGTTTGAAGCCCATCTGCGCCAGGGTCAGCGCGGCGAACAAACCGCACGGGCCGAAGCCGATCACCAGCGGCCGTTCGCTCAACTCTTCCGGCGCCTGGCCGACCGGATAGTAGCCGGTGTCCGGCGAGATGCGAATGTTGCGGTCGTTGGCCAGGCGCTGCAGCACCTGGTCTTCGTTCGCCACGTCGGCATCGATGATGTAGACGAAGGTGATTTCGCTGTTCTTCTTGCGTGCGTCATAGCTGCGCTTGAAGACGTTGAAGCCGAGCAGCTCGGTATCGCTGATTTTCAGGCGCGCCACGATGGCCTGGCGCAGAGCGTCGGCGGGGTGATCGAGCGGCAATTGCAGTTCGTTGATGCGAATCATGGCAGGTCCTGGCCGGTGGCCCCGGCAAAGGTAGAGACGGCAAACTGATTCGCTGGCCATGGCAGGCAGGCGAATCGGAGCGTCGACGAGAAGGCGCGCAGTGTAGCTTCGCGGGTTGAGGCTGTCATGTGGGCCGGAGTGCGCATCAGAGGCGGAACATCACTGCGATGATTCCGCCCCGTGGAATAGTTATGCCGCCGCGTCTCTACTGAAGAACGGTCCTCGCGTTGAGTGGTTGCAGCGGCCGGTTATTGGTATGCCCTACGGCCTTTTGCAGCGCTTCGATCTGTTCGTGCGAGGCGACGACCGGCTGCTTCAGCACCAGCCAGCGCACGCCTTCGGTGCAGGGCGGCGTAGTGAGCGAGCCGTTGAATCGGTAGTAATCGAGGTCGGCGGGCAGCAGGTCGGTGACATTCGCCACGGGCGTGATCGGCTGGGCCTGGCCTACCGCCGGGAGCGCACTCCACAAACGCGCCAGTGCGGCGTTCTGCTCGCCGTCCTTGAACATCAATGCGACTACCGCGAGATTGCCGTTCTCGTCCGCGTGCACCAGATGCCCTTCGAGCGGGTAGGACTGGCCTTTTATCTGGTTCTCGCTGGGCATATGAAAGTGGAACTGCAGCAGATCGAACCGTTTGCCGTCGAGCGTCAGATGGCTGCCGGGCTCGTAGACCGCCTGTATCGTGTGCCCGGTGTTGACAACTTTGCTGGCACCCGCCGTGTAGTTGAGTTGCAGCGGGACCAGGTCGGCTTCGATGAAGCCACTGAGATCGACCGGCGCCTGATTCTTACCCGCGCATGACCCAAATTCCGGCGTGAGTCTCGCCCAGTTTTCCGGCCCCGCCTCGCCGAAATAATCCCAGTGAGTACCTGGCGTAACGGCCCAGGCATTGGTGCAAGCTATCAATACGCCAAGGCTAAGTGCAGCGCTTTTCATTCTGATCTCCATCTGATTGTTCTTAGGGCGGCGGGCCTGAAGCGATCCGCTCCGCCGCACCCTGACTCTGACCAGCGAATCAACATGTTGCTCGGGCGCTCTAGATTGACGGTCAGGCCGGTGATGGGCGAATGCCGTTCGTGCGGTGCTTTCCTGAACATTTGTGCTATCCCCTATACTCCCCGCCCATCCGAGCCGCCCCGTCATTGCCTGGATCAAAGAGTTCAGCGCAATCGCGCATCGCCGCGCGCTCTACAACGAAGAAAGGATTGTTCATGGTCAATAACGATGTGCTGCGCAGCCTGCGCTACATCCTCAACGTCAATGACGCGAAGATCGCCGAGATCACGCGGCTTACGGGTTGCGAAATCCCCGATGCCGAGGCGGTGGCCTACCTGAAGAAGGAAGACGAGGAGGGTTTCAAACCCTGTGGCGACCGGATCATGGCGCATTTCCTCGATGGTCTGGTGATCTACAAGCGTGGCAAGGACGAAAGCCGGCCGACGCCGCCGATCGAGGTGCCGGTCAGCAACAACATGGTGCTGAAAAAACTGCGCGTGGCGTTCGAGCTCAAGGAAGACGACATACACGCGATCCTCAAGGCGGCTGATTTTCCCGTATCCAAGCCGGAACTCAGCGCGCTGTTCCGCAAGGCTGGGCACAGCAACTACCGGGTCTGCGGCGACCAGCTGCTGCGCAATTTTCTCAAGGGTTTGGCGCTGCGCGGTCAGTGATAGAGCGAGGTGCTCGTTGTTCAGCTGCCCCGTCAGTCTGGATAACGGTGGGCTGAAGCCCACCCTACGCTGAAGCAGAGCGCCGCCGGCCCCTAGTGCTGCGTGGGCACGCGAGCTCCCGAAGCACTATTTGCGGCCTGGTAGGGTGGGCTTTAGCCCACCTCAATGGAGTGACGGTGTTTCTGGTGGGCTGAAGCGGAACGCCGCCCGGCGCACCCTACGTCCACTAAAAGGTTTGTGTGGGCAATAAAAAAGCCCCGCCAAGGCGGGGCTTGCTAAACCGCTAAATCTTAGTTCTGCACCATCGCGATGACGCGATCACGCAGTTGCGGGTCGTTCTGCACTGCCTGGTTGATGGCGTTGTATTCCGCGATGCTGAGGTCATTGTCCTCAACGGTGCTCATCATCTTCTCATTGGCCTGCTGCTGCAGTTGCTGGGCTTCAGCCGGGTCACCGGTCTTCTCCAGCTTGGCGGTGAAGTCTTCACGGATCTCCATAATCTCGCCCAGCGAGTCGGCAAATTTCTCCAATTTCTGGTCGCTGATGTCCGCCGCTTGCATCGCAGGAGCCGGCTGGGTTGCCGGGGCTTGGGTGGCCTGCTGGGCGGAAACCTGCGAAGCACCGGCGACCATGAACAGGGCAACGAGGCTGGCGGAGGCGAGGCGGGTAGTTAGCTTGGTCATGCTTAAGATCCTGTGCTTGAAGTAGGTCAAGGCGCTTTGCATCCACCATGCCAAGCTTTGATTAACTAAACAAGTTATTGAATTTAAAGGTAATTTACCGTCTGTCATGCCTGTCTCGACGTTGAGAACGCTGGACTGTATGGTGCCAAAATGGCACATGTAGCAGTTTGGCGACACATATCGAGCCTACGCGGCGCGCTGGTTTTGAAGGTGGTGATCCCGCTGGTCGCGATCATGCTCGGCTTCAGTTATCTGATGCTGTGGACGGTCGAGCGCAACAGCGAAAGGCGTCTGCAGGAGGAGGTCGAGTTGGTCGCGCGGGCGGTTCGGCTGCCGCTCAGCGATAGCCTCGAACGCAAGCACGATCGCACCATGCAACAGGTGCTGGAGTCCGTGCTTGGCGTCGGTCGGGTCTACGGCGCCTATCTTTATGACGATCAAGGCGACCTGGTGGCGTTCGCCGGCGCCATCGAGCCGGACCAGGACCAGTCCTCGATTCAAGAACTGACAGCTGACGGCAAACGTCGCGGCGGCTACCAGCGGATTCGCGGACGCGAGGTGTACTCCTATTTTCTGCCGCTGGAGCAGGGCGGCGGGCGCATCAATGGATTGCTGCAGGTCACCCGACGCTGGAGCGATTTCGAGCGTGATACCCGACGGTTGCGGCTGATTGCTGGCGTTTCCGCCGGGCTGCTGGCGTTGATTGCGGTATGCATCGTCCTGCTCGGTCACTGGTCGGCGATCGGCAAGCACTTGCAGCAACTGACCCAGAGCATGGCGCGTGTAGCGGCGGGCGATCGTCAGCATCGTGCGCCACGCAGCGGCCCGCAGGAGATCGCCGTACTCGGTCGTGCGCTGAACCAGATGCTGGACAGCATCGCCGATGCCGAACAGCAGATGGCCGAGCAGAAAACCCGTGAAGCGGAACTGGAAGCCCGTCTGCGACGCACCCAGCAACTGGCTGCGGTTGGGCGCCTGGCGGCTGGGGTCGCCCATGAACTCGGCAGCCCGCTTAGCGTCATCGACGGCAAGGCCCAGCGTGTATTGCGCAGTGACAGCCTGGAGGATACGCAGCGCAAGAGCTTGTTGCAGATCCGCAGCCAGGTGCAACGCCTGAGTGAAATCGTCCGTCAGCTGCTGGAGTTCGGCCGCGCCGCCGGACGTCCGGCGAGGCGCATGCCGGCCGATGTGCTGGTGCATTCGGCCGCTGCGGCGGTGGCCGACGAACTGGCCACGCTGAACGTCGATCTGCAACTCGAAGCGCCCACCGACACGCTGCACTGCGAGGTCGATCCGCCACGCTTCGAACAGGCATTGACCAATCTGCTGCGCAACGCTGCCCAGGCCAGCCCCGGCGGGCGTGTGGTGTTGCGCTGGTGGCAGGAGGCGGATTGCCTGTTGTTCCAGGTCGAGGACGACGGTCCCGGCGTGGCCGAGCACCATCGTGCCGCGCTGTTCGAGCCCTTCTTCACCACCAAGCCGGTGGGCAAGGGCAGCGGGCTCGGGCTCGCCGTGGCGCATGGCGTGGTCGCCGAGTGCGGCGGCCGTATCGATCTGGTCGAGAGCCCGCTGGGCGGCGCGGCGTTTCGTATTTCCCTGGCGCTGGCCGATGAGGACAAACGCAATGAAAATGGGTGACACCGCGCCGCAGCGAGTGTTGGTGGTCGAGGACGACGACAGCCTGCGGCAATTGCTGGTCGAGGAGCTTGAGGACCGCGCGCTGCAGGTGCGCTCGGTGGCCAGCGCCGAGGACGCCGTGCCCTTGCTGGAAAGTTGGGAACCGGACCTGGTCGTCAGCGACCTGCGCCTGCCGGGTGCCGACGGCATGGCGCTGCTGCGCCGGGTCAAGGCGATGCAGGCGGCCCCGGCCTTTCTGGTCATCACCGCGTTCGGCAGCATTCAACAGGCGGTGGCGGCGCTGAAGGAAGGCGCCGACGAATTTCTCACCAAACCACTGGATCTCGATCACTTTGGCCTCGCCGTGTCACGGGCACTGGAAACCCGCCATTTGCGCGACGAGGTGCGGCGCTTCCAGCAGCTGCTGAGCGACGACCGCTTCCACGGCATGCTCGGCCGCAGCCGGGTGATGCGCGGGTTGTTCGACCAGATCCGGCAACTGGCCCGCGCCGCTGGCCCGGTGCTGGTGATCGGTGAAAGTGGCACCGGCAAGGAGCTGGTCGCCCGCGCGGTGCACGCCGAGAGCGAGCGTGCGCAGCGACCGTTCCTGGCGATCAACTGCGCCGGGCTGCCAGCCGAACTGCTGGAAAGCGAATTCTTCGGCCATGCCGCGGGTGCTTTCACCGGCGCCCATCGCGCGCATAAGGGCCTGTTCCAGCAAGCCGATGGCGGCACCCTGTTTCTCGACGAGATCGGCGAAATGCCCATGCCGCTGCAGGCCAAGCTACTGCGCGTACTACAGGAAGGCACCATCCGTCCGGTGGGCGGCGAGCGCGAGCTGAGCGTCGACGTGCGCATCATCGCGGCCAGCAACCGGCCACTGGAAACCGCTGCTGGCCGCGAGTCGTTCCGCGAGGATCTGTTCTTCCGTCTGGAAACCTTCATCCTGCAAGTACCGCCGCTGCGCGACCGCGAAGAAGACCGCGAGCTGCTTGCCGCCGGCTTCGTCGCGCATTTCGCCGCCCGTGACGGGCGCCCGGTGCGCGGGCTGTCGCGCGCGGCGCTGGAGCAGCTGCGACGCTATCCCTTCCCAGGCAATGTCCGTGAACTGCAGAACGCCATGGAGCGCGCCGTGACGTTCTGCCATGGCCGCAACATCGAGCTGGAGCACCTGCCAGCGCGGATCGCCAGCTATCAGAACAGCACGCCCGAAGGCGGCGCGGATAAGTTGCTCGGGCTGATGATCGACGGCCCGCTGCTGCCGACGCTGGACGAGTTGGAAACGCGCTACATCCGCCACGTGCTGGAGCGGGTCGACGGCAACAAGCGGCGCGCCGCGGCATTGCTCGGCATTGGTCGGCGCACCCTGTATCGGCGATTGGGCGAGAAGGAGCAGGACCAGGATGAGGCGTGAGTTACGTCTCCGGCATGGCGCGGCCTGCGAACGGAACGGCTATCAGGCAATGGCCAAGCCTGACGCAATTAAAAATGCATGATTTCTCAATGCTGTTTGCCGCCAGCGCGTGGCTCAGCTCATCAGTGGAGCGACGCGGCCTGGCAGCTGTTCGAGGCGCAGATCGGCCTGTGAACGACTGCGCACCGCCATCCACTCGCGTAGCGCGGCCACCGAACGTGGCGGCGAGATCAGATAACCCTGGAACAAGTCGCAGCCGGCGTCGAGCAGTGCCGACTGCTTTTGCAGGGTGTCGACGCCCTCGGCATTGACCCGCTTGCCCTGTGCCCGGCAGAAGGCAATGAACGCCGTCAGGCTTTCCTGCATGTCTGGCTGCGTCAGGCGCTGGATGATCGCCATGTCCAGCTTGATGGTGTCGGCCGGGTATTCCAGCAGCTGCTGAATCGAGGTGTAACCGACGCCGAAATCATCAATGGCGACACGGAACCCGGCCTGGCGAATCGCGCGGACCACTTCCATGGTGTTGCTGCTCAGCTCGGCGGCGAAGGTCTCGGTGAGCTCGATCTCAATGCTGCTCGGCGCGATGCCATGGTGCGCGGCGCGCTCGATCAAGCAGCTGCAGATGCGGTCATCGGTCAGCTGCGCCGAAGACACGTTGATCGCCAATATCACACCCTCGCCGAACAGCCTGACCAGCTCTGGATAGCCGGCCAATGCATGGTCGATAACCCAGCTGTCGATCTTCGGGAACAGGCCGGCGCGTTCGGCAATGGGGATGAATTCCCCTGGCGATACCGTGCCCAGGAGTGGCGAGTGCCAGCGGAGCAACACCTCACAACTGACTACCGCGCCCTCACGGTCGACTGCCGGCATATAGGCCAGGCGAAACTGGTCGTCACCATTGAGGGTGCGTAACTCTTCCTCGATGACACGGATGCGCTGGTTGCGTTGCTCGAGCTGCGCCGAGAAGGCCACCGCGGCATTCTTGCCTTCGGCCTTGGCCTGATACATGGCGGTGTCGGCGCGGATCAGCAACTGGGTGACGGAATCCGCGTCCGCAGGGTAGCGGGCGGTGCCGATGCTGACGCTGACCGGGCTGATGCGATTTTCCAGACGGAAGCCGCTACGGCACAGGCCGAGCAAGGCTTCGGTGAGCGCCGCCAGGGTGTCGTTGTCGGCATCTGCCATCAACAGAATCGCGAACTCATCGCCCGACAGTCGCGCAAACGCCGCTTCGGTGTGCGGATGCGCCTGCTTGTGCCGGTCGAGCGCACCCTGTACACGCTGGGCGAATATCCGCAACAGCGCATCGCCGGCGTCATGGCCATGCTGATCGTTGACCAGTTTGAAATTGTCCAGATCGAGAAACAGCAACGCCAACTGCCGGTCCCCCTTTGCGCACTGCTCATACATGCTGTTGGCCAGTATGCCGAAGTGGGCACGATTGCTGATGTGGGTCAGGCTGTCGGTCCAGGAAATCTCCTGGATGTGGCGCAGAGCGGCGGTATTGCGCTCGTGCAGCGTTTTCATGTTGGTGGTCAGGCGACCGATTTCGCCACCGTCGCTGGGCTCGTCCAGGGCGGCGCGCTTGCACAGCAACAGGTCGGTGAGCTGACTGTCGAGCCGACTGATGGGACCGGTGACATAGCGGCGGATCAGCAGTAACAGCAGACCAACGGAAATCAGACAGATCAGCGTGCCGCAGATGAGAAAGGCCAGCCTCAGCGTTTGCAGGCGCTGGGTAATGTAGTCGGGCGCTGGCGTCAGTCGCGCATGTAGCGAGCGCGACAGATCGATATCGGCCGACAGACCCGGCGCGGCGGGGGCCAGCACCGGGGCGATATCCACCGTCGCGCCGTATTCCTGCTCCAGGCTGTTTTTCAGTGCGATAAATCGCTCAGGGCGCACGGCCAGTTGCAAGGCGAAGGCCTCCGGCCGTTGGCTCGGCAGCGGCCGGCTGGTCGAGGCTGGCAGGATGAAATCGGTGGCCAGCAGCAGCGGCCCGCCCTCGGCGTTTTCCACGTAAATCATTTCGCCGGTTTCGGGCGCCTGCCTGGCCTCTTGGACGATCCGCTGCTGGGTGGCACTCATGCTGGCGAAAGGCGACGGGCCGCTCTCGAAATAGCAGGCGACCTCACCGTCGGGATGAACGATCGCGAAGGAGGTAAACGGCAGCGAGGTGGTGGACAGCGAACTAATGCTCTGCTGAATGCGCAGCCCGAGCGTCTCGTTGAGATAAGCGGTATCCGACTCGCGCAGGAACAGCAGCAGCGCCTCGCTATCGATGATCGAGTACAGCACGCTGCGATTGAACGCTTCGTAGTCGAGAAAGGCGGATTTCAACGCTGAGAGCTGTTGCGCCAGACGTGCCTGTTCGAGACCCAGCAGCGAATTTCGCTGGGTCAGGTAAGCGGCCGTGGCGGCAAGCAGCTGGATGATCAGAATGACCGGAAAGATCACCAGCTGCGCGCGTTTACCGAGCGTCATGGGGATCAATTAGCGCGCTGATGAAGCGCCGCCGCGTCCCGCCCCCGCCGAAGCGAGACAGCGTTTCGGCCGCGTACGGCGTGGTCGAAGGAAACAGCAGGCTGAGCGCCGTCAACAGGACGTTGTAAGTGCGTCGGGACGATGCAGGTGTTTTGGTGCTATTCATCGGGTATTCATCTGCTGCTGCGTTCACCGGTCCGGTCGTCGCAGCGACGGCTGCGTACTTTCTTCGCGCGGCCCTTAGAGTCGCCTCGGCATCGACGTTTGGCTGTGTTGCCTTGAGGCGACCCGTTTGGTGCGCGCACCTAGGCCGGCGTTCAGCTATCGGCGCGCAGGAGTGGCACTTTAATGGCGCCGGACGAATGGCGGCAATGTTTTTATCCGACGGTGCCGTTCCGTCAGCGGACAGGCGACGGCTGTTTAACGTGACGAATGCGTGGTTGAGGCGGGCTGTTCAGCCACGGCGCCAGGAGGCGCGTGGAAAGCGGAATGAACAGATACGTCATCAATGGCGTAAGCATCAATGTGCTGAGCAGGATGCGCATGACCAGGCTCAATTCGCCGAGCACGTTGCCGAACAATACGTTGAACAGCAGCGACACCGGGAAGAACGCCAGCCAGATCGCCACGCTCTGCTTCCAGCGCGGCGGTGGAACGCTGTCGCTGCTGCCGAACCAGGTGTCGATGCCGCGCGCGCGGTGTTCATAGGGTTGGCCGAACAGCTCGCCGCCGCGTTGCAACCAGGCACGACGCGATGCCGAGTGCTCCCAGGTGTCGAGGGTTTGTTCATCGGCGAAGCGGAAAACGATCTGAAACTCGTCGTCACCGGGCGGAGGCGCCAGGACGCCGGAGCCGAGGTAGCCGGGAAAGTCCGCGGCCAGTTGTTCGCCTTCGTGCAGCCAGGCGAGAAGCTCGTGGTAGCGGCCATCGCGCACGCGGCGGGCAACCATCAGGGTGACGGGTTCGGTAGACATCGTGTATCTCCAGCAGCAGACCGGCAACCCGGGTAGGGCATTCGGCAAAACGCAGCGCCGGGGTGGTGGGCTGCGTGCAAAAGGACGCGAATTCTATTCTGTTTTCCTAACGGCGCCAGTAATCGTTTTTGTAGAGGCGTCGCCAGTGATCGGAATTTGCACCTTACTGTATGTGTTCCTTTGCACAAGGACCGAGCGGAACGCGGGAGCGGCGCGCGAAACGCGAACCCTCGCCGGCGGTTCAGGTCCGTTGAAGAACGAGCCTGAGCCGTCGGAGCTGTCCATGCAACGCCTCACACTGTTGTCGCTAGGCAGCATCAATGCCGATTTCCAGGTGCGGGTCGACGAACCGCTCGGCAGTCGCGAAACGCTGATCGCTCATGATCTGAGCCGCTTGTCTGGCGGCAAAGCGAGCAACACCGCTTACCTTGCCGCGCGCTTCGGCCATCGCAGCTGCCTGCTCGGGCGCGTGGGTGACGACGAGCTGGCCGAGCAGGCGCTCGCCCCGTTGCGGCAGGCGGGGGTGGAGATCGATGAGGTCGGGCGCGCCGCCGGCCGATCCACCGGCGTTTCGATGATCATGGTTCCGCCGGATGCGAAGAAACACATCGTGCTCGCGACCAATGCCAACGATTGCTGGGACGAGGCGGCGGCGGACGCCATGGTCGCGGCCATTGAGGCATGCGAGCCCCCGGCCTGTCTGGTGCTCGACTACGAGATCCCCGCCTGGGTGGTTCGCCTCGCGATAGAGGCCGCCGCGCGCAAGGGCATCGGTTCGGTGCTCGACCCGTCCTTCCCGGATCGCCTGGAGCGCGACCTGCTGCCTATGTTGCAGGCGATCACGCCGAACGCGTCCGAGGCCGAGGCGCTGGTCGGTCATCCGGTCGACTCCATCGCAGCCGCCGCGCGTGCTGCGCGTGAGCTACAGCGGGCCGGTACGCCGATTGTCTGCATCAAATTGAGCGATGGCGGCTGTGTCCTGACTAGCGCCGAGGAAACCCTGCATATTCCGCCGGGCGAGGTGGAGCCGGTCGACACCACGGGCGCGGGCGATGCCTTTACCGGCGTGTTCGCCATTGCACTGCTGGAAGGACTCGCGCCACGTGAGGCCGCGGCCTGGGGCGTGGCCGCGGCCAACCTGGCGGTAACCGGTTATGGCTCACAACCGGCGTACCCCGAGCGCGACCAGGTGGCTTCGATGGCGCACGGGTTGCTGGCCAAGGCGAGGCCTGTCGATGGCTGATCAAATGCCGTGCAAGCTGGTCTTCGATCATTACGATCCTGCCGACGAGCGCCGGCGCGAAGCGCTGTTGGCGATGGGCAACGGTGTGCTGTCCTGCCGCGCCTGCGCTCCAGAAGCGGCTGCGCTGCATGCGGCCAATGGCGGTGACCACTATGCCGGTTTCTACCGTGCTGGCTGGTACGACGATGCACCCCGTGAGGTAAATGGCACTGCGGTGCGGATGGCCTCGCTGGTGAACCTGCCCGATCCCTTTGGCCTGAGCTTCGCGCTGGATGACGGCGACTGGTACAGCCTCGATGGTGTCGAGCTGCGCCGTTACCGTCAGTGCCTGACGCTGGATAGCGGGCTGCTCAAGCGAGAACTGGAATTCACCATGGCAGGCCATGTGGTGAAGCTGCACGAAACCCGCTTCGTCAGCATGGCCACGCCACATCTCGCGGTGCTGCGTTGGGAGCTGCAAGTGCCGCCGGCGATTGCTCGGCTGCGTTTGCGCGCGACTCTCGATGGCGGCGTGACCAATGCCGCGATTCGGCGCAATGGTGCGTACGAGGGGCGGCGCCTCGGCGCGGTGGGTTTTCAGCACGATGACTTGGGTGGCGCTGCGGTCAGCGCAACCTTGTATGACGATCACCGTCGGTTGGCGATGGCAGTGCGGGTCCAGACGCCGGGGATGCGCCTGCACTGGCATGGGCAGCAGGTCGAGCAGCGGCTGATTCAGCAGACTGAATGCCCTGTTCCGGCAGACGGCCGGCTGGTCATCGAAAAACGGGTGGTGGTGCGTGTCGAGGACGAGCGGCCGACCGGCCATCGCGAGGCTCGGGAGCAGCTGCTCAAGCAATTGCCGACCGAGGACTTCGCCAGTTTGCAGCAGGCACACAGCCATGGCTGGGCACAGCTCTGGCGATGCATGCCGATCGAATCGGATGACCCGCAATTGCATCTGGCCTTGCGCTTCCATGCCTTTCATTTGCTACAGACAGGGTCCCCGCACAGCATCGGCCAGGACATTGGTTTTCCGCCGCGCGGCTGGATGGAGGGCTATTACGGGCAAGTGTTCTGGGACGAGGTGTTCGCCTTCCCGTTCCTCGCTGCGCATTTCCCCGACGTGGCGCGCAGCCTGCTTGATTACCGTTATCGGCGTCTGGATAAGGCCCGTGAGCGTGCGCGTCGGGCCGGCCTGCGGGGCGCCATGTTTCCCTGGCGCAGCGCTGATAGCGGCGAGGAAGAAACCCCGCCGTGGCAATGCAACCCGATGTCGGGTCGCTGGATGGCTGACCACACCCGCCTGCAGCGCCATATCGGCTCGGCTGTGGCGTTCGATGCGTGGCAGCTCTATCTGGCGACCGCGGACGAGACACTGCTGGCTGGGCCTATCGGTGAGCTGATCATCGAAGTGGCGCGCTTCTGGGCCAGCCTCGCACGCTTCGACGAGTCTCGGCAGCGCTATCTGATCTGCGGCGTGATCGGCCCGGACGAATACCACAATGGTTACCCCGGCGCGGCGGAACCCGGCTTGGACAACAACGCTTATACCAACCTCATGGCGGTCTGGACGCTGTGCCGCGCGCTGCAGGTACTCGAGCTGCTGCCTGAGGGCAAGACAACCGAGCTGCGCGACAGGCTGCAGCTCGAACCGGACGAGGCGGAAAATTGGGATCACATCAGCCGCCGCATGTATCTGCCCTTCATCGATGGTGATGTGCTCAGCCAGTTCGACGGCTTCGACCAACTCGACGCGCCGTCGCAAGAATGGCTGCACGGCGACCGGCCGCGGTTGGATTGGATGCTCGAAGCGCGGCACGACAGCTGTGATCGCTATCAACTGAGCAAGCAGGCTGATGTGTTGATGACGCATCATCTGCTGCCGCGGCGGAGCCTGCAGCAGCTGTTTCAGCGGCTCGGCTATCAGCACGACGAGAAAAGCCTTCGTCGCACGCTGGCCTACCATCTGGCACGTATCACCCACGAGTCGAGCCTGTCGAAAGTGGTCTGTGCCGGTGCCCTGGCCCAGGTCGATAGCGAGGCTTCCTGGGTCTACTTCCGGGAAGTGCTGGATACCGATCTGCATGATCCGAGCAACGACGGCACGCAAGAGGGTGTGCACCTTGGCTGCATGGCCGGTTCGCTCGATGTTCTTCAGCGCCACTACCTCGGCGTGCGGCCCGAACTCGACGGTCTGCACATTTTTCCTACGCCGCCCGCGCAGCTGCCACACGTCTCGCTGTCGTTGGTTTATCGCCAGGCGCATCTGCAATTGCGGCTACAGCACGGCTGTCTGCAGGTGACGGCCAGCAGCGGCAACGACCGAGCGGTGCCGGTGCATCACGCTGGCGGTCAGATGCTGCTCGAGCCGGGGCAATCGCTGAGCGTGCCTTGCCGGGCGCCCAAGTGACTCACCGAAACCGGGCCGTCCGCGGCGGCGCTCGCAATGCGCCGATACAAGCCCATCGCCGCATTCGACGGAACGCCGTGGCTGAGCCCAGTCCAACACCTTGACCTGCCAGCAAGGAGAACCCGCGATGGAAGAGACTGGAGTGCGTCGCCGTTGGGCCGACGGGCTGGGCTGGATGCTGCTCTACGGTGTGCTCTGGGCGCTGTTCGCGGAGGGTGGCGGTTGGTTGCTGGGCGTGCCGAGCATCGTACTGGCGGTCGTGCTGTCAGTGTGGCTGGGCATCCGCCCCTGGCGACCATCCTTGTCGGTGCTGCCTGGATTCGTCTGGTTCTTCCTCGGGCGAATGGTTGCCGGTGGCTGGGACGTGGCAGTGCGCGCATTGCACCCGCGGCGGCCGCTGCAGCCAGCCTGGCTCGACTATCCGCTGCGCAGCGAATCTCCACGGGTGCGACTGTTGCTCTCGGCCTTGATCGGACTGCTGCCGGGCTCGCTGTCGTCGCGGATCGAAGGCGACCGGATGCGAGTACATGTCCTCGACGAACGCCAGCCGTGGGAGCCCACCGTGATCGAGCTGGAGCAGCGCCTGAGCCAACTGCTTAATACCGGGGCTGGGCGCTGATGGCGTTGTACGCGGCGCTGCTGCTGCTGACCATCGTCGTGGGTCTTGTTCGTGTGGTCCTCGGTCCGGGGCGGGTGGATCGGTTGCTGGCAATCCAATTGTTCGGCACGACCGGCACCGCGCTGCTGCTGGTGATGGCGCAGTGGCAGGCGCAACCGGCGCTGCGCGATGTGGCGCTGGTGCTGGGATTGTTGGCGGCGGTGGCCAGTGCCGCCCTGGTGCAGCTGTTGCGGCGGAGGCGGCATGACTGAACTGCTGCTGGACGGCCTGAGTTGGCTGTTGCTGATCACCGGGTTGCTGTTCTTCGCCGCCGGCAGCGTCGGGCTGCTGCGCTTTCCCGACACCGTCAGCCGGTTGCATGCCTTGACCAAGGCCGACACCCTGGGCCTCGGACTGGTTGTCGCCGGCTTGTCGATTCGCGCCGAAAGCCTGCTGGAGGTCGGTCAGATGCTGCTGATCTGGCTGTTGCTGCTGGCCTCCAGCGCCACCGCCTGCCAGCTGTTGGCGCGGCAGGCCGACGAGGAGCCCGGCGATGACTGAATGGCTATTCGACGGTGTGCTCGGCCTGTTGTTGCTCGGCCTGGCCTTCGGCGCGCTGCACGGGCGCAACCTCTACGCCAGCGTGCTGTTGTTCATCGCTTTCGGCCTGGCGCTGGCGCTGATCTGGGCGCGCCTGGGCGCAGCGGATCTGGCATTGGCCGAAGCGGCCATCGGTGCCGGGCTGACCGGTGTGCTGCTGTTTGCCGCGCTGGCCCGTCAGCCGGATCGGACCGACCTGCCCGACATTTCCGGGTTCCGTCAGCGCCTGGCGGCTGCCGCGGTGGTGTTGCCGTTGCTGATCCTGCTTTTACAGGGGCTGGCGCCGATTAGCGAGCGCCAGTCGCAGCTGCCCGCCGCGATAGCCCGGAATCTGTCGGAAACCGGCGTCAGCCATCCGGTGACCGCCGTGCTGCTGAACTTCCGCGCCTGGGACACGCTGCTGGAACTGGCCGTGTTGCTGCTGGCCCTGCTTGGCGCACGCCAGCTCGGGCCGCGACGGCTGGAACTGGATGAGCCCTGGCCGCTGCTACGGGCATGGGCGCGGGTACTGGCGCCGCTACTGGTACTCGCCGCTGGCTATGTTCTCTGGCGTGGCGCCAGCGCACCGGGTGGCGCTTTTCAGGCCGGCGCATTGCTGGCGGCCGGCGTGGT
The DNA here is from genome assembly GCF_045999685.1 of Stutzerimonas sp. VN223-3. Lineage (NCBI taxonomy): Bacteria > Pseudomonadati > Pseudomonadota > Gammaproteobacteria > Pseudomonadales > Pseudomonadaceae > Stutzerimonas > Stutzerimonas sp. VN223-3. Next base: position 269,877 of record NZ_RBEC01000002.1, on the reverse strand, counting down.
GCTGCTGCGCCTGTCCGGTCTGTTGCCGCTATTGCGTTGGTCCTTCGCGCCGTTGCGGCTGCTGGTGTTGGGCGGCTTGCTGGTTTTTATCGGCGTCGCCATTGCCACCGCCTGGCTGGGCAGTGGGTGGCTGACCTATCCCAGCGGGTCGGCCAAGCTGCTGATCGTGCTGATCGAATCGGTGGCGACACTTTCGATCGCCGCCAGCCTGAGCCTGCTGGTCGTCGGCGAAGGCGAGTCCGCATGACCAGCAGCCTGTTCTGGATGGCTGTCGGCGCCGCGCTCTGGTTGCTCGGTTTGCACGGCCTGCTGAGCCTGCGTCAGGCGCTGCGCCGGATCATCGCCTTCAACCTGATGGGCAGCGGGGTTTTTTTGGTGATGATCGCCCTGGCCGCGCGCAGCCAGCCGAGCGATCCGCTGCTGGTGGCGCTGGTGGTCACCGGGTTGGTGGTAGCAGTCAGTGCTACCGCGCTGGCGCTGCGGCTGGCTGGCGTGGCGCATGATCGACAGGAGCCAGAGCAATGAACGCGGCATTGTTGAGCCTGTCTCTGCCGCTAGCCGGTGGTTTGCTGCTGGTGTTACTGCAGCCGCGCCGCAGCGGATTGTGGGTGATCGCCATCAGTATCGGCAGTCTGCTGGCCGCTGCCGTCGCCCTGCAGCAGGCGATGCAGCTGGGACCACAACTGCTGCAGATCGGGGGCTGGGAGACGCCGCTTGCGATCCGTTTCCAGCTGACCCCGCTGACTGCACTGTTACTGGTGTTCACCGCTGGGTTGCATCTGCTGGTGGCCTTGTATGCCGCGCGCAGCGCGCATGCCACTGGCAGCGAGGATTACTGGCCGCTGTCCTGCCTGCTGCATGCGTCGCTGGTGGCGCTGTGGCTGTCGGCGGATCTGTTCAACCTTTACGTCACGCTCGAATTGCTCAGCCTCAGCGCCGTAGCGCTGGTTGCACTGGCCGGGCGCAAGGCCTATCGACCCGCTTTCAATTACCTGATGTTGTCGTTGGCCGGCTCGCTGGCTTATCTGTTCGGCGTTGCGCTGTTCTATGGCCGCTACGGCGTGCTCGATGTCTGGGTGCTGGCGGAACTGACCGAGGCTGACGCCAGCACACGTTTGGCGCTGCTGCTGATGAGCCTGGGGCTAATGCTCAAGGCTGCGCTGTGGCCGCTGCATCTGTGGCTGCCCCCGGCGCATTCCGGCGCACCGACAGCGGTCAGTGCCTTGCTCTCGGCACTGGTAGTGAAGGGCCCGATCTACATCCTCTGGCTGATCTGGAGCGAGATCGCCCCGCCCGAGCTGGGTCGCCAGGCCGGTGTGCTGTTCGCCGCCGCTGGCATCCTCGCGTTGCTCTCTGGCGGTTGGTCGGCGCTGCGCGCGCCGCGGCTGAAAATGCTGGTGGCCTACTCGACGGTTGCCCAGCTGGGCTATGCCTTGCTGGCGCTGGGGTTGTTGCTGCACTGGCAGGAGCCGCGGATGGAGGCGGCGCTGTGGCTATTCATCCTCGCTCACGGCCTGGCAAAGGTGTCGATGTTTCTCGCCGCTGGTGAGTTGCAACGAGTACTCGGTACGCGACGGGTGCGTGCGCTAAAAGGTGCCAGCCAGAACATGCCGGTGGCGATGGCGACCTTCGCCGTGGCCGGTGCCAGTCTGATCGGGCTGCCGCCCAGCGGCGGCTTTCTCGCCAAATGGTTGTTGCTGCAGCCTTTGTTCGAACAGCCGCAGCATTGGCCTTGGGCGTTCGGCGTGCTGCTCGGTACGCTGATGTCCGCCGCCTATGTCTTCCGCGTGGTGGCGCTGGGCTTCGACCGGGCCAAGCCGAATCCGCCCAGCGTCGTGCCGGATCGCCTGGCGCAATGGTTGGCGATGCTACCAGCGTTGCTGGTGCTGAGCCTGGCGCTGATCAGTGAGCCCTTGCTGCTCTGGCTCGGCGGGGTGGCGCGATGAGCTGGACCAGTTGGCTGCCTCTGGCGATCGTGCTCAGCTCATTGCTGCCGGGGCTGCTCATCTTCACTCTGCGCGAGGATCAGCAACGGCTTCGGGTCACGCTCAACCTTTGTGGCGTGGCGATCAAGCTGCTGCTGGTAGTGGCGATGATCTATGGCGTCAGCCGCGGCCTGGAGTTTCGTTTCAGCTTGCCGTTCCTGCCTGGCGCGCCGTTGGTGCTGCAAGGCGATGCCTTGTCGTTGCTGTTCGTCGCGCTGTCCTCGGTGCTGTGGATGGCCACCACCGTCTACGCCATTGGCTATCTCGAACACTCGCCGCTGCGCTCACGTTTCTTCGGCTATTTCAGCCTCTGCGTCAGCGCCACCGTGGGGCTGGCGCTGGCAGGGAATCTGGTCAGCTTTCTGCTGTTCTACGAAATGCTGACGCTGGCCACATTTCCCCTGGTGGTACATCGCGGCACACCCGAAGCGCTGCGTGCCGGACGCATCTACCTCGCTTATACCGTCGGTGGCGGGGCGCTGGTGCTGATGGGCGTGGCGCTGCTGCATGGCCTGGCGGGCGGGCAGGATTTCCAGCCTGGCGGCTACTTGCTACAAGCGGTGGGGGAACACGATCTGGCGCTGCGGGTGGCGTTCGTCCTGCTGGTGGCTGGGCTCGGCGTCAAGGCGGCGCTGATTCCGCTGCACGGCTGGCTACCACAGGCGATGGTCGCACCGGCGCCGGTCAGCGCTTTGCTGCATGCGGTGGCGGTGGTCAAGGCTGGCGCGTTCGGTATCGTTCGGGTGGTCTATGACGTATTCGGCGCAGAGGCGTTGGGCCAGCTGGACATGGCCGGGCCGCTGCTCTGGCTGGCCGCGGCGACCATCCTCTATGGCTCGCTGCGAGCGTTGCAGCAGCAGGAGCTGAAAAAGCGCCTGGCTTACTCGACCATCAGCCAGGTTTCCTACGTCACCCTTGGCGTTGCGATGCTCGGCCCGATCGCGGCAGTCGGCGGCCTGGTGCATCTGGTTCATCAGGGGTTGATGAAGGTGACGCTGTTCTATTGCGCGGGCAACTTCGCCGAAACCTTAGGCATCCACCGCATCCGCGAGATGGACGGTGTCGGCCGGCGAATGCCGCTGACTATGACAGCGTTCAGCATCGGCGCACTGGGCATGATCGGTATTCCGCCGATTGCCGGTTTCGTCAGCAAATGGGCGCTGGGCATGGGCGCGCTGGAAGTCGGGCAGGATTGGGTATTGCTGGTACTGATGACCTCGGCCGTGCTCAACGCTGGATATTTCCTTCCTTTGCTATGGCGTGGCTGGTTTGCACCACCGGCTGACTGGCACGAAGACAACTGGCGCGAGGAACGCTGGGAAACACACTGGATGCTGTTACTCCCGGCGCTGTTCACCGCGGCGCTGGCGGTGCTGGTCGGGTTGCTGGCCGGCACTGCGCTGAGTCCGCTGGGCTGGGCTCAGCTGATCGTCGACCGGGAGTTCGAAATATGAGCGGCGCCTGGTTCTGGTTGCTGGTGCCGCTGGCGCCGTTGCTGGCCGGCGTGGCGCTGGCGGTCTGGCGCGATCGGGCGATCGGCTGGCTGTGGCTGGCCTGCATACCGGCGCTGGCCTTGGTCATTTGGCCGATGTCGGCGCTGGATTTGCCGATGCTCTGGGACGGCATGCGTTGGGGCGCGAATGACGATCTGAGTCGCGCATGGCTGGGTTTTACCGCCTTGCTCTGGGGCTGCGCCGGAATATTCGCCAGCAGCAGCCAGGCTAACGACTCCCGTCGGATGCGTTTCTGGACATTCTGGCTGCTCGCGCTGGCCGGCAACCTGCTGCTGATCATCGCCACCGACGCGCTGAGTTTTTACCTTGGCTTCAGTGTGATGAGCCTTGCGGCCTACGGGCTGATCGTCCATCAGGGCGGTCCCGGTCCGCGGCGTGCCGGGCGGCTGTATCTGCAGCTGGCGATCCTCGGCGAGATGTCCTTGCTGGCGGCATTGATGCTGCGCAGCCACGCCGCCAGCGGTGATTTTTCCTTCGCGGCCTGGCAAGCATTGCCTATGGATGGCCTGACGTTGCTGTTGTTGCTTGCTGGCCTGGGGCTGAAGGCCGGTTTCTGGCCGCTGCACGTTTGGTTGCCGCTGGCGCATCCGGCAGCGCCGGCACCGGCCAGCGCGGTGCTGTCCGGGGCAATGCTCAAGGCGGGTTTCCTGGGCATCTGGCGCTGCCTGCCGGAGAGCGATCCGCTGTTGTCGAGCTGGGCCGACGTGCTGCTCGCGGTGGGAATCTTCGGCGCCATTTACCCCGCATTGCTGGGGTTGTGCAGCGACAAGGCCAAGGCGGCGCTGGCCTATTCCTCGGTCAGCCAGATGGGTTATCTGGTGATGCTGTTGGCGCTGGCGTGGCGCCATCCGCAGCAATATCAGGCGATGACCGTCGTGCTGATGCTCTACGGGGTGCATCACGGGCTGGCCAAAGGCGCGTTGTTTCTCGCCGCCGGACTGATTCATGCGGGTCGCCTGCCGCTGCTCGGCTGGTTGCTACTGGCCGTGCCGGCGCTGGCCATCATCGGGCTGCCATTGTCCAGCGGCGGGGCGGTCAAGACAGCGTTGAAAGACGTCTGGCACAGCGGCGAATTCGAGGGCTGGCTGGTCTGGCTGAGCCTCAGCAGCCTGACCACCGCCTTGCTGCTGATCCGCGCGCTGTGGCTGCTGCGCCGCGATGCCAGGGATGCGCCGGCAGCCGGGCCACCGCTTCGTCAGCTGTTGCCCTGGGCGTTGCTCAGTAGCCTGGCGCTGTTGTTGCCCTGGGCTTGGCCTGCCCTGCGCGATCCCATGCTGCATGGCCTCTACCCGGGCGGCATCTGGGCGGCGCTGTGGCCGCTGTTACTGGCAATTGTCTTGGCCGGGCTGGCGCTGAAATCGGGTTGGACTGTGCCGGCACGGCTGGCTGCGCTGCCCAGCCCGGCGCTTTGGTTGTCGCTGCGGCTCAAACGTCTGGTGCAGCGGCCGCCGCTGGCCGTGCCGAACGCCGAACCGGACCAGCCGCGCTGGCGGCAGCGGGAGCGTTGCTGGAACCGCTTCTGGGATACCGGCGCGCTTGCAATGAGTGCCTGGCTGTTGGCGGCTATGTTGTGGCTGGGTTGGTTATGGTGATTGAAGCTGCCGGCCGGTAGTGCGTTGTAACTAACAGAGCGATATTGGTTATAAGCTAATTCCGTTGTGCTAGTTGCGGGAGATGATTAATAAATTGAACTCTACAGCCTCTCGCCAAATAAAGTTTTATCGCTTCGCACAGAAAAATAAAATTGCTGATAATTAAAAAGGCGCCTACGGCGCCTTAGGTGAATCGGTTGTTTTTTAAGTTCGGCCTAGACCGGTTCGGTCGCTGCCATCCTCGGCGATCATCATTTGACCCAGCGGTGTGCGATCGAAGCCATCATCGGCGATACGGTCTGCCTGCGGTGTCAGATCAAATCCATCTTCGGCAAATTGCTCGCCAAGTGGCGTCCGTTCAAAGCCATTTTCCGAGACAGTGCGATCGGGCGCGGCACGGTCCAACACGGTACTGATACTGTGTGCTTCGCCCAGCAAAGGTTGCGGATGAGTTGGCGGAACGGCCAGAGCAGTTGTCGTGACGCTGGCCATAACCAGACTTGCCAATAATGCTTTCATGTCATGTCCTCGATAGAGTGGGTACGGGACTCATGCTACTAACGAGAGTTGGAGCGGCAAACGCGCACGCATCGATAGTGCAAATCGACGATCGTGATAACGCGCTGGCAGGGAAATAACTGTCAGTCGGAATATATACGAGCTTGTCCCGATTCTGTCCGAACCGTGTTACATGCGCTTATAGAAAAGAAGTAACAGCTCATGGATATCGAGCTTTCCAACAGTCCGCTAGCCTGTGGCTTCGCCAGATGTCGTCCTGTTGTTCCGGGGCAGTGGTTGCAGACGAGCGCCACAGCACCGCGGCGGGAAATTAGCGTCTTGAGGAGCAGCCTTCGCGGCATTCAGCCTGCCTTTGGTGTCATGGGCCATGCCCAATGGACCGCGAGACTGCGACGATGGCTGCGTAGCAATCACGGCCCGATCAGGGCAGGGCTTTTTCCGCGTAGGTGCGGGTTTGCAGGCCCAGCTGGGCGCGAAAACTTTCCATGTCGAACATGGTGCAGATTTCGCGGATCTGCCCGCTCGGCGTGATCGTCCAGAACGCCATCGCCGAAATGCTCAGCACCTTGTCGCTGGGTGGGTAGCCGAGGGCTGCGTTCTCGATGGTGCCAATGAGAGTGCTCCAGGTGACGACCTTGTCGCCTTCGGCGATGCATTCCTCGATCACCACTTCCAGATCCGGCATGGCGGTGCGGATTTGCCCGACCATTGCCAGAAAATTGGTGCTGCCGAGCGGGTGGCCGACGAAGGAGCTTTTGTACAGAAAATCTTTGCTGTGCAGCTGATCGGCCAGCGCCATGTGGCCGCGGTTCCAGGTCAGGTCGATGTGTTTGCGAACCAGTTTTTTACCGTCGTCCAATGACATGAATGCTCTTCCGGTTGTAGATGCCGAGATGCAGAACTGTAGCAGTAGATATCTTTCGAGGCAGCTCCCGGAGCGCCTGTTCGTCGGTTCGGTTGCAATAGCATCGACACCAGCCGCGGGGCAGCTTAGCCGCCGCTGCTGCGTGTTGATCGGACTTCAGCGCTGACGTCGCCCGAGCAGTGCAAAGACAGCGATCGCACCCATTGCTACGGCAGCCGTAGTCGCCACCGGATGCTGCGAGGCGCGCGTATAAAGGCTGCGTGTCAGCACCATGCCGGGATAATTGCCGGAGGCCTTGCCATCGCCGGCCCGGCCAACGTCGCGGTCATACAACGCGCCGTCGCGGTGGCGGTCCTGGCGGCCGCTCTGGATGGCATTGTAGACAAAGGTTCGGTTGACCCAGTCGGCCAGGCGCGGGGCGTTCTGCGCCAGGCGCGACAGCAGCTTGGCATTGCCGATGTAGACGTCGCGCTGCGGGTGCTCGGCCGCGTGGAGGATCGCCTGTGCCACCACTTCCGGCGCGTAGACCGGCGGCGGAAACACTGGCGCGCTGGGCAGATAATTCTTTGAATGGTCCATGAACAGGGTGTCGGTGGAAGACGGCCGCACCAGGGTCACCGATATCGGTGTGTCGGATTTTTGCAACTCGACCCGCAGCACGTCGGTCATTGCCTTGATCGCATGCTTGCTGGCGCTGTAGCTGGCGTGGAAGGGCAGCGCATTGGCCGACTCCACGCTGCCGATGTTGATCAGCGCGCCGCCCTTGTTGCGCAGATGTTTCACCGCAATCGAAGAGCCGTAATGGGTGCCCCAGAAATTGGTTTGCATGACTTGGTAGTGATCCTCGTCGCTGACCTCGTCGAAGCGGCCCCAGACCGAGTTACCGGCATTGTTGATCCAGGTATCGAAACCGCCGAAACGCTCGACGGCCTGGCTGGCGACCCGTTCGAGCTGCTCGCGCTCACCGACGTCGGCCATCACATGCAGGACCCGGTCGCCCGCGTTCAGGTCGCGCTCAACATCTGCCAAGGCCAGTTCGTTGCGTGCCACCAGCACCACGCGGGCGCCTTGTTCGACGGCCAGGCGAGCGGTGGCCAGGCCGATGCCGCTCGACGCGCCGGTGATGACGATGACTTGTTCATGCAGGGGTTTCAGGGAAATTCGCATCGGACCTCCTGTTGCCACCGGCCGCGCCGGCAAGGGTGGATTGGCTCGGTAGAAGCCGCAGGCCCGCTTGCGGTTCCAGGGAGGCGATGGATGGCTGCGACAGAGCCTTACGGACGCCCGACTTCTCTGAAATAGTTTGAAATAATTGCTGGAACTCTTTGATGGCAGATTGCTCTCAGTACTTGCGTTAGGAGGTTCTTCCTGCGGATGTGGTTAGGAGGCGCTGCTCGATCAATCGATGCGGCGGGCGTACTTGGATGTCGAGCAAGGTGCATGAATGAAACGCTTTGTCGTACTGGATAGTTTTCGCGGTATCTGTGCGGTTGCGGTTGTGTTGTTTCATACCCAGATCTTGTTGAGTTTTTCCGAACTCAGCTTTTTCCGGCACGCCGACCTCTTCGTTGAGTTCTTTTTCGTGCTTAGCGGCTTCGTCATGTTTCACGCCTATGGCACTCGCGAATTCGGCCCGCAGGTCCTGAGGCGTTTCGCCATCAGCCGGACCTTTCGGCTGTATCCGCTGCATCTGGTGATGCTGTTGGTGTTCATCGGCCTGGAGTTCGGCAAGCTGTGGGCGGAGCACCATGGATTTTCCTTCAACGATGCCGCGTTCACCGGCAAGACGGCGCCGAGCGAGATCCTGCCCAACGCGTTGTTGCTGCAGTCGTGGATAGGCGGCTTCAATAGCTTGTCTTTCAACACACCAGCCTGGAGCATCAGCATCGAGTACTACCTGTACATGCTGTTGGCGCTGGTGTTGTTGCTTGTGCCGCGCTATTGCGGGCGGCTCCTCGCGCTGGCGACGCTGATCTCCTTCGTGGCGCTGTACGTCGATCTCGACGTGATCAAGCCGTTCATCTGGCGTGGCGCGTCCTGCTTTTTCGCCGGTGCGCTGACCTATCGGCTGTATCAGGCGCTCGAACCGGCGCTCGATCGGATCGACGACAGGCTGTTCTTCAGCGTTCTGGAGGTGCTGTGTCTGTTGCTGGTCTATCGCACCTTGACGCACCCGACCCCGCATCAAGGCATCATCGCTAGCCTGCTGTTCTGTGTGGTGGTGCTGGTTTTCGCTGGCGAACGCGGTGCGGTTTCGCGGCTGTTGCAGCGACGGGGCTTTGCCCGGTTGGGTGAACTGTCGTTCTCTATTTACCTGACGCACGCTGCGGTGATCTTCGCCTTCACCAGCGCCGCGGTGGTGATATCCAAGCTCACGGGCAGCGAATACACCATGATTCTTCAGCAGCCTGGCAGCGAGCAGATCATGCGTTACATCAGTACCGGCAACGTGCTCGTGGATGACCTGCTGACCTTGCTCGAACTGGGTATGGTGTTGGCGGTGTCGAGCCTGACGTATCACTACGTCGAGCTGAAGGGCATCGAGATGGGGCGTCGAGTGGCGCGGAACGAGCCGCTGGGGTTATCGCAGGTCTGAGACGGGCACAGCGGGAGGAACAGTGCCGGCTATCAGCTCAGGTGCTTCGTGTGGTTGCTCGATGGGCTGGAGTTCCAACTCCATGGGTGGCGGTTCGTCAGGTGCAGCCTCGGGGCTGGCCGGCCGGGCCGCTGGATAGCTCTGCTGCAGCGGCGGCTGCGGTTGGCCATCGATGCTCCATTCGAGGGTCGCATCGACACGGCTATCGGCGGACAGGCCGAGACGATTGTTGAGCGGGCATTGCGCGGCAGGACCACTGACCAGTGCGCCAGAGTGCCTACTGCGGCTGGTCCCGGCTTTGCCGCTGGTCCGAACCTCCAGGCTATAGCTCAGGTTGTGCGCCTGCGGGCTGCTGAAGCAGAGCCGCAGCGCCAGCCGATCGTTGCCTTCGGGGGTCAGTTCAAGGCGAGCCGCGACCGGCAGGGCGCCGGACGCCAGCAATAGGCTTGCCAGGGTAACGGCGCTCAACATGAGGGTGGCTCCGCTCGTTTGGCGCTGCGAAGTGGAGTGCTAGATGGCTATTGCTGGCTGACGGTAGCCAGGTTGCCGGTACCGGTTTGTTGAATGATAGCCGTCATGTTTGCCGCAGCCTGGTTGATGTAGGCCGCGTTGGCATCGCCCGTTTGGGTAATCCGTGCCTCGCTGTACTGGGCAAGCTGGCGGATGTCGGCCAGGTTGCCATCGCCTGTCTGGGCCACGCTGGCCTGGTTGCCTTCGAACCCCTGGACCAGTTCGACGCTGTTGTCATCGCCGATCGAATAACCCCGGAAGCTATGGCCGCGACCGCTTTGCTCAACGGTCAGCAAGTTATCGTCACCGGTCTGATTGAACGTAACCTCACCAAACAAGGCGTTCTGCGTGACATGCGCAGTGTTCAGATTGCCATTCTGGGCCAGCTGGATATTGCCGGCATCGCCTTGGTCGACCGTGGCCAGATTTTCGTCGCCGACCTGGTACACCGCAAGACTCGTACCGTGGTAGATGCCGTCCTGCGTCAGGGTCACCGTGTTGTCATTACCGATTTGATACGCCTCGGCCTGTGCAAACCCTTGTTGCGTGGCGGAAATCGAGTTGCCATCGCCAATGCTGCTGATGTTCAGATCATTGGCGTACCAGGTCTGCACCACGTCGGCGCTGTTGCCGTTGCCCTGCTGATAGACGCTTGCGGTGGCGAAGTAACTGTCGGGCGACTGATAGATGGAGGCATCGTTGTTGCCGCCAACCTGCACGATGTTGCCCTGGTTCGATTCAGCGGCTTGGGCCTGATAGACCGAGCCCGTGTTGCTGGTGCCGTTCTGCCTGACCAACGCCTCGTTCAGCATGCCGGTCTGGTCGATGGTGGCGGTATTGTCGTTGCCGGTCTGATCGACCTCGGCGGTGTTGTCGGCGTGAGCGCCGATGGCCGTAGCCAGCAGAGCGGTAAACGCGATGGTGTGCAGTCTGCGCATGACAATTTCCTTTTGTTGTTTTAGCGGTGCTGAACGATCTGGACGCGCTGGCCGCTTCCGTATTGGATGACGCTGCTACTCATACCGCTGCCGAGCTGCTCGATGCTGGCGTTGTTATTGGCGCCTACCTGGGCGATAGCCGCCACGTTGTCGCTGCCGATCTGGGTGATATCGGCCAGATTGCCCTGGCCGATCTGAAGGATGGTGGCGAGCTGGTTTTCGCCCTGCTGGAGAATGAAGGCCTGCTGATCGCTGCCCTGCTGAATGATGCTGGCCAGCTGGTTCTCGCCGATCTGGCTGAGGTCGGCCAGGTTGTCGCTGCCTTGCTGCAGCACCTGCGCAGTCTGGCCGGCGGGTAGCTGTGTGGCGAGGCCCGCCGTGTCACCGAGGCTGAACGAGCTATCGGCGAGGTCGGCATTGTCCAGCAGATCGGCGGCCTGGAGCGGAACGTTGACGATCAGTAGAAGGGTGGCGAACAAGCCGCGGCGAAACAGCGCTAGACAATCCATGCAGGCACCTCGAAATAGTGCTCGGATTCTTGATTGGTAACGCTGCGATGAACATCCATCGAATGATGCAAAACACACCGTTGCTGATAAATGGAACGGCTTAATCCTGTCGCATGGTCAAAGCTCATCGCGATCCATATCGAAGGTGTCCTGGAGGAGGTTCTGCAGCTTGCTGCGGCTGATTTCATCGAGAATAAGCCGTGCGGCTTCGTCAGCGATTGCCTCGATTTCCGCCACGTTGGGTTGCAGGAACCGGCGGTACACGGTGCGCTGGCCGTATTCCACCCAGACCAGGCTGCCCCAGCGTGCCGAGGGCCGCTCGCGGACCACCAGATCGGCTTCGAGGTCGCTGGCGTCCTGCAACTGGAAGCTCAGGTAGCGGTGGAAGTCGTGGCCGAAGCGGGTGATGGTGTTGTCAATGATCAGCCCGCTCAGTTCCGCTTCGTCCTGTGCCTGCTCCGTCTGCTCCTGCGCCTGCAACGGACTGACCAGAAGTAGCAGGAGCAGGCCAAGCGTCAGGCGTGACATGGCTCGGACCAGTCCAGCCGGCCGCGCAGCAGGAACGCCGCCTCGGCGCGGTTGGAGGCGCCGATCTTGCGCAGCAGGTTATGGATGTGGCTCTTGATGGTATGCGGGCTCAGGCACAGCTGTTCGGCGATCTCTGCGTTGGACAGGCCTTTGCCGGCCAGGCTGAGAATCTCGCGCTCGCGCAGGGTCAGTGACGGCTTGCTGCCGGCGAGCTGGCGCATGCGGCGCCACTGGCTGAGCAGCCGCTCGGTCAGTACTCGCGGCAGCCAGTCGCCGCCATCGAGCAACACCTGGATGCCGTCGAGCAGATGCTCGCGGGTCGCGTGGCTGTAGAACACGCCGCGAATGCCGGGGTGCTTGTCCACCAACCGCTCGGCTTGCTCCGGAGCGATATTGACCAGCGCCACGGGTGTTTGCTCATCGAGCCGATCGAGAAGCGTGGAAAGTTGTTCGGTCTGGCTGTTGCCGGCGTCGACCAGATAGAGGTCGGCGGCATCCCTGGAGGCTTCGTCGAGCCGGGTCAGGCATACGTCCAGTTGGGCCTGTTCACCGAGGAAGTGTCTGAAGAACAATCCCAAGAGTTCATTGCCGGTGAGCAGGGTCACAGTAGGGTGGTTACGTTCCCGGTGGGTAAGATCCGCTTCGTCCATGTTCGATCCTTGGTCTGGGTACCGTTATGTCGCGTAGAAAAGTTACTAAACGACCGGCGCTAAATGACTAAGTTCAGCGTTCAGGTAGCGATTGAGAGGGCATCTGCGCTGGGACGGCGATAAGCCGACGGACGGTTAGGTCGGCATCCGGGTGGACTGAATGGGCTAAGGTGAGTCAATCACCCATTGGATGGAGCCGGCATGAGCCCGTCTCGCGAACTCACGTTGCGCGCGTTGACCACCGGCTTGCTGCTGGGCGCCGTGCTGACGCCTTCGAATATTTATTCCGGGTTGAAGATCGGCTGGTCTTTCAATATGTCGATCATTGCGCTGCTGGTCGGGTTCGCCTTCTGGCAAAGCCTGGCCAGGTTCTTTCGCCGACCAGCCTGGTCGCTGCACGAAAGCAATATCAACCAGACTGCCGCCTCGTCCGCTGCCTCGATCATCTCCAGTGGGTTGGTGGCACCGATTCCCGCCTATACGCTGATCACCGGACAGCAACTGGACACCCTGCCGCTGATGGCCTGGGTGTTTTCGGTGAGCTTTCTCGGCGTCTGGGTTGCGTGGTATCTGCGCCCGTCGCTGATCGTCGAGGCGCAGCTACGCTTTCCCGAGGGCATGGCCACGCTGGCAACCATGCAGCAGATCTACAGCCACGGCGCGGAAGCGACCCGGCGACTGCTGGTGCTTGGAGCGGCGGCGTTGCTGGCGGCGGCGAGCAAGCTGATCGACAGCCTGCTCTGGGCGCTGCCGCGTTGGGCGCCGAGTGCCCAGCTGGAGCGGCTCACGTTCAGCCTCGAGCCGTCGCTGTTGTTGGTCGGGTTCGGCGGGATCATCGGCCTGCGAGTCGGTTTGTCGCTGTTGCTCGGCGCGGTACTCGCGTGGGGGCTGCTGGCGCCCTGGCTGGTTGCCGAGAGTTTGGTGACGATACCGGCGGATGCCAGCGGACCGCAATTCGCGCTGCTGATTGAATGGTTGCTCTGGCCGGGGGTAAGCCTGATGGTCTGTGCCACGCTGACCTCGCTCGGATTGCGCGTCCTGCGTGCACGTCGCGGCGACTCTGCGCGCCGCCTGCAGCTGGGTCGACCGGCCACTTTACCGGCGCTCGGTCTGGCCTTGGCAGCAGTCTTGGTGATTGCCCTGCAAGTCATGCTGTTCGGTATCCATCCGCTGATGGCGGCGTTGTCGATTCCGTTGGCATTGCTGCTGGCGATGGTGGCGGCGCGGGTCGTCGGTGCCACCGGCATCCCGCCGATCGGCGCCATCGGTCAGCTGTCGCAACTGAGTTTCGGCGTGATCGCTCCCGGCCAGGTGGCGATCAACCTGATGAGCGCCAATACCGCCGGCGGTGCGGCGGGGCAATGCACCGATCTGCTCAATGACTTCAAGGTCGGGCACGCCATCGGTGCCGCGCCATCTCGGCAGGTGGTCGCGCAGTGCCTGGGCATTCTGGTAGGCAGCATGGTCGGAGTGCTGGTCTATCAGTTGCTGATTCCAGACCCGCAGACGATGCTGATTACTACCGAATGGCCAGCACCGGCAGTGGCCACCTGGAAGGCGGTAGCCGAGGCACTGACGGCGGGTCTGGATTCGATCAGCAGCGATATCCGCTGGGCAATGTTCGCGGGGGCGCTGAGTGGCGTACTGCTGGGTGCATTCGAGGGTCTGCTGCCGGCGCATCGGCTGCGCTGGTTGCCGAGTTCCGCGGCGCTCGGTCTGGCCTTCATCATCCCGGCCTCGATCTCGCTGATGATGACCTTCGGCGCGCTGCTGGCCTGGCTGTTCTCTGCGCGTTGGGGCAGCCTCGCGGAGCGCTTCGTCATTGTCGCCGCCGCCGGACTGGTGGCGGGCGAGAGCTTGGCCGGGATCGGCATTTCCCTCTGGCAGCTGCTGCGCTGAGGTACGCCGCTAGTGGCGCTAGGCATGGTTCTAGCGGGCATGCTCTATGAAGACATTGTCGGCGATCGCCCCGAAGAGGACGAACGGTCACGACTGGCATATGGCGACGAACGGTAATCCCTCGCCGGTGCTGTTTTTGGCGCTTCGCGGCGTCCAGGAGAGAATTTGTAACGCGCTTGATGCAACCCCTGCGCCTGCCTGATGCCGGAATGAAGGTAACCCTTGGAAAATAGGAGAGCGCACATGCAAACGAAAAAATTAGCTGCCTTGACTCTGGCCAGTCTGATGTCCGCGGGCGTTTTCGCGGCAGGTACTACCGATATGGACAGCGACACCAGCGGCGAAACCATGAACGAGTCGATGGATGGCAAAACCACCGATGATACCAACCGTTCGGGCATGACCACCGGTGCCGGTACTACTACCGACTCTGGCGCTGAAGCAGGCCCAGGCACCGGTACTGGCACAGGTGTCGGCAATACCACTGGCACCGGTAACAGCTCGACTGGCGCGGGTGCGGGCGGTAATGGCGGTACGGGTGCGGGCGGCTCCGGCGGTGCGGGCAACTGATGCGGTCACGGCCTGCGAAGCCTCGGCCGACGCTGGTTGGCGCTTTTAACTTTTAAAGTAGCGTTAGCCTCTGGTGTACCGCTGAAAGCCGTTGTTGCGCGAGGCTGCCAAGCTGTTACCCACTCTTGGAGTGAGCCATGAATCTGCGTCTTCTGATATTCGCTGCAGCTTTCGCGGCCGCTTCCGCTGCGCTGGCGACTGGTACCGGGCCGACGTTGCCGGAAAAAACTCGCGAGCATCCGCTGGATAATCGCGAGCCCCGACAGGACGTCATCGATCAGCAGAACGATACCCAACCCCGGCCACCCACGCTGGATGCGCCGCCCGAGGTGCCGCCGGTCGAACCGGTCGAGCGTCCTTCGCAGCAGGAACTGCCCGAGCGCCGCGGTACCGACGCCAGCGGTAATCACGCTCCGGCGAGCTGAACGTCCGACTAACCGGCAGTAACGAAAAAGGGAGGCCGAAGCCTCCCTTTTTCATCCTGTATCAGCTTTAAAACAACACGCGGCTGCGGATGGTGCCGTTGACGTGCTGGAGCTTTTCCAAGGCCAGATCGGAGTATTCGGCATCGACGTCGATCACCACGTAACCGACCTTCTCATTGGTTTGCAGGAACTGGCCGGCAATGTTGATGCCGTTCTCGGCGAATACGCGGTTGATCTCGCTCATCACACCGGGGATGTTCTGGTGGATGTGCAGCAGACGGTGCTTGCCGGGATGCGATGGCAGCGCCACTTCCGGGAAGTTGACCGAAGATACCGAGGTGCCGTTGTCACTGTACTTGACCAGCTTCTCCGCTACTTCCAGACCGATATTGGCCTGGGCTTCGGCAGTGGAGCCACCGATGTGCGGCGTGAGGATCACGCGGTCCAGGCCACGCAGCGGGCTTTCGAACTCTTCGTCGTTGGACTTGGGCTCGACCGGGAACACGTCGATGGCGGCACCGATCAGGTGCTCGTCCTTGATCGCAGCGGCCAGGTGATCCAGCTCGACCACGGTGCCGCGCGCGGCGTTGATCAGGATGCTGCCCTTCTTCATTGCGCGGATTTCCTTCTCGCCGATCATCCACTGGGTGGACGGCAGCTCCGGAACGTGCAGCGAGACGATGTCGCACATGCCCAGCAGTTCATACAGCGAGCCGATCTGAGTGGCGTTGCCCAGCGGCAGCTTGGTCACCACGTCATAGAAGAACACCTGCATGCCCAGTGCTTCGGCAAGAACCGAAAGCTGGGTGCCGATGGAACCGTAACCAATGATGCCGAGCTTCTTGCCGCGTATCTCGAAGGAGTTGGCCGCCGACTTGATCCAGCCGCCGCGTTGGCAGGAAGCGTTCTTTTCGGGGATACCGCGCAGTAGCAGGATGGCTTCGGCCAGCACCAGCTCGGCTACCGAGCGGGTGTTGGAGTAGGGGGCGTTGAACACCGCGATGCCGCGCTCGCGGGCGGCATTGAGGTCGACCTGGTTGGTTCCGATGCAGAAGCAGCCGACGGCGATCAGCTTCTTGGCGCAGTCGAAAACCTCTTCGGTGAGCTGGGTGCGCGAGCGGATCCCGATGAAATGGGCGTCAGCGATCTTCTCCTTCAACGCCTCCTCGGTCAGCGCAGTCTTGAGGTACTCGATGTTGGAGTAGCCTGCGGCTTTGAGAGTGTCGACAGCGTTCTGGTGTACGCCTTCGAGGAGAAGGAACTTGATCTTGCTCTTGTCGAGAGAGGTCTGGCTCATCTGCGTTAAAACCTTAAGGCCGAAGGATAGGACTGAAGTGTCCAGCGAAGGCTGGCCGAACCGGGTGAAAGCGGTGTCGGGAAGTCTGCCGAGGCACGTTGAAAGGGGGGCGTATGCTAGCATACGAGCCCCTCGAAGCACCCCCATCCCTGAGCTGAAGCGTATTCAGGGTGACTATGAATCGTATGAGAGTTCCCGTCATGACCGACCCCGCCTTGATCGATGAGCTGAAGACCCTGGTCGAGCCCGGCAAAGTGCTCACCGATGCCAGTTCCTTGGAAACCTATGGCAAGGACTGGACCAAGCATTTCGCCCCTGCACCTTCAGCCATCGTGTTCCCTAAGAACGTCGAGCAGGTACAGGCAATCGTTCGTTGGGCCAACGAGCGCAAGGTTGCGCTGGTCCCGTCGGGCGGGCGCACCGGCTTGTCTGCCGCCGCGGTGGCGGCTGATGGCGAGGTCGTCGTGTCCTTCGACTACATGAACCAGATTCTCGATTTCAACGGGATGGACCGCACGGTGGTTTGCCAGCCCGGTGTGGTCACCGCACAGCTGCAGCAGTTCGCCGAGGACAAGGGCCTGTATTACCCGGTGGACTTCGCCTCTGCCGGTTCCAGCCAGATCGGCGGCAATATCGGCACCAACGCTGGCGGCATCAAGGTGATTCGCTACGGCATGACCCGCAACTGGGTGGCCGGGCTGAAGGTGGTCACCGGCAAGGGCGATCTGCTAGAGCTGAACAAGGATCTGATCAAGAACGCCACCGGCTACGATTTGCGCCAGCTATTCATCGGTGCCGAGGGCACGCTGGGCTTCGTCGTCGAGGCGACCATGCGCCTGGAGCGCCAGCCGACCAACCTCACCGCGATGGTGCTGGGTACGCCGGACTTCGACTCGATCATGCCGGTGCTGCATGCCTTCCAGGACAAGCTGGACCTGACCGCGTTCGAATTTTTCTCCGACAAGTGCCTGGACAAGCTCCTCGGCCGCGGCGACATTCCGGCGCCCTTCGAGACTCGCACGCCGTTCTATGCGCTGCTCGAGTTCGAGGCGACCACCGAAGAGCGTGCCGAGCAGGCTCTGGGGACCTTCGAACATTGCGTCAACGAAGGTTGGGTGATCGACGGCGTGATGAGCCAGAGCGACCAACAGCTGCAGAACCTGTGGAAGCTGCGCGAGTATATCTCCGAGACCATCTCGCATTGGACGCCTTACAAGAACGACATCTCGGTCACCGTTTCCAAAGTGCCGGCCTTCCTCGCCGACATCGACGCCATCGTCACCAACAACTACCCGGATTTCGAGGTGCTCTGGTACGGCCACATCGGTGATGGCAACCTGCACCTGAACATCCTCAAGCCCGAAGCGCTGTCCAAGGACGAGTTCTTCGACAAGTGCGCTTCGGTCAACAAATGGGTGTTCGAGACGGTAGAAAAATACAACGGTTCGATTTCC
The DNA here is from genome assembly GCF_045999685.1 of Stutzerimonas sp. VN223-3. Classification (NCBI taxonomy): domain Bacteria; kingdom Pseudomonadati; phylum Pseudomonadota; class Gammaproteobacteria; order Pseudomonadales; family Pseudomonadaceae; genus Stutzerimonas; species Stutzerimonas sp. VN223-3. Next base: position 252,026 of record NZ_RBEC01000002.1, on the reverse strand, counting down.
GCCGAACATGGCGTCGGCATGACCAAGTGCGACTATCTGGAATACAGCCGGTCGCCCGCGGAAATTGCGTATATGAAGGCGATCAAAGCAGCGTTCGACCCCAACGGGATCATGAATCCGGGCAAGATTTTTGCCTAAAGCTGAGCATTTGGCCTTCTGCAGCTTGCAGCGCCCTTTTAAGGATTTCGCAATGAACTACAAACACCAGTACACCGACGGCACGCCAATTCATTACCCGTTGGGCAAGGTGGTCTGCATCGGTCGCAATTATGCCGAGCACGCCAAGGAACTGAACAACCCGGTACCGACCGAGCCGCTGCTGTTCATCAAGGCTGGTAGCTGCACGGTACCGCTGGCGGGCGGTTTCACTATCCCGACCGACCGTGGCGCGGTGCATTACGAGGCGGAGATTGCCGTGTTGATCGGCAAGCCGCTGTCGCGCAAGCCGAACGACGAGGAAGTCCGTGATGCGATCTCCGGCTTCGCCCCGGCATTGGATCTGACCCTGCGCGACGTGCAGGCCAAGCTCAAGGAAAAGGGCCATCCCTGGGAGACCGCCAAGAGCTTCGATGGCGCCTGCGTGCTGGCGCCCTTCGTACCGGGTGATGCGGTACAGGACCTGACCGATATCGGCATTCGCCTGACTATCAACGGTGAAGTTCGCCAGGACGGCAACAGTAGCCAGATGCTCAATACCATCCTGCCGCTGCTGCAGCACATCGCTGGACACTTCAGCCTGCAGCCGGGCGATGTAGTGCTGACCGGTACGCCGGCCGGTGTCGGTCCGCTGAAGCAGGGCGATCAGTTGGTGCTGGAGTTGGTCGGGCTGTCGCGCTTCGAGAGCCGCGTGCTCTGATTCACCTGGGCCGGGTGCGCTCTGGCGCATCCGGCCGCTGTTCTCGTTTCTTCTTCGCTACTGGTCATGCTGTAATCCGGCCCCGCCCTGGGTTTGATCTCCATGCCAGCCATCGCTACTCACACTTCTCGCCTACGTCTGTTTCTCTATGCCTTGCTGTTGTTTGCCGTGTCCGCGGTGATCGTGGCCGGCGCGCTGCTGCATTGGGACGACCAGCTCAAGTTGTATTGGCAGGAGCAGTCAGTCGACGCTGAGCAACGCATAGAAAGTATCTGGTTGCCTGATTACCAATTGTCATTACAGACGACGTTGGTTGGTCTGGAGGAGGATGAAACTTCCGGTCTGACCTGGAATCCGCTCACCGGTACGCTGTTCACCGTCACCGGGCAAAACCCACAGCTCATCGAATTCACGCCCGGTGGGGTCGTGTTGCGGCGGGTGAAGCTGACCGGCTTTTCCGATCCTGAAGCGGTCGAGGCGCTGAGTGACGGGCGACTGGCCATCGTCGACGAGCGCCGCCGACTGGTCGCGGTCTTTCGCCTGGAGCCTGGTGTGCAGAGCCTCGATCTCGACGATATGGCCCGTTACGACCTGGGATTCGCCGGGGAAGGCAATAAAGGTTTCGAGGGGCTAGCCTGGAATCCGAGAACACAGCGGATGCTGCTGGCCAAGGAACGCGACCCGCAGGGACTGTTCGAGCTGCCATTCCCCGAAGACGGCAGCGCCGGAACACTCGAGGCACTCCCCAGCCAGCCCCTGCTGGTGCGCGATATTTCCTCGGTGACCATCGATCCGCGCACCGGCCATACCCTGATGCTTTCCGATGAGTCCCGATTGCTGGTCGAACTCGACCTGCAGGGCCGTCCACGCAGTTTCATCAGCCTGTTTGGCGGCCTCAACGGCCTGGTACAGGGAATCGACCAGGCCGAAGGCGTGGCAATGGACAATCAGGGCAACATCTACGTTGTTGGCGAGCCGAATCGGTTTTACGTGTTCAGCCAGCGGCAGTAGAAACCGATAAAGGCGCTGGAGGCTGGAAAGCTGGGCGAAAGAGTAGGCGTAGGGTGGGTTAGCGACGGGATCACCATCTGCCTGCCGCCAGCCTCAGAGCTTGATCGTCTGCACGCCGTCCTTGGTGCCCAGCAGCAAGACGTCAGCCGGACGCGCAGCGAACAGGCCGTTGGTGACGACGCCGACGATGTTGTTGATCTGCGCTTCGACATCAGGCGCGAAGCCGATCATCAAATTATGTACGTCGAGGATGACGTTACCGTTGTCGGTCACCACACCTTCACGATAGACCGGATCGCTACCCAGCTTGACCAGTTCTCGCGCGACATGGCTGCGAGCCATGGGAATGACTTCGACCGGTAGCGGGAAGGCACCGAGCCGGTCGACCAGCTTGCTGCCGTCGGCGATGCAGATGAAGGTCTTGGCCACCGCGGCGACGATCTTTTCGCGGGTCAGGGCCGCGCCGCCGCCCTTGATCAGTTCCAGGTGGCTGTTGGCTTCGTCGGCGCCATCAACGTAGAACTCCAGCTCGGATACAGAATTCAGGTCATAGACCGGGATACCGTGCCCTTTCAGGCGCTCGGCCGTAGCATCGGAACTCGCCACTGCGCCATCGAAGACACCCTTGTGCCTGGCCAGCAGATCGATGAAAAAGTTGGCGGTGGAGCCGGTGCCAACGCCGACGATGCTGCGGTCGGTGAGCTGCGGGACGATGAGGTCGACGGCGGCCTGGGCGACGGCCTGCTTGAGTTGGTCCTGGGTCATGGCGTAAGGGTCCGGGCGAAGTGGAATCGAAAGTGGGAAATTATAACGGGGCCTCACCGGTGGGTCTTGCCCGGCGAGACTGTAACGGTGAATTGCGCGCCGATTGCCGGTGGTCGCAGGGTTTTTCGCAGAGTAGACTCGTTGGCCCCGCAATGCCCGCCAAGATAGCCACGATGCTCGAACAATACGTCAAGAAGATCCTCACCTCGCGCGTCTATGACGTTGCGGTAGAAACCCCGTTGCAGCCCGCCCGCCAGCTCTCCGAGCGGCTCGGCAATCAGATTCTGCTCAAGCGCGAGGATCTGCAGCCGGTGTTTTCGTTCAAGATTCGCGGCGCCTATAACAAGCTGGCGCAGCTGTCCCCCGAGGAACTGGCGCGTGGCGTGGTGACTGCATCGGCCGGCAACCATGCCCAGGGCTTGGCACTGGCCGCGCGCGAACTGGGTATCAAGGCGACCATCGTCATGCCGCGTACCACGCCGGAACTTAAAGTGCAGGGCGTGCGCGCCCGTGGCGGCAAGGTGGTGCTGCACGGCGACGCCTTCCCTGACGCGCTGGCGCATTCGCTGAAGCTGGTCGAGGAAAAGGGTTACGTCTACATCCATCCCTATGACGATCCGCATGTGATTGCCGGACAAGGCACCGTGGCGATGGAAATCATGCGTCAACATCAGGGCCGGCTGGATGCGGTGTTCGTGCCCGTGGGCGGCGGTGGGTTGATCGCAGGCGTCGCGGCGTACATTAAATATCTACGGCCCGAGACGAAGGTTATCGGCGTCGAGCCGGACGATTCCAACTGCTTGCAGCAAGCCATGGCCGCGGGAGAGCGAGTGGTGCTGTCTCAGGTCGGACTGTTCGCCGATGGCGTGGCGGTGGCGCAGATCGGCCAGCACTGCTTCGATATCTGCAAGGATTACGTCGATGAAGTGATCACTGTCAGTACCGACGAAATCTGCGCGGCGATCAAAGACATCTACGACGACACCCGCTCGATCACCGAACCGGCCGGTGCGCTGGCCGTAGCCGGTATCAAGAAATACGTCGAGCGTGACGGCATAGAAAATCAGGTGCTGGTCGGCATCGACTCGGGTGCCAACGTCAATTTCGACCGCCTGCGTCATGTCGCCGAGCGTGCCGAGCTTGGCGAAAAGCGCGAGGCGATCATCGCCGTGACCATCCCCGAGCAGCCAGGGAGTTTCAAGGCGTTCTGCGAGGCCATCGGAAAGCGTCAGATTACTGAGTTCAATTACCGCTACCACCAGAATCGCGAAGCGCACATCTTCGTCGGCGTGCAGACCCACCCGGAAAACGATCCGCGCGCGGCGCTGGTGGAAGGGCTGCTGGCCAAAGGTTTCCCGGTGCTCGACCTCACCGACAATGAACTGGCCAAGCTGCATACCCGTCACATGGTCGGCGGGCACGCTTCCGGCGTGAGCGACGAAGTAGTGTTCCGCTTCGAATTCCCGGAACGTCCCGGCGCGCTGTTCAACTTTCTCAACAATCTGGGCGGGCGCTGGAATATCTCGATGTTCCATTACCGTAACCATGGCGCGGCCGATGGTCGTGTGGTCGCTGGGCTGCAGGTGCCGGCCGAAGAGCGCCACCTGCTGCCGGCGGCGCTGGACAAGATCGGCTATCGCTACTGGGACGAGACGGATAATCCGGCCTATCAACTGTTTCTCGGCTGACCAGCCGTACCGCGAGGATCAATGGAACACTATCAGCTGCTGAACATTGTCCATGCCGCATTGGCGATTCTGCTCACGCTCGGGCTGATCGCCCACATCATCATGCTGTGGAAGGCTTGGCGCCGGGGCGATGCCGCTGTGATGCAGCAGAAGCTGCGCCGCACTCGGTTGATGTCGCTGCCGCTGCTCGCGGTGTTGGCGCTGTTGCTGCCTGTCACCGGCTGGTGGCTGGCGCATCTGGCGGCCTTTCCGCTCGGCCAGCTGTGGCTGCTGGCGAGCTCGGTGCTATTCCTGATCCTGGTACCGCTTGGATTATTGCTCGGCGGGCGCCTGCGCGCCTGGCAGGGCTTGGGTGAGAGGCAGGCCCCGGCCAGCCTGCCGCGCTTTGCACTGATCTATGCCGGGCTGATCCTGCTGATTCTGATCGCTATCATGGGGCTGATGGGCGCCAAGCCGGTTTAACCGTCCGCTGACGTAACGCCCACGCCCTGGTATCAGCGCAGACTGATGATCGCCCACCCGCGCTGCTGGGCGATCTCGCGTAGGGTCGGGTCGGGGTCTACCGCCACCGGATGGCTGACGCGTTCGAGCAAGGGCAGGTCGTTGCGCGAGTCACTATAGAAATAGCTATCGTCCAGGCTTTGCCCACTCTCTTTCAGCCAGCGCTCGATGCGCGTGACCTTGCCTTCCTGGAAACAGGGGATATCGGTGAGGCGGCCGGTATAGCGGCCGTCGAGCATTTCACATTCGGTGGCCAGCAGCGTATCGACGCCCAGGCGCTTAGCAATCGGCCCGGTGATAAAGCGGTTGGTGGCGGTGATGATCACTACACGATCGCCGGCCTCATGATGCTGACGCACCAGCGCTTCGCCCTTGGCCAGCACGATGGGTTCGATGTGGTCACGCATGAATTCGGCATGCCATTGCTGCAGCTGCGCCATTTCGCTGCGGCCAAGCAACTCCTGGCAGAAGTTCTGATACTCCAGCACGTCCAGCTCGCCGGTCAGGTAGTCCTGGTAGAAGGCATCGTTGCGCGCCTTGTACGCGACTGCGTCGACCAGTCCGCGCTGGCAGAGAAATTCGCCCCAGGCGTGATCGCTGTCACCAGCCAACAGGGTATTGTCGAGATCGAATAGAGCCAGGCGCACGCTGCTTCCTCGGAACGGATGTATGAGCGCAAAGCATAGCGGGATTGCCCCGCGCATGGCAGCTGGAAGGCGTCGCCCAAGGCCGCGAGCCTCTCGATCACTGGCCGTTCAGTGTGCTTTCTGCTTCGCGTCTTTTTGTGGAACAATGCCGCGACATGCGTTTGCGAGGTTGTATGCCGTGATCGACTCCGATGGTTTTCGCCCCAATGTCGGCATCATCCTGACCAATGATGCCGGACAGGTGCTTTGGGCCCGACGGATTAATCAGGACGCCTGGCAATTCCCGCAAGGCGGGATCAATCCACGCGAGACGCCGGAAGAGGCGCTTTACCGCGAGCTCAACGAAGAGGTCGGTCTCGAACAGCAGGACGTGAAGATTCTCGCCTGTACCCGTGGCTGGTTGCGCTATCGTCTGCCGCAACGCCTGGTGCGCACCCATAGTCAGCCACTGTGCATCGGGCAGAAGCAGAAGTGGTTTCTCCTGCGTCTGACCGGCGCGGAGGATCGGGTGCGCATGGATCTCACGGGTAAGCCCGAGTTCGATGGCTGGCGCTGGGTCAGTTACTGGTACCCGCTGGGGCAGGTAGTCACCTTCAAGCGCGAGGTTTACCGTCGCGCCTTAAAAGAACTCGCCCCGCGCCTTCTGGCGCGGGATTGACGGGAGAAAGCCCCTGAGCATGCTCGGCACGCTGCGCAAGATCGTCCAGGAAGTGAATGCCGCCAAGGACCTCAAGGCGGCCTTGGGCATTATCGTGCTGAGAGTTCGGGAGGCCATGGGCAGCCAGGTCTGTTCGGTCTACCTGCTCGATCCCGAATCCGGTCGATTCGTCCTGATGGCCACCGAGGGCTTGAACAAGAAAGCCATCGGCAAGGTCAGCATGGCCCCCAACGAAGGCCTGGTCGGTCTGGTCGGTACCCGCGAGGAACCGCTCAACCTCGAGCACGCCTCCGAGCATCCGCGCTATCGCTACTTCGCCGAAACCGGAGAGGAACGCTACGCCTCCTTCCTCGGCGCGCCGATCATCCACCACCGACGGGTAATGGGTGTGCTGGTCATCCAGCAGAAAGAGCAGCGCCTGTTCGACGAGGGTGAAGAAGCCTTCCTCGTTACCATGAGTGCGCAGCTCGCCGGCGTCATCGCGCATGCCGAGGCGACCGGTTCGATCCGCGGTCTCGGTCGGCAGGGTAAGGGCATCCAGGAAACTCGCTTCATTGGTATTCCCGGCGCGCCCGGTGCGGCGGTCGGGACGGCTTTGGTGGTGCTGCCACCTGCCGACCTCGATGTGGTGCCGGATAAGACGGTCAGCGACATTGCCGCCGAGCTGATGCTGTTCGAGAACGCTCTGGAGGCCGTGCGTGCCGATATGCGCGCGTTGTCCGAGAAGCTCGCCACGCAAATGCGCAAGGAAGAACGCGCACTGTTCGATGTCTACTTGATGATGCTTGACGACTCCGCGCTCGGCGGCGAAGTGTCCAAGGTCATCCGCACCGGGCAATGGGCGCAAGGCGCGTTGCGCCAAGTGGTCAGCGATCATGTAGCCCGTTTCGAGATGATGGATGATGCCTATCTGCGCGAGCGCGCCTCAGACGTCAAGGACATCGGCCGACGCCTGCTCGGTTACCTGCAGCAGGCCCGCCAGCAGACCTTGACCTACCCGGACAAGACCATTCTGGTGAGCGAGGAGTTGTCCCCGGCGATGCTCGGTGAAGTGCCGGAAGGCAAGCTGGTGGGCATGGTCTCGGTGCTTGGTTCGAGCAACTCGCACGTGGCGATCCTCGCCCGGGCCATGGGCATCCCGACGGTAATGGGGGCGGTTGACCTGCCGTATTCCAAAGTCGACGGCATCGAGCTGATCATCGACGGCACGCGCGGCGAGATCATCACCAACCCGGCGAAGGTGTTGCGCGAGCAGTACCTGGTCCTTGCCGAGCAGGAACGGCAACTCTCCGAAGGGTTGGATGTTCTACGCGAGCTGCCGTGCGAAACCACCGACGGCGTGCGTATTCCGCTATGGGTTAACACCGGCCTGCTCGCCGATGTGGTGAGAGCCCAGGAGCGCGGCGCCGAAGGCGTCGGCCTGTACCGCACCGAAGTGCCTTTTATGATCAAGGAGCGCTTCCCCAGCGAAAAGGAGCAGATGGCGATCTATCGAGAGCAGCTCCAGGCCTTCCATCCCTTGCCGGTGACCATGCGCAGCCTCGATATCGGCGGCGACAAGAGTCTGCCGTACTTTCCGATCAAGGAAGAGAATCCCTTCCTCGGCTGGCGTGGTATCCGCGTCACGCTGGATCATCCGGAGATCTTTCTGCTGCAGGCACGCGCCATGCTCAAGGCCAGCGCCGGCCTGAATAACCTGCGCATTTTGCTTCCAATGATCTCCGGCACGCGCGAGCTAGAAGAAGCGCTCCACCTCATTCACCGTGCTTGGGGTGAGGTTCGTGACGAGGGCACCGATGTCGAAATGCCGCCCGTCGGCGTGATGATCGAGGTGCCAGCGGCGGTCTATCTGACCCGTGAACTGGCGCGTCAGGTGGATTTCATTTCGGTGGGCTCCAACGACCTGACCCAATATCTGCTGGCGGTCGATCGCAACAATCCGCGTGTCGCCGATCTCTACGACTACCTGCACCCGGCAGTACTCGAGGCGTTGCAGCGAGTCGTGCGCGAAGCGCACGAGGAAGGCAAGCCGGTGAGTATTTGCGGCGAGATGGCCGGAGACCCGGGCGCGGCCATCCTGCTGTTGGCGATGGGTTTCGACAGCCTGTCGATGAACGCCACAAACCTGCCAAAGGTGAAATGGATGCTGCGTCAGATCAGCTCGACCACGGCGCGCGAGTTGTTGGCCAAGATAATGGTCATGGACAGCCCGCAGGTGATTCACGCCACCGTACAGCTGGCCCTGCGCAATCTTGGCCTGGATCGCATGGTCAATCCATCGGCGGCAATCTAGCCCAGAGCGGACTTCTCGCCTTGGGCGAATGGCAGGCGGATATTGACCTCCCCCAACGGGCCGTCCGGCCCGAAGCAGCGCTCGGTGATGCTCGTTGAGCCATCCGCACGGCGGAGCAGCACGGTGCTGGCTCGGGTGCCGTAGTCGGGGCTGGCAATGAACACGCTCGACAGCAACTTTTCCACTTCATGCGAGACGCCAGTACTGGGCAGCTCTGCGTCGGCGGCCGGTTGCGGGTCGCTCAACAGCTGCAACAGGTTTTCTGCTTCCGGTGCGTCCAGGCATTCATGCAGCGCTGCCCGCGTTCGCAGGAGTTTTGGCCATGGTGTGTTCAGCGCCGCGTTGGACAACCCGTAAACGCCAGGCGGAAGCTGTTCCGGTACGCCGGTGTGCGAGTTGAGGTACCACAGCTCGTGTGCATCGCCGACCAGCAGATTGAACCCCGAATAGTGTTCAAGATGGCCCGTCAGCACGGTCAGATAAGCCTCTGGAGTCAGTTGGCCGCGCAGGAAGCGCTCCGGCAATTCGCCGCGTGAAAGCGATCCGGTCGGTGCGCCGGGGTCACGGATATTGGTCAGCGCGGCGAAGCGACCCTCAGGCCCCACTCCCAGCCAAGTGCCGCCGGCCTGCAGGTCTCGTCCCGCAATGATCTGCGGCGCATCCTCCCAAGGACCCAGCGGCAAGCTGGGGCGGGCATGGAACTCGTCGCGGTTGGCGGCGACTATGAGCGGTAGCGCATGAGTCGGGCGCCAGGCGAATACGATCAGGCACATAGGTTTGCTCAGCTGGAAGCTCGAAGCGAGAAGCTTGAAGCCAAGCAGCCGACTCGGCAACCCTCTTCTAGCTTCCAGCTTCCAGCTTCCAGCTTCCAGCTTCCAGCTTCCAGCTTTTCAGCTACCATGCCGCTTTTGTTGTTCAGGATGGTCCGATGGAGTTCGCGCTTTATCTGCTTCTTGGCGGATTCGCTGGAGTGCTGGCCGGACTGTTCGGTGTTGGCGGTGGAATGATCATCGTCCCGGTACTGGTATTCAGCTTCACCGCGCAGGGGTTCGACCCGCTGGTGCTGACCCATCTGGCCGTCGGCACGTCACTGGCGACTATCGTCTTTACCTCGCTCAATTCGATCAAGGCTCACCATCGCAGAGGTGCGGTGCAATGGCCCGTGGTGCTGTGGATGACCGTCGGCATCGTGCTTGGTGCCGCGCTGGGTGGTCTTACTGCGGCCGCGATCCATGGGCCGGTGCTGCAGAAAATTATCGGCGTGTTCGCCATCGCCATGTCGATCCAGATGGCTTTCTCACTGCAGCCCAAGGCCAGCCGCGGCGTGCCCGGCAAGCCTGGACTCACCTTGGCAGGCGTGGTGGTCGGCTGGGCTTCTGCGCTCTTCGGCATTGGCGGTGGCTCATTGACGGTGCCCTTTCTCAGCTGGCGCAGCGTGCCCATTCAGCAAGCGATCGCGACGTCCGCGGCCTGTGGTCTGCCTATAGCCATTGCCGGCGCGTTGAGTTTCGCCTGGGTCGGCTGGCAGGATGCGCATTTGCCGGAATGGAGTCTGGGCTACGTTTATTTGCCGGCGCTGGTCGGCATCGCCGTTACCAGCATGTTCTTTGCCCGTATCGGCGCCAATCTGGCGCATCGCCTGTCAGCGCTGTTGCTCAGGCGCCTGTTCGCGCTGTTGCTGCTGGGCGTTGGAATCAACTTCTTGATCTGAGGAAACCTGGATGCTGCCTTACCCGCAGATTGACCCTGTGGCCGTCTCGCTAGGCCCGCTGCAAATTCACTGGTACGGCCTGATGTATCTGATCGGGATCGGTGGCGCCTGGCTGCTCGCCTCACGCAGGTTGCACCGCTTCGACCCGAGCTGGGACAAGGACAAGCTCTCCGATCTGGTGTTCTGGGTGGCGATGGGCGTGATTGTCGGCGGACGGCTGGGCTACGTGCTGTTCTACGATCTGGCCTCCTATCTCAACGACCCAAGCCTGATTTTGCAAGTGTGGAAAGGCGGAATGTCCTTTCATGGCGGCCTGATCGGCGTGCTGCTGTGCACGTGGATTTTCGCCCGGCGCAACGGTAAACGTTTCTTCGAACTAATGGATTTCATTGCGCCCTTCGTGCCCATCGGCCTGGGCGCTGGCCGCATCGGCAATTTCATTAATGCCGAGTTGTGGGGCAAGGCCACCGACGTGCCTTGGGCCATGGTCTTTCCCACCGATCCGCAGCAGCTGGCGCGGCATCCTTCGCAGCTCTATCAGTTCGCGCTGGAAGGCGTGGCGTTGTTCGTCATTCTCTGGATCTACTCACGCAAGCCGCGGCCGACCATGGCGGTATCCGGGCTGTTCGCTGTCTGCTACGGCATCTTCCGTTTCATTGTCGAATTCGTGCGGGTGCCCGATGCCCAGCTTGGCTACCTCGCCTTCGGCTGGCTGACCATGGGGCAGGTGCTCTGCGTACCCATGGTGCTGATCGGCCTCGGCATGATCGCCTGGGGCTACCGTCGCGCCCCGGCCAAGGCTTCGGCCTGAGTCGATTCCGTCCGGCTTGTCGCTTCCAGCGAGACATTCCGGGCGGCGACTCTTACTATTCCTAGAGTTTTTTTTCACCGCGCCTTCGCGCCCGTTTCGAGTCCATCGATGAAACAGTATCTCGACCTGATGCGCCACGTGCGCGAGAACGGCACCTTCAAGAGCGACCGCACCGGCACCGGCACCTACAGCGTGTTCGGTTACCAGATGCGTTTCGATCTGGCCGAAGGTTTCCCGCTGGTGACCACCAAGAAGTGCCACCTGAAATCCATCATTCACGAGCTGCTGTGGTTCTTGCAGGGCGACACCAACGTGCGCTATCTGCAGGAAAACGGCGTACGCATCTGGGACGAATGGGCAGACGAAAAGGGCGAGCTGGGACCGGTCTATGGCTACCAGTGGCGCAACTGGCCGGCACCCAATGGCGAGTCGGTGGACCAGATCGGCAAGCTGGTAGAAATGATCAAAAAGAACCCCGATTCGCGACGGTTGATCGTTTCCGCCTGGAATCCGTCGCTGGTCGATCAAATGGCGTTGCCGCCCTGCCATGCCCTGTTCCAGTTCTACGTTGCCGACGGCAAGCTCAGCTGCCAGTTGTACCAACGTTCGGCCGATATCTTTCTCGGGGTGCCCTTCAACATCGCCAGCTACGCCTTGCTGACGCTGATGGTGGCGCAGGTCTGCGATCTGCAGCCCGGCGAGTTCATCTGGAGCGGCGGCGATTGCCACCTGTACGCCAACCATCTGGAACAGGCCGACCTGCAGCTGTCACGCGCGCCGCTACCGTTGCCGACGATGAAGCTCAACCCGGCTGTGAAAGACCTGTTCGCCTTCCGCTTCGAGGACTTCGAACTGGTCGGTTACGAAGCGCACCCGCACATCAAGGCTCCCGTCGCGGTGTGAGAACGGCCGGACGCCGCGTTCCGGTCGTTTAATGCCAGTGTCATATTTGCCGTATAGACTCGACCGCTCGGGGGTTAGGGGCTACGGCATGCGCAGGGTTGTGTTCAATCAGAAGGGCGGTGTTGGCAAGTCCAGTATCGCTTGTAACCTCGCTGCAGTGAGTGCTGCGCAGGGGTATCGGACGCTGCTGGTCGACCTCGATGCGCAGGCCAACTCCAGCCATTACCTCACGGGTCTCACTGGCGATGATCTGCCCACCGGCATTGCCGATTTCTTCAAGCAGGTGCTGGCTGGCGGTGCGGTGGGCAAGAAGGCGCGGCCGCCAATCAGTGAAACCCGTTTCGAGAATCTGCATGTGGTCACCGCCACTGCCGAACTTGCGGATCTGCAACCCAAGCTCGAAGCTAAATACAAGATCAACAAGCTGCGCAAGTTGCTGGAAAGCCTCTCTGAGGAATACGAGCGAATCTACCTCGATACGCCGCCGGCGCTGAATTTTTTTACCGTGTCCGCATTGATCGCGGCGGATCGCTGCCTGATTCCGTTCGACTGCGACAGTTTCTCTCGTCAGGCGTTATACAGCCTGCTCGATGAAATCGAGGAACTGCAGGAAGACCACAACGGCGTGCTCAAGGTCGAGGGGATCGTGGTCAACCAGTTCCAGCCGAGGGCGGCGCTGCCGCAACAGATGATCGACGAGCTGTTGGCCGAAGGCCTACCGGTGCTGCCGGTGCACTTGATGAGTTCGGTGCGAATGCGCGAGTCGCATCAGGTCTGCCTGCCGCTGATCCATTTCGACCCTCGACACAAGCTGACCCAACAGTTCGTCGCGCTGCACGGGCATCTCGAGGGTGCCTGAGCTCACTCGTCCCTTGCATGTTCGATCTTACGGCCCAGGCGGGAGGCATACAGCTCTCCGATGATGCCGCGGCGGAAGATCAGCACGCAGACCATGAAGATGATTCCAGTCACTAGCGTGACCGGTAGCTCCGAGGTAGCGAAATAGTTGCCCAGGGTGGTCACCAGCGCAGCGCCGAACACAGGCCCGACCAGCGTGCCGATCCCGCCAAGCAACGTCATCAGCACCACCTCGCCGGACATCTGCCAGCTAACGTCGGTTAGCGTGGCGAACTGGAACACCAGCGCTTTCAAACCTCCTGCCAATCCCGCCAGAGCCGCCGACATGACGAAGGCGCCAAGCTTATAGCGCGTCACCGAGTAGCCGAGGGAGATGGCGCGGTTTTCATTCTCGCGAATCGATTTGAGGATCATCCCGAAAGGCGAGTTAACGATTCGCCAGATCGCCAACATGCCAAGAAGAAACACGCTCAGCACGAAAAAGTACATGTGCAGCGGCTCTTTCAGATCGATCAGGCCGAACAAGTGGCCGCGAGGGATGCCCTGGATACCGTCCTCGCCGTGAGTGAAGGGGGCCTGCACGCAAAAGAAGAAGAACATCTGCGACAGCGCCAGAGTGATCATCGTCGAATAGATGCCCTGCCGCCGGATCGCCAGAAAGCCAATTACCAAGCCGAGAAATGCGGCACCGATGACGCCGACGAGCACCCCAAGCTCTGGCGTCAGCCCCCATTCCTTGACGGCGTGGGCGGTGAAGTAGGCGGCGCCGCCAAAGAACGCCGCATGGCCGAACGAGAGGATGCCGGTATAGCCCAGCAGCAGGTTGAAGGCGCAGGCGAACAGGGCGAAGCACATCACCTTCATCAGAAACACGGGGTAGAAGTGCAGGGGCGCCAGTACCAGCGCCACGACACCGATAAGGATCAGGATTGTCTCTGCGTTCCAGCGCTTTCGCTTTGCTGCGGCGGTTGCGGTTGCTTGCTGCATGTCAGCCATCCTTTCCCATCAAGCCCGCCGGACGCACGAGCAGCACGATCGCCATGACCACGAAGATCACGATGTTGGAGGCCTCTGGGTAGAACACCTTGGTCAGCCCCTCGAGAATCCCGAGCATGTAACCGGTGATGATCGCGCCCAGAATCGAACCCATGCCGCCGACCACCACCACGGCGAATACGACGATGATCAGGTTGGAACCCATCAGCGGGCTGACCTGATAAATCGGCGCCGCGAGAATCCCGGCCAGCCCCGCCAGACCGGAGCCCAGCCCGTAGGTGAAGGTCAGCAGCAGCGGCACGTTGATACCGAAGGTGCGCACCAACGTGGGGTTTTCGGTGGCGGCGCGCAGATAGGCACCGAGTTTGGTCTTCTCGATCAGCAGCCAAGTGCCCAGACAAATCAACAGGGATGCCAACACTACCCAGGCGCGGTACTTGGGCAAAAACATGAAGCCAAGGTTGTAGCCGCCCGATAGCAGGCTCGGCACTGCATAGGGCTGGCCGGACGAGCCGTAGAAGTAGCGGAACGCGCCTTCCAACGCGAGGGCCAGGCCGAACGTGAACAGCAGGCCATATAGATGATCGAGGTTATACAGTCGCGAGAGCGCGAGTCGCTCGATCACTGCTCCGACGAGGCCAACGATCAGCGGTGCCAGGATCAACGCCGGCCAGTAACCGATGCCCAACATCGCCAGCAGCAGGTAACCGGCGAAGGCGCCCATCATGTACTGCGCGCCGTGGGCGAAGTTGATCACCTTGATCAGGCCGAAAATGATCGCCAGGCCAAGGCTGAGCATGGCGTAGAAGGAGCCGTTGATCAGGCCGATCAACAATTGCCCTAGAAAGGCCTGGATGGGTACGCCGAAGATTTCCGTCATCAGACCCCCAGGGTTTCGTTGAGTATCGTCATACGGTCCGGCAGTTCGCTGACGTGGAAGCTGTCGACGATCCGTCCGTGATCGACCAGATAAAAGCGGTCGGCGACTTTGCTGGCGAAGCGGAAGTTTTGCTCCACAAGCAAGATGGTCATGCCGCGCTCCTTGAGCGTCAGCAGCACATCGCCGATGCGCTGGACGATCACCGGTGCCAGGCCTTCGGTGGGCTCGTCGAGCAGTAGCAGTTTCGCTCCGGTGCGCAAGATGCGCGCGATTGCCAGCATCTGCTGTTCGCCGCCGGAAAGTTTGGTCCCGGCGCTGTTGCGGCGTTCCTTGAGGTTGGGGAACAGCTGGTAAATCTCGTCGGTGGACATGCCGCCCTTGGCGATGATCGGGGGCAAGGTCAGGTTCTCATCAACTGTCAGGGTGGCGAAAATGCCGCGCTCTTCCGGCACGAAACCCATCCCGGTGTGCGCGGTTCGATGCAATGGCACGCGCATCATGTCGCGGCCATCGAATTGAACCGTTCCGGTACGTTTGCGGATGATGCCCATGATCGAGCGCAGCGCCGTGGTTTTGCCCACGCCGTTACGGCCGAGCAGGGTGACGGTTTCGCCCTGATGCACGTCCAGATCGATCCCATGCAGGGCATGGCTCTCGCCATACCAGGCGTTGAGCTCACGAACACTCAGCAGCGGCGTGGCCTCACTCATCTTCCGTCCCCATATAAGCCTCACGAACGCGTGCGTCCTGACTCACGCTGCGGTAGTCGCCAGAGGTGAGAATTTCCCCGCGCTGCAGAACGGTTACCTGATCGCAAAGGTCGGCGACGACTTTCAGGTTGTGCTCAACCATCAGGATGGCGCGGTCGCGAGCGACTTCGCGAATGATCTCGGAGACGATATGCACGTCCTCGTGCCCCATGCCTGCCATCGGCTCATCGAGTAGCAAGACCTTGGGTTCCAGCGCTAGTGTGGTCGCGATTTCCAATACACGTTTGCGTCCGTAGGACAGATCCGCGGCAGGGCTGTGGCTGGCGTCCTGCAGCCCTACCGATTCGATCAACGCCATGGCGCGCTCGTTGAGCCGATTAAGCGAACGCAGCGGCAGCCAGAACTGAGTGGCCAGCCCACTGGGGCGTTGCAGCGCCACGCGCACGTTTTCCAGGACGCTCAGGTGCGGGAATACCGCCGAAATCTGAAACGAACGGACCAGTCCCATGCGGGCGACCCTGGCCGGATCGGTGCGGGTGATGTCATGGTCGAGCAGCCGGATGCTGCCGCTCGACGGTTGCAGGAATTTCGTTAGCAGATTGAACACGGTGGTCTTGCCCGCGCCGTTGGGCCCGATCAGAGCGTGGACGCGCGCATGGTGAACGTCCAGATCGACATTGTTCACCGCTACGAAACCCCCAAAATCGCGGCGCAGCCCGCGTGCCGAAAGCACGACGCGCGGTTGCGATTCATCGCCGATGCCCGGCGAAGCCGCCGCTTCCCCGGGCACATTACCGACGCTGGCCGCCATGCTTATTGCTTGACCAGGTCGCAGCCGCTCTCGGCTGGTTTGATGTAAGCCTCATCCCCCGGCACAGTGGCGAGCACCTTGTAATAGTCCCAGGGCTCCTCGCTTTCCTCGGGCGTCTTCACTTCCATCAGATAAACATCGCTGATCAGCCGACCGTTCGCGCCCACCTTGGCATTGCGCGCGAAAAGGTCATTCACAGGCATCTCATGCATGGCCTTGGCTACCGCTTCCGTTTCGTCGGTGCCGACCTTGTCGATGGCCTTCAGATACTGCAGAACCCCCGAGTAGGTCCCGGCATGGACCATGTTCGGCATGCGCCCGGTACGTTCGAAGAAGCGTTTGCCAAATTCTCGAGATTGGTCGTCACGGTCCCAGTAGAAGCTTTCGGTCAGGGTCAGGCCCTGTGCCGCTTCCAGTCCCAGGCCGTGTACCTCTGACAGGGTGAACAGCAGAGCCGCGAGGCGCTGCCCGCTGGCGACGATGCCGAACTCCGCCGCCTGCTTGATTGCGTTGGCAGTATCCAGCCCGGCGTTGGCCAGGCCAATGACTTCGGCGCCGGAGGATTGTGCCTGTAGCAGAAAGGACGAGTAGTCGTTGGTGGCCAGCGGATGACGCACCGAGCCCTTGATCTCGCCGCCCTTGGCTTTGACGAATTCGCTGGTCTGCTCTTCCAGCGAATAACCGAAGGCATAGTCGGCGGTGAGGAAATACCAGCTGTCTCCGCCCTGAGACACCAATGCGCCACCGGTACCGACCGCCAGCGCATGGGTGTCGTAGGCCCAGTGAAAGCCATAGGGCGAGCACTGCTTTCCGGTCAGCTCCGTGGTGGCGGCGCCGGTTACCAGATCGATCTTTTTCTTCTCCTTGGAAATGCCTTGCACCGCGAGTGCAACGGACGAGGTGGTCAGCTCCATGATCGAGTCGACCTGTTCGCGGTCATACCACTGGCGGGCGATATTGGAGGCGATATCCGGCTTGTTCTGATGGTCAGCCGTGACGATCTCGATCGGCGCCCCCTGAACTTTTCCGCCGAAATCTTCCGCCGCCATCTTGGCCGCCTCAAAGGACCACTTGCCACCGAAGTCGGCGTAGACGCCGGATTGGTCGTTGAGGATTCCGATTTTCACTTTTCCATCGGATATTTCCGCAGCCGACGCGGGGATCACCGCTGCCGCGCTCAATGCTGCCGTTGCAATTGCCAGAAGCTTCATCGCCTATCTCCTTGCAGGGGTTGACCGCTTACAGGGCGGCCCATGCGGGCTGCCACGGACTGGACGGTTCGGTGGGTAAAGGGGTGCCGGCAGACGGGACTGCCTCCATCACAACGATTTGGCGCCGACGGGCGCCGCGGTAACGGCTCCGGGCGTAATCCTTAAGGCGCGTCGATTGGAAAAAATAAATCGGGGCTGCGGCAGCAAACGGGGTCGCTCCAAGAGAAGCCGTCGGTCGTTGTGCCGGGCAGGCATGAATAGTCGATGGGGGTGTTTTCATTCGGCCTGACTATGTCTTTTTTAATTATTGTTAGAACTAAACGTAGCAGGGGATCGGCCAGACGCAACTGACCATTTCGGGCGAATCGGCTGGATTCGGTAGGCTTATTCGGCGCAGCTTGCGAGCTTGACGCATCCGTAAGGCTCAACAAATAAAAAAAAACAGGCGCAGCGCTTACTTCGCGTGGCGATCTATCCATACAGGGCGCCGGTGCCCGGGGTTTAAGCTCGGTGTCGGGCTCATTTTTTGGTCCGTTGCGCTCATCTTTCGCAAGTTCAAGAGTCAGTCGAGCGTCGTATTCGGTCGGGAGCGCCAGGCAAATGACAATCGCTGGCCAAATGAAGTTAAAGTGCCACGCTGGTCGGCTGTGCTTTTTTCGACCGGCGGCTACCGCTATGCTGGCGGCCATTCAAGCAGGAGCGAGTGATGAGCAAGGTCAGTGTGCTGGTAGTGGATGACGCACCCTTTATCCGGGATCTGGTCAAGAAAGGATTGCGCAGTCATTTCCCAGGTATCCGCATCGAGGACGCGGTGAACGGTCGCAAGGCGCAGCAGATGCTCGATCGCGAACGCTTCGACCTGATTCTCTGCGATTGGGAAATGCCAGAAATGTCCGGGCTCGAGTTGCTCACTTGGTGCCGTGCCCACGAAAAACTGAAGACCACCCCGTTCATCATGGTCACCAGCCGTGGCGACAAGGAAAACGTCGTCCAGGCGATCCAGTCCGGTGTTTCCGACTTCATCGGCAAACCCTTCTCCAACGAGCAGCTGATCACCAAGGTACGCAAGGCACTGGGCCGCGCTGGCAAGCTTGATGCGCTGGCGGCCAGCGCACCGCCACGGCCGACGAACACCGGAATGGCCAATGATTCACTGGCCGCGCTTACCGGCGGCAAGGCGGAGGTGGTGAAGCCTGCGTCCGCTGCATCGGCCAGCTCTTCGGTGCCAGCGGCCGCCGCGCCGTTGATCCAGCCGAGCGCGGCCAAACCCACTGCTTCGAGCGGCGGGCGGGGTCAGGGCCAGTTACGCCTGGCGAGCGGAACGCTTCCCTGCGTGATCAAGGCGCTGAGCCTCAAGGAAGGCCTGCTGGTGGTCAAGCGCAGCGAGATTCTGCCGCAGGTATTGGAAAGTGCCGTGCTCGATCTAGAACAGGGGGAGGGTGGCGAGATCGCACGCTTGAATGGCTACTTGCATGCCGTCGCGGCGCTAGAGCCAAAGCCCGACAGCGAGTGGCTACAGCTGACCTTCCGTTTCGTCGATCGCGACCCGCAGAAGCTCGACTACCTGTCGCGTTTGATTGCCCGCGGCACCGCGCAACGGCATTTCGTTCCGGGAGCTTGAAGGCCGATCCTGCCGGCCACTGCCTGTACGAATCACTCCGTCCGTCCGGAAAATTCTTCGTAAAAGGAACAATTTCACAGCCCGACGGTCGGTGGCTCGCGCGTACCCCGTTGCGCTGCTAGTCTGCAGCGCTCTGAATACATAACCACATGAAGTCTGCCGTTATGTTGGGGCGCATCGTTCTCTGTCTCGGGTTGTTCTGGCTGGCATCGCCCGCCTCGGCCCTGACCATCTACAAGTACACGGACGCCAACGGCGTGGTCACCTACAGCGACCAGGCCGCTCCCGGCGCGCGCGTGTTCACCTTCAACGACCGCATGGTCGAGACGCTCGATAATCAGGTGAAGCTGGAGACGCGCAAGCATGCCGCCGGGGAAACCTTGCTGGTGCGCAATGATCTCTTCGCGCCGGTGGATATCGAGCTCCAGCTGACCGGTGTGCAGAACGCCGTCGGTGTGCCGGATGAACCGATTCGCTGGGTGCTACCGCCACGCAGCCAGATCCGTCTGGCGACCCTGGCGCCGCTCGACCCTTCAAAGCCGCTGAAATACACCCCCAAACTGCGCCATGCGCTGGGCGATCCGCGCCTGCTACCCAAACCCTATCGTTATCCGCTGCCCTGGCGCGGCGGTCCGTTCCGTCTGACTCAGGGCGCCAATGGCAAATACAGCCATTTCACGCCCAAAGGCCGCTACGCCGCGGACATCGCCATGCCCGAAGGCACGCCGATCATCGCGGCGCGTGGCGGCATGGTGGTGAAGATCGAGAACAGCCAGAGCGGGCGCGGTAACAACCCGTCGGGCAACTTTGTGCGGATCATGCATGACGACGGCACCATGGGCGTCTATCTGCACCTGATGAAGGGGTCGGTGAGCGTCCGCGAGGGCCAGCGCGTCGAGACCGGCGCCCGCATCGCGCGTTCCGGCAATACCGGCAACAGCACCGGGCCACACCTGCACTTCGTGGTGCAGCGTAACGTCGGGCTGGCGGTCGAATCGATTCCCTTCGACTTCTCTCAGCCGGTAAACAGTCTGCCGAATTTTGCGGTTGGCGGGGATTGAGTAGCGGCGAGCTTGCAGCGTAAGGCGGTTGCAACCCGCCGATTGCCACCTGTACATCTGGCGGGTTCGCCCGCCCTACGATTCTGTCCCGCCTCCAGCCGCTTTATTCCTGCTTCAACACCTTGGCTAGCACGATTTTTGGCCCGCGCATCTTCTTGATAATGACTTGCAGGTTCTCGATAACCAGCACTTCGTTTTCTTCCGGAACGCGCTTCAGGGTTTCGTAGATCAGACCGGCAAGGGTATCTGCTTCGATGTGGTCGAGATCTACGTTCAGCAGCCGCTCGACCTTGAATAGTGGCGTATCGCCACGCACCAACAATTTGCCGGGCTGATAAGCGAGGATGCCGCGCTCGGTCTTGCGATGTTCGTCCTGGATATCGCCCACCAGCACTTCGAGCACGTCTTCCATAGTCAGGAAACCCACGACCTTGTGGTCGCCTTCCTCCACCAACACGAAATGCGCGCCGCCTTGGCGGAACTGATCCAGCAACGCATTCAGTGGCAGGTGCCGGGGCACCCGTTCAAGCGGCCGCAACAGGGTGGTGAGGTCGAAATGTTGCGCAAGTTGTTCGTCGCTGGCCAGCGCCAGCAGCAGATCCTTGATATGCAACAGGCCGATGTACTCGCCCTGCTCGGTATCGAATACCGGGTAGCGGCTGTATTTATGGCGACGAATCAGGTCGAGGATGTCCGGCAGCGATGCGTCGTGCTCCAGTTGCAACAGATCTTCGCGCGAGTTGGCCCAATCGGCGACTTCCAGCTCGCTCATTTCGACGGCGGAAGCCAGCACCTTGATGTCCTGGTTGGCCGGATCCAGTGCGCGATTTGAATGCAGGATCAGCTTCAGCTCGTCGCGGCTGTAGTGGTGTTCGTGATGATCTCCCGGCTCACCTTGCCCGGCGACACGCAGAATTGCGTTGGCGCTGGCGTTGAGCAGATAAATCGCCGGATACATGGCCCAGTAGAAGAGGTACAGCGGCGCGGCCGTCCACAGCGACAGCAGCTCGGGCTTGCGGATTGCCCAGGACTTGGGCGCCAGCTCGCCGACAACGATGTGCAGGTAGGAAATGATGAAGAACGCGGTGAAGAACGCGACGCCATGCACCACGGCTTGCGATTGCACACCAATGGCTGCCAACAGCGGTTCGAGCAGATGAGCGAAGGCCGGCTCGCCGACCCAGCCGAGGCCCAGGGATGCCAGGGTAATACCCAGTTGGCAGGCAGACAGGTATGCGTCCAGTTGGTTGTGCACCTTGCGCAGGATATGCCCGCGCCAGCCGTGTTGCTTGGCGATGGCTTCGACCTTGGTCGCGCGCAGCTTGACCATAGCGAACTCGGCGGCCACGAAGAAGCCGTTGAGCAGAACCAGGAACAGGGCGAAGAGAATCAAACCGAAATCGGCGAAGTAGGAAGGGGCGACGTAACTGGGGGAAGGGTCCATGAAGGTTTCGGGTAGTTAATGACGGCCACAAGGATGGGGCTCGACTCGGGTTATTTCAAGAAGCTGGTGAGGACATTGATCGGCGGCCGATTGGCGATGCTTACTGCACCGAGGCCTGAGACAGCGGGAAATGGCAGGTAAAGATGCTGCCTTTGCCCGGCGTACTGTTCACGTCCAGACGGCCCTGATGGCGCAGCAACACATGCTTGACGATGGCCAGTCCCAGCCCGGTGCCGCCGGTGTTGCTGGCGCGGCTCGAATCGACCCGGTAGAAGCGTTCGGTCAGGCGCGGCAGGTGCTTGGATTCAATGCCGATCCCGGAATCCTGCACGGCCAGATGCGCGCCGTGCTCGTTGCACCACCAGCGAATCTGGATCACGCCCCCAGCTGGGGTGTACTTCACCGCGTTGAATATCAGATTGGAAAATGCGCTGCGCAGCTCAGCCTCGCTGCCCTTGAGTAGCAAGGTGGGGTCGGCCTCGAGAGTAATGTCATGGTTGCGCTCGGCGGACAAAGCCAGGGCGTCGCTTTTGATCGACTGCAGCAGGCCGGCGACAGCCACCGGTTGGGTATTGGTCGGCGGGCTGGTGGCTTCCAGTTTCGCCAGCAGCAACAGGTCATTGAGCAGATGCTGCATACGCCCGGCCTGTTGGTTCATCTGTTGCAGCGCCCGTGACCAGCGCGGATTCATCTCGTCAGTGTGTTCGAGCATGGTTTCCAGATAGCCGGCAATCACCGTCAGCGGCGTGCGCAGCTCATGCGAGACGTTGGCGACGAAGTCCTTGCGCATCTGCTCCAGCAGATGCAACCGGGTGATGTCGCGTACCACCATCAGATGCTCACTGTTGCCGTAGCGCGTGATAGTGACCTGCAACCAAAGACGGTCATTGACCGGCGAGGAAAGCTCCAGCGGTTCCTCGTGCCGGCCGCTGTCGAAATATTCCTTGAAGCTCGGATGGCGAACCATATTGGTGACCGGATGGCCGGTGTCCGGCTTTTTCAGGCCCAGCAGGCGCTCTGCGGCGGGGTTCCACCATTCAAGATTGCCATCGCTGTCGAGCATGATCACGGCGTCTTTCAGAGCTGTCGTCGAACCCTGAACGCGATCGATGACAGCCTGCAGCTGGCCGCGCAAACGCAAGTCCCTGCGCTGCAACTGATAGAGATTGTCGAAGATCTCGCCCCATAGGCCGTGGCTGTCTGGCGGCGGCTCGTCGGGCTGACTGCGCTTGAGCCAGCGCAGCAGACGGCGCATTTGATGCAACGTCCAACCGACGTAACCGGCCAGGCCCACCGCCAGGGCCCAAGCATATTCGCCGGTGATCAGGCCGATCAGCAGGCATCCCGCCAATAGCAGAAGCAGCCGGCGCATCAGTGCGCCTTGCCAGTCTTGGTTCACCGCTAACGCTCCTTGAGACAGCTTAGGCTGGCCGGAAATCATCTACAACGCCAGCGAAAGCCCGGCGGTTACGGCTTGTTCAGCTCTTGGTGGAAAAACGATAACCGGTGCCGCGCACGGTCTGCACCAGATTCTCATAGGTTTCGCCCAGCGCCTTGCGCAGACGACGGATGTGTACATCTACGGTGCGCTCTTCGACATAAACATTGCCGCCCCAGACCTGATCGAGCAACTGTCCGCGAGTGTAGGCGCGCTCCTGGTGGGTCATGAAGAACTGCAGCAGGCGGTACTCGGTCGGGCCCATGTCCGCCGGCGAACCATCGATGGTGACCCGGTGGCTGATGGGGTCGAGCAGCAGACCGCCGATCTCGATCGGCGTCTCGTTGTCGCTGGGCGCGGCGCGGCGCAGCACCGCTTTGAGGCGTGCCACCAGCTCGCGCGGGGAGAAGGGCTTGGTGATGTAGTCGTCGGCGCCCACTTCCAGACCCTGGATCTTGTTGTCCTCGGCATCCTTGGCGGTGAGCATGATGATGGGGGTGTTGGCGGTCATTTCGTCGCGCTTGAGGCGCCGCGCCAGCTCGATTCCCGACGTGCCGGGCAGCATCCAGTCGAGCAGGATCAGGTCCGGTTGACGATCGATGATCAGGGCGTGGGCCTGCTGGGTATTGTCCGCTTCGAGGCACTCGTAGCCGGCCATTTCCAGCGCCACCACGATCATCTCGCGAATCGGCGCTTCGTCATCGACGATCAATATGCATTTGCCGTTCATGTCCGCTCTCGGTCCGTTTCTTGTCGCTCGGCATTAGATAACGGAAATGTTGCAGCGATATGACAAATTTATCCGCCTTGATGTATCCCACAATTTGGGAGTGTAACTCGCATATTGAGACCGGCTGTTTTTGGTATTAAGGTGCGCTTCGTAGGAGACGCTCATGACTCAAGACAACAACAAAGAAGCTCCCCTCGGCGCGCAGGCGCTGTTTCGGGGATTGGCGGTAATCGATGCGGTCTCGCAGGGCGCGGATTCGCTTGCAGCGATTGGCAGCGCCATCGGCTGCACGCGCAGCACGACACACCGTCTGGTCGCGGCGCTGGTGCAGGCCGATTATCTGCGTAGCGAGGCGCAGGGTTATCGTCTCGGCCCGCGGCTGATCGAGCTGGGTTACAAGGCCCGTGCAGAAATGCCTTTGATCAAACTGGCGCGCCCTCATCTGCAGCGCCTGGCCGATCTGACGCAGGACACCATTCACCTCGGCGTTCGCGAAAGCGGCGACGTTCTCTACATCGATAAGCTGTCGAGCACCCGTGGTCTGGAGATGCGCTCGCGTATCGGTTTGCGCATGCCCCTGGCGCTGACCGGGATCGGCAAATCGTTGATGCTCGATCTGCCCGCAGCCGACTGGCAGACGCTCTACGAAGAAGGACTTCAGCGGCGAGCGGGCCAGAGCGGGTTGCGTGAGGAGTTCACCCCCTGGCAGGACTATCACGCACAGATGGCGGAATACGCGGCGGGTGGGTTCAGCTTCGACCTTGAGGAAAACGAACTCGGTGTGCGCTGCGTAGCGGCCCCTGTTCGTGACACGGGCGGGGAAATCATCGCGGCGCTGAGCGTCGCGAGCGCGATCCCATACATGCCGGAAAGTCGTCTGGAAGAACTACGGCCTGTGGTCATACGGTGCGCGGCCGACGTATCCGCCGAGCTGGGATGGAGGGGGCGATGAGCGAGCCCTGCCTGATCGGTATCGACTGGGGGACCTCATCCCTGCGCGCTTATTTGCTCGGCCCTGGCGGCTTGCTGCTGGATAGCCGGTCGCAACCTTGGGGAATTCAGCACACACCCGATCGCGATTTTGCCCGCGCCTATCGACTCTTGTTGGAAGACTGGCTCGCACGCTGGCCCGGCCTGCCGGCCATCGCGTCCGGCATGATTGGAAGCCGCCAAGGTTGGCGCGAAGTGCCCTATGTCGATTGTCCGGCCGACGCGTCGGCCCTCGCTGCCGGGTTGGTCAGTATCGAAACCGGGGTCGGCGCGCTGCACCTGATTCCGGGAGTACGGCAGGTCGGTGAACACCCCAACGTATTACGCGGCGAGGAGACCCAGGTGGTGGGCGCGCTGGCCCTCGATCCCGCCCTGGAGAAACAGGCGCTTTTGCTGCTGCCGGGCACCCACAGCAAGTGGGTCCAGGTGCGCGACGGTTCACTGCACACCTTCTCCACCTATATGACTGGCGAACTATTCGCCGTGCTGCGGGAGCATTCGATTCTCGGCCGGCCGGCACTGGAAGCGGGTCCGGTTTCCAGTGCCGAGGCCTACCGGCGCGGGCTTCAGGCGACGCGCGACAGCGGCTCGAGTGGCATTGCCGATCGACTGTTCAGCGTCCGCAGCCTGGTGCTTTGCGGTGAGCTGCCGGCGGCCCATAGCCTCGATTATCTCTCCGGCCTGTTGATCGGCGAGGAACTGCGCAGCGCGCTGTGTGGCCTCCCATCGTCACCTTTACCGACCCCGGTGCTACTCGGCGAACCGGCGCTGTGCGCCCGTTATCGCGAAGCGCTGGCGCTGTTCGGCCTCGACCGCGTGCGGAGCCTGGACAACCCCGGCGTCGCCGGTCTCTGGCAAGTCGCACAGACTGCCGGGTTGATCGCCAAAGAGGAGGTGCAACGTGCTTGACCCATTCATGGCCCAGCTTCCGCTGGTAGCGATCCTGCGTGGCATTACGCCGGAGTCGATTCTTTCAGTGGGCCGGGCGCTCTATGGGAGTGGCTTCCGCCTGATCGAAATTCCGATGAATTCACCGCAGGCACTGGTGAGTATCGAAATGCTCGCCGCGGATTTGGGAGCGGACTGTCTGGTCGGTGCCGGTACGGTGCTCGATGTGGCCCAGGTACAGGCCGTTGCTGCAGCCGGCGGTCGGCTTATCGTCTCCCCGAACATGAATCCGGACGTCATCCGTGCCACGCGTGCTGCCGGACTGATCAGCGCACCGGGCGTGGCAACGCCGAGCGAAGGCTTCGCTGCGCTGGAGGCTGGCGCCCAGGTGCTCAAGCTGTTCCCCGCCGAACAGTGTGGTCCCGCCGTGGTGAAAGCCTGGCGGGCGGTATTCCCCCAGGATTGCCCGTTACTTCCGGTCGGTGGCATCACGCCTGAAAACATGGCCGCTTTCGTCGATGCAGGCGCGGCTGGTTTCGGCCTGGGTTCCGCCCTATACAGGCCGGGCCAGAATTCCGCGGATGTGACGCGTAACGCCACTGCTTTCGTTGCCGCCTGGGAACGACTGAAAACACCAATGAGGTAACCCCAACGCCCGTTTACGGGCCTGCAGCTGTACTCAAAAACAATAAAAGGAGAGCTGATATGTCCATGACTTCAACCCCTCGCTGGGTCCGCAAAGGCTGCCACGCGCTGGCCCTGCTATTTGGGCTGAGCGCTTTGCCAGCAATGGCCGCGGAGTGGCCGACCCGACCGGTCACGATCGTCGTCCCGGCAGGCGCCGGCGGTGGTTCCGATGGCACCGCACGTATTCTCGCCAAGTACCTCAAGGAAGAGTTCGGCGAGCAATTCAACGTGCTCAACCTCGGCCAGGGCGGCGGTGTGGTCGGCATCAACCGCATCGTCAGTGCCAAGCCGGACGGTTATACCCTTGGTGTGCTGTTCAACTATGCGCACTACAAGGAGATGGGGCAGGCCGATTTCGAGCTGAGCGACTTCACGCCCATCGCGCAGTACAACTTCGACCCGGCAGGCTTCCAGGTTCGCACCGACTCGCCGTTCAAGACCGTCAACCAGGCGTTGGACGCGATCAAGGCGGAGCCAGCGAAATACACCATTGCTTGCGCCGGCGGCTGCGGCGGGTCCTGGCCGGTCGCAGTGGCAACCCTGCTCGACCGCTGGGGTGTCGAGATGAGCAAGGTGCGCATGATTCCGGGCCAGGGCGCGGCTGCCGCCATGCAGGATCTGGCCGCCGGTGGCGTTGACTTCGTACCGAGTTCGCTGCCCGAGGCCGATGCCATGCTCAGGACCGGCACGGTACGCAGCCTGGCGGTGTTCGGTCCCGAGCGGCAGGAAAACTTCCCGGAAGTGCCCTCGCTGAAAGAGGCTACCGGCCTCGAACTGGAGCTCGGCTCGTTCCGCGGTCTGGTCGCGCCCACGGGGTTGCCGACGGACATCCGAGCCAAGCTCGAAGCCGCGATGAAGGAGATCTATGCCAACCCCGAATGGCAGGCAGAGATGAAGTCGCGCGGCTTCAACCCGCAGTGGCGCGATTCGGAGGCCTTTGCCCGTTACCTCGAGCAGCACACCGGTGACGTCAAGGCGCTGTTCGCCAAGATGGACATGTGATCGCAGCCGGCACGGAGTCATAGCCATGAAACTATCCGACCTGACCTGGGGAGTTCTCAGCCTGGCGCTGGGTCTCGGCGTGCTCGTCGTGGCCAGCGGTATGGAAGCGTCGCCGTACTTCCAGTACGGCGCCGGTTTCTACCCGTCGATCATTGGGACGATGCTGATGCTGGTGGGCCTCGTGCTTAGTAGCAAGGGCGTTGCGGCCGCGCGTGCCGGCCGCGCACCGATGTGGCTGGGTCTGTGTGACTGGTGCCGCGTGCCGGGTCATTGGCTCAGCCTTGGGCTGGTGATTGGCGGACTGATCGCATTCCTGCTGCTGGTCGAGTCGCTCGGCTTTTTGCTCACAGGTTGGCTGCTTGTCGCCGGGCTCGGTGCCCGTTTCACTGGACGGCCGCTGCGCGCGATGGTCTGCGCGGTTGGCGTGGTCGGCTTTCTCTATCTTTTCTTTCAGCAGGTGATGGGTGTGCCCTTGCCCCAGGGTCTGCTGGCCAACCTCGGAGTGCTTTGAGATGGACGTCATCCTCGACGCGTTCGGCCAGGTCTTTACCTTCAAGGTGCTTGCGATCATGGCCGTCGCTGCGCTCTACGGGCTGATGGTCGGCGCCATTCCGGGGCTAACCGCCACGCTAGCGGTGGCGCTGATGGTGCCGATCACCTTTTTCATGGACCCGGTACCCGCCATCGCTGCAATCGTGACGATGGCCGCGATGGCGATTTTCGCGGGCGACCTGCCTGCGGTGCTGCTGCGCATGCCCGGCACGCCGGCCTCGGCGGCCTACACCGATCAGGCCTATCGCTTCACACAGGCCGGGCGGGGCGAGTACATCCTCGGCATCAGCGCCTGTACCTCGGCTATCGGCGGTAGCATCGGCGTGCTCGCGCTGATGTTCGGCGCGCCATTGCTGGCGCGCTTCGCGCTTAACTTCAGTTCGTTCGAATACTTCTGGCTGGCGACGCTCGGACTCACCGCAGCGATCATGGTCGGCGGTACGCAGGTGAGCCGCAGCGCGGTGTCCCTACTGCTCGGCCTGCTGGTGGCGAGCGTCGGCATCGACCCGGTGTCCGGCGAAACGCGTTTTACCTTCGGTAGCGACGCGCTGCTTGGCGGCTTCGGCTTCATCCCGGTGATCATCGGCCTGTTCGCGGTCGCCGAGATTCTGCGCTTTTGCACCCGCAGTGCCAGTGAGCGCGAATTACCGCACGTGCCGCAGCAACCGCTTTACTTGCAAGCCCTGCGCGATGCGCTGCGGCACAAGCTCGGCATTCTCCGCGGCTCGGTGACTGGCACGCTGATCGGCGCGTTGCCCGGCGCCGGGGCCGACATCGCCGCCTATATCGCTTATGCGATGGGGCGCCGCCAGCGCGGTGCCGCTGACCATCCCGATGAAGGCGCAGTGGCGCAAATCGCACCGGCCACGGCGGCGAACAACGCGGCGGTCGGCGGCAGCTTCATCCCGGCCACGGTGTTCGGTATTCCGGGCGATTCGCTGACTGCCATCGTCATCGGTGTGCTGCTGATGAAGGGACTCAATCCGGGGCCGACGATCTTCACCGACAACGCCAGCATGATCAACGCGGTGTTCCTTGCCTTTCTGCTGGCCAACCTGATGTTGATTCCATTCGGCTTCCTGTCGGTGCGGCTGTTCAAACAGGTACTGCGGATTCCGCAGGGCATCCTGATGCCGTCGATCCTGCTGTTCGCCATGGTCGGCGCCTACGCGGTGGAGAACAGCCTGTTCGCAGTGGTGACCGTCCTGGTGTTCGGTGTGCTCGGCTTTCTGCTCGAGGAAAACGACTTTCCGCTGGCGCCGATGATTCTCGGCATCGTCCTCGGTCCGCTGCTGGAGGAAACCTTCGTCACGTCGATGATGCGTTCGAACGGCAGCTTCCTGGCCTTTTTCGAGCGCCCCGTATCCCTTGCCTTGGCCCTGATTACGCTCGCGGTCTGGCTACTGCCGCCGCTTTTGCGCCTTTGGCGTGAGCACCGTACATCCCGTCCCGCCTTCTCTGACTAAGGAGCAACCATGTATTTCAACGACCTCAAGGGCAAGCGCGTCCTCATCACCGGCGCCACCATGGGTATTGGTCTGGCCACCGCCAAGGCATTTGCCCAACTGGGCGCCAAGGTCGGTATCACTGCTCGCAATCGGCCGGAAAATCTCGATGCGCTGCTGACCGAACTCTGCGCGCAAGGCGGGGAGGCGGCATTCTTCGTCGGTGACCTGAGTCGCAGTCAGGACTGCGTCGATACCGTCGCGGCCTTCGTAGAGCGCTTCGGTGGTTTGGATGTGCTGATCAACAACGCCGGCGCGCTGTTGGAGCGGCGCGGGCTGGAGAAAATCGACGATGCGTTCTTCGATGCCATGGTGGACGTGAATCTACGCTCGGCACTGTTGATCACTCGCGAAGCCATCCCGCACCTGCGTAAATCGGCCAAGTCCAGCGGACAGAGCACATCGGTGATCACCACCGGCTCGATCGCCGCCTATAACGGCGGCGGCCCAGGCGCGAGCCTCTACGCTGCCTCCAAGGCCTGGCTGCACAACGTGCAGCGCAACTGGGTGCGCGAGTTCGCCGGTGACAACATTCGCTTCAACGTGGTTGCGCCGGGCACGGTGGATACCGCTTTCCATGCCGACAAGGATGACTCCGCTCGCGCCCAGGTAAATACCACCATCCCGCTCGGACGATTCGGTACGTCTGAGGAAATGGCCCCGGCTTACCTGTTCCTCGCCTCGCACGCCTGCAGCGGCTATATCACGGGCCAGACGCTGGACGTGAACGGCGGCCAGGCGATGCCCTGAGGAGCGCGCGATGAATACTCAGGTTGCTGCACCTCCGCTGGCTTACGGACCGCCCATCAGTCTGGAAACGGCGAGCCGCGTCGTCGACGCCGCACGTGCACATGCGCAGGCCAACGGCTGGGCGATGGTCATCGCCGTGACCGACGCCGGCGGTCATCTGGTTCTGCTGCAGCGGATGGACCACGCCACGCACGGC
Source organism: Stutzerimonas sp. VN223-3 (assembly GCF_045999685.1). Lineage (NCBI taxonomy): Bacteria > Pseudomonadati > Pseudomonadota > Gammaproteobacteria > Pseudomonadales > Pseudomonadaceae > Stutzerimonas > Stutzerimonas sp. VN223-3. The sequence continues at coordinate 221,852 of NZ_RBEC01000002.1, read as the reverse complement.
AGCGTCGAGGTGGCCCAGCGCAAGGCGGCCACCGCGGCGGCCTTCAAACGCGCCACCAAGGGCTTCGAGGAAACGCTCGCCAGCGGCGGGGCGACGTTGCGGCTGCTGTCGATGCATAACGCCATCCTCATGGATGGCGGCATTCCGTTGATCGAAGACGGCCGGGTGGTTGGCGCCATCGGCGTCTCCGGCATGCACCCCAGCCAGGACGGTCAGGTCGCCGAAGCCGGTGCCCGTGTGCTGAACGGCTGAGTGCTGCGAGGTGAAAAGCCCGTCCCGGCAGCGCCGCGACGGGCTTTCTCATGCGCGCGTTGCGTAGTCGAGGATGATGCCGAGGAGGATCGCCAACCCTGCCCAATGGTTGTGCAGGAACGCCTTGAAGCAGACCTGCGGCTTGCGCGAGCGCGTCTTCCAGAATTCCCAGGCGAAGCAGGCGGCGGCGATGGTCAGGCCGAGGTGGAACCACTGCCCGAGTTCGAAGCGCACGCCAGCGAGAATCAGGCAGAACAGGGCGAGGCCCTGCAGCGTGGCGATGATGACCCGATCGGCCTCGCCGAACAGGATGGCGGTGGACTTGATGCCGATCTTCAGATCGTCCTCGCGGTCGGCCATCGCGTAATAGGTGTCGTAACCCACGGTCCAGACCACATTGGCAATGAACAGCAGCCAGGCTTCGGGTGGCAGTTCGCCGCGTTCGGCTGTGAAGGCCATCGGCATGCCCCAGGAGAACGCGGCGCCGAGCACCACCTGTGGATAGTAGGTGTAGCGCTTCATGAAGGGGTAGAGCGCGGCGACGCCCAGCGCGCCGAAGGATAGCCAGATGGTCGTGGCGTTGGTCAGCAATACCAGGCCGAAGCTAAGGCCAACCAATACGGCGAAGAGAATCCAGGCTTCCTTTGGCGTGACCTTGCCGGTTGCCAGCGGGCGGCCCTTGGTGCGGCTGACATGGCCGTCGAAATTGCGATCGGCGAAGTCGTTGATCACGCAGCCGGCGGCACGCATGAGGATCACGCCGAGCACGAAGATCACCACGTTCTTCACGCTGGGCGAGCCTTCACCGGCGATCCACAGTGCCCAGAGCGTCGGCCACAGCAAGAGGTAGGTGCCGATGGGTCGCTCCAGGCGCATCAGCTGGATGAAGTCCCAGGCGCGCGGATGCAGGCGATTGCTCGATTGCAGAAGCTTTTGATACATCGGCGGGTCTCCAAACGGTGAAGGACGGTGTGGGGCAGTCTGTGCCGCGTTCAGATCGTGATCCGTGCGGTCCGCCACAGGGCCGGCAGAAACACCTCGGCGACCAGCACGCGCAGATCGCCCTGGCTGAAACAGGAGCGGCGAGCCCAGAGCTGCGCTTGCCGGATATCGCGCGGCAGCCAGGCCTCAGGGTAGCGACGGGCTTCCAGCAGGCCGCGCGCGAACGCCGGATCGCTGAACAGCAATTCGCCCAGCGAGCGGCTGCCCAGGTGCGGCAGATCCAGCCCGGACTGTTCCAGCGCGCTACGGGCGGCGACGCTGCGGGCGAATACCCAGGGCTCCTGATGCCCGCGTAGATAGACTTCGCGAACCCAGCCCTGGCTGCCGTCGGCGACGCCCAGCGCAGCGCATTCATCATCGCGCAAGACCTGCCAGCTTTCGGCCAGCGGCGTCACGCTGAAAGCACCTGCAGCCAGCTCGGTGAGGCGGCGGGTCAGTGAACCTTTGTCGACGAATAGCCAATCATGCAAGGCGGGATCGAGGGCAGTGGGAAAGTGGTCGGCGGTCAGCCAGTCTTGTGAGTTGGACACGAGCGATAGCGGGCAACGAAAAGAAGCGGCGAGTCTAGCATGGGGACCGAAGGGCAGCCGCAAGCCCCAAGCCGCAGGCTTAGGGCTTCAGCCAAATCCAAGCTACAAGCGGTCTGCGTGCTTTTTCTTGGAGAATTGCAGGCTGCCGCTGCTTTTACGTCCATCCCTCCAACCGCATCGTCGCGCGAACCAGGCGCTGTTCTTCCTGCTCGATCTCCTTGAGATTGTCGCGAATGCTGTGAATGTGGTCGCGGGCGGCGCGCTGGGCCTGGTCCGGCAGGCGCTCGGTGACGGCGTGGAACAGCCGCGAGTGCTGCCGGTCGATCTGCCGCTTCTGTGTGGGTCGGTGGTAGAGGTTGTTCACCGAGGCGAATACGGTGGAGAGCATCAGGTCAGTCAACGACTGCAGCGTATGCACCAGCACCGGGTTGTGCGAGGCCTCGCTGACGGCCAAATGAAAGGCGTGATCGAGACGCGCGTGCTCGCGTGGGTCGCCGGCTTCCTCGGTGTGCGCGGCAAGCATCTCCTCGTAGCGGCGGCGCAGCAGGATGAAATCGGCATCGGTACCGCGTAGCGCCGCCAGGCGTGCCGATTCGCCTTCCAGCAGCGCGCGGACTTCGAGTAGATCGAATAACGTGCGCGGCTGCGAGTTGAATAGATGCATCAAGGGGCTAGCGTCTTGTTCGCCGGATAGCTTGGCGACGTGAGAGCCGCGACCTTGCGCGGTTTCGATGATGCCGCGGCCGCGCAGCACGCGCAGACCTTCGCGCAAGGCTGAGCGGGAGATGCCCAGTTTTTCACACAGACGTCGTTCCGACGGTAAAGCCTGGCCGACCTTTAGCACGCCATCGACGATCAGGCGTTCGATACGCTCGGCGACGACGTCGGCTAGCTGGCGGCGATCCTGGGTAGTCTCGATCAACATTAGAGTCTCCTAACTGGTAGGACCAGTTTTGCCGAAGCTTACCGCATTATGGGGTAGAGGTGCTTAGGGCCCCGATATCTGGACGTTTTAAGCATTGGGGCTGAAAGTCTGCTGAAAGAAACTGGTAGGACCAGTGGTTTTGCCAATGGACGAAATGGCAGCGCCGGGCTAATGATGCGTCAAACCACCGCAGCTGGTCGGGCTGACGGTGAACAATGAAGAGCACCGATTGCCATGAATATCCTCTACGACGAACGCGTCGACGGTGAACTGCCCAAGGTCGACAAGGCGGCACTGCTCGCCGAGTTGCAGGCGCAACTGCCCGGCATGGACATCCTCCATCGCGGCGAAGATCTCAAGCCCTACGAGTGCGATGGCCTGTCCGCCTACCGCACCACGCCGATGCTGGTGGTGTTGCCCGAACGCATCGAGGAGGTCGAAACACTGCTGAAGATCGCCCACAAGCGTGGCGTGCCGGTGGTCGCTCGGGGTGCCGGTACTGGTCTGTCCGGCGGCGCGCTGCCGTTGGAGCAGGGCATCCTGCTGGTGATGGCGCGTTTCAACAAGATTCTTGAAGTCGACCCGGCCGGTCGCTTCGCCCGTGTTCAACCTGGCGTGCGCAACCTGGCGATCTCCCAGGCCGCGGCGCCCTTCGACCTTTATTACGCGCCCGATCCGTCCTCGCAGATCGCCTGCTCCATCGGCGGCAACGTCGCTGAGAACGCGGGTGGCGTGCACTGCCTGAAATATGGCCTGACTGTGCACAACCTGCTCAAGGTGGAAATTCTCACCGTCGAGGGCGAGCGCATGGTGCTTGGCTCCGATGCGCTGGACTCGCCCGGCTTCGACCTGCTGGCGCTGTTCACCGGCTCCGAGGGCATGCTCGGGATCGTTACCGAGGTGACCGTCAAGCTCCTGCCCAAGCCGCAGGTGGCCAAGGTGCTGCTGGCCGCGTTCGACTCGGTGGAAAAAGCCGGGCGTGCGGTGGGCGACATCATCGCCGCGGGCATCATTCCCGGTGGCCTGGAAATGATGGACAACCTCTCGATCCGCGCCGCCGAGGACTTCATTCGCGCCGGTTACCCGGTGGATGCCGAGGCGATCCTGCTCTGCGAACTGGACGGTGTCGAGGCTGACGTAGTTGACGACTGCGCGCGTGTCAGCGAAGTCCTCAAGCTCGCCGGGGCCACCGAAGTGCGTCAGGCGCGCGACGAGGCCGAGCGAGTCAAGTTCTGGGCCGGGCGCAAGAATGCTTTCCCGGCAGTAGGGCGAATCTCGCCGGACTATTACTGTATGGACGGCACCATTCCACGACGCGAGCTGCCGGGCGTCCTCAAGGGCATTTCCGACCTGTCGGACGAATACGGCCTGCGCGTCGCCAACGTCTTCCATGCTGGCGACGGCAATATGCACCCGCTGATCCTCTTCGATGCCAACACCGAAGGCGAGCTGGAGCGCGCTGAAGCACTGGGCGGCAAAATCCTCGAACTCTGCGTGAAGGTCGGCGGCTCGATCACCGGCGAGCACGGTGTCGGCCGCGAGAAAATCAATCAGATGTGCGCGCAGTTCAACGCCGACGAGCTGACCCTGTTCCACGCGGTAAAAGCTGCATTCGATCCCAGTGGTCTACTCAACCCCGGCAAGAACATTCCGACCCTGCACCGTTGCGCCGAATTCGGCGGCATGCATGTGCACGGCGGGCAGTTGCCCTTCCCCGAATTGGAGCGCTTCTGATGGCCATTTCCTACGACGCCAGCGAGCACTTGCTCGAACAGGTCAACCAGGCACTGGCCAACAATACCCCGCTGCGTATTCAAGGCGGCGGCAGCAAAGCGTTCCTCGGACGTCCCGTCGAGGGCGAGTTGCTTGATACCCGCACGCACCGCGGCATTGTCAGCTATGACCCGACCGAACTGGTGATCACGGCTCGTGCCGGCACGCCGCTGGCGGAGCTGGAAGCGGCTCTCGACGAAGCTGGGCAGATGCTGCCTTGCGAGCCGCCGCATTTCACTGACGGCGCCACGGTCGGCGGCATGATCGCCGCAGGTCTGTCCGGTCCGCGTCGGCCGTGGTCCGGCTCGGTGCGCGATTTCGTGCTGGGTTCGCGGGTGATTACCGGTCACGGCAAGCATTTGCGCTTCGGCGGCGAGGTGATGAAGAACGTCGCCGGCTACGACCTGTCGCGCCTGATGGCCGGCAGCTTCGGCTGCCTCGGCGTGCTTACCGAGGTGTCGCTGAAAGTGCTGCCCAAGCCACGTCTGTGCCGCAACCTGCGGGTCGAGATGTCGGCCGACCACGCGCTCCTCAAGCTTGCCGAATGGGGGCAGCAACCGGTGCCCATTACCGCCGCGAGCCATGACGGCCAGGCGCTGCACCTACGCCTTGAAGGTGGTGAAGGGTCGGTGAATGCCGCCTGCGACCGTATTGGTGGCGAAGCCTTGGATTCCCGTTACTGGAACGATCTGCGCGAACAACGGCTGAGCTTTTTCGCCGATGCGCGACCGCTGTGGCGCCTGTCGCTGCCAACCAACACGCCTGTATTGGCGCTGCCTGGCGAACAGCTGATCGACTGGGCCGGTGCTCAGCGTTGGCTGAAATCCGATGCCGATGCGCAGACCATCCGTGCAATTGCGAGCGAAGTTGGCGGTCACGCCATCTGCTTCACGGCCGGTGCCACTGCCAGCCCGTTCCAACCATTGGGCGAGCCGTTGCTGCGTTACCACCGCCAGCTCAAGACGCAACTCGACCCGCAGGGGATCTTCAACCCCGGCCGTATGTATTCCGAGGTCTGATATGCAAACCAATCTCAGCGAAGCCGCGAAGAAGCTGCCGCGTGCCGAGGAAGCCGAGAGCATTCTGCGTTCATGCGTGCACTGTGGTTTCTGCAACGCCACTTGCCCAACCTACCAGCTGCTGGGTGATGAGCTCGATGGCCCGCGCGGGCGCATCTACCTGATGAAGCAGATGTTCGAAGGTGGCGAAGTCACCGAAAGCACCCAGACCCACCTGGACCGTTGCCTGACCTGCCGCAACTGCGAGACCACCTGCCCGTCCGGTGTGCAATACCACAACCTGCTGGATATCGGCCGTGACTTCATGGAACAGCAGGTCCAGCGCTCGGCGGGCGAACGCCTGCTGCGCACCGGTCTGCGCAACGTGATTCCGCGTCCGGGCCTGTTCAAGGCATTGCTCAGTACCGGCAATGCGCTGCGGCCGCTGATGCCGGCCACGTTGCGTTCGCACATGCCGCGCCAGGTCACCCCGGCCAAGCCGCGCCCGCAGGTTATGCATGCGCGTCGCGTGCTGATGCTCGAAGGCTGCGTACAGCCAAGCCTGTCGCCGAACACCAATGCCGCTACCGCACGGGTGCTCGATCGACTCGGCATCAGCGTCAGCACGGCGCGCGAAGCCGGTTGCTGCGGCGCCGTGGATTACCACTTGAACGCCCAGCAGGCTGGACTGGACCGTGCCCGGCGCAACATCGACGCCTGGTGGCCCGCCATCGAAGGTGGCGCCGAAGCCATCGTGCAGACCGCCAGCGGTTGCGGTGCCTTCATCAAGGATTACGGTCATCTGCTGCGGGATGACCCGGCTTACGCGGTCAAGGCTGCCCGAGTCAGTGCGCTGGCCAAGGATTTGGTGGAAGTCATGCGCAGTGCCGAGCTCGAGCGGCTGAACGTCAAGGCCGACAAGCGCATGGCGTTCCATTGCCCTTGCACGCTGCAGCACGCACAGAAGCTCAATGGTGCGGTCGAAGACGTGCTCACGCGTCTAGGCTTCCAGCTCACCGCAGTGCCGGATGCACATCTGTGCTGCGGCTCGGCGGGCAGCTATTCGATCACCCAGCCGGAGCTATCCAAGCAACTGCGCGACAACAAGCTAACCGCGTTGGAAAGCGGCAAACCGGAAGTGATCGTCACCGCCAATATCGGTTGTCAGACGCACCTCGACGGTGCCGGTCGCACACCAGTGCGGCATTGGATCGAGATTGTCGAGGAGGCGATGAGCTAAAGCAGGACGAGCCGGTAGGGTGGGCCGGGCGGCGTTCCGCTTCAGCCCACCCTACGAACTGAAGCGGAGCGCTGCCCGGCCCACCCTACGCCGACCGGTTTCCGGATAGCGCAGTGAATAAACGAATTACGAAGACAGGAGAATCGAGATGAAAACCAAAGCGATGCTGACCCAGACCGAAGTAACCGCCATCCTCGCCGCCGCGCGCACCGAAGCGCAGAACAATGGCTGGGCCGTGACCATCGTCGTTGCCGATGACGGCGGCCACCCGCTGGGCCTTGAGCGTCTGGACGGCTGTGCGCCGATCGCCTCCTACATCGCCACTGAGAAGGCCCGTAGCGCCGCGGTTGGTCGTCGCGAAACCAAAGGCTACGAAGACATGGTCAACGGCGGCCGCAACGCCTTCCTGTCCGCGCCGGTAGTCTGCTCGCTGGAAGGCGGCGTGCCGGTGATCGTCGATGGTCAGGTGATCGGTTCGGTCGGCGTCTCCGGCGTCACCGCCACGCAGGATGCACAAGTCGCCAAGGCCGGCGTCGCGGCAGTCGCCAACTGATCGACGAAATTCAGGAGAAGAACATGACCGAGCGTGTAACTCTGGGCCGCCTGCAAGTGGCAGCCAACCTGCAGCGTTTCATCGAAGACGAAGTGCTGCCCGGTACCGGCGTAGAAGCCGCCGCCTTCTGGAGTGGCTTCGATCAGCTGGTCCATGACCTGGCGCCGAAAAACCGCGCACTGCTCGCCGAGCGCGACCGCCTGCAGGTGGAGCTGGACAACTGGCACCGCAGCAACCCCGGCCCGATTGCCGACATGCCGGCTTACCGTGCCTTCCTCGAATCCATCGGCTACCTGCAGCCAGAGCCGGGCGAGGTGAAGATCAGCACCAGCAATGTCGACAGTGAAATCGCCACCCAGGCCGGCCCGCAGCTGGTGGTGCCGATCGGCAACGCCCGCTACGCGCTGAACGCCGCTAACGCTCGTTGGGGCTCGCTGTATGACGCGCTCTACGGCACCGACGCCATCAGCGAAGAGAACGGCGCGCAGAAGGGCCCGGGTTACAACGAAGTGCGTGGCGCCAAGGTCATCGCTTTCGCGCGCAATTTCCTTGATCAGGCCGCGCCGCTGGCCGAAGGCAGTCATGCCGATTCGGTCAGCTACCGCGTCCAGGACGGCCAGCTCAAGGTCACCCTGGAGAACGGCAATGTCACCGGCCTGAAGCAGCCCGGGAAATTTGTTGGCTATCAGGGCGAGGCGGTCGAGCCGACGGCGATTCTGCTGAAGAACAACGGCCTGCACGTTGAAATCCAGATCGACCCGAACAGCCCCATCGGCCAGACCGATGCGGCTGGCGTGAAGGATCTGCTGGTAGAAGCCGCCGTCACCACCATCATGGACTGCGAAGACTCCACTGCCGCGGTCGATGCCGACGACAAGGTACTGGTCTATCGCAACTGGCTGGGCCTGATGAAGGGCGACCTGGTTGAAGACTTGGAGAAGGGCGGCAAGCGCATCACCCGGCGCCTCAACGCCGACCGCGAATACACCGCCGCTGACGGCTCGAACCTGAAGCTGCACGGCCGCTCGCTGCTGTTCATCCGCAACGTCGGTCACCTGATGACCAACCCGGCGATCATCGATGGCGAAGGCCATGAAATCCCCGAAGGCATCATGGACGGCGTGGTCACCAGCCTGATCGCCAAACACGACCAGCAGCGCAAGGGCAACTCGCGCACCGGCTCGATGTACATCGTCAAGCCGAAGATGCACGGCCCGGCCGAAGTGGCATTCGCCGACGAACTGTTCGGCCGCGTCGAGGACCTCATCGGTCTGCCGCGCCACACGCTCAAGGTCGGCATCATGGACGAGGAGCGCCGCACCAGCGTCAACCTCAAGGCCTGCATCGGCGCCGCGAAGAACCGTGTGGCCTTCATCAATACCGGCTTCCTCGACCGCACCGGTGACGAGATGCACACCATCATGGAAGCCGGCGCCGTACTGCGTAAGGGCGACATGAAGGGCACCGCCTGGATCCAGGCCTACGAGCGCAACAACGTACTGGTCGGCTTGAATTGCGGCCTGCGCGGCAAGGCGCAGATCGGCAAAGGCATGTGGGCCATGCCCGATCTAATGGCGGCCATGCTCGAGCAAAAGATCGCTCACCCGAAAGCCGGCGCCAACACCGCTTGGGTACCGTCGCCGACCGGCGCCACGCTGCACGCGCTGCACTACCACCAGGTCGACGTTCAGGCCGTTCAGGCCGAGCTGGAAAAGATCGACCTGGCCACTGAACGTGAGCAGCTGACCAATGATCTGCTGACCATTCCGGTCGCGCCTGAGCGCAACTGGTCCGCCGAGGCGATCCAGCAGGAGCTGGACAACAACTGCCAGGGCATCCTCGGTTACGTGGTGCGCTGGGTCGAGCAGGGCGTGGGTTGCTCCAAGGTGCCGGACATTCATGACGTCGGCCTGATGGAAGACCGTGCAACGCTGCGTATCTCCAGCCAGCACCTGGCCAACTGGTTGCGGCATGGTGTAGTTGGCGAAGCTCAGGTTCGCGAGACGCTGGAGCGCATGGCCAAAGTGGTCGACCAGCAGAACGCCGGTGACCCGCTCTATCGCCCGATGGCCACCGATTATGCACAGTCTGCCGCTTTTCAAGCCGCTTGCGATTTGGTGTTCAAGGGCCGCGAGCAACCAAGCGGCTACACCGAGCCGCTGCTGCATGCCTGGCGTCAGCGCTTCAAGCAGCAGAACGGAGTTTGAAGGTATTCAGGAGATTGCTGATGGCTGGCGCAGGTCGGTCATTAGCGTAATTTGCAAGCCCCGGACGCCTAATGGCGTCCGGGGCTTTCGAGCATGGGGGGCGGGTCGACGTGCCGGTCGATCAGCACCTTTGGATGGCATGAGGCTATGACATCCATGCGGGGCGCCGGGGCTTCCCGGAGAAAGAAGTGGTTCACAACAAAAAACAAGGAACCCAACAATGAGTCAGACACTGCTGTCCATACTGGCCTTCGTGCCACTGGTGTTGGCGGGCGTACTGCTGATCGGCTTTCGCTGGCCGGCCAAGTACGCGATGCCACTGGTTTTCGTGCTTACCGCGCTGATCGGGCTATTGGCCTGGGACATGACCTTCAACCGGGTCCTGGCTTCTACGCTGCAAGGCTTGATTCTCACCGCCGCGATCCTCTGGATCATCTTCGGCGCCATCCTTCTACTCAACACCCTCAAGCACTCGGGCGGCATCGCTTCGATTCGTCGTGGCTTCGCTAACGTCAGTCCCGACAAGCGCGTTCAGGTACTGATCGTCGCTTGGCTGTTCGGCTGCTTCATCGAAGGTGCTTCGGGCTTCGGTACGCCGGCCGCGGTGGCCGCACCCTTGCTGGTTGCTCTGGGCTTCCCGGCGCTGACGGCGGTGGTGCTGGGCATGATGGTGCAATCGACACCGGTTTCCTTCGGTGCCGTGGGCACGCCGATTCTGGTCGGTGTGGCCGGCGGTCTGGATCAGGCCACGCTCGGTGGGCAGCTGACTGCAGCGGGTAGCAGCTGGGAAGTGTTCTTCCATCTGATCTTCTCCCGCGTGGCGATCATCCATGCGCTGTGCGGCATTCTCATGCCGCTGATCATGATCTGCGTCATGACGCGCTTCTTTGGGCGCAATCGCTCCTGGAGCGAAGGCTTGGCGATGGCGCCGTTCGCCATCTTCACCGGCTTGGCGTTCGTCATTCCCTATGCCGCGGCTGGCGTATTCCTCGGCCCGGAATTCCCGTCGATGATCGGTGCGCTGGTCGGTCTGGCCATCGTCGTACCTGCCGCCAAGGCGGGCTTCCTGCTGCCCAAGACCAGCTGGGATTTCGCCCCGGCCAGCGAGTGGCCGGTGGAGTGGATGGGCAAGATCGAGATGAAGATCGACGATGTCGCCGGTCGGACACCGATTTCCGTGCCGATGGCTTGGGCACCTTATCTGCTGCTGGCAGCCTTCCTGGTGATTTCGCGGGTCTTCCCAGGCGTCAAGTCGGCAATGTTGTCGGTGAGCTTCGGCTGGAAGGACATTCTCGGCGAGACCGGCGTGTCTGGTGCGCTGGAGCCACTGTATCTACCGGGCGGAATTCTCTGCATTGTGGTGCTGATCACCTTCTTCCTGCACCGCATGCGTGCTGGCGAGCTGGTCGCGGCCATCTCCGAATCGAGCAAAACCCTATTGGGTGCCGGCTTCGTGCTGATCTTCACCATCCCTATGGTGCGGATCCTGATCAACTCCGGCGTCAACGGCTCCGATTTGGTATCGATGCCAGTGGCCATGGCGCAGCTGGTAGCCGACAGCGTCGGCGGCATCTATCCGTTCTTCGCACCGGCGGTGGGCGCACTGGGCGCGTTCATTGCCGGCTCCAACACCGTGTCTAACCTGATGCTGTCGCAGTTCCAGTTCAATACTGCTGGTCTGCTGGGTATTTCCGGTGCGCTGATGGTGGCGTTGCAGTCGGTGGGTGCCGCCGCGGGGAACATGATCGCCATTCACAACGTGGTGGCGGCCTCGGCCACGGTCGGCCTGCTGGGTCGTGAAGGCATCACCCTGCGCAAGACCATGCTGCCTACGCTGTACTACCTCGTGCTGGCCGGTAGCATCGGCCTGATCGGCTTCTACGTGATGGGCATCAGCGATCCGCTGGTGGGAATCGCTACCGCCAATTGATGGCGTGAGTGACCCCGGACGGGCGGCTTAGGCCGCCCGTTTTGTTTTCCCGAACCAATCGCTGGCGCATGGTGATCGCTGGACGCTGATGTTTGGCGGACCGCTGCGTTCTGGTATAGCGTCAGCGCAATGGATAACGATCGAGGTAAGCAAATGAAGAAGTGGCAATGCGTGGTGTGCGGGTTTATCTATGACGAAGCCGAAGGCTGGCCCGACGATGGAATTGCGGCGGGTACCCCCTGGGAGGATGTACCCGAGGACTGGCTCTGTCCCGATTGCGGCGTAGGTAAAATGGATTTCGAAATGATCGCGATCGGCTGATATGAGCGAATTGAACCAGAAAGGCGCGCCGGCGACGCCGTTGGTCATCATCGGTACGGGCCTGGCGGGTTACAACCTGGCGCGGGAATTCCGCAAACACGACAGCGAAACGCCGCTGTTGCTGATTACCGCCGACGATGGCCGCTCCTATTCGAAGCCGATGCTGTCGACCGGCTTCGCCATGAACAAGGAAGCCGATGGCCTGGGCATGGCAACGGCCGGAGCCATGGCAGTTCAGCTCAACGCCGAGATTCGGACCCATACCTGGGTGACTCGCCTCGATCCGGCCAACCGCCGCGTATGGATCGGCAACGAGCCGGTGCCCTATCGCGACCTGGTTATCGCCTGGGGTGCGCAGACCATTCAGGTGCCAGTCGCTGGCGATGCCCAGGACGCGGTTTTCCCGATCAACGACCTGCTCGATTACGGTCGTTTCCGCGAGGCGGCCAAAGGTAAGCGGCGGGTGCTGATCGTTGGTGCCGGGCTGATCGGCTGCGAATTCGCCAATGACTTGCTGCAGGGCGGCTACGAGGTCGAACTGGTGGCGCCCTGCGAGCAGATTATGCCGTCATTGTTGCCGACGGAGGCCGCGGCGGCGGTGCGACGCGGGCTCGAATCACTGGGTGCGCGCTTTCATCTGGGGCCGGTGCTGGAACGTCTGGATCGGCACGGCGAGAGTCTCGAAGCCCGGTTATCGGACGGCCAGCGGTTGAACTGCGATCTGGTGGTCAGTGCGGTGGGCCTGCGCCCGCGCACCGAGCTGGCCGCAGCGGCAGGACTGGCGGTCAATCGGGGAATCGTCGTTGATCGCCTCCTGCAAACCTCGGCTGAGCACGTCTACGCGCTAGGCGACTGTGCCGAGGTGGGTGGGCTCAATCTGCTTTATGTGATGCCGCTGATGAGTGGCGTGCGCGCGCTGGCGCAAACGCTTGCCGGTAAATCGACTTTCGTAACGTACGGACCGATGCCGATCACGGTGAAAACCCCTGTGTGCCCTTTGGTGGTATCGCCACCAGCGGCTGGCAGCGAGGGGCATTGGAGCGTGGAAGGTGATGGTAATGACATCAAGGCTCTATTCCGCAGCCTCGACGGAAATCTGTTGGGCTATGCGCTGACGGGGGCGGCTGTGCAAGAGCGGTTGGGGTTGAACAAGCAGCTGCCGCCAGTGCTGGCTGAACTGCCTCAAGGTCTGTCGCTAAAGTCGTCGGAATGATTAGGTAAAGCGTCGGCGAGGGCTGGCGCGAGTGCCATCAGCGTGCCATGCTCCATCGAGGCGCTGCCGCAGCCTAGAGCAGTTGCAGCGCCTCGGAACGCTGTTCGGAGAACAGCGAACAAAAACAATAAAGTCTTAGAGGCTACCCATGCGCAAACCGGAACTCGCAGCCGCCATCGCCGACAAGGCCGATCTCACCAAGGATCAGGCCAACCGTGTACTCAATGCCGTTCTCGATGAAATCACCAACGCGCTCAACCGTAAGGACAGCGTGACTCTGGTTGGTTTCGGCACCTTCCTGCAGCGACACCGTGGCGCTCGCACTGGAAAGAACCCGCAGACGGGCGAACCCGTTACCATCAAGGCCAGCAACACCGTAGCATTCAAGCCGGGAAAGATGCTGAAAGACGCGATCAACTGAGTTTGCGTCTCCCGGGGCCCGCTCGGCTCCGGGTGCCCTGAAGTTCTAATTTACAGTTGAGTTACCTCAACAAGTCGCTACAATCCGCGAAATTTCGCCATCTGCCGAGAACATGCATGAAATTTCGCTTCCTTCTCTGGATGCTTGGTCGCTTGATGACCAAGGCCAGCCGCAACAACCCTGACTTTCAAAAACAACTCGGCGACAAAGACCTCACCTTCCAGTTGCACACGCTCGACGGCAAGGTCGCTCGGCATTACGTGGTCAAGGATCAACGCGTCACCGCCAAGGGCGGCCCTGCTACCGAGCCTGCTTTCGCCATTGGCTTCAAGGACAGCGCCTACGGCTTCGCCACCATGAACGCGAAGAACAAGCAGCTCGCCTTTATGCAGGGCATCCAGAACAAGGACATTCAAATCCAAGGCAACCCGGCGCTGGTGATGTGGTTTCAGGGCCTGGCCAAATACCTCAAGCCGCGCAAGAAAAAGCCTGAAGCGGCTTGATCGGCACGCGGCGGGCCTGACCCTGCGGGGGAAAGACGCGATTCCGAGCCGGAGGTGACGTTTTTGATTGGCGCACCCGCCGTAGCGTGATTTACACCTGCTGCGCCATCCAGGCGCGTGCTTCTTCCAGCAGCCAGTCGCGAAAGGCATTCATGGCCGCCGACTCTACCCGCCGTTCGGGGATCATCAGGTGGTAGGCCTGGTCCTCGCGGCGGTATGAGTGCGGATGCGCAATTACCAGGCGCCCTTCGGCCAGTTCGCGTTGAATGAGAAACGGTGGAATCAACGCCACGCCCATCCTGTGTTCGGCGGCCTGTGCCAGCATCGAAAACAGTTCCAGCCGTGGGCCAGTCATGTCTCTCGCCACCTTCATCCCCAGCGAATCGAACCACTGGCGCCAGGCGTAGGGGCGAGTAGTCTGTTGCAGCAACGGCATCTCGGCGATGGTCTTGGCATCGAGCGATCCGGCGTTCTCTAGCAGCGCTGGGCTACAGACCGGGAGTGAATCTTCAGGCATCAGGTAGTGCGCCACGGTGCCGGACCAGTCGCCGTCGCCGAAATAGATCGCTGCATCGAAATCGGTATCGGCGAAGAGGAACGGTCGGGTGCGGTTAGTCAGATTGACCGTTATTTCGGGGTGCAGCGCCTGGAACTGCTGCAGTCGCGGCAGCAGCCACTGCGTGCCAAATGTCGGCACCAGCGCCAGCTCGATAGTCTGGGCGCCCTGCTGGCCCATTACCGACAACGTATCCCGTTCCACCGCATCGAGCTGAGTGGCGACTCGTCGCGCATAGGACTGGCCGGCTTCGGTCAGCTTGACGCCGCGGCGCGAGCGGCGAAACAGCTCCAGCCCGAGAAACTCTTCGAGGCCGCCGATCTGTCGGCAGATGGCGCTTTGGGTCAGTGCCAGCTCTTCGGCGGCGCGGGTGAAGCTCTGGTGACGTGCTGCCGCTTCGAAGGCAATAAGCGCGGCGGTGCTGGGGATCTTACGACGCATTATGCGGCTGCCTCACTAATAAGCTGGTGTCAAAGCCATTTAGCATACGCTGGAGTGAGAAAAGCGCACAGGTCGATGCGAATTACTCGTTTGCGAACGATGGCTTCAGCTTCTAGGATCAATCCATCCGAATGTTGCACCGGGCGTCGCGCCCGGTTCACCGTCTACGACAAGAGGACCACTCATGGCCGGCAAAGCAAGCTTCAACTGGATCGACCCGCTGCTGCTCGATCAGCAGCTCACCGACGAAGAGCGCATGGTGCGCGACAGTGCGCAGCAGTTCGCCGATGACAAACTGGCGCCGCGCGTGCTCGAAGCCTTCCGTCACGAGCGCACCGACGCGGCGATCTTCCGTGAGATGGGCGACACCGGCCTGCTCGGCGCAACCATTCCCGAAGCGTACGGCGGCAGCGGGCTGAACTACGTCTGCTACGGCCTGATCGCTCGTGAAGTCGAGCGCATCGACTCGGGCTACCGCTCGATGATGAGCGTGCAGTCTTCGCTGGTGATGGTGCCGATCAACGAGTTCGGCAACGAAGAAACCAAGCAGAAGTACCTGCCCAAGCTCGCCAGTGGTGAATACATCGGCTGCTTCGGCCTGACCGAACCGAACCACGGCTCCGACCCGGGCTCCATGGTCACTCGTGCCAAGAAGGTCGACGGCGGCTATCGCCTCTCCGGCGCGAAAATGTGGATCACCAACAGCCCGATCGCTGACGTCTTCGTGGTCTGGGCCAAGGACGACGAGGGCGCCATTCGCGGCTTCGTGCTGGAGAAAGGCTGGGAAGGCCTGAGCGCTCCGGCGATCCACGGCAAGGTCGGCCTGCGCGCCTCGATCACCGGCGAGATCGTCATGGACAACGTGTTCTGCCCGGAAGAGAACGCCTTCCCCGACGTCCGTGGCCTGCGTGGCCCCTTCACCTGCCTGGATTCGGCCCGTTACGGCATTAGCTGGGGCGCGCTGGGCGCCGCCGAGTTCTGCTGGCACACCGCGCGCCAGTACACCCTGGACCGCCAGCAGTTCGGCCGTCCGCTGGCCGCCAACCAGCTGATCCAGAAGAAGCTCGCCGACATGCAGACCGAAATCACCCTGGCGCTGCAAGGCTGCCTGCGCCTCGGCCGGATGAAGGACGAGGGCACCGCCGCGGTGGAGATCACCTCGATCATGAAGCGCAACAGCTGCGGCAAGGCGCTGGACGTGGCGCGCCTGGCTCGCGACATGCTCGGCGGCAACGGTATCAGCGACGAGTTCGGCGTGGCCCGGCATTTGGTCAATCTCGAGGTGGTCAACACTTACGAGGGCACGCACGACGTGCATGCGCTGATCCTCGGTCGCGCGCAGACGGGTATCCAGGCTTTTTTCTAAGCGGTGACCCCGTAGGAGCTCGTAGGGTGGATGACGCTCTTCTCATCCACCGCCGTTCCCCGGTGGATGGGTGAAGCGCCATCCACCCTACGTATCTGACCGATCTGTGGGAGTGAGCTTCGCGAACGAGCGTTCAGCCATTCGCGAGCAAGCTCGCTCTTACACGAAACGCCAATACCTGTAGGCGGAAACCGTTTCCGCGTTTTCCGCTTGAAAGCCTATTGCTCACCTTAACTGCCTACCGAGAGACCTCCATGCCCGGTGCTCTATCCCATATCCGTGTCCTCGATCTGTCTCGCGTGCTTGCCGGCCCGTGGTGTGGGCAGATTCTTGGCGATCTTGGCGCCGAGGTGATCAAGGTCGAGCGTCCCGCCACTGGCGACGATACCCGTCACTGGGGCCCGCCGTATCTGAAGGATCAGCAGGGCGAGAACACCTCGGAGGCCGCTTATTACCTGTCGGCTAACCGCAACAAGCAGTCGCTGACGCTGGATTTCACCCAGCCCGAAGGCCAGCGGATCATTCGCGAGCTGGTCGCGGAGTGCGACGTGCTGTTGGAGAACTTCAAGGTCGGCGGATTGGCCGCCTATGGGCTGGATTATGAAAGCCTCAAGGCGATCAACCCACGGCTGATTTACTGCTCGATTACCGGCTTCGGCAGCGACGGCCCCTATGCCCAGCGTGCCGGGTACGACTTCATGATTCAGGGCCTCGGCGGGTTGATGAGCCTGACCGGGCGTGCCGAGGATGAAGCCGGTGCCGGCCCGGTCAAGGTTGGCGTGGCGCTCACCGATATCCTCACCGGGCTCTATGCCACGGTCGGCGTGCTGGCGGCGCTCAATCATCGCGAGCAGAACGGCGTCGGCCAGCATGTCGAACTGGCCCTGCTGGATGTGCAGGTCGCCTGCCTGGCCAACCAGGCGATGAATTACCTGACCACCGGCGTTGCGCCCAAGCGCATGGGTAACGCCCATCCGAACATCGTGCCGTACCAGGATTTCCCGACAGCGGACGGCGACATCATTCTCACCATCGGCAACGACGGTCAGTTCCGCAAGTTCGCCGAAGTCGCCGGTCATCCCGAATGGGCCGATGACCCACGTTTCGCCAGCAACAAGGCGCGCGTTGCCCATCGCCAGGAGCTGGTGCCGATGATTCGTCAGGTCACGGTGTTCCGCACCACCGCCGAATGGGTTGCGGCACTGGAGCAGGCGGGGGTGCCTTGTGGGCCGATCAATGACGTTGCACAGGTTTTTGCCGACCCGCATGTACAAGCCCGTGGCCTGCACGTCGAGATGCCGCATCCGCTGGCCGGAAGCGTGCCGCAGGTGGCGAGCCCGATCCGCCTTTCCGAGTCTCCCGTGGAATATCGCAAGGCGCCGCCGCTGCTGGGTGAACACAGCGAGGCGTTGCTGAAGCGGCTGCTCGGGTTCGATGCGGAGCAGGTGGCGGCGCTACGCAGTGCCAAAGTCATCTGAGGGAGGATGCGCCTCGTCGTATCGCGGCGGGGTTGTTCCTGAACTCTCAAGCCGTCCGGCCATCCTTATTCAGTACCCCGAATTTTGGATGGATGAGCGAATCATGCAGATGCAGCGTTATCGATTCACCTGGCAAGCGGCGACGGTTCTGTTCATGTCCTGGCTGCTGGCCGGCTGCGGCATCAACAATATTCCCCAGTACGACGAACAAGTGAAATCCGCCTGGTCGCAGGTGGAGAACCAGTATCAGCGCCGCGCCGATCTGATCCCCAACCTGGTCGAGACGGTCAAGGGCTTTGCCCGCCAGGAGCAGGACACCTTGACCGCTGTGGTCGAAGCGCGGGCCCAGGCCACTTCGATTCAGGTCGATGTCGACACATTGAACGACCCCCAGCAACTGCAACGCTTCCAGCAGGCGCAGAATCAGCTGAGCGGTGCGCTGAGTCGGCTGATGGCGGTGTCCGAACGCTACCCTGACCTGAAATCCAACCAGAACTTCCTCGCCCTGCAATCGCAGCTCGAAGGCACCGAGAATCGCATCGCTGTAGCACGTCGCGACTTCATCGCCGCTGTCGAGCGCTACAACACTGAGATTCGCACCTTCCCCGGCCGCATCTGGCACAGCCTGATGTATAGCGACATGCCGATCCGCGAAAACTTCGAGGCGACGGCCGAAAACGCCGAGCAGGCGCCAAAAGTGCAGTTTCAATGACGCGCACGCTACCCCTGTTGCTGGCGCTGCTGTTTTTTGCCAGCGACCTGTTGGCCCAGGAAGCCGAAGTACCCTCGCTGACCGGCCGAGTAGTGGATCGGGCCGAGTTGCTCGATACGCAGGCCGAAGCGCGGCTGACCAGCATGCTTGCTGCCCACGAACAGGCTACCAGCGAGCAGGTCGTGGTGGTGACGCTGCCGGATCTGCAGGGTCGCAGCATCGAAGAGACAGGGCTGCAGCTGGGTCGCGAGTGGGGTATCGGTCAGAAGGGCGAAGACAACGGCGCGCTACTGATTATTGCCCGAGACGACCGCCAAATTCGCATCGAGGTGGGATATGGACTCGAGGGCCGCCTGACCGACGCCCAGTCGTCGGTGATCATCAACAGCATCATTGCCCCCGCGTTCCAGCAGGGCGACTTCACCCGCGGTATCACCGAAGGTACCGAAGCGATTATCCGGGTGCTGGGCGGCGATCCGTTGCAAACGGCTGGCATGCGGCCGGCAATGCCCATGGGCGCGCAGGAACCGGGCGGTCTCGGCATCCTCGGCTTCTTTTTAATGCTGGTAGCCATCTTCGTCATCGGTGGTGGTGGTCGTCGTGGTCGTGGTCGTGGTGGCCGTGGGGCGGGACGTGCGCTGCTGCTCGGTGCCCTGCTGGGCGGTATGGGGCGCGGCGGCGGCGGTGGCGGTTTTGGCGGTGGCGGCTTCGGTGGAGGTGGTGGCGGTTTCGGTGGTGGAGGCGCCTCCGGTGGCTGGTGACCAGAGGCTGCGAACCGTTGACCACCATAGGATGGGTGAAACCCATCGCTGGCTCCTCTTGGAGTTCAACCGATCAGCCCAATGTCCCTTCGATCAAAACAGCGAAAACTTCTTCATGATGAACAAGCAATGACCCTACTGACAGAAAGCGAGCTGCAACAGGTAGCCGAAGCAATCGAGCGTATCGAACGTGATACCGACGCCGAGTTGGTAACGGTGCTGGCCGCGCAGGCTGATGACTACCGCTACATACCGCTGCTCTGGTCCAGCCTGCTGGCGTTGCTGTTGCCCGGCGCGCTGTTGTTTTTCACCGGCTGGCTGGCGGCCTGGCAACTCTTGCTGGTGCAATGGCTGACGTTCGTCGTGCTGGCGCTGGTGTTCCGTCTGGACGCGGTGACTACTCGGCTGATTCCGCGCCCGGTTCGTCATTGGCGAGCCTGCAATCTGGCGCGGCGGCAATTCATCGAACTCAACCTGCACCACACGGTTGGCGGCACCGGCATGCTGATCTTCGTATCCGAAGCCGAGCGTTACGTGGAGATTCTGGTTGATCGCGGCATCTCCAGCCGTATCGATGACAGCGCCTGGCAGTCGATTGTCACGAGCTTCACCGCGGACGTGCGCAACGGCCAGGTGCTGGAAGGATTTCTCGGTTGTATCGAAGCCTGCGGATCGCTGCTCAAGCAGCACGTGCCGGCCACTCATGAGCGTAACGAGCTGCCGAATCGGTTGGTTGTGTTGTCCTAAATCAGGGGATGCCAGGGTCGCCGACATCCCCCTCGTTTCAGTGCACGCTGCGCTGCCGAGCAAAAATCTCACGTTCACGCAGCAGGGCGCGGTTCAGGTTGTCCTGACCGCTGCAGCGTGCCGCGGCGATCAGCGTCTGGTCGATCAGGTCACGTTGCGCGTGACTGCCGCCGAACAGCTGGGCCTGATTGCGTACCGGCCGCAGCACCTCTACACAACGCGCATATTGACCATCGACGAACGCCACTATTGCCTCCACACCCGGCGCCCCGACCGCATGAGTGAAGCGCGCATTGTCATCATCCTGCTGGCAGGCGCGTTGCTGCGCCTCGCGCAGCTGAGCCAGCAGGTCGTTGCGACCACTGCATGCAAAGGCCATTGCCGCATGGAAGTCGTTAAAGGCGTAACGGCCGTCCATTGCCATCGCCGCCCAGCGCTCGGCCACGTCTACCCAGCGATTGCCGACATCCGCTCCGCGCAGTTGCAGGCGCCAGAGAATGGAACTGGCATCGATCAGCTCCAGAGCCAGCGTGCCTTTATGGCCGTCGATCGGTCCGTCGTATAGAGCCAATGCCGTGTCGAAGTCGTCCTGTTCCACATAGTGCAGCGCCAGGTGCCACCAGTTGTGCACGGCGAGCATGCTGTCCTGCTGCCACGCCGAATTGCCGCGCATCCAAGCGATGCCTTCCTCGCGCCGGCCCTGCATCTCCAGCACATGCGCGACCGCATGCTGGGCCCAGGCGTCGTCGGGCTGCAGCGATATCGCTTCACGGCCAAAACGCTCGCCAAGAGAGTAGTCGCCTGTTTCTTCCAGGCCGAAGGCATACATGCCGAGTAACGCGTGATAGCCAGGAACGGCCATGGACCAATCCGGCAGTACTCGGGCGATGCGATCACGCAGCATGCGTGCGTCGCCGGTAAAAAAGTCCAGTTGATGGCCCGCCTGTAGCGCCAGCAGATCATGCGGATAGTCGAGGCTGAGGTCTTCCAGTGCGCGTCCCGCAGCATGCCAGCGACCATCGATCAGTAACTGCAACGAATGGATATGGCGCGCCTCGCGGTCGTTACGCGGCAGCGCCAGTGCGTGCTTCAAGGAGGCCTGCGCAACCGGTATTGCGGCCGCTTCGGTGCCTAGCATGTAAAGCCAAGCATGCAGGACATAGCCCATCACCAGTTCGGGGGAGGCCTCAAGAGCGGCTTCGGTGCTCGCCAGCGAATCGGTGCGCAGGCAGCGGAACTGCGCGAGGGCCTGGTCAAGCAGGGCCTGCGCCTGGCCATTGCAGCCGGTCAGTTGGCAGCCATGTGCGTCTTTCATTGTTCTATGCTCCATGAGTCCAGTTCGTTGGCCGGTGCCAACGGAGCCTATAGTCGAGGTAGCGGGCAAGTCGGACTAAAGCCATCCTGGAAACAAAACGGCCATTTCCGCCATGACACGCTCGGATCATGCTGAAAGCCTGTCACCCCTGACCGTCGCCCTCCTGGCGACACCGGACAGCACGGCCTCAACGCTGTTCGGTCTCTACGATCTGCTGTTAGGCACCCGCCGCGACTGGCAGCAGTTGATCAACCAGACCGATGTCGAATCACCCTTTTTCCCGCTGATCGTCAGCCGCGACGGGCAACCGCTGCGGGCATATAACAGTATTCCGATTCAGCCTCACGCCAGTCTGAGCAGCGCGCCGCCGGTGGATGTGGTGATCGTCAGTAACCTGGCGATCAGCCCCTTCGAGCCGCTGGACGACCGCTATGACCAGGAGGCTCAGTGGTTGCGTGAGCGTTATGAGGCCGGCGCGACGCTGGCGTCGGCCTGTTCGGGGGCGATATTGCTGGCCCGCACCGGCTTGCTGAAAGGCTGCGAAGGCACTTCGCACTGGGGCTATTGCGACTGCCTGCGACGCGAATATCCCGAGGTTCACTGGCAGCCGGACAAGGCATTGGTTACTACGGGGGTCGGCCAGCGGCTGGTGATGTCGGGCAGCGGCAGCAGCTGGCACGCGCTGGCGCTCTTTCTCATCGCGCGTTTCATCGGCGCGAGAGAGGCCATGGAGGTGGCGCGGCTGAACCTGTTCGACTGGGATGCAACCAGCCCTCTCGCCTATGCCGCGATGATGCGCACCGGCCAGCTTGCCGATCCGGTCATCGCCCGCTGCCAGGAGTGGGCTGCGCAGCACTACGAGGCCGAAGCGCCGGTGGCGGCAATGGTACGGATCAGCGGCTTGCCGGAACGGACCTTTCAGCGCCGCTTTGGCCAGGCCACCGGCCTGTCGCCCTTGGATTACGTACATACCCTGCGGCTGGAGGAGGCCAAGCAACTATTGGAAAGTGGCGACCTTCCGGTCGAAGCCATCGCCTGGGAGGTCGGCTATCAGGATGCCGGATTCTTCGGGCGGCTGTTCCGGCGCAAAGTGGGCCTGACGCCGGCGCAGTACCGCCGGCGCTTCGGCGTGCTGGCGCGGCGCTTGGCGGGTGTGGCGGCGCTGGAGGCCGCCGTGGTGGGCTCGCATTGAGCGGCTCGACGCCCGGCGTCAGCCACGAATCTGCCAGCCCCGACGTGATGTGCATCCACGGCAACCATGCGCAGTGTTACCCGCGTTAGTAAAAGCCCTCGGTTTGGGTGGTGAGCTTCTGGTTCAAAGCATTCCCGGACCGTCATCCTCGGGTTGCTCTATCGGCGCCAGCTCGAAGTGCTCGGCGTGTTCCATGGCACTGGCCGCGACGCGGTCGATGCTGCTCATGGCATGGCCGATGATCGAGCTGACGCTGGCGTCGTGATGATGCTCGGGCAGGCGATCGATAGCTGCCAGTACTTCTTCACCCGGCACGGTTTCCTCGGCCAGTAGCTTGTCGGCGACCTCGTCCAGCGCTGGTTTGAGCCGCTGCAGCAACGCCATGCATTCACGGTCCAGTTGCTTGAGCAGGTTATCCGCCGCGCGAATCGATTCGCCGGAATCGAACTCGATATGCGCGTCGCGCACGGCCTGCAGGCTCAGTAACGAGCCGGTTGGGCCCATCCCAAGTGCACCGACCATCGACAGGGCGATCTTCGAAGCTTCTTGCAGATCCTGGCCGGCTCCGGACGACACCTCGTGGAAATACAGCTGCTCGGCACCACGCCCGGCCAACAGCATCTGGATACGGTTGCGCAGTTCGGATTCCATATGCAGGCGCTTGTCTTCCACTGGTGTCACCAGCGTCACGCCTAGTGCCTGGCCGCGCGGCAGGATGGTGACCTTTTCCACCCGACCCACCTTCAGCGCTGCGGCGACCAGCGCGTGGCCGGCTTCGTGCACGGCGATGCGTTTGCGATCGCTCGGCGACATCGGCGTCACGCCCGATGGCTGTTCGCCTATGCGGCAGGTTTCCACGGCGTCGACGAAGTGCGCCATGGTCACCGCCGTCGCCGCGCCACGTGCGGCGAGCAGGGCGGCATGGTTGACGATATAGGCGATGGCGGCCGGCGTCAGGCCGACGGTGTTGCGTGCCAATTGAGCGAAATCCAGTTCCTGCTCGGCGCGGATCTTGTCTGCGTAGAGACGGAACAGCGCCTCGCGGTCGTTCAGGCCCGGCAGGCCGACCGCGATGGAGCGGTCGAAGCGCCCCTCGCGCACCAACGCTGGGTCCAGCGAGTTGGGGAAGTTGGTCGCGCCCAGCACCAGCACGCCGCTGGCGCCATCGAAGCCGTCCATCTCGGCGAGGAACTGGTTGATGATGCGGTTGCTCTCGGCGTCGCTGGAGCGCTGCTGCTCGGCGCGCTTGCCGATGCCGTCGATCTCGTCGATGAAGATGATGCATGGCGCCTGCTTGCGCGCAGTGCGGAACAGCGCCTTGACCTTCTGAATGCCAACACCGAAGTACATCGACGAGAAGTCGCTGCCGGTCACCTGAATGAAGCTGGCGTTGGACTCGGTCGCCAGTGCCTTTGCCAGTTGGGTCTTGCCGGTACCAGGCTCGCCGGTCAGCAAAACGCCTTTTGGCGGACGCGCGCCCAGCGCAGCGTAGGCAGCGGGGTCGCGCAGATAATCGGTGACGTCGCTGAGCGCCTGCTTGGCTTCGCTGGCGCCGATGACGTCGGCAAAGCTGATGCCGCTGCCCTTGCGCTGTACGCGGAAGGCCTGGCTTTTGATCGCCAGATAGCCGAGTGCGCCGACCAATAGAAGAATGAAAGGTGCATAGGGCACCAGAACTTTGTACCAGGGCGCCTCGCCGTCGGTATCGAACAACGTCAGCGGGAACAGCTGGCCTTCGCTACTGGCGTATTGATCGAGCAGCAGCTGGGCGACACGCCCAGACTGGTCCGGCACCCAATAGCGCAGGCCATCGTGCCGGCTGATATAGACCGCGTCCTTGCCTAGCGCGGCGCTGGCGATAGCCGCGACACGCAAATCGCCCATCAGCACGGACAGATCGCGGCGGTTGGCTTGCCAGGGATCGGTTGAATCCTGCAGGGCTTCGAGCATGCTGGCAGCCGCACCTGTCGCAGGGGTGGCCGGAGCGGCGGGTTGAAAGTGCCAGAAGGCCACACAAGCGGCGATCAGCAACGACATGAAAACGGAGAGCACAGGGCCGCGGCGGCCTTGTAGCAGACGTGGTTTTTTCATTTCACAATCCAATCGGGAAGCCCGATGTTTCGACAAACAACCGCCCAAGGGCGGACCACTGTTGTACGCGGGAGACCCGCGACGCCAATCGCATGGCGTTGGGCAGTACGGGCTAGTTGGATGCGATTTATATGCCGGACTGCGGTTCGGATTGTTCGGTTCCGATAGCCGGCGAGCATACGGCAAGTGCCACCATGCGCGGGGCAACGCGACGAATGGCGCCTGGATTTACGACGAATGACCGTTTGCTCGTAGAACTAAATGTTCACGGCACTCTTTGAGAAAGCCGGAGCGTATCAGTCGGGTCGCCGATTGATGCGCTGGCTTTAGGGGAAACGGTCGATTTGGCGCTGCGGAGGCCGAAACGAGTCCATTGATACCGAATGAGGAAATGGGATCGAAATAAAAAACCGTTTCTATCCCCAACGCGACGATACCTGGCTGCTTATCGTTCAAGGCAATGTTTGGATGAGGTGCGATGAAGCTTTTTATGGGACCTAAGTTCAAGCGCTCTTATTTATCAAGTGCAGGCTCGGGCCATTCCAGCCTAAAGTCGGCCCGCTGGTTCAGCTAACACGCATTGGTGATGCAGGAGCCCATTTAATCGCGCCGGATTTGTCTGGATTGCTGCGCCAAAGGGTGACGGCTTGGATTCAAAGGGGCTTCGAATCGAAAACTAGGGATTAGAAATGCATATAAAAAATAAAAAACTTAGCTTCGCTTTCGTGACTTTATTGTTCGCGTTTTTACCTTCCGCTTTCGCCAACAGCGACGACGTAAAAATCAACCTGCTAACGCAGAACTTTCCACCGTTCAGCATGGCCATTGACGGTAAAAACTTCGCGCGAGAGGAGTCGATTGACGGCATCGATGCAGATGTCGTGGCCGAACTCTTCAAACGGGCAGGTATCGACTATGAAATGACGCTTCGTTTTCCATGGAACCGCTTGCAGAAATTAGCCGAGCAAAAGCCTGGTTTCGCCGTGTTTTCCCTTAGCCGCACGCCGGAGCGCGAACCCAAATACAAATGGGTTGGCCCGTTGAGCGAGATTCAGATCGTGCTGTTGAAGATGCCTGGAAGCCCTATTCAGCTTGCCAGTCTTGACGACGCGAAGCAGTACCGCATCGGCTCGAAGGACGGCAGCGTAGGCAGTCGATACTTGATCAATCGCGGATTTGAGCTTCACAAGTCCTTGATCAATACGCCGGAAAAACTCAAGGCTGGCAAATTCGACTTATGGGCGACAACCAATCCGTCCGGCGATTACGAAGCGATACAAGCTGGGATCGGTTCTCTGGAGGTTGCGTTGACCCTGAACAGGGTCGATCTTTACCTGGCGCTGAATAAAGAGACACCCGACGAAGTAGTGCAGAAACTCCAGCGCACCTTGGATCAGATGAAGCAAGAGGGACTGCTGCAAAAGGCTACGCAGCGCTACATGGATAACTGAGTTAGATAGACGCAAGCGGCTCGTCAGCATTACGCCGCGCACAGCTAGCTTGATTGGCACCGCGTCGGCGGTGCACTGGCGACAGTGATTGCCAGCCAATCCCTGAACAATGGCCCTGCCGTCGGGTTGCGGGGTCTCTTCAGCAGCGCCACGGTGAACATGATCTGCCCGCGCTGATAATAGCCGCACTGCACCACCCTCATCGGCCTCGCTAATCTGCTCGAAAGTGACGTCTTGCGAGCATTTACCTCTCTGACTGGCAGCTTATCCGGATACGACAAATCACCCGGCGGGGTGCGCTTAGCTGGCCCGCCGGTTGGTCAGGCCTCGATCACATTTGGCAGCGATGCCTGTGTTTCTCTGCTGCGCAGGGACAGCCTAGCAGCGGCCCGTCGGGCGATGTTCAGGTAGGCCTGCGCCAGGCTACCGTGGGGGTCGCTGACAAGAACGGGAAGGCCGTCATCGGCGCCGATGCGAATGCGCATGTCCAGTGGCAGCTCGCCAAGCAACTCGCTGCCGTACTGCTCAGCCATACGTCGCGCGCCGCCGCTGCCGAAGATGTGCTCCTCATGCCCGCACTGACTGCAGACGTGCAGGCTCATGTTCTCGATGATGCCGAGCACTGGCACGTTGACCTTCTCGAACATGCGCAGGCCCTTACGCGCATCGAGCAGGGCGAGATCTTGCGGTGTGGTGACGATCAGCGCGGCGGAGACCGGCATCTTCTGCGCCAGGGTCAGATGGATATCCCCAGTGCCAGGCGGCAGATCGACGATCAGGTAGTCGAGCTCCTGCCAGTGGGTTTCTTGCAGCAGCCGGGTCAGCGCCTGGGTGATCATCGGGCCGCGCCAGATCACCGGTGCTTCTTCATCCACGAGAAAGCCGATGGACATGCATTGCAGTCCGTGGCCGAGCATCGGTTCCAGCTTGCCGTCGCGGCTTTCCGGCATACCGGAAAGGCCCAATAGGCGCGGCTGGCTGGGACCGTAGAGATCAGCATCGAGCATGCCGACCCTCGCGCCATCGGCGGCCAGGGCTAGTGCGATATTCGTCGCGGTGGTGGACTTGCCCACGCCGCCTTTGCCCGAGGCGACCGCGATCAAATGTTTCACGCCAGGCACTGCCTGGGCCGTGACCGGCGCGGCAGTGACGGTCCAGTCGATCTCGATCTTCACCGAAGCCGCATTGGTATGGGCCAGAAGCAGGGCCTTCAGCGCCCGGCTCAGTGACTCGCGGTAGCCTTCTGCTGGAAAGCTCAGCTCAAGACGCAGATGCAGGTGCGTACCGTCGCTGCGCAGCTCGCGTACGGCTCCGGCACTGATAAGGTCACAACTGAGGCAGGGTTCGACCCACTGTGACAGGGCTTGTTCGGCCTGCTGTGTCAGACCGATGCTGGGTGTCGCAAAGCGGTGAAGGGTCATGGCGTGCTCCAGGGCTAAATTGAATGGCTTTTGTAGGAGCGAGGGGAACGCCGAGGCTTTGCTCGCGGACCCCAGGCCACGCAAAAGCTTCGCGAGCAAGCTCGCTCCTACAGGCCCGTCTCAGTTTCATTTCTCGACGAAAGCACGTTCGATCACGTAGTCGCCGGGTTCGCCCTGCTGCGCCGACGCTTCGAAACCCATCTCGTCGAGCATGCCGGTCAGCGCGTCGAGCATCGCCGGGCTGCCGCAGAGCATCACGCGGTCGCTGTGCTTGTTCAGCGGCGGCAGGCCGATGTCGGCGGCGAGCTGGCCGGTTTCCACCAGCGTGGTGATGCGGCCCTGATTGCGGAACGGCTCGCGGGTGACGGTGGGGTAGTAAATGAGCTTGTCGCGCACCTCTTCACCGAGGAATTCGTGCTCTGGCAGCTCGTGAGTCAAGTAGTCGTGGTAGGCCAGTTCACTGACCTCACGCACGCAATGCACCAGTACGATTTTGTCGAAGCGCTCGTAGGCTTCCGGGTCGCGAACGATGCTCATGAACGGCGCGAGGCCGGTGCCGGTGCCGAACAGATAGAGGTGTTTGCCGGGCCGCAGGTCGTGCATGACCAGCGTGCCGACCGGCTTGCGGCTGACCAGGATCGGGTCA
Source organism: Stutzerimonas sp. VN223-3 (assembly GCF_045999685.1). Lineage (NCBI taxonomy): Bacteria > Pseudomonadati > Pseudomonadota > Gammaproteobacteria > Pseudomonadales > Pseudomonadaceae > Stutzerimonas > Stutzerimonas sp. VN223-3. The sequence continues at coordinate 193,807 of NZ_RBEC01000002.1, read as the reverse complement.
CCTTCCTTGAGATGCTGCAGGCGCGAGGTGAGCGGGCCGTCCGGCACCTTGATGCTGAGAAATTCCAGGTGCTCGTCGTGGTTCGCGCTGACGATGCTATAGGCACGCATCAGCGGCTTGCCCTCGACGCCGAGGCCGATCATCACGAAGTGACCGTTCTCGAAGCGCAGGCCCGGATCGCGGGTGGTGGTGAAGCTGAACAGGGTGTCGTTCCAGTGACGAACGCTGAGAACGCTTTCGGTACCGATTGCAGCCATGGCAAAACCTCCAACAGTCAATGGGAAACGAGGCAGGAAAAATCGTCAGGGCGAAGCCAGCGCCATCATCGTCATCGCACTCAACAGCAGGCCGACGCTGAGCACCACGAGCAGCAGCATCGGTCGCCAGCCTTGGGCGAAAAGCTCGCTCAAAGTGGTGCGCATGCCGAGCGCCGCCATGGTAACCAGCAGGCACGCATTGGATGCAGCGACGAGCCCTTCGCGCAAACCGGTCGGCAACCAGCCGAGGCTGTTAAGTCCGAACAGGGCGAGAAAACCGAGCAGAAACAGAGGGAATTCGGCGCGGCCGGAATCGCCGCGGCGTAGTAGCCAGCCAAGCAGCAGCACCAGCGGAGCCAGCAGGGCGACGCGCAACAGCTTGGTCAGGGTGGCGACATCGCCGGCTGTCTCCGACACCAGGTAGCCAGCGCCGGCGGCCTGGGCGACGTCGTGGATGCTGGCGCCGAGCAGCAGGCCGCTTTCGACGTCGCCATAGCCCAGGGTGGCGAGCAAAGGCGGGTAGACGAGCATCGACAAGGTGCCCAGCGCGGTGACGCCGACCACCACACCGAGCAGCCGTCGATCCTCCAGCCGGCCAGCGGGAATCACCGCCGCCACCGCGATTGCCGCCGATACACCGCAGATCGCCACCGCCACGCCGGCGACCAGGCTGTGCAGGGTCGGCAGGCCCAGCCAGCGGCCAAGCAGTAACGCGGCGCCGATGGTCAGCGGCACGCTGGTCGCCACCATCAGCAGCGGCAGACTGCCAACGGTCAGCAGTTGCTCGACTCCGATCCGTGCGCCGAGCAAGGCCACGCCGATGCGCAGGATCTGCCGGCTACAGAACGTCACGCCAGCCTGCATGCGCGCATCGGCGGCCTGATTGGCGAAACCGAACCCCAGCAGCAGCACCAGCATGAGCGCGGGCGCGCCGTAGTGTTCGGCCAGAAAGCTGCCGGCCAGGGCCAGCACCATGCACAGCGCCGCGCCGGGATACAGCCGACAGACGACGGCGAAGGGCGGCGCGAGCAGTTGCTGGGCGCGCGTGTTCATTGCAGGCGCTCGCCCAGTTCACGCAGATAGGCCCAAGGATACAGGCCACGGTAATGGCCGTCGCTGAAGTGAAATTGCACGCCGCTGACGCCGGACACCTCCAGCCGATCGACGCCGACGTCGGCATCGATGAGTGTCAGCATGCCGCGTTGCTGCGCCTGGGCGCACATCGAGCAGGCGCAGGACTTGCGCAGCGCCAGGCAGCTGAGCTGGCTGCGCACGCCGTCGGACCAGAGCACTTCGAGCATCTTTTGCGCCTTGCGCAGGCGGATTTCCGTGGGTGGGGCGATCAGGGTCTGGGTGGTCATGGGCAATTCCTCAAGCAATCTTGGAAAAAGTGCGTAACAGGCGCGGCGGATACCCGTCCGGCATCATCAGGGCAGGGGTTTCCGGGGCTCTGACAGAGCGGCTCTGGTCTTCCACCGGCCGGGCGCTGCCGATCAGCGCGGCGCTGCCGATTACCAACGCCAGCAGGACACAGCGAAACCAACTCGTCATGACAAGTTCGGGCACAGCTCAGCGCTCCAGAAACTGCAGCTTGTCGCCCTGATCGACCCAGGTGTCGGCTTCGGCGAGCGGGCTGTTGGTCTGGGTGATCACCGGCCAGACTTCGGCCAGCTCGGCGTTGAGCTCGATGAAATGGCTCTGATCGGCCGGCAGCGCGTTGTCGGCGAAGATCGCGTCGGCTGGGCATTCCGGTGCGCAGAGGCTGCAGTCGATGCAGGTCTCGGGGTTGATCACCAGAAAGTTCGGCCCCTCGTGGAAGCAGTCCGCCGGGCAGACTTCGACGCAGTCGGTGTACTTGCAGCGGATGCAGTTTTCAGTAACGACATAGGTCATCTCATACACTCCTCTGTTGCGGCCGGCCCCTCACCCCAGCCCTCTCCCCGGAGGGGAGAGGGGGCAGGAGCGGCGCGGATCTCGACGGCGGTGCAGGGGCGGCCTTTTTGCGGAGCCCCGCACCGTCGCGTCGAGTCTGTAAATCGCTTAACGCGCCAAATCTGTAGGGCGGGCTTCAGCCCGCCGAATGTGCTTGGCGGCAATACCGATCGGCGAATTGCTCGTCGCCCTACGTCTTGTTCTTGGCTCCTCTGGTGCGTCTTGCCCCTCACCCCAGCCCCTCTCCCAGAGGGGAGAGGGGGCGGAAGCACAGCGCTGATCTCAGGCGGCGGCGTCGAGTTTCGACATGGCCCAGCGCGCCAGCTTGCGTACGTCCGGGTCCGGGTCGTCCATGGCGGCTTCGACGAACGGGCGGCCGTCGCTGTGGCCGATCGCGCCGAGGGCACCGATGGCGGCCTTGCGCAGGTTGCTCATCGGGTCGCGGGCACAGATGCCGAGCGCCGGGATGGCGCCGACGGAGCCGAGCTTGCCGAGGGCGTCCACCGCTTTTTCACGGACCTGCCAGAAGCTGTCGTGTGTGGCATCGACCAGCGGCTGCAGCGCCGCCTGGTAATTGAGCTTGCCGATGCTGACCGCCGCTTCGACGCGCACCTGCCAGTGCTCGTCATGTAGCAGGCCGACCAGTGTCGGGCCGACCTGTTCGGGCGTGGCGTATACCAGGGCGCCGGTGGCGGCGCGGCGGACTTCGGCGTCCTCGTCGTGCCCGGCGCGCTCCATCAACGCGGGTAGGTTTTCGGTCTGCTTGAGCCAACCGAGCACCGCTACTGCCTCGCGACGTACGCCGGCATCGGTTGCCTGTATGCGCCGTAGTGCCGGCGCCTGCGCGGCCGGATTGCGCAGCGGTTTCACTGCCCGCAGGATGCCGGCGACGACGAAGGGGTCGTCCGTGCCCTCCAGCGCTTCGAGCAGCGGCATGGCGGCGGCCGGGTCTTTCAGATCAGCCAACGCGTGGGCAGCAGCGTTGCGCACCACCTCGTTGCTGTCCTGCAGGGCAGCGATCAGCGCGTCGGCGATGTCCACCGCGTCGAACTCATCGACCACCTTGGCCGCTTCCTGACGCACCGCGGGGTCGGGGTCATTGAGTGCGAGGATCAGCAATTCGGCGGCTTCCGGCTCGCCGCAATCGACCAGCTCAAGTACGGCAACGCGACGGATGCCGGGGTCTTCAGACGCCAGGTTTTCAGCAATTTCCTGCAGCATCGGATCGTCATAGGTCTTCATCAGCGGCTCCTCAGCGCAGCAGGTAGGGAATGTTCACCTTGACCGCATCGGTCGGGCAGTCGGTCTCGCAGGGCATGCAGTACCAGCACTCGTCGTATTTCATGTGCGCCTTGCCGGTGTCCGGGTTGATCCACAGGACGTCCAGCGGGCAGACGTCGATGCAGACGCGGCAGCCCTTCTCGGCGATGCATTTCTCTTCATCCACGACGACCGGGACGGCAGAGCGGTGGTTGGCTACGGGCATGGTGTATCTCCTCGGTTCCAGTCGAGCGGGTTCGGGGCGACCCGCTTCGCTGTAGGGGCGAATTCATTCGCCCGTTTGGCATCAGGTTGCGGCCGAGTGAATACGGCCTTACGGGTATCAGGCATTGGCGGCCTTTTTCACCCGCAGCTTGCTGTAGGCGTCCTTCTCTTCGCCCAGCGGGACGACGTAGTCGGCGACCGGGCGCTTACCGTGGGCCATCTGGCCGTTGGCGTCCTTGAACAGGCGGCTGTGGTAGAACCACTCGGCGTTGTCCTGCTCGGGGAAGTCGACGCGGTAGTGGTACAGGCCCCAGCGCGATTCGGTGCGGTACAGCGAGGCGCGGGCGGCCATCTCGGCGCAGTCGATGATCGATTGCACTTCCAGCGCCCGGAGCAGTTCATGGGGATCGGCGGCGGCGAGCTTCGGCACGTCTTCGCGCACGGCGAGGATGCGCTCCAGGCCAATCTCCATCTTCTTGGTCACTTTCGGCGGCTGCAGGTAGTCGTTCACCAGGCGGCGCACTTTGTATTCCATCTGCTCGGGTGGAATGCCGTCCTTGACCAGGAGCGGCGCCTGGATGCGCGCCAGCTCGGCGGCGATGAAGGCTTCGTCGAGCACGGGCTCGCTGCGCTCCTTGACGAACGTCGCCGCGCTTTCGCCGCAGATCTGTCCATAAACGAAGGCGCCGAGCATGTAGTTGTGCGCCACCGAGGCCATGTCGCCGGCGCCGTAGAGACCGGGCACGGTGGTGGCACCGGTTTCGTCGGTCCACACGCCGGAAGCGGAATGACCGGAGCAGAAGCCGATCTCGGAGATGTGCATTTCCACCATGCGCTGGCGATAGTCGATGTGGCGACCTTCGTGGAAACGGCCGCGGGTCGGACGCTCGTTGGTGTGCAGGACGGTTTCGATTTCCTGGATGGTTTCCTCGGCCAGGTGATCGAGCTTGAGGAACACAGGTCCCGTGCCGGATTCCAGCTCCTTGAAGAACTCCAGCATCATCTGTCCGGACCAGTAATCGCACTCGATGAAGCGCTCGCCGTAGGCGTTGGCAGTGAAGCCGCCGAGCGGACCGGTGACGTAGGCGCAGGCCGGGCCGTTGTAGTCCTTGAGCAACGGATTGACCTGGAAGCACTCCAGATTCACCAGGTCGGCGCCGACGTGGTAAGCCATGGCATGGCCGTCGCCGCAGTTGGCCGGATTTTCGTAGGTGCCGAACAGGTAGCCGGAGTTCGGCAGGCCGATACGCCCGGCGGCGCCGGTGGCCATGATCACCGCCTTGGCGCGGATGATGATCGGCTCGGCGGTGCGGGTGTTCACCCCGATCATGCCGGCGATGTTGCCGTCCGGATCCTTCAGCAGGCGGGTGGCCTGGAAGCGGTTCTCGATCTCCACGCGCACGCGGCGCAGGCGGCGGTAGAGGATCTTCTTGACGTTATGGCCTTCGGGCATCGGCAGCACGTAAGTGCCCAGGTGGTGCACCTTCTTCATGTCGTAATCGCCGGTTTCGTCCTTCTGGAAATGCACGCCCCAGGAGTCGAGCTTTTCGATCATCGAAAACGAGCGAGTCGCGTAGGCCATCAAGGCCGGCTGGTGGACGATGCCGTCATTGGCGATGGTGATTTCCTTGACGTACTGCTCGGGCGTGGCGTGGCCGGGGACCACGGCATTGTTGAGGCCGTCCATGCCCATCGAAATCGCGCCGGAGCGCTTCACGTTGGCCTTCTCCAGCAGGATCACCTTGAGGTTCGGGTCCTGCTCCTTGACGGTCACGGCGGCCATCGGGCCGGCGGTGCCGCCGCCGATGACCAGCACGTCGGTGTCGATGACTGGGATGCCGTTGATAGTGGTCATGTTGCCTCCTATTTCCGATCCACTCGGAACTGGTATTTGAATGCGTCGCCGCGGTAGCAGAGGTATTCGAAGTCGATGGGGCGGCCGGTGCGGTCGTGGGTCAGCCGCTCGACGCGCAGGATGGGTTCGCCCGGCTTGAGGGCCAGGTAGTGCTGGTGTTCCTCGTCGGCCAGGGTGGCGTCGAGGCTGATGTCGGCGCGCCCGAGGGCGATGCCGAAGGCGTTTTCCAGCAGCGGAAAGATGTCGCCGGACAGGTCCAGGCCGAACAGCCGCCGGCCGATGTCGAGGGGGAAATAGCTGTTCTCGACGCAGACGGCGTCGCGGTTGAGGTAGCGCACGCGCTTGACCTCGACCACCTCTTCGCCCGCCAGCAGATGCAGCGCGGCGATGACGGCCTTGGGCGGTTTGCGCTCTTGAATCGACAACAGCCGCGCCGTGGCTTCGTAGCCCTGTGCGGCCATGGCCTCGCCGAACCCCTGCAAACGCTGAACGTTTTGCACGGCCTTGGGCTTGCTGACGTAGGTGCCCTTGCCTTGTGCGCTGAACACTAGCCCTTCGTTGTGCAGGTCGCGCAGCGCCTGACGAATGGTGATGCGGCTGACGCCAAAGGCGTTCATCAGCTCGTTTTCCGAGGGCAGGCGTTCATGCACGACGTAGCTGCCTTCGAGAATCTTGCGCCGCAGGTCGTCGCGAATCTGCACGTACAGCGGCAGTGGCGACTGGCCGGGGGCGAGTGATTGGGTGCCTTTCATTGGGTGAGCTCCAGCCTGTCATGACAGGTCATGTCGAGCGGGGGCGAGAAGCGGCGGATTTCACGCATGGCTCAGCCCCCGTTCTGCTGCTGGAAGGCGCGCAGGGTTTCCTGCCGGATCAGGTCGAGGCACTGGCGCTTGTAGTCCATGAACTCGGCGCTGGTGAGCAGACTCTGCTCGCGCGGCCGGGGCAGCGAGACCTTGATGTCGGCGATGATCCGGCCGGGGCTGGCGCTCATCACCACGATGCGATCGGAGAGAAACACGGCCTCATCTATATCGTGAGTGACGAACACAACGGTGTTCTTGAACTCGCGCCAGATCTCCAGCAGGTTCTCCTGCATCATGATTCGCGTCTGCGCATCCAGCGCGCCGAAGGGCTCGTCCATCAGCAGCACGCTTGGGTAGTTGGCCAGCGCGCGGGCGATGCCGACGCGCTGCTGCATGCCGCCGGACAGCGTGCCGGGGTAGGCATCATCGAAGGCGGCAAGACCGACCAGCGAGAGAAAGGTACGCGCCACGCTGCACGCCTCGTTGCGCGACGCGCCGGCCATCAGCGGGCCGAAGGCGACGTTGTCGCGCACGGTCTTCCAGGGAAACAGCGAGTGCTGCTGGAACACCATGCCGCGATCCGGACTCGGAGCATCGACGCTTTTGCCGTCGATGCTCAGCTCGCCGCGAGTCGGATGGACGAAACCGGCCATGGCGTTGAGCAGGGTCGACTTGCCGCAGCCGGACGGCCCGAGCAGGCAGACGAACTCGCCGGGGCGGATCTCCAGCTGAGCATCTTGAACAGCGGCGCGCTTGCCGCCGTTGTGGTCGAACTCGATGTGCAGGTTGCGCACGCTGATGTGGCCGCGCCCGTCGCCCTTGGCGTTGGTTTTGGCCCGCAGGCGGCTGTGGTCGAGCACGGCGAGGCGGTTGTCCTGTACGGCGCTGTTCATGGCCGGCCTCCTTTGGCCTGCCAGTGCAGCAGCGGGTTGCAGGCCTTGCGCACGAGCAGGGTGCACAGGGTGCCGAGGCCACCGATGGTCAACATGCCGATGATGATTTCCGGGTACTTGACCAGGGTGTAGCTGGTCCAGGTGAAGTAGCCGATGCCGTACTGGCCGCTGATGATTTCGCCGGCCAGCAGCGAGAACCAGGCCACGCCCATGCCGATCGCCAACCCGGCGACGATGCTTGGCATCGCACCGGGAATCACCACGTGCCAGAGGATGGCCTTCTTGCTGGCGCCCAGGCTGCGGGCGGCGCGGACCAATACGTCCGGCGTCTGCTCCACGCCGTGCACGGTATTCAGCACGATGGGGAAGAAGGCGCCGAGAAAGGTGATGAAGACGATGCTCGACTGCTCGGTGGGCAGCATCAGGATCGCCAGCGGAATCCACGCCACTGCCGGAATCGGCCGGAACAGCTCGATGTACGGCAGGATGATGTCTTCGGCCCAACGCGAGCGGCCCATCATCACGCCGGTCAGCACGCCCAGCACCACGGCGTAGGCGTAGGCAATGGCGATTCGCTCCATGCTATGGGCAATGTGCAGGTAGAACTCCGAGCTGGATAGCTGAGCGACCAGCGCCTCGCCTACCAGCAGCGGGGTCGGCACGTTCTCGAAGTTGATGAAGAAGTTGAAGCCATTGCTGGCGGCGAAATGCCAGACCACCAGCGCCATCAGCAGCGCGGCGATGCGCACCAGATAGCGCCCGGTCATATTCGGCAGGCGCCGGCGCGGCACGCCAGCGGCGGATGCGCTCGGTGCAGCGGACGGGCTGGGCGCTGCTGCAACTTCCAGCGCAGGCGCCGCGATCGCTGCGGATACCGCCGTGGCTGAATCGAACACGGGGTTCGGTTTGACACTCATGGCTACGCTCCTCGGCTCAGGTTTGATGTGCGCTCTGCGGCGCATACGAGCGGATCAGGGCAACATCGCGACCGGTTGCGCGGCGGTCAGCGGCACGCCGCTGCTTTCGGCGATATGTCGCTCGGAGTCGCTTTTCTTCATGAAGGCGAGCACCTCACCGCTCGGGTCCTTGATCAGGTAGGCGGACTTGCCGAACAGCTTCAGGCCGGTGAGGTTGTCGTAGACGTAGGTGGCGTTGATGGCCGCGCCGTCGGCCTTGGCCGCTTCTTCGGCGGCGAGCATCGCGGCGGTGTCGTCGTAGGCAACGATGCCTTTCTCAGCGAACCAGATTTCCGCGGGCTTGCGACCAGGCGCCCGCGGAGCGGGACTGACCACGCTTTGCACCATCGAGTCGTAGTCGAGGTTCGACGCGGCGTAGGCTTTCTTCAGGTAGGAGTCATCGATCCACGCGGCGAAATCGAGGTCGGGAATCTGCATTTCCTTTTGCAGCAGGCCATGGTCGTACTTCATGGCATCGACCCATTGCGGCTTGATGCTCGCTTCCATGGTCGAGATGCCGCCGTCGCTGAAGTAGAGGTAGAGCACTTCCTTGTCGACACCGGTCCACTCGGCCACCTGGGTGGCGGCGCGCATCGGGTCTTCGCTGATCCATTTCTGCGCGGCGATAGTGGCCTTGAGCACGCCTTCGACGACTTCGGGGTATTGCTTGGCGAATTCCTCGCGCACCACGATGCCGTGGAAGGTGGGAATCCCGGCCTCGCTGCCGTCATAGATTTTCCGGCCAGTACCGCGGAACTCCATGATTTCCGACCAAGGGCAGAAATCGGCATGCGCGTCGATCTTGCCGGCCGCGATGTTGGCTGCACCTACGGGTGGCGACTGATTGACCAGAGTAACCTTGTCCGACAGGCCGGCGTCGCGAAGTACCTTGAGCGTCATGCCCCAGGCCGCACTGCCAACGGGTGTGGACAGGCTTTTGCCGGCTAGGTCCTGAAGGCTCTGCACGGAGGATGCCGCCGGCACCACGATGCCGTTGCCGGTGCCCTTGAGGTTGTAGCCGGTCACGGCGATGAAGCGGGTCTGCTGTTTGCCGGTTTGCTGAAATTTGGCACCGTTGACGATCAGCGGATAGTCACCCATGACGCCGAAGTCGAGCTTGCCGGCAAGCATCTGATTGGTGATCGGCGGGCCGGAATCGTAGTCGCGAAATTCGATCTGGTAGTCCGTATCCTTGTATTTGCCAGTCTTGGGCAAGTGCTGGTCCAGCAGGCCGAGCTTTTCCAGCACGACGCCGCCGGAGACGGTGTTGGTAACCATGCTCTGGTGGCCAATGCCGACGCGGATGGTCTCCGCTGCCGCAGGGCCGCTCAACACCATGAGCGATCCGAGAAACGAGGTTGCAAGCAGGCTGTTCCGGTTGTCCATTGTCTTCACCTTGGCGGTTGAGCAACTTGTACTAACAGGGCATAACGCCTGTGTTTGAAGTTGCACTGGGTGTGCCAGAACGTGCCGGATTTATCGTATCTATCTGTTATTTAATAAGTTTTTTCTAGGATATAAATGGTTTGATTATCGTCGCGTGTACACGTTGTACGCTCGCCGATGGTGCGTGCTCGCCGCGACCGTCCCAAGGCGGCGCAGCAGTTGATGGCGCGCTTAGAACAAGTGGAACAACTCGGAAGGCGGGATCGTCACGCACGGTTTTGGCGAGGGACGGCCGGCAGCTCCGGCCGTTGCGCAGCGGCGATAAAAGCCCGCCTGTGCCATAAATTGAGGTGAAAACAGGGCGTTCCGATGAATGGCCTGCTAGGCGTCGGCCATCGCGCGAAATTATTCTTGATCCGTAGTAAATAGCCTGCCCTTCGCATCCAGAGCAGCACCCGCACCATGTCCACCCTTACCGAATTGGCGCAGCAGATCGCGGCGCTTTACCCTTTGCAAGACAAGGCCGCTGGCAAGCGTTATCGCATCGTCAACCAGCTCGCTGGCATGACCGAACTCGAAGAGATCAGCGGTGTGCCGCGCTATGTCGATACTCGCCAGCTCAACGATCAGGCGCTCTGGGACCGCGGCGTACGCGCAGTCAACTGAATCGTTCGCTTCTAGATGGTCGACATCAACCGGTCCGTCAGCGGGACGGCCGCGACCAAGTGGCCGCTCTGAGGCGCAGGTCTCGTAGCCGAACTTGTATTTGCCGAAGGTCATCCTGCATTCTGCGGCGAAGCCTGACGGGGCACGACAGGAAGTAGTCGGCCTGTCGACCTGAGCGCTAGCTTCGGACGGCGATCGAAACGGCAACGACCTGCGACGGAGAATGGGAACGATGATGTACGGGAACGCCCTTGCTGCGCTTAAACGCGTCCGGCCTTTGCTTATCGCCGGTGTATTGGCTTTGCCTGTGATGAGCCAGGCGCAAGCGCTTGCCGAGCCGGTTGGCTACATCATGAAAGTGCAGGGTGCGGCGACCGTCACCAGCCGTGGACAGACCATCGATGCCCGCGCCGGCCAGGCAGTAGTGCTCGGCGCGATTCTACGAACCGGAGCGCAAGGCTCGATGGGCGTCACCCTCAGCGATAACACGGTGATGTCCTTCGGTCCTAACAGCGAGTTCACCCTCGACGAATATCAATTCGAACCCGCGCGCGAAGAACTTCGGCTGAGTGCACGCATCAGCCGCGGTACGTTGAACTTCATCTCCGGCGTCATCGCCAAGCTCAAGCCCGAGGCGGTCGAGCTGAAAACCCCCACCGGCACCATCGGCGTGCGCGGTACGCATTTCCTGGTGAAGGTCGGCGAGTGAGGCGGATGCTGCGAAATACATGCGCGCTGTTGTGTTTAGCCCTGCTGCTGTCAGGATGCGTGACGGGTGACTACGTGGTGCTGCTGGAGAGCCCGGACGGCACCACCGGTGCGGTGATAATTGAAGATGCCAAGGGCCAGACGCGGCTTGACCGCAAGCAACAGGGTCTGGCCATCGGTACCAGAGCGCTCGGCTCGGGCCCGTTCCATGTCGGCGAGCTGCGCATCGCCCATGACTTCTCCGCGGCACTGGCCGCCCAGCCATCGCTGCCTCAGCGCTTTCAGCTGTATTTCAAGCTCGGCAGCGCCGAGCTGACGGAGGAGTCGCAGCGGGCCATCGAACAGGTCGTCGAGGCGATCCGTCTGCGTGGTCCGTCGGCCGTCTCTGTCATCGGGCATACCGATACGCTCAGCGGTCCAGGTTGGAACGAGCAACTGGGCTTGATCAGAGCCCAGGCGATCGCCGATATGCTGAGAAGTCGGGCGATCGAGATGATCGATCTGACCGTATCCTCACACGGCGAACGCAACCTGCTGATCAAGACGTCCGACGGTGTATCCGAGCCGCGCAACCGCCGGGTCGAGGTCAGCGTGCGCTGAGCCGCTTCACTTCTCCGTCATTACGATCCGCTCGCCGCGCTGGCCGTTGAGTAAACGCTGCAGCTGATAGCTGATTAGCGCATCGTCCGGCCGCTGGGCGTGCAGCGCGCTGAATGCCTCGACGGCATTTGGATGCTCGGCCGCGAGCAGGGCATAGGCGGCGTCGTAGGCGTTATCTATATCCATTTCGCAAGGCTCGTAGAGGCGGATTGGCTGCTGCTTGCCCTTGAGCACGACGTCGCCGATCGTGCGCATCGGCACGTTCGGATTGGCCGCGCGGATTGCCTCCGATACGCAAAGATCGGTACCCAGATAGCGGTTCAACCCTTCCAGCCTCGCCGCGATATTCACTGCGTCGCCCAGCGCGCGATAGTCGAACAATGTCGAGCCGCCGAAATTGCCTACTACGGCTTCGCCGCTGTGCACACCGATACGGGTGCACCCAAGCGGGACACCGGCGGCCTGCTGGTTGGCCGCATGCTGGCGGGTGAACTGGCGAATTTCCAGCGCACAGGCGAGGGCGCGGGTCTGATGATCGGTTTGCACCAGCGGCGCGGAGAAGAGGATGGCCAGGCCATCGCCCATGATGCGCTCCAGCGTTCCTTCATGACGAAAGGCGATCTGAATGATGCCTTCCAGGTATTCGTTGAGCATGCTTACTAGCCGTTCCGGCGATTGCTCGTCCATCAGCGCGGTGGAGCCGGTGAGATCGGTGAAGACGAAACTGCAATGCCTGCGCTCGCCCCCCAACCGCAACTGCGCGGGATGGCGGACCAGGTGTTCGACCAGATTCGGAGAAATGTAGCGGGAAAAGGCGGCACGAACCCAGCGCTGTTGCCTCTCGCTGGCCCGATGCCGAGCAATACTGGCGCCGAGGTAGCTGAGCGCCAGGCCCAGGGATGGACTGAGTGGGTCGAACAACAGCCCATGCCTGGAGTACGCCCACCAGGCGCCAAGGTTGAGCACGGCCAGCAAGGCTGCGCAAGCCAGCGCGCCGGTAAGGGCGCCGGTGGTGAGCGTCAGCCCGCAGAGCAGCAGCGCGGCGAGCAGCAGCGTCAGGGCTTCTAACGGGGTGGCCCAGTATGGGCGCTGCAGTGGTTTGCCGTAGAGCGCCTGCTCGATGGCCTGCGCATGGACTTGCACGCCGGGAATCATCCTGCCGAGCGGACTGAAACGAAGGTCCTGCAGCCCCTGCGCCGAGCTGCCAACCAGGACGATAGCGTCCTGCAATCTGGCATCGGGCCTGCCCTGAAGCACTTGCCATGCGGGCAGGCTTTGCGTGCTCATGTCCTCGCGATAATGGACCCAGAGCTCTCCGCTACGGCTGGTCGGCAGGCTTTCCGGCCCGATGTGGACCTGAATGATGTCGCCGTGCTCGTTGGCGTCGATGCGGTAGAGATTCTGCTTCAAATACACCCGTATGGCTTCGGCTGCCAGGGAAGGCAGCAACTGTCCGTCGCTTCGTATCATCAGGGGTACGCGTCGCACCACGCCATCGCTGTCAGGTTGAAAGGTCATCGCGCCACTGCCCTTGGCGGCGTTTTCCAGCTCAGGTAATGCGCTCGCGGTGCCGGCATAGGCGGGAAACCTGGGCGTGCCGGCATCGGCCCTCATGCGCACGGCGAAGCGGCTCAGCGGTGCGGTTTGGCTGGCCGCACGTGTGGCGGCGAAACCGAGGACGCTGGGCTGGCGCTCGAGGGCATCGGCGAACAGCTGGTCATGGTCGGGTAGCCCTTTCAGTTGGGCCGCCAGTTCCGAGGGAAGTCGGTTGCGCAGCTGCGCTGGGGAGCTGCGGTCCGGTTCGGCGAACAGTACATCGAAAACCACAACGGCGGCGCCGGCCTCACGCAGTCGGTCCAGCAGCTGCGCCATGAGGTTTCGTGGCCAGGGCCACTGGCCAAGGCGTGCGAGGCTGCTCTCGTCGATATCCACCAGCAACACTTTGGTCTCGGCCGGCTCGGCGCGTGGCTGCCAGCGTTGATACTGGTCGAAGAGGCTGTTGCGCAGCGTCTGTAGCAGTGTCGGTTCGGCGAGATAGAGTGCGCAGGCCGCCAGCAAGCCCGCGCAAACCAGCAGCAGTCGCGATGCTAGGTGGCCGGATACGGTCATCAGTCGCGCTCCCTGCAACCGGTCGGGTGGCGGTCAGGCTGGGCTGTCGCGGCTTAGTCGAGCACCATGATGGCGTCCATTTCCACCTGTGCCGCCTTTGGCAGCGCGGCGATACCGATGGCGGCGCGGGCGGGGTAGGGCTGCTGGAAATAGCGGCTCATGACTTCGTTGACCGTAGCGAAGTTGCCCAGGTCAGTGAGAAAGATGTTCAGTTTGACGATGTCTTTCAGCGAACCACCAGCGGCTTCGGCAACGGCCTTGAGGTTCTCGAACACCTGTACGGTCTGCGCTTCGAAGCCTTCTACCAGCTCCATAGTCTTAGGATCGAGGGGGATCTGTCCGGACATGTAGACGGTGTTTCCGGCCTTGATCGCTTGGGAATAGGTGCCAATGGCTGCGGGCGCTTTGTCGCTATGGATCACGGTTTTGGACATGAGAATTCCTTGGTTGAAAGGGCGGAAGGGCCGCTGTGAGGTCGAACGAAACAGCCTAGAGTCTTTTTGCAGTTACGCTTCTAGCCTTCAAGCGCGTCCGTCGACGTTATGCTTTTACCCGCGTGATCCGCATGACGCCCTTGATCGCGCGCAGCTTCTTGATTACGCGAGCCAGGTGCACGCGATCATGCACGCTGACCACTAGTTGAACGACACTGATGCGACCGTCACGCTCGTCCATGCCGATCTTCTCGATGTTGCCATCGGCAGCGTTGACGCTGCCAGCGAGCAGGGCAATCAGGCCGCGCTGATGCTCCAATTCGACTCGCAGCTCGACGTTGAACTCCCCGGTAACGTCTTTGGACCAGGACAGCTGGATGCATTTATCCGGGTTTTGGCGGACTTCGCTGATGTTCCGGCAGGTGTCCAGATGCACCACCACGCCCTTGCCGGCGGAAAGATGGCCAACGATCGGATCGCCCGGAATCGGCGTGCAACATTTAGCGTAGTTGAGCACCAGGCCCTCGGTGCCACGAATGGCTAGCGGCCCCTCGGCGCTTGGCGCCTGTTCGCCTTCGCTGGCTAGCAGGCGTCGCGCGATCACGTAAGCCATGCGGTTGCCCAGGCCGATGTCTTCAAGCAGGTCTTCGACGACCTCCATGTGGTATTCGTTGAGCACCGCCCTGATGCGTTCCTGGGAGACCTTTTCCAGGCTGGTTTCGAAGCCGGTGAGCACCTTATTCAACAGGCGCTCGCCAAGGTTGATCGACTCCGAGCGGCGTTGCAGTTTCAGCGCGTGGCGAATATGCGTTCGCGCCTTGCCGGTGACCACGAAATTAAGCCAGGCGGGATTCGGTCGCGCTCCAGGCGCCGTGACGATTTCAACAGTGCTGCCGCTTTCCAGTGCCTGCGACAGCGGCGCCAGACGCCGGTTGACGCGGCAGGCAATGCAGGTATTGCCGACGTCGGTATGCACCGCATAAGCGAAGTCCACCGCGGTCGAGCCTTTGGGCAGCTCCATGATGCTGCCCTTGGGCGTAAAGACGTAGACCTCGTCCGGAAACAGGTCGATTTTGACGCTCTCGATGAATTCCAGCGAATTACCGGCGCGCTCTTGTAGTTCCAGCACGCCTTTGACCCACTGCCGCGCGCGGGCATGGGTGCCTTTGGAGGCTTCTTCGTCATCGGATTTATACAGCCAGTGGGCTGCGATGCCGTTATTGGCCATCTCTTCCATTTCGCGGGTGCGAATCTGGATCTCGATGGGCACGCCGTGCATGCCGAACAGGGTGGTGTGCAGGGACTGATAGCCATTCGCCTTGGGAATCGCGATGTAGTCCTTGAAGCGACCGGGGAGTGGCTTGTAAAGGCTGTGCACCGCGCCGAGCACGCGGTAGCAGGTGTCAACCTTGTCGACCACGATGCGGAAAGCGTAGACGTCCATGATCTCGTTGAACGCCTTGCGCTTGCCGCGCATCTTTTTGTAGATGCTGAACAGATGTTTCTCGCGGCCCACCACCTCGCCTTCGAGGCTTTCGCGCTCAAGGCAGTGAATCAGTGACTGTTCGATTTTTTCGACGATTTCGTTACGGTTGCCGCGGGCGCGACGGACCGCAGCGCGGATGCGTTCCGAACGCATCGGGTGCATGGCCTTGAAGCCGAGATCCTCGAACTCCACGCGCATCGCATGCATGCCCAGGCGATTGGCGATGGGCGCGTAAATTTCCAGGGTTTCTTTGGCGATGCGACGGCGCTTTTCGCCGGCCAGCACTTCAAGTGTGCGCATGTTATGCAGGCGGTCGGCGAGCTTGACCAGGATCACGCGGATGTCGCGTGCCATGGCCATGGCCATTTTCTGAAAGTTCTCCGCCTGGGCTTCGGCCTTGGTTTCGAACTTCATCTGGGTCAGCTTGCTGACTCCGTCGACCAGTTCGGCGACGGTCTCGCCGAACTGCGCGGTGAGCGCTTCCTTGGCGATGCCGGTGTCCTCGATGACGTCATGCAGCATCGCGGCCATCAGGCTCTGATGATCCATGTGCATGTCGGCGAGGATGTTGGCTACCGCGAGGGGATGGGTGACGTAGGCTTCACCGCTGCGCCGACGCTGGCCATCATGGGCCTGCTCAGCATAGAAATAGGCACGGCGCACCAGGTTTACCTGGTCTGCGCCGAGGTAGGTCGATAGGCGATCGGCAAGGGCGTCTATGGCTGGCAAGGCGTTGCTCCTTGCCGGCGGGGCGCTGTATCTGCGGTTCGACCTCGACCTGGCATTTAGTTAAAGGGCCTCGTTGGGCTCTTCCTCGTACTGTACGAATAGCGGCTCGTCGTCGACGATGTCGTCTTGTGCGATCACGTCATAATCCACCAGACCGGATGCGATTTCGCGCAACGCAACTACGGTCGGCTTGTCATTTTCCCAGGCTACCTTGGGCTCTTTGCCGCCTGTGGCCAGCTGACGCGAGCGCTTGGTGGCGAGCATGACCAGCTCGAAGCGGTTATCTACGTTGTCCAGACAGTCTTCAACGGTAACGCGGGCCATGGTGTTCCTCATCAATAGCGGTAAAGCATGCCCGAATGGGCGAGCGGACGGAATAGTCTAAAAAATCACCAGCCAATAGGGAAGCGGTAAAAAGTGAAAAGCAGCGGCAAGCTTCAGGCCTCAAGCTGCGAGTGAAGAAAAAAGCCACGCTCGGGGGCTCGGAGTAGGCCGCGACACTGATCAGCTTGCAGCTAAGTCAGCAACTGCTTGAGCAGTCCATCGAACCGCTGTTGCTGAGCGGTTTGCAGCAGCTGATTGGCGCGGAAAATCGCTTGCAGGTCGATCAGGGCGTGGGCGAAGTCGTCGTTGATCACCAGATAGTCGTATTCGATGTAATGAGTCATTTCGCTGACCGCCTCGCGCATGCGCTTCTGGATCACCTCGTCGCTGTCCTGGCCCCGGTTGGTCAGGCGCTGACGCAGCGCTTCCTGGGTGGGCGGCAGAATGAAGATGGACTTGGCCTGCGGCATCAGCCGGCGGACTTGCTGGGCGCCCTGCCAGTCGATTTCCAGAATCAGGTCATAGCCTTCTTTCAGGGTCTGTTCGAGCCAGCGCTGCGATGTGCCGTAGAGGTTGCCAAATACCTCGGCGTGTTCAAGGAATTCGTCGTGCTCCAGCCGCTCGAGGAATTCTTCGCGGCTGACGAAGTGATAGTTGATCCCATCCACCTCGCCCGGGCGCATGGGGCGGGTCGTATGCGAGACAGAGACTCGAGTCTGCGGCTGCGCATCGAGCAGGGCCTTGACCAGGCTGGTCTTGCCGGCGCCGGAAGGGGCGGAAACGATATAGAGCGTACCGGTGGAGGCTGACATGTGATTCTCTGAACGGTTACTGAATGTAGGCTTGGCAACGGCAGCCCGAGGCCGGCCCGCCGTGCAGCGCCAAGCGGCGTTGCTATTCGATGTTCTGGACCTGTTCACGCATCTGTTCGATGAGCACCTTGAGGCTTACCGCCGCCTGGGTGCTACGAGTGTCAAATGCTTTGGATCCGAGTGTATTGGCTTCACGATTGAGTTCCTGCATGAGGAAATCCAGACGCCGACCGGCGGCGCCGCCGGACTTCAGTACCCGGCGCACCTCGCTGACGTGAGTCGTCAGGCGGTCCAGCTCCTCGGCGACGTCGCTCTTCTGCGCCAGCATTACCATCTCCTGTTCGAGACGTTGCGGATCCAGGTCGACGCGCATTTCGGCGCAGCGGTCCAGCACCTTCTGCCGCTGGGCAGCGAGCATCTGCGGGACCTGAAAACGCAGCGTGGCGGTTTCCTCGGTGATCGCATCGAGGCGCTCGTTGATCAGGCGAGCCAGCTCTTCGCCCTCGCGCTGGCGGCCATCCTTCAGCTCCCCCAGTGTCCGGTGAAACAGCTGTAAGGCCGCGCTGTTGAGCGCCTGGGGATCGGCCGCGTCACCCACCAGTACGCCCGGCCAGGCCAGTATTTCCAATGGATTGAGTGGCGCTGGTTGCTTGATCAATGCGGCGACGCTTTCCGCTGCGGCAATCAGCTGGCTGGCCCGCTGATTGTCTACCTGCATCGAGCGGCCAGCGGCGTCCTCGGTAAAGCGCAGTGTGCATTCGACCTTGCCGCGCGACAGGCCCTTGCGTAGCGCTTCTCGGACAGCGCCCTCAAGGTCGCGGAAGGCTTCGGGTAGGCGCAGATGCGGCTCCAGATAGCGGTGGTTCACCGAACGGATTTCCCAGCTGAGGGTGCCGTGGTCGCTGGCCTGCTCGGCCCGTGCGAAGGCGGTCATGCTGTGAATCATTGGGTAACCCCTCGGTGCGATGGCGAAAGGCGACGGATTGTAAATCAAAAAGGCGTTTGAGGCTGGACGATGAGAAGCAACGCAATGGTTGCCGCCCTGTGCTTGTCGTATAGCCGTTAGCCTCTGGTGCTTTTGCCGATCGGCAGGCCGGGCGCGTAATTCTGCACCAAAGCCTCCTATAATGCCGGCACCAGAATCGATGAAGTAGGAAATACCCATGAAGCGTCCCAGTGGCCGCGCCGCCGATCAGCTGCGTTCTATCCGCATCACCCGCAACTACACCAAGCATGCCGAGGGCTCGGTGCTGGTGGAGTTCGGTGATACCAAAGTGATCTGCACCGCCAGCATCGAAAATGGCGTACCGCGTTTTCTCAAGGGGCAGGGCCAGGGTTGGCTGACCGCCGAATACGGCATGCTGCCGCGCGCCACTGGCGAGCGTAACCAGCGTGAAGCCAGCCGAGGCAAGCAGGGCGGGCGCACCCTCGAGATTCAACGGTTGATCGGGCGCTCGCTACGCGCGGCGCTGGACATGAGCAAGCTGGGCGAAAACACCATCTATATCGATTGCGATGTGATTCAGGCCGATGGTGGTACTCGCACTGCTTCGATTACCGGTGCGATGGTGGCGCTGGTCGATGCCTTGAAGTTGCTCAAGAAGCGCGGTGGATTGAAGGGTGGTGATCCGCTCAAGCAGATGGTCGCCGCAGTTTCAGTGGGTATGTATCAGGGTGAGCCGGTGCTCGATCTGGACTATCTGGAAGACTCGGCAGCCGAAACCGACCTCAACGTGGTCATGACCGACGCAGGTGGTTTCATCGAGGTACAGGGCACCGCCGAAGGCGCACCGTTCCAGCCGGAAGAGCTCAACGCCATGCTCGCGCTGGCGCAGAGCGGCATGCAGGAATTGTTCGCGCTGCAGAAAGCCGCGCTGGCCGATTGATCCAGAGGAGAACGCCATGTCTGACCAGGAGCTCGTACCCCAGCCTTCGCCGCAAGCGCGGCAATGGGCAATGTTCTGTCACTACTCGGCGTTCTTCTGGTTTCTGGTGCCGATGATCGGCAACGTGCTGGGGCCGCTGATCGTCTGGCAGCTGAAAAAAGATATGGATCCCTTCGTCGACGAGCAGGGCAAGGAGGCGCTCAACTTTCAGATCACGTTCAGCATTCTGCTGATGATCTGTGGGGTGCTGGCGTGGGTTCTGATCGGCTTTCCATTGATGGCGCTGATCAGTGTGGTAGCGCTGGTGCTCGTAGTGATTGCCGGCATTCGCGCTAACGAAGGCAAGCCCTATCGCTATCCATTCTGTTGGCGGATTGTCAGGTAGCGGCAAGCTACAAACTTTAAGTAAAAGCAGGAGCCTGGCAGGCTCTCAGCCTCTACTTGATTGGATTCCAGCTTCCAGCTTAAAGACTAAGTGTCCAGTCGTAGTCCACTACCAGCGGGGCATGCTGCGAGAATCGTGGCTGACGGGGAAGGCGCGCGTTGCGTACAAAGCGGCGCATGCCCGAGGTGAGGATCTGATAGTCGAAGCGCCAGCCCAAGTTGAGCATCTGCGCCTGCTCAGTATCCGGCCACCAGCTGTAAAGATCCCCTTCTCGGCTCACTTCACGCAGTGCATCGACATAGCCCATGTTGCCGAATATTTCGTCGAGCCAGGCGCGCTCCGGCGGCAGGAAGCCGGTGGCTTGCTGGCAGTCGCGCCAGTTCTTCACGTCCAGTTTCTGATGCGCGACATACAGCGAGCCGCAATAGAGATATTCACGACGTTTGCGACGCTGCTTATCGAGGTAGTGAGCGAAATCGTCCATGAACTTGAATTTCTGGTTCAGCTCCTCGTCGCTGCCGCGGCCGGTAGGCAGTAGCAGGGTAGCAATGCTGACCTTGTCGAAATCGGCCTGCAGATAGCGGCCGTAGCGGTCGGCGGTCTCGAAGCCGAGGCCCATGATCACGGCCTTCGGCTGCAATCTGGAGTACAACGCAACACCGCCCTGCTCCGGAATCTCAGCGTCGACTGTATAGAGGAAATAGCCGTCGAGCTGATAGGCCGGATCATCGAGTTCTACTACGGAGGCGCGGGTATCCTGCAGGCAGATGACGTCGGCATTCTGCGCTTGCAGCCAGCTGAGAAGACCCCGCTGTGCCGCCGCTTGAATGCCATTCACGTTGACGCTGATGATCCGCATAAATGGCCCCTAAAAACACGTGCGTGTATGATAACCCAAGCTCTTTGCAATTAGCTAAATCAGTGTCTTCCGGGAATATTCTTCATGCAGGCGTACCAGCGCGAGTTCATTCGCTTCGCCATCGAGCGCGGGGTTCTGCGCTTCGGTGAGTTCACCCTGAAATCCGGGCGCACCAGCCCTTATTTCTTCAATGCCGGCTTGTTCAATACTGGATCGGCGCTGGCCCAACTAGGTCGCTTTTACGCGGCCGCCGTCGTCGATAGCGGTATCGATTTCGATGTGATCTTCGGCCCTGCCTACAAGGGAATTCCCCTGGCTGCGGCGACAGCGATCTCGCTGGCCGAGCACCACCAACGCGACTTGCCGTGGTGCTTCAATCGTAAGGAAGCCAAGGATCACGGTGAAGGCGGTACGTTAGTGGGATCGCCGCTCACCGGGCGCGTGCTGATCGTCGATGACGTCATTACCGCCGGAACCGCGATTCGCGAAGTGATGCAAATCATTCGTGCGGAAGGTGCTGAGGCCGCCGGTGTCCTCATTGCGCTCAACCGGCAGGAGCGCGGCCAGGGCCAGTTGTCGGCCATTCAGGAAGTGGAGCGCGACTATGGCATGCCTGTAGTGAGCATTGTTTCGCTCGCGCAAGTGCTGGAGTTCTTGGCTCAAGATGAACAACTCAAACGGTACTTGCCAGCGGTTGAGGCTTACCGGGATCAATACGGGATTTGAGCGGTTGAGTAGTTGGCAGCGGCAGAGCCGCCGCATAGTCCATTCTCAGCCGAGATCCTTGAGTCGGACGTCCTGTTTTGTGTCAGCAACTGACGAATAAGGACCACCTTCATTTGCATAAACCGTGGCCCCTCTGCAGTGCTTTGAGTCTGGGTGGCGTGGACGTTTAAGCTACCCAATGATTTTTTTTGCTGAGCGTTGTTGACAGTTGGTGCCGCCGCACGGGTCGCTGCCGTGATGTTTCTGTACTTCTTGATCCCCTTGTTGGTGTGCTTATTGCTGTTCAAGTCTGGCTGGTTGTATAAGCTGGGCGCTGTCCGAACATAAAAACATGGGCGTTTCGAGTGGCTGTACCGAGCGCGTCGAATACGGAAGAGGCTAAAGATGCAAATAGGGAGCAGGGTACTTTTGCTGTGTGGCTTGTTGGGTGCAGCGGCTGCCCATGCTGACCTGTATCGCTATGTCGATGACAAGGGCGTGGTCGTGCTCGATCGTCACGGCGTCCCGCCCCAGCATATCGGCAAAGGCTATGAAGTGCTCAACGACCAGGGGCGGGTCACTCGAGTGGTGCCGCCCGCGCCGACGCCCGAAGAGCGTCAACGTTTGCTCGAAGCCAAGGCCCGCGCCGGGTCGGATGCGCAGCTGCTGCGTCTGTATGCCAGCGTCAAGGATGTCGAGCGAGCCCAGGCGAGAAAGCTGTCAGAGCTGGATAGCGTAATCGGCATCACGCGCGGCAATTTGCAGGCGCTGCGCACCCAGCAAGCCAATCTGCAAAGTCAGGCGGCGAGCCATGAGCGTGCCGGCCGCCAGGTACCCCAACAGCTGCTGACGCAGATCCACAACCTCAATAAGGAACAGGCCAGCCTGCGGCGCGATATCGAGCGCTACAAGCAGGCCCGCAACAAAGCCGAAGTCAGTTTCGGCAAAGAGCGTGAACGAGTCGCCGAGTTGCTCGGCCAGTCCCAATAGGCGGCTCGCAAAAAGAAGCCCAGCTCTCCCCACGGAAGGCCGGGCTTCTTTGTTATGAGTCGGCGTTTACTTGCGGTTGGTAATGAGGGTGCCGACGCCGATGTCGGTGAAGATCTCCAACAGCACCGCGTTGGGCACGCGACCGTCGATGATGTGAGCGCTATGCACACCACCCTGTACCGCTTCCAATGCGCAGCGGATCTTCGGCAGCATACCGCCATAGATGGTGCCGTCGGCGATCAGCTCATCGACTTGCGCCGTGGTCAGCCCTGTGAGCACATGGCCCTGCTTGTCCATTAGGCCGGCGATATTGGTCAACAACATCAGCTTCTCGGATCTCAGCGCCTCGGCAACTTTGCCTGCGACCAAGTCAGCATTGATGTTATAGGACTCGCCATCCGGACCCACGCCAATCGGTGCGATGACCGGAATGAAGTTGCCGCGAACCAGCATTTCCAGCAGTTCTGTATTGATTCCAGTGACTTCACCAACCTGACCGATATCGATGATTTCCGGTGAGGTCATTTCCGGCGTCTGGCGGGTGGCCTTGAGCTTTTTGGCGCGGATCAGCTTGGCATCCTTGCCGGTCAGTCCGATGGCGGCTCCGCCGTGCTGGTTGATCAGGCTGACGATGCTCTTGTTGACCTGGCCACCGAGGACCATTTCCACCACATCCATGGTCTGGCTGTCGGTCACCCGCATGCCATCAATGAACTGACTCTCGATATTCAGGCGCTTGAGCAGATCGCCGATCTGCGGGCCACCGCCGTGAACCACCACAGGGTTTATACCCACTGCTTTCATCAGCACGATGTCGCGGGCGAAGCCGGTCTTCAGCTCCTCGCTTTCCATCGCGTTGCCCCCGTATTTGATGACCAGTGTCTTGCCGACGAACCGGCGAATATAGGGCAGCGCTTCGGACAGGACCTGGGCGAATTGGGTGGCGGCTTCACGGCTGAGGGTCATGCAGGGCTCCGCAAATCAGATCAGAACGGCAGGGTGAGGTCGGGCGCGACAGTATAAAGCTGTGCGCGGAAGACTTCTTGTATGCGCTTGAGCTCTTCCTCGTTTTCGGCCTCGAAACGCAGCACCAGAACCGGCGTGGTATTGGACGCGCGCACCAGGCCCCAGCCTTTCGGATAGTCGACACGAACGCCGTCGAGCGTGGTGATGTTGGCCTCGCCCCACTGAGCGTCGCGATGCAGTGCTTCGATGATGGTGAACTTGCTTTCCTCGGTGACCTTGATGTTGATTTCCGGTGTGGAAAGGTCGTTGGGGAAGGCTGCAAAGACCTGCTCGGCAGGGCGCTTGTCCTGGCTGAGGATTTCCAGCAGGCGCACGGCACTGTAAATACCATCATCGAAGCCGTACCAGCGCTCCTTGAAGAAGATGTGTCCGCTCATCTCGCCGGCCAGCAGGGCGCCAGTTTCTTTCATCTTCTTCTTGATCAACGAGTGACCGGTCTTCCACATCACCGGGCGGCCGCCATAGCCACTGATCAATGGAGTCAGACGACGCGTGCATTTGACGTCGAAGATGATGTCCGCCCCTGGGTTGCGTGACACCACGTCCTTGGCAAACAGCATCAGCAAGCGATCCGGGTAGACCACCGTGCCCGCGTTGGTCACTACACCGACGCGGTCGCCGTCACCGTCGAAGGCCAGGCCCAGATCGGCATTTTCCGATTTGACCTTGGCAATCAGGTCTTCGAGGTTCTCCAGCTTGCCCGGATCCGGGTGATGGTTGGGGAAGTTGCCGTCGACATCGCAGAACAGCGGGATGACCTTGCAGCCTAGTGACTCGATCAGTTGGGGAGCGATGACGCCAGCGACGCCGTTGCCGCAGTCGACCACGACCTTGAGCGGTTTGGCCAGCGCGATATCGTCGCGGATGCGCTTGAAATAGCTTTCCAGTACGTCGATCTGCTCGGCCTGGCCGACGCCCTCAGCGAGGTCGCCGGTCTCGATGCGCTGGCGCAGCACCTGGATCTGTTCATTGGCGAGGGTATCGCCGGCAATGACGATCTTGAAGCCGTTGTAGTCCGGCGGGTTGTGGCTACCGGTCAGCATCACGCCGGATTTGCCGGCCAGCACGTTGGCTGCGTAGTAGAGAACCGGGGTCGGTACCATGCCGACGTCGCTAACGCTGCAACCGCTGTCCACCAGGCCCTGGATCAGGTGCTGTACCAGTTCCGGTCCGGACAGGCGGCCATCACGGCCAACCGATACATTCGGCTCACCCTTGGCAAGGCTTTCGGAGCCGACCGCGCGGCCTACCCAGTAAGCGGTTTCGTTGGTCAGAGTGTCGCCGACAACCCCACGGATGTCGTAGGCACGAAAAATACTGGCGGGCAGTTGTGGGGCTTTGGGGGCGCTCATTGCGGTTTCTCGCTCCTTGGTATCGAGGCCAAGCCAGTCCTGGTCCTCGTCGAGAATGTCGATGTCGAGAATATCGTTATCCTGGAATACTGGATCGACGTACTCGGCGGATTGGGGTTGCCGAACCGCTGGCTGCGGTGTGGCCGACGCTTTGGTCGGCGCCATTCCGGCGGTGCGGAGCGGCAGACGGACCAGACTCTTGGCTAGCGCATCAAGCGCTGGCAGTCTCAAAGTCGGTGTTTTGATGGCCTTGCCGTTGGAGAGTTCCTGCACCATCTGGCCCAAATGCATGACATCTTCACGAAGCCGCCGCTGCTGTGCGCTGAGCACCAGCTGCAAGCCGAGCAGAAGACCGCAAAGTGCTGCCAGGGCCGCGGCGAGCAACAAAAGCGGTGATAGTGTTGCGGCACCCAAGCTCGCACTGGGCAGGAAGCTGAGTTTCCAGTTCGGATTGCCGCTGGACAGCGTTGTCGTCTTGCTTTCGATTCCCGCGCCGCCCCGTTGTGCGAGCAGTTGCGCGGGCGCGCTATTGAATTGCTGAACCAGGCGTAGCTGGCCGGCCTCGGCGGGCAATTTCGGGAGCGTAGCCAGGAACCGCTCCAGACTGGTGACCAGCAGCAGCGTGCCCTCGGCCGGTTGTTGCGCAGACGAGCGTAGCGCGACAGCACTATAGAGCAGCCAGCGGTTATCGACCTTGAACGCTTCGGGCGCTGGCGGCTCGCCGTTTTCGGCACGTTGCAACAGGTCCAGCGCGGCGAAGTTCAGCGGTCCGGGACGATCCGGGTTCTGCCGGGCCTGGCCGCGCAAGCTGAGATGCGCATCGACCACACCGTCGCGGTAGCCAAGTTCACGTTCAGCGGCACGTATCCGCTCGGGCTGCTCGCTGCGCAGCGCCTCGAGAAGCTGGGGGTCGCTGGCGGCGGCACGAGTATTTTCAGCCAGTTGACGAAGGGCTTGCTCGACCGCCGAGGCCTGGCTTTGGCCCCAGGCCTGCGTCAGTTCGGCAGCATGCTGCTGCTGGCTGCTTTGGTGCCCCATCCAGAGCAATGCGCCAGCGATGGCGAGGCCCAGCAAGCCTGGCAGCAGCCCCGGCATCAAAGTATTGAGCCCGGCGCTACGGCGTGTTGGGGATGATGTGGTGTCGGCGGGATTGAGTACGCCGGTGTCCTTGGCGGTGCGCTTGAAGAGTTTCATGGAGCTCCTCGGATCGTCCTGAAAGGCGGGTATGGCTCAATGGCTGCCGGAGTGACCGAAGCCGCCCGCGCCGCGATCGCTGCTATCGAATTCATTCACCAGCTCGAACTGTGCCTGGATCACTGGCACCAGCATGAGCTGCGCGATGCGCTCGCCAACCGCGATCTCGAATCGGGTCTGGCCGCGGTTCCAGCAGGAGACCATCAGCTCGCCCTGGTAGTCGGAGTCGATCAGGCCGACCAGATTACCGAGCACGATGCCATGCTTGTGACCGAGCCCCGAACGCGGCAGAACCAGCGCCGCGAGATTCGGGTCGGCGATATGGATCGACAGCCCGGTGGGGATGAGCAGGGTCTGGCCCGGCTCGAGGGTGGTGTCGGCTTGCAGCATGGCGCGCAGGTCGAGGCCGGCGGAACCGCTGGTGGCATAGGCGGGCAGGGGGAAATCCCGGCCAAGGCGTGGGTCGAGAATTTTCGCTTGGAGTTTGTGCATGTTAGGCCTGATGAAAACGGTCGGCGATGAAGGCGATCAGCTGACGGGCGATATGCCCTTTGCTGGCCTGGCTGAAACGGGTTTCGTGCTGCTGACGGTCGATTACCGTGACGGCATTTTCTTCGCTGTTGAAGCCGATGCTGGGATTGGCGACGTCGTTGGCAACGATCAAATCGAGATTCTTGTCACGTAGCTTGCGTGTGGCGTACTCCAGCAGATTCTCGGTTTCGGCCGCAAAACCGACGCTGAACGGGCGATCTTCGCGGCCGGCCAGAGTGGCGAGAATATCGGGATTGCGGACCATCTGCAGAAGCAAACCATCACCTTTGGTAGGGTCTTTCTTCAGTTTGTGCGGCGCGACCACTTCCGGACGGTAGTCCGCAACGGCGGCGGCGGCGATGAAGAGGTCGCAAGGCATCGCCGCTTCGCAGGCGGCGAGCATGTCGCGGGCGCTGACAACATCGATGCGCTGCACCCGATCGGGTGTCGGCAGAAATACCGGGCCCGCTACCAGCGTCACGCGAGCACCGGCTTCGGCGGCGGCTTCGGCCAAGGCAAAGCCCATCTTGCCGGAGCTGTGATTGGTGATGTAACGCACCGGATCGATGTTTTCCTGGGTCGGGCCAGCAGTGATCAGCAAATGCTGGCCGGTCAACAGACTGCGTTCGAAGCAGTCGGCGGCAGCCTGAGCTAGATCATCCGCTTCCATCATCCGGCCCATGCCGACGTCGCCACAGGCCTGGCTGCCTGCTGCGGGGCCGAACATGCGAATGCCCCTTTGCTGTAGCAGCGCATGGTTTGCCTGAGTCGCGGGGTCGGCCCACATCGCCTGATTCATCGCCGGTGCCAGAGCAACCGGTGCGTTGGTGGCCAGTACCAGCGTGGTCAGTAAGTCGTTGGCGATGCCTTGGGCCAGGCGCGCCATGAGATCCGCAGTGGCGGGTGCGACCAGAATCAAGTCGGCCCAGCGGGCCAGCTCGATATGCCCCATGGCGGCCTCGGCGGCGGGGTCGAGCAGATCCAGATGAACCGGGTGGCCGGAAAGCGCCTGAAGCGTCAGCGGGGTGATGAATTCGCGACCGCCACTGGTCATCACGACGCGCACTTCGGCGCCCTGGTCGCGGAGCCGGCGAACCAGCTCGGCACTCTTGTAGGCGGCGATGCCGCCGCCGACGCCCAGGACGATGCGTTTACGATAAAGCCGCTGCATAGGCCTGCCTTGTTACGGGTGAGAACTGGTTCCGGCGGGGGCCGGTTGCCGTCGATAAAAGGCCGTTAAGATAGCACAGCGCCCTCACAGGACGAGGGGCACGCTCAACATGGAGGTGACATGAGCATTCGTGACTGGCCCGCGGCGGAACGTCCGCGGGAAAAGCTTCTGGAGCAGGGCGCGGCGGCCTTGTCCGACGCGGAACTGCTGGCGATATTTCTGCGCACCGGGGTGGCCGGCAAGAGCGCGGTTGATCTCGCCAGACATCTACTCAGCGAGTTCGGCAGCCTGCGCGCGCTGCTGGAAAGCGATCTTGAGCAGTTCAGCAGCCATCTGGGGCTGGGGCCAGCCAAGTTCGCCCAGCTGCAAGCGGTGCTGGAAATGGCCAGGCGGCACCTGGCCGAGCGCATTCGTCGCGATTCGGCACTGGAAAGCCCGCAGGCAGTACGCGATTACCTCAAGGCGCGGCTGCGGCACGAGCCGCACGAACTCTTCGCCTGCCTGTTTCTCGATTCGAAGCACCGCGTGCTGGCCTTCGAAGTGTTGTTCCACGGCACTATCGATGGTGCCAGCGTCTATCCGCGGCAAGTGGTCAAGCGCGCACTGGCACAGAACGCGGCGGCCGTCATCCTGACCCACAATCACCCCTCGGGTGTCGCCGAGCCCAGCCAGGCTGATCGGCAACTGACCCGCAAGCTCACCGACGCATTGGCGCTGATCGATGTGCGGGTGCTCGATCACTTCATCGTCGGCGATGGCGAGCCGCTGTCCATGGCCGAGTACGGCTGGATGTGAGCGGCGCTGCTCATGCCAGCAGCGGTACCAGCAGCAGTGGCAGCAGTACGCTCAGCACGAAGCGGCCATTCCAGCCGACGGCGATGCGCCAGGGCGAAAGCTGGGCGTGGCGAGCCAATAGAAGGGCGGATGGGCCATAGGGCGATAGCAACATCGCCAAGGAAAAGCCGAACAGCAGCGCCACCGCCGGCTGCATCACCGCGACGCCCTGACTCGCCAGCTGCGCCAGCAGGGCCGCGCAAATGTTCAGCGAGATCAGCGGCGCTACGCCCAGCAGCGCCAGCACGATGATTACCAGCGTACCGAACGCACCCAGCGCGAACAGCACAAGGGGAGTGGCGCCGAGATGATCGGACAGGTGATGCACCGGCAACACCGCGGCGACCAGGCCGGCCAGCAACGCCGAGCTGGCGAAAATAAAGGTCTCGTTACGCATGCCAATGAGGGTATCGCTGACTTCGCCGAATACCTGGCGTGGCGCTATCCGCTGCCAGAGCAGAATTGTGATTACGGCGAGCGGCACTAGCAGCATCGCTGCCTGAGTGGCGGAAAGCCAGGTCAGTGCAGCCAACATGGCGATCAGCACGATACCGATCAGGCTGCCGACGAGCAGACCCCGGAAGCTGCCACGCGCCTGCTCCGAATGTGTCTGAGGTTCGGAAGCAGGATGGGCCAGTTGCTGCAAACGACGATTCTCTGCCGGCCAGCCGAACAGCAGCAGAAGCACGCCGCCGAGTAGCCCGAACGGCAATAGCGCGCTCCAGCTCAGTCCCGGTATTTCACGAGTAAGGATGGCCACCGCGACGCTGGTGGGTGCCAGCAAGGGCACCAGCGCGAAACCGCGCAGCGAGGTAACCATTACCCCGCGTCTACCTTCGCGACGCTGGGTGTCGCTATAGGGGCGCCGCTCGAGGTGGCGTTCCAGCGAACCGCAGATCAGATTGAGCATGCCGAAGCTCAGGATCGAACTGATCGCAAACGTGCTCATCAGATAACCGGGATAGAGCCAGGTACGTGGCCCTGCCAATAACAGGCGATGCAGCTCGCTGAGCTGATGCAATCGTTTGACCAGGCAATGCATCAAACCCAATGCGCCGATGAACGCAGCGTAATAAGCGGCCGAGGACAACATGCGCGCACCCTGTTGCCAGTTCGCTTCGCCGGTCAGCAGCCAGTAGCCGAGCAATGCCAGGGTGACGACGCCGAGCCGACGCGGGTAAGGCATCAGCGAACGCCAATGCCAGACGAAGAAAACCGCTAGCAGAGCACCGCTGATGACGCTCAGCGGCTGCAGTTGGGTCGTCAGGGCCAGCAGCTCGAAGAGTAGTGCCAGCGGCAATAACGCGGTCATCGAGCTAACAGCTCTCGTTGCCGGGCGCCACGTTTGAACACGCTCTCGCCGAAGGCAATGAGTCGAACGATCTCCTCCAGCAGCTCGCAGCCGATGCGCTGAAAGAGGCTGGTGCCGGAGGCTTGAGCCTGTTGCAGCAGGGCGAGGGAATAGTCGGACGTATGCATGGCGCTCGGTCACGGATGGCTTGCGTAGGAGACTGGCAGTCTTTAGGCTTTCGGTCAATTGAGGCGGAATATTATTTCGCAGTGCGAAATATCACTTCTAATAACAACCCAAGACAGACGTACCCAAGACAGACGCAACGCATCCATTGAGGAGGTTCGCATGTTTTCCCGTATTGGCATTATCGGCGCCGGCGCCATGGGGCGCGGCATCGCGCAATTGTTTGCCAGCGCTGGGCAGCAGGTCTGGTTGTATGACAGTCGTCCCGACGCCATCGAGCAGGCGTTGCAATTCAACCGGGAGCTGCTTGAACGCAGCGTTGCCAAGGGGCGATTGAGTGCTGACGAGCTATCGGCAATTCAGAAACGCATGCAGCCGGCCCATCAACTGGCTGAGTTGTCTGGCTGCGACCTGCTCATCGAAGCTATCGTCGAAAATCTCGAGGCGAAGCAGAGCCTGTTCGTCGAGCTGGAAAGCCTGATCGCCGCCGACGCCGTGCTTGCAACCAATACCTCGTCGTTATCGGTGACCCGCATCGCCAGCGCCTGTACGCGTCCCGAGCGGGTGGCCGGCTTCCACTTCTTCAATCCGGTGACGTTGATGAAGCTCGTCGAGGTGGTCCGCGGCGAGCGCACCGAGCCGATGGTCATCGAGCGGCTGGTCCAGCTGGCCGAGCATGCCGGACATTTCCCGGCAATCACTCCCGACACTCCCGGTTTTCTCGTCAACCATGCCGGTCGCGCCTATGGCACCGAGGCCCAGCGGATTCTCAGCGAGGGCATCGCTACCCCGGAGCAGATCGATCGAATCCTGCGCGACGGTCCGGGTTTCCGCATGGGGCCGTTCGAGCTGTTCGATCTGACCGGCCTGGACATCTCCCATGCCGTGATGGAGTCGGTGCACGACCAGTTCTATTACGACCCGCGCTACACCCCGTCCTATCTCGCTGCGCAACGGGTTGCAGCGGGTTTGCTCGGACGCAAGACCGGTCAGGGTTTCTATCGTTATCAGGATGGCCAGCAGATTCGCTCGCCGGAACCCCGCTTCGAGCCGGTGAGCATCGATAGACCGTTCTGGCTCGACAGCATCGAGCCCGAGCTCCGCGGGCGCGTCGGTGCGCTCTTGCAGCAAGCCGGCGCCGTGCTCGAAGACGGCGCGGAACCATCGGACCAGGCCATCTGCTTGATCACGCCATTGGGTGAGGACGCCAGCAACTGCGTCGAGCGATTGGCGCTCCCGGCGGTGCGCACCATTGCGCTGGACTCGTTCAGCGATTTCGATAAGCGCCGCGTACTGATGCGTCAGCCAGCACTCGACCCGGCGCTGGAAGCACAGGCACGTCAGGCGCTGGGTGCCGATGGCGTACCGGTGGAAGTGATCAATGACTCGCCGGGCTTCGTCAGCCAGCGAATCGTCGCCAGCATCGTCAATCTTGGCTGCGAAATTGCGCAGAAGGGTATCGCCTCGCCGGATACGCTCGATCGCGCCGTGCAGCTTGCGCTGGGTTATCCGAAGGGGCCGCTGGGGTTTGCCGAGCACTACAGTCCGGCGCGAATCCTCACCATCCTGGAAGCCATGCAGGCCTGTTACGGCAACGAACCACGCTATCGACCGAGCCCTTGGTTACGACGGCGCGTGCAGCTCGGCCTGCCGCTGGCTGCGCCGGATCTGCCGCGCTGACGCCAAGATGTCAGCGCGGGAATTCTGTGAAAACGGAGGGATTTAAGCTTCACAGTATGCTGCCGCTAACTCGGTAAGCCCGGCCATTTGCCACTAATGAGCTACTGTTCATTGGTAGCGAGATGGTTACAAAAACCGTGTTACCGGATGACAACAAGAGGCCACCGATGCGCCCTGCCTTCCGTCTTTATCCCAAGGCCTGTCTGATCCACGCGGCGGCGTTGCTGGGACTGCTGCTGTTTTATAGATGGATGGAGCTGCCGTTCTACCTGACGGCAGTCTCGATTCTGCTGCTCGGCCTGTGGCCCTGGCTAGGTCCGTGGCGCCACCAGGCCTGCGAGCTGACGAATGATGGTTCTGATACTCAGAGCTCTAACGACCTGAGCAAAAACCTTTCGCGACACACATGCCACAACGCACTGGCCGCCGCTCAGGTGTCTTTCAGTGCCGAGCAGCTCGCCGTACGTCTGCAATCCCAGCTAGCAGCGATCAGCGAAATCGCCAGCGGCGCCGAGGCGATGACCGCAACCGAGCAAGACAGTGCCGCCCGCGCGCGGCAAGCCTTGGAAGCGGCCGAAGCGGTACGGCGCAGCAGCGACAGCGGGCGTGCAGGACTGCAGCACGCGATCGAACGCATGCAACAGCTCAGCGCGCAGACCGAAGCCAGCCGCGGATTGCTCGACGGGCTTTCGGCGCGTACCGAAGAGATCCGTCGAATCACCGATGTGATTCAGTCCATCGCCAGTCAGACCAACCTGCTCGCGCTCAATGCCGCCATCGAGGCGGCGCGTGCCGGCGACGCTGGGCGTGGCTTTGCGGTCGTGGCCGACGAGGTGCGCAATCTGGCCGGCCGCACCAGCAGCGCCACCGAAGAAGTCGGACGGATGGTCAGCGATATCGGTGAACAAAGCGCTGCGGTGGTCAGCCATATCCAGAAGCAGGCCAGCGAGCTCGACGAAGCCGCAGCGCAGATAGCCCAGACCGGAACCCAGCTCACCGGCATCGCCGACCTGGCCGGGAATGTCGAAACCCAGGTGGCGGAAATCACCTCAGGCACCACGAGCAATCATGACCGATTAGCTCAGCTATTTGTCGCACTGGACCAGCTGCGCGGCGACGCCCTCGAAAGCGAGACTCAGACTCGCCAACTGGAGCAGGCGGCCGAGAAACTCGTCGGTCAGGCCGAAGCCGTCAGCGAACAGCTCGCCGAAGTGCAACTCGACGACTATCACCAGCACATTTTCGACTTGGCGCGTGAGGGCTCGGCAGCCATCAGTGCGCGCTTCGAGGCCGATCTGGACGCCGGTCGGCTGACGATCGATGACCTCTTTGACCGCAATTACCAGGCGCAGCCCGGCACCAATCCGACTCGATATCACACGCGCTTCGACCGCTACGCTGACGAAGTTCTGCCGGCCGTCCAGGAACCTCTGCTTGGGCGTAACGATGCGCTGGTTTACGCCATCGCCACCACGCCGGGCGGCTACGTGCCGACCCACAATCGCGCCTTCAGCCAGCCGCCGGTTGGCGACCCGGCGATCGATATGGTCAAAAGCCGCAGCAAACGCTTGTTCAATGACCGCACTGGCGCTCGCTGCGGCAGTCACGAGCGCAAGGTGTTGTTGCAGACCTACAGTCGCGACACCGGCGAGTTGATGCACGATATCTCGGTGCCGATCATGGTCCGCGGTCGGCACTGGGGCGGTCTGCGCCTGGGTTATCGCCCCGAGCCTTAGCTCGTGCGGAGGTGCGTTGGCAAAAGCGCCTTGATCTTTGGCACTCGCCCGCCACTCATGGCCGCCCGGTGCGCCGAAAGGATGGCTAAGCTTGTAGCTGAGGCCACCCGGAGCTAGTCATGAAAACGCTGACCGATCATCTGTCGCAATACGCCGCCTATCATCGCGACCCGCGCAATCTGCTCAGCCATTTCATCGGCATTCCGATGATCGTGTTGGCGGTCGCGGTGTTGCTGTCGCGTCCCGGCATGGAGCTGTCCGGTATCTGGGTGAGCCCGGCGGCGCTGGTCGCTCTCGCCGCGGGGTTGTTCTATCTGCGGCTCGATCTGCGTTATGCGCTGCTTATGAGTCTGGTGTTGTTGCTCTGCGTCTGGGCGGGCGCATTGCTGGCGCGGCAGTCGACAGCCGTCTGGCTGACTCTGGGTATCGGATTATTTGTGGTGGGCTGGATTATCCAGTTCGTCGGCCACTACTTCGAAGGACGCAAACCGGCCTTCGTCGATGATCTGACCGGGCTGATCATCGGACCGCTGTTCGTCGCGGCCGAGCTGGGCTTCCTGCTCGGCTTGCGTGAGCCGCTGCGTCAGGCCATCGAGGCGCGGGTTGGGCCGGTGCGGCTGCGCCAGCGCACGGTCGATGCCTGATGACTTAGGGCGCGAGCGCCATCCACTGTTCGCTGAGACTGCGTGCGTGACGATCGACCATGATCGGCGCGAAGGCGCGTCCTGAGGCCGTATTGAAGCTGTTGTTGCCGCTGTTCATATCTTCGAGTGCGACCTTGAGAAAGTCCCAACGGGTTTTCAGCTTGGCAACGGCTGGATTCGATTTGGCGTCCAATGCCGCGAGCTGCTCGTCGATTGACGGCACCAAGCGCCGCTCATCCTGGCCGAGGTAGGTATCCGGTTGCTCGCGTGCGATTTCGAAAGACCCGACATAGGCTCGGCTGAGGTACTGAACGGCGAGATATTCCACCTTGGCCGGTAGCTCGGCGCGGAAATCGGCGCCCTGCTGGCTGCGCACGGCGGTGAGGAAGTCGCGTAGCGCCTTGCTCATCTGCAATGGCCAGCCCCACGGCATGTCGTCTTCCTCATAGCCGAATCCGGCGCCTTCGCGCAGCGTGGCCTGAAGAATCTGATGCAATTCACGCAGTTCGTTGCTGGCGCCAGAAAAGCCCGTTACCGTGGCGTTCAGCGCCTGGAGGTCGCTTTCCATGCGCGCCAGATGCGCTTTCTGAAAGCCCTCGCCGCGGTAGAGCAGAAAACTGCTGGTGGCGCGGTTGGCATGTATCTGCATGCTTTCCAGCGCGGTGAAGGATTGAGCCTGGGCGGAATTGAGCAATGCCGGGAACCAGCTCGCCAGCAAGGCCAGCGTCCATATCCATTTGCAATGACGCATTGTCGCGCTCCTTTTTATTTTTATAGAAGCAAGTGCCGTATGGGACGGCGACACCGCAGTAGCCTAACCAGCTGATGGCACGTCGGTATCACACCAAAGAATGAATTAGCTTGGAGAGGCCGGTTGGCAGGCCGCCTTGGCCTTTTTGTCGCCAACTATGACCGTTCCGGCTGACTAGAGCATGCGCTCCAGCCCGATCAGCTGACTGAACCAGGCATTGAAACGGCGCCAGTTGCCGCCCGGTTCATCTAACAGAACCTTTCGTTGGCCCTCGTCTTCGGCGATCCAGATCAGCTGTTCACGACCGTTGCGCTCGATCAGCCGCACCTCGTAACTGATCGCGGGCGAGGTGCCTTCAAGGGTTAGCTGATGTACTTCGCTGGCCAGTTCGGGACTATGAATCAGAATGCCGACTTCGGTATTCCAGAGCACCGAGCGGGGATCGAGATTCAGCGAGCCGAGAAATACGTTCTCCT
Organism: Stutzerimonas sp. VN223-3; assembly: GCF_045999685.1. Taxonomy (NCBI): domain Bacteria; kingdom Pseudomonadati; phylum Pseudomonadota; class Gammaproteobacteria; order Pseudomonadales; family Pseudomonadaceae; genus Stutzerimonas; species Stutzerimonas sp. VN223-3. Next base: position 158,675 of record NZ_RBEC01000002.1, on the reverse strand, counting down.
GGTCAAATACGGCGGCCTTGCTATGCAGGCTGGACTCGGATTCACCGATCAGGTTGTAGGACGTTTCCTGGTCCGGTTGCCGGCGCAGTTCGAATAGCCGTACGCCGGCCTTCAATAGCCTGGCGCGATAAGGCGCATAACCGCCATGGACCGCAGGGACGTCGGTGGCTTCGAGGGCATTGGTCAGTATTTTGATGGCGACGCCGTCTCTGGCGTGCCCGGCCAGATAATCGACGCCCTCATCGGTCGGCACGAAATAGGCCGAAACCAGGGTCATCGAGCGCCGGACCGCGTCCATGCTTGGTTGCAGCTGGGTAGTGAGCAGCAGCTTCTCGTCCGGAATCCCGTCTGCTTCGATCTTGTCCGGGTGGTCCCATAGCGCCTCGCCTGGCGCCCAGATCAGCTCGTTCAGCCAGCTATCGAGCAACGGTTCCTGCAGCGGTCCCATCAGATGTTGATAACGCTGGCTGTCCTTGTCTCGCTCGCTCCGCAGATATCCTGCGATCTTCCGACGCGCTTCGTTCAACTCGTCGACGCTGGGCGGATGCCGCAGAAAATGCTGGATCGGTACGCTCAGGTCATGGTTCCAGTACAGGTCGAAACTGCCTGCCAGCTGTTCGGCGACCGGGCCGGCGGCGAGCAGGTCGATGTCGGTGAAATTGAAGCGCTGATCGGCATCGAAATATTCGTCACCCAGGTTGCGGCCGCCGATGATCGCCAGGCTGCTGTCGGCCAGCATGAGCTTGTTGTGCATGCGCCGATGCTGCTGTGAAAGATGAAGCAGACGTCCGAGGGAGCGGGTGACGATGTTGCTGCGCCCGATGTGCAGCGGGTTGAAGACTCGGATGAGAATGTTCGGGTGAGCTGCCAGCGTCGCGATCTGGTAATCGCTGCCGTCGCTGGTGGTGTCATCGAGTAAAAGTCGGACCCTGACGCCGCGGTCTGCGGCCTTGATCAGCTCATCGATCAGCGCGCGGGTGCTGAGACCGTCGTGGACGATGTAGTACTGCACATCGAGGCTTGTCTCGGCCTGGCGAATCATTTCCATGCGCGCCGAGAACGCTTCGGAGCTCTCGGACAACAGACGAAAGCCGGAGTCGCCCGCAGGCTGATCGGCAGCAATCGACTCGATTCGTTGGGCCAGTTCCGAACCGTGGTTCGGTAGCCTATAGGACGGGGTCGTGGGGACAACGTGGCCGGCGCATCCAGCCAGCAACAGCATCGCCACAAGCAGCAGACGCATGCGCAAGGTCACTCCTGTCGATGGTTATCGTTCCTTGGCAATTGGACGTCAGCGCAACGGCGAAATTCAGAATTGATCCTTGAGCCGGTACCAAAGCATGCCCAACGCCAGCAAAGGCGAGCGCAGGCGCTGACCACCGGGGAAAGTTGGATGCGGTACACGCGCGAACAAATCGAAGCGCCCTTCGAGCTTTCCGCTGATGGCCTCGGCCAGCAGCCGCCCGGCCAGGTGTGTGGCGTTCAGCCCATGCCCGGAATAGGCCTGGGCGTAATAGACGTTGGGCTGGTCCGGCAGCCGGCCGATCTGTGGCAGTCGATTGGCGCCGATGCCGATCATTCCGCCCCACTGGAAATCGATTCGGGTGCCCTGCAGTTGTGGAAACACTTCGAGCATCTTCGGCTGCATATAGGCAGCGATGTCCTTCGGGTCTCGACCGGAATAATGACAAGCGCCGCCGAACAACAGGCGTCCATCGGCGGAAAGGCGGAAGTAATCCAGAGCCACCCGTTGATCGCAAACCGCCATGTTCTGCGGCAGCAGCTCGCGCCCGAGCGTCTCGGGCAGCGGTTCGGTGGCGATGATGTAACTGCCGGCCGGCAGCACCTTGCCCGCGAGCGTTGGATTCAGATTTCCCAGATAGGCATTGCAGGCCAGCACCAACTGTCCGGCACGCACGCTGCCTTGTGCCGTGTGCACCCGCACCTGAGTGCCGTAATCAATGCGTTCTACTGCTGAACGCTCGAATAGGCGTACGCCCAGCGACTGTGCTGCGGCGGCTTCGCCCAGCGCCAGGTTGAGCGGATGCAGGTGGCCCGAGCCCATGTCCACCAGTCCACCGAGATAACGGTCGGAGCCGATCACCTCTCCCATTCCGTCTTTCGGCACGCGACGCAGCGAGTGCGGATAGCCGAGGCGCTTGAGATCGGCATAGTCCGCCTCGAATCCATCGACGTGGCGCTGCTTGGTCGCCAGGTCGCAATAACCCCAGGTGAGATCGCAATCGATGCCGTAGCGCTCGATGCGTTGGCGCACGATGTCTACCGCCTCGAATCCCATGCGCTTGAGGGCGTCGACGCCCTCATCGCCGAGCACCGGCTGAAACTGCTCGACGTCATGGCCGATACCACGGATCAGCTGGCCGCCGTTGCGCCCGCTGGCACCCCAACCGATCCGCTGGGCTTCGAGCAGCACCACCGACAGGCCGCGCTCAGCCAGTTCGATAGCGGTGTTGAGCCCGCTGAAACCGCCGCCAACGATGCACACATCCGCCTCGTGCTCGCCCTGTAACGGGGCGTAGTCGAGGGTGCGATTGATGCTGGCGGCGTAGTAGGAAGGGGCGTGGTTCTGTGTGCTGGCGGCCGGTTGCCGGGTAGTCATAGTCGAGCCTTGGACGGTTTGCCTGCCTCGAAGGGTAGACCGGACAGCGCTCGCGGAGCAAAAGACGAAACGCAGCTGCGTCAGTCCGGTACCGGCATTTCCAGCGACTCCTTCACTTCCTCCATGACGATGTAGCTTTTCGATTCGCGTACATGGGGCAGTTTGAGCAGGATGTCACCCAGCAGTTTTCGGTACGACGCCATCTCCGAAATCCGCGCCTTGATCAAATAATCGAAGTCGCCGGAAACCAGATGGCATTCCAACACATGGGGCAGCTTGAGCACGGCGCGTCGAAACTCTTCGAAAATATCGCCAGACTTGTAGGCCAGGCTGATCTCGACGAACACCAGCAGCCCGCCCTTCAGGTGTTGCGGGTTCAGCCGTGCCGAATAACCCATGATGATGCCCTCACGCTCCAGCCGCCGTACACGCTCGGTGCAGGGCGTGGTGGACAAGCCAATGCGTTCGCCCAGTTCTGTGAACGGCATGCGTCCTTCCGCTTGCAACAGACGGAGGATTTGCCGATCGATCTTGTCCAGCTCGCGCCGGACTTGATGCTTGGTTCGCATAGGCGTATCGCCTCCAAATTAGCCGTTCATGGCGTGAATAAATCGCAAAGATAGCGCTTTATATGGTGAAAGCCACTGCTGATCGCTTTTTATACTCCGCACTAATAGTGTTTCGTAAGTTCGGTGACAACCGGGCGGGAGGCAACGATGCGGGTCTTGGTGATGGGTAGCGGCGTGATCGGCACAACCAGTGCCTATTATCTGGCTCGTGCCGGGTTCGAGGTGGTGGTCGTCGACCGTCAGCCAGCGGTGGCGATGGAGACCAGCTTTGCCAATGCCGGCCAAGTTTCGCCTGGCTATGCCTCGCCCTGGGCTGCGCCCGGCGTGCCGCTGAAGGCCATCAAGTGGCTGATGCAGCGTCATGCTCCTCTGGCGATCAAACTCACCGGCGATATCCAGCAATACCTGTGGATGGCGCAGATGCTGCGCAACTGCACGGCAGCACGCTACGCGGTGAACAAGGAGCGCATGGTGCGGCTGTCCGAATACAGCCGCGACTGCCTAGATGAGTTGCGTGCCGAAACCGGTATCGATTACGAAGGCCGGCAGTGCGGCACCACTCAGCTGTTCCGTACCCAGGCGCAGCTTGATGCGGCAGCCAAGGATATTGCCGTGCTGGAAGCCTCCGGCGTTCCTTACGAGCTGCTTGATCGCGCTGGCATCGCCCGAGCCGAGCCGGCCCTCACTCGCGTATCTGACAAACTCAGCGGCGCGCTACGCCTGCCCAACGACCAGACTGGCGATTGCCAGATGTTCACTACCAAGCTGGCCGAGATGGCGCGCGAGCTGGGGGTTGAGTTCCGCTTCAATCAGGACATTCAGCGGCTGGCGTATTCCGGTGATCGCCTCGATGGCGTGTGGATCGATGGCAAGCTGGAAAAGGCCGATCGCTATGTGCTGGCGCTGGGCAGCTACAGCCCGCAGATGCTCAAACCGCTCGGTATCCGCGCGCCGGTCTATCCGCTCAAAGGTTATTCGCTGACTGTGCCGATCAGCGATCCGTCCATGGCACCGGTATCCACCGTGCTGGACGAAACCTACAAGGTCGCCATTACTCGCTTCGATCAGCGCATACGGGTCGGCGGCATGGCGGAAATTGCCGGGCACGATCTGTCGCTGAACCCACGTCGGCGCGAAACCTTGGAAATGGTGGTCGGCGATCTATTCCCGCTGGGCGGCGATGCGAGCAATGCCGAGTTCTGGACCGGGCTGCGTCCGGCGACGCCCGACGGCACGCCGATCATCGGCGCCACCGCCTATCGCAATCTGTTTTTGAACACCGGGCACGGCACCTTGGGCTGGACCATGGCCTGCGGTTCCGGGCGCTTGCTGGCTGACATGCTGGCAAAAAAACGAACCCAGATCAGCACCGACGGCCTGGATATTTTCCGTTATGGCACGACCAAGGAGTCGCACAAGCATGCCCATACAGCGCCTGCACACTAACGCGCGAATGAGTCAGATCGTCGTTCACCGTGGCACGGTCTATCTGGCCGGTCAGGTGGGTGAAGACATGGCCGCGGGTGTTGAGCAGCAGACTCGCGAAACGCTTGTGAATATCGAACGGTTGCTGACCGAGGCGGGTACAGACAAGCAGCACATTCTCTCGGTCACCATCTATCTGAAGGACATCGATGCCGATTTCGCTGGAATGAACGCGGTGTGGGATGCCTGGCTCCCGGACGGCGTCGCCCCGGCGCGCGCCACTGTGGAGGCCAAGCTCTGCGAACCGGAGATTCTCGTCGAGCTATCGGTCGTGGCGGCTTTGCCTGAATGACCGGGGCGTTTTCGCGTTTCGCCCCGTTGTGTTGAAAATACTGAACGCCATTGCCATCATAGCGGCCTCTTCACTCCGCTCTTGATTGGGGGCTCCCGTATTGGACGTAGGCGTTCGACTGCAAACCATCCGCAAACTCAAGGGCCTGTCCCAGCGCGAACTAGCCAAACGTGCAGGCGTTACCAACAGCACGATTTCAATGATCGAAAAGAACAGCGTCAGCCCCTCCATCAGCTCGCTGAAAAAGGTGCTGAGCGGCATTCCAATGTCGCTGGTGGAGTTCTTCTCGCCTGATTTCGAGCAGGATGGCGACACCCAGGTCGTCTACAAGGCGAGCGAGCTGATCGATATTTCCGACGGCGCAGTAAGCATGAAACTGGTGGGCAAGGCCCATCCAGGGAGGGCCATCGCCTTCCTCGCAGAAACCTATCCGCCCGGCTCCGATACCGGCACGGACATGCTTTCTCATCAGGGCGAAGAGGCGGGGATGCTGGTCGAGGGACGCCTGGAGCTGACGGTGAACGGTCAGATCTATGTGCTCGAAACCGGCGATAGCTATTACTTCGAGAGCAGCAAGCCGCATCGTTTTCGTAATCCGTTCGAGGTGCCTGCCAGGCTGATCAGCGCGACGACACCTGCGAATTTCTGAGTCTGATTGCCGGTTTTAGCACTGGTGGATTGGCGATGCGACACAGCGTCGCTGGTGAGGCCTACGCAACACGGGTGGTTTCGGCATGCATGGCTTGCCGCTATACTAACCGCCGCTCGCGTAACCGTGGCCGCGGGCGTGTCTAGCCACATGAGGGTGTAAGGTGAACCTGATTAAGAAGATCCTGGTAGCACAGACTGCCGTAGTGGCCCTGTGGGCAATGAGCGCTCAGGCTGCGACCAACGACGACATCGCCGAGCGACTCAAGCCAGTGGGCGAAGTATGTATTCAAGGCGAGGAATGCGCGGCTGCTGGCCCTGCGGCGGCTGCCGCTGGCGGCGGTGCTCGCACCGGTGAAGCCGTGGTCGGCCAGTTCTGCAACGCCTGTCATGGCACTGGCCTGCTGAACTCGCCGAAGATCGGTGATGCTGCTGCATGGCAAGCGCGCGCTGATAAGGAAGGCGGTCTCGATGGTCTGCTGGCGAAAGCCATCACCGGCATCAACGCCATGCCGCCGAAAGGCACCTGCGCCGATTGCTCGGATGACGAGCTGCTAGCCGCCATCAAGCATATGTCCGGCCTCTAAATATCAGCCGGTCAGACAAAGCCGCCTTCGGGCGGCTTTGTCGTTTCTTGGGGAGTAAAGCCGCGCGGCATTGGGTCAAAATTCAAATTCCTTTCCGATGGCCGCTCCCTCCATGTGGCCCTTGGCAATGCGAGAGGTACTCATGCCCAGCTCTGCCCCGCAACCCGAGCAACTGCATTTCGCCAGCGATGGCCGTACACCGAACAGCTCGCATCCCGTGCTGGTGTACCGTCAGCTGCCGCTCGCCGATTCTGACTATGCGACAGCTTTCGAAAACCTGTTCAACAGCCATCTGTGGCCGGCGCAATGGCGCGCCGGTGTCTACGACTACCATCACTATCACTCCACTGCCCATGAGGTGCTAGGCGTTTCGCGTGGCTCGGCGCGGCTGATGCTCGGTGGAGAGCAGGGTCGGGAAGTCATGGTGAGTGCCGGAGACGCACTGGTGCTGCCGGCGGGCACCGGTCATTGTCAGCTCAGCGCCAGCGAGGACTTCGAGGTAGTGGGCGGCTATCCGGTGGATCAACAATACGATCTGCTGCGCCCGGACGAGCGCAGCCACGATGAAGCCCGTGCGCGTGCCGCGCGGGTCGGCGTGCCGGTGAGCGATCCGGTCGCCGGTACCCAGGGCGCGCTGGTATCGCTTTGGCGCAGGGAGTGAAGCGGACGTTTACTCGACGAAGACCACCTGGCCGTCGCTGAGCGCCGCCACGCGGGCCAGCGACTCGACGCGGAAACCGGCTTCTTCAAGCTCCTGTCGGCCGACCTGGAACGACTTTTCGATGACGATACCCAGCCCGGCGATGCTCGCGCCGGCCTGCCGGATGATCGAGATCAGGCCCTTGGCGGCTTTGCCGTTGGCCAGGAAGTCATCGATGATCAACACGCGGTCGGCCGCGGACAGGTGGTTGGTGGAGATCGCGATGGTGCTTTCGACCTGCTTGGTGAATGAGTACACCGAGGCGGTCAGCAGGTGGTCGGTAAGCGTCAGCGATTGATGTTTGCGGGCAAAGATCACCGGTACGCCGAGCTCCAGGCCGGCCATGATCGCGGGCGCGATGCCGGAGGCCTCGATGGTGACGATCTTGGTGATGCCTTCATCGCGGAACAGCCGGGCGAACTCCTGGCCGATCTGCTGCATCAATACAGGGTCGATCTGATGGTTCAGAAAGGCATCGACCTTGAGTACGCGGTCGGAAAGTACGATGCCTTCATTGCGGATCTTCTGTTTCAGCTGTTCCACGAACGCGCTACCTCAAGCGTGGGCGGCCCGGTACGTCTGGCGGTTCGCCGTCCCGAAAGCGACTGGGCGCTGCGCCAGTATGGCGAGCGCCCAGCCCGTTTTCGATCTTGCTTCCACTCGCCAGCGCGTTCCGCAGCCTGGAAAGCGGCGCATTCTCGCTCAAATCGGCCCGCTGGTCCAAGGGGACCGTTCAGTCAATCATTTCGATCGACAAGCGGCGAAAGCGCGCCGCCTCACCATGGTGCTGCAGCACGATATGGCCCTCGGCTGCCTGGGCGAAGCGAGGGAAGCTGGCAAATTCGCTGTGGGCGATACGCGTGCGAAACCAGATCGATCTGCACGGCGCCAGCGATGGCCTGGAGTTCACCTTCGACGTCTCGCCAGCTATCGGCGGGAAAGCCATCGACCGGCCAGCCCCGCCATTGCGTGACGACGTCCAATGCGCGTTTCGCTATCCGAACAATTGCTGCTTACGGCGTAGCCAGCGGTAGCCGTAGCCGTTCAGACGTAGGCGCAATGGATGACCTTCGGGCTGTTCGTAGTCGCTGTCGGCGAGCACGTCGACCATGTCCTGCAGATCCTTGTCTGCGACCTCGACGTCGAGCGCTCGGTCCGCCAGGTTCACCAGCATCAGCACGGTCGAATCATTGTCATGGCGAATGGCGAACACTGATGGACAATTCGTCTCGACCGGGCGGTGCCTGCCGCCGCCGATCTCGCGCAGGCCGATACGGGTGCGGATCATATTGCCGGTTTTGGCCAGCAACGAATCCTCGCGAAGAGTCTGGGCGTAGACGTTTCTTTGCCGATAGTCGAACGATCCTTCTTCGATCAGCGGCGCCGCGAGCTGCGGCGTGCCCGCGCAGGAGAATCCGGCGTTGGGCTCGTTAGACCATTGCATCGGGGTGCGCACCGCCAGGCGCTCGGGTCGCGACAGGTCCTCGCCCATGCCGATTTCTTCACCGTAACGGACGATCGGTGTGCCGGGCAGTGCGAACATCAATGCGTGGGCCATGGCGATGCGCCGCTCGTGGCCTTCGAGCATGGGAGCCAGACGTCGGCGTATACCGCGGTTGTAGGCGCGCATGTCGGGTTCGGGCGCGAAGGCCTGCATGACCTCCTCGCGTTCGTCGTCGCTCAGCCGTTCCAGATCCAGTTCGTCGTGATTGCGTAGCCAGATGGCGTACTGGGCACGCTCGGGCGGCCCGGGCTGGCGTTCCAATGCCCGATGAAGGGGTTCCGCCTCGCTGCGAGCGAGCGCCAGGAAGAAATGGTTGTTGGCCCAGAAGTTCAGTAGCAGGGTCAGCCGATCGCCTTCACCAAAATAATCGCGGTACTGCTCCGGCTCCACATCGACCTCGCCCAGCAGCACGGCTTCCGGCCTGCGCAGCGTGACGAAGTCGCGCATGTGTTCGAGCAGCCAATAGCCATCGCTGTCGCCGCTACCGGCCTGTTCGATCAGGTGCGAAGCGGCATCGACACGAAAACCTGAAACACCCAGACGCAGCCAGAACGCCATGATGCGTTCGATTTCCTTAACCACCTTCGGGTTACCGAGGTTCAGATCCGGCTCATGGCTGTAAAACAAATGACGGTAGTACTGCCCGGCTTCTTCGTCCCAGGTCCAGACGCTTTTCTCCACAGTAGGAAAGATCGGTTCGATGCTGTCATCCGGCTCGTCCGCCCAAAGGTAGAAGTCCCGGTAGGGTGATTGCCGGTCGCGCCGCGCTTCCTGAAACCAGCGATGATCGGTGGAGGTGTGTTGTACCACCAGCTCGATAATCACGTGCAGGCCCAGCTCCTCGGCCTTTTCCAGCATATATACGACATCGGCAAGATCGCCGAAGCGTGGATCGACCTGCAGGTGATCGCTGACATCGTAGCCGGCGTCGCGAAACGGCGATTGGTAGAACGGCATCAGCCAGATGGCCGTCGCGCCGAGGCCGCGGACATAGTCCAGACGCTCGGTGACGCCGCGCAGATCTCCGCAGCCATCGCCGTTGACGTCGAGAAACAGTGACGGGTCGATCTGATAGATGACCGCATTTCGGTACCAGAGAGGCCGCATTTCAATGTTCCTCCGGGCTGAGAATCAGTGCTTGACCTGCCGCCAGTTCGCCGGCGTAGGTTTCGTCTTCTCCCTGGGCGTCGCTGGCGATTTCGATTCGCCAGTGGCCATTGATCGGGAAGGCGTGGGGCTCATCGGCGAAGTTCAGGCAAACCACTCGTTGGTCCTCACCGAGTTGTCGGCGGTAGGCCAGCACGTTGGGGTGCGACGGCAGTTCTTCCCAGTCACCATGAAGCAGCGCGGGACTGCGCTTGCGCGCCTCGATCAAACGGCGATAAAGCTCCAGGGTCGAGCCTGGCGCATGTCGCTGCCGTTCGGCAGCCAGCTCATCGCTTTCAGGCGGGAACGGCAGCCAAGGCTCATCACCCTCCCAGCCGTGAGGCGGCGCCGCGAGCCAGGGAATCGGTGCGCGACAGCCGTCGCGTCCGCCGGGATCGACCTGTGTCTCCGGCGTGATCAACGCGTCTTCGAGCCCCAGCTCTTCGCCTTGGAAGATGAATGGCGTGCCGCGCAATGTCAGCAGCAACACTGCAGCGGCTTGTGCGCTGCGCAGCGAGCCATGATAGCGGCTGCGCTGACGATGATTGTCGTGGTTGGACAGCACCCAGGTCGGCCAGGCGTCAGCCGGTTTCAGCAGCGTTTCGACGTCGCGAATGCAGGTGCGAAACATCACCGGTTCCCAGGGTGCATCCAGCGGCTGAAAGTTGAACGACATATGCAACTCATCGCTGGCCCCGTAGTACTGCAGCACCCGTTCGGTGGAGCGGATATTGACCTCGCCGACCAGCACGCGCTCGCCAGGGTAGCTGTCGACCAGCCGGCGCAGGCCGCGTAGTACCTCATGGCTGTAGGGTTGGTCGTTGAACTCCACCAGCGGCTGGCCGGCCAGACAGCGCGGATCGTCGGCGAAGCTCGGCTCCTTGCCCGTGCAATGGATGACGTCGACGCGAAAGCCATCGATGCCGCGATCGAGCCAGAAGCGCAGCACGTCGTGCATCGCCTCGACTACCTGCGGGTTGCGCCAGTTCAGATCGGGCTGCTCGGGCAGAAACAGGTGCAGATAGTACTGCTGGGTGTGCTCATCCCAGCTCCAGGCGCTGCCGGCATTCAATGCTGCGCGCCAGTTGTTGGGTTCATCGCGCCAGATATACCAGTCGCGCTTGGGGTTGTCCCGTGAGCTACGCGACTCGACGAACCAGGGATGCTGATCGGAGGTGTGGTTAGGCACGAAATCCAGCAGCAGACGCATGCCACGGGCGTGCGCTTCGGCGATCAGCCGGTCGATGTCTTCCAGCGATCCGAACAGCGGATCGATATCGCAGTAGTCGCTGATATCGTAGCCAGCGTCGGCCATTGGCGATCTGAAAATAGGCGACAGCCACAGGGCGTCGACGCCCAGATGCTGCAGATGATCCAAGTGGCGCAGTACGCCGTTGAGATCGCCAATGCCGTCACCGTTGCTGTCGGCAAAGGATCGCGGATAAATCTGATAGATGGTGGCGCCTTTCCACCACGGTGGCTGGGTTGACTCGCTCATGCTCGTGCCCCTTTCCGGTGTGCGGCAAGCCCGGCGCAACGGACCTGTCAGGTTACGACTGACGAGCGGCGCTTGGGTTCGCCATTTCATGTTCCCGATCAGATACCGGTGAACGCCGCAGCCGATACTCCGCCTAAGCTAAAGCCTCAAAGTGACCCAGGAGAGCGCGCCCATGTTGCGTATTGCCATCAACGGCTACGGCCGTATCGGCCGAGCCGTATTGCGAGCCCTGTTCGAGCGAAATCTGGAGAATCAGATCCATATCGAGGCGATCAACGACCTCAGCGACCGAACGGCGATGGCCCATTTGACGCGCTTCGACACCACCTTCGGACGCTTTCAGGAGCAGGTCGACCTGCACGACGACATGCTGCAGATCCGCGGTCAGTCGATTCGCCTGCTGCAGGAGCGCGACGCCACACAGCTGCCCTGGAAGCAATTGGGCGTCGACGTGGTGCTGGAATGCACCGGCAAGTTCAAGCAGCGCGCCAAGATCGAACAGCATCTGCAGGCTGGGGCCGCCCGCGTGTTCGCTTCTCATCCGCTCGATGGCGCCGATCTCACCGTGGTTTATGGCATCAACCATGACCTGCTGGATGGCAGCCAGCAGGTGATTTCCAACGCGTCCTGCACCACCAACTGCCTGGCGCCGCTGGCCAAGGTACTGCACGAGGCGGTGGGCATTCGCCAAGGGCTGCTCAACACCGTCCATTCCTATACCAATGACCAGAACCTTCTGGATAAGGCGCACAAGGATCTCTACCGAGCCCGTGCCGCGGCGGAGTCGATGATTCCCTCCACCACCGGTGCGGCCAAGGCCATCGGTCTGGTGCTGCCGGAACTGGCCGGACGACTCGACGGCCTGTCGGTGCGGGTGCCGACGCCCAACGTCTCGCTGGTCGACCTGACGTTCATGGCCGAACGACCTCCGGCCAGTGTCGAGGCGGTCAATCAGGTGTTGCGCGAAGGCGCGCGGAATCTGCCGCTGGGCGTGATGGAGTGCAACGATTTGCCCTTGGTATCGCGCGATTTCGTTGGCTATCCGGTCTCCTGCGTGGCCGACCTCAGCCATACACGGGTGCAGGGCGAATTGGTCAAGGTGCTGGCCTGGTACGACAACGAATGGGCCTTTTCTAATCGTATGCTCGACGTGCTGCTGGCCTGGGGCGACGGCACTGCGCGAGCCGCCTGACAGGATCAGTTGGATGAGCGAAGACCCGAACATCTGGTCGCAACGGTTGGTGGACTTCCGGGCAGCCACGGCTGCCCGGAAACCCACGCCGGGTTGCGGCGCGGCAGCGGCTGTCACTGCAGACATCGGACTTGCGCTGGTGGTTAAAGGACTGCGTATCAGCGAGGCCCACGCGACAGACCCGGCCCGCCTAGAGCTGATGCAAGCGGCTGAGGCGTTGTTGGGACGACCGGGCGCGTTCGCCAACGACGACATGCAGGCGTTCAGCGATTACCTGAGCGCCACCCGCTACGGCCAGCTCGAGTACAAGCAGGCGGCAGCGCGCCAAGCCTGTGCGGTGCCGCTAGCTCTGGCCCATTGCTGCATACAGGCTCTCGATCTGGCGGTCACCGCTTGGCCGTGCGTGGCAGCAAACGTCCAAAGCGACGTTCAGGCCGGGGCCGTGCTCATTCACGCAGGGCTCAGCGCGGCCCTGATCAACGTCGATGCGGATATGGCGAGCCTCGACGAAACATCGACTCGCGAGCAGGCCGGGATTGCCCGCCAGCGACTGCAGAGTGAAGGCGACGGTCTGCTACGGCGGTTGGTTGGTTCTGGCAGGTAGCGGTTCGAGCTGCGGCGTCTGGCCGGATGTTCGCGAGCAAGCTCGCTCCTACGACATTGGAGACCCGATCGAGCCTTGCGGTTACCGCCGCCGACTCGCTTTTGTAGGAGCCAGCTTGCTGGCGAACCGCTCCCGCTCCGGGGTCACGCTCAGCACCAAACATTCGGTATCGCCAATATCATTCTTGTCTGATAACGAGAAAAAACGTCTCGTTTTAGGTTGACGGCTGCGTGGGTTGTTTCTAGTCTCAAAGCCAAGTGAGACGAACCATCTCAAAATAACAATCGAGACCCGAGGTCTCCTCACGCAAGTCGCTCGCCCATTTGCTTCGTCCGGCAGTCTCGCCGGCGTCGAAGATGTCGCGAACGCCCACCCGGAGAACGTCATGAGCCATCGCATCGTCCTGCCGCGCCTGATGGAAATCGGCGCTGGAGCCAGCCAGCAGATCGTCTCCGTACTGCACAACCTGGGCTGCAAACGTCCTCTGATCGTCACCGATCGGATGATGGTCGAGTTGGGCTATGTCGCGCGGATCAGCGAGACCCTGGCCAAGGCTGACATTTCCTGCGACTGCTTCGCCGATACTCTTCCCGAGCCTACCGCAGCGTCCATCCATGCAGGTGTGGAGATGGTGCGCCAAGGCAATTACGATTCCATCATCGCGCTCGGCGGCGGCAGCCCGATCGACTCGGCCAAGGCCATCGGCATCCTCGGCAAGTTCGGCGGCGAGATGCGCGACTACCGCTTCCCGCGTGACGTCAGCGAAGCCGGCCTGCCATTGATTGCGATCCCGACCACCGCCGGCACCGGTTCGGAAGCCACGCGCTTCACCATCATCACCGACGAGACCAGCGACGAGAAAATGCTCTGCGCCGGCCTTGGTTTCATGCCGGTGGCTGCGCTGATCGACTACGAGCTGACCCTGTCGCTGCCGCCGCGCGTGACCGCCGATACCGGCATCGACGCGCTGACCCACGCCATCGAGGCCTATGTCAGCCGCAAGGCCAGCCTCTATAGCGATGCCCAGGCGCTGCAGGCCATGCGCTTGCTGGCGCCGAATCTGCGCGCGGCCTATCACGAGCCCGGCAATCGCAACGCCCGCGAGGCGATGATGCTTGGCGCGACTCTGGCCGGTATCGCCTTTTCCAATGCTTCGGTGGCGCTGGTACATGGCATGAGCCGGCCCATCGGCGCCTTCTTCCATGTGCCGCACGGGCTGTCCAACGCCATGCTGCTGCCGGCGATCACCGCGTTTTCCATTCCGGCCGCGCCCGAGCGTTACGCCGACTGTGCGCGTGCCATGGGCGTGGCGGGCGAAGGCGATAGCGTCGAGGCGGCGAACGACAAGCTGCTGACCGAACTGCGCGCAATCAACAAAGAGCTGCAGGTACCGAGCCCCGAGCAGTTCGGCATCACCCGTGAACGCTTCTTCGAGCTGCGCGAAACCATGGCGAAGCAGGCGTTAGCCTCGGGCTCGCCGGGCAACAACCCGCGCGTACCCAGTGAAGCGGAAATCATCGACCTCTACGAAACCGTCTGGAATCAGGAGTAACCCCATGCAGACCCTCGGCAACCTGATCAACAACGAGGCCGTCGCTGGCCGCTCCGAACGCCACGCGACCGTCTACAACCCGGCCACTGGCGAGCCGCGCCTGTATGTTTCGCTGTCCTCGGCGGATGAAACCCGCGACGCCATCGCTGCCGCCCAGGCGGCTTTCGAAGGCTGGTCGAAAACGCCGCCACTGGTGCGGGCCCGCGTCATGTTCCGCTTCAAGTCGTTGCTCGAAGCGCGCCGCGACGATGTGGCCCGGCTGATTTCCCTGGAGCACGGCAAGGTGTTCTCCGACGCCCAGGGTGAAGTGACCCGTGGCCTGGAGGTGGTGGAATTCGCCTGTGGCATTCCGCATCTGCTCAAGGGCGAGTTCTCGCCCAACGTCGGCCGCGATATCGATTCGAACTCGTTGATGCAGCCACTGGGCGTGTGCGTCGGCATCACGCCGTTCAACTTCCCGGCCATGGTGCCGCTGTGGATGCTGCCGGTGGCTATCGCCTGCGGGAATACCTTCGTCCTCAAACCCTCGGAGAAGGACCCGAGCGCGACCATGCTGCTCGGCGAGCTGCTGGCCGAAGCCGGTTTGCCGGCCGGCGTGCTGAACATCGTCAATGGCGACAAAGAAGCGGTGGACGTGCTGCTGACCGACGAGCGTGTGCAGTCGGTAAGTTTCGTCGGTTCGACGCCCATCGCCGAGTACATCTACACAACCGCCTCGGCCCACGGCAAACGTTGCCAGGCGCTGGGCGGGGCGAAGAACCATATGGTGATCATGCCCGACGCCGATCCGCAGCAGGTGGTCAGTTCGTTGATGGGCGCCGCCTATGGCTCGGCGGGTGAGCGCTGCATGGCGATCTCGGTGGCGGTGTGCGTCGGTGACGAGGTCGCGGACAATCTGGTCGAGATGCTCAAGGGCGAAATCGCGCAGATGCGCACCGGGCCGGGCACTGGCGTCGAACCCGAGCCGCACATGGGGCCGCTGGTAACCCGCGAGCATCAGCAGAAGGTCGCCGGCTACATCGACCTCGGCGTGGAAGAAGGTGCAACGCTGGTCTGTGATGGTCGCGGCATCAAAGTCGAGGGTTACGAGAATGGCTTCTATGTCGGGCCGACGCTATTCGACCGGGTGACACCGGAGATGCGCATCTATCAGGAGGAAATCTTCGGTCCGGTACTGGTAGTGGTGCGGGTCGATTCCTTCGATGAGGCGCTGAAGCTGGCCAACGATCACGAATTCGGCAACGGCACCTCGATCTTCACCCGTGATGGCGACACCGCGCGGCAATTCGAGGAGAACGTCAAGGTCGGTATGGTCGGCGTCAATGTGCCAATCCCGGTGCCCATGGCCTTCCACTGCTTTGGCGGCTGGAAGCGCTCGATCTTCGGCCCGCTGAACATGCATGGCCCCGACGGCGTGCGTTTCTTCACGCGGATGAAGACCGTCACCCGGCGCTGGCCGACCGGCATTCGTGCCGGCGCGGAGTTCGCCATGCCGACGATGAAGTAAGGCCGGGGGTAGCCGGGTGGGCCGGAAGGCGTTTCGCTTTGGCATTCCGGGTGATTATCTAGTGGGCTTCAGCACTGTAGGGTGGGCTTCAGCCCACCGTTGGCAGCGGCAAAGCGTAACTGCTGACGAAGCGCGCTCGTTCTGATTCGCTTGCCGATTCGAATGTTGCGCGCAGCTGGTGGGCTGAAGCCCACCCTACGGTGGCCGGTTCGGCTCTTGCGTTTCAATTAAACTTTGCCGCTCTTTTTGGCGGCTGTTTCTTTACCTACCGCAACGGGCATCGATCCATGCGCACTACCCCTCGCGAAAAAGGTTCCTCCATCACCCGCGTGCTGGAAATCATCGAAGCCGTTGCTGGCGCTGCGGAACCGCTGACCCCCAGCGCACTGGCGGAGAAGCTGGACATCCCCAAGGCCAGCGCCCATCGACTGGTGCAAACGCTGGAGAAGGAGGGATTCCTGCAGTTCGGCCTGCGCGGCGGATTGTTGCCCGGCGACCGCCTGCATACCACAGCGGTGAACATCCTCGGCAGCGGTCGACACAAGGCGCTGCGTCAGGCGATCCTGCGTCAGCTATCGGAAGAAATCGGCGAGACTTGCGGGCTGTCCGTGCCGGATGGGTTGGACATGCTTTATTTCGACCGTGTGCAGACCAATTGGCCCTTGCAGATTAACCTGCCGATCGGCAGCCATACACCGCTCTGGTGCACGGCCAGCGGCAAGCTTTATCTGGCCTCGCTGCCGCCCGATCAGCTGGAGCGAATCCTGCCGCGCTTGCCGATTCGGCAGCTGGCGCGCAACACGCTGATCGACCTCAGCGCCTTGCGCGATGATCTGGCGCGGATTCGTGAAGAGGACCTATCCACCGATTCGGAGGAATTCATCGACGGTATGGTCGCCTGCGCGGTGCCGGTGCGCGACGGACGCGGCGATCTGATCGCTTGCCTGTTCACCCACGCACCGGTGATTCGCTGTGCGATGGAGCCGCTGTTGGCATTCGTCCCCCGGTTGCGCGCGGCGGCGAAGGAGCTGGAGGCGATTGTCGGCGGTTGAAGTGCCGTATGGCGGGGTGCCTCGGAGGGTGTTCCGCTTCAGCCGTAGGGTGGGTCGGGCGGCGTTCCGCTTCAGCCCACCAGCAGGCAGGCGGCAAGGGCGGTAGCGTGGCGGAGGTTTGCTTTAGCGTGGTTGGTGGGCTGAAGCCCACCCTACAGATTGGCGAATTGCACCGCCCTACAGTCGTTAGTTTCAGGTCTCAGCCGCATTCTTAGCGCTTCAACATCGCCCGCATCGCCGCCAGCGCATCGTTGCCACGGGCGGCTTTGACCTCCACCGGCGCGTCTTCCTGGCCTTCCCATTCCAAGTCTTCCTGCGGCAGTTCGTCGAGGAAGCGGCTGGGCATGCATTCGATGATTTCGCCGTACTGCTTGCGTTTGGCAGCGAAGGTCATCGCCAGATTCTGCCGGGCGCGGGTGATGCCGACGTAGGCCAGGCGGCGTTCCTCCTCGATGGTGTCGGCCTCGATGCTGGAGCGGTGCGGGAGGATTTCCTCTTCCATGCCGAGGATGAACACATAGGGGAATTCCAGTCCCTTGGAGGCGTGCAGGGTCATCATCTGCACACCCTCGGCGCCTTCTTCCTCTTCCTGCTGGCGTTCGAGCATGTCGCGCAGCACCAGCTTGGCGATGGCTTCCTCGATGGTCATGCCGCCTTCCTCGTCGCGCTCCAGGGTGTTCTTCAGCGCGTCGATGAGGAACCAGACGTTGCCCATGCGGAAGTCCGCGGCCTTGTCGCTGGAAGTTTGGGCGCGCACCCAGGTCTCGTAGTCGATGTCCATGACCATGCTGCGCAGGGCGGCGATCGGATCGTTCTGCGCGCATTGCTGGCGCAGGTTGTCCATGTAGCGTTTGAAGCGCGACAGACGATCGGTGAAGCGGCTGTCCAAGTGCTCGCCAAGACCCATCTCGTCGCAGGCGTTGTACATCGAGATCTTGCGTTCGGTGGCGTAGTTGCCGAGCTTTTCCAACGTGGTCGAGCCAATCTCCCGACGCGGCACGTTGATCACGCGCAGGAAGGCATTGTCGTCGTCCGGATTGACCAGCAGGCGGAAGTAACTCATCAGGTCCTTCACTTCCTGACGCCCGAAAAAGCTGGTGCCGCCGGAAAGCCGGTAAGGGATCTGGTGGTGCTGCAGCTTCAGCTCGATCAGCTTGGCCTGGTAGTTACCGCGATAGAGGATGGCGAAATCGCTGTAGGGCCGTTCGGTCTTGAGGTGCAGCGTGAGGATTTCCATCGCCACCCGCTCGGCCTCGGCTTCCTCGTTGCGGCAGCGAATCACGCGGATCGCGTCGCCGTGGCCCATTTCCGACCACAGCTGCTTCTCGAACGCGTGCGGGTTGTTGGCGATCAGGATGTTCGCGCATTTGAGGATGCGGCTGGTGGAGCGGTAGTTCTGCTCGAGCATCACCACCTTCAGCGAGGGGAAATCCTCTTTCAGCTGCATCAGGTTTTCCGGCCGCGCGCCGCGCCAAGCGTAAATTGACTGGTCGTCGTCACCCACTACGGTGAAGTGCGCGCGTTCCTGCACCAACAATTTGACCAACAGATACTGGCTGGCATTGGTGTCCTGATATTCGTCGACCAGCATGTAGCGCACCTTGTTGCGCCACTTTTCCAGTACGTCGGGGTTGTCCTGGAACAGCTTTACCGGCTGCATGATGAGGTCGTCGAAATCCACCGCGTTGTACGCCTTGAGCGTGCGTTGGTAGTGGGTATAGACGATGGCGGCGGTCTGCTCTTTCGGATTGCGCGCGTTTTCCAACGCCTCTTCGGGCGTGATCAGGTCGTTCTTCCAGGAGCCGATGTAATGCTTGATCTCATCGACGCCGTCATCGCCAGCGTATTCCTTCTGCATGATGTCGGTCAGCAGCGCCTTGATGTCGCCCTCGTCGAAGATCGAGAAGCCCGGCTTGTAACCGAGTTTCGCGTACTCCTTGCGGATGATGTTCAGGCCCAGGTTGTGGAAGGTCGAGACCGTCAGCCCGCGTCCTTCCCCGCCGCGCAGCAAGCTACCGACGCGCTCTTTCATCTCGCGGGCGGCCTTGTTGGTGAATGTCACGGCGACGATGTACTGCGCGCGGATGCCGCACTGCTGGATCAGATAGGCGATCTTGCGGGTGATCACGCTGGTCTTGCCGGAGCCGGCACCGGCGAGCACCAGCATGGGGCCGCCGACATAGTTCACGGCTTCCTGCTGCCGGGGATTGAGTCGGGACATTCTCGTTTGGTCTGTAGAGGCGGGGGCGAGAGTTTAGCAGGGCTGGGACGACGGGATAGATCATCGGGACCACATGCGTGCCGGTCGTCGTAAGCGGGGGTTTGCTATTGGTCGGAATCCTCTAGTCTATGTGCGCGGCGTCGCTCAGCTTCCCGCCCCGCTTCACACATGGAGGTGGAATTGTCGCGGTGGTCATCCACCAGCAGCTCCGCACGAACCGGGAATACACATGTCCGTACAACCTATGCGTCTGGTTCTGCTGGCCGACGAGCCCGAGTGGGGCGAAGGTCTGCGTGTAGCCCTGAGCGCATTGCGCAGCCCTCATCGGCTGATCGTGGCTGAGGACTGGCCCGCCGTTACGGAGCGCCTGGCCGAGGGCGGGCACAGCCTGTTGTTCACGACACCAGATGGACGTCCCGCGTCCGCTCGCTTTCCTTGGCCAACGGTATTACTGCTCAAGGAAGAACCTGACGAGACGCCAGAAGGTGTGATCGACTGGCTCACCGGTCCGCAGCTCAGCCCCGATATGTTGCGCCGCTGCCTGCGCTATGCCCGCGAGCGGTGCAATCTGCAGGGCGCCTTGCAACGCCTGGCGGTACAGGATTCGCTGACTGGGGTCGCCAATCGTCAGGGCTTTCAGGCATTGCTCGCGACGCGCCTCGCCGAGCACGAGGGTGAAGGGTTGGTGCTGGGCCTTCTCGATTTGGACAATTTTCGCCGGGTCAACGACACCCTTGGCCATCAGGCCGGGGATCGCCTAATCCTGCAGGTGGTGGCGCGCTTGAAGGCGCAGCTGGAGGTGGGTGATCTGGTTGCCCGGCTGGGGGGCGACGAATTCTCGCTGCTGCTCGATACCGCCCGCCATTCCGGACGTGCTGAACGGGTGGCCGATCGTGTGGTAGAGGCGCTGGCCGAGCCTTACTGGCTCGATGGCGAAAGCCTGATGCTCGGCTGCAGCCTCGGATTGGCGCATGCCAAGGCCGACACCGACCCCGATCAACTGCTGTGGCTGGCGCAGATTGCCATGCGCCATGCCAAGGCCAAGCAGGGCTGCACCTGGTATCGCTACAACGAACGAATCAATCGCAGCGCCAGCAACCTGGCGGATCTGGAAGGCGAGTTGCGGCGGGCGCTGCGCCGCGACGATCTGGAACTGCATTACCAACCGCGTCTGTGTGTGGAGACCGGGCGAATCGTCGGCATGGAAGCCCTGGTTCGCTGGCCGCATGCCGAGCGCGGCTGGCTGGCGCCGAACGAATTCATCCCCATGGCCGAGGAGAGTGGGCTGATCGTGCCGCTGGGTTACTGGGTCATCTCACGGGCGCTGCGCGATATGCAGAGCCTGCGCGCGAGCGGCGCAGGCGAGCTGCACATGGCGGTCAATCTATCGTTTCGACAGTTCCAGGACAGTCAGTTGCTGGTTACCTTGCAGCGGCTGATCAAGGAGCGCGGGGTGGATCCGCATTGGCTGGAGTTCGAGCTCACCGAGACTGCAGTGATGCGTCGTAGCGACCAGGTGCGTGGCACCATGAACGCGCTGGCAGAGCTGGGAGTGCGCTTTTCGCTGGATGATTTCGGTACCGGCTTTTCCTCCTTCGTGCACTTGAGTCGGCTGCCTATCAGTCTGCTCAAGATCGACAAGAGCTTCGTCGAACAGCTGGCAAGGCGCCCGCAAAACAGCCGGCTGGTCCGTGCCATGATCAGCCTGGCTCACAATCTGGGGCTGGAAGTGGTGGCCGAAGGGGTGGAGGTGACCAGCCAGCTAGGACAACTAAGGCGCTTTGGCGCCGATCAGGTGCAGGGCTATCTGATCAGCAAACCCCTGCCTCTGGCGGAACTGAGCGTTTTCCTGAAAACCGAAGGTAACGCCAGTAGAACGGCTGAAAGCTAGCGTCTTGAATGGCTAGAGGCTGAATGGAAAGCCTGGGGTTGCCCCGTCGTGCTTTTCGTCCAGCCTCCAGCCTCCAGTCGCCTGTTAGCGCACGATGTGCAGAAAATGCATGTGCTTTTCGTACTGATCGAGAATGTCGCCGATCACGCCTTCGCGGCTCCAGCCCATCACGTCATAGTCCTGACCGCCTTCCTTGAGATGGACCTCGGCGCGGAAATACTTACGCTCGCCGGGTTCGTCGTCTTCGCTGTTGGGCACGAAGCTGGGCATCGCATAGGCGCGAGGGCGAATCTCATAGATGAAGTCAGGCTCGCCTTCGTGGGTGATTTCAATACTGATACGGCGGTCTTCGCCTTCACTGACGATGGCGTCGTAGCCTTGTTTGCGAATTTCCTCGGCGACCGCTTCGCAGGCAGGGCGGGCCACTTCGGCGATGAAACGCAGCACATGGGTACGTCGCGGGAACATCGTCAGGTTGCGCAGACGTCGCTGCCAGTCGCTATAGGCCCGCGGCGTGGCGGGAGAGGTGGTGATTGCCTGATAGCGCAGACCTTGTTTGGTGGCATCCAGGCGCAATGCCTTGAGCAAGCCCCACATCGAGCAGAGCAAGGCGATGGTGAAGGGCAGAGCGCTGGCGATAGTGGCGGTCTGCAGTGCCGTCAGCCCATCGGCCAGCAGCAACGCAATCGCCACGATACCCATCGACCCAGCCCAGAAGATGCGTTGCCAGGTCGGCGTGTTCTCCTGGCCACCGGAGGCGAGCATGTCTACCACCAGCGCGCCGGAATCCGCTGAGGTAACGAAGAACACCACCACCATGATGATCGCGATCAGCGAGATGAAGGAGGAAAACGGGAAATGCTCAAGGAAGGCAAACAGGGCCAGCGAGCTGTCCTTGTCGATGGCTTCGCCCAGGCTGGTGACGTGCTCCCAGAGAATCATGTGAATGGCGGTATCGCCGAACACCGTCATCCACAACAGGGTGAAGGCTGTCGGCACCAGCAGCACGCCAGTGACGAATTCACGAATGGTGCGGCCGCGCGAGATACGCGCGATGAACAACCCCACGAAGGGCGACCAGGCCAGCCACCAGCCCCAATAAAACAACGTCCAGCCGCCGATCCAGTCGTTCGGCTCGTAGGCATAGAGATTGAAAGTCGCGGTGATGATCTGCGAGAAATAGTTGCCGGTGTTCTGCACGAATGTTTGAAGAATGAACACAGTAGGACCGGCGATCAGCACCATTAGCATCAGCAGAACGGCGAGGCTGAGGTTCAGCTCGGACAAACGCCTTACACCCTTGTCCAGGCCAGTCACCACCGAAATGGTGGCCAGTAGCGTGGTGCCCACGATCAGAGCGATTTGCACCGGTACTGATATAGGCAGTCCGTACAGATGGTTGAGGCCGGTATTGATCTGGGTGACGCCAAGCCCCAGTGAGGTGGCGACGCCCAGCACCGTGCCGATGATGGCGAAGATATCCACGGCATGCCCGATCGGCCCGTGAATTCGCTCGCCAATCAGTGGGTAAAGTGCCGAGCGCAGGGTCAGCGGCAAACCGTGGCGGAAGCTGAAGTAGGCGAGAATCATCGCGACGATGGCGTAGATGGCCCAGGCGTGTAGCCCCCAATGGAAAAAGGTGATTTTCATCGCCTCCCGCGCGGCCTCTACGGTGCCGCCTTCCCCCACTGGGGGTGAGAGAAAATGCATTACCGGCTCGGCAACGCCGAAGAACATCAGCCCGATGCCCATGCCTGCGGAAAACAGCATGGCGAACCAGGTCAGGCTGCTGTAGTCGGGTTCACTGTGATCGGGGCCGAGCTTGATGTCGCCGTAGCGGCTGAGGGCGAGTATCACCACCATCAGCAGGATGATCGCGACTGCAAGGATATAAAGCCAGCTGAGGTTGGCAATGATCCAGGCTTGCACGTCGCCGAACAGCGTTTGCGCATGTTCGGAAAAAGCGACGCTGTAGATCACCAGGGCGAGAATCAGTACGGCAGAGCCGAAAAAAACGGGAGGGTTGATAGAAGAGGAAGACTTGTTGGCCTCCATGCTGCGCTCCTTGAATACCGAATGGGAGTGGGCCGCCTGTGGCGAAGAGCACGTAATCTAACACGGCGAGCACCTTAGCCGGCCGCTAGCGGTACAGGCACGGCCAGACAAACCGCTGTCATTACCTATCGTGAGTGGCTCGGTTGGCACTAAGTTCACTTCAGAACTACCGTTTCGCAGGGGCTGATTGCCTAGTCAGCGGCGGGCTAGATGAGCGCGAGTCGAGATCAACTGGCCTGCGTGCCCGGCCGATACTGCAGCGCCTCGGCCAAATGTTGCCGGTTGATGGTCTCGGCTTGCTGCAGATCCGCCAAGGTACGGGCGACCTTGAGAATCCGGTGCGCCGCACGCAAGGAAAGGCCCAGGCGCTCACAGGCACGTTCCAGCCATTGTTGATCTTCGACCTGCAGTTGGCAGTGGGTGCGCAGCCCGGTGAGATCGAGAAACGCGTTCGCGCAGCCCTGACGGGCAAGTTGTATTCGCCGCGCCTGAGCAACCTGCGTGGCGACCACTGCGGTGTTATCGCCTGTCACGGGAGGTGCATTCAGAGCGGTGGCTTCGCGTGCCACGGTGAGGTGCAGATCGATACGATCAAGCAGCGGCCCGGACAGCTTGCCGCGGTAGCGCTGAATCTGGTCCGGCGAACAGCGGCAGCGACCGCTCGGGTCGCCCAGGTAGCCGCAAGGGCAGGGATTCATCGCCGCGACCAGCTGAAAGCGGGCCGGAAAGCGCACCTTGTCTCGTGCACGAGCGATGACGATACAGCCTGATTCCAGGGGCTCGCGAAGCACCTCCAAAACCTTGCGATCGAATTCCGGGAGCTCGTCCAGAAACAGCACGCCCTGGTGCGCGAGGGTGATTTCCCCCGGACGTGGCCGGCTGCCGCCACCGACCAGCGCTGGACCGGATGCACTGTGATGGGGCTGGCGGAACGGGCGCTGCGGCCAATGCTCCAGCGGCGACTGGCTGGCCACCGAGTGGATTGCCGCGACTTCCAGCGCTTCCTGCTCTTCCAGCGGCGGCAGCAGACCGGGGAGGCGGCTGGCCAGAAGGGTTTTGCCAGTGCCCGGAGGGCCTGAAAACAGTAGATTGTGTGCACCCGCCGCGGCGACTAACAGACCGCGTTTGGCGGCTGCCTGGCCCTGCACATCGGCCAAGTCGGGATAGGGCAGGACCTGACGCAGTAATCCCTGAGCCTGGAATGGCGCAATCGGCGCCAAACCATTGAAGTGCGCGGCGACTTCCAGCAGATGGTCAGCGGCGTACACCACCAGACCGGAGGCCAGACTCGCTTCCTCTGCATTGGCTCGTGGCACCAATAAGGCGCGCCCGGCCTGACGCGCGGCCAGCGCTGCGGGCAGCACGCCCTGAACCGGGCGCAGCGCGCCGGAAAGAGCCAGCTCGCCGAGGCATTCAAGTGTGTCGAGGCGGTCCGCCGGAATCTGCCCGCTGGCGGCGAGAACGCCCAACGCGATGGCCAGATCAAATCGACCACCATCTTTTGGCAAGTCAGCAGGCGCGAGATTTAGCGTGATTCGGCGTGCGGGAAAATCGAAACCGGAGGTTTGGATCGCGCTGCGCACGCGGTCTTTGCTCTCCTTGACTGCGGTTTCCGGCAAGCCGACCAGTGCCAGTGAAGGCAAACCGTTGGCCAGATGAGCTTCGACGGTAACGGTGGGCGCCTCGACGCCCAATTGGGCGCGGCTGTGGACTATGGCAAGGGACATCCGATCACTCCTTTGATCGTGCCGCCTCCGAGGCTATTCGGCGGCGGGTGGCGCGAGTTTCTCTTCCAGCTCGGCGACCTTGGCTTCGAGTGCTTCGAGTCGCGCTCGGGTGCGGGCGAGCACGACCATCTGACTGTCGAATTCGTCGCGGCTGACTACGTCCAGCTTGCTCAGCGCGCCCTGCACGATGCTCTTGAACTGTGCTTCGATTTCGGGGCGGGGCAGGGGCGTTTCGCCGTTGAACAGACGCGAGGCCTGGGAGCCGATGGCATCGAGAAAAGCTTTGGGTGGGAACATGGGCATCACCTGTTTCTGAGCGGCGGGCAGTGTAGCACGGCCCATCTGTGGTCGATTTTCCATCGCTGTGCACGATTGTGGACACGGCACTGGGTCGCTGTGCTCGGTATTGGTGCGCTGCTTCGTTGATCGGGCATCGGTGCGCTACGCAAGCACGGCACGGAGCGCGCCAGATCGCATCTCCCGCAAAACTGGCATTGATTCTGCTTGGCTGGCCATGACGGATGCACCGATGCGTTGTGGTGCGCAGGCGATTCGGGACGTTTCGTCGGATCGGTTGATGGTGTCGGATGGTCGCTCGGCAATGCCGGCGCGTTACAAGAGCCAGACACTGAGCTTAGACTTGAACCGGGTTCGTATTTCTGGGGCAAGTCCATCTAAACGGGAGAAGTTTCATGAAACTAGTCACTGCCATCATTAAGCCGTTCAAGCTGGACGATGTACGCGAGTCGCTGTCCGAGATTGGCGTTCAGGGCATCACGGTCACCGAGGTCAAGGGTTTCGGGCGCCAGAAAGGCCATACCGAGTTGTACCGCGGCGCCGAATATGTGGTTGATTTTCTGCCGAAGGTGAAAATCGACGTGGCGATTGCCGACGATCAGCTGGATCGCGTGATCGAGGCCATCACCAAGGCTGCCAACACCGGCAAGATCGGCGACGGCAAGATTTTCGTCGTCAACCTGGAACAGGCCATCCGCATCCGGACCGGCGAAACGGATACCGACGCGATTTGACCGGCTTGACCGTCGCGAGCGACTGATTGAGCGGTAACGCCGATCAGACGCCGCAACGAGCGAAGCCCGCAATAATTTTTTCGATTGCCTGCATAGCAGGCTTACGAACCCCACGCCCCAGGAGTAAAACCATGACTCTGCGAAAATTCGCAGGGCTAGGAGCCCTTTTGTCTCTGATAAGCCCCGGCATCGCCATGGCACAGGAGGCAACGCTTGATTCAGGCGATACGGCATGGATGCTCACAGCCACTGCGCTGGTGCTGTTCATGACGATTCCGGGTCTGGCGCTGTTCTATGGCGGCATGGTCCGCTCGAAGAACATCCTCTCGGTGATGATGCAATGCTTCGCCATCACTGGGTTGATGAGCATTCTCTGGATGGCCTACGGCTACAGCCTGGCCTTTGACACCGCAGGCATGGAAGCAGGCGTCACCAACCTCAATTCTTTCGTCGGCGGACTCGGTCGTGTCTTCCTCAGTGGCCTGACGCCCGACAGCCTTACCGGCACCGTGCCGGAAAGCGTCTTCATCACGTTCCAGATGACCTTCGCCATCATCACACCGGCGCTGATCGTCGGGGCTTTCGCCGAACGCATGAAGTTCTCCGCAATGCTGGTATTCATGGGCGTCTGGTTCACCCTGGTCTATGCGCCGATCGCGCATATGGTCTGGGGTGGCGACGGCGGCCTGATGTGGGATTGGGGCGTACTCGACTTCGCCGGTGGCACCGTGGTGCATATCAACGCCGGTATTGCAGGCTTGGTGGCGTGCATCGTGCTCGGCAAGCGTAAGGGCTTTCCGACCACGCCGATGGCGCCGCACAACCTGGGCCTGACGCTGGTCGGCGCGGCGATGCTGTGGATCGGCTGGTTCGGCTTCAACGCCGGTTCCTCGCTCGGTGCTAATGGCACCGCCGGCATGGCCATGCTGGTCACGCAAATCGCCACTGCCGCGGCGGCCCTGGCCTGGATGTTCGCCGAGTGGCTGACCCACGGCAAACCCAGTGCGCTGGGCATCGCCTCAGGTGTTGTGGCTGGCCTGGTTGCCATCACGCCCGCAGCCGGCACCGTTGGCCCGATGGGCGCGCTGATCATCGGTCTGGCTTCGGGTGTGATCTGCTTCTTCTGCGCTACCAGTTTGAAACGCAAGCTCGGTTATGACGATTCCCTGGACGCCTTCGGCGTGCATGGTATCGGTGGCATCGTCGGTGCGCTGCTGACTGGTGTATTCGCGGCGCCCGCATTAGGCGGCTTCGGTGAGGTGGAGAACATCGCGTTGCAGCTGTGGATTCAGCTCAAAGGCGTGCTCTTCACAGTCGTGTACACCGCCATTGTCACCTTCGTGATTCTCAAGGTGATCGACGTGGTAATGGGGCTGCGGGTCAGCGAAGAAGAAGAAACCATCGGCCTCGATCTCAGCCTGCACAACGAGCGCGGCTACAACCTGTAAGCAACGGAGTGCGCCCGGAGCCAACCCGGGCGCCTTAACCGAACAGCGTCGCGAGGCGCTCGGCAAAAGGTGATAACAATGGATAGCACAGCACTGATACCTGTTCAGTACGGACTCGATACGTTTTACTTCCTAATTTGCGGTGCGCTGGTGATGTGGATGGCGGCCGGCTTCTCTATGCTCGAGGCCGGTCTGGTTAGGGCGAAGAACACCGCCGAGATTCTTACCAAGAACATCGTGCTCTATGCCGTGGCGTCGGTCATGTACCTGCTGATCGGCTACTACATCATGTATTCCAGCCCGGACGGCGCCATCCTGCCGAGCCTGGGATTCCTGATTGGTGACGAGAACGCTGTGGATGTGGTCGCCGCGGGTGGCGAGGATGCGCCTTACTACTCGGCGCGGGCGGACTTCTTCTTCCAGATCGTGTTTGCCGCGACCTGTATGTCGGTGGTGTCCGGCGCGGTTGCCGAGCGTATGAAACTCTGGGCCTTCATCGCTTTCGCGGTGGTAATGACCGGCTTCATCTACCCCGTACAGGGGTTCTGGAAATGGGGCGGCGGTTTCCTCGACGCAGCTGGCTTCCTCGACTTCGCCGGCTCCGGTCTGGTGCATATGGCAGGCGCGTCCGCGGCGCTGGCCGGCGTGCTGCTGCTAGGCCCGCGTAAGGGCAAGTACGGCCCGAACGGCCAGATCAACGCGATTCCTGGCGCCAATCTGCCGCTCGCAACCTTGGGTGCGCTCATTTTGTGGATGGGCTGGTTCGGCTTCAACGGCGGCTCGCAACTGAAGATGAGCACCATCGAAGACGCCAACGCGGTCGCCCAAGTGTTCACCAATACCAACATGGCTGCGGCCGGTGGATTGATCGCTGCGCTGATCACTGCGCGCCTGCTGTTCGGCAAGTCCGATCTGACCATGATCCTCAACGGTGCATTGGCCGGCCTAGTGGCAATTACCGCCGAACCCTTGACTCCGAGCGCCCTGCAATCGGTATTGATTGGAGGCGTGGGTGGCGTACTGGTGGTATTCAGCATCCTCGGGCTGGACAAGCTGAAGCTGGATGATCCGGTCGGTGCGATTTCGGTGCACGGCGTGGTGGGCATGTGGGGCCTGTTGGCGGTGCCGCTAACCAATGCCGATGCGTCCTTCGGCGCCCAGCTGCTGGGTCTGGTTTCGATCTTCGCCTGGGTATTCATCGCCAGCTTGATCGTCTGGAGCATCATCAAGGCAGTCATGGGCCTGCGGGTCAGTGAAGAAGAGGAATACGAGGGCGTCGACGTTGTCGAGTGCGGCCTCGAAGCCTATCCGGAATTCACCAGCAAGCGTTGATTCGCAATGTATCGACAAGGGCGCCTACGGGCGCCCTTTGCTTTTTCTGGCGCCGCGCTAGAATGCGCCCGTTCAGGTGTCGGGTGGAGCTGTCAGCATGTGGCAACAGATCATGATCACACTGCGTCCACGGCCGCGGGGCTTCCATCTGATAACCGACGAGTTGCTTGAACAACTGCCGGAACTGCAACAATGCCAGGCCGGTCTGTTACACCTGTGGTTACGCCATACATCGGCCTCGCTGACTGTTAACGAGAACGCCGACGGCGCGGTGCGACGCGACTTTGAAAAGTTTTTTAATCGCCTGGTGCCGCAAGGCCAGGGTGGTTACGAGCACGATTACGAAGGGCCGGACGATCTGCCGGCGCATTTCAAGGCGAGCCTGCTTGGTTGCCAGTTGAGTTTGCCGGTCAGCGAGGGGCGCCTGGCATTGGGAACCTGGCAGGGCATCTATCTGGGTGAGCACCGAGATCGAGGTGGTGCCAGACAGGTCCTTGCCACGCTGCACGGGATGGTGAGTTGAATTTTTTTTGGCGATGGCGAACAAAGCACATCGCCGGGCTATAACTTCCGCTTTGGCAAGGTACGAGGTTGAAC
This sequence comes from Stutzerimonas sp. VN223-3, assembly GCF_045999685.1. Classification (NCBI taxonomy): domain Bacteria; kingdom Pseudomonadati; phylum Pseudomonadota; class Gammaproteobacteria; order Pseudomonadales; family Pseudomonadaceae; genus Stutzerimonas; species Stutzerimonas sp. VN223-3. The sequence continues at coordinate 129,417 of NZ_RBEC01000002.1, read as the reverse complement.
ATGAGCGACGAAGAATTAGAACAAGACGATCTGGACGTTAGCGACGAGGAGGAGGGCGAGGAGCTGGCCGCCGCCGATGACGGCGACGACATTGCCGACGACGAGGGGACCGACAGCGAGCGCGCGACCCCGACGACCAAGAAGGCCAAGGCTAAGGCCGCGGTCGTTGAAGAATTGCCAAGCCTGGAAGCCAAGCAGCGGGAACGTGACGAGCTGGCGCGCGCCATGGAAGAGTTCCTGTCGCGTGGTGGACGCGTGCAGGAAGTCGAACCAAACGTGGTGGCCGATCCGCCGAAAAAGCCTGATAGCAAATACGGCAGCCGGCCTATCTGAGTCAGATCCGCAAAGCGGTTGAAGCTGAAAAGGCACGAGAAAACCGCGTCACGCTCGTAGCAGGTAGTTTTTAACGCCCTGCTAGAGGCCCGAGCGACAGCCCAGATCTGCTTGCTTTGGCCTACCACAGCGAAGCCCAATACCAGACGGTGTTGGGCTTTGTCGTATCTGCAATTGGTTAACCTTATTGCCAGCGGGCCAGCAACGTCGGGAGCTCTGAAAGGCTGCGGATTTCCGCGTCTGGCTGGCCTTCATGCTGCCACGGCGCTCTGCCAGGATTGAACCAGATGGCCCGGACGCCGGCCCGCTGTGCCCCACCGATATCGTCATCAGGGTGATCACCGATATGCACGGCGTGCTCGGCGCTCACGCCCGCGCGGCTGAGCGCTTCCTGGAAAGGTCGCGGGTCCGGCTTGCCGATGCCCAGCTCTTCGGCGCAAAGGGTGAACTGGAAATAGTCGGCCAGGCCCAGGCGGCGGATGTCGGCATTGCCGTTGGTCAGCACGCCGAGCGTGTAGCGGTTGGCCAAGTGTTCCAGCGTCGGGTGAACGTCGGGAAAGAGGTCGATAGCGTGGCGGGCTTCGAGAAAGACCTCGAATGCCTGGTCGGCGATGTCCTGCGCTTCGCCGCCTGGATAACCGGCGTCATGCAACGCATGAAAGAGGATGCGTCGGCGCAGTTCACTGATGCGGTGCTTCAGTCCTGGCTCGGACTCGACCAGCATGCGCCGGATCGCGGCCAGCGATTCGACCGGAAATTCGCCCAGACGCGGCGCATGCTGGCCGAGCCAATCTCGCAGGCGGATTTCGGCACTATGAATGACCGGGCCGACATCCCACAGCGTGTCATCGAGGTCGAAGGTGATCAGCTGAATGCTCATGGGTCACTGTCTCGCTTACGTTTGGCGCGCGGGTGCGCCTGGTCATAGACCTTGGCCAAATGCTGGAAATCCAGATGGGTGTAGATCTGCGTGGTGCCGATGTCGGCGTGACCCAGCAGCTCCTGCACCGAGCGCAGGTCTTGCGACGATTCGAGCATGTGGCTAGCGAAGCTATGCCTGAGCATATGCGGGTGCAGGTGCTGGCCGAGTTCGCGCACGCCCGCCTGGCGTACCCGCAGTTGCACCGCGCGTGCACCGAGGCGGCGACCCTGCTGGCTGACGAACACGGCAGCATCGACGGGGTTGCTCAACGCTCGCAGCGGCAGCCAGGCCTGCAGCGCCTCGCGCGCCTTGCGTCCGACAGGCAGCACGCGCTCCTTGTTGCCTTTGCCGCGGACCTGAACCAGGCCGGCCGGCAAATCGAGCTGATCGAGATTCAGGCCGACCAGCTCGGCCAGGCGCAACCCGGACGAATAGAACAGCTCGAGCATGGCCTGGTCGCGATGGCCGATGAAATCGTCCTCGACACCGCCGTCGAGCAGCTGCATTGCCCGGTCGGTATCGAGCAGCCGCGGCAGGCGCTTTTCACCCCTGGGCGCGGAGATACCGGCGGCCGGATCATGGGTGCAGCGACCTTCCTGGTTGAGATAGCGGTATAAGCCGCGCAGCGACGAAAGCAGGCGCGCCAGGCTGCGGCTGGATTGGCCCTGGCGATGCTGTTCGGCGATGAGTTGACGGATATGGACGCTTTTCAGCTCGGACCATTGCCCCAGATGCTGCTTCTGGCAATAGTCCATCACCTTGATCAGGTCGCGCCGATATCCGTCGAGCGTATGCGGCGACATCTGCCGCTCGTTGCGCAGATGTTGGAAATAGGCGTCGAGATCGGTTTGCACGAAAGCTCCCAGGGTCGCTGAAGCAGCTTCCGACTGCTCTTAACGTACCGAACGCAGCGGCGCAGAGTGGTGCGGAAGGACCCGAGTCAGCACTTCGGCGATATAGCTTAGGAACAGCGTGCCCAGCGAGCTCTTGTAGTGCTGTGGATCCTTGCTGCCGATCGCCAGAATGCCTTGCTGCTGATTGAGCGCGACCACTGCAGCCGAGCCGATACCTCCGCTGTCTTCTTCGCCGAACAGGAATGCCAGTTCATGCGGGCGCAACACACCGCAGATGGTCTTGCCGCCACCGAGCAGTCCGCCGATGGCTTGTTGTGCTTCGGCGCTGGTGACGCTGCGGCCGACTGGCAAGGGCGATTCGCTGAACAGGATCAGGCTGACATAAGGCACCTGGAATTCGTGCCGCAGGCTTTCGTCCACCGCGCCGATAATCTCTTCCAGGCTATTGGCATCCAACAGATCGAGGACCAGCCGGCGGGTCTTGTCGAACAGCCTGTCGTTATCGCGAGCCACATCCATCAGTTGCGACAGACGGTGGCGCATCTCGATGTTGCGTTCACGCAGCAGTTTCACTTGCCGCTCGACCAGCGACACGGCGCCACCGGGTAAATGCGGGATGCGCAACTCGGGGATCAACTCGTCGTGATCGACAAAGAATTCCGGATGGGCGCGCAAGTAGGCGGCGACGGTTTCGGCGTCCGGCAATTGCGGCTTGTCCTGGTTTTGCTCGGTCATAGGCGAACCTGTCCTTCGAAAACGCGAACGGCGGGGCCGGTCATCATAACGGGCTGCCCTGGGCCTGCCCATTCGATGGACAGACGGCCACCTGGAAGATCGATCTGCACGGGAGAATCCATCCAGCCCTGGCGAATCGCGGCGACCGCAGCCGCGCAAGCGCCGGTGCCGCAAGCCTGGGTCTCACCCGCGCTGCGTTCCCATACGCGCAGCTTCGCGTGCTGGCGATCGACGATCTGGATGAAGCCGGCATTGACCCGCTGGGGGAAGCGCGGATGATGCTCGATTTTCGGACCGAGCACCTGCACCGGCGCGTTGTCGACGTCATCCACACGCAGCACGGAATGTGGATTGCCCATGGAGATCGCAGCGATATCCAGCTTCTGCCCTTCAACTTCTAACGGGTAGCTCAGGGCTTCGCTGTCGGCCTGGAAGGGAATTTCCGCCGGCACCAGTCGTGGTAGGCCCATGTCGACACCAATCTGCCCGTCCGGGCGGATGTCCAGCTCGATGATGCCGCCCTTGGTCTCGACGCGAATTTGCCGCTTCATGGTCAGGCGCTTGTCCAGCACGAAACGCGCGAAGCAACGTGCACCGTTGCCGCACTGTTCCACTTCGGAACCGTCGGAGTTGAAGATGCGGTAGCGGAAGTCCACGTCAGGATTGTGCGGCGGCTCAACCAACAGCAGCTGATCGAAGCCCACGCCCGTGTGCCGATCACCCCACTGCTTGGCGTGCTTGGGCTGGATGTGCGCGTGCTGGCTGATCAGGTCGATGACCATGAAATCGTTGCCCAGACCGTGCATCTTGGTAAAACGCAAAAGCATCGTCGTGGCCTCAGGCAGGCAGCAGGCTTTCGCCGGCGTATAGCTCCTGCACGCTTTCGCGGCGGCGCACTTCGTAGGCTTCGTCGCCATCCACCAGCACCTCGGCGGCACGGCCGCGGGTGTTGTAGTTGGAGCTCATGACGAATCCGTAGGCACCGGCCGAACGCACCGCCAGCAGATCGCCTTCGGCCAAGGTCAACGGGCGCTCCTTGGCGAGGAAGTCGCCGGTCTCGCAGATCGGCCCAACGATGTCGTAGTGGCGCGCCTCGCCTTCGCGGGGCTGCACCGGTACGACGTCCATCCAGGCCTGATACAGCGCCGGGCGGATCAGGTCGTTCATTGCAGCATCGACGATGGCGAAATCCTTGTGTTCGGTGTGCTTGAGGTATTCCACGCGGGTCAGCAACAGGCCGGCGTTGGCGACGATGGATCGGCCTGGCTCGAAGACCAGCGCCAGGTCGCGTCCGTCGATGCGCTTGCGCACTGCCTGGATATAGTCGCCCGCCAACGGCGGCTGTTCTTCGCGATAGCGCACGCCGAGACCGCCGCCCAGATCCAGATGACGAATCTGGATACCGCGCACGGCGAGGCGATCGATCAGCGCCAGCAGACGGTCGAGCGCATCGAGAAACGGCGGCAGGGTGGTGAGCTGCGAGCCGATGTGACAATCCACGCCAACGACTTGGAGGTTGCTCAGCTCGTGGGCGCGGGCATAAACCTCTTCCGCCTCAGCAATAGCGATGCCGAACTTGTTTTCCTTGAGCCCGGTGGAAATGTACGGGTGCGTTCCGGCATCGACATCGGGATTGACCCGCAGCGACACCGGCGCAATCGCACCAAGCTCGGCCGCGACCTGTTGCAGGCGTTCGAGCTCCTCGGTGGACTCGACGTTAAAGCAGTGCACGCCGACATCCAGCGCACGGCGCATGTCATCACGCGTTTTGCCGACGCCGGAAAAGACGATGCGCTCAGGCACACCGCCCGCGGCGAGAACACGCTCGAGCTCGCCACGCGAAACGATGTCGAAACCGGCGCCCAGACGTGCCAGCACGTTCAGCACACCGAGGTTCGAGTTCGCCTTGACCGCAAAGCAGACCAGATGCGGCATGCCTTGCAGGGCATCGGCATAGGCGCGGTACTGGGCCTCGATATGCGCGCGTGAATAGACGTAGGTAGGGGTGCCGAAGCGTTGCGCGAGGGCGGGCAGCGCCACGCCCTCCGCGAAGAGTTGACCGTCGCGGTACGAGAAGGCCTCCATAGAATGCCTCCTTTACAGTTCGAAACGGTCTTTGGAACGTTCTTTGGCGGTTGCGTCGTCATCCGGCAGGTAAAGCGGGCCTTTCTGGCCGCAGCCGCTGAGTACGGAAGCGAGAACCGCAAGTGCGATGAGTGGAAGCAGCAGACGCTTCATGGGGGTGCAATCCTTAAAAATCGATGGCCGGAGTATACCCAGCACCCAGCGGATTGCCTATGTGGCCGCGCTGGTCGGCGAGTTTGAAACGTCGTTGGGCTGGCAGTCGCTCGCTAGACGCGGCGGTGCCCTGCTAAGCTCGCCAGCATCGCCGGCCGGCCCATGGCGCCGCCGTACCACCCGTACCGAGGAAACGATTCATGAGTCTGAGCGAAGCGCGCTTTCACGATCTTGTCGACGCTGTGCAGGAAGAAATCGAAGATGTGTTCGACCACAGCGGCATGGATGTCGATCTGGAAAATTCCGGCGGCGTCCTCACCGTGCGTTTCGAGAACGGCACCCAGCTGATCTTCAGCCGTCAGCCGCCTTTGCGTCAGCTTTGGGTAGCAGCGCGCTCGGGTGGGTTTCACTTCGACTACGACGAAGCCGCCTCGCTGTGGATTTGCGACGCCAACGATGAGCGCTTGGGTGAGCTGTTGGTCAGGGCCACGCAGGAGCAGGGCGGCGAAGCGCTCGATTTCGAGGATCTTTGAGACAAGCCTGACGGGCTCCAGCTATAAGGCGATTGAGAGGTAGTACTGCGTCGCTTGCTTATTTAATGAGCTGTGATAGGGTCCACTTCAGGTTAAAAAACCCCGCCTTCGGGCGGGGTTTTGCTTTTTTTGTCATTCGAATTTTACAGGAGCTCACCAAGACCCATGACCAGCGCACCGCTCATCATCATCACCCAACCCGATCTGCAGCGGCTTGAGCGATTGCTCGACAGTCTGGCTGACTACGGTCCGGCTGCTGAGGCGCTCGAGGACGAGTTGTCCCGCGCCCAGGTGGTCGAGCGTAGCGAGCTACCTGCCGGCGTGGTGTCCATGAACTCCCGCGTCCATTGCCTGGATGAAGGCAGTGGCAAGGATTATCACTTGACGCTGGTCTTTCCTCAGGACGCTGGCAAAGAGGGCACTGTCTCAGTGCTTGCACCGGTCGGCAGTGCGCTGTTGGGCATGAGCGTCGGTCAGCACATCGACTGGCCGACACCGGGTGGCAAGGTGCTCAAGCTGACCCTGCTCGCGGTCGAATATCAGCCGGAAGCGGCGGGTGATGTCCATCTGTAGCGAGCTTGCGCGACGCCTTTGCGAATATGCCGGCGCCGCGTTTCGTCAAACCGATATCAGGGCTTGATTCAGCGCGGTTTCAAGCTGGGCCTTGTAGCGCAGATGCTGCACGGTCTGGGTTCGCCCGTTGCCCTGCAGCCCCGACAGGTCCAGGTCGGTGATGTAGCAGGGGTAGCGTTCGCCGCTGCGACGCTGCGCCAGGATGTAGCGGGCTACCGCAGCGAATAGCTCGGCTCCATATTCAGGGCTGGAAAACTCCTGGTGGTTGCAGTAAAGCGTGACCTGCGAACGGCCTTTTTCGCTGGGCTCGATGATTGCCTGGATGTCATAGAACGGATCGCTGGCTTCCTCGCGTGGCGCAGGTCTGCGCTCGATGGTCGATGGTCGATCCGGCGAAGGCGGCTGTATCCGATAGAACAGGATGTCCATGGCTGCGAGGCGGCTTTCCTCGAACGGCAGCTGGGTGGTGCGGCGATAGCTCACCGATTGCAGGAAGCGTAGGAGCGGGGTCAGCAGGCTCTGCTCGTCTCGGTAGGGAGCCTGTTGGCGCCACAGCGCATTGAATTCGTCGAGTACGGTCAGCTCCGCCATGGCGCCCTGGATGCGGTAGAACACCTGCAGGCACTGCGGTCTGGCCTGGGCGAGGATCAGCGATAGGTCATTACCTTCCAGCGCATGACGATCTACCCGAATCGGACGGTACCCTTGATGTGCCTCGCCAAGATGCTCAAGCAGTGCATCTAAGTCGCTCAGGGCTGTATGACGAACATTGCCGGGGATCAGGTCAAGCAGATGGAAATGCTGGCGGACCTGAAGCAAGTAACGATTCTCGCCCGGTTCGTCGAGCCCCACCTGCGCGTCGAGGAAGACCGTTTCGACCCGTCGGGCCACAGCCACACCAGCGTTTCGGCAGAAGCAGCGCACCTGTAGGCTCGGCCTTTCGCCATTTGCAGACAGTTCCTGCAGGTAGTCACGCAGGCAGTCCGGCAGAGGAGCGGCGCTTTCGTAGCGGGTGGCGATCAGCTCGTTCCAGCTGTTTAGCGTGAGCTGATCGATACTCAGCACTAGTTTTTTTCTGGCTGCGCCATGCCCCAGATAGTCGTTCAATTCGTCGAAAGACAGGGGTTGCAGAGGACTGAGCGGATCGAGGCCGACGTTTACCAACAACAACACCTTGACTGGAGAGGCAGCGCTCAGTAACGCATCGTCGGCGATCGCTTGCAGCGGCATTGGAAATGCCTGCCTGAGATCAGTCAGCAGGGAAAACAGCTCTGCCTCGGCCAACCCGCTATCGCCCGGGTGAAGCGCGACATGGGTCGCGGCATCGATTACGCCGTTGCGATGACACCAAGCAAGTAGCGGTACCAATTCGCGGGAGCGCTTCAGCGGCGAAAAATTGGTGATTTGCCTCGCGTTCAGGTTGCCCTCGTAGAGCGCCCAGGAAACGTCACCGGCGGCATCGTAACCATGAACGAGCGTCAGGCTGTGTTCGGCCAAGTCTGGCGCTATGCCAAGATTGATCGACTCAATCTTGCCGGCCTTGCGCTCGATGGCAGCGTGCAGACGTCGGCCGAGCACGCCGAAGTCGCGCCCATTGATGCTGCTGGTGATTTGCAGTCGCCGGGCCAGTTCGCTGAGAAAGCGGTAACCGTAGGTCAGCTCATTGACCAATGCGCGCCGCTCTTCCACCACTCTCCGAACCTTCCACTGGCTGCGCCCATCGAGCTGGGCGAACTGCCGCTCGCCCCATTCCCAGTGCTGGGTGAGGCATTCGAGCAGGCGCCGCTTCCAGCTCTTGTTGCGGCTGGTGGGGGGCCGGCTTAGTGGCTTGTTAATCTTCAGATAAAGGCAGCGCCGTAATAGGGCCAGGCGCTCCCGGTCACCGCGGCCGGCAAGGTATTGCTCTATCCTGCGGTACGCGACGATATAGGGATCGAGATCGTCCAACTCCAAGCGGTTGGCATAGACCGCCTGCTTGAAATCCAGGCTCAGGCAGCGCACCTGTGGATGCTCGCTGGCATACACCTCGACCAGTAAAAGCTTGAACAGGGATTTGTAGGGCGACTCGATGGCCTTGTACAACTGCCACAAGCCGGCACCGAGGTATTCGCCTGGGGGGATGCTGCCGAGACTGCCAAGGTCGAGCACCTCATCGCTACGCACGAAGCGTTTGTCCAGCAGGGTGCGCACGTACTCGTTGTAACGGTGCTCTTCATAATCCGGCACCAGCCACCAGAGCGGTGTGCGCCCGCCGAGCCAGATGGCAGTGCGGTAGAACTCATCGAGCAGCAAGTAATGTTGGGTGGTGCCGCAGTCGTCGGAGGTCAGTTTCGCTTCCCGCTCACCTTGGGTGAAACGCAGCGGGTCGACCAGAAAAAAATGCGCCTCGCTGCCCTGCGTAGCGGCCCAGGCCTGCAATAAATCGCACTTTCGCCGCAGCTCGTCGATCTGCTGTGGCGACAGTTCCGGATCATGACAGACCCAGACATCCAGATCGCTCTGCTCGTCCTGGGCGACGGTCCCCAAGCTGCCCATCAGAAACAAGCCGAGGATTGACTGTGGCGGACTGCCACGCAGCGGCTTGTAGGAAAAGGAGCGACTCAGACGCTGCGCCTCGGTCAGCGTCTCGGCATCCGGTTCGAACCCAGCCAGCCCTGCCGGCGTGGTGCCGGAAACGTAACCCGGCAGGATCGGATGGTTAACGTGAAAAAGCAGCGGCAGCAATTTGAGTACCAGTTGCTGGCGCGGCGGCATAGCCAGCCGGGCGCGCTCCAGGCGACCGGCATTGACGGACAGAAAGCGAGCGCGTAGCGCGCCAAGGACCTTGCGGTCGATACCCTCTTCTAGAACGGGGCGGATTTCCTGGTGGCGGGTCATTCAGGCAGTTCGTGCAGGCGGTCGACGTTGTCCGACCAGTTTATCGAGGCAGTGAGGGCGGAAAGTACCACGGGTGAAGGCCCAGAGGAAAAGCCACAGCGGCAACCGTTGCCGGTTGCAACGTGGTATCCGCGACGGGAACTTGCTGTGAGCGGGGCTGGCGCTCGTTATGGCGCGCCAGAGCTGCGCTAATGTCAGGCTGTGGCAGTTTCCGAAAGAATGGTCAGCAGGACCTGTGTGTGCTCAGCCGCGTCGCGGCCGAGGCTGGTCAGATAGCCGCCGTCGGGCTGGGTTGTCAGACCTTTGGCATGCAGGCGCTGGGCAGCGGCGATGGCGGCATTGCCGGCATCATGATGCACCTTCAGGCCTTCGAGCTTGTTGTCGAGGTTGAACAGACGAAGAATTTCCAGCTCGGCTATCAGATCGGGGGTATAGGACATGTTCGCTCCTCGGGTGGTGGGTCTAAGCCGTTTTTGCGAAGTGTAGATGCTGTGCGCGAACCTGCCGCGACAGGGCGCTATTCGGGGAGGTCAGGCAGATTGCGCAGCAGCGTTTCGTAGCCTTCGGTGTTGAATGCGCGGTCTTCTTCGAGCATCTGCCGAATCTCGCAAGCCAGGACCAGCGCCATCATCTTGAGAATTTCGTCGCGCTCGTAACCGACCAAGGTCAGCTTGTTCAGCGTCGCCTGCGTGGCGGCCGGTTCGCCGGCCTCGAGCTGGTTTTCGATGGCTTGGATCAAGGTTTCTTCGGCGAAGGCTTCATCGTCGTCGGCAGTGGTATCGGTCATGGGCGCAACTCTCGTTAGGGAATATCTTGATAGCGTGTTTCGGCGTGTCCCGGCAAGCTGCGTGTCTTGCAGCCAATGCCGCCTGAACGCTTCGCTTGGATCGGTCTCTATTCCTACTATGGGCTTTCGAGGAGCGCGACCAAGTCATGATCATTTTCCACTGTCTTGAAAACGGCGCGCTGGTGCGGCGTGCTGCCGAGCATTTGCAGGCGCTCCCTGACAATGTGCTATGGATCGACCTGCTTTCTCCTGACCAGCAAGAAGAGCGCTTCGTCGAAACGGCGCTGGGCTTGGATATTCCGACCCGCGAAGAGCTGGCAGAAATCGAGGACTCATCGCGTTTTTACGACGAGGACGGCGTGATCTTCATGACGACCACGGTGGTAATGGGAATTGCCGAGCGTCGTCCGAAAAACGCCGTATTGACCTTCGTGCTGACCCGTCGCTGCCTGATAACCGTCCGTTACGCCGAACTGAGTGCGTTTCGCCAGTTCGAGACCAAAAGTGCACGGCAGCCGTCGGTCTTTGGCACCAGTCACCAGATCTTTCTTGGCTTGGCCGATGCGGTTGTCGACCGCATCGCGGACGTGCTGGAAAACGTTCAGGTTGAGCTCCAAGCTCTGTCGTGTCGCATCTTCGATGAGAGAAAGGCGCAACGCAGGGACCTACAGCAGATCATTCAGCAGCTTGGCCAGCATCGCTCGCTGCTGTCGCAACTGGGCGAAAGCCTGTTTAGCTCAACTCGTTTGATCGCGTTTTACCGCCTGCATGCCGGTGAGCCCAAGCAGGGCGTCGCTAAAGGGTTATTGAAGGCGCTGGAGCGGGACGTGCGTTCGCTGGGCGAGCATCAAGCGCGACTATTAGGCGATATCGCCTTTCTGCTCGATGCTACGCTTGGCCTGATCAATATCGAGCAGAACAGCATCATCAAGGTGTTCTCCATCGCTGCAGTGCTATTCCTGCCACCAACGCTGGTCGGCACGGTATACGGCATGAACTTCGAACACATGCCTGAGCTCGGCTGGCTACTCGGCTATCCAATGGCCCTGTGCATGATGGTGATATCGGCGATCATTCCCTACGCCTGGTTCAAGTTCCGCGACTGGCTCTGATCAGCCGAAGAAATACAGCACCACGCAAAAAGCACCGAAAAGTGCCCAGACCGAGGCAAAAATCAGCGGCGTGCGCAGGGAAAACAGCAGCGTTCGCTTGTAGCGATAACCCCCGACGGGACTGTTGCCTTCGCCGAACAATGCTGATTCCTGGTTCGGTAGCAGACCCGCCTGGCCTTCTATCTGCAACAGTTCGGCCTGTTTCTGATGCCAGCGCTCTATGACATCGAAGCTGGATTTGATCCCGGGCAACGCATGGAAGGACGTCAGCAGCCCCAGCCCGCCAGGATTGCGGGCACAACCAGGCGAAACAGACTGCCCCACTCAGGATTGGTATTGGCCATTGACGAGGCAAAAGCGATCATCAAGAAGGACTGCGCTGAAAGATAGGAGCTAGTTCGCTCGGCCAGCAACGTCGACTCGAAGTGGATCTCAGAGCGGTAGAACTGCAGGCGCTCCTTGGGCGTATCGAAGACTTCTGCGCCTTGCGTGTCCTGATTTAGCAGCAGAGTTCGGAGGTCGGTCATAGGCTTACCGGGTCTGGCGACAGGAAATTAACCTGTCGGATGTGAGGTTACCGGTAGGCCAATACGGCGCGCGCAGGTTCCGTCAGTCGCTATCTGCGAGCGCTAACAGCGCATCGCCACTCAGGCGATAGGTCGTCCACTCCTCCTGCGGCCTGGCGCCGAGCGATTCGTAAAAACGAATTGCCGGTTCGTTCCAATCCAGCACGGCCCATTCGAAACGGCCGCAATCCTTGGCCACTGCGAGTTTCGCCAGATGCCGAAGCAGCGCCTTGCCGGCGCCGGTGCCGCGCGCTGCGGGACTGACGTAGAGGTCTTCGAGGTAGAGCCCGTTACGGCCAAGCCAGGTGGAGTAGTTGAAAAAGTACACCGCGTAGCCGATCGGCTCACCGGCGCGCTCGCAGATCAGTGCTTGGGCCGTGGAGCTGGCCGAGAACAGGCTGGACTCGATGCCTGCCACATCCGTCTTGACCTCATGTTCGGCCTTCTCATAAATCGCAAGCTCGGTGATGAAGCGCAGGATCAGCTCGGCGTCATCGCGAGTGGCGGGACGGATGGTAAGGGTCATGTGAAATTCCGGTTTTCCTGATCTGTGTAGGAGCGAGCTTGCTCGCGAAAAGCCCCAGCGGACAGCGCGTTCGCGAGCAAGCTCGCTCCTACGACAACAGCAGATGCTTAGCGCGAGGTAAGCAGTTCCTGCCCGCGCTGCACCGCTGCGCGTACCTGATTCGGCGCCGTGCCACCAATGTGGTCGCGGGCGTTCACCGAGCCTTCCAGCGTCAGCACGGCGAACACGTCGTCGCCGATCTGGTCGCTGAAGCGGCGCAGCTCGTCGAGGCTCATCTCGGCCAAATCCTTGCCGCTCTCGACGCCGTATTTGACTGCGTGGCCGACGATCTCGTGGCAGTCGCGGAAGGGCAGGCCCTTGCGCACCAGGTAGTCGGCCAAATCCGTGGCGGTGGAGAAGCCGCGCAGTGCTGCTTCACGCATGATTTCGCGCTTGGGCTTGATGGCCGGAACCATGTCGGCGAAGGCACGCAGCGAGTCGCGCAAGGTATCGGCGGCGTCGAACAGCGGTTCCTTGTCCTCCTGGTTGTCCTTGTTGTAGGCCAGCGGCTGGCCTTTCATCAGCACCAAGAGGCCTGCCAGCGCGCCGAATACGCGGCCGGTCTTGCCGCGCACGAGTTCGGGTACGTCCGGGTTCTTCTTCTGCGGCATGATCGAGGAGCCGGTGCAAAAGCGGTCGGGCAGGTCTATGAACTGGAATTGCGCGCTGGTCCAGAGCACCAGCTCTTCGGAGAAGCGCGACAGGTGCATCATCGCCACCGAGGCGGCGGCGCAGAATTCGATGGCGAAGTCGCGATCCGAGACGCCGTCCAGCGAATTGCCGGAGATCGCTTCGAAACCCAACAGCTCGCAAGTAATTTCGCGCTGGATCGGGTACGTCGTGCCGGCCAGCGCGGCACTGCCCAGCGGCATGCGGTTGGTGCGCTTACGGCAGTCGACCAGACGCTCGTGGTCGCGCGAGAGCATTTCGAACCAGGCCAGCAGATGATGGCCGAAGGTCACCGGCTGGGCGGTTTGCAGATGAGTGAAGCCGGGCATGATGGTGTCGGCTTCGGCTTCGGCCAGACCCAGCAGGCCCTGCTGCAGGCGAGTGATTTCGGCGAGGATGGTATCGATCTCGTCACGCAGCCAGAGGCGGATGTCGGTGGCGACTTGATCGTTACGCGAGCGGCCGGTGTGCAGCTTCTTGCCGGTCACGCCGATGCGGTCGGTCAGACGCGCTTCGATGTTCATGTGTACGTCTTCGAGGTCGACGCGCCAGTCGAATGTGCCGGCTTCGATCTCGGCCTGGATGTCCTTCAGGTTGGCGATGATCTGGTCACGTTCGGTATCGCTCAGCACGCCGGCTTTAGCCAGCATCGTGGCGTGGGCGATGGAGCCCATGATGTCGTGGCGGTAGAGGCGCTTGTCGAACTCGACGGAGGCGGTGAATCGGGCGACGAAGGCGTCGACGGGCTCGCTGAAACGGCCGCCCCAGGACTGGTTGGTCTTGTCGGTGCTCATGAATGCGCTCGCTGAATCGGGAACTGGAAAACCGCGGATGATAACAGGGTTGGCCAGCGCCCCGGAGTCGCCACGAACAGTGAGCTGAGCAGCAATTTCATGCTTTGGGGTTGCGCTGCATCACGGCCTGGTTGCGGTAGCGCCAACGCCCGCGGAAACTGCCGCCATGCAAATACTACGACCCAAACGGGCGCGCCCCGCCGCGCCGATCGATGAGTTCTTCGTGCCCGAGCTGTGCCAGCCCGAGGCGCTGCTCGGCCTGGTGCTGCTCGCCGAGCTGTTGGTACTGGTGCTGGTACTGGCCGAACCGATGCAGCCGGGCTTCAACTGGATGCGCCTGGCCCTGACTTCGCTGTTCGTTCAGTGGGTGATGTTGCTCTCGGCCGGTCTGACCTGCCAGTTGCGGCCGCTGCTGGCACGGCTGTCGCCTGCGCTGGCGGGGCTTGCCTGCTGCGCCATGGTGGTCGGTTTGACGCTGTCCTGCACCGCGGTCGCCGATATCTACCAGTTGGGCGGGCCGCTCACGCGTGTTGGCGAGGTCAATCTGTACCTGCGCCATGCGCTGATCAGCCTGATCATGTCGGGACTTCTGCTGCGCTATTTCTACCTGCAGAGTCAGTGGAGGCGGCAGGAGCAAGCGGAACTCATGGCGCGGATCGAGTCGCTGCAGGCGCGCATCCGGCCGCATTTCCTGTTCAATAGCCTGAACAGCATCGCTAGCCTGGTAGTCAGCAATCCGACCAAGGCCGAGCAGGCGGTGCTGGACTTATCCGATCTGTTTCGCGCCAGCCTGGCCCGGCCCGGTACGCTGGTGCTCTGGCGTGAGGAGCTGGAGCTGTCGCGGCGCTATCTGTCGATCGAGCACTATCGGCTCGGTGAGCGGTTGCAGGTCGACTGGCAGGTGGACGGCGTACCGGACGACCTTCCGATCCCGCAGTTGACCTTGCAACCCTTGCTGGAGAACGCGCTGATCCATGGAATTCAGCCGCGAATCGAGGGTGGCGTCGTCAACGTGGCGGCCTATTATGCCGATGGCGTGTTTCATTTGCAGGTCAGCAACCCGTTCGACGAGACTGCTCAAGCGCAGCCATCTCGGGGCACACAGCAGGCGCTGCATAATATAGACGCACGACTAACGGCACTTTTCGGTCCTGCAGCGAGTCTCAGCGTGGAGCGGCGTAACGCCCGTTACTACACCTGTCTACGCTATCCGTGTGCGACACAAAAGCAGGAAGCCAGATCCATATGAATGTGCTGATTGTCGATGACGAACCTCTAGCCCGCGAGCGCCTCAGCCGACTGGTAGGTGACCTTGACGGCTATCGTGTCCTGGAACCTTCTGCGTCCAATGGCCAGGAAGCGCTGTCCCTGATCGAGGAGCTGCGTCCTGATATCGTGCTGCTGGATATCCGTATGCCGGGCCTCGATGGTCTTCAGGTCGCAGCCAAGTTATGCGAGCGCGATGCCCCCCCTGCCGTGATTTTCTGTACGGCCCATGATGAATTCGCCCTTGATGCCTTTCAGGTCAGTGCGGTTGGCTACTTGGTCAAGCCGGTGCGCCCGGAGCATCTCGCCGAGGCGCTGAAAAAAGCCGAACGGCCGAACCGGGTCCAGCTCGCCGCGCTCACCCGTCCCGCCGCGATCGCCGGTACGGGACCGCGCAGCCACATCAGCGCGCGGACCCGCAAGGGCATCGAGCTGATTCCGTTGCCACTGGTGATTTACTTCATTGCCGATCACAAGTACGTCACCCTGCGTCATGAGGGCGGCGAGGTGCTGCTGGACGAACCGCTCAAGGCGCTCGAGGATGAGTTCGGTGATCGCTTCGTGCGCATCCATCGTAATGCGTTGGTCTACCGCGATCGCATCGAACGCTTGCAGCGCACTCCGCTCGGTCATTTTCAGCTATTCCTCAAGGGCCTCGAAGGCGAGCCGCTGACGGTCAGCCGACGTCACGTCGCTGGGGTGCGCAAGTTGATGCAGAACCTGTAATAGCGACAAGCCAAAAGAATATCCGCATGAAGCAGAAGCCCCAAGCTTTGAGGCTTGAGGCTTGAGGCTTGAGGCTTGAGGCTTGAGGCTTGAGGCTTGAGGGCCTGTTATCATCCGCGGCAGTTCATTTGCCTGGAATCGTCATGTCTCGCGAAATTCGTATCGCCACCCGCAAGAGTGCCCTGGCCCTGTGGCAGGCCGAGTACGTCAAGGCGCACCTTGAAGCCGCACATCCGGAGGTGACGGTCAGTCTGGTGCCGATGGTCAGTCGCGGTGACAAGTTGCTCGATGCTCCTCTGGCGAAAATCGGTGGCAAGGGCCTGTTCGTCAAAGAGCTGGAAACGGCACTGATGGAGAACGAAGCGGACATTGCCGTGCATTCCATGAAAGACGTGCCCATGGAGTTTCCCGAGGGGCTTGGCCTGTATTGCATCTGCGAGCGTGAAGACCCGCGCGATGCCTTCGTCTCCACTCATTATGAGAATTTCGACGCGCTGCCCGCCGGTTCGGTTGTAGGTACCTCGAGTCTGCGGCGCCAGGCTCAGTTGCTGGCGCGGCGTCCCGATCTGAAGATCCAGTTCCTGCGCGGCAACGTGAACACCCGGTTGGCCAAGCTCGATGCTGGCGAATACGACGCCATTATCCTCGCCGCCGCCGGCCTGATTCGCCTCGGCTTCGGTGAGCGCATTCGTTCCAGCATCAGCGTTGAGGACAGCCTGCCAGCGGGTGGACAGGGCGCGGTCGGCATCGAGTGCCGTACCGGCGATATCGCATTGCATGAGCTGCTGCAGTGCATGAACGACCCGCAGACCGCCATCCGGGTCAGCGCCGAGCGCGCCTTGAACCGTCATCTGAACGGCGGTTGCCAGGTGCCGATCGCCTGCTATGCGGTGCTCGAAGGCGATCAGCTGTGGCTGCGCGGTTTGGTGGGGCAACCTGATGGCACGTTGTTGCTCCGTGCCGAAGACCGCGCGCCTGTCGCTGAAGCCGAAGCACTGGGCGTGCGGGTTGCCGAAGCGCTGCTGGAGCAGGGCGCGGAAAAAATTCTTCAGGATGTCTATGGCGAGGCCGGCAAGGCGTGAGCGGTTGGCGTCTGCTGCTAACGCGTCCTGCTGAAGACAGCGTCGCCCTGGCGGCGGCGCTGTCCGAGGCGGGGATTCAGAGCAGCAGCCTGCCGTTGCTTGCTATCGAGCCCTTAGTCGAGACGGCCGAGCAGCGCGCGACGATGCTCAAGCTGGATCGCTATTCTGCCGTCGTGGTGGTCAGCAAGCCGGCCGCAAGGCTGGGGTTGCAACTGCTTGATCGCTATTGGCCACAGCCGCCGTTCGGACCGGTCTGGTTCAGCGTCGGAGCCGCGACCGGAGCGATACTGGAAGGCTTCGGACTGGATGCCAGCTGGCCTGCCAGCGGCGACGATAGCGAAGCGTTACTCGCTCTGCCGCGTCTGGCCCAAGCGCTCGAGGTGGCGGATCCAAAGGTGTTGATCCTGCGCGGCGAAGGCGGTCGTGAGCATATTGCCGAGACGCTCCGCAGTCGTGGCGCTCAAGTCGATTGTCTCGAACTCTATCGACGCTATCTTCCCGACTACCCGCCCGGAATACTGGTCAAGACCCTTCGTTCGGAACGGCTGAATGCGGTAATGGTCAGCAGTGGGCAGGGCTTGGAGTCGTTGCGCGAGCTGGCTGGCTCCGACTGGTCCCTGTTGCGTGAACTACCCTTGTTCGTACCGAGCCCGCGTGTGGCCGAGATGGCCGTGGCGTTGGGCGCCAAAACAATAGTGGACTGCCGTGGTGCCGGAACCGCGGCTTTGCTGGCGGCGCTGCGGGAAAATCCCGAGCCCGCTTTCTGATGCAAAGGATGGAAACGTGAGCGAAGTAGATCCCGATAAGGCACCGCAGC
Source organism: Stutzerimonas sp. VN223-3 (assembly GCF_045999685.1). Lineage (NCBI taxonomy): Bacteria > Pseudomonadati > Pseudomonadota > Gammaproteobacteria > Pseudomonadales > Pseudomonadaceae > Stutzerimonas > Stutzerimonas sp. VN223-3. The sequence continues at coordinate 111,968 of NZ_RBEC01000002.1, read as the reverse complement.
AACCCACGGGCAACGACCCCGTCATACCCGCTAAAGACATTCCACCGAAGAGGCCGGCAAGCAGCACACAGAAGACCGATAGCAGCGGCCGCGGATTGGCCGGATTTGCGCTGCTGGTCGGACTTGCCGGTCTGGCTGCTGGCGGCTACAGCGTCTGGCAGACGCAACAAATGAGCCAGCAAGAACAGCAGCAGCTCGAAGCGGCGCAAGCCACTCGCGAGCAGGCACGTCAATTGAGCGAGCACAGTCAGCAACTGGCCAGTCGTCTGGGACGGCTGGAACAGTTGCCCTCAGCAGAGCAACTGGAAGATCGGCGGCGTCTGCTTTCGGAACTGCAAAGCGACCAGCAACGGCTTTCCGGGCGGGTCGAGCAGGTACTCGGAGCCAGCCGCGAGCAGTGGCGACTCGCTGAAGCCGAGCATTTGTTGCGCATGGCCATGTTGCGGCTGTCGGCCATGCAGGACGTGAATAGCGCCGAATCGCTGATTGCAGAAGCAGATCTGATCTTGCGCAAGCAGGACGATCCGGGCGCTTACGGGGCCCGACAGAAGCTGCTGGAGGGTCTCGAAGCGCTGCGCAGTTTGCCGGAGCTGGACCGTACCGGCCTGTTCCTGCAACTGGGTGCGTTGCGCGGTCAGGCCAATCAGCTTAGCGGTTTGGCCCCTGAATTCGAGAACGGCCAAAGCCAGCCTGAGACGCAGAGCGAAAGCCGCTGGCAGCGTTGGCTTAATGAGCTGACACGCTACGTGCGGATTGATTTCAACGCCGGCACCGATGTCAAGCCGCTGCTTGCCGGTCAGAGCCTGGCGCAGGTGCGGCTGGCCCTTTCGTTGGCTATCGAGCAGGCGCAGTGGGCCGTGCTCAACGGCAACGCGGAAGTTTATCGGCAGTCCCTGAGCCAGGCTGCTCGGCTGATCGAGGACCACTTCAGCGAAGAGAACGGTCAGAGCCGCGGGCTGCGTGATCGCATCGAGGCGCTTGCAAAGCGGCAGGTATCGGTCACCCTGCCGGATTTGTCGCCCGCATTGAAGGCCATGCAGGCCTATGTGCAGGAGCGCGAATCTGCCGAGAGCGCCGAATCTTCTGAGCAAGGTGCAAGTGAGCAATCCGCTGGCGAAGCTGAACAGGCACCCGAGGTTGAGCGGACTGGCGAGGAGGGGCAGCGCATATGAAACGGCTGGCCATCATACTCGTCGTCCTGCTCGCCATTGTCGGCTTTCTCGGCTGGGCCATTTTTCAAGATTCCGGCTACGTCCTGATCAGTTATGACCGTTTTCGCTATGAGTCGAGCTTCTGGGTATTTCTGGGGCTGATCGCCTGCCTCTGGCTTGTGGCTATAGTGGTGCACTGGGTGCTGGGGTTGCTTTATACCTCCGGTACCCTGGCCAATCCCTGGTCGCGGCGCCATCGTGCACGCCGCGTTGCCAAGGCCTCGCAAACAGGCCTGCGGGAATTGGCCGAAGGCCAGTGGAGCCAGGCGCTCAGCCATCTACGTACCGCCGCCGAGCACGATCATCATCCTCTGGTGCATTACCTTGGTGCGGCCCGTGCCGCCAGCGAGTTGGGTGAATACGAGCAGAGTGACGAGCTGCTGCAAGAAGCGAGGAAGCGCGAACCGCAGGCCACGCTTGCGGTTGGGTTGACCCAGGCTCAGTTACAGATCGCACGCGGGCAATACGGCGAAGCTCGTGAGTCACTGAATGCGCTGCATGCTGACCATCCGCGGCATCCGTACGTGCTAACTCTGCTGCAGCAGCTCTATGTCCAGCTGCAGGACTGGCCCGCGCTGTGCCGGTTGCTGCCGGAACTGCACAAGCATCGCGTTCTGCCGCCTGCGCGCTTGAGCGAGCTGGAGTTGCTGACCTGGACGGCCGCGCTGGAGCAAGCCGGTCAGGCTCAAGGCAGTGCCGAAGATGATGACCAGCAATTGCTTAACCAACGCTGGCAGACCGTACCAAACGCGTTACGCAGCGAACCGTTGGTGGTACGTGCCTACGCTGACGGTCTTAGTCGGCTGGGTGCCGAAGAGAAAGCAGAAGAGGTTCTCTATGCCGCGCTCAAGCGTCAGTTCGATGATCGTCTGGTTGAGCGCTATGGGCGTGTGCGCGGACGCGAGCCGTCGCGCCAACTGGCGCATGCGGAGGCCTGGCTGAAAGGCCACCCGGAAAATGCCGAGCTGCTGCTTGCGCTTGGGCGTTTGAGCTTGCGCAATGAACTCTGGGGCAAAGCACGCGATTACCTGGAAGCGAGCCTGCGCTTCGAACACCGTGCGGAAACCTGCGCCGAGCTTGCGCGCCTGCTGGCACAGCTAGGTGACAACGAGCGCAGCAATCGGCTCTTCCAAGAAGGGCTCGGGCTCCTCGATCGATCAGGCGGTAGCCAACTGCAGGTCATCAGCGGCAGCTAACGGCCGGCAAAGCGCGTGACGGCCATCCCGTGCCGCCGCGTCGAGTCTTGCATAGCGCTTGCAGCTCGCCGCGCGCAGCACTACCGTAGCGAGCTTTTCCCTGTCTGCGGAGTCACCATGAACCTGGCCAGCCCACGTTCGCTATTTCTTCTAGCCTTCATCGGCAGCGTGCTGATGATGATCGCTGCGCTCTATCTGGAACATGTAGTCGGTCTGGCGCCGTGCCCTTTGTGCATCGTTCAGCGCATCTGCGTAATCGCTTTCGGCCTGGTTTGCCTGGTCGCTGCGATTCATGGTCCGCGCACCACCGGCCGCCGCGTTTATTCGATTCTGGCGCTGCTATCCGCGCTCGCCGGTGGTGCCACAGCCATACGTCAGATATGGCTGCAGAACATGCCGGCCGATCAGCTGCCGAGCTGCCTGCCCAGTCTCGAATACATGATGAATGCATTGCCGTTCCAGGAGATTGCCCGACTGGTGCTTCACGGTACGGCCGAGTGCGCCGAAGTCAGCTGGACATTGCTGGGTCTGAGTATCCCCGAGTGGACCTTGCTGGCGTTTATCGCCATGGCGATTTTCTGTCTTTGGCAACTGCTGCGGCGCGATTGAGGCTTTTTTTCGGGGTGGATGAATGATCGCTGCGCTTGGCGGTCAATGATCCAGAGCGAAGCGATTCGTCACTATTGTTGCTAGAGAATTTCGTCCGCGCTGCTTGATGCTTCGATCGTCGCGGCATAGTCTGCTCGGGCAGTGTCGGTTTTCTGCCAATTCGCTGTCACTCACCCGAGGCCATTATCCCCAGACAAAACATCGTCTTGGAAGGCGCAACAAGCATCATTGATAAGGGAAGTGAGGTCATCATGCTCGAGAGCTGTCGGAACGCCCAGGAACGCTGGGGAGGTGTGCACTTGCTGATCGACCGTTGGCTGCAAGAGCGCCACGCACTGATCAACGCATTCGATGGGTTGCATGTAAGCGACGCCACCGCGAGCCGCTCCGCCTTGCAGAAATTTTGTGAAATTCTGCTCGACTACGTGTCGGCCGGACATTTTGAGATATACGAGCAGTTGCTCGATGAAGCCGAAGCATTCGGAGACAAGCGCGGCCTCGACCTAGCCCATCAGATCTATCCGCGCATCGAAGCGATTACCGAGGTTGCGGTGGCCTTCAATGATCGTTGCGATAATGGTGACTGCCTCGACAGCCCAGGCCTGCCGGATGAGTTGAATTGTCTTGGGCGACTGCTGCACGAGCGCTTCGAGCTTGAAGACTGCCTGATCGAAGTGCTGCACACGGCGCATAAGCAGGCCGCCGCTACCGCCTGACCCTGGTCGAGCTTAAATAGGCGCTGCGCGCGGCATGCCGTTTTGGGGCTGTTGGTCGACTGCTGCTGCCCATCCAGTATTGCTGCACCATCCCGCCAGGAGGCGCCTTCATGCCTACGAAGAAGAACTCTGTAACCACGCCGTTGGACTTGCTGCAGCAGCTGTCGCGCAGCTTGGTGGAGCATCTGGAAACGGCTTGCAACGAGGCGCAGAAGGACACGGAAACTCTGCTTGCCAAGCTTGAGAAGCAGTGTGAAAAGGCACAGGAAAAACTCACCAAGGCCCGAGTCAAACTCGACGATGCGGGTGGCGCGGGCAAGTCGAAGGAAAAGACCAAAGCCCGTGCCAAGCTCGTCGAACTCGAAGATATGCTCGCTTTGCTACAGGCGCGGCAAGGCGAAACGCTGAGCTATCTGTCTGAATTGAAGCGCGATGTGGAACAAAGCCTAAATCTCGCCCAAGGCGTCACTCAGGTTGAAAAGGCCGCTGCGCAAGCCCTGGCGTCACGTGGCAAGCAGGCCCCGTCTCCTACCGCTAAGGCCCCGAGCAAGGCATCCACCAGCTCCACCAAGCCCACTGCCAAAGGTACTCCAGCCAAGCGGCCCACTGCCAAAGCGACGCCCAAGGTTTCGACAGTAACCCCTGGTTCCGCCGGAAGCCGCGCTAAACCCGCCGCTGCGGAGATCGTTACATCGGAGACGCCGACCGCGGCCAAACCATCCGCACGCAACGCGCCGGCGACGGGCGCGTCTCGTCCAGCCGGAAGCCGCAGTAAGCGACCTTCAGCGGAACAATCTACTCCGGCAACTGGCAAGCCCGCCGCGAAGAAGCCTGCAGCGCGCAAGCCAATAGCTTCGCGCAAGCCGGCCGCAGCCACGAACGAAACTGAAAATCAGTCGTCGCCCAGCGCGAGCTGATTCGCCGCGCGTCGCAGTACTTCCAGCGGTGCGTGTAGTTCGCCGTTGAGATCGGCGCAGAGCCGCTCCAGCCAATCAGTTGTTCGGCTCTTTGTCGTCCAGTGCCGCGTTGCATGTTGCAAGCGCTGGAGTTGGACGCGCTCGGCGTCCAGTTCCAGTTTTTTTACCCGCTCGCGTAGAGCAGCCAATTCTTCATCGTTTGCGGCCTGTTTACGCCAGCCTTGGCGAAGGCTGCGCAGTGGTGCGACCACCTGGCTCCGCCAGACATCGCTGATTTCTTTCAGCTGCGCCAGCCGCATCTCGTCACGGGCGATGCCGCGGCAATCCAGCCAGGCGCCGGTCAACATCAAGCAAACATCTGCGCCAGCCGTCTGCAGTTCGAGGCAAGCGGCTTCCACGCCAGGTTTGGCGTAGCAGGCGACGGCAAAATTCCACAGTTCATCGGTAGTCATCGGTAACTGCTTTTTTTCATTGGCACCGGATGGATTTCCAGGCGACCTGATAAACTCCGCCGCCATTATGATCCGACTTCAGAACCTGACTCTACAGCGCGGCCCGCAGCGTTTGCTCGAAGGCGCCGAGCTGACCCTTCACCCTGGCCAGAAGGTCGGGCTGGTTGGTGCCAACGGCGCCGGTAAATCTAGCCTTTTCGCCTTGCTGCGCGGGGAGTTCGCTCCTGATGGCGGCGATTGCCGATTGCCGCCGGACTGGCGTATCGCCCATATGCGTCAGGAGGTCGATACGCTCGATCGCCTGGCCGTGGATTACGTGCTCGACGGCGATACCGAGTTGCGTCGCGTCCAGGCGGCGCTGGCCGCCGCCGAGGCTGCCCATGACGGCACGGCGCTGGCGCGCCTGCATACCGAGTTGGACAACGCTGACGGTTATACCGCCGATGCGCGTGCGCGCAAGCTGCTCGCCGGCCTGGGTTTCGCCAACGAGCAGATGGATCTTCCGGTCAGCAGCTTTTCCGGTGGTTGGCGGATGCGCCTGAACCTGGCGCAGGCGCTGATGTGCCCCTCCGATTTGCTGCTGCTCGACGAGCCCACCAACCACCTCGATCTGGATGCCATTCTCTGGCTTGAAGCTTGGCTCAAGAGCTATCCCGGTACGTTGATGCTGATTTCGCACGACCGTGACTTCCTCGACGAGGTCGTGGGCAACGTCGTGCACGTCGAACAGCGCAAGCTGACCCTTTACCGAGGCGGCTATTCGGCCTTCGAACGGGCGCGTGCCGAGCGGCTGGCACAGCAGCAGCAGGCATTCGAGAAGCAACAGGCGCAGCGCGAACACATGGAAGACTTCATCCGCCGCTTCAAGGCCAAGGCGAGCAAGGCACGCCAGGCACAGAGTCGAATCAAGGCGCTTGAAAAGCTCGAGGAGCTGGCGCCGGCACATATCGATTCGCCGTTCGACTTTGTCTTCCGCGAAGCGGACAAGGTATCTAGCCCGCTGCTGGATCTGGCTGAGGGGCGCCTCGGTTACGGCGACAAAGTGGTATTGGACAAGGTCAAACTGCAACTGGTACCCGGCGCACGGATCGGCCTGCTCGGCCCCAACGGTGCGGGCAAGTCCACGCTGATCAAGACGCTGGCAAACGAGTTGCAGCCATTAAGCGGCCGCCTGCAACGCGGCGAGAATTTGGTGATCGGCTATTTCGCCCAGCATCAGCTCGACGCGCTGGACCCCAGGGCCAGCCCACTGCTGCACTTGCAGCGCATCGCGCCGGGCGAGCGGGAGCAGGTATTACGCGACTTCCTGGGTGGTTTCGATTTTCGCGGCAATCGCTGCGATGAACCGGTACTCAACTTTTCCGGTGGCGAGAAGGCTCGGCTGGCGCTGGCGCTGATTGCCTGGGGTAAACCCAACCTGCTGCTGCTCGACGAGCCGACCAACCACCTGGATCTGGAAATGCGTCTGGCATTGACGCTGGCGCTGCAGGATTTCGAAGGCGCTGTACTGGTGGTGTCGCACGACCGCCATCTGCTCAAGAGCACCACCGATGAGTTTCTGCTGGTGGCTGAAGGGCGGATCGCTGCGTTTGACGGTGATCTCGAAGACTATGCCCGGTGGTTGGTGGATTACCGGGCCCGCCAGCAGCCGGTGAGCACCGCCGAGCCTGCCGGTGACAAGACAGACAAGCGTGCCTTGCGTCAGGCTGCAGCAGCGCTACGTCAGCAGCTGGCGCCGCTCAAGCGGCAGGCAGACAAGCTGGAAAAAGACCTGGCCGGCGTCCACGACAAGCTGGCTGTGCTCGAAGAGCGCCTCGGCGATCCTGCGATGTACGAGGCGGCGCGCAAGGACGAACTACGTGAGTTGCTCGCCAAACAGGCGGAGTTGAAGGTACGCGAGAGCGAGCTGGAAGAGGCCTGGCTGGAAGCGCTTGAGGCGCTCGAAGCATTGCAGAGTCAACTCGAGGCCAGCGCATGAACGATCAGATATTGCTTCTTTCCCAAGAATGGCGTGACCAGTTACTGCTCGGATTGCAGGTGCTGCTGATCCTGCTGGTCGCTTACATTTTGCAGCGCCTGGTGGTGCGCGGATTGACGAGGCTTGGCAGTCGTTATCCGCTTCCGCCCGAGTTGCTCCTGCCGCTGCGTGGTGGTATTCGCTGGTTCATCATTGGCGGCGCGATGATCATGGTGCTGGAGCGCTTCGGGGTGTCCGCAACGGTGCTCTGGACCGCCTTCTCCGGGTTCGTGGCAGTGGCAGCGATTGCGTTCTTCGCTATCTGGAGCGTGCTCTCCAACCTACTCTGCGCCGTGCTGATCATGACGGTTGGGCCCTTTCGGTTGGGCGATGTGGTGGAGCTGGTCGAAAGCTTCGAAAAGCCCATCGTCAAGGGCCGAGTCATCGATATCAACCTGCTTTACACCACGCTTGAAGAGGCATCCGAAAGTGGAACCGGTGCAATTGTTCAGGTGCCCAACAGCTTGTTCTTTCAGAAAGTCGTGCGCCGTTGGCGCGGGACCGACATACAGACCCTCAATCACAACACACACGAGTAATACTCATGGAATGGCTTAGCAGTCCAGAAATCTGGGTCGCGTTTCTGACCCTGACCGCCTTGGAAATCGTCCTCGGCATCGACAACATCATTTTCATTTCCATTCTGGTCGGACGCTTGCCGAAGGAACAGCAACCCAAGGCGCGCTTCTTCGGGCTTGCGCTGGCAATGGGGACGCGAATCCTACTGCTGTTGTCGATTGCCTGGGTGATGCGCCTGACCAACGATTTGTTCACGGTGTTCGAGCATGGCGTGTCCGGTCGTGACCTTATCCTGTTCTTCGGCGGTTTGTTCCTGCTGTTCAAAAGCACGATGGAGATCTGGCACAGCGTCGAAGGCGAAGAAGGCCAGGACGGTACCACCGGCGGCGCGGTCAAGGCCGGCTTCATTGGCATCATTCTGCAGATCGCGGTGATCGATATCGTCTTCTCGCTGGACTCGGTGATTACTGCGGTGGGTTTGGTGGACAACGTGCAGGTGATGATTGCCGCGATTGTCATCGCCGTTGGGGTGATGATGCTGGCAGCCGGCACTATCAGTAATTTCATCGAGAAGCATCCAACGCTGAAGATTCTTGCGCTGTCGTTCCTTATCGTGGTCGGCACCCTGCTGGTTGCTGAGGCCTTCGGCGCGCACGTGCCCAAGGGCTACGTGTACTTCGCGATGGCGTTCTCGCTGGCGGTAGAAGCGCTCAACATCCGTATGCGCAAGGCGATGAATCGCAAACTGAAGGACCCGGTCAAGCTCGGCAAGGACATGCCAGGCTAACCCGCATAGCTGGCTGCGCCTGCTTGGCGCAGCCGAGTGAGGATCAAACATGACGCCCGAAACCTGGCTTGCCTTCTTCGTCGCCTGTTGGGTCATCAGCCTGTCGCCGGGCGCGGGGGCGATTGCCTCGATGTCCTGTGGACTACAGTACGGATTCTGGCGCGGCTATTGGAATGCCATTGGTCTGCAGTTGGCGCTGGCGCTGCAGATTGCGGTGGTGGCGGCGGGCGTCGGCGCCGTGTTGGCGACGTCGTCGCTGGCCTTCAGCGTGATCAAATGGTTCGGCGTCGCCTATCTCTTATGGCTTGCGCTGAAACAGTGGCAGGCGATGCCGGAAATGCTCGATGACAGTTCCGCGCCGCGGCCGATCGGCCGACCGCTGACATTGGTATTGCGCGGCTTTCTGGTTAACGCCAGCAACCCCAAGGCGATCGTTTTTATCCTCGCGGTGCTGCCGCAGTTTCTCGATCCGCAGCGCGACCTCGTGCTGCAGTATCTGCAAATGGGCGCAACCATGGTAGTGGTCGATCTGATCGTCATGGCCGGTTATACCGGCTTGGCCGCCAAGGTGTTGCGGCTGTTGCGTACCCCGCGCCAACAACGTCTGGTCAATCGCAGCTTCGCGGTGATGTTCGCCGGCGCGGCGGCATTACTGGCTACGGTGCGGCGGGCAGTGGTGTGACGGAAGTCGGGACGTTGCGCGTGTGGATTGATGCCGACGCCTGCCCAAAGGCGGCGAAGGATCAAGTAATCAAATTTGCCCTCAAGCGCAAATTCGAGGTGGTGCTGGTGGCCGGACAAAGCCAGATCAAGCCGGCCTTCGCCTGCGTACGGCTGATCGTAGTGCCGAGCGGTCCGGACGCCGCGGACGATTACTTGGTTGAGTACGCCCAGCCCGGCGAGCTGGTGATTTGCAGCGACGTGCCGCTGGCGGATCGGCTGGTCAAAAAGGGCGTGGCTGCCCTCGACCCGCGCGGGCGCGAGTTCGATGAGCGCAACATGGGCGAGCGCCTGGCGGTGCGCAATTTATTTACGGACCTGCGCGAGCTAGGGCAAGTGGGCGGCGGTCAAGCTGCTTACGGTGAGCGCGACCGGCAGGCCTTCGCCAACGCGTTGGATCGGCTGCTTGCGCAGTTGATGAAAAAAAGCCGATAGGCGGCATCAACTTCGGAAGAGCAAACCTTCAGAAGTCTGGCGCGTCCAGCCTTCAGCTTACCCACAAAGATAAGTGCCGGTGCCTACCGCCACCAGCACCCCTTCCTCGTTATGCAGTTCGGAGCGAACCACGGCTACCTTGTTGCCGGAACGCAACAGCGTCGCGCTGGCGCTGAAACGCTTGCCTCGTCCCGGCCGTAAGTAATCGATTCGCAGATCAATAGTGCCGAGACGTGAAAGCCGCACGGCGCGTTCTTCGGTCGTCAGGTGCTGATGCTTCTCGAAGGCACCAATCATCGCCATAGCTCCACCGGCAACGTCGAGCAGAGAGGCGATTACGCCGCCATGGAGAATGCCGTGAAAGAAGTTGCCGACCAGCTCATGTTTCATCGGCAGGTGCATGACAATTCGCTGGCGAGATACTTCGTCTAGCTCGATGCCCAAATACTCATTGAAGGGAATGCGCTCGAAGAGCTTGCGCACGGCTTGTTGTTGCTCTTCGATGGTGTCGATGTTGTTGGTCATGGGGGCGGCATCCTGGCAGGTAAGGGAAAGCTGCCGGAGGATGACGGGATTGACCAGTGCCACGGCAGGAGCGCCGGTACGATTGGCCGTATAGCCACGAGCGGGGTGAAAAATCCCGAGTCCTGTGCTCGGGATGCCGGACAGGCGAGACAGGTGGTTACTTGCTGGTAAGTTCCAATACCCGATCGACCAGCTTGTTTATGCCTGTCGCGGCTTCGCTGATTGATTGAGCAAGCATGTAGGCGGGGGTCGTCACCAGCTTGTGCTTCGAGTCCTCGACGATTTCGGTGACATCGCAAGCCTGATGCTCGACACCCATTTCCCGCGATGCGGCTGCCGCGGGATCATCGTCGTTGCCGAGCGTACAGACCACGCCTGGTCCGAAAATTTGTGCCGCCATGGTTGGTGCGATGCACATCATGCCGACCGGCTTGCCAGCTTTGGCGAAAGCCTGCGCGACAGACAGCACGTCCGGAAGGATCTTGCAGCCGGCTCCCTGGGTAGCGAAGTCGGAGAGATTTTTTGCCGCGCCGAATCCGCCAGGCATGATCAGCGCGTCGAAGTCGTCGGCGCTCGCCTCACCCAGATTCTTGATGTTCCCGCGAGCCAGGCGTGCGGACTCGGTCAGTACGTTGCGGCTTTCTGGCATTTCGTCGCCGGTGAGGTGGTTGATCACATGCATTTGTTCGATGTTCGGTGCGAAGCATTGAACCGTGGCGCCACGCTGGTCCAGACGCAGCAAGGTAATCACGCTCTCGTAGATTTCCGAACCGTCGTAAACGCCACAGCCGGAAAGAATCACGGCGACCTTTTTGTTCATAGGGATACTCCTGATCAGATTCGGCGGCCCGGCAAGAGAGCCTGGCGGACAACATTAATGCTAATCCCTGGCGAGATTCGCGGTAAGCCGTGCATAGTGGGTTTGATACGTCTTTGTAACGGGTGTTCAGTCGAAGCGGGCTCTAGCCGGCAGGCTTCAGCCCGGCGGTTGCTCGATCAAAGCACTGGAAGTACCTGTCGTGGGTGGCGACAATGATGGTATTCGACCACCGAGCCGCATGGCGCTGTCATCATTCGGTCACTAAGTCGGTCTATAAACGTCATATTCGCCCGTTCTGCGGGCCGGGAGTTCGCTGTGAGTTTCGTTCCTGCCAATCGACTGTTCCCTGCCACTCGCCTGCGTCGCAACCGTCGTGATGATTTTTCCCGCCGCTTGGTTCGCGAGAATCTGCTGAGCGTGGACGACTTGATCCTGCCGGTATTCGTCCTCGACGGCGAGAACCGCCGCGAGCAGGTGCCGTCGATGCCAGGTGTAGAACGCCTTTCCATCGACCTGCTGCTTGAAGAGGCGGAGGAACTGGTCGCGCTAGGCATTCCGGCATTGGCGCTGTTCCCGGTCACGCCGCTGGAGAAAAAATCCTTGGATGCCGCCGAGGCCTGGAATCCGGACGGTATTGCTCAGCGTGCCACTCGCGCGCTGCGTGAACGCTTTCCCGAGCTTGGGATCATCACGGACGTCGCGCTGGATCCGTTCACCACCCACGGCCAGGACGGCATTCTCGATGAGCAGGGCTACGTGCAGAACGATGTGACTGTCGATGCGCTGGTTCGCCAGGCGCTCTCCCACGCCGAGGCCGGGGCTCAGGTTTTGGCGCCTTCGGACATGATGGACGGGCGTATCCAGGCGATCCGCGAGGCAATTGAACTGGCCGATCACCACAACGTGCGCATCATGGCCTATTCGGCCAAGTATGCCAGCGCCTACTACGGCCCTTTCCGTGATGCAGTGGGTTCAGCGGCGAACCTGGGCAAGGGCAGCAAAAACACTTATCAGATGGACCCCGCCAATAGTGACGAGGCGCTGCACGAGGTGGGCGCCGATCTGGCCGAAGGCGCCGATATGGTCATGGTCAAGCCGGGAATGCCTTACCTGGACATTCTCTGGCGGGTAAAGGATGCCTTTCGCGTGCCGACCTTCGTCTATCAGGTCAGTGGTGAATATGCGATGCACATGGCTGCTATCCAGAACGGCTGGCTGAGCGAGGCAGTGGTTCTTGAATCGCTGACTGCCTTCAAGCGTGCTGGCGCAGATGGCATCCTGACCTACTTCGCCAAGCAGGCGGCACAACAATTAAAGCAGGGGCAGTAGCCCCTTCCGAGGCAGATCGATGACCAACCAGGGACTCAGCGAGAGCGAATTGCAGCTGCCCGTCAGCGAGGCGCAACCATCCCAGGAAGTGCTACCCGAGGCGGAGAGGGTAGAGGAAGCGCCAGTCACCGCACCGGTGCAACCGGTGCCGAACCTGGACGACAGCAGCCTCTATATCCATCGTGAGCTGTCGCAGCTGCAATTCAATATCCGGGTGCTGGAGCAGGCGTTGGATGAGTCCTATCCAATGCTGGAGCGGCTGAAGTTCCTGCTGATCTTTTCCAGCAATCTCGATGAGTTTTTCGAGATTCGCGTCGCCGGGCTGAAGAAGCAGGTCACCTTCGCCCGTGAGCAGGCAGGCGCTGATGGTCTGCAGCCGCACCAGGCGCTGGCGCGGATCTCCGAACTGGTCCATGAGCAGGTTAGCCGACAGTATTCGATCCTCAACGAAGTGCTGCTGCCCGAGCTGGCCAAGCATCAGGTGCGCTTCATCCGCCGCCGCTACTGGACGGCCAAGATCAAGACCTGGGTGCGCCGTTATTTTCGCGACGAGATCGCGCCGATCATCACCCCCATCGGTCTGGATCCGACCCATCCGTTCCCGCTGCTGGTGAACAAGAGCCTCAACTTCATCGTCGAGCTGGAAGGCATCGATGCCTTCGGTCGCGATTCGGGGCTGGCGATAATTCCGGCGCCGCGTCTGCTGCCCCGGGTGATTCGCGTACCCGAAGAAGTCGGGGGAGCGGGCGCCAACTACGTGTTCCTGTCATCGATGATTCATGCGCACGCGGACGATCTGTTCCACGGCATGAAGGTCAAGGGCTGCTATCAGTTCCGCCTGACGCGCAACGCCGACCTGTCCGTGGATACCGAGGATGTCGAGGATCTGGCACGGGCGCTGCGCGGCGAGCTGATCTCCCGGCGTTACGGCGATGCGGTGCGGCTGGAGGTGGTCGATACCTGCCCCAATCACCTCGCGGATTTCCTGCTCAAGCAGTTCAGCCTGAGCGAGAGCGAACTCTATCGGGTCAACGGGCCGGTCAACCTGACCCGACTGTTCGGTATCACCGGTCTGGATAGTCATCCGGAACTGCAGTACACGCCGTTTACACCCGCAATCCCCAAGCTGCTGCAGAACAGCGAAAACATCTTCAATGTCGTCGGCAAGCAGGACATCCTGTTGCTGCATCCCTACGAGTCGTTCACGCCTGTGGTCGACCTCTTGCGTGAGGCTGCCAAGGACCCTTGCGTGCTTGCCGTCAAGCAGACACTTTATCGTTCCGGCGCTAACTCCGAGATCGTCGACGCGCTGGTAGAAGCGGCGCGCAATGGCAAGGAAGTTACCGCGGTGATCGAGCTTCGCGCGCGCTTCGATGAAGAATCCAACCTCCAGTTGGCGAGCCGACTGCAGCAGGCCGGCGCGGTAGTGATCTACGGCGTGGTCGGCTACAAGACCCACGCCAAGATGATGCTGATCCTGCGTCGCGAGAACGGCGAGCTGCGACGCTACGCCCATCTGGGTACCGGCAACTATCACGCCGGCAATGCGCGGCTGTATACCGACTACAGCCTGCTGACATCCGATGATGCGCTCTGTGAAGACGTGTCCAAGCTGTTCAGCCAGTTGATCGGTATGGGCAAGACCATGCGCATGAAGAAGCTCCTGCATGCGCCTTTCACCCTGAAAAAAACACTGCTCGACATGATCGCGCAGGAAACCCAGCATGCAAGCGAAGGCAAGCCGGCGCACATTATCCTCAAGGTCAATTCGTTGACCGACGCGAAGATGATTCGCGCTCTGTACAAGGCCAGCCAGACCGGGGTGCGTGTGGACCTGGTCGTGCGCGGCATGTGTTGCCTGCGTCCGGGAATCGTCGGGGTGTCGCACAACATCCAGGTGCGCTCGATTATCGGTCGTTTCCTCGAGCACAGCCGGGTCTTCTACTTTCTCAATGGCGGCGACGAGAAGCTCTACCTATCCAGCGCCGATTGGATGGAGCGCAACCTGGATCGTCGCGTCGAAACCTGTTTCCCCGTCGAGGGCAAGAAGCTGGTCACTCGTGTGAAGAAGGAGGTCGAAGGCTTCCTCACGGACAACACCCAGAGCTGGACGCTGCAACCTGACGGCACCTATCTGCGCAACAGTCCGAGTGGAAACCAGAACCCGCGCAATGTGCAAAACACCTTGTTGGAGCGCCTCGGTAGCCCGACCGCTCGCTGATCCGGTCAAGGGTCCGTTGTCAGGCTGGTGGGCCGATTTGCGGAGGCGATCAGCGCACCGTCAGGTTGAAATCGATGCGCTTGAGCCAGTCGGCTTCCTGAGCGAAATCGGCCTGAGTCAGCGGATTGTTTTCCAGCCAGCCGTCGGGGAAGGCCACGTCGAGGCTGCTGTCGTCTGCCTTGAGCTGAAATGCCGGCGCCTGCTGCGGCCCGCGAATGTGATGGAAAAGAATGGCGAAGCGCAGCAGCACGCACAAGCGGGTCAACTTGATGCCATCCTCACTCAGCTCCTCGAACTTTTGCTTGGGTATGTTGCGGCGATGGCCGCGAACCAACAGAGCCAGCATCTGCTGGTCCTGACGCGAAAATCCCGGCAAGTCGGAATGCTCGATCAGGTAGGCGCCATGCTTGTGATAGTGGTAGTGCGCGATGTCCAAGCCGACTTCATGGATGCGCGCCGCCCAGCCAAGTAATTCGCGCTGCCAATCTTCATCCAGGCCCCAGTCGGCCGACACCTGATCGAAGGCTTCCAACGCCTTGCTTTCGACCCGAGCTGCCTGTTCGGTGTCGACGTGGTAACGCTCCATGAGAAAGCTCAGGGTGCGGTCGCGGATGTCTTCCTGGTGATGCCGGCCGATGAGGTCGTAGAGCACGCCTTCGCGTAACGCGCCTTCGGAGTGGGCCATGCTGGTGAGCTCCAGCGCATCGAAAATCGCCTCGAGAATTGCCAAGCCGGCTGGAAAGATGCTCTTGCGGTCGGGCTTGATGCCGTCCATGTCGAGCTTTTCCACGTCGCCCAGTTTGAACATCTTGCGCTTGAGCCAGCCGAGCCCATCGCTGGTGACCTCGCCGTTGCTCAGACCGGCACCCTTGATCGCCAGCCCGACGGCGCGTATGGTGCCGGATGCGCCGACCGCATCCTGCCAGCCGAGCCGGCGCAGGCCGTGTTCAATGCTCATCAGTTCCAGCCGCGCTGCCGTGTAGGCCTGGGCATAGTGCGCGGGGGTAATCTTGCCATCGCGGAAGAACCGCTGGGTGAAGCTCACGCAACCCATTTGCAGGCTTTCGCGCAGCAGCGAATCGAAGCCCTGGCCGATGATGAACTCACTGCTGCCGCCACCGATATCGACGACTAGCCGTTTGCCAGGGGCCGCGGGAAAGGTATGCGATACGCCAAGATAAATCAGCCGCGCTTCCTCGCGGCCGGATATCACCTCGACCTGATGGTTGATGATCGTCTCGGCCTGGCGAATGAACTGCGCACGATTGCGGGCCTCGCGCAGGGCATTGGTGCCCACCACGCGAACCGTTCCCTGGGGCAAATGATTGACCAGTTGGGCGAAGCGGCGCAGGCAGTCGAGGCCGCGCTGCATGGCTTGCTCGTCGAGCAAGCGGTTCTCATCTATGCCTGCAGCCAGCTGAACCTTCTCGCCGAGCCGCTCGATGATACGCATCTCTCCGTTGCTGGTGCGGGCCAGCACCATGTGAAAGCTGTTCGATCCGAGATCGAGGGCGGCGATCATCGGAGAGGGTTCGGCGGCTGGTGGGCGCATGGGTCAGTCTCTGTGCAAAACGCCGACATCCTGACATGATCGTCGTTATCCGCCAATGCGCAGCACCATGCAGCACCATCCTGGTCCTGTGCTAATAGCCAGGTTCGCGGCGATGCGCCAATTGCCCGAGCGACGGGCTGCGACTTTCGGTCCGCATCAAGCCGGGCTATGATGGCATCACTTTCGGTTTTGACCCCTGGAGAAATTCCATGAGCGAGTACATCAACAATGTCAGCGACAGCAGCTTCGAGCAGGATGTGCTCCAGGCGGACGGTCCTGTTCTGGTCGATTACTGGGCCGAGTGGTGTGGTCCATGCAAAATGATCGCTCCGGTACTCGACGAGATTGCCAAGGACTACGAGGGCAAGCTCAAGGTCTGCAAGCTTAATATCGACGAAAACCAGGAAACCCCGCCAAAGTATGGCGTGCGCGGTATCCCGACCCTGATGTTGTTCAAGAACGGCAACGTCGAAGCCACCAAGGTTGGCGCTTTGTCGAAGTCGCAGCTGGCTGCGTTTCTCGACAGCAACATCTAAGTTAAAAAGCTCTTCTTTTCAAAGCCCTCGCAAATGCGGGGGCTTTTTTCTAATGGCAGGGTGGACGCTTCGCCTGCGTGATGCTAAATTCGGCCTTGCGACGCTTCTCCGTCGCCCCCTGCATGCCGTCGCCGACGCACTTCAGCCTCATAAAGCACAACGAACCAGTTCGTCTCTTGCTGCGCGGCTTCTCAAGCTAATCGCTTTCTTCATCCTTCCTGACTCTTTCTATGAATCTGACCGAACTTAAGCAAAAGCCCATCACCGAACTGCTGGAAATGGCCGAACAGATGGGCATCGACAACATGGCCCGTTCGCGCAAGCAGGACGTGATTTTCTCCCTGCTAAAGAAGCACGCGAAAAGCGGTGAGGAAATCTCCGGTGACGGCGTGCTGGAGATTCTCCAGGATGGCTTCGGCTTCCTGCGCTCTGCGGATTCTTCTTATCTCGCCGGGCCTGATGACATCTATGTCTCGCCGAGCCAGATTCGCCGCTTCAATCTGCGTACCGGTGACACCATCGTCGGTAAAATTCGCCCGCCGAAAGAAGGCGAACGTTACTTCGCCTTGCTCAAGGTCGACACGATCAACTTCGATCGGCCGGAGAACGCGAAGAGCAAGATCCTGTTCGAGAACCTGACGCCGCTGTTCCCCAACCAGCGTCTGACGATGGAAGCCGGCAACGGCTCCACCGAGGACCTGACCGGTCGCGTGATTGACCTTTGCGCACCGATCGGCAAGGGCCAGCGCGGGCTGATCGTCGCTCCGCCGAAAGCGGGCAAGACCATCATGTTGCAGAACATTGCCAGCAACATCACCCGCAATAATCCCGAGTGCCACCTGATCGTTCTGCTGATCGACGAGCGCCCGGAAGAAGTGACCGAAATGCAGCGCACCGTGCGCGGCGAAGTGGTCGCCTCGACCTTCGACGAGCCGCCGACCCGCCACGTGCAGGTTGCGGAAATGGTGATCGAAAAGGCCAAGCGCCTGGTCGAGCACAAGAAGGACGTGGTTATTCTGCTGGATTCCATTACGCGTCTGGCGCGTGCCTACAACACTGTGATTCCGAGCTCCGGCAAGGTGCTGACCGGTGGTGTCGATGCTCACGCCCTGGAGAAGCCCAAGCGTTTCTTCGGCGCTGCGCGCAACATCGAGGAAGGCGGCAGCCTGACCATTCTCGCCACCGCGCTGGTGGAAACCGGCTCGAAGATGGACGAGGTGATCTACGAGGAATTCAAGGGCACTGGCAACCTCGAGCTGCAACTCGATCGTCGCATCGCCGAGAAACGTGTATTTCCGGCGATTAACATCAATCGTTCGGGTACTCGCCGTGAAGAGCTGCTGACCAGCGAGGAAGAGCTGCAGCGCATCTGGATTCTGCGCAAGCTCTTGCATCCGATGGATGAAAGCGCCGCCATCGAGTTCCTGCTGGACAAGCTCAAGGACACCAAGACCAACGACGAATTCTTCATGTCGATGAAGCGTAAGTAAGCGTCCGGTCGCGCCACCGAGGCCGGGGAAACCCGGCCTTCGTCTATCTGCAGGTTTGGAATCGGCCGCGCCAAGGCTAAACTCTGCGCCTCGACACTTGCCGGCCGATGCGAGGCTCAAGCATGCAGTATCGCGATTTACGCGACTTTATCAGTGGCTTGGAACAGCGCGGCGAACTCAAGCGCGTCTCGACCGCCATCTCTCCCGTTCTGGAAATGACCGAGATTTGCGACCGTACCCTGCGTAAACAGGGTCCAGCGCTGCTCTTCGAGAACCCGACCGGCTTCGATATGCCGGTGTTGGGCAACCTGTTCGGCACACCCAAGCGCGTAGCGCTGGGGATGGGCGCCGAGGACGTTTCGGAGCTGCGCGAGATCGGCAAGCTGCTGGCCTTTCTGAAAGAGCCGGAGCCGCCGAAAGGCCTCAAGGACGCCTGGAGCAAGCTGCCGATCTACAAGAAAGTCATCAGCATGGCGCCCAAGATGCTGAAGGATGCGGCCTGCCAGGAAGTAATTCTGGAAGGTGATGATGTCGACCTGTCCGCGCTGCCGGTGCAGACCTGTTGGCCGGGCGACGCCGGACCGCTGATTACCTGGGGCCTCACCATCACCAAGGGGCCCAACAAAGAGCGGCAGAACCTTGGTATCTATCGTCAGCAAGTAATTGGCCGCAACAAGGTGATCATGCGCTGGCTCAGCCATCGTGGCGGCGCGCTGGATTATCGCGAGTGGTGCGAAAAATATCCTGACCGTCCCTATCCGGTTGCGGTGGCGCTCGGGGCGGACCCGGCGACCATTCTCGGCGCGGTTACCCCGGTGCCCGATTCGCTCTCCGAATACGCCTTCGCCGGCCTGTTGCGCGGTAGCCGCACGGAGCTGGTGAAATGCCGTGGCAGTAATCTGCAGGTGCCGGCTGGCGCTGAGATTGTGCTTGAGGGCTACATCCAACCTGGCGAAATGGCCGATGAAGGCCCCTACGGTGACCACACCGGCTATTACAACGAAGTCGATCGCTTCCCCGTCTTCACCGTCGAGCGTATCACCAGGCGTCGCGATGCGATCTATCACAGCACCTACACAGGCCGCCCGCCGGACGAGCCGGCGATTCTCGGGGTGGCGCTCAACGAAGTCTTCGTGCCAATCCTGCAAAAGCAGTTTCCGGAAATCACCGATTTCTATTTGCCGCCGGAAGGCTGCTCCTACCGCATGGCGGTGGTGACCATGAAGAAGCAGTACCCTGGCCATGCCAAGCGGGTGATGCTCGGCGTATGGAGCTTTCTACGGCAGTTCATGTACACCAAGTTCGTGATCGTCACTGATGACGATATCAACGCGCGCGATTGGAACGACGTGATCTGGGCCATCACCACACGTATGGATCCGAAGCGCGACACGGTGCTGATCGAAAATACGCCGATCGACTACCTCGATTTCGCCTCTCCAGTCTCCGGTCTAGGCAGCAAGATGGGGCTCGATGCCACCCATAAATGGCCGGGCGAGACCACTCGTGAGTGGGGCCGCGCCATTGTTCAGGACGAAGCGGTCAAGCGCCGCGTCGACGAACTCTGGGCCGAGCTGGGCATCGACTGATGATCAGCTGTTGTCTATTCAGGTTTTCCAGTTCATGAAAGTTACCTTGCAACCCTCCGGCGCCGTGCTTGAAGTCGAGCGTGGCGAACGGATCCTCGATGCCGCGCGCCGGTTGGGCTACGAGTGTCCTCAGGCCTGTCGCAACGGCAATTGCTTGATTTGTGCGGCGCTGCTGGTCAGTGGCCAGGTGCGTCAACACGGAGAAAGCGTCGACCACGGCGAGGTCTTCACATGTCTGGCCGAGCCCGAAGAAGACTGCGTATTGCTCTGGGATGGTGTTCTCGCTCCGGGCGAGTTGCCGGTGCGGACGCTGAGCTGTCAGCTGATCAGCTGCCAAGAGGTCGGTGGCGACGTGTTTCGTCTGTTGCTGCGTGCACCGGCAGGCAAGCCGCCACGCTATCACGCCGGGCAATACGTGCTGCTGGAGCGGGAAAATGGCGAATTCAGCGCCTTCTCGCTGGCGTCCGCTCCCGACCGGGGGCGCGAGCTGGAGCTCCATGTGCTGGCGCGCGAGAGCTCGGCTGTCGAGCTGCTCGAATTCATTCGTCGGCAAGGCTTGGTAAAGGTGCAAATGCCGTTTGGCGACGCTCATCTCGCCGAGCTTCCGGATGGCCCGCTGGTGCTGATCGCGGCAGGAACTGGAATGGCGCAAATGCACAGTCTGATCGAGCATTGCCGGGCCGAGGGGTTTACCCATCCGGTGCATCTGTACTGGGGCGTGCGGCGACCGGAAGATTTCTATCGATTAACGCATTGGGACGAATGGCAAGGCATGCCGAATCTATTCCTGCATCAGGTGGTTAGCGACGTCTGTGGATGGGACGGGCGTTGCGGCATGCTGCATGAGGCTGTTTGCGAGGATTTCGCCGATCTCAGATCCTTGC
This sequence comes from Stutzerimonas sp. VN223-3, assembly GCF_045999685.1. NCBI lineage: Bacteria > Pseudomonadati > Pseudomonadota > Gammaproteobacteria > Pseudomonadales > Pseudomonadaceae > Stutzerimonas > Stutzerimonas sp. VN223-3. Next base: position 91,443 of record NZ_RBEC01000002.1, on the reverse strand, counting down.
ATGTCTATGCCAGCGGCTCGCCTGCGATGATTTACGGAACGCTCGACGCGTTGGTTGAAGCGGGGATGGATGCGACACAGATGCGCGCCGATGTCTTCGCTTACGCGCCACGGGAAAGCTAGGCCGCTCAGGCAACATCTGTCACTGGCCCCGCTCCGTACCTGGAGACAAATAGCCAACATGCGGACGGATCGTGGAGGCGTTGTGCCTCCCGATTCGCTATCAGCGCGCCTGCCGTTGCTGGAGCAGCAGGTTGTTGTAACCGCTTGCAGCTAGGGTCTTCTGCGCTTTGCCGAGCTGATCCCGGTCGGCATAGGGTCCGACCAGTACTCGATACCAGACTTCATCACGGACCGTGACGTTTTCGACGCGCACGTCCTGGCCGAGCAGGATGATCTGCGCGCGGACCTTTTCGGCTTCTGGTTTCTGCCGGAACGAACCCGCTTGAAGGAAGAACTGCGTGACCGGCGCTTTCGCCACGGTAGGCGGGGGCGGCGGGACCTTTCCATTCAAAGCGGCTTCGGCGCGGGCCGCGTCAATCTTAGCGGCCTCTTCCTGCGTGACTGGCGCTGGTGCTTCCGGCTTGGGCTCCTCCGGTGGCAGGATCACTTCCGACTCCGGCAGCAGTGTGTAGAAGTCATATTTCGGCTTGACCGATTGGCCCGTCGCTGGCGGTGAGCGCTTCGGCTGCTCTTTGGGCTGGGGTGCATCCTTGGCACGCTTGATTTCGTCCCCGCCGGGTTGCAGATTCATCAGGAACACGATGAAACCGCCAATCACTAGGCCGCATAGCAACCATATCCAGCCGGGAACGGGCTTTTTCGCGGGTGCCTGGTAACGGCTCGCCCCGCGCTTCGGTGCGGGTTTCTTCTTGGCGACCACTTACATCCGCTCCAGGGTTTCCAGGCCCAGCAATTCCAGGCCCTGCTTGAGGGTCTTGCCGGTGAGGGCAGCCAGGCGCAGGCGACTTTGTTTCACGGTTTCGCTCTCCGCGGTGAGTATCGGGCAATGCTCGTAGAAACTGGAAAACAGCCCGGCGAGATCGTATAGGTAGCTGCACAGCAAGTGTGGGACACCCTTCTCGCCGACGCCGTTGAGCACTTCAGCGAATTGCGCCAGTTTGGCGCCCAGCGCCTGTTCTTGCTCCGCGTCGAGCTGGATCGTGCCGGCAAGGCCCTCCATCCCTGTCCCTAGCTTGCGAAACACGCTGGCGACACGGGTGTAGGCGTAAAGCAGGTAGGGCGCGGTGTTGCCCTCGAAGCTGAGCATCTGTTCGAAGTTGAAGCTGTAATCGCTGGTGCGATGTTTGGACAGGTCTGCGTATTTCACCGCGCCGATGCCCACGGCACGAGCGATGCTCCGCAGTTCAGCTTCGTCTAGATCAGGATTCTTCTCTTTCACCAGGCTGTAGGCGCGCTGTTCTGCCTCGTCGAGCAGGTCGACCAACTTCACCGTGCCGCCGTCGCGGGTTTTGAACGGGCGGCCATCGGCGCCATTCATGGTGCCAAAACCCATATGCTCGAGTTGCATCCCGCTGTGCACGAAGCCGGCGCGGTGTGCGACTTCAAAAGCCATCTGGAAATGCAAAGCTTGTCGCTGATCGACGAAATACAGGGCACGATCAGCGTGCAGCTGCTGGCTACGGTAACGCATGGATGCGAGGTCGGTGGTGGCATACAAATATCCGCCGCCCGCCTTTTGCACGATCACGGGAAGGGGATTACCTTCGGCGTTCTTGAATTCATCGAGAAACACGCACTGGGCGCCGTTGCTTTCGCTCAACAGGCCCTTGGTCTTGAGTGACGCGACGATCTCACCGAGCTCGGCGTTGTAGGCGCTTTCGCCCTTGACGTCCGCTGGCGTGAGCTTGACGTTGAGCCGGTCGTAGACCTTCTGGCAATGTGAAAGGGAAATCTCGTTGAAGCGAGTCCACAGGCGCAGGCAGTCGGTATCGCCGGCTTGCAGCTTCACCACCAATTCACGGGCGCGCTCAGCGAACGCGGCGGAGTCGTCGAAACGCTGCTTCGCCGCGCGATAGAACTGTTCCAGATCGGACAGCTCGCTTTCGGCCGCGGCAGGATTTTCTTCCAGGTAAGCCAGCAGCATGCCGAACTGGGTGCCCCAATCGCCGACATGGTTCTGACGGATCACCTCGTCGCCGAGAAACTCTAGAACCCGCGCAACCGCGTCGCCGATGATGGTCGAGCGCAGATGGCCAACGTGCATCTCCTTGGCTAGGTTGGGTGAGGACAGATCGACGACGACTCGTTGCACCGGACCCGTCTTGCTCACACATAGGTGCGGATCGACAAGTGCGGCGTCAAGGCGCTCGGCCAGCGCTGCGCTGTTCTGGAAGAAGTTGAGAAATCCGGGGCCGGCGATTTCGACCTGGCTGATACTGGCGTCCGCCGGCAATGCCTCGATCAGCTTTTGCGCCAGGTCGCGTGGCTTCATTCCAGCCGGTTTCGCCAGCATCATGGCGATGTTGCTGGCGAAGTCCCCGTGGGTCTTGTCGCGGGTGTTCTCCACCTGAATCGTTGGCGTCAGCCCTTCGGGCAGCACGCCTTCAGCGGTGAGGCGGGTGAGGGCTTGCTGGATCAGATGGCGAATGCTGTCTTTCATCATTTGCTCGGTAGGCCCGAAGGCTTTGGTCGAAAACTGCGCATTATAAGAGCAGCGGCAAGCTACAAGCCATTGGAAGCAGGTGCAAGCGACACGCTTCAAGCTGCAGTTTGAGGCAAGCAGCGCTCTTGCTCCTGCTTGATGCTCAATGCTTAAAAAAGGTCGATTGGATCGACATCCAGCGACCAGCGCACCGTTCGGCTGCCGGGGAGCGTTTCCACCATGGGCAACCAGGCGCTCATCAGCTTATGCAGAGGCGCTCGGGCATTGGCTTGTAACAGCAGTTGCGCACGAAACCGCCCGGCCCGTCGCTCCATTGGCGCCGGAACCGGACCCAGCAACTCCACGCCGGAAAGACTCAGCTGTGCTATCAGCTGTTCCGCCTGGCTGCAGGCTTGATCGAGAAAATCCTCGGCCTGACCGGGTTTCGGTGCTTCCGCGCGTAGCAGCGCCAAATGACTGAACGGTGGTAGGCCGGCCGCGCGGCGTTCGCTCAGTGCCTGGTCGGCAAAAGCGAAATAGCCCTGTTCGGTCAATTGGACCAGTAGCGGGTGATCGGCGAGATGGGTCTGGATGATGACTTTGCCCGGCTCCTCGGCGCGCCCTGCACGGCCGGCCACCTGGACGATCAACTGGGCCATTCGCTCGCTGGCGCGGAAGTCGGCGGAAAACAACCCGCCGTCGGCGTCGAGAATCGCGACCAGAGTAACGCGGGGGAAGTGATGCCCCTTGGCGAGCATCTGGGTGCCCACCAGCAGGCAGGGTTCGCCGCGGTTGATGGTGGCTAACAGCTGCTCCATCGAACCTTTACGTGATGTGCTGTCGCGGTCGATACGCAGCACCGGGTAGTCGGGAAACAGGACGCTGAGTCTGTCCTCTGCGCGCTCGGTACCGGCGCCCACGGGACGCAGATCGACTTTGCTGCAGTCCGGGCAGTTCGACGGTGGTCGCTCCGCATGGCCGCAATGATGACAGCGCAGCTCGTTATGGCGCTGATGCAGTGTCATCCGAGCGTCACAGCGCGGGCATTGGCTCAGCCAGCCGCAGTCGTGACACAGCAGCGAGGGAGCGAAGCCGCGGCGGTTGAGAAACACCAGCACCTGTTGCCTGGCCGCCAGTGTCTGTGCCATGGCTTGCTGCAACGGGCCGGAGATGCCGGAGTCCAGCGGCCGGCTTTTTACATCCAGGCGCAGGAAGCGCGGAGCTTGTGCGCCGCCAGCGCGCTGGGTCAGCTTGAGCAGTGCATAACGACCAATGTGAGCATTGTGCAGACTTTCCAGTGACGGGGTGGCCGAGCCCAGCAGGATCGGCAGGTTTTCCTGGCGTGCCCGGACCACCGCCAGATCGCGGGCGTGATAGCGCAGGCCTTCCTGTTGTTTATAGGAGGCGTCGTGTTCCTCGTCGAGGATGATCAGGCCGGGATTCTTCATCGGCGTGAACAGTGCCGAGCGGGTGCCGATGATGATGTCGGCTTCGCCATCGCGCGCCGCCAGCCAAGCGTCCAGTCGTTCTCGGTCATTGACGTTGGAGTGCAGCAAGGCGATGCGGGCATTGAAGCGCTGCTCGAAGCGGGCCAGGGTCTGCGGGCCGAGGTTGATTTCAGGAATCAGCACCAGTGCCTGTTTGCCGGCTTCGAGCACTCGATGGATGAGCTGCAGATAGACTTCAGTCTTGCCACTGCCGGTGACGCCTGCCAGCAGCGCCACCTGAAAGCCATCGAAGCCGGCACGGATGGCCTCGAACGCGGCGCGCTGTTCCTGGTTAAGCGGCAGCTCAGGCTGCAGCAACCAGCTGCCTTGGTGTCGTGGGGACTGGTGGTTGCGCCGCGTCTCGACCCGCAGCAAGCCTTTCTGCAACAGCAGGTCGAGGCTGTCTTTGCTCAGCTGGAGTTGGTTCAGCAGGGAATGGGCGACACCATGCGGGTGCTGGGCGATGGCTTTCAGCGCCTCGCGCTGGCGCGGCGCTCGGCTCAGTCGCGGATCTTCTGGCCGTGCGCCGGTCGCGGCATGCCAGAAGCGCTCCTGCCGCGCTTCGGCAGGCTCACCCTGACGCAGCAGCACCGGCAGCGCCCAATTGAGGGTATCGCCGAGGCTGTGTTGGTAGTACTGCGCTGTCCATAGACACAGCTTGAACAGTGCAGATGGCAGTGGCGGTTGGGCGTCGAGGAGTTCCAGCGCGGGTTTGAGTTTCCCTTCGGGCACTTTGCTGTGTGTCACCAGCTCCACCAGAACGCCGATCGCCTCGCGTCGCCCAAAGGGTACACGTAGCCGCATGCCGGGCCGTAATACGGCGTAGGGCACGCCCGCTGGTGGCAGGTAATCGAAAAGTCTGCGCAGGGGAGAAGGCAGCGCGAGGCGAAGTATGGGCTGAGGCACACGGAGGTCCTTGACGACGGATGTAGATGGTAAACGATCCGGCAGCCCGCCGACCCGCTAACAATCGTCGAGCCGCATGCAAAGCGGCAGGTATCCCCGCCTTGCCCAGCCGCGCGACCGCCTGCGCTTGCATCGACACCCTGCTCTGGTATCATCCGCGTCCTTCCGTGCGGTACTCGACATAGGGTCGGGTGGCGGCACAAGTCTTAGAGGATTCTTCCATGAAAGCCGATATCCATCCTAACTACGTAGAAATCGAAGCCACTTGCAGCTGCGGCAACGTCATCAAGACTCGTTCCACGCTGGCCAAGAACATGAGCATCGACGTTTGCTCCGAGTGCCATCCTTTCTACACCGGCAAGCAGAAAGTGCTGGATACCGGCGGCCGTATCGACCGCTTCAAGCAGCGTTTCGGTGTGTTCGGCGCCAAGTAAGCAGCGCCGCGACGGGAGTCCCATGAGGCTTTCCGTGCACCTAAAAAAGGCGTCCCTAGTGGGCGCCTTTTTCGTTTCCGCCATTTTCAGCCTGCAGGCGCAGGCGCTTTGTTCTGTCAGCGGTCCGCTGTCTCAAGTGGTTGTGGCAAAGGTCATCGACGGCGACACGCTTCGTCTGGAAGACGGACGCAATGTCCGGCTCATTGGTCTGAACGCACCTGAAGTAGGACGCAAAGGTCGCAACGCCGAACCCTTTGCAGAGGCGGCCAAGCGGCGTCTGCAGGCACTGATCAGCGCCAGTGATGGACATGTAAATCTGCGTCTTGGCCAGGACGCCAAAGACCATTACGGTCGGGTTCTAGCCCATGTATTCAATGAGCGCGGCGAGAATCTCGAAGCTGCCCTGCTCGCTGAAGGGTTGGGCTATTTCGTCGCCATTGCGCCAAATACATTGTTGGCGAGCTGCCATCGAGGCGCCGAGCGCAAGGCTCGTGCCACTGGAAAGGGGGTATGGCGTCAGTCGCCGATAATTGCAGCCGAGCGCTTGCGCCGAGGTGGCTTTGCGGTTGTGAAGGCGCGTGTCGATCGGCTGGAGAAGAATCGGGGTGGTATCTGGCTGGAGCTGAAAGGCTCGATGGTATTGAAGATTCCCTATCGGGCCGCTGCGGCGTTCACTGAGTACTCGCTATCGGATTTGCCAGGCAGGGAGATTGAGGCGAGAGGGTGGGTGATTGATCGTAAGGGGCGTGCGGATTTGTCGCGGCAGGCCCGCTGGATGCTTCAGGTCGACCATCCTTCGATGCTTGCTCCGCTACCCTGACGTGAGTCCCGGGTTACGCGGGAATGCGGAGTAGTTGGCTCGCCCGTCAGCTGAAAGTCGTAGGCCGAGCTCTTGACAGGCAGCTTTCCCATTGGCTTGTGACGGCGATCGATCTTGGCGTATCCTCGACCGCCTGTCTGTCCCAGAAAAAATAAGCGGAATGCCTCATGACTGACCTGAAAACTGCCGCTCTCGACTATCATTCGCAGCCCCGTCCGGGAAAGCTGAGTGTCGAGCTGACCAAGCCCACCTCCACCGCTCGCGATCTGTCGCTGGCCTATAGTCCTGGCGTAGCGGAGCCGGTACGAGAAATCGCCCGCGATCCGCAACTGGCTTACCGATACACCGGTAAAGGCAACCTGGTAGCGGTAATTTCCGATGGCACGGCAATTCTTGGCCTGGGAAATCTGGGGCCTCTGGCCTCCAAGCCCGTGATGGAAGGCAAAGGTGTTCTGTTCAAGCGTTTCGCCGGCGTCGATGTGTTCGACATCGAGGTCGATGCGGAAAGCCCGCAGGCGTTCATCGATACGGTCAAGCGTATTTCTATCACCTTCGGTGGAATTAACCTGGAAGACATCAAGGCACCCGAGTGCTTCGAGATCGAACGGGCTTTGATCGAGCAGTGCGATATTCCGGTGTTCCACGATGACCAGCACGGAACCGCCATCGTGACCGCAGCAGGCATGCTCAATGCATTGGAAATCGCGGGCAAGACGCTTGAGGAAGCCAAGATCGTCTGCCTGGGTGCTGGTGCTGCGGCAACCTCCTGCATGAAGCTACTGGTCAGTATGGGCGCGAAGATCGAGAACATCTTCATGATCGACCGCAAGGGCGTAGTCCACGCCGGCCGGGACGATTTGAACCAATACAAGGCTGTGTTTGCCCATGAAACCGGCAAGCGCACCCTAGATGACGCGCTCGACGGCGCCGACGTCTTTGTCGGTCTGTCTGGCGCCAATCTGCTGAGTGCCGAAGGTCTCAAGCGTATGGCGGCGAACCCGGTAGTGTTCGCTTGCTCGAACCCCGATCCCGAGATCAGCCCGGAACTGGCGCACGCAACCCGCTCCGACGTAATCATGGCCACTGGCCGTTCGGATTATCCGAACCAGGTCAACAACGTGCTGGGGTTCCCGTTCATTTTCCGTGGGGCGTTGGATGTTCGGGCTTCACGCATCAATGAAGAGATGAAGATCGCTGCTGCAGTTGCCCTGCGCGATCTAGCCAAGCTGCCGGTTCCGGCGGAAGTCGCGGCTGCTTATGGTGTCGATCAGCTGCAGTTCGGTCGCGAATACATTATTCCGAAGCCGATGGATCCCCGCTTGATCACCCTGGTTTCGGATGCCGTGGCCAAAGCCGCGATCGAAAGCGGCGTGGCGACGCTGCCGTATCCGTCGAACTATCCGCTGAAATCGGTTGACGACGTATTCAACGGCTAGCTGGACACCGCTCGTTCTTGAATAAGGCTCTGCTTCGGCAGGGCTGGTAGCAGACAAAACAAAACCCCGGCCCTTCGGTCGGGGTTTTGTTTTGTCTGCTATCGCTTTTCCAGGAGCCGGCTGATTACCTTCATTGCAAGGACGACGTTTCGCGTTCGGCATTAAAGCCATGGGGCTTGCCGGGTATGAAAAATAACTTCGGGGCCTTCGCCCTCAAGCTGGCTGGCGGATCCATCCGCCAGCCAGCTTTCAGCCGTGTTTGAACAGTATGTCTCGGACCTTCAGAACAGGTCGAGCGGTGCTGCCTCGGATGCCGGCAGCGGACTGCCGGGCACAACGGAGCCCGGAGCCAACTCGTCCATGTTAGGCGGGGAGTCTTCGCTTCGAAACAGTTCGAAATAGGCGTCGGGCGTTCCGGGGGCGGCTGCACGACCACTCTTGGGGTCGATTCGCAGCGTCATGATTCCTTCTGGCTCTGGAGGTGCATGTTCGGGCGTGCCTTCCAGTACCGAGCTCATATACTTCATCCAGATAGGCAGCGCCACCGTCCCCCCGTATTCCCGACGACCTAGGCTCTGCGGCTGATCGAAGCCGGCCCAGACGGTCGTTACGATGTCTGCGTTATAACCAGAGAACCAGCTGTCCTTGGATTCATTGGTAGTACCGGTCTTGCCCGCAATATCACCACGGCCCATCGCCAGGGCTCTTCTGCCTGTCCCGCGCTTGATAACGTCCTGCAGCATGCTGGTCATGATATAGGCGGTGCGTTCGTCGATGATTTGCTCGGCGTACACTGGCGGCTGCTTGACTAGCTCCGAATCGCTAATTAGCGGTTTGTCGCTCTGTGCATAGGTGGTTATCGCTGCTTGATCTTCTTCTGCCTGAGCTGAACGAGCAGTGCTGTCCTCGGGTACGCGTGCCGGGTTTGCTTCGAATATTACTTTGCCGTCTCGATCCTCGATGCGCTCGATGAGATAGGGATCCACCTTATAGCCGCCGTTCGCGAACGCGGTCCAGCCGATGGCAATTTCCATTGGCGTTAGGGTCGCTGTACCAAGCGCCAGTGATAGATTCGCAGGCAGGTCTTCGGCTTTAAATCCAAAGCGTTTGATGTAGTCGATAGTGTCTGGAATTCCAAGGGTCTGCAGTAGGCGAATCGAGACTAGATTGCGGGATTTATAAAGTGCTTCGCGCAGACGGATTGGGCCAAGGAACGTGTTGTTATCATTTTTTGGCCGCCAAACACGGTCTAGATCTTCCTCGACAAAAACGATGGGCGAATCGTTAACCAAGGTCGCGGCTGTGAATCCCGCGTCCAGTGCCGCACTATAGACGAAGGGTTTGAAGCTGGAGCCTGGCTGACGTTTTGCTTGAATGGCGCGGTTGTAATTGCTTTGACCAAAAGAAAAGCCGCCGGTCAGCGCTTCGATGGATCCGTCAAGGGGGTCGATCGATACCAGAGCAGCCTGGGCTTGGGGTGTCTGGCTGAACAACAATTCACCATCCGAGATAAGAACGCGGACGACGTCTCCCATCTTGACCACGTCGGAGGGAGCCTTGGGTTGCGGTCCAAGGCTGTTGGTATTAATGAATGGGCGAGCCCATTTCATGCTGTCCCAGCTAACGCTTCGCTCGGTACCATCACGGAGCATGACCTGGATTGCGTCGTTGGAAATCTGACTGACAACAGCGGGTAGCAGGCCGGATTGGCTTCGATACTCGCTAAGTTCCTTAAGCCAGGTTTCACGATCAGTGCCCCCCAGTTGGGCTTCCGGCCCTCGATAGCCGTGACGCTGGTCATATTCGATCAGTCCCTGCGTAAGGGATCGATTGGCAGCGACCTGCCGCTCGCTAGTGGGCGTCGTGTAGACGCGAAAGCCATCGGTATAGGCGGCGCTGCCGAAGCGGCCAACCATCTCGGCGCGTGCCATCTCGGCTACATAAGGGGCGTCGAGCTCTGGTGAGGAGCCGTGATAGGAGGCGTCCACGATTTCCGCCATCGCTTGCTGATAACGGGATTCGTCTATTGACCCAAGCCCATACATGCGCCCAAGAATCCAGTCGCGCCTTTCCTTGGCACGCTCTCGGTTGGCCAGCGGATTAAACGCCGATGGAGCCTTGGGTAAGCCAGCGATCATTGCCATTTGTGCCAGGCTCAGCTCGCCAATTGATTTTCCGTAGTAAACATGAGCTGCCGCCTCGATGCCGTAGGAGCGGTTGCCCAAGTAGATTTTGTTGACGTACAGCTCAAGAATTTCGTCCTTGCTCAGCTCTCGTTCGATCTGCAGAGCTAGAAGAATTTCGCTGATCTTGCGTGAAAAGCTTCGCTCGCTGGTGAGGAAGTAATTCTTCGCAACCTGCATGGTAATGGTGCTACCGCCGGTCTGAATCTCGCCGGTTTTCAATAATTGCGTGGCAGCGCGCATCAGGCTGGAAACATCAACGCCATAATGATTCGCGAAGTTGTCATCTTCGGCCGCCAATAGCGCGGCGATGAAGTCTTTAGGTATTTCATCGAAGCCAATTGGGGAGCGGCGCATTTCGCCATACTCGGCGATCAGCTTGTCGTCATTGCTATAGACACGCAGAGGAATCTGGAGCTGTATGCTGCGTAGCGATTCGACCGATGGCAGATTAGGGCCGAGATAGAGAAAAGCGCCACTGAGACTGAGCAGAAGTCCGCAGAAAATAGCCAAGCACGACCATAAGAAAAACTTCAGGAAACGCATCAGGGTTCGTTGAATCCAGGGTGGGGAATGGGGTGTAAGCCGCAGACGATGCCGAAAGGGAAAACCGGTCACATTATAAGCGGATTTTTTGCTGGGGAGCCATTTGCGCTTCTGTCAAGGCTGTTATCTAATGTGGATAAACATAATTAATCCGTAAGTAGCGGATAAAGATAGGAAATCGGCCGTGCTAGGGCTCTTCACGAAGAAAGCGAACACGCTGCTTGGGATCGACATCAGTTCGACATCCGTCAAGCTACTCGAATTAAGCCGCTCGGGCTCCCGTTATCGGGTTGAGTCTTATGCAGTCGAACCGCTTCCGCCAAATGCTGTGGTGGAAAAGAATATCGCCGAGCTGGAGGGCGTGGGTCAGGCGCTGACCCGGTTGCTGACCAAGGCTAAAACTGGGGTTAAGTCGGCCGCCGTAGCAGTTTCCGGCTCGGCAGTTATCACCAAAAGCATCGAGATGGAAGCAGGTCTGACCGACGACGACCTGGAAAACCAGCTGAAGATAGAAGCAGACCAGTACATTCCTTATCCGCTCGAAGAGGTTGCGATCGACTTCGAGGTGCAGGGGGCTGCAGCTCGTTCTCCCGGCCGTGTTGAGGTGCTGCTCGCAGCGTGCCGTAAGGAGAACGTGGAAATTCGCGAGGCGGCTCTCGCCTTGGCAGGGCTGACCGCCAAGGTCGTAGATGTCGAAGCCTATGCGTTGGAGCGCTCCTACGGGCTGCTCGCGCCGCAGCTGGATGCTGGTCACGATGAGCTCACCGTCGCGCTCGTGGATATCGGCGCCACCATGACCACGCTGAGCGTGTTGCACAACGGTCGCACCATTTATACGCGCGAGCAGCTGTTTGGCGGACGGCAGCTTACCGAAGAAATTCAGCGTCGATACGGTCTGTCGATGGAGGAAGCTGGCCTGGCGAAAAAACAGGGTGGCCTTCCAGATGACTACGACAGCGAAGTGTTGCAACCGTTCAAGGAAGCAGTCGTTCAGCAGGTGTCACGCTCGCTGCAATTCTTCTTCGCAGCGGGGCAGTTCCATGACGTGGACTACATCCTTCTGGCGGGCGGAACTGCTTCGGTTCCCGGATTGGATCGGTTGATTCAGCAGAAAATCGGAACCCAGACTTTAGTCGCCAACCCGTTTGCCGATATGGCCTTAAGCAGCAAGGTCAACGCGGGCGCTCTCGCCAGCGATGCGCCGTCCCTGATGATTGCCTGCGGGTTGGCGTTGAGGAGTTTCGACTGATGGCCCAGATTAACCTTCTGCCCTGGCGTGAGCAGCTTCGCGAAGAGCGTAAGCAGCGCTTCCTGGTTTCCCTCGCAGGCGTTGCCCTCGTGGCGGTGGGCATGCTGTTTCTCGCGGATCAATATTTTACTCACGCCATCGAGCAGCAGAACGCGCGCAACGATTTCGTCCGCAAAGAGATTGCCGTACTGGATGCACGGATCGTGGAAATCAAAGAATTGCGAGAGCGTCGGCAGCAATTGCTTGAGCGGATGAAGATCATTCAGGACTTGCAGGGCAATCGGCCCATCATCGGTCGGATATTCGATCAGCTGGTACGTACTCTGCCCGATGGCGTGTATTTCACCGGCTTGAAGATGACCGGCAAGAATATCGCCATTGTCGGTGGCGCGGAATCCAACAACCGGGTCTCTAACCTGATGCGCAACTTGGACGGCTCTGAATGGCTGGAAGCGCCAAATCTGAACGAAGTGAAGGCCGTCACCGCGGGCGCTGTCGAGCAGGAGAACGTCTTCCAGCTCACCGTACAGCAAACGCAGCCGGCAGCTGCTACCGAAGGAGATAAGCCATGAGTCTGGCGAGCTCCATGGAGAGCCTCCGCAGCGTCGATTTGTCCGATCTGGATATGAATAATCTTGGTTCCTGGCCTGCGGCGGTAAAGGTCATTGCCGCGATACTGCTGATGGTTCTGGTTCTCGGAGGTGGCTATTACTTCTACCTCAGTGATATGCAGGTCAGCCTTGAGCAGCAAAGGGCGCAAGAAGAGACATTGAAGCAGCAGTTCTCCTCGAAGGCTTTCCAAGCTGCGAACCTCGAAGCCTACAAAGCTCAGATGGTCGAGATGGAAGCGTCGTTTGGTGCCTTGCTGCGCCAGTTGCCCAGCGACACTGAAGTGCCTGGTTTGCTTGAGGATATAACTCGTACCGGTTTAGGTAGCGGGCTTGAGTTCGAAGAAATCAAACTACTGCCGGAGGTGATCCAGCAGTTTTATATCGAACTGCCGATACAAATTAAGGTGATCGGAAGCTACCACGACCTGGCGACTTTCGTCAGTGGAGTGTCGAGCCTGCCGCGGATCGTCACTTTGCATGACTTCGAAATTGCACCTGAAAGCAAGGATTCATCTTCTAAGTTGCGCATGAGTATCTTGGCCAAGACGTATCGCTATAACGACAAGGGGCTGCAGAAATGAATGGAGCCCGACTTATCGCGCTGGGCTTGGGCCTGGCTCTGCTGGCCGGATGTGGTGGCAATGGCAACTTCGACGATTTGCGAGCATACATGGACGAGGTACGGGCCAAGCCAAAAGGCTCGATCGAGCCGCTGCCAGCGTTCCTGCCGTATGAGGCGTTCACTTACAGTGCTGCGTCCCTGCGACATCCGTTTCAGCCGCCAACGAAGATAGATCTGACGCAGCGGCAGAAAGGCTCGAAAGACATTCGGCCTGACGAAACGCGTATCAAGCAGTTCCTGGAAGAATTCAATATCGAAAATTTCGTCATGGTCGGCACGCTGACCAATGATGCCGGTAAATACGCCTTGATAAAAGGTGGCGACGGGGTTCACCGAGTCAAGGTCGGTGACTATCTGGGGCGCAATCACGGCCGTATCGTTGAAATCAGCGAAGCCGAGGTGGATGTGCTTGAAATCGTTCCTGACGGAGAGGGTGGGTGGCTTGAGCGCCCGCGTAGCCTGACTTTGAAAGAGCGCTCCTGAGTTGGGGCAAAAATGGAAAACCTATACCGGTCTGCACAACGGAAGCCTTTTATGAATACCACCCTCTCTCGTCTCGGCTTGTCCTTGCTGGCGGCGTTCATTTCGCCCGCTCTGCTAGCGGCGTCTCTGAATACCCTCGATGTTGCATCGTTACCAGGCGATCGTGTCGAGTTGAAGCTGGCTTTTGATGAGCCAGTGCCCACTCCGCGGGGTTACACGCTTGATCAGCCTGCACGCATTGCTCTTGATCTGCCGGGCGTGTCCAGCAATCTTGATATGAAAACCCGCGAGCTCGGTGTCGGCAATGCGCGGAGCGTGACGGTGGTGGAAGCTCAAGGGCGTACTCGTCTGATTGTCAATCTCACGTCCCTGGTTCCATATTCGACTCGTGTAGACGGCAATAACCTATTCATCGTGCTTGGCGAAAGCGGCGCATCGTCAACTGCGGTCTCAGCTGCGCCGGTGGCGCCAGTGAGCAAGGCTGCTCCGATCGCCCAAGCAGCTGTGAGCAGGGCGATCAACAATGTTGATTTCCGTCGAGGGGAAGACGGTGCTGGCAATGTGGTCATTACGCTGTCGGATCCTTCGATCAGTCCGAGTATCGAAGAGCAGGGCGGTAAGATTCGAGTTTCCTTCGCCGAGACTCAATTGCCTGAAGCGCTGCGTGTGAGACTTGATGTGCAGGACTTCGCTACCCCGGTCAAGTTTGTTGATTCGAGCAGCAAGGCTGGCGGCGCGAGCATCGCAATCGAGCCCACCGGGCGGTACGACTATCTCGCCTACCAGACCGACGACAAGCTGACTATCAGTGTCAAGCCGCTTAGCGAAGCCGATGCCGAGAAACGCAAGACAGAGCATTTCACCTACTCCGGAGAGAAGCTATCGCTGAATTTCCAGGATATCGATGTACGCTCGGTTCTGCAGTTGATCGCCGATTTTACCGACCTCAACCTGGTCGCCAGCGATACGGTGCAGGGCAACATTACACTGCGTTTGCAGAACGTTCCTTGGGACCAGGCGCTGGATCTGGTGTTGAAAACCAAAGGGCTCGACAAGCGCCAGGTTGGCAACGTGCTGCTGGTAGCGCCAGCGGACGAGATTGCTGCCCGTGAGCGGCAAGAGCTTGAATCGCAGCGGCAGATTGCCGAGCTGGCGCCACTGCGGCGCGAGGTTGTGCAGGTCAACTACGCAAAAGCGGCCGATATTGCCCAATTGTTCCAGTCGGTGACGAGCACGGACGGCGCGAGCGAAGACCGTGGCTCGATCGCTGTCGATGATCGCACCAACAACATCATCGCTTATCAGACACAAGAACGTTTGGATGAGCTGAGGCGGATCGTCGCACAGCTGGATATTCCGGTGCGGCAAGTGATGATCGAGGCTCGGATCGTCGAAGCCAACGTTGATTATGACAAAAGCCTGGGGGTGCGCTGGGGTGGTTCGCAGGTTTTCGCCAATGGTCGCGGGCTTGTATATGGAAACGACGAGTCGGGTGATGAGAACGGTGACTCGGGCGAGGACAGCAACGGCAACGTTCCGTTTGTTGATCTGGGAGTGACGGGCGCTACCTCGGGTATCGGGATTGGCTATATAACCGATAACCTTATTCTCGACCTTGAGCTGTCGGCAATGGAGAAGTCCGGTAATGGCGAGGTTGTATCCCAGCCGAAGGTTATGACTGCTGACAAGGAAACGGCCAAGATCCTTAAGGGTTCCGAAATTCCTTACCAAGAAGCCAGCTCCAGCGGCGCTACCTCCGTCACCTTCGTCGAGGCTGCTCTGTCGCTTGAAGTTACACCTCAGATCACTCCAGACAATCGCATTATCATGGAAGTGAAAGTCACTAAGGACGAGCCGGACTTTGCCAATGCGGTCAACGGAACCCCGAGCATTCGCAAGAACGAGGTAAATGCCAAGATTCTTGTTAATGACGGCGAAACCGTTGTAATCGGTGGCGTCTTCTCCAACACGCAGAGCAGATCGGTGGATAAGGTTCCTTTCTTGGGCGATCTACCTTATCTTGGGCGCATGTTCCGGCGAGACATCGTATCTGACGCGAAGTCTGAGCTCCTGATTTTCCTGACGCCGAGAATCCTCAATCACCAGGCTATTGCAGTGAATCGTTGATATCGGTGGAAAACATTATCCTCGTGGGCCCGATGGGAGCAGGTAAAAGCACCATTGGGCGCCTGCTCGCCAAGGAGCTGCGCCTGCCATTTCGGGATTCCGACAAGGAGATCGAGCAGCGCACGGGCGCCAGCATTCCATTGATATTCGATGTCGAAGGCGAGCAAGGTTTCCGCGAGCGAGAGCATGCCGCCATCAATGACATATGCCAGATGCGCGGCGTCGTCCTCGCAACTGGTGGTGGTGCTGTGCTCCGACAGGATAATCGTCGGGTATTACGGCACGGCGGGCGGGTAATCTATCTTTGTACATCGGTCGAGCAGCAGCTCGACCGAACCTCTCGGGACCGCAATCGGCCGCTTCTGCAGACACCCAATCCCCGCGAGATACTGGTTGGCTTGATGGCCGTGCGGGATCCCCTGTATCGCGAAATCGCGGATATTATCGTCGAGACGGATGAACGTCCTCCGCGGTTGGTTGTGGTGGAAATCCTCGATCAGCTTCAATCCCTTGCACCTCGTGAAAGCCTGGGCCGATCTGCGCTATCCTAGCTCCCTTTAACCGTGGGGGCCCCATGCAGACTCTACAGGTCGATCTCGGCGAGCGTAGCTATCCGATCTTCATTGGCGAGCAGCTCATCGATCGCAGCGAGCTGTTATCCCGTCACATCCGTGGCAAGCAAATTGCCATAGTCACAAACGACACTGTCGCTCCGCTGTATCTTGAGCGCCTTTCGCACAGCCTTTCCGATTACGTCATTACCCCCGTCATCCTTCCAGACGGCGAGGCGCACAAGAATTGGCAGACATTGCAGTCAATCTTTGACGCGCTGCTAACTGCCAGGCATGACCGTAACACTACGGTGATTGCGCTGGGCGGTGGGGTCATCGGCGATATGGCTGGTTTCGCTGCCGCGAGTTACCAGCGCGGCGTCGATTTTATCCAGGTGCCCACCACGCTTTTGTCGCAGGTCGATTCCTCGGTAGGTGGCAAAACAGGTGTCAATCATCCGCTTGGCAAGAACATGATTGGCGCCTTCTATCAGCCGCAGGCAGTGTTGATCGATACCGCCACTCTTGTGACTTTACCGGCGCGTGAACTGTCGGCCGGTCTGGCCGAAGTGATCAAGTATGGTCTGATCTGTGATGAGCCTTTCCTCGGATGGCTCGAAGATAACGTCGACAAGCTTCGGGCGCTTGATCAGCCAGCGCTCACCGAAGCAATTCGGCGGTCCTGTGCTGCAAAGGCTAAGGTGGTCGGTGCGGACGAGCGCGAGTCGGGCATCCGCGCGACGCTCAATCTGGGGCATACCTTCGGCCATGCGATCGAAACCCATCAGGGTTACGGTGTCTGGCTACACGGCGAGGCGGTATCGGCCGGCACAGTGATGGCGCTGGAAATGTCGCGACAGCTCGGTTGGATCTCTGAGGGTGAACGGGATCGTGCCGTGCGCTTGCTGTCGCGTGCCGGCCTGCCGGTAGTGCCGCCTGCCGACATGAATGCCGATGACTTTTTGCGGCATATGGCTGTCGACAAGAAAGTCCTGAACGGCCAGCTGAGACTGGTGCTGCTCAGGCGATTAGGCGAGGCCGTGGTAACAGGCGACTTCCCTCGCGAAGTGTTGGAAGCCACATTGAACGTCAATTACGACGCGCTTATGCAACAGTCGAGAACCTAATTCCATGACCAGTTTGTCCGCCGACGATTCATTCCTGAACCACTACGGATTCAGTCATGATCCTTTCGCTACTCGCGTGCCTGGCTTCAAATTCTTTCCGGCCCAGCGCAAGCCGGTGCTGGGGCAGTTGCATCATCTTGCCCGCTACAGCCAGTTGCTGTTGGTGGTGACTGGGCCTGAAGGCAGTGGTAAGACGCTGGTGCGTCAGGCGCTCGTTGCGAGCAGCAACAAACAATCGGTTCAGAGCGTGGTCATCTCACCACAGGAGACCACCGATTCGAACATCGTCTTGCAACAGATCGCCCAGGCGTTGGGTAGCCCGAGCGCTGACTTCGATTCGATCATGGCACAAATCATTCAATTGGCGCTGACCGGGCAGGAGGTATACCTGCTGGTCGATGATGCCGAGCGCCTTACAGGCGCTGCGGTAGAAACGCTGTTGCGATTGGCCCAGGGGAACCCGGAAGGACGGCCGCACGTCTTTCTGTTCGGTGAGCACTCGCTGGTGGCACGTCTGGAGGCGCTGGTCGAAGGGGAGGAGCGCTTCCATGTAATCGCGCTTCAGCCCTACGAAGAAGAAGAGACCCTGGAATATATGATGCTGCGCCTAGAAGGAGCCGGAAGTAGCCTGGACTGTTTCAGCGAAGAGCAGATTGCGCGAATTCACGAGAACTCAGGCGGATGGCCGGGTGCGATAAATCAGGTGGCCCGGGACGAGCTCATCGATGCGATGCAACACTCAAAGGGCGCTCGCAAATCGGCTGGATGGAGCTGGCCGTTGCCGATGAAGCATCTTCTGGCTTTGGCTGCTGTCCTGTGTGTCGTCGTGATTGCGTTTCTAATGCGTGATGCGGGGGATCAGCCCGTACCTGCCACCACTAGTCTGCCGCTCGGCACGGGCTCTGCAGAGACCTCGCCGAAGGGCGAGGAGGCCGCGGGTGCTGGTGTATCTGTTGGTGATTCCACGCCTGGCGACACTCAGTCTCAGCCAGAACAACCCATTATTCGCGAGCCCCTCGCTGCCGCCGGCAACGCTGAACTAGATGAATCGTCGGAATCGGCTCCGGAGGAGCCCGCAACGCCCGACGAGCAAGTCGCTCCGGCTCAGGATGCCTCGGGCTCCTCTGCAGTACAAAACCCGCCTTCCGAACCAGCAGCTCCGGCCGAGGCTCCTCGCGAGCCAGAGCGACAAATCGTCACAAAGCCTGCCGCGGCCGGCGCCTCCGCGGCGACATGGTATACCAGTCAGCCCGGCACCAATTATCTGGTTCAGGTATTGGGAACGCGTACCCGGAGCAATGCAGAAGCTTTGGTGAAACAGCACGGCAACAGCTATCGGTATTTCGTCAAACAGCATGAGGGCAAGCCACTCTATGTGGTCACCCATGGCAATTTCGCCAACCGTAGTGCGGCACTTGAGGCCATCAAGGCACTACCGACTTCGTTGAAGGCAGGCAAGCCGTGGGCGCGGAGTTTCGCTAGCGTGCAGCAGGAAATCGTACAGGCTCGTTAATAGTCGCCCCAAAACAGTGCGTTGCGCACCGTTTTGGGGCTTGCAAAAATAAAATTGTGTCGTTCTATCTGGCTTTGTAAACTGCTCCCCCTTTTGCCCACGTGTATGACGGGGCGGTTCCGTGCGCCGTCAATAAGGGGTTGATTTACAACGTTTTTAGCTGGTGGAGTGCCTATGAGAGCAGGTCTGTTTCGTCCTGAAGAGTTCAAGGATAACTGCGGCTTCGGTCTGATCGCCCACATGCAGGGCGAGGCAAGCCATCACCTGCTTCAGACTGCTATTCAATCGCTCACCTGCATGACTCACCGAGGCGGCATCAACGCTGACGGTAAAACCGGCGATGGCTGCGGCCTGCTGATGCAAAAGCCTGACGCATTCCTGCGAGCCATGGCGAGGCAGCACTTCGGCGCCGAGCTGCCGTCGCTCTATGCCGTCGGCATGATCTTTCTCAGCCAAGAGGCGACTAAAGCGGATGCGGCCCGAGCCAGCATTAACGAGCAGATTGCCGCACAAGGCTTGACGCTGGTCGGCTGGCGTGAAGTTCCGATCGATACCAGCGTGCTGGGTCGCCTGGCGCTGGAGCGCCTGCCGCGTATAGAGCAGGTATTCGTTTCGGCAGAAGGGCTGTCCGAGCGCGATTTCGGCATCAAGCTGTTTTTCGCCCGGCGCCGCGCCGAAGTTGCTCTTGCTGGCGACAAGGATTTTTACGTTTGCAGCCTTTCCGACAAAGACATCATCTATAAAGGCCTGATGATGCCGGCGGATCTGGCACAGTTCTACCCGGATCTTGGTGACGAGCGTCTGGCTACCGCCATCTGCGTATTCCATCAGCGTTTCTCCACCAACACCATGCCGCAATGGCCGCTCGCTCAGCCGTTCCGCTTTCTTGCCCACAACGGCGAAATCAACACTATCACCGGTAACCGCAACTGGGCTCAGGCGCGCCGGCTGAAATTCGCCAATGAGTTGCTTCCGGATCTGGAAAACCTTGATCCGCTGGTGAATCGAACCGGTTCCGACTCATCAAGCATGGATAACATGCTGGAGCTGTTGGTCACCGGTGGCATGGATTTGTTCCGCGGCCTGCGCATGATCATTCCGCCAGCCTGGCAGAACGTCGAAACCATGGACCCGGATCTGCGAGCCTTCTACGAATTCAACTCCATGCATATGGAGCCTTGGGACGGTCCCGCTGGGGTAGTGTTGACCGACGGTCGCCATGCGATCTGCCTGCTCGACCGCAACGGGCTGCGCCCAGCGCGCTGGGTAACCACCACCAACGGCTACATCACGCTGGCTTCGGAAGTCGGCGTATGGGATTACAAGCCGGAAGACGTCATTGCCAAGGGCCGGGTCGGCCCGGGTCAGATCCTAGCAGTCGATACCGAAACAGGGCAGGTGCTGCATACTGATGACATCGACAACCGCCTGAAGTCTCAGCATCCGTACAAAACCTGGCTGCGTCAGAACGCACTGCGCATCCAGTCGACCCTGGACGATAACGACCACGGCTCGGCGTTCTATGACGCCGACCAACTCAAGCAATACATGAAGATGTTCCAGGTCACCTTCGAAGAGCGTGACCAGGTGCTGCGTCCGCTCGCCGAGCAGGGCCAGGAAGCGGTCGGCTCAATGGGTGACGACACGCCGATGGCCGTGCTGTCGCGTCGCGTACGTTCGCCGTTCGACTATTTCCGCCAGCAGTTCGCGCAGGTTACCAACCCGCCGATCGACCCGTTGCGTGAATCCATCGTGATGTCGCTGGAGACCTGCCTGGGTGCCGAGCGCAACGTCTTCGAGGAAACAGCAGACCATGCCAACCGTGCGATTCTGACCACCCCGGTAATCTCTCCGGCAAAGTGGCGGACCATCATGGAGCTCGATCGCCCGGGCTTCGAGCGGCAGCTGATCGACCTCAACTACGATGAATCCATAGGTCTCGAAGCCGCGGTGCGCAACATCGCCGACCAAGCAGAGGAAGCGGTGCGCAGCGGCAAGGTCATGCTGGTTCTCAGTGACCGTCATATCGTGCCGGGCAAGTTGCCGGTGCATGCTTCTCTGGCCGTCGGTGCGGTGCATCACCGCCTGATCGAAACCGGCCTGCGCTGCGACTGCAACATCCTCGTTGAAACCGCTACTGCACGTGATCCGCATCACTTCGCCGTGCTGATCGGCTTCGGCGCGACGGCGGTTTACCCGTTCCTGGCCTTCGAAGTGCTCGGCGACCTGATCCGTACCGGCGAAGTGCTGGGTGACCTCTACGAGGTGTTCAAGCACTACCGCAAGGGCATCTCCAAAGGACTGCTTAAGATCATCTCGAAGATGGGTATTTCGACCATCACCTCGTACCGTGGCGCCCAGCTGTTCGAAGCCGTGGGCCTGGCCGATGAGGTTGTCGATGTCAGCTTCCGTGGTGTTGCCAGCCGTATCAAGGGCGCGCGCTTCGCTGACCTGGAAGCCGAGCAAAAAGCACTCGCTGTTGAAGCCTGGAGTACTCGCAAGCCGATCCAGCAGGGTGGCCTGTTGAAGTTCGTCTACGGCGGTGAGTACCACGCCTACAACCCCGACGTGGTGGCTGCGCTGCAGGTCGCTGTGCAGCAGGGCGATTACAACCGCTTCAAGGAATACACCACGCTGGTCGATCAGCGTCCCGCAGCGATGCTGCGAGACTTGCTCAAACTGAAGGTTTCGGATCAGCCGTTGGCACTCGAAGAGGTCGAGCCGCTCGAGCAGATCCTCAAACGCTTCGATTCGGCAGGTATTTCGCTCGGTGCGCTGTCGCCGGAAGCTCATGAGGCCATTGCTGCTGCGATGAATCGCATCGGCGCGCGCTCTAACTCGGGTGAGGGTGGCGAAGATCCTGCGCGTTATCGCACCGAGCGCAGCTCGAAGATCAAGCAGGTCGCGACGGGTCGCTTCGGTGTCACCCCGGAATACCTGGTCAACGCCGAAGTGTTGCAGATCAAGGTTGCCCAGGGCGCGAAGCCCGGCGAAGGCGGCCAGCTGCCGGGCGGCAAGGTCAACGGTCTGATCGCCAAGCTGCGTTACGCGGTGCCGGGCGTCACCTTGATTTCGCCGCCGCCGCACCATGACATCTACTCGATCGAAGACCTGGCCCAGCTGATCTTTGACCTCAAGCAGGTCAACCCCAAGGCGCTGGTGTCGGTCAAGCTGGTCGCCGAGCCGGGTGTCGGAACCATCGCCGCCGGTGTGGCCAAGGCCTACGCGGATTTGATCACCATTTCTGGCTATGACGGCGGTACGGGCGCTTCGCCGCTGACCTCCATCCGTTACGCCGGCTCGCCGTGGGAGCTTGGCCTGGCCGAGACCCATCAGACCCTGCGCGGCAACGACCTGCGCGGCAAGGTCCGTGTGCAAACCGACGGTGGCCTGAAGACCGGTCTGGACGTGGTCAAGGCGGCCATCCTCGGGGCCGAGAGCTTTGGCTTTGGTACTGCGCCAATGATTGCCCTGGGCTGCAAATATCTGCGTATTTGTCATCTGAACAACTGCGCCACCGGCGTCGCCACGCAGAACGATCAGCTGCGCAAGGATCATTTCATCGGCACTGTCGACATGGTGGTCAACTTCTTCACCTTCGTCGCTGAGGAAACGCGCGAGTGGCTAGCGAGGCTGGGCGTACGCAGCCTGCAGGACCTGATCGGCCGCACCGATCTTCTTGAGTTGCTGCCAGGTGAAACCGCCAAGCAGAACCACCTCGACTTGGCCCCCTTGCTCGGCAGCGATCACATCCCTGCCGACAAGCCGCAGTTCTGTCAGGTGGAGAAGAATCCACCGTTCGACCAGGGCCTGCTGGCTGAGGAAATGGTCAAGCTCGCCCGCACGGCAATCGACGCCAAGAGTGGCGGCGAATTCGAACTGGATATCTGCAACTGTGACCGGTCCATCGGTGCGCGTGTTTCCGGTGAGATCGCTCAGGTGCACGGCAACCAGGGCATGAAGGATGCGCCCATCACTTTCCGCTTCAAGGGCACGGCAGGCCAAAGTTTCGGCGTTTGGAACGCCGGTGGTTTGCATCTCTATCTGGAAGGCGACGCCAACGACTACGTCGGCAAGGGCATGACCGGTGGCAAACTGGTCGTCACCCAGCCGAAGAACAGCGGGTTCGAATCGCAGAACTCGGCCATCATCGGCAATACCTGTCTGTATGGCGCAACCGGCGGCAAGTTGTTCGCTGCTGGTACCGCCGGTGAGCGTTTCGCCGTGCGTAACTCCGGGGCTCATGCAGTCGTTGAAGGAACCGGCGACCATTGCTGCGAGTACATGACCGGCGGCTTCGTCTGCGTGCTCGGCAAGACCGGGTACAACTTTGGCTCTGGCATGACCGGTGGTTTCGCCTACGTACTCGACATGGATAACAGCTTCGTCGATCGCGTAAATAACGAACTGGTAAACCTGCAGCGCATCACGGGCGAGGCGATGGAAGCCCACCGTAGTCATCTGCAAGAGGTGTTGCGCGAGTATGTCGCCGAAACCGGCAGCGCATGGGGTACGAAGCTTCTCGAAAACCTTGACGACTACTTGCGTCGCTTCTGGCTAGTCAAGCCAAAGGCGGCGAACCTGGCATTGCTGTTGTCGAGCACTCGGGCGAACCCCCAATAAAAAGCAGATTCAGCGGCCAGCTTCAGGCACTAGCTTGAGGCTTGCCCCGCTCCGTGATTGTCATGCAGCTTGCAGCCTTGGGCTTGCGGCTGCCGCTAAGAGGTTTTGAAATGACTGAACGTCTGAATAACGACTTCCAGTTCATCGAGGTCGGGCGCAAGGATCCGAAGAAGAAGCTGCTGCGTCAGCGCAAGAAGGAATTCGTCGAGATCTACGAACCCTTCAAGCCGCAGAACGCCTGCGAGCAAGCCCATCGTTGTCTGGGCTGCGGTAACCCCTACTGCGAGTGGAAGTGCCCGGTTCACAACTATATTCCCAACTGGCTCAAGCTGGTCTCCGAGGGCAATATCCTCGCAGCCGCCGAACTGGCGCATCAGACCAACACCCTGCCCGAAGTCTGTGGACGCGTCTGCCCTCAGGATCGCCTGTGCGAAGGCGCCTGCACCCTGAACGACGGTTTTGGCGCGGTCACCATCGGCTCGGTGGAGAAGTACATCGCCGACACCGCCTTTGCCATGGGCTGGCGTCCCGACATGTCCAAGGTCAAGCCGACCGGCAAGAAGGTTGCCATCATTGGTGCCGGCCCGGCCGGCCTCGGTTGTGCCGACGTGCTGGTACGCAGCGGCGTCACGCCGGTTGTCTTCGACAAGAATCCTGAGATTGGAGGTCTGCTGACCTTCGGTATTCCTGAATTCAAGCTGGAAAAGAGCGTGCTTAGTCGTCGTCGCGAAATATTCGGCGGCATGGGCATTGAGTTCCGCCTGAATACCGAGATCGGCAAGGACATCAGCATCGATCAGCTGCTGGCCGAGTACGACGCAGTATTCATGGGTATGGGCACCTACACCTACATGAAAGGTGGCTTCCCCGGTGAAGATCTGCCGGGCGTGCACGATGCGCTGGACTTTCTGATTGCCAACGTCAACCGCAACCTCGGCTTCGAGAAGTCACCGGAAGACTTCGTCGATATGAAGGGCAAGAAGGTCGTGGTGCTGGGCGGCGGCGACACTGCGATGGACTGCAACCGCACCTCCATCCGCCAGGGTGCCAAAAGCGTTACCTGTGCCTATCGCCGTGACGCGGCGAACATGCCGGGCTCGCGCAAAGAAGTGAAGAATGCCAAGGAAGAGGGCGTGAAGTTCCTCTTCAACCGCCAACCCATCGCCATCGTAGGCGAAGGCAAGGTCGAAGGCGTCAAGGTCGTCGAGACCCGTCTCGGCGCACCGGATGCCCGTGGCCGCCGCAGTCCCGAGCCGATTCCTGGTTCCGAGGAAGTGCTGCCCGCCGATGCCGTGGTGATCGCTTTCGGCTTCCGCCCGAGCCCGGCCGACTGGTTCGAAGGTCAGGGCATTCAGACCGATAACCAAGGCCGCGTAGTAGCCCCGGAAATGGGTGAGTTCAAGCATCAGACCAGCAATCCGAAGATTTTTGCGGGTGGCGACATGGTGCGTGGTTCCGATCTGGTGGTGACGGCGATTTTCGAAGGCCGTCAGGCCGCCGAAGGGATTCTGGATTACCTGGAAGTTTGATTCGTAGGTGGGCCCCGCTTGTCCGACCCAACGAGCGGGGCAAGGAGGATGTAAAAAGCGACATCCACCCTACGCTTGCTTTACGGCACCAAGCCCGTCTGACCTGAATCAGGCCTATAGACAAAAGGCACGGCACTCGCCGTGCCTTTTGTTTTCCGCTTTGCGACAATGCCGCCACTTTTTTGCTGGAACCCAGACATGACTGCCTTGAAGAACGATCGCTTCCTTCGCGCCCTGCTCAAGCAACCTGTCGACGTCACCCCGGTGTGGATGATGCGCCAGGCCGGACGCTACCTCCCCGAGTATCGGGCCAGCCGTAGCAAGGCGGGCGACTTCATGAGCTTGTGCATGAATCCCGAGTTGGCCTGCGAGGTCACGCTGCAGCCACTGGATCGCTATCCGCTGGACGCTGCGATTCTCTTCTCCGATATCCTCACCGTGCCGGACGCCATGGGCCTGGGCCTGTACTTCGAAACCGGTGAGGGCCCACGCTTCAAAAAGACCGTCAGCAGCATGGCCGACATCGAGGCGCTGCCGATTCCCGATCCTGAGCAGGATTTGGGCTACGTCATGAATGCCGTGCGGACCATTCGCCGTGAACTGAACGGCCGGGTCCCGCTGATCGGCTTTTCCGGCAGTCCTTGGACGCTGGCGACATACATGGTTGAAGGCGGTTCATCGAAGGACTTCCGCAAGTCCAAGGCCATGCTTTACGAAAATCCTCAGGCCATGCATGCGCTGCTCGACAAGCTGGCGCAGTCGGTCACGAGCTACCTCAACGGGCAGATTCTCGCCGGGGCGCAAGCGGTGCAGATTTTCGACTCTTGGGGTGGCAGCCTCTCTGCGGCGGCCTATCAAGAGTTTTCCTTGGCTTATATGCAGAAGATCGTTGATGGATTGATTCGTGAGCACGACGGGCGTCGTGTGCCAGTGATCCTGTTCACCAAGGGAGGTGGGTTGTGGCTGGAGTCGATGGCCGATACGGGAGCTGAGGCGCTAGGCCTCGATTGGACATGCGACATTGGCACCGCACGGGCACGCGTCGGCAGCAAGGTTGCCCTGCAGGGCAATATGGACCCCAGTGTTCTGTTCGCCAAACCGGACGCAATCCGTGCAGAGGTCGGGCGTATTCTGGCCAGCTTCGGTCATGGCCAGGGTCACGTGTTCAACCTCGGCCATGGCATTACCCCAGAAGTCGACCCGGCCCATGCCGGTGCATTTATCGAGTCGGTACACGAGCTATCGGCGCAATATCACCGCTGACATGGAAAAAGAGAGCCGCTTATAGCGGCTCTTTTGTTTATGGCTGTTGATAGTGGCCGGGCGTAGTGCCTGGCTTATGCTCGTGAATCAGCTTGGTCACTCGGATATCGGTGATTCCCATCACCTCGGCCTGCTCTAGCAACTTGCCCTCATCTGCGTCTGCATCGGGCATCACCAGGCTGTTTTCTGCATCGCCGTTGTGCAGTTCAATCAGGTGCCGCGCGGCGCTGCCCTGCGACATACGCTCTTCATCCGACTCGACGATCTGAACGCGGGGGTCGTTCTGAAAGATGTAATTGACTTCGAATTTGTGCGACGGTTTGTCGAACATGAGCTGCTCCTCAAGATAGTAACGGGTCTACTCTGTTGACTCGCGGGTCCACTTATTCGTTCGGTCGGGTACAGTTCTCGACTGACAATCGGAGGAGAGAAAAGCGAGAGATCGAAACGTCAGCACGCGCCCGGCACGGCACGAGGGGGCCGGGCGCAGCAGGCTTATTTGACCTTGGCCAGATTACCCTTGATCGCGACACCAGCCATGATAGCGCCGGCATGGCACTCGTACTTCTGGCTGTCCTTGTATTCGACGTGCTTGTAGTTGCTTGTAATGTCCACCACGGCGTTGGCGTTGGCAGCTTTAGCTGCCTGTTGCATGCTGATCAACGCCGATTGCAGGGCCCAGCTGCAGGCGCCTTCGTCGGTCTTGTTGAAGGCGTTTGTCTTCTTGCTGGTCGACACATCTCGGCGGATGACCTGCGCGCTGCCAGGCGTCTTGCCGGCCAGGTAGAACTTGACACTGCCGTCGAGTTTGCCCGAGGCGGTGGCTTCAGCGACTACCTGATCGAATGGCAGGTAATGGGTGGTATCACGGGCCTGGCTGATACCGGGCAATGCACAAAGCACGAGTGCGGCGCCGATCCATGTGGTTTTCTTCATTGCATTTTCCTTGCGGTGTTTTGGAGGGGGTAAACGCTCAAGCCCAGCGGCGGAAAATCAATGAGGTATTGATGCCGCCGAAGGCGAAATTATTGTTCATCACGTATTCATGCTGCATCGATCGCGGTGTGCCGGTCAGATAGTCCAGCTCGCCACAGCGCGGATCGATGCTGTCGAGGTTCAGCGTGTGGATGTAGCGATCACGATTCATCATCTCGATGCTGAACCAGGATTCCAGCGCTCCGCAGGCGCCTAGCGTATGGCCGAGAAAGCTCTTCTGCGAGCTGATCGGCATGCGTGAGCCGAATAGTGCCTGAGTCGCCAGCGTCTCGGCGATGTCGCCCTGTTCGGTGGCCGTGCCGTGGCCATTGACGTAGCCGATCGCCTCGGCTGGAAGCCCCGCATCCTCGAGCGCCAGTTCCATCGCACGACGCATGGTCAGCTGCTCGGGTTTAGTGGCGTGCAAGCCATCGGCATTGCTGCCGAAGCCGATCAGTTCGGCATGGATAGTGGCACCGCGAGCCAGGGCATGCTCCAACTCTTCCAGCACCAGCATGCCCGCACCTTCGCCTATCACAAGGCCGTCGCGACCGGCGTCGTAGGGGCGCGGCGATGTGTGAGGGGCGTCATTCTTCAGGCTGGTGGCATAGAGCGCGTCGAACACCATCGCTTCGGTGGCGCAGAGCTCTTCGGCACCGCCCGCCAGCATCATCGGCAAACGACCGAATTTGATTGCCTCGTAGGCATAACCGATGCCCTGGCTGCCGCTGGTGCACGCGCTTGAGGTGGGGATCACACGGCCGGTCAAGCCGAAGAAGATGCTGATATTGGCCGCCGTGGTGTGCGGCATCATGCGGATGTAGGAGTTGGCATTCAGCCCATCGGCCACGGAGTTCAGCAGCATATTGCCGAACGCCTTGATCTCCTCGGTGCTGCCGGTGGACGAGCCACAGGCGACACCCATGCGGCCGTCGCGAATCGACCCGTCGCCGAGCAAACCGGCATGCTCCAATGCTTGCTCGGCAGCCTTCACCGACAGCTTCGAAACTCGACCCATGCTGCGCAGCTGCTTGCGCGTCCAGTGGCCGGGCACGGCGAAATCGTCCACCGGGCCGGCCAGCCGCGTATTGAGTTCGGTGAAGCGATCCCACTCGTGCATGCGGCGGATACCGCTGCGATTGGCGCTGAAGTTACCCTCGATGGAAGCCCAATCGCTGCCCAGCGAAGTGATCCCGGCCATGCCGGTGACGACGACACGTTTCATCAGCACAGCCCGCCGTTGACCGCTAATACTTGGCGCGTGATGTAGCCGGCCTCGTCCGACATCAGGAAATTCACCGCACCGGCGACTTCCTCGGGCGAGCCCATGCGCTGGGCTGGAATCATCTTGAGCATCTCCTCGATGGGCAGGTTTTCGTCCAGCATGTCCGTCTCGATGAGTCCCGGCGCAACGCAGTTGACCGTGATACGGCGCTTGCCCAGTTCGACGGCGAGGGCTTTGGCTGCGCCGATTACGCCGGCCTTGGAGGCACTGTAGTTGACCTGGCCGCGGTTGCCGATCAGTCCCGATACCGACGTGATGCAGACGATGCGCCCAGGCTGGCGGCGGCGAATCATTGGCATGGTCAGCGGCTGCAGCACATTGTAAAAGCCATCGAGATTGGTGCGCATCACCAGGTCCCAGTCGTCCTCGGTCAACGCGGGGAAGGCGCCGTCGCGGGTGAGACCAGCATTGCAGACCACCCCGTAGTAAGCGCCATGTGCTTCGATATCGGCTTCCAGTTGCATGCGGCATTGAGCGCGGTCGGCAACGTCGAATTGAAGAATCCGTGCCTGACGCCCCATCGCCTGAATCTGCGCTTGTACGGTTTCGGCCTCGTCGCGTCGCGCACGGCAATGCAGGACGATGTCGTAGCCGCTTTTGGCCAGGCGTAGGGCGATGGCGCGACCGATGCCACGGCTGGAGCCAGTGACGAGAATGCTTTCAGTCATGGAGTGGGCTCTTGTAGATAGCTCGCCACCTCGGGCGGGCGGAACACATTGAGACGCGCCTCGGCATGGATGCCGGGCCCGTCGAGATGACACTCGAACACACCCATGCCGTTGTCATCCTGCAACGAGCGAAGCGCCTGAACACGCAGCTGGCAACCGACGGGGAAGTATTCTGCATTGCATTGAAATTTACGGGTGCCGAGCAGGAAGCCCAACTCCACCGGCTGGCCGGCCAACCTCGCTTGGCAACCGGCGAACGCAGCAACCGTCTGGGCCATTATTTCGATGCCGACCCAGGCTGGCAGACTGCCGTCGGCCAAGTTGAACAGGCCGCCAGAACGAACCTGCAAATGGGCAACGATGCTCTCTGCGTCGAATGCCTCGATCGCATCCAGCAGAATCATGTCGCCTGCGTGAGGCAGCAGCTCGGATACCGGCCAGTCGATCACGGCGCGTCCCCCACGATCAGGCTGATGTTGTTGCCACCGAAGGCAAAGGAGTTGCTCATCATCCGCCGCGCGCCGGTAGCTGCCATCGACGTGCCGGCTGCGACTAGGTTCAGGCGCGGCAATTCAGGGTCTTGCTGGCCGTCCCAGCAGTGCGGTGGGAGCAACCGCGTAGGGTTGTGCTCGGATAAGGCCAGCCAGCAGAACGCGGCTTCCAGCGCGCCAGCGGCACCCAGCGTGTGTCCGGTGAGGGGCTTGCTCGATGAGCAGGGCACTCCGGCCGGAAACACCGCGGCGACCGCGACGCTTTCCATTGCGTCGTTGTGGCGGGTGGCGGTGCCGTGAAGGTTCAGATAGTTGATGTGCTCCGCCCGAGTCGACGCGCTGGCCAGCGCTTTGTGCATTGCCTCGATGGCGCCCTGGCCTTGCGGGTCGGGCGCGGAAATATGATGCGCATCGGAGCTGGCGCCGCCGCCGAGCAGGGCGATAGGGGCTGCGTCCCGGGTCATCAGGAACAACGCCGCCGCTTCGCCAATGTTGATGCCGTCGCGGGAGACGGAGAACGGATTGCAGATCCGCTCGCTGGTGGCCTCCAAAGCGCTAAAGCCCTGCAGTGTCAGGTCGCAGAGCGTATCGACTCCGCCGCAGAGCACCGCATCGCAGATGCCGGCATCCAGCAGACGCTTGGCGCTGAGCAATGCCCGTGCGCCGGATGTGCAAGCCGTCGAGATGGAATAGCTGGGACCGCTGAGCTGAAACAGATCGGTGAGAAAGCTCGCCGGCGCGCTCAGCTCTTGATGACGGTAGTGGTAACTGGAAGGCAGATGTCCGTCGCGGACAAGCCCTGCGACGCCTTGGGTCGCTTCCTGAATGCCGCTCGTGCTGGTGCCGATGACCACGCCGATCCGGGCCGCGCCGAAGCGAATGATCGCCGCGCTGATTTCGGCGCGGATTTCTTCTGCCGCGGCCAACAGCAGCTGATTGTTGCGCGTGGCATCGTGCAACTCGGCGCCCGCCAGCGAAGGCAATTCAGCAGTTACCGCGCCGACTGGCAGCGTGCGCCCGGCGACCCTCTTTGGACAGTTCTGCATGCCGGAGCCGTCTCCGGCCAGCAGTCGGTGCGCCACCTCGGCCTTGCCGCGACCCAGCGCGCAGATCACCCCAAGGGCGTTCAGATAAGCGGTCATCAGTGGCGGGTTCCGGCGGCTGCAGCAATGGGGGCGACACGATAGGTGAGTGCCGGCCCGACGTCGAGTTCGAAGCGGTCATTCTGTCGATAACGCACACGCCAGGGCGACGAAGCGTCATGCCGCATCGTTCGTTCATTTTCTTGCTGACTCCACTGCGTATTCGCATACAGCGTGCTCAACTGCTCCGCCGGCGTCAGCGCAAACAGCAATGCGGCAAACAACTCGCGCGCCTCAGGGTTGGGCGGAAGCAAACCATCGGCGTGCCATTCGCCGTCGCTCAGAAGCTGGCGTGCCAGCGGAATGCCCAAAGGATCAAGCAGTGACCAGCGTAGTGCGGCGCCGTCCTGCTGAATGACCAGCAGCCAGTCCTGGCTTTCGCCGAAACCGTGGCGCTGAATATGCAGCTGTAAGGGCAGCTGCAGCTCTGGTGTCTGCGTTGGCAGCGGCAAGCGCTGGGCGCAAGCGGCGAGTGACAACAGCAGCGGCAGCCATATCAGCGCTCGCATGCGTACAACGAGCATGTTCATGCCGACAGGCTCATGCTGGTGTGTCCGCCGCGCAGAGCTCGGCCAGTACACGCAGGCGGCGTTTGGATTCGGCGACATAGGGGTTCTTGAGGTCCCAGGCATAGCCGGCGAGGATCGAGCTGATCATTCGACGTATCTCCGGCTGGGCGTGTTCGTAATAAATCACGTCCTGGAAGCTGCAGTCGTACCAACCCTCGACGTAGGTCCGGAATGTATCCACGCCACGTTTGAGCGGCGCGGCGAACTCGACTTCCCAGTCCACCGTCTCGCCCGACAGCTGGCGATGCAGCACATCGGCTGCCATGCTCGCGGAACGCATGGCGATGGTCACGCCTGAAGAGAACACCGGATCGAGGAATTCCGCCGCATTGCCCAACAGGGCGAAGCCCGGACCGTGCAACGTTTTGACGTTGGCTGAATAGCCGCCGATCAAGCGTGCTGGCGTATCCCACTCGGCATTCTTCAGAATGCCGCTGAGGTTCGGCGCCTCCTTGACGAACGCCTTGAGGCAGGCATCCATGTCGAGAGGCCGCCCTTCGTAGCGTTCGGCACTGGCGACTACGCCAAGCGAGCAGCGGCCGTTGCTGAACGGGATGGTCCAATACCAGACGTCGCGAAGCTCGGGATGAGTAGTGATGAGGATCTTGTCGCGATCGAAGCGCGGGTCGTCGATGTTGTCCTCGATATGGGTGAACACGGCGCGGCGCACCGGGAAATTCGACGGCGCCTCAAGGTCGAGCAGGCGCGGCAACACCCGGCCGTAACCGCTGGCGTCGAGGATGAAGTCCGCCTCGATCACATATTCGCTGCCATCGAGACGACGTGCCTGGAGCAACGGGCGCAGGCCTTCGAAGTCAACCGAAATGATTTCTTCCTCGTAGCGGATCTCCACGCCCTGTAATTCGGCCTGGTCAGCCAGCAGTTTGTCGAAATCGGCGCGCTGAACCTGATAGGTGCTGCCGTGGCCTTCGGTGAATTTGTCCCTGAAATCAAAATCGGTGTAGCGCTCGCCCCAGCCGAACGCTGCGCCATGCTTGGTCTGGAAACCGGCGGCCCGGACCGCTTCGAGCATCCCGGCCTCTTCGACGAAATCCAGGCAATGCGACAGCAGGCTCTCGCCAATGGAGAAGCGAGGGAAGCGCTGCCGCTCGACGATCAGCACGTCGTGGCCCTTGCGCTTGAGCAGGGTGGCGGCGATGGCGCCGGAAGGCCCCGCTCCGATTACGACGACGCTACGTTGTTCAGGATTCACGAATGCCTTGGTCATTGCTTGACTCGACAAAAGGGGATGGTTGATGTCTGGCGGATGCCCAGCGCGTCCGGCAGCAGGGTGGAAGCAGCCCAGCAGGCTGAGGGAATCAGGTTCAGTTGAAGGGCCCGTGCAAACAGCGCGGCCGCTTGCTTCGAGCTCAGCATGCATCTTCCTCGTCCGGTTCGGCGGCCCACGGCGACAGGGCGAAGGCAAACACCAGACCGAGCCCTACCGCCAGGCCAAAGTTGCTCACCGCCGGTGTACTCGACAAGGCCAGGAGGCCGAACGACAACCAAGTAGTGACTGCCGCCAACAAGGTACCGACCAAACTCACGGCGGCGCCGCCAATTCGCTCGCGCATGAGAATGGCGTAATCGACACCGATTGCGCTGACTAGCAGCAAGCCGAACAGACCGAACAGGGTCAACGGCTGACCCAGCCAGCCCAGGCAGGCCAAGCTCCCGAGGGCCGACAGCAGCGGCACAGAAATGCAGCGCAGGGCACCACGCCAGCCGAACGGTAGGCACAGCAAAGCGAGAATCAACGCGGCGGCCAGCAGTTTGAGGAGGGCGGCCTGGACTTGGGTATCGGCAAACAGACGGTTCAGTTCGGCCAGCCGGTCAATCAGGCTGACGCCATCGATATCGGTGGCCAGGCCGTGAAGCGCCGCGCTGTCGCGAAGCCCTTGCAGGCTTACCAACCCAGCGACCGAGCCATCATTTTGGACGCCCAACCACAACGGCCGCCATGGCTCTGCCAGCGGTCCGGCAAGCACATCTGCCAGGGTCGTCGGAGGTTGTGCCAGAAGGCCGGTTACCTCTGCGTCGAGCATTTCGGGCGTAACGCCAAGTTCCAGTAGGGGCTGACTGGCTTCCAGCAAGTGCGGCAGCACGAGATGTAGGCTTTCCTGGGCCGACGTTGGTGCGACCAGTTGGCTCAGTGCCAAATAACCGTGAAGTTTCTGCTCCGCAACCAGCGCATCGAGGCGAACGCCGAGCGCTTCCTGCCGCGTCAGCAGCTCATCGGGATTCGCCGCGCGGACCAGAAAATACTGGCTGGTCGGTTCGAAGCCGGTGATTTCGCCGATGCGTTCGGCCTGTTGCTGGAGCACTGGCGCACGGCTGACCCACTGGCGCAAATCGTCCTTGAAGGAAACTTGGCTGACGCCGGCAATACAGAACAGCACAAATCCGGCGAGCAGCCACGGCGTGGGGAGCCGGCGAAGCAAGGCATTGCGCAGCGTCAAACAATGCCCGGCCCAACCCAGTGGGGCGGGCCATGGCTGCAGCGGCGCGGTCAGCAGCGATGGCAACAAACACGTGGCGCAGGCGAAGGCGCCGAGCAGGCCCGCGGCGGAAAACACCGCCACCTGGCTCAGCGCCGGGAACGGGGTGAACGCCATGGCCAGATAGCCGATGACGTTGGTCGCCAATGCCAGCGCCAGTCCTGGAAGCGTCAGGCGCAACGCCCGGTAGCTCTGCCACGGCTGCAAGGTCCAGCTCTTGGACAGATAGTGCAGCGGGAAATCGATACTGACGCCGACCAGGCTGGCGCCGAGCACCAGTGTCAGCACATGGATCTGGCCGAACAGTGCGATGCAGGCGGCGGCACCGCTGAGCGCGCCGACCAGGACCGGTAGCGCAACCAGCAGGACGCGCGGTGTACGAAACAGTGCATGCAACAAGGCGAGCGTCGCTACCAGCGAAATGCTGCCGATCAGGCTGGCCTCCTCGCGCGCCTGTCGCTGCCCATAAGCGGCATGCAGCAACCCGCCCGCGGCCAGCAGCTCGCCCTGATTTGCCTCGACGCGACGGCGGGCGTCGCTGACCAGATCCTCCACCAGCATGGGCAGGCGATCTTCGAACGCATCGCCATGGGTTTGCGCATGGATGACCGCCCAGCGCTGCCCGCCATGTTCAGCGATCAGCATGCCATCGAGGCGCGGATGGATATTGCCCGGTTGCGGCAGCTGCCGTTGCGCCAGATCGGCGAGGCCGAACCAGTCCTGTTCAATCGGCACGATGCCAGCACTGTCGAACGGGTTGTACAGGCGTTGCAGTCGGTGTTGAACGAAGTCTTCCGGCGATGCGATCAAGGCTTCGCGGCTCACCGGCCCGAGCAGCGCCAGTCGTTGGTCCAGTAGCTGCTGACGCACCGCTGGCAAGTCGGCCTGCACCGAGCGGCGAACCTGCGCGAACAGCCCGCTGGCGCGGAGGCTGTCGGCAATCTCTTCGGCCAGCCCAACGGCCACTTCTTCATCGCTGTGGTGAATCAGCAGCATCAGGTCGCGGTTCAGCGGCTCCTGCATACGCTGCTCGGCGAGTTGCTCCAGTGCGCCCGGAGTGCCGCTGGGCAATAGCTGCAGCAGGTTGGCGCTGACCGGCGAGCCGTTGCGCCATTGCCAGGCGGTCAGCCCCACCAGCCCGAGAAGTGCCAGAAGAAACAGCGAGGAAAGCCAGGACGGCAGCCTGAGCGCTTTGTCAGTCGGCGAAGTCATGAAGTTCGGTGGGGCTCAACTGATCGTCGATCTGGTTGTCGTTCAGCAGCAGCACGGTGCTGTCGTTCTGGGTTTCGAGAAGTTCGATTCGCTCGACCGTTGCGCCGCCGCGAATGAGAATGGCGCTGAATATCTGCCCAAGCAAATGCGAGCGTGGTGTCAGCATCAGCTGCCAGGCCTCCGCTGTTCCGCTCAGTTCCAGCTCGAAATCGCGCTGCAATGCGGTTGTGTCGCCTTGCAGTACGGCGAGGAACAAGTCGTTCTGGCGAGCGGTGGCGCCCTGTTGGTCGGTTTTTTGCCAGCCGCTGGGTCCGCGCCGGGCGATGCCCGAGTCGCTGATTCGATAATCCTGCTGCAACGGCTCCTGCAGGAACCACAGCAGGCCGCGATCACGAGCCAGCACGAAGGTGCCGCGGCTGGTAAGCGGCAAGGGCAGCGCCCGCAGGTACTTTTCCTGGATGAAATTGCCGCGGACCACGGCAGGCTCATTCAATTGACGACTGAGTTGCGCCAGATCAAAGGCGTGGGCGCTCCCTGCCATTAGCAGGAGGCTCAGCACCAACAGGATGTGTACGACGGGACGGTCGAGCAGCCGCATCACGATAGTGCCCGCTCGACGGCTTCGACGAATACCTTGGGCGACGCCAGCAGCATTTCGCGACTGGCGATCTCCACGGCCACCTGCACGGTGCTGCCGCGGGTCATGCGCTCACCGGTGTCGGCGTCACTGATCAGGTAGTTGATCTTCAGGCGGTTCTCCCACTCCACCAGATCGGCACGGACGACGATGCGCTGATTGAAGCGGGCGCCACGCATGTAGCGCAGCTGGACGTCGATGATCGGCCAGGCATAGCCGGCGTCGCGCATCTGAGTGTAGTTGTGGCCGATGTGATCGAGCAGGGCGCAACGTGCCACCTCGAAGTACTTCACGTAATGGCCGTGCCAGACCACATCCATGGAGTCGACGTCGAAGAACGGCACCAGCACCTCGACTTCTGCCTGCAGAACGCCGCCCTTACGCATAAAGCCCCCAGTGTTGCGCGCGGATGCGTTGCAAACACAGGCGCAGCTCGCTCTCCAATGCGCGATCCTCGATCAGCGGTGGGAAATCCTCGCCTAGTTCAACGTGCATCGCTTGTAACGGAGTCGGCAACGGGCGTGCACCCTCGCTCCGCTGGCGCAGCCAGACGCCCTGGTTGGCCGCTATCAGCGTGGCGGCCGCGACCTGTTCAGTCAGTTCCAGGCTGCGCAGTGCATCGCGCGCGGCAATGGTGCCCATGCTCACCTTGTCCTGGTTGTGACATTCGGTGGAGCGGGAGAAAACGCTGGCCGGCATGCTGTTTTTCAACGCCTCGGCGGCCCAGGCGCTGGTGCCGATCTGCACGGCCTTGAAGCCGTGGTTGATCATCGCCGTGGCAGCCGGCGCGCCGGACAAATTGCTCGGCAGGCCGTGGTTGTAACGTGTATCGACCAGCAGCGCGAGCTGGCGGTCGAGCAGGTCGGCGACGTTGGCGACAAGATTCTTCAGGCTGTCCATGGCGAAGGCGATATGGCCGCCGTAGAAGTGCCCGCCGTGCAGTACACGCTCGTTGTCCGCATCGATGATCGGGTTGTCGTTGGCGCTGTTGAGTTCGGTCTCGATGAACTGGCGCAGCAGGCCCAGGCTGTCAGCCAACACGCCGAGTACGTGTGGTGCACAGCGCAGCGAGTAACGATCCTGCAGGCGATGCAACGGCGCGGTTGGTGCCTCGATGGCCAGATCCTGGCGAATCCAGGCGGCGACCTGCATCTGACCAGGATGCGGCTTGGCGGCGAACAGGCGCTCGTCGAAATGTTCGGGATTGCCTTCCAGCGCAACCACGTTGAACGCGGTGATGCGGGTGGCGAGTTTCAGCAAGTAATCGGCGCGGGCAAAGGCCAGGCAGGCCAGCCCGGTCATTACCGCGGTGCCGTTCATCAGCGCCAAGGCTTCCTTGGGCCGTAGCGTCAGCGGTGTCCAGCCGAGCTGGCGATGCACCTCGGCGGCGCTACGACGCTCACCGCGGAACATGACTTCGCGTTCACCCGCCAGCGCGGCGGCCACATAGGAAAGCGGGGTCAGGTCACCGCTGGCGCCCACCGAACCTTCCTCTGGAATCAGCGGGAGAATGTCTTGTTCGAGAAAAGCCTGCATACGATCGAGCAGTTCGATGCGCACGCCCGACATGCCATGGGTCAGCGAGCGTAAGCGGGCCGCCAACACCGCTCGGGTAGCTTCGGCATCGAGCAGCTTGCCGAGGCCGCAGCCATGAAAGGTGAACAGATGCTGTGGCAGCGCCTCGACTTGATGCAGCGGCACCGCTACCACGCAGGAATCGCCATAGCCGGTGGTCACGCCGTAAATCACGCCTTCGCGATCCAGCAGCGTGTCGAGAAACTGCGCGCCGCGAGCGATGCGCTCGCGGAAGGTGCTGTCAGCTTGTAGCCGAGCGGCGGCACGGCCTTGGGCGACGGCCAGCACATCTTCGATGCGCAGGTGGTTTTCGCCGAAGATTACGGGCTCAGTTGCGGCGTTGTTCATGGGTATTCCAAAAAGGATAGAAATTGAACCACTGCATCGGTGCGTCCAGACAGCGCGCCGCCAGGCGATCGGCGTAACGTTGCACCCACTGCTGTATCACCGCGTCGCGCTCGCTGCGCCGCCACTGGATGCGTTCGGCGAAGGGCTCCAGATAGACGTGAAAACGTTCGCCATGTTTCAGGCAGAACAGCAGGTTAGCTGAGCACTGCAGCAGGCCGGCCAGCAACCATGGGCCCTGCGGAAAGGCTGCCGGCTGGCCGAGAAAGTCAGCGTTGGCGATCCGCCCGCCGTGCAGCGGTACGCGATCGCCGGCGATGGCCAGCCATTCGCCGGCGTCCAAGCGCTGGGACAACATAAGCATGGTTGCTGGGTCCAGTTCGCTGACTTGGATCAGGCGCAGATTGTTCGCCCCGGATTCGTCCAGCAGACGATTGAAGCGCTCGGCGTGGCGGGTGTGGACCAGCACGTTCATGGTCACCCGGCGGCCCATCTCCGCCAGGGCCCGGCAGATTTCCAGATTGCCCAGGTGAGAGCCGACCAGCAGCTGGCCACGTGGCGCGTGCAGAACGGCGTGCAGATTGTCGTTGTCGTGTAATACCAGTCGATCCAGATCGAGGCGGCCACCCCAGGCGTCGAGCTTGTCCAGAAGGGCGTCGGCGAAGGCTATGAACTGGCGATAGACCGACCGCGCGCTGGGCGCCAGCTCGCGCCGGCCGCTCCAGCTGGCGAGGTTGCGTTGATAGTCCCAGGCGCTCTGTCTGGCGCTGCGGCCGAATAGATAGAAATACAGCACGATCACATGCAGCAGCGGCGCCATTGCACGCCGGCCGAGCAGGCGCACGGCCTGCGCTGTAAATTTCATCAGCGCAAAGCTGCCGCGCTCGCGATGCACGGCCCAATGCGAATTGGGTGCGGCTTGTTCCTTCATCCGAGCCACCGGCGCCAAAGTAGTTTGGGGGCACGCAGGAGCATTCCGCCAAACAGCCGCGCATGCATCGAGGAAATCAGCAGGTTGTCGCGCCACAGGCGGAAATGGGACACGCCATCCACCGGATAGTGAACGCGGGTGGGCAGCCACACCATCGGCTGCTCGCGCCAATGCAGACGCACCAGAATTTCGGTGTCGAAATCCATCCGTTTGCCCAGCTCGGTGGTGTCCAGCAGCGCTAGCGTCGGCTTTAGCGGGTAGACGCGAAAGCCACACATCGAATCGCGAATCGACAGCGAGAGCGTGTTGATCCAGACCCATACGTGGGTCAGATAACGCGCATAAAGGCGGCCTTTGGGAACGCTCGAATCGTATTGCGGATAACCGCAAATCAGCGCGTCGGGCGCTTGGCTGGCACGGTCGAGAAACAGCGACAGACAGCCAAGGTCGTGCTGACCATCGGCGTCGATCTGCAGCGCATGGCTGAAGCCCAGGCGAGACGCTTCGCGCAGGCCGTTGGCGACCGCGGCCCCCTTTCCTTGGTTATGGCGGTGCCGCACCAGGTGTACCGATGGATGTTGCGCCAGTTCGTCGATAACCGCGGCGGCGACAGGGCTAGACGCGTCATCAACCAGGACGCAAGGCAGGTCTTCGGCGAGCAATGCCTGGACCACGGAGGGAAGGCTGCGCTCGTGGTTGTAGACCGGCACGACGACGCAGGGCTTGAACCAGTCGTCGTCGATGGCCAGCGCCAACTGTTGGTTTAGAACCGCCTCGCGCGGCTCGTTGATGACCGTCGCGGCCGGAGTGAGAGTGGTCATGCGGGATCTCCCAGCAGAATGCGTCCGGACGAGCAGGGCGCTTCACCGTTGCGATAGGCGAAATGCAGTTTGCCGCGCTCACGATCGAAGCGAAGGGTGAGCTGCAACTGGTCGCCGGGACGGGCCAGTTGCTGGAACTTGAGCACTTCCATGCCTTGGAAGCGCGGCGGAAGATCCTCGATCAGCTCGCGGGCCAGGGCCATGGCCCAATCGATCTGTACGACTCCAGGCAGGACCGGCGTCTGCGGGAAGTGCCCGGTGAAATGCGCCAGGTCCGGCGGAATGCCCAGTTCCAGCTGCCATTGATCATCGCTTTGGCTTGCGCTCAGGCGTTCCGGCTGCTTCGTACGGGGCGCCTGTAGTAGAGCATCGAGTTGCGCTTGCGGTAATTTGCCCTGCGCGTTGTACGGGAGCTGTCGGACCAGGCGCCAGCGTCGCGGTAGCGCCAGTGCCTCGCAATGCGCCGCCAGATGCTTGCGTAGCGCTTCGGTCAGTGCGCGCCGACCGCCATTGCGTAACGTATGCAGGCCGACGTCACTGAGCGCGACCAGCGCGCCGAGGTAGGCACGGTTGTCATTGATTACTCCGAGCCGCGCTTCGTTGACGTAGGGATGGTTGGCCAGTGCGCTTTCCAGCATCGGCAGCGAGATGCGTTTTTCTTCCAGCTTGACGATGCGATCCAGGCGGCCGAGCAGTTCGAAGCGGCCATCGGCCTCGATGCGGGCGGCGTCGGCGGTCTGTTCGATATGCCCCTCCGGCAGGCAGGGCGAAGCCACCTGCAGTGCGCCCTGCTCGTCCTGGCTCAGTTGGACGGCGGCGAAGGGTTGCCACAGTCTGCCGCCCTGACGCCAGGCGATACCGCCGGTTTCCGAGCTGCCATAGATTTCCGTTGGGGCCTGGCCAAGGCGCTGTTGCAGCCGCACCGCTGCGTCGGCGTCGAGCGGGCCGCCGGAAGAAAATACCCGGCGCACGCTGCGCAATCCCGGCCAATCGAGATTGTCACCCATACGTTTGAGCAATGCCGGGCTGGCCACCCAGCAGAAGCTAGCCTGCTCACGGCTGGCCAACTGCAGATCTTCGGGGAAGGGCAGCGCCCTGCGTAGAAAGATGCGCCCGGCACAGAGCGGCCAAAGCACGCGGAACAGCAGCCCATAGATGTGCTGCGCTGCGACGCTGCCGATGATGCAGGCGCTACCGAGATCGGCGCCCCAGCATTCCTCGAGCGTCGTCACTTCATTGGCCAGCTGTCGCAGGCGTTTTTCGATCAGTTTGGGCTCGCCGCTGGAGCCGGAAGTGCAGAGCAGCAGCTGGCATTGATCGAGATCCAGCGGTGCGCCGGCGAGCGGTTCGGCAAAAAGATCGGCGAGCCCGACGTCGCCGTTCTGGTCCGTTAGCCAGAGCTCGACTTGATCCTCAAGGCGCGCACGATTGGCCGGCTGCAGATCCGCCGGTAGCAGCACGGTTACGCCGGCGCGCCAGGCGCCCAGCAGGGCGATGGCCAGCTCGGCGGCATCCTCCAGATGAACCGCGATCCGGCGAACGCCGCGGTCACGTAAACCACCCGCCAGACGCAACGCCTGCTCGCGCAGCTCGGCATGCTGGAGCGTAGGTTGCAGCGCTACCGTGCGGTTGTTCGGGGCCTGGTCGAGCAGATGCTCCAGGGCAATCCAGTTCATTTAGCGTTCCTGACCCGCTGGCGCACCAGCCATTCTCCGGCGAACAGTAGACCCATCAGGAGATACGCGATCAGCCCGGTGTACAGGGTCCACCAGCTCAGCGGCCCCCAGAGCGCAAGGCCTGTGGCGATGCTGGCGTTAATTATGAAGAATGCCACCCACAGCCAAGTCACTTGGCGCGTATATCGGACGGCGGCGGGCGGCAGCTCAGGTTCGCTCAAGCGTGCCAGGCGCTCGATGACTGGCATGCCGGAATAAAGACTGCCGGCGAACAGACCGAGCAGCGCCAGATTGATCAGCACCGGATACCACAGCAGCAGTGCATTACTGTCAGCCAATCCCAGCAGCAAGCAGAACAACAACGCCGCGGCAGCCATCGCACGGGTCAGCGGGGTCTGTTTGCCGCTTAGTATTCGTGCCAGCCAGAGCGCGCCGAGCAACAGTGCGAACAATCGCGGCGACAGGTGCTCCTTGCCCAAGTACACCGCGAACGGATAGGCGAGGCCGACCAGTACCAGGCCAAAACCAATCAGCCGGCCGGCAGTTGCCTTGCCTGTTTGAGCGGGAGCTTGCATCGCGTACGTTCCGGTGACCCGTTTGGTTGCGCAGCCACAGCCGTCACCCGCTTGGCAAACCGAACCGGGCGAGACTGGCATCGTTCGTTAATGTCCGGCTCAGGCCGTTTCTTGATTCACCAGACGGTGCACGGCCTCGACCACATCACCCACGGTGCGTACGGATTTGAATTCTTCAGCGGCGATTTTCTTGCCGGTCTGGCGCTTGATGTGATCGATCAAGTCGACCGCGTCGATGCTGTCGATTTCCAGGTCCTGGTACAGATTGGATTCCAGGCTGATGCGCTCGGGTTCGAGTTCGAACAGTTCAACCAGCGCATCGCGCAGGGTCAGGAAGATCTCGTTACGACTGTTCACGTTGGGCTCCTCCTTCAGGCGACGGCGCGATTGGCGCGGACGTAGGCGGCCAGGCTGTCGACACTGGCGAAATGCTTGCGGGTGTCCTTGGCGTCGGCATCGATCTTGATGCCGAAACGCTTTTGAATTGCCAGGCCCAATTCCAAGGCGTCGACCGAGTCGAGCCCGAGCCCTTCACCGAAGAGTGGCTGATCGACCGCGATATCGTCCGGTCCGAGGTCTTCCAGACCAAGGGCGTCGATGATCAGTTGCTTGATTTCAAGCTGTAGTTGGCTCATCGAGTGCGAGCTCCTTTATAAAGTGTTGATGCAGATAATCGTTGAGTCGCCGTGACGCAATGGGCGCCGCTCCCCGTGCGGCGAACACCTGCGGGTCGATATCCTCACCGACGCGCAGATGAAAATGGAAACGTCGTGCCGGAATGCGGTACCAGGGCTCGGCCTTGGTCAAGGTGGTTGGAGTCACGCTGATAACTACCGGCGTGACCAGGCGCGCTCCGCGCAGGGCGATGGCGGCGGCACCGCGGTGAAACTGTGGCGCCTGGCCGGGTGTGGTGCGAGTACCTTCGGGGAAGATGATCAGCGTCTGGCCTTGCTGCAGTGCGTCGGCGGCTTCGTCGAGCATCTCGGCGCTGCCATTGTTGCTGATGTACTGCGCCGCGCGGATCGGCCCGCGAGTGAACGGATTGTCCCACAGGCCTTGCTTGACCACGCAGTTGGCGTCGCGAATCAGCGCGATGAGCACGACTACGTCGATTAGCGAAGGATGGTTGGCGATCACCAATTGTCCGGGCCGACCCAGGCGCTCGGCACCCTCGACCTCGTAGGTCAACACGCCGCTGCGGTACATGAACTGGACGAACAGCCAGAACAGCCGGCTCACAGTCTGACGCGCACGTCGGCGGTGTATGGCGGCATCACCTGGCAACAAGGCGAGCAGGGGGAACACGATCAGTCGCAGGCAAAGCCCACCGAGCCCGAACAGCGCGAAGGACAGCCCCGTAGCAATCAGGCGCCACAGCCAGGGGGCGTTGGGACGGCTATTCAGTGCGTCTGCTGCCAGTTCCATCGGCGCCTCTTCCATTGATGTTGGCAGCGAGACTGGCCGTTGAGCAGCGCGCGAACGAGTTCCAGCGCATGGGGCCATTGTGTCGAGATGGCTTCTTCGCCAGCGGCTTCGAGGCTCAGCTGCCAGCCGCGACCAGGCTTGAGCAGCAGCGCCATGGCGTAGGGAAAACTAACGTCGCTGATCCACGGCTCATAGGCCGCGGGTGGTTGGTCTTCG
The DNA here is from genome assembly GCF_045999685.1 of Stutzerimonas sp. VN223-3. Taxonomy (NCBI): domain Bacteria; kingdom Pseudomonadati; phylum Pseudomonadota; class Gammaproteobacteria; order Pseudomonadales; family Pseudomonadaceae; genus Stutzerimonas; species Stutzerimonas sp. VN223-3. Next base: position 48,288 of record NZ_RBEC01000002.1, on the reverse strand, counting down.
GTCACCACGACCAGTACAGCAGGTGCGCCTTCGGCGATCAGCAGGGCGGCTTCCAGCACGGCGTGTTCCAGTCCATCGCCTTCTGCCGCGAGCGCGGTCATCTCACTGGTGTCGTTCTGCAGGATTGACCAAAGTCCGATAACCGCGTTGTGCACCGAGAGGCTGAACTGGGTCGGCGATAGCGCCTCTTCGCGCGCGAGGTCGTTGAGGATGGCAAAGGTGCGCGATGTATCGCCGTGACGCGAGGCAAAGACCAACGGCATCGGCGGCAGACCTGCAGCCAGTGGCGTGGCCACGGCGAATGCCATACGTGCCAGACGGCTCAAACGACGACGCTGCATGGCCGGCAGAAAGGCAACGTCAGGCTGCCCCTCGCTGCTGTCGAGCCTATGCGGATGCCGGGCCCAAATCGCCCAGTCATCAGCGCTCGCCAGACCTGGTGCCCAGGCCCGCCATTGATCGATATCGAATTGAATCACGCTAGAACTCACCAGCTCGTCCGCGAGCCTTGTTATTGGCGTGTCGACGTCCGTGTACAGCGACTATCGGAAAATTTGCCGTGAAAGTGGGCGGCATTATCCAATCGTGATCGGACTGAGGCAAACGTTGCTTGAAATATCCGGATAAAAGGCAAGCCTGTTCCGAGGAACCAGAAGCGAAACGCGTGGTCTTCTAAAGGTTTTTCTGTGCGCGGCCCGGCTCGGCGAAGGTTCGTTGAAGCCTGCCATCACCAGATTCCGCTTACCTAAGCGATAGCGGTTCGGGGGGGGGCGTTCGACTTTCTCGGTTTTCGCGAGCGAGCTCGCGCACTCGATAGGCAGCGATCGCTTTTTGTGGAAGGCCCGTCCTCGGGGCGAAGCTTTTCGCGTGGTCAGTCCGAGCCTTGCTTCGTTACGTGACCGTCCGGATCTCCATGTAGCTCTTCACACCCCTTGTTGCTTTAGCCATGCCAGCAGCTGCGGCAGTGGAAGGGCGCCGCTCTGGCGCGCAATTTCGCGTCCGTCCTTGAACAGAATCAGGCTCGGAATGGAACGGATGCCAAGCTGGGTCGACAGCTGCGGATTGGCCTCGCTGTCGAGCTTCGCCAGGCGGCAGCGACTTCGCAGTTGTGCCGCGGCCAGTTCGAAGATCGGCGCGAAGCTCCTGCACGGCCCGCACCAACTCGCCCATACGTCCACGAGCAACGGTAGATCGCCCTTGATCTGATTGGCAAAGCTTGCCTGGCTCACATCGAAGGGTGTATCGACCAACACCTTGGATTTGCAGCGGCCGCACCGTGGCCCCTCGGCCAATCGGTCGGAGGGGATGCGGTTGAGTCCGGCGCAGTGCGCGCAGGGAATGACGAGAGCAGTCATGAAAATCTCCACGGTAGCGTGCTGACTAAGTGGAGGCGGGTAATCCGATATCAAGGCTGCGGTCGATAGCGTATGGAGTCGCAGCTTCGTCAAGCGTAGCCGGTGCTGGTGCGAGTGTGTTAGACGATCTTACGACGCTGACAGCTCGATACATCCCGTGCGGCTTACCTTGTATTGCTTGTAGAGGGGGTGCACAGGCGGTCTCTTAGACTTGGCCTCACCAATCAGCGAAACGCAAGTATAAGGGTCGTTAAAAGGCAGATCACCCAGCTGCTGGATAGATAGATTCCACCAGGCACTGTCCTCTAGCGCTTGCCTCAGTGCAGCATCATCGAAGCGCCAACGTATAAGTTTTGCAGGGTTCCCGCCGACTATTGCATAGGCTGGCACATCCTTGGTGACGACCGCTCGCGTAGCGATAACGGCTCCATCTCCAACCTGAACGCCATCTAGAATGGTTGCATCAGCGCCTACCCACACATCGTTTCCTATGCGGGCATTTGGCCGCGAGCTTTCGTATTCCATCCCGCCTGCAAAGTGATGGACGGGATGGGTCGTCAGCCAATCGAGAGGATGGCCGTCTGCAGCCAACCCGATCTTTACGTCTTGCCCTATCGAGCAAAACCTTCCTATCTCGCTCACTGACTGCAGCAAACCGCTACGAATATAGGTGTACGCGCCAATTTTTAGATTGTGCGATTTGATTGAGACGTCACCCAGGCGCACCCCTTCTTCGACCCTGACTTTGGCGGTCGATGCTAAAGAACGCAGGCCCGCTGCTAATTTAACGTCGCGTTCACTTAGCCAGCGTTTCCATCGGTACTCACGGATCATGTTAAGCAAAACAAATACTCATTTAATGTGCTGGCTAGTCGCAAGCCACCCCGTGATTGTAGCGGCGAGCGACGATAGTCAAAGCATCTTATAAAATTACATGTAGTCCCGACAGAATCGTTACGGGTGATCGGCTTCAACTGGCTCGCAAGGTTTGCTGCCGTGCTGACCTTCGCGTTGAACCCGCTCGCATCATCTGGGCTCGGCGTCGGTCCAGGCTGATGGGTATGTCCGGCCAGCTGCATGTTCATCGTTTCCACAAGGTCGAGTAAATCGCACACCACCTGGAGCATGCTCACGTTCTCCGAGTCAGCTCTGTGGCGCGATGCTGCGACGTCGTTGATGATGTGAAAGCTAGTGAAAAGCTGGGGAAGAAAAGCCGCGCAGTGCGCGGCTTTGAAGGTGGTGGGCCCACACGGACTCGAACCGTGGACCAAAGGATTATGAGTCCTCTGCTCTAACCAACTGAGCTATAGGCCCTCAGCGGCCGGCGGATTATACCGGTGGTGTGGTGCGTGCGCCAAGCGAAGGAGGCCGTACAGTGTTGTTTTGCTTGGCCTTATAAAGCAAAACCCCCGGTGTTGGCCGGGGGTTGTGGTTTACTCGTCGAGGAAGGAGCGCAGATGCTCGCTTCTCGTCGGATGGCGCAGCTTACGCAGTGCCTTGGCTTCGATCTGACGGATCCGCTCACGGGTGACGTCGAACTGTTTGCCCACTTCCTCAAGGGTGTGGTCAGTGTTCATGTCGATGCCGAAGCGCATGCGCAGTACCTTGGCTTCCCGTGCGGTGAGGCCGGAGAGGACTTCGCGAGTGGCTTCCTTGAGACTCTCCACGGTCGCTACGTCGATTGGCGATTGCATGGCGGAGTCTTCGATGAAGTCACCCAGGTGCGAGTCTTCGTCATCACCAATCGGGGTTTCCATGGAGATCGGCTCTTTGGCGATCTTCAGTACCTTGCGGATCTTGTCCTCAGGCATTTCCATGCGCTCGCCTAGCTCTTCAGGCGTGGGTTCGCGACCCATTTCCTGCAGCATCTGACGAGAGATGCGGTTGAGCTTGTTGATCGTCTCGATCATATGTACCGGGATGCGGATGGTCCGCGCCTGGTCAGCGATGGAGCGAGTGATCGCCTGACGAATCCACCAAGTCGCGTAGGTCGAGAACTTATAGCCGCGACGGTATTCGAACTTATCCACCGCCTTCATCAGGCCGATGTTGCCTTCCTGAATCAGATCGAGAAATTGCAGGCCGCGGTTGGTGTACTTCTTGGCGATGGAAATAACCAGGCGCAAGTTGGCCTCGACCATTTCTTTCTTCGCCCGGCGAGCCTTGGCTTCACCGATGGACATGCGACGGTTGATGTCCTTGATGTCGGCAATCGCCAGCACGCACTCTTCTTCCAGAGCGAGCAGCTGCTGCTGGCAGCGCTGGATGTCATCCTTGCGTGCTGCGATGGCTTCGGCATATTTGCTCTTGCCACCGGCCAACTGATCGGCCCAGCTCAGGTCAGTTTCGTTGCTCGGAAACTGGCGCAGGAAATCGGCACGAGGCATGCGCGCGTCACGCACGCAGATCTGCATGATGGCGCGTTCCTGGGCGCGGACCTGGCTCAGTGCGCCGCGCACACGTTCGACCAGCGCATCGTATTGCTTGGGGATGAGCTTGATCGGCATGAACAGCGTTGCCAACTCCTGAAGCGCTTCGGTCGCCTGCTGGCTGCCGCGTCCGTGTTTCTTCAGGGCCTTCTTGGCGGCGTCCAGTTGCTCGGCAACAGCGCCGAAGCGAACGCGAGCGACTTCCGGATCCGGACCGCCATCGCCTTCCTCTTCTTCGCTATCGGAGTCGTCCTCTTCCTCGTCGTCCTTGCCGTCATCGGCCGGTTTCGCGGCTGTTGTTTGCGGTGTGACGGGTTCGACTTCCTGTGGGGCGGCGGCGCCGTCATCATCAGGGTCGATATAGCCGCTGAGAATGTCGGACAGGCGACCGCCTTCACTAGTGACGCGGTCGTAGTCAGCGAGAATGCTGTCCACGGTGCCTGGGAAGTGGGCGATCGCGCTCATCACTTCACGAATGCCTTCCTCGATGCGCTTGGCGATTTCGATTTCGCCTTCGCGGGTCAGCAGTTCGACGGTGCCCATTTCGCGCATGTACATGCGCACGGGGTCGGTGGTGCGGCCAATGTCGGTTTCGACAGCAGCAAGCGCTGCGGCGGCTTCTTCGGCGGCTGCTTCATCGGTATCGGCTTCGGCCAGCAACAGGGCATCTGCATCGGGGGCGACCTCGAATACATTGATACCCATGTCGTTGATCATGCGAATGATGTCTTCCACCTGCTCCGGATCGGAAATATCCTCCGGTAGGTGGTCATTGACCTCGGCGTAAGTCAGGTAACCCTGCTCACGGCCACGCTGGATCAATTCTTTGAGACGGGACTGCTGTTGCGCTTTTCCGGACATATAACCCTATCCACTGAAGGTTCTGGCGGGTTGAAAACAAGCTGACCATTATAGCCGAGCAAGGACCTCACGCGCCAGTTGAGGTCGATATAGCGGGTGCTGAGTTTCGATTTAGCAGGTTGCGCAGCTGATCTTTCTCCTCTGCGCTGAGTTCGCCCTGGCGAGCTTTGCGTAACAACGTCTCGAGGTTTCGCTCGCGTTGTCTGGTGGCCAGGCTTGTTATGGTGTCGAAAAACTGTTGTTCAAGGTTATCGGCAGAGATCAGCCATTCTTTCTCTGCCAGAGCACGTAAAAGACGCCCTTGGTCGGTTCCATGCCAGCGCGCGATCAGTTGCAGGCTGCGCAGCTTGGGGTTTTTCTGAAGTGTGCCGAGGAGTGCGACGAGTAGCTGCGCATAGGTGTCGTCTTCTGCTGCGAAATGACTGACATCTTCAACCTTCTGCGCAAGCTCTGGATGGTGTAGCAGCGTTCGCAGGGTGGTCAATGCGGGTGGCTCGACTGATGTCGGTGTTCTCGGTGCTCGTGGTTTAAAGTCTGGACGCTGGCCAGGCTTTTTCCAGTCTTTCTTCCATTCTTTCTTGCTGTTGCGCGTCGGTTGAGCGGATTCCTGCGGTGCGTAGTAGTCACCGTCGTCATGCCCGGAGCCCGTATCGTAGTAAGTGTTGTCGTCGTATTCCGGGCCTGCGTTCGGCTTCGCGGCCGCCATATGCTGGAGTGCATCGCTGTGCAGGCCGGTAATTTCACCGAGGCGTTGGCGCATCAGGGCGCGCAGGTTGGTGCCAGGTATCTTTTCGATAAGCGGCGCCGCCAGTGTGGCCAGATGAGCTTTGCCTTCCAGTGAGCGCGGGTCGGCTTCTTCGCTGAGTTGCTGGAAAAAGTAGTCGGCCAATGGCTGGGCCTGTTGCTGTATCCGTGCCATGAAGGCATCGGTGCCTTCGGCGCGCACCAGGCTATCCGGATCTTCACCTTCTGGCAGAAACAGAAAGCGTGCGCGGCGACCATCTTGCAAGTTGGGCAGCGCCGACTCCAAGGCGCGCCAGGCGGCTTTGCGGCCGGCTGCGTCGCCATCGAAACAGAACAGTACGCTGGGCACGATGCGGAACAGCCGCTTGAGGTGCTCGTCGCTGGTGGCGGTGCCGAGGGTGGCGACGGCGTTGCGTAAGCCTTGCTGGGCTAGCGCGATGACATCCATGTAGCCTTCAACGACCATTATTTCGTCCAGGTCGCGGTTGGCTTTGCGTGCCTCGTAAAGGCCGTACAGCTCCTGACCTTTGTGGAATACCGGTGTTTCCGGCGAATTCAAATACTTCGGCTTGTCATCGCCGAGTACGCGCCCGCCAAAGGCGATAATCCGCCCACGGCTATCGCGGATCGGAAACATCACGCGATCACGAAAGCGGTCATAGCTTCTTCCGGTTTCGGCGTTTTCGATCAGCAGGCCGGCGTCGATCATTGCCTTTTGCTGCAGGGTGTCGCCGCCCAGGTGTTTCATCAGGTTGTCCCAACCGGGCGGCGCGAAGCCGAGGCCGAAATCCCTGGCGATCACCCCAGACAGGCCGCGGCCCTTGAGATATTCCACGGCGGCCTTGCGAGCCGGATGCCCTTTGAGTGCCTGTCGGTAGTATTCGGCGGCAGCGTCGAGCAGCGGGTAGAGTGGCGAGTCAACCGGCTGGCGTGGCTTGCGGCCCGTTCCGCTTTCTTCGCGCGGGACTTCCATGCCGGCGCGCTTGGCTAGTTCCTCGACGGCCTGGGGAAATTCCAGGCTATCGTGATCCATGACGAAGCCGAGCGCGTTGCCCCCAGCACCGCAGCCGAAACAGTAGTAAAACTGTTTATCCGGACTAACGCTGAATGATGGGGTCTTTTCCTTGTGAAAGGGGCAGCAGGCGGTGTAATTCTTGCCGGCTTTTTTCAGCTGAATGCGCGAGCTCACCACTTCGACTATATCGGAGCGGTTCAGCAGATCATCGATGAAGGATTGTGGAATCAGGCCGGCCATAGGGGTATGAGAATACGCTCGCAGTGTTCAGGCCGGAATGAAAAAACTCCGACTATTCGCCAGGTGGCGAAGCGGAGTCCTTTTCAAATGCAAAGCCCGGCGTGCGCCGGGCTTGATGCAGCTTCAGCTGTACTGGATCAGTACAGGCGAACGCTGCGGCGCTGTTCGCGCTGCACTTTCTTGGCGTGACGCTTGACTGCGGCAGCAGCTTTACGCTTGCGCTCTGCAGTGGGCTTCTCGTAGAACTCACGGCTGCGGACTTCAGCCAGAACACCGGCTTTTTCGCAAGAACGCTTGAAGCGACGCAGAGCTACGTCGAATGGTTCGTTCTCTTTAACTTTAACGTTGGGCATCCAGGACGTACCTTCACTTGTTTACCGGTTACAACGCGCTTCGGCAAATATCGCAAGCACGCTGGTTTTAAGGGTTGCGGATGTTAACGCCTTGCCGCATGGAATGCAAAGCCCCCTGATCGAAAAGCGCTGGTCGGTCGCCGGCCGCGGCGATTAATATGCACGGCTTAATTTGTTTCTCTGGAAGGTCGTACCCATGCTGGTGCTGGGGCTGGAAACTTCATGCGACGAGACCGGCGTCGCGCTGTACGACAGCGAGCACGGCCTGCTGGCCGACGCCCTGTTCAGTCAGATCGATCTGCATCGCGTCTATGGTGGCGTGGTGCCCGAGCTTGCCTCACGTGACCACGTCAAACGGATGTTGCCACTGATCCGCCAGGTGCTGTCCGAAGCCGGTCGCGAATCGAGCCAGATCGATGCAGTTGCCTATACCGCTGGCCCTGGCCTGGTTGGCGCTTTGCTGGTCGGGGCCTCCTGCGCGCAAGCGATGGCCTTTGCCTGGGGCGTACCGGCGATCGGCGTGCATCATATGGAAGGCCATTTACTGGCGCCAATGCTTGAAGAGCAGCCGCCGGCGTTCCCCTTCGTCGCTTTGCTGGTGTCCGGCGGGCATACGCAACTGGTTCGGGTCGATGGTATTGGGCGCTATGAGCTGCTTGGCGAGTCGGTGGACGATGCCGCCGGTGAGGCATTCGACAAGACCGCAAAACTGATGGGGCTGCGCTATCCCGGCGGCCCAGAGATCGCCTTGCTCGCCGAACGCGGCACGCCAGGTCGCTTCGTATTCCCGCGGCCCATGACCGACCGACCGGGCCTGGATTTCAGTTTTAGCGGACTCAAGACGTCCACGCTCACGACGTGGCAACAATGCCGCGCCGCTGGCGATGATGGCGAGCAAACCCGCTGCGATATCGCGCTGGCCTTCCAGCAGGCGGTCGTCGAGACGCTGACCATCAAATGCCGACGTGCCTTGAAACAGACCGGCCTTAACAGTTTGGTGATTGCCGGTGGTGTGAGCGCCAATCTGTCGTTGCGTCAGAGCCTGGAAGCAATGCTCGGTGAGCTTAAAGGACGGGTGTTCTACGCGCGGCCGCGTTTCTGTACCGACAATGGCGCGATGATCGCTTACGCCGGCTGTCAGCGGCTATTGGCAGGGCAGCACGAAGGGCCGGAGATTTCCGTTCAGGCGCGCTGGCCGATGGAAAAGCTGGCCGCCATATAGCGGCTTATGCTCAGAAGTGTCGCTCCTTGCCGGCAAACAGGTCGCGAAGGTTACTGCGGTGGCGCCAGACGATCAGGCTCGCCAGCAACGTCATCGGCCAGAGCGCGCCGGGTTGCTGCCAGGCCAGCAACGGTAGGCAGAGCGGCAACGCGGCGAGCGCGGCAAGTGAGCTGGTGCGGGTTATTTTGAACACCAGCAGCCAAATGCTCAGTGCGAGCAGCGCGGCAGGAGGGTAGAGGCCGAACAGGGCGCCTGCTGCAGTGGCAACGCCCTTGCCGCCGCTAAAGCGGAAGTACAACGGATACAAATGGCCGAGCACTGCTGCCAAGGCGATCCAGGCTTGCTGCTGAATCGCCAAGCCCAGCGCTTCGGCGAGCAGAACCGGTAGCAAGCCCTTGAGCAGATCGCCGAACAGCGTGCAGATCGCCAGACGTTTGCCGGCCAGCCGCAGCATGTTGGTGGCGCCGGGATTGCCAGAGCCGCTGGCTCGCGGATCGGGCGCGCCGGCCAGGCGGCTGAGTAGAATGGCGAATGACAGTGAACCGATCAGATAAGCGAGCAGTGTCAATTGCCAGAACATGGCATCCATCCGGGGCAGGGAGCTCCTGAGTCTAACGGCGAGCATTGAACTTGTCGTGTCGTGGGAGAGAGTTGCGTGGATACAGTGTTCATCGAAGGGCTGGAAGTGGATACGCTGATTGGCGCCTATGAGTGGGAGCGCGGCATTCGGCAGTGCCTGCGTCTGGATCTGACACTAGGCTGGGATATTCGTCCCGCCGCGGTGAACGACGAGCTGGACAAGGCCTTGGACTATGCCGAGGTGACCGCTGCCATCGATCGTTTCTCCCAATCATCACGCTTCGAGTTGGTCGAAACCTTCGCTGAACGCCTGGCTGCGGATCTGATGAGCCAATTTGGTATCGTCTGGCTGCGGCTGCGGGTTACCAAGCCGGGCGTCAATACCCGAGCTTCGGCTCTAGGCGTGGAGATCGAACGCGGATGCCGCTGATTCCCGTACTGCTTGGGCTCGGCAGTAACGTCCGGCGCGAACAGAATCTGGTTGCCGGTCTCGATGCACTGGAGCAACTGCTCGGTGACATGCGCTGTTCGCCGGTTTTCGAAAGCCTGGCAGTGGGTTACAAGGGCGATAATTTCTACAATCTGGTGGTCGCCGGATTCACGGAATTACCCTTGATGGAGTTGGACCGCCGCCTGAAATTCATCGAGGCGGACAACGGCCGTTACGCACCGGAGCGCAAGGGTTTGCCGCTGGATATCGATGTGCTGATGTATGACGATCTGGTCGGTAATTTCCACGGGCTGGAGCTGCCTCGTCCAGAAACGCTGAAGAACGCATTCGTGCTTTGGCCGCTGGCGCTGCTGGCGCCCGACGTCCGACATCCGAGCGCGGGGCGAAGTTTCGCCGATTTGTGGCAGGGTTCTACGATCAATCAACAGCTCTGGCCTGTGCCGTTTCGATGGAACGGCGCGGAATTGACGCCGGCTGCTCTGATGCAATCCTATCCGGCGTCGTAGTCTGGTCGCTTCGAGTCTGTTGGTTTTGCAACCGCATTGACGGGTTACGCAGCGGATCGGGCTGCGCGGGACCGGAGTTTCGGTGTTCTGCTGCTTCATCCATTTACGTACTGTAGGCGGCCTCGCTACTACCCCCCACCTGTGATTAGTCGGCTGTGCTCTGGTGAGTTTGTTGATATAGCCGGACCGCCTGCAGGCGGTCGCGTTTGAGTGCGTCGCCCAGTTCTGCACCTTTGTAACCTTGCTCTATCAATGGTTTTACCGGTACGGCACGTGCGGATTCTGCGGCGCCACGCAGGTAGCTGGCCTGGGGATAGTCACGCTTCTCATGACCAGGGAAGCCTCGAGCGACCATTTCACAGGCGGCAATGAAATGTTCGAAGCGTTCGGGGCGGCGGTAGATATCGAAGTGCTGGAGCAGGTCGAAGAGCGTCGAGGCGCTTAGCTCGATTGCTCGATGACCAAGGGTGTGAAACTCGCCAACCAGCATGGCAAGCTCCTGACAATCACGCGGCACCTTGTAACGCGCGTTGGCGGCCTCGATCAGCTGCACGTCTTTTTTTTCATCGGCAGTATCCTGCGAGCCTTTATCATCCGGCGTATCGCCCTTACCCAAATTGTGCAGCAGGCAGGCCCAACGCACGACCAGCGGTTGCTCGTGGATCGCGCATCGGCGCAGCACGCTGAGCAGATGTCCGCCCGTATCGGTTTTTTTCGATTGATGTGCGTCCGCTTGCGGGGCGTCGAACAGGGCGTTGATGTCCGGAAATAGCTCCCTTAATGCGCCGCAGTCACGCAGCACCTTCACGAACACATCGGGGTGAGGCTCCATCAGCGCGCGTGAAATCTCCTTCCAGCTGCGTTCCGGTGTCAGCGTTTGCAGCTCACCCGAGTCGGCGAGCTGGCGCATCAGAGCTTGAGTCTCTTCCGCTACGCTGAAGCCAAGCTCGGCATAGCGCGCAGCAAAACGGGCCACGCGCAACACTCTTAACGGGTCCTCGGCGAAAGCGGGGGATACATGCCTGAGTTTTCGCGCGGCGAGATCAGCCTGGCCGTCATAGGGATCGATCAGGTGGCCCTGTTCATCCTCGGCCATGGCATTGATGGTCAGGTCACGACGTATCAGGTCTTCTTCCAGGGTTACGTCAGGGCTGGCATAAAAGGTGAAACCGCCATAACCGCGACCGCTTTTGCGCTCGGTGCGCGCGAGCGCATATTCCTCGCCGGAAGCCGGATGCAGGAAAACCGGGAAATCCGCACCCACCGGGCGAAAACCTTTGGCCTGCATTTCTTCTGCACTGGAGCCCACAACGACCCAATCCACTTCGGTCACGGGCCGCCCCAGCAACCGATCACGTACTGCCCCGCCGACTTTGTAGATCTGCATGTCTTCCTCCGTTCGGGCGGAGGATAAAGGATAAAGGCGATGAAGCCGATAAGAGCGCTGGAGGCTGGACGGAGAAGCAGCAAGCCCCAGCCTTCAATGCGTTGCTAGCAGATTCATGCCTGGGAATTTGCTTTCGGCTTCTGGCTCGATTCGGGGCGGCATGTGGTGGGTAGTGACCAACTTGTCGTCCTGCATCGATTGCAGGTGCACGTCGAAGCCCCAGAGTCGGTACAAATGCTTGAGTACCTCTTCGGTCGAGCCGCCCAGCGGTTTGCGGTCATGTTGCTGGTGGCGCAGTGTGAGCGAGCGATCACCGCGGCGGTCGACGCTCCAGACCTGCACGTTGGGCTCACGATTACCGAGGTTGTACTGCGCCGCGAGCAATTCGCGAATGGTGTGGTAGCCGCTCTCGTCGTGGATGGCCGGGACCAGCAGTTCATCCTTTCGGTCATCGTCGAGAATGCTGAATAGCTTGAGGTCGCGAATCACTTTCGGCGAGAGGAATTGCAAAATGAAACTCTCGTCCTTGAAGTTGTTCATGGCGAATTTAACGGTAGTCAGCCAATCGCTGCCGGCAATGTCTGGGAACCAGCGCTTGTCTTCGTCGGTGGGGTGCTCGCAGATCCGGCGAATGTCCTGATACATGGCGAACCCCAGCGTGTAGGGGTTGATGCCGCTGTAGTACGGGCTGTCGAACCCAGGTTGATAGATCACGCTGGTGTGCGACTGTAGGAACTCCATCATGAACCCGTCGGTTACCAACCCCTCGTCGTAGAGGTCGTTGATCAGCGTGTAGTGCCAGAACGTGGCCCAACCCTCATTCATTACCTGGGTCTGGCGCTGCGGATAGAAATACTGCGCGATCTTGCGCACGATACGCACCACCTCGCGTTGCCAGGGCTCCAGCAGCGGGGCGTGCTTCTCGATGAAGTAGAGAATATTTTCCTGCGGCTCGGCCGGGAACCGTTGATCCCGCTGGCGCTCGTCATCCTTTTCGCCAAATTTGGGTATGGTCCGCCAGAGATCGTTGATCTGCTTTTGCAGATGCTCTTCTCGATCCTTCTGCCGGCGCCGCTCCTCTTCGGCGGAGATGGGGTAGGGCCGTTTGTAGCGATCGACACCGTAGTTCATCAAGGCGTGGCAGGAGTCCAGCAGATCCTCGACGGCGTTGATCCCGTGGCGCTCCTCGCACTGCATGATGTACTGCTTGGCAAAAACCAGATAGTCGATGATCGAGCTGGCATCGGTCCAGGTGCGGAACAGGTAGTTGCCCTTGAAGAAACTGTTGTGCCCGTAGCTTGCATGGGCAATCACCAGCGCCTGCATGGTGATGGTGTTCTCTTCCATCAGATAGGCGATGCAGGGATCGGAATTGATCACGATCTCGTAGGCCAGGCCCATCTGGCCGCGGGTGTAGGACTTTTCGGTGCTGAGGAAATGTTTGCCGTAGGACCAATGGTGGTAGCCGAGCGGCATGCCCACCGAGGCATAGGCATCCATCATCTGCTCGGCCGTGATTACCTCGATCTGGTTGGGGTAGGTATCCAACGCGTAGCGCTTGGCAATGCGGCCAATCTCGCGGTCGTAGGTCCGGATCAGCTCGAAGGTCCATTCCGAACCGGTGGAAATGGGCTGTCGTTTCATGCTGGATACCTCAGCTAGCCATGCGCCGCTGGAAGAGTTCGCGGAACACCGGATAGATGTCTCCCGCCGTCACCAACTGTTGCTGGGCGAACGATTCGTCAAAGGCCTCGGCCACCTGGTTGTATTCGTACCACAGTGCCTGATGCTCGCGCGGCGTGATTTCGACATAGGTGAAGTATTGGACGAACGGCATGATCTGGTTGATCAGAATGTCGCGGCAGACTGGTGAGTCGTCGTTCCAGTTGTCGCCGTCCGACGCCTGTGCGGCATAGATGTTCCACTCATTGGCCGGATAACGATCGGCCATGATTTCCTGCATCATTTTCAACGCACTTGAAACGATAGTGCCGCCCGTTTCGCGTGAGTAGAAGAACTCTTCCTCGTCGACTTCTTTAGCGCTGGTATGGTGCCGGATGAACACCACGTCGATCTTTTCGTAGTTCCGCTTGAGGAACAGATACAGCAGGATAAAGAAGCGCTTGGCGATGTCCTTGGTTGCCTGGGTCATGGAACCGGACACATCCATCAGGCAGAACATGACTGCCTTGGAACTTGGATTGGGATGCTTGACCAGCAGGTTGTACTTGAGATCGAAGGTGTCGAGAAAAGGGACGCGATGGATGCGGGCGCTGAGCCGCTGGATTTCCTCCTCGGCGGCCTGGATATCGCTGAAATTGGCTGGTTCCTCAAGCTTGAGGCGTGCCAGTTCTGCCTTCACTTCCCGCAGCTTGGCGCGGCTGCTGCCTGAGAGAGCGATGCGGCGTGCGTGAGCCGAACGCAGGGTTCGGATGATGTTGATCCGCGAGGGATTGCCCTCATTACTGATGCCGGCGCGGACCGTTTTGAAGGTGTCGGTACCGGCAAGGTGACGCTTGACCAGGTTCGGCAGTTCGAGGTCTTCGAACATGAAGTCGAGAAATTCTTCCTGCGTTATCTGGAAGACGAAATCATCCACGCCTTCACCGGTATTGCTGGCCTTTCCGGCGCCTTGGCCACCACCGCCTCCTTGCGGGCGTGGGATGCGCTCGCCAGCGACGAATTCCTTGTTGCCCGGATGCACGATGGTCTGCCGGCCGCCACGGCCGTGGTGCAAAATCGGCTCGTCAATGTCGCGGCCGGGAATGCTGATCTGCTCGCCGTGCTCCATGTCGGTGATGGAGCGACGTCCCACGGCGTCCTCCACAGCCTTCTTGATGTGCCCACGGTATCGCTGCAGGAAGCGCTGGCGATTGACCGTGCTTTTGTTCTTACCATTCAAACGGCGGTCGATTACGTAACTCATAAATGCCCTCCGGGCGCTGCAGGCCGCAGGCCACAAGCGGCAGGTAATTGCTCCGCTTGCGCCTGTAGCTTAGGGCCGCGTTACTGCGATTTACGTACCCGCAGATACCATTCCGAAAGCAAGCGCACCTGCTTTTCGGTGTAGCCGCGTTCGACCATCCGTACGACGAAGTCGTTGTGCTTCTTCTGATCTTCCTTGCTGGCCTTGGCGTTGAAGCTGATAACGGGCAGCAGGTCTTCGGTGTTGGAGAACATTTTCTTCTCGATCACCACGCGCAGCTTCTCGTAGCTGAGCCAGGACGGGTTTTTACCATTGTTGTTGGCGCGGGCACGAAGCACGAAATTGACGATCTCGTTGCGGAAATCCTTCGGGTTGCTGATGCCGGCCGGCTTCTCGATTTTCTCCAATTCCTCGTTGAGGGCGGCGCGATTGAGGATCTCGCCGGTTTCCGGGTCGCGATATTCCTGATCCTGAATCCAGAAGTCTGCGTACAACACGTAACGGTCGAAAATGTTCTGGCCGTACTCGCTGTAGGACTCGAGATACGCGGTCTGGATTTCCTTGCCGATGAAATCGACGTAACGCGGCGCCAGATATTCCTTGATGAAGCGCAGATAGCGTTCGCGTACCTCGGCGGGGAACTGCTCTTGCTCGATCTGCTGCTCCAGCACGTAAAGCAGGTGGACCGGGTTGGCAGCGATCTCATGCGGATCGAAGTTGAAGACCTTGGACAGGATCTTGAAGGCGAAGCGGGTCGACAGCCCATTCATACCCTCATCGACGCCCGCCGTGTCGCGGTACTCCTGGATCGACTTGGCTTTGGGATCGGTGTCCTTGAGATTCTCCCCGTCGTAAACACGCATTTTCGAATAGATATTGGAGTTGTCCGGCTCCTTCAAACGGCTGAGTACGGAAAACTGCGCCAGCATTTTTAACGTGTCCGGTGCGCAGTGCGCTTGGGACAGCGAACTGTTGAACAGCAACTTGTCGTAAATCTTGATCTCATCGGTGACGCGCAGGCAGTACGGCACCTTGACGATGTAGATACGGTCGATGAACGCCTCGTTGTTCTTGTTGTTTCGGAAGGTATGCCACTCCGATTCGTTGGAGTGGGCCAACAGAATGCCGCTGTACGGAATCGCGCCGAGGCCTTCGGTACTGTTGTAATTGCCTTCCTGGGTTGCGGTCAGCAAAGGATGGAGCACCTTGATCGGTGCCTTGAACATCTCGACGAATTCCATCAGACCCTGGTTGGCGCGGCACAACGCACCCGAATAGCTGTACGCGTCAGGGTCGTTCTGCGGGAATTCCTCTAGCTTGCGGATATCCACCTTGCCCACCAGCGCCGATATGTCCTGGTTGTTCTCGTCGCCAGGTTCGGTCTTGGCCACGGCGATCTGGTTGAGGATCGAGGGATACAGTTTGACTACGCGGAATTGGCTGATGTCGCCGCCAAACTCCTGCAGACGCTTGGTTGCCCAGGGAGACATGATCGAATTGAGATAACGGCGTGGGATGCCGTAATCCTCCTCGAGGATCTCCGCGTCCTCCGCCGGGTTGAATAGGCCCAGTGGCGATTCGAATACCGGCGAGCCCTTGATGGCATAGAAGGGGACTTTCTCGATCAGTTGCTTGAGCTTTTCGGCCAGCGATGACTTGCCGCCGCCCACCGGACCGAGGAGATAGAGGATCTGCTTCTTCTCTTCCAGCCCCTGCGCGGCATGGCGAAAATACGAGACGATCTGGTCGATGCAGTCTTCCATGCCGTGAAAATCTTCGAAGGCGGGATAACGGCGGATAACCTTGTTAGAAAAAATCCGCGACAATCGCGGGTCGGTCGAGGTGTCGACCAGTTGTGGCTCGCCTATGGCCATCAGCAGGCGTTCAGCGGCGGTGGCGTAGGTACCCCGGTCTTCCTTGCACAGGTCGAGGTATTCCTGAAGCGAATACTCTTCTTGGCGGGTTGCTTCGAATCGTTGCTGGAAATGGCTGAAAATGCTCATTGACTTCACCTCGGACGATGCTCGGAGCCGGTGTTGTCATCAGGCATTCAGGTACTGGCCGACATCGGCCTGTGGAGTTCCCCCGAACACCTGATGGTCGAAACCTGAGGCCCGGTGGCCGAAAACGGCTTCACCTGTTTGGATGGCCTGAACTGAAGGATAGTTCGGATTCAACAAATTCAAGGGAAGAGAGGTGCATTTACCGCTGCGTTTCGTCGGATGGGGGCGCAACGCCGCGCAATGCGCGGCATCTGCAAAAATATTATTTATGCAGGATCGCCCTGCTCGACGTCCTGAGGGAAGCTGTGGCGCCAGAGCTCGAAGCCGCCATCGAGACTATAGACGTCGGAGAAGCCCTGATTGATCAGGTATGCCGCCGCGCTCTGGCTGGAGTGGCCGTGATAACAGGTAACGATAAGTGGATGGTCAAGGTCCGCCGCGGCGATGAAGTCGGGTAGCGAATGATTGTCGAGGTGGGTCGATCCCTTGATATGGCCACTGGCGTAGCTGTGCGCGTCGCGAATATCGACGATCACGCCGCCTTCGCTGCGCAGCGCCTGTGCCTGCTCCGGAGAGATGCGTTTGAAATCAGTCATGGGTTGCCTCACAGTCACAGCGGTGCAATTCGCCGCTGTCGAGATTCATCAGGGTCATGGCGTTACCCCACACACAGCCGGTGTCCAGCGCATAGACGTTGGGCTCGTCGCACTGACCTTCCAGTGCGGCCCAATGGCCGAAGATGATCTTGCAACCTCGGGCCTTGCGGTTGGGGTGGCTGAACCAGGGAGCAAACCCCGGCGGTGCGGAGTCCAGACCTTCCTTGGCTTCCAGATCGAGTGTGCCGTCGGCTTTGCAGAAGCGCATGCGTGTGAAGTAATTGGTGATCAGGCGCAGCCGTGGCACGCCATGCAATTCCTTGTTCCACTTGGCCGGCTGGTTACCGTACATGCCTTCGAGAAACGGCTGCAGCATGGCGTCATCGCGTAGTACTTCTTCGACTTCAGCGGAGCGCCGCAATGCCTTGGTCAATGACCATTGCGGTGGAATACCGGCATGGACCATCGTCGTCTCGCGTTCGGCATCGTAATGGACGAGCTTCTGTTGACGCAGCCAGTCGATCAAGTCCGCACGGTCGGGTGCGTCGAGGATCGGCTTGAGAGTGTCGGCTCTTTTCAGGCGTCCGACGTCGTGCGCAACGGCCAGTAAATGCAGGTCATGGTTGCCCAGCACAGTGACGCCCGAACTGCCCAAATCACGCACGAAACGCAGCGCTTCAAGCGACTTTGGGCCACGGTTGACCAGGTCCCCTGCGAGCCACAGGCAGTCGCGCGAAGGGCTGAAATCGACCCGCTGCAACAGGCGCTGAAGAGGTTCGAGGCAACCTTGCAGGTCGCCGACAGCATAGGTAGTCAATGCAGGGCTCCGGGTACGGCCAGCCGGAAGGGTGCAATCATAGCGTCGAAGCGATGCCCATCTTCGGCGAGCATCTGATAGCTGCCCTGCATGGTGCCGACGCGGGAAGCCATCAGCGTGCCGCTGGTATAGACATGTCGCTGGCCAGGAGCGAGCACTGGCTGCTCGCCGACCACGCCAGCGCCACGCACTTCCTGCACTTGGCCATCGCCGTCGGTGATGATCCAGTGACGTGAGAGCAATTGTGCAGTGAGCTGGCCTTTGTTTTCGATCGTTACCGTGTAGGCAAAGGCATAACGGTTTTGTTCCGGCTGCGATTGGTCGGCCAGGTATGCCGGGCTGATATCGACGTCGATCCTGTAGCGAAGGTCTTCAGGCATGAGGTGCTCCTACTCGTGGGTTCGCCGTCAGACGCGGGCGGAAAGTTGGTCGGACAGTCTTACGAACGCTGCCAGATCCAGCTGTTCCGGACGCAGGCTGCCATCAACGTCGGCCGCGGCGATGGCGTCCGCATCCAGCAATCCCTTAAGCGTATTGCGCAGGGTCTTGCGGCGCTGGTTGAACGCCTGGCGGACCACGTTTTCGAGCTGACGGTGGTCGCGCGCCGGGTGGGGCAATACTTCGTGGGGCACCAGGCGAACGATAGCCGACTCCACCTTGGGTGCTGGGTTGAAGGCACCGGGGCCGACATTGAACAGGTGCTCGACGCGGCAGTGGTACTGCACCATGATCGACAGCCGTCCCCAATCTCCGCCGCCGGGTTGCGCGGCGAGCCGCTCGACCACTTCCTTCTGCAGCATGAAATGCATGTCTCGGATCAGCGCGGCATGGTCGAGTAGGTGAAAGATCAGTGGCGTGGAGATGTTGTACGGCAAGTTGCCGACGATGCGCAGGCTGCCGGGCGCCTGGCTCAGCTTGGCAAAGTCGAACTTCAGGGCATCGCCTTGATGCAGCGAGAAGTTTCCCCGCTCGGCGAATTTGTGCTGCAGGATCGGGATCAGGTCTAGATCCAGCTCGACCACGTCCAAGTGCGCACCGCTGTCCAGCAGACCTTCTGTCAGGGCGCCTTGGCCGGGCCCGATCTCCACCATGCGCTCGCCCTGTTTGGCGTGGATGGACCGCAGGATGCGGTGGATCACGCCGGCATCGTGAAGAAAGTTCTGGCCGAAACGCTTGCGCGCGCGGTGTTGGTATTCAGACATCGGAAAGCGGCTCCAGGCTTCAGGCTGCAAGCGGCAGGCTCAAAGCACAAGGCAAAGGGGAAAGACGCGCAGTTTAACAGCGAACATCAGTGCCTAGCTGCATGAGTCATGCACAAGTGCCATGCGAAGGTAGATGGGCTAGCAGCGCAGGCCAGATGCCGCAGGTGCACCAGACGGCAGCTGCGTAACCCATCGTCGGTGTCAGGGCGGTTGCTCGCGGCGGCGGGTTGCGCACCCCGGATGTCCGTGCACTTGCCGGCTTCGACGTCCCTGCGTCGCTAACCCGCCCTACTGGGTGCGGCGGCTTTCGGCCATCTGATACGCAGTCTCCAGCGCCACTTGCAGGCTGCCGGTATCGACTCGGCCGCTTCCTGCAAGGTCCAGCGCGGTGCCGTGGTCGACCGAGGTGCGCACAATGGGCAAACCCAGCGTGACATTGACCGCTGCGCCGAACCCTTTGTATTTGAGGACCGGTAATCCCTGATCGTGATACATCGCTAGCACCGCATCGCAACGGTCTAGGTGTTTGGGCGTGAATAGGGTATCAGCGGGCAGCGGGCCGATCAGATTCAGACCCTCGTCGCGCAGGCGTTGCAGGGTTGGTTCGATGATCTCGATTTCTTCGCGGCCCAGATGGCCGCCCTCTCCAGCATGAGGGTTCAGTCCGCAGACCAGGATGCGTGGCAGCGCAATGCCGAATTTGCCGACCAGATCGGTGTGCAGGATGCGGGCGACACGCTCCAGTCGCTCGGCCGTAATCGCCGCAGCGACATCCTTGAGCGGCAGGTGTGTTGTTACCAGTGCGACTCGCAACCCGTGCGTAGCAAGCATCATCACCACCTGCTCGGTGTTGGTCAGCTCAGCAAGAAACTCGGTATGACCTGAAAACGGGATACCCGCCTGGTTGATCACGCCTTTGTGCACCGGGGCGGTGATCATGCCAGCGAAGCTTCCATCGAGGCATCCGCGGCCGGCGCGCCTAAGCGTTTCCAGTACGTACCCGGCATTGGACGCATCGAGCTGCCCGGCCACAACCGATGAACCCAGCGGCGTGTCCCAAACGTACAGACTGCCTGCTGGAGCGGGTTTATCGGGCCAGTTTTCCGGCGCTACGGTTGTTACGTGAATATCCAAGCCCAGTTCATCGGCGCGGGCGCTCAATAGGTCGGCACTGGCAATGGCGATCAATGGATGAGGATGACTGTTGCGAGCAAGCAACAGGCAGAGGTCGGGACCGATACCGGCGGGTTCGCCGGGGGTCAGGGCGAAGCGTTTGGCGGTCATGTCTATCAGTCGTCTGGATGGTGAAAAAAGAAACGGGCCGGCCGTATGGCCGGCCCGCAGAGGCGATGCATGGTTTAAGGCCAATTCGGCCGCCGATGTCAGATCTTAATTTCGACGTATGCCTCGTCGCGTATCTGGCGCAGCCAGGCTTGCAATTCTTCGTCGTACTTGCGGTTGCGCAACAGGGTCAGCGCCTGCTGCTCACGGAATTCCTGGCTAGTGTCAGTGGCGCGACGCCCCAGCACTTCGAGGATATGCCAGCCGTAAGGAGTTTTGAAGGCTTCGGACAGCTGGCCGCTGGGCGTATTGGCCATGACTTCGCGGAATTCCGGTACCAATGAGCTTGGGTCGATCCAGTCCAGGTCGCCGCCGTTGAGCGCCGAACCGGGGTCTTCGGAGAAATTCTTTGCCAGTTCGGCAAAGCTTTCACCAGCCAGAATACGGTCACGCAGACGCTGGACGAGTCGGCGGCTTTCTTCTTCGCTGCGGATCTGGCTCGGCTTGATCAGAATGTGGCGAACATGGATCTCGTCGCGCACCTGAGTATCGCCGCCGCGCTTGTCCAATACCTTGAGCATGATGAATCCTGGAGGGGTACGCACCGGCTGAGTGACGTCGCCTACTGCCATGTCTCGAACTTCAGTGTCGAATGGTGGCGGCAGCTGAGCCGCCTTGCGCCAACCCATATCGCCACCTTCCAGTGCGTTTTCACTGGCTGAGCGTGACACTGCCAGCCTGGCGAAGTCTGCACCGTCCTGGATCTGTTTGTAGGTGTCCATTGCGGTTTGTTCTGCGGCCTGGATGGCCGCCGAGTCGGCCGACTCCGGTACCGGAATCAGAATATTGGCCAGTCGATACTCTTCGGACAGCTGCAACTTGCCGAGATCGGAGGCGAGGAAGTTTTCGACTTCCTGGTTCGACACTTGGACGCGCTCGGCGATACGGCGCTGACGCACGCGGCTGATGACCATTTCGCGGCGTATCTGCTCGCGCGCGGTCTCCAGGCTCAGACCGTCGCGCTCCAGTGCACCGCGAAACTGGTCCAAGGTCATATTGTTGCGCTGGGCGATAGTGCCCATGGCTTGATTGAGCTCTTCGTCAGAGATGCGAATACCGGAACGCTCACCGATCTGTAGTTGCAGATTTTCAGCGATCAACCGCTCCAGTACCTGCTGTTGCATCACCTCGGTTGGCGGCATTTCCGCACCGCGTTTCTCAATGGTCTGCTGGACCTCCCGCATACGCTGATCCAGCTGGCTCTGCATGATCACGTCGTTATCAACGATGGCGACGATGCGGTCGAGTTGACGGACTTCGGCCGAAACCGGTGCGGCGAGCGCTGCGCTGCTCACTAGCAGGGCGCCCAACAACGGGCGCAGGTAATTAGAAAGCTTGGTCTTCACGTTCACGGTAACCTTGTATGCCTTCGTCGAGGAATGTCTCGGTGGAGCTGCCGAACACGCCGCCGAGTCCCTTGAGGACGATTTGCAGGAAGATGCCATTGTCTGGCTCATCGTTCTGCGATGGGTTGAGACTGGTTTCGTCGTAGTCGATCCAGTAACGGTTGATCAGGCGCAGCTTCCAGCAGCAGCTGTCGTACTCGAAGCCGCCGAAGGCTTCTAGCGTACGGTTGCGGCTGTAGTCGTGCTGCCAGCGCGCGATCAGGCTCCACTGCGGCAGGATTGGCCAGATGGTGGAGATGTCGTGCTGGTTGATCTTGTAGTAATCCTCGATGTACTCGGGTGTGCCCGGAGTACCGTAATCCCCGCCAAAGGTCCACTGACCGGTGGCCTGGTCGAAGCGGACTGTATCGTTGCGATAGCGGTAGCCGACGTTGACGATTTTTCTCGGGTTGTCTGCCGGTTGGTAGTGGAACATGGCGCTGCCCGAGCGGGTTCTGCCTTCATCCGGATCCCAGTTGAAGGTGGATGTGAAGCGCCAGTCGCGATTGAAACGGAAAAGGTATTCAAGGGCATAAGGCGATACATCCGAAGTGGAGCCCGGACGATCCTCGAGATTCGGCAGCTGTACTTCACGATCGCGGAAGTAGAAAGCCTGACCGATGCTGAAGCGCTGTCGCTCGAGCCCGTTTGGCTCGATCCAGCGATTGGTCACGCCCAGCGACACCTGGTTGGCATCGCCGATACGGTCCTTGCCGGAGAAACGGTTTTCGCGCCAGAGCGACGAGTAGCTGAAGGTGCTCTCGCCAGTATCGAATATCGGAATGTCGTCCTGATCTTCTTCCGGTACGTAGAGATAGAACAGCCGCGGTTCGAGAGTTTGGCGGTAGTCCTTGCCGAACCATTGAGTGTCACGATCGAAATAGAGACCGCTGTCGACGCTGAAGATCGGAACGCTGCGGTCCGGGGAATCGTTGAAGTCATCGCCTACGCCGCCGGCGCCAAACTTGCCTCGATTATCCAGCGTCAGATCATATTTGGTGTAGGCGTATTTCAATGATGGCTTGACGAAGCCCCAGCTCCAATTCAGCGGCAAGCTGACGCCTGGCTCTAAATGAAGGCGTTCGCCTTCGGCGCGTTTTAGTCCAGTTAAGCGATCGTCATACCAGCGCTCGTCGATACCGTCTTCGTTCTGGAAGAATCCATCACGCAGACTCCGCTGAAAGCTGACAAATTCGGTGTTGTAGGCAAACCGCAGGCCACCTGGTTGGAACGGCAGCGCTCCGTTGAGCGTCAACTGTGGCAAACGCTCGTAGGGGGTTATATCGGTGACTGTGGCACGCTCGTAAGCATGTGCGTTCAACCGCGCGGTGTAATTGTCGCCGCGATAGCTAAGCGTGCCCCGCTGGTCGAGATGATCCGGCTGATCGATGCCCAGGCTGGTGTCCAGATCCTGGAAATAGTAGGGGTCGCTGATGTCGGTGTAATCGACTTCAGCCAGCCAGCGCGTATCCAGCCCGGTCCGGTGCTGCCAGCTGTACATCCAGCGCTGGTCTTCGTATTCCGATTGCAGCTCGCGATCGTCGTTGCTGTCGTCAAGGTAGCCCGCGCTGACCTGACCTTCGCTACGCCGGGTCAGGTAACGGAAGTCGCCTTCGAGCAGCAGGCCGCGATCGGTCATGTAATTCGGGTAGAGCGTGGCGTCGAAATTCGGCGCCAGGTTGAAGTAGTACGGCGTGACCAGTGATAACCCGGTGTCGCTGGACGAGCTGATGCTGGGCGCAAGGAAGCCGGATTGGCGACGATCGTCAATCGGGAAATGGATATAGGGCGTGTAGAACACCGGAATGTCCTTGACCCGCAGCGTCACGTTGGTCGCCGAACCGAAGCCGGTAGCGGGATTCAGGGTGACGTTGTTGCCCTTCAAGTGCCAGCTGTTCTCGCCCGGCTCGCAGCTAGTGTACGTCCCGTCCTTGAGGCGAATGATGGCGTTTTCCGTGCGCTTGGCATACAGCGCGCTGCCGCGGACCTTGCCTTCGTGGATCACGTATTCGGCGTTCTCGACCTGGGCTTCACCGGTATCAAGGAAGAGTTCGGCGCGATCGCCGACCATCAGCGCGCCGCGATCACGCAGGCGGACGTTGCCCTTCAGTTCGCCACGATTTTCCAGCTGATACAGACTCGCCTCGTCGGCTTCGGCCTGGATGCTGCCCTGACGCAGCACCACATCGCCCGCCAGCGTGGCGACTTCCTGCTGCTGTTCGTAGCGGGTGGCTTTTGCCGAAACATAGGTCGGTGCTTCGCTCATCGGCGTATTGTCGAACTGACCCGGACGGCTCGGCTCGACATAGGTGCCGGCACAATAGGGACCGGTCTCGGCCAGTTGTGCATTGGTGAGTTGGTCGCGCGGCACCCAATCGAGATGGCTATAGTCCTCGCTGCGCGAGGCGAGGGCACGGCCTTTGCTCTCGGTAACCAACGTGGTGGTAGCCGCCTGGCGTTCGGCTTTGCTCGCGCGCGGTTTCGCCGAGGTGCTGCCGCTCTCGGCGGCGCTGCCACGGTGCACCGGGCGGGGCAGGGCGGAACTATCGATGTCGGAGGCGCAATCCCAACTGCCACCGGCGCCTGGCTGGCAAGCGAATTGTTCGGCTGCGATAACAAGAGGAGTCGCTACAGGTTGCAATGCGAGCAAGCCGCCGGTAACCAGTAAGGGGAATTTTTTACGAAACGCGGGATATTTGACTGCCATCTTGTTTTTTGGTCCGTGCTTGCGGCGAGCCATCGGCCGGGCTGGGCCGCACGCCTCTCGATGGTCTGAAAAAGATGCTGGATAATAAAGCATGACCCGCCTATCGGCTAGCGCCGTGGAGAGCCCTGATATGCCGCAACACGATCAACGCCTGCTGGACCTCAACGCCTGGCTAAAGCCCCGCCTAAGCGAGCTTTTCGCCCGTCGAGGATGGGGTGAAGCACCCGATGCGCCCTTGGTCCCGGCCAGCAGCGATGCCAGCTTTCGTCGCTATTTTCGCTGGGAGGCGGAGGGGCGTAGCTTCATTCTCATGGATGCACCGCCGCCGCAGGAGAACTGCCGGCCATTCGTTGCGGTCGCTGCGCTGCTGGCTGAGGCGGGCGTTCACGTGCCGGAGATACTGGCTGAAGATCTCGAGCGTGGCTTTCTGTTATTGAGCGATCTGGGTCGGCAGACCTACCTGGACGTAATCGACCAGGCTAATGCCGATGAGCTGTTCGCCGACGCGATTCAATCGCTTCTGGCGTTCCAGGCAGGGCCGGTACCGATACCACTGCCATCCTATGACGAGGCGCTGCTGCGTCGGGAGCTGCAGCTGTTTCCAGAGTGGTACGTACAGCGCCATCTCGGTCACAGTTTCAGCCCTGCCGAGCAGCAGGCCTGGGAGCGGATATGCCGGCTGCTGATCGACTCGGCGCTCGGCCAGCCCGCCGTGCTGGTGCATCGCGACTACATGCCGCGCAACCTGATGCTCAGCCAGCCGAACCCCGGCGTGCTGGACTTCCAGGATGCGGTGATCGGACCGGTGACCTACGACGTTACGTCTCTGTTCAAGGATGCCTTTCTTAGCTGGCCCGAAGAGCGTGTCCAGGGTTGGCTCCAGGGCTATTGGGAATCCGCGCGGGCAGCCGGCATCCCGGTTCAGGACAGCTTCGCCGAGTTTCATCGCGCCAGTGATCTGATGGGGTTGCAGCGGCACCTGAAGGTCATCGGCATCTTCGCCAGGATCTGTCACCGCGACGGCAAACCACGTTATCTGTCCGATGTGCCTCGCTTTTTTACCTATATCGAGACGGTGCTGGCGCGCCGCCCAGAGCTGGCCGAGCTGCAGCAATTGTTGCAGGGTTTACCGCATGCGCAGGCCACTCCATGAAGGCGATGATTCTCGCTGCAGGTAAGGGCGAGCGCCTTCGCCCCTTGACTCTGCATACACCCAAGCCGCTGGTACGGGCGGGCGGCACGCCTTTGATCGAATATCACATTCGAGCCTTGGCTGAGGCCGGCTTCAACGAGCTGGTGATCAATCACGCCTGGCTGGGTGCTCAGATCGAGGCGTATTTAGGCGAGGGGGATCGCTTCGGCCTGCGCATCCGTTATTCGGCGGAAGATGAGCCACTGGAAACCGGCGGCGGGATTCATCGGGCGCTGCCGTTGCTGGGCGACCAGCCATTCCTGGTGGTCAACGGCGATATCTGGACCGATTACGACTTCAGCTTGTTGGACAAGCCGGTCTCCGGGTTGGCGCACCTAGTGTTAGTAAACAATCCGGCGCATCACCCCGATGGTGATTTCGCGTTGGTCGATGGCTCGGTTAGGGAAGTATCCGCGTCGAATACCAAACTGACCTATAGCGGCATCGCAATATTGAGCCCGCGCCTGTTCGATGGCTGCAGCGCAGGTGCATTCAAACTAGCGCCATTATTGCGTCAGGCAATGGCCGAGGGGCTCGTGAGCGGCGAGCACTACTGCGGGCGATGGATCGACGTCGGCACCCACGAGCGGCTGGCCGAAGTCGAGCGATTCCTGGAGGCGCGACGCTAGATGTTCTGGCCCATTACGCTGTTGGGCGCGCTGGCTGGCTGGTGGCTGGCGAGCATTCCGGGGGCGCTGCTCGGCGCCTTGCTCGGGCAGGTACTCGATCGCCGGCTCGGACTCGATTCCTGGGCGAGCCTGCGTCACCGCCTTGGTGGCGGCAAGCCGGCAATACACGGATACGAATTGCTGTTCTTTCTCCTTGGACGCTTGGCCAAAAGCAGCGGCCGAATCAGCGAAGCGCATATCCAGGCCGCTCGTAGTGAGATGCGTCGACTACAGTTGGCGTCAACGGCCCAGCGTGCGGCCATCGATGCGTTCTATCGTGGCAAATCCAGTGGCGACGGCTTGCGCGAGCCGCTGCAGCGTTTACGGGGTCGGCACGACGAAGCCAAGGCCATACTTCAGGCCTGTTGGCGAATGGCACGGGCGCAGGGTCAGATCGATGCTCGCGAGCACGAGCTGATCATGCTTTGGGGAAAGTGGATGGGCTGGGATTCGGCGGCCATCGCGGCGTTGGATCAGAGTGGCGGACAACGTCAAGGCGCGCCGAGCAACCTAGGGGGCGCTTATGAACAGGCGTTGCGTTTGCTAGGTGTGCGCGCCGACAGCGAGCCGCAGGTAATCAAGCGAGCCTATCGCCGTCTGCTCAGTAAGCATCATCCCGACAAACAGGCCGGCGCCGGGGCAACGCCATTACAGGTCCGCGAGGCTACCGAACGCACCCGTGAGTTGCACAACGCTTACGCCTTGATTCGTGAGCGCAAGGGCTTTCGTTAATGCTGTCCCCGAGCGGAGCAGGCGAAACGCTACCGCTTCCTGTCCAGCCAGCCACGTACCCGTCGCACGAGCTGTTCCTGTTCGGCCTTTCGGTTACCGAACAGCGGCTGCAACCCCACCTGTTCATAAGCCGGATGCTTGATACGGCGACTCGCATTCAACCGCTCGCGGGCCGCCGAGAGGTTGCCGGTATTGTCCTTGTAATAGAAGTCGCCGGTGGCCAACTTGAGCGCTGGAACCAGATCTGCGAGTGTTTCGTCCTGCCCCTCTGGCTGATGCGGCTGGATCAATAGCAGATGCGCCACATCGTCTGGCGCCAACTGCTGGAGATAGCGCGCAGCCCAATAACCGCCTGTGCCTTGTCCGAGAAGGGCTATTTTCCTCGGCTGCTTGGAGCGGGCGAAGGTCAGGGCAGCATCGAGGCGTTCGGCTATCTGGTCGGCATGGCTGAGCTCGGTAACATCTGGCTCGGGTGAATCTTGCGCCTCGGGTTCATCAAGTGGTGGCTCGTTCTGCGTGGTGGCCGTTTCTTCCGGCAGGTAGCCCGCCTCGTTGGGTGCGTCTTCTTCATCGGTTACGTCTGGCGCCGGTTCGGGCTGTTCTTTCAACGGCTCAGCCGGCTCAACTGGGGAGTGTAGAGTGCCGACAGGTGTGATCTGCGGCGCGTCCGGCACGCTGAGGCTCAGGGTATGCCAGCCATGATCGGGCAGGCCTCTGCGCAGCGGGCCGATGCCGCGTGGCCAATCCGCACTCTCACCGTCCCCCGGTAGCAAAATCACCAGTCCTTTGGGTACGCCGACATTCGCTGGCCGCCAGAGCGCAACGAATTCTTTCTCACCCGCCTGCAAGCTGACGATTTCGCTGGCTGGCAGCTGTCGCTTCAGATCGCCCGCCATGGCTTCGCTGCGCGACAGTAACTTCGGACGTTCGATTGGTGTTGTGGCCGGCGTGGTTTCCGGCGTGACAGGTTCGTCTGCAGCGCTGCTGCCTGACGCGAACACGATCGCGGACATGAAAACTAGAAGCTGCAGTGGTTCGAGAATACGAGGCATTAGGCTCCCTGTGATATGTCGTGCAACTGGTAACGGACCGCGCTGGCACTCATCCGAATACGTTCGGCGTCACGGCTGGCTTCGAGAGGCTTATGTTGGCATTTCTAACTGCCTGGTCGCTGTCTGTTAGTGCCTATTTCATGGCCTCACGCGTTGGCCTGTCAAAATTGACCCGTTAGCTTGCCCGCCGCCGGCCTGGATCGGGTGGCATCGCAAATTTGGCGTGCAAAATAATGCACAGAGTTCTACTGTTATCCGAACGCCCGGATGGTGCGGCAGTCGATCATCGTATGCTGCCGCGCTTGCTCCCTGACGTCCATTCCGACCCGAGCCGACGATGAGCGGCTACTGAGGAGCTTATGAGTAAGACCAACGAATCCCTGATGCAACGCCGTGTCGCCGCCGTTCCCCGTGGCGTCGGTCAGATCCATCCAATCTTTGCCGACCACGCGACGAACTGCAGCGTCGTCGACGTCGAAGGTCGCGAATTCATCGACTTCGCCGGTGGTATCGCTGTGCTGAATACTGGCCACCTGCATCCGAAAATCATCAAGGCGGTAGAGGCGCAGCTGCACAAGCTGACCCACACCTGCTTCCAGGTTCTGGCTTACGAACCCTACGTCGAGCTGTGCGAGAAGATCAACGCGCGAGTACCGGGTAATTTTGCCAAGAAAACGCTGCTGGTCACCACCGGCTCCGAAGCGGTGGAGAACGCGGTGAAGATTGCCCGTGCCGCCACTGGCCGCGCCGGTGTCATTGCCTTCACCGGTGCCTATCATGGGCGCACCATGATGACCCTCGGCCTCACCGGCAAGGTTGCGCCGTATTCGGCGGGCATGGGCCTGATGCCCGGTGGCATCTTCCGCGCGCTGTATCCCTGTTCGATTCATGGCATCGGCGTCGACGAGTCGATTGCCAGCATTGAGCGAATCTTCAAGAACGACGCCGAGCCGCGCGACATCGCGGCGATCATCATCGAACCGGTGCAGGGCGAGGGCGGCTTCAATGTTGCGCCGAAGGAGTTCATGGTCCGCCTGCGTGCGCTCTGCGACCAGCACGGCATCCTGCTGATTGCCGATGAGGTACAGACGGGGGCAGGGCGCACCGGCACGTTCTTCGCCATGGAGCAGATGGGCGTGGCTGCCGATCTGACTACTTTCGCCAAGTCCGTCGGCGGTGGGTTCCCGATTGCCGGTGTGTGCGGCAAGGCTGAAGTGATGGACGCCATTGCTCCGGGTGGCCTGGGCGGCACCTATGCGGGTAATCCGCTGTCCTGTGCCGCTGCGCTGGCGGTCATGGAGATCTTCGACGAAGAGAGGCTGCTCGATCGCTGCAAGACCGTGGCCCAGAAGCTCACGGCTGGCCTCGAGGCTATGCAGGCGCGGCACAAGGAAATCGGCGAGGTGCGCGGGCTCGGTGCGATGGTTGCCATCGAACTGTTCGACGAGGGCGATCATGCACGACCAGCTGCGGCGTTGACCTCGCAGATCGTTGTACGGGCGCGGGATAAGGGGCTGATCCTGTTGTCCTGCGGAACCTACTCCAACGTACTGCGAGTGCTGGTGCCGCTGACTGTTGAAGACGACCTGCTCGATCGTGGCCTGGCGATCATCGGCGAGTGCTTCGACGAGCTCACCTGATCCGCCCGTGCGCGCCGGCATTCACAGCGGATGTCAGACGCGCCGCAATGTCGACCCCTCGGGTACAATGCGCGGCATTCCGCCCGCGCTACCCGAGGTCGTCATGCAGCCGTTCGCCATCGCCCCCTCCATTCTTTCTGCCAATTTCGCCCGTCTGGGTGAGGAAGTAGACAACGTGCTCGCCGCCGGCGCGGACATCGTCCATTTCGATGTGATGGACAACCACTACGTACCCAACCTGACCATCGGCCCGATGGTCTGCTCGGCGTTGCGCAAGCACGGCGTCACCGCACCCATCGACGTGCACCTGATGGTCAAGCCGGTGGACCGCATGATCGGCGATTTCCTCGAAGCCGGCGCCAGCTACATCACCTTTCACCCAGAAGCCTCCGAGCACATCGACCGCTCGCTACAATTGATCAAGGATGGCGGCGCCAAGGCCGGCCTGGTGTTCAATCCGGCGACGCCGCTGGACGTGCTGAAGTACGTCATGGATAAGGTCGATATGATCCTGCTGATGAGCGTCAACCCCGGCTTCGGCGGGCAGAAGTTCATCCCCGGCACGCTGGACAAGTTGCGCGAAGCGCGTGCGCTGATCGATGCCAGCGGCCGGGAGATTCGTCTGGAGATCGACGGCGGCGTCAATCCCAAGAACATCCGAGAAATTGCCGCAGCGGGCGCTGATACCTTCGTGGCCGGCTCGGCAATCTTCAACCAGCCGGATTACAAGGCGGTGATCGATCAGATGCGTGCCGAACTGGCGCTGGCCCGCCCATGACACGCCTGGAGCAGCTCTTCGGTGGCAAGTTGCCGCGCCTGGTGATGTTCGACCTGGACGGCACCCTGATGGATTCGGTACCGGATCTGGCCGCCGCGGTAGACAAAATGCTGATGCTGCTGGGCCGCGAACCGGCCGGCATCGAACATGTGCGCGACTGGGTCGGCAATGGCTCGAAGGTGCTGGTGCGTCGCGCATTGGCCGGTCAGTTGCAGCACGGCGGTGTGGCTGATGAGCTAGCCGACGAGGCGCTGACGCTGTTCATGCAGGCCTATGCTGGCGGCCATGAGCTGACCACCGTCTACCGGGGCGTGCAGGAATGCCTGGACTGGTTGCGTGAACGAGATGTGAAGCTGGCGATCATCACCAATAAGCCGGCGCAATTTATTGAGCCGCTACTGGAAGAGAAGGGGCTCGCTGGTTATTTCCAGTGGCTGGTTGGTGGCGACACGCTGCCCCAGCAGAAACCCGACCCGGCGGCGCTGTTATGGGTAATGGGCCAGGCAGAGGTCGAACCGTCCGCCTCGTTGTTTATCGGCGACTCGCGCAACGACGTCCGCGCCGCAAAGGCTGCGGCTGTCTCCTGCGTCGCGCTCAGCTATGGGTACAACCACGGGGAGCCCATCGCAAACGAGCAGCCTGCTCTGGTGCTCGATGACCTGCGCGAGCTGGTTGCTTCGGGTTCGGGGCTGCGCTAGTGTGGCCTCTGTTCCGCACATCCCGAAAATCCCGCAGACGAGATCAGATCGTGGTGGTCACCCGCAAACAATGGATGAATGTCATCAAGGCCTTGGCCCGTTGGCGCTGGCGCGCCTGACATCTTCTGCCGGCTTGCCCGGTACGTTTGCTATGCCTGACCCAAGTAGCTCCCTCCGACCACGAGGCTGACATGACCCGCGAAGAATTCCTGCGTTTAGCCGCTGAAGGCTACAACCGCATCCCCTTGTCGTTCGAAACCCTCGCCGACTTCGACACGCCGCTGACGCTGTATCTCAAGCTGGCCGACGCGCCCAATTCCTATTTGCTCGAGTCCGTACAGGGCGGGGAAAAGTGGGGGCGCTACTCGATCATCGGCCTTCCGTGCCGCACCGTGCTGCGGGTGCAGGATCATCGCATCAGCGTCACCACCGATGACGTCGAGACTGAAAACTGCGAGGTCGAGGATCCGCTGGCCTTCGTCGAAGCCTTCCAACAGCGCTACCGCGTGGCGCCGGTTGAGAGGCTGCCGCGCTTCAATGGCGGTCTGGTGGGCTACTTCGGCTACGACAGCGTGCGCTATGTTGAGCGCAAGCTGGCGCAGTGTCCCAACCCCGATCCGCTGGGAACGCCCGACATACTATTGATGGTTTCCGATGCGGTGGTGGTGTTCGATAACCTCGCTGGTAAGCTGCACTGCATCGTTCTGGTCGACCCGTCCCAGCCAGGCGCCTACGAGGCGGGACAGGCGAAGCTGCAAGCGCTGCGCGAAAAGTTGCGGCAGTCGATTACGCCGCGTCTGGGCCTGGATTTTGAAAGCGGTGGTGGTGCCGAACCGACGTTCCGCTCCAGCTTCACCCATGAGGACTACGAGCAGGCCGTCAACCGCATCAAGGATTACATCCTCGCTGGCGATTGCATGCAGGTGGTGATTTCCCAGCGCATGTCGATCCCGTTCAAAGCGGCCCCGATTGACCTCTACCGCGCGCTGCGTTGCTTCAACCCGACGCCCTACATGTACTTCTTCAACTTTGGCGATTTCCACGTGGTGGGTTCGTCGCCGGAAGTGCTGGTGCGCGTCGAAGAAGGGCTGGTCACGGTTCGACCGATCGCCGGCACTCGCCCGCGCGGCGCCAACGAGGAAGCCGATCTGGCACTGGAGCAGGATCTGCTCAGCGACGCCAAGGAGCTGGCCGAACACTTGATGCTGATCGACCTGGGGCGCAACGACGTGGGTCGGGTGGCCGAGAACGGCTCGGTGCGGCTGACCGAGAAGATGGTCATCGAGCGCTACTCGAACGTCATGCACATCGTTTCTAACGTCACCGGCCAGCTCAAGGCGCCGCTGACTGCCATGGATGCACTGCGCGCGATCTTGCCGGCTGGCACCTTGTCCGGTGCGCCGAAAATTCGCGCCATGGAAATCATCGACGAGTTGGAGCCGGTGAAGCGCGGCGTCTACGGCGGTGCGGTCGGTTATCTTGCCTGGAACGGCAATATGGACACGGCTATTGCGATCCGCACCGCGGTAATCAAGGACGGCGAACTGCACGTCCAGGCCGGCGCCGGCATCGTCGCCGATTCGCAGCCGGCACTAGAGTGGGAAGAAACGCTCAACAAACGCCGCGCCATGTTTCGCGCGGTGGCCCTGGCCGAACGCGACCAGCAGGAGAACTGATCATGCTGTTGATGCTCGATAACTACGATTCCTTTACCTACAACGTCGTGCAGTATCTCGGCGAGCTTGGTGCGGACGTCAAGGTGGTGCGCAACGACGAATTGAGTGTGGCCGAAATCGAAGCCCTGAATCCCGAACGCATCGTCGTTTCGCCCGGCCCCTGTACGCCGAACGAAGCGGGCGTTTCGCTGGAATTGATACGTCATTTCGCTGGCAAGCTGCCGATTCTCGGGGTTTGTCTTGGGCACCAGAGCATTGGCCAGGCCTTTGGCGGTGATGTGGTTCGCGCACGCCAAGTCATGCATGGCAAGACCAGCCCGGTGCTGCACGAAAATGCCGGGGTGTTCGCCGGGTTGAACAACCCGCTCATCGTCACTCGTTATCACTCGCTTGTGGTCAAGCGTGAAACGCTGCCGGACTGCCTGGAAGTGACGGCCTGGACGCGTAAGGACGACGGCAGCGCCGACGAGATCATGGGCCTGCGGCACAAGACATTGAACGTTGAAGGTGTGCAGTTCCACCCCGAATCCATCATGACCGAGCAGGGCCACGAACTTTTCGCCAACTTTTTGAAGCAGACCGGAGGCGTGCGCTGATGGACATCAAGGAAGCCCTCAACCGCATCGTTGGCCAGTTGGATCTGAGTACCGATGAAATGAAGGCGGTCATGCGCCAGATCATGACCGGCCAATGCACCGATGCGCAGATCGGCGCGTTCCTTATGGGGATGCGTATGAAGAGCGAAACCATCGACGAGATCGTCGGGGCCGTGCAGGTAATGCGAGAGCTCGCAGAGCCAGTGAATTTCGATACCTATCGTCTAGTGGATACCTGCGGTACCGGTGGCGACGGTATGAACATTTTCAATGTCTCGACTGCTGCAGCCTTTGTGGTCGCCGCGGCGGGCGGAAAAGTCGCTAAACACGGCAATCGGGCAGTGTCGGGCAAGAGCGGTAGCGCCGATTTGCTTGAGGCGGCCGGTGTTTACCTCGATCTTACCCCTGAGCAAGTGGCGCGCAGTGTCGATGCTGTAGGGGTGGGCTTCATGTTCGCACCAGCGCATCATGGCGCGATGAAATTTGCCGCCGGTCCGCGGCGCGAACTTGGGTTGCGCACGCTGTTCAATATCCTCGGGCCAATGTCCAATCCGGCCGGGGTGAAGCATCAGGTTCTCGGCGTATTCAGCAAGGCACTCTGCCGGCCAATGGCTGAGGTGCTTGCGCGCCTGGGCAGCAAGCATGTGCTGGTCGTGCATGCCCAGGACGGGCTTGATGAAATAAGTCTGGCGGCACCGACCTATATTGCCGAGCTGAACGGTGGTGAGATCAGCGAATACAGCGTCCAGCCGGAAGATTTTGGCATCAAGAGCCAGAGCCTAATCGGGCTGAACGTCGATGATGCCCAGGGTTCGCTGGCGCTGATTCGTGATGCGCTGGGTCGACGCAAGACCGACAACGGACAGAAGGCCGCCGACATGATCGTGCTCAACGCGGGTGCTGCGCTCTATGCGGCCGATGTTGCCAGCAGCCTGAAACAGGGCGTCGAAATGGCACACGATGCGTTGCACACCGGTCTGGCTCGGGACAAGTTCGAAGAGTTAGTCTCCTTTACCGTGGTGTTCAAGCAGGAGAGTTCGCAATGAGCGTGCCGACGGTTCTGGAGAAAATCATTGCGCGCAAATATGAAGAGGTCGCCGAGCGTCGTGGTCGTGTCAGTCTGGCCGAGCTGGAAAGGCTGGCGGCTGCTGCGGACCCGGTCCGTGGTTTTGCCCAGAGCCTGCAAGAGCAGGTTCGCAATAAACAGCCAGCGGTAATCGCCGAGGTCAAGAAAGCGTCGCCGAGCAAAGGTGTGCTGCGCGAAGACTTCGTACCCGCGAACATTGCCAAAAGCTACGAGGCTGGCGGCGCGACCTGTCTGTCGGTCTTGACCGACATAGATTTCTTCCAGGGCGCCGATGAGTATCTGCAGCAGGCGCGTGCTGCCTGCAAGCTGCCGGTGATCCGTAAGGATTTCATGGTCGATCCCTATCAGGTGATCGAGGCCCGAGCACTGGGCGCCGACTGCATTTTGCTGATTGTCGCAGCGCTGGAGGATGCGCAGATGGCCGAGCTGGCCGATGTAGCAAAAGCGCAGGGGCTCGACGTATTGGTGGAAGTGCATGACGGAGCGGAGCTGGAGCGCGCGTTGCGCCTCGAAACGCCTTTGGTTGGAATCAACAACCGCAACTTGCACACCTTCGAACTGAGCCTAGATACCACCCTCGATTTGCTGCCGCGTATTCCCCATGATCGAGTGGTGGTGACCGAGAGCGGCATTCTGCATCGCGCTGATGTCGAGTTGATGGAAATCAACGAGGTGTACGCGTTTCTGGTTGGGGAGGCCTTCATGCGCGCCGAACAACCCGGCGCCGAGCTGCAGCGCTTGTTCTTTCCAGGGCGCGCCCGCCCGCGTCTGGGTGGTGATCCGGACTGACTGAATTGAAAAGCCGGCAAATCGCCGGCTTTTCAATGGTACTGACTGGATCTCAACGCGTACCGAATACCACCATCGTCTTGCCTTTTACATGCACCAGACCCTGGGATTCCAGGCTCTTGAGTACACGTCCGACCATTTCCCTCGAACAACCGACGATGCGGCCGATTTCCTGGCGGGTGATCTTGATCTGCATGCCATCCGGATGAGTCATGGCATCGGGTTGTTTGCACAGGTCGAGCAACGTGCGAGCAACGCGGCCGGTTACGTCGAGGAACGCTAGATCACCGACCTTGCGCGTAGTGTTGCGCAGACGTTCGGCCATCTGACTGCCGAGAGCGTAAAGAATATCGGGATCCTGCTGCGTCAGTTCGCGGAACTTGGCGTAGCTCAGTTCGGCGACCTCGCACTCGGTCTTGGCGCGTACCCAGGCGCTACGCTCCTTTTCGGTGCCTTCCTTCTCGAACAGGCCCATCTCTCCGAAGAAATCTCCCGAGTTGAGATAGGCGATGATCATCTCCCGACCATCATCGTCCTCGATCAGGATAGTGACCGAGCCTTTAACAATGAAGAACAGA
Organism: Stutzerimonas sp. VN223-3; assembly: GCF_045999685.1. Lineage (NCBI taxonomy): Bacteria > Pseudomonadati > Pseudomonadota > Gammaproteobacteria > Pseudomonadales > Pseudomonadaceae > Stutzerimonas > Stutzerimonas sp. VN223-3. The sequence continues at coordinate 12,683 of NZ_RBEC01000002.1, read as the reverse complement.
GTTTCACAGCGATCGCCTGCATAAATGATGGTGCTCTTGGCGGTATAGCGCCGGCGATGGCAATGCGCGAGTAGTTTGTCGATGTTTTTGATCTTGGGCGTGAGTGTAATAGCGACCATGCTGTAGTCCCGGAAGATGTGTCCAATAGAGGCAGGTTCTTATTATTTATGACTGAGTTCTGTTATCAGGCCAAGGGAGCTTAACAGACCGGTCCGCATCGACAACAAAACTGCGACACGAATATCAACTTTGAGGCATTCGTTTCGTCGGATTGCTGCCCTCCAGTTGGTGCCGACGGTCATGCTAAGCTTCGCTCCTTTAGTACCGGAGTCTATTGATGAAAGCGCGCATTCAGTGGGCCGGAGAAGCGATGTTTCTCGGCGAATCGGGCAGCGGTCATGTCGTAGTCATGGATGGTCCGCCGGAAAACGGCGGGCGTAATCTCGGCGTCCGCCCGATGGAAATGCTGTTGCTCGGGCTTGGTGGCTGCAGCAACTTCGATGTGGTGAGCATCCTGAAGAAGTCTCGTCAGCCGGTCGAGAGCTGCGAGGCATTCCTAGAGGCGGAGCGCGCCAGTGAAGATCCGAAGGTGTTCACCAAGATTCACCTGCACTTTGTCGTCAAGGGGCGTGGTCTGAAGGAAGCCCAGGTCAAGCGTGCGGTCGAACTGTCCGCCGAGAAATACTGCTCCGCATCGATCATGCTCGGGCGTGCCGGCGTTGAAATTACACATGACTATGAGATTGTCGAGCTGGGCTGACTGCCGGAGCACAGCGAACTCGACGCCTTCCTCAATATGTGCCGAGAACGCTGCAGGCTTCGACTCATTAGATTGATATTTCTGAGCACTGGCACCCGCCGCCTTCACTCTGCATAATGCGCGCCCCGTTTTTCAACGGGGCCGTTTCGTTAAAACAGCACAGCACAGTCGCTAATGCGAAGAGGTGTATACCGTCCTACGCAGATACCTGGGATCTGACGGGCATGCTCAATCACGCGGTGAGCCGCATCAAAGAGAGTTTCCAATGGTGAAAAGCAAACTCAAGCTCCACGGGTTCAACAACCTGACGAAGTCCTTGAGCTTCAACATTTACGACATCTGCTATGCCGAAACGCAGGAAGATCAGCAGGCGTACGTACAGTACATCGACGAAGAGTATGATGCGGAGCGGCTGACGCAGATTCTGACCGATGTTGTGGACATCATTGGTGCAAACATTCTCAACATTGCACGGCAAGACTACGAGCCGCAGGGCGCGAGCGTAACCATCCTCATATCGGAGCAGCCGGTTACTCCGACTGACAGCCAGATCGAGGAGTCGCCAGGTCCGCTGCCAGACACCATCCTGGCGCACCTGGATAAGAGTCACATCACGGTTCATACCTATCCCGAGATTCACCCCGTCGAAGGCATAGCGACCTTCCGTGTGGATATCGACGTGTCAACCTGCGGTGTTATCTCGCCACTAAAGGCGCTCAATTATCTGATCCATCAATTCGACTCGGATATCGTCACCGTCGACTATCGTGTCCGCGGTTTTACTCGTGATGTAGAAGGTAAGAAGCACTTCATCGATCACGAGATCAATTCGATTCAGAACTATCTTTCCGAAGATACGCGCTCGGCCTATCAGATGACCGACGTCAACGTTTATCAGGAGAATCTTTTCCACACCAAGATGCTGCTGAAGAACTTCGAGCTGGAGAATTACCTGTTCGGTGACGCTACCAGTAATCTTTCCGCAGAACAGCGTCAGCAGGTTGAAGATCGTCTGCGTCACGAGATGCTGGAAATCTTCTACGCGCGCAACATGCCGGGCTAATTGTTATTCCAACCAAAAAGGGCGCCTATGGCGCCCTTTTTGGTTGCTGCAATCAGATGCGATAGGTGGTTTTGGTCATCACCTTCGCCATCAGGCTCATGCCAAATTTAATCGGCGCTGGAAAGCTTAATCCGCCGGCATCGAGGGCAGCGGTTGAATGCTGCGCCTCGTCCTTGCGCATCTGCTCGAGAATGGCTCGAGACTTCTTGTCGGCCTCTGGAATCTGCCCTAGATGCTCATCGAGGTGCTTGCAGACCTGATCCTCGGTGGCGGCCACAAAGCCCAGACTGATCCGGTCGCTGATCAGGCCGGCAGAAGCACCGATGCCAAACGACAATCCGTAGAAAAGCGGGTTAAGGACGCTGGTATGACTGCCCAGCTGATGGATGCGTTGTTCGCACCAGGCCAAGTGGTCGACTTCCTCATCGGCGGCACGTTCCATCGCTTGTCGCACTCTCGGTAATCGTGCTGTCAACGCTTGCCCTTGGTACAACGCCTGCGCGCAAACCTCACCGGTATGATTGATCCGCATCAGTCCGGCAACGTGACGCGCATCGCTGTCGCTCAGCTCGGTCTCGTTCTCCAATACTGCAGGCGTCGGGCGATTGGGCTGGCCACTGAACGGCAGCAATGTTCTTAACGCGGCATCAGCTTGCAGCAGCAGGCGATCGGCGGGTGAATATTCGCGTCGGTTGGGCATGTCGCCTCCAGATGGCTCGGAGCAGTTGTTGGCAGTGGCGCTTGCTTGGGTAACTCATCAGCCCGGTGGCCAGTGCATCTGACGCTGGCCGAGCACATGCATGTGTATGTGATAGACCGTCTGGCCACCGAGGTCGTTGCAGTTCATGACGACGCGAAAGCCATCGTGGCAGCCTTGTTCCTCGGCGAGACGCTGCGCCGTGAAGAGGATATGGCCGGCGAGTGCCTTGTCGTCCTTCTCACTCAAGTCGTGGAGGGTGGCTATGTGCTTCTTCGGGATGACGAGGAAATGTACCGGCGCCTGGGGTGCGATGTCGTTGAAGGCGATGACCTGATCGTCTTCATAAAGCTTGTGCGCAGGGATATCCCCAGCCACGATCTTGCAAAACAGACAATCCATGGCGCTTCTCCGGAATTGGACGATTGAACAGTGTAACAGGCCATTTTGAGCCTGGTCAGCCTACACAGGGAGGTAGCAAATGAAGAACGATATCCGTGATTTGGCGCTGGTGCTCGAGTCACGTCTGCGACTCGTGGTTATCGAGTCGTGGGACGAACGGCGTGTCCTTGAAACGCTGACCGGGTTGGCGGTCAGCCGAGGCCTAGCGCTCCAGGTCTGGTCAGTTACCGAGGGGCTAAGACGCTTTGCGTTCGGTGGAGAAGCGCTGGATAACGGCGAAAGCTGTGCCGCTGACATCGCGCTGAAGCACGTTAAGCACGACCCGTTGGCGAATCTTTACGTCTTCTGTGACCTGCACCCGTTCCTCGACGAGCCGCGACTGGTGCGGTTACTGAAGGAAATTGCCATGGCCGAAGGGGCTTCGGCCCCGACGCTGGTGCTGGTCTCCCATACGTTCAAGCTGCCGTCCGAGGTCCAGCGTTACGCGGCGCGGTTCTCCCTGACCCTGCCATCCGAGGAGGAACTGCTAAGTATCGTGCGCGACGAGGCGACTCGTTGGAGTGAGCGTAACCGTGGCGCGCGGGTGCGTACCGACAATCGCACCTTGCAGCAGGTAGTGAAAAACTTGCGTGGCCTCAGCCATGTCGAGGCCCGGAGCCTGGCGCATAGCCTGATCTGCGATGACGGTGCGATTACCCAGGATGACTTGCCGGAACTCAATCGCAGGAAGTTTGAGCTCCTTGATATGGATGGCGTGCTTGGTTTCGAATACGAAACGGCGCGGTTCGCCGATGTCGGAGGGTTGCAGAACTTCAAGCATTGGCTAGGGGAGCGTCAGAGCGCCTTTATGGCTGGAAGCAAACGCGACATGCCACGCGGCGTAATGCTCGTCGGAGTCCAGGGTGGCGGCAAAAGTATGGCTGCCAAGGCGGTGGCGGGGCTTTGGGGCCTGCCGTTGTTGCGGTTGGACTTTGCCTGCCTGTACAACAAATTCTTTGGCGAAACGGAGCGCAACCTGCGTGAGGCGCTGAAGCTGGCCGAGCAGATGGCGCCCTGCGTATTGTGGATGGACGAACTGGAAAAGGGGCTCGCCACCGGTGCGATGGACGGCGGTGTCAGTCAGCGAGTGCTGGGTACTTTGCTTACCTGGATGGCTGAGCGTGATGCGCCGGTGTTCATGGTGGCGACAGCCAACGCGGTCGATCGTCTGCCGCCCGAACTGTTACGAAAAGGGCGTTTTGATGAGCTGTTCTTCGTCGACTTGCCTGATCAGTCAACCCGCGCCGAAATATTCCGCATTCATCTGGCGCGGCGTGAACTGAATACCGATAGCTTCGATCTGGATGTATTGGCAGGCGCCTGCGATGGGTTTTCCGGGGCGGAAATCGAACAGGTCGTAGTGTCAGCAGTCTATGCGGGTCAGGCGCAGTCGCGCGAACCGGACCAACGGATGCTGCTGGATTGCGTCCGGGCGACCTCGCCACTTTCGGTAGTAATGGCCGAAGCCCTTGATGATCTGCGCAGTTGGGCTTCGGAGCGCACGGTGCTGGCCTGATGAATACGTGAGTTCACAGAGCCGCACGGTCCACATATTGCTGGTAGCCCGGAATTGCGATCGCGACGAGAACGCCAATAACCGGCATGAGCAGCCAGAGTGCCGCGAGAATCTTTACCGCTCGGCTGTTGGGTGGCTGCGGCGGGCCGAAGCGGTTCACCCCCTTGTTACCCGGTACCAACAGCAACGCTAGGGGAAAGACCGTGCCGACTACCGGCACCAAGTTGAGCAACATGAACCAGCCGGTCCAACCGATATCGTGCAAGCGTTGTATGCTGATTTGCACGCTGACGAGCAGAACGCCGATTCCGAGTAATCCGGCGAGAATCGAGCCAAGCACTGGGGAGATGGCGAAGCCCATGCTGGCAATGATCAGCAACCCAAGCGCGGCGGCCATCAGCGTCATGGACCAGGCAAGGTAGCGTAAGCGTCCTATCCTGCCTTGTATCGTGAACGCCTTTAGCTCGCCATATTCTGGTGTCGGCTCACCAACCTGAGCGCGCGGTGGGGCATATGGTTGGGCTGCAACGTCGTGGATGCGTTCGTTAATCGCTTGGGTATTCTGCGCCTGCCTCGCTAGGTACTTCTCGATAACGATGCCGCACCGTTCGCATTGGTTGTTCACCGTTTGGCCATGTCCGCATTTTGGACAGCTCATTTGGTCTGCGGCGGCTTGTGTATCGGTCGATCGTTCTGGTGCGTTATCAAGCAGAGCCAGGGTAATAACCTGTTCCGGCTCTTTGCGAGCCTTCGCTCCCGCACGATGTAATGCTTGTAAATATTTATCGGCCTCAGGACCGCTTAGGTCACGCTTGATATTCACCGGGCCATGACCGAACAGTCGCTCGATTTTCCTGGTGTCGCTATTGAACAGCCGAATCAGATTGTCTTTGACAACGTCGGCTGCCATTCCTGGCACGAGCTCGCCGTCGAAGACGATTTTGTACAGGTCGAAAGTCATGCAACATCCCTGTTACCTTGATGATTTGCTCAAGCCTAGCGGCCCGGCTGTATCGCTAACAAGTTGCAGCGGAGCAGCTGGACTTGGCTCTATGCGGAATGCGAGATGCGTCACGATCACCCTAGCCATCGTTGGGAAAGTTGAACCGTTTGGCTATGAGCTGTGCGGTACTCTCGATCCAGACGCGCAATCAGCTCTTCGGCAGCCGGCAGGTCGCGGATTTCTCCTACGCCTTGGCCTGCAGACCAGACGGTCTTCCACGCCTTGGCCTCATCGCTGACCGGTTTTAGTTTCGCTGCGTAGTTCATTTCGCCTTTGCCTTGTAGGCGTGCCTCGTCGTAGCCGGCCTGCAACAGGCTTTGACGCATGAAGCTCGCCGGTACGCCCGACACTGCCGCGGTGTGAATGATATCCACGGCCTGCGCTTGCAGGAGCATCTGCTTATAATCCTCTGAGGCTTGGCTTTCTCTGGTGGCGATGAAGCGTGTTCCCATGTAGGCAAGATCGGCCCCCAGCAGTTGCGCCGCCAGTATCTCGTGACCGTGGTTGAGGCAACCTGATAGCAGGAGGGTTTTGTCGAAAAACTGACGGATCTCCGCAATCAAGGCAAAGGGACTCCAAGTGCCGGCGTGACCACCTGCGCCTGCCGCAACGGCAATTAGGCCGTCTACCCCTGCTTCGGCTGCTTTCTCCGCATGTCGGCGCGTGGTTACGTCATGAAAGACCAGACCGCCGTAGCTGTGCACTGCATCTACGACCTCCTTCACAGCGCCGAGACTGGTTATAACGATCGGCACGCGTTGCTCCACGCATATGGCAAGGTCAGCCTGCAATCGAGGGTTACTGTGATGGACGATCAGATTCACTGCGAACGGGGCTGCCCCTGGTGTCGCAGATAAATGCTCGCTGATTTCCAGCAGCCAGGCGCGGAATCCGCTGCTTTCCCGTTGGTTCAGCGCTGGAAAGCTACCCACCACACCACTCCGGCAACACGCAGTGACGAGCGCTGGATTGGAAACAAGAAACATTGGCGCGGCTACCAGAGGCAGGCGCAGGCGATCTTCTAGGAAAGCGGGTAGCGACATGGCAGGTTCCTTAGGTAGCTTTTCAGAACGGTTTGACCACAACCAGGATGACAATAGCCAGTAATAGCAGCACCGGGAATTCATTGAACCACCGGTAGAAAACATGGCTACGAGTGTTCTCGTTACGTGCAAAACGCTTCAGCTGTACACCGCATAAGTGGTGATAGCCGATCAGCAGGACTACTAGCGCGAGCTTGGCGTGCAGCCATCCGCCAGTGCTAAAAAGTGCAGGATTCAGCGTGACCATAGCTACCCCGAAAATGAGAGTTGCGATCATTGAGGGCAGCATGATTCCGCGATAGAGCTTGCGCTCCATTATTTGAAATCGATCCCGGCTTACCTGGTCTTCGCTCATTGCGTGGTAAACGAACAACCTCGGCAGATAGAACAGTCCGGCAAACCAGCAGACGATCGCAACGATATGCAGGGCTTTCAGCCATAGATAAAGCATTCAGCGGATTCCTTAGGTCGGAGTTGGTCGATAGTAGTGGCTTGAAGCTCCGCGCGTCACCTCGGTAGTTGGCCCTGAGCGCAGGCACCTTTATCATCGGTGCTCTTTATCGTTCCACTGTAAGAGGCAGCTCATGGTCAAGGTCGGAATCGTTGGCGGCACAGGCTACACCGGGGTCGAGTTGCTGCGTCTGCTGGCACAGCATCCCCAGGCCGAAGTGGCCGTGATCACCTCCCGCTCCGAAAATGGCGTCAAGGTGACGGATATGTATCCGAACCTGCGTGGCCACTATGATGCGCTGGCTTTCAGTGTGCCGGACACCGCCACGCTTGGCGCTTGCGATGTGGTTTTTTTCGCGACTCCACACGGTGTCGCCCATGCGCTTGCGGCGGAGCTGCTTGACACGGGCACTAGGGTCATCGACCTCTCTGCGGATTTTCGCCTGCAGGACCCAGACGAGTGGGCCAAGTGGTACGGCCAGCCGCATGGGGCTCCCGCTTTGCTGCCAGAGGCCGTCTACGGCCTGCCGGAGGTCAATCGCGAGCAAATTAAAGACGCGCGCTTGATCGCCGTTCCGGGTTGCTATCCGACCGCTACTCAGCTCGGCTACTTGCCGTTGCTGGAAAACGGCCTGGCTGACGCGTCGCGCCTGATTGCCGATTGCAAGTCGGGGGTCAGCGGTGCTGGTCGCGCTGCGAAGATCGGCTCCCTATTCACCGAGGCTGGCGAGAGCATGATGGCTTACGCCGTTAAGGGCCATCGTCATCTGCCTGAAATCACACAGGGCCTGCGTCGTGCTGCGAGAGGAGATGTGGGACTGACCTTCGTTCCGCATCTAACGCCGATGATCCGTGGTATCCACGCCACGCTTTATGCAACGGTCGCGAACACTTCCGTTGATTTGCAAGCGCTTTATGAACAGCGTTATGCCAACGAACCTTTTGTCGACGTGATGCCTGCGGGGAGTCATCCAGAGACCCGAAGCGTGCGTGGCGCCAACATGTGCCGCATCGCTGTACATCGTCCACAAGGCGGCGATCTGGTGGTGGTGCTGTCGGTCATAGACAATCTGGTCAAAGGAGCGTCCGGCCAAGCCTTGCAGAACATGAATATCGTCTTCGGTCTGAATGAACGACTCGGTTTAAGCAACGCGGCGTTGCTGCCTTGATGAGCCGGTGCTCGGCTCTCGCGGTCGAGCGCAGGCATACCTACTTCGTTGTAATCGGTCGCTGATGAATAGTTGACCAATTTTGTAGGATAAGTCGATAATGCACCGTCAACGCAGTAATGGGCGCTCCCGCGCCAGGAGAACCAAATGAGTGTCGAATCCTTCACGCCCACCGCTATCCAGTTCAGTCAGGGTGCTGCGAGCAAGGTGAAGAGTCTGGTCGATGAAGAAGGAAACCCGCGGCTCAAGTTGCGTGTCTTTGTCACGGGCGGCGGCTGCTCTGGTTTCCAGTACGGCTTCACCTTCGATGAGGACTTGGCTGAAGATGACACCATCATTGAGCGTGAGGGTGTGAGTCTTGTAGTCGACCCGATGAGCTACCAGTATCTGGCTGGCGCTGAAGTCGACTACCAGGAAGGCTTGGAAGGTTCTCGGTTCGTAATCAAAAATCCGAATGCGACGACTACTTGCGGTTGCGGGCAGTCCTTTTCCATCTAACGCCCGCGATCCGCTAAGAACACCGTGCCAGGTTTAGGCACGGTGTTTTTGTTTGTAAGCAGAAAGCCGAAAATCAAGCTGGATAGATCGCGCCCAGTACGCGCAGGCCGCGGGCGCCGGTTACGTTCGGTCGGTTCGCGGCGATTCCTTCGATGCAGCAATGTGCGAGCCAGGCGAACGCCATAGCTTCGATCCAGTCGGGCGCTACGCCAAACTTGGCGGTACTGGTTACCTCGCGCCCCGGAAGCAGAGCATGCAGCCTTCGCATCAGTGCAGTGTTATGTGCGCCGCCACCGCAAACCAGCACGTCTTGCGTGTCCGGTTGGTTGAGGAGCAGCGAATCACAAATGCTCCGTGCAGTCAGTTCCAGCAGCGTAGCTTGGACATCTTCAGCAGCAACTTTGGGAAATGAAGAGAGATGGGCATCCAGCCACGGCAGATTGAATAGCTCGCGCCCGGTACTTTTCGGTCCTTGAGCCGCGAAGAACTTGTCACTAAGAAGTTTCCTGAGAAGTTCAGCGTCGACGTGGCCGCTGGCTGCCCAGTCTCCGTTGCGGTCGTACGAGTGGCCGTGGTGACGATGAATCCAGGCGTCCAGCAATACATTGCCTGGGCCGCAATCGAAGCCACTGGTGGATTTGCCCAGGTGGAGCAAGCTGAGGTTGCTGAACCCGCCGATATTCAGCACAGCCCTGACACGCGATGCGTCGCTGAACAACGCTTCATGAAACGCCGGTACCAGAGGAGCACCCTGGCCACCTGCTGCCATGTCGCGTCGACGGAAATCAGTAACCACGCTTATCGAGGTCAGTTCTGCTAGAAGAGCGGGTTGACCTATCTGGGTAGTGAAGCCACGTTGCGGCTCATGCCGCACTGTCTGCCCATGGCTTCCTATCGCTCGAATGGCTGTGGTGGCAAGCTGCAGCTTGATGAGCAACTTGTGAATGCCTGTGCTTGCCAATTCAGCCCAGGCCTGTTCGGCGATTGCTGCCCGGGCCAGTTCGTCGGGCCCTGGCGAGCAAAGCTCAAGCAGGCTCTGCTTTAGTTTTAACGGCATCGGCTCATAGTGCGTGCCGAGTAACTTCGTTTTTTCAGTCTGCTCTATCAGTGCGAAATCCAGGCCGTCAAGGCTGGTGCCCGACATGACTCCGACATAGAGCGACATTGCTATTGTTTCTGCATCGCCAGCATGGTGGCGCGCTCTTCGTCCATGCGTGCCATTAGCGGTTGGCTCAACTTTAGAAAACGTTGCTTTTCGTTCTTGGCAATCGGATCCGCCATGGGCAGCTTCAGGCCGAGAGGGTCGACGTGTACTCCGTCCACTTGGAACTCATAATGCAGATGGGGGCCGGTCGAAAGGCCGGTCGTACCGATGTAGCCAATGATCTGCCCCTGCTTGACCGTTGAACCGCTACGCACACCTTTGGCGAAACCCTGCATATGCGCATAAAGGGTACGATAGCGGTGGCCATGCTGAATCACCACCGTATTTCCATACCCGCCCTTGCGTCCTGCAAGCAATACCTTTCCATCACCCGCGCTCTTGATAGGTGTGCCGCGTGGAGCTGCATAGTCCACTCCCTTGTGCGCACGAATCTTGTTCAAGATGGGATGTTTGCGACCGTTGGAAAACCGAGAGCTGATACGAGCAAAATCAACCGGGGTGCGGATAAATGCTTTGCGCATACTATTGCCGTCGGCTGTGTAGTAACTACTATTGCCTTGTTTGTTTGTATAGCGGACGGCGGTGTAGCTCTTGCCTCGATTGGTAAATCGAGCGGCGAGAATATTTCCCGTTCCTACCCTTTCGCCAGCAATACTCTTTTCCTCGTAGATGACCTCGAAAGAGTCTCCTTTACGGATGTCCATAGCGAAATCGATGTCGTAACCGAATACGTTGGCGAGATCCATCGTCAGGTTATGGCTGAGCCCTGCGCGCTTTGCTGCTAGGAACAGGCTACTGTCAATGCGTCCTTGTGCGTAGGCAGTGGTTACGTCCGGCTTGAGATGCTCTTTCTTGAAGACATAGCCACTGCCAAGCTTTTCCAACTGAAGCGTTTCAAGCTTGTTTATCGGGCTGCGCAGCCGAGTCAACCCGCCTTGCTCGTCCATTTCGAACTCGAGGCGCTGGCCGACCTTGAGGCGGGCCAACTGTTTTGCTTCTGTACTACTCGCCAGAACATCATGAACGGCGGATTGCGGTAGGCCGACCTTGGCAAAAACAGTCGACAGGGTATCCCCGTTTGCGACGACCACCTCTTTGGAGAGAGGGTTTGTTTCGACTGCTGCGTCTGGCGATGAAGCTTCGCTGAGATCGTGCTGCTCTGTGTTTGGAATTTGGACGAATGGACTATCCGGTTTGGCATTTTCAAGCGGCTCGGCATCCATGGACGCGAGCTCTGCGGAGGTATCGAGTCGAAGATCGAGAAATGTTTTCTTTGCTTCAACTTCCCGCGATGGGAACACCAGAAGCGCCAAGCTCAGAAGCGCAGCTACCCCGCTTGCAGCCAAGAGATGGCTTTTCGGGTAATAAGGTGCTTTCGATTTTGAATAGGTCATTAGATGTCTGGTGATTTTTTGTACAGAGAAAATATCTGCCTAAAATATAACCAAAGCGGCGCTGAGGCAACCCTTGGATGGGCGCGGTGCCTACCAGAGCACATCTCCTAAGATTGTATTTTTCAGGTGATCTTGTAAGGTTGACGCCCTTAATTTTCGGTGTGGGGCCTCCAATGAAGTCGGTTCAAGAGCAGTTATCGGTGATCAAGCGGGGCGCTGATGAGGTGCTCGTCGAGGCGGAGTTGGTCGCCAAGCTCGAGCGAGGCCTGCCGTTGCGAATCAAGGCCGGCTTCGACCCTACCGCGCCCGATCTTCACCTGGGCCATACGGTGCTTATTAATAAGCTTCGTCAATTTCAGGAACTTGGCCATCAGGTAATCTTTCTAATAGGCGATTTCACCGGGATGATTGGCGATCCGAGCGGTAAAAGCGCAACTCGCCCGCCTTTGACTCGCGAGCAGGTTTTAGAGAATGCCGAAACCTATAAGAGTCAGGTATTCAAGATTCTCGATCCGACCAAGACGGAAGTTGCGTTCAATTCGTCTTGGATGGACCAGCTGAAGCCTTCAGATTTCATTCGCCTGGCGTCGCAGTACACCGTGGCTCGGATGCTTGAGCGCGACGATTTCAGCAAGCGTTATTCAACCAATCAGTCCATTGCAATACACGAGTTTCTCTACCCTCTAGTCCAGGGCTATGACTCGGTCGCGCTTAAGGCGGACGTCGAACTGGGCGGAACCGATCAAAAATTCAATTTGCTGATGGGGCGAGAGCTGCAGCGTTCCTATGGGCAGGCTTCACAGTGCGTCGTGACCATGCCGCTTTTGGAGGGGCTTGATGGCGTCAAGAAGATGTCCAAGTCGCTCGGGAATTATGTAGGCATCCAAGAAGTGCCCGGAGTCATGTATAGCAAGCTGGTATCTATCCCTGACGCCTTGATGTGGCGCTACTTCGAGTTGCTCAGCTTTCGTAGTATGGAAGAAATAGAATCTTTCAAGACGGATGTCCAGCAGGGCGCTAACCCGCGTGACATCAAGATCAAACTGGCCGAGGAAATTGTCGCTCGCTTTCACGGTGAGGAAGCTGCAGCCGCAGCGCACCGTTCAGCCGGCAACAGGATGAAGGAAGGTGAGTTGCCAGAAGACATTCCCGATATCGAGTTGCGTTCCTCAGAAGATATGCCGGTGGCGTCCGTGTTGAACCGCGCGGGCCTGGTCAAGAATGCCGCGGTTGCGCGAGATCTGCTCGGCTCTGGTGGTGTTCGGGTGGATGGGGAGGTGGTGGATCGCACCTTTATGTTCAAGCTTGGATCGAGTCATATCTGCCAGGCCGGCAAAAAGGCTTTTGGCCGTATTTCGCTGCTCGCGGAATAAATCCCCAAATACTGTTGACGCGTCGTTTTGAGTGCCTATAATGCGCACCTTCTCCGGCGCAGGTCTTTGGTTAAACCTCTTGTAAATCAAGTGGTTAGCTTTATTTAGGGC